>CAVOZQ010000001.1:0-292199 GCA_963700945.1 uncultured Alphaproteobacteria bacterium
AGTCTCAAGTCAATTTTTATTTTGGACTTCATTTGATCAATAAAATATAAAGTCGACGAATTTGGCCAATTCGCTGTTTTGTTCGAGTGCAACTGACAAGCAATTCAAAAAAACTGGGTAAAATGACTGAAGGAATTGCCCTGTCTTTTGGTCGACCTCGAGACGCTGGGGCCATCGAGCCCGCTTCGCACGCGGGCGGGGTCACGATCGGCGCAGATTGTGCGACCCGCTCATAAATCACGGCTGGCCTGGCATCAGCCGCCGGCCACCGGGTAACCCGAGACCCGCTATGCCTGCCGACAAACGGGCACCTTTCGAGTCCCTGTTCGGTACTGATCGACATCAGTGCGTTCCGGGCCGAGCGGGGCTATCGTGCGATGAACCGCAGGCCGGTCGATCGCCTTCCGCACTGGCCTGGGTCAAATCTTCTTTGCTTCGGCATCGCCAAGCCGGCGGCGGTTCTGGAGAGTGATCTGGTCATCCACACTCAGACCAACACCGACGAGAACGCGGCGGGCGGGGAAGACGTGCCCGTTCGGATTTGGGCCGTGCTCCACACCCATCTCGACCGCTTCAGCCAGGATATCCTCCAAATCGCAGTGCACCTCAGCGATGCGGACGAAGACAGATCCGGCGCTTCCGACAAGCTTTGCCTCACCGAGGCCCGCCGTCCGCGCCCGCTCCGGCTACGGCGATGCGCCCCGGCCACTCGCCTCTCATTCGAGGGCCTGCGCCCCACCGACATGCCGCCGGGTGACGATACACCCGACGGCAGCGGCGATCGGGCGAGCTAGCTGTCGGGCATGTCGTCGGGCGTCGGATGCTTGGCGGCGTCGAGCACGTGGTCGCTCGTCTGGCCGCCCATGAACACCAAGGCGCCCTCGGCAAAGCCGAAGTCATGAACCCTGGCGGTGATGAACGCGCCTTGGCTTTCCGTGCCGTCCTGGCACAGGTTGCCTTCGGCCTTGTCGGAGTGGGAAAAGCTGGAATACCCGCCATAAACGCCCGTGCCGGCGCCGTGGTAGTTGACCGCCGGCGGGGTGAACCCGACGATCGACAACGGCACGTCCGCGCAGGCCGGCACCGCCGGACCGAAATATTCGGCGAAGTTGCTGATGCGCTGCGGATCGATGGTCTTGGCACCCACCGGCGCCTTGATCTGGCCGATATGATGCTCGACCAGGTCACCGTCCGCGTTCGCCTCGATCACCCACGCCCCCCACCACTGGCCATCGGCAACCGCCTCGGTCCGCCATAGCCTCAGGCGATAGAACTTGTCGGGATCGATCTCGACCGGCAGCTCGCAGGTGTAGCCGATGCCTTCACCGCCGAACGTCCGGCACTGTTGGCCACTGGCATCCGTCGCGTTCCAGATCGAGAACCGGACGTTCTGGCTGCCCTGGCCTTGCTGAGCCCCATGTAGCCGCCGTCGCTGATCTCGTTCCAACCCCATTGAACCGGCCAGTAGCCGGCCGTGTTGGGCACCGGAATCGAGACCTGCTGGTCGATGTTCCACACCTCCTCGACCGAGTTCGTCGAACGACCAATGGACGTATTGCGACGACCATTTCTGCTGGTCGGCCAGCACCGGGCCGGCTGGCGTGGCAAGCAATGCAAGAGCGCCGACGGCCGTGAGCGTCAGGGTTTTCTGAAACGGCTTCATGATCATCCTTTCTGGCTATGAGGATGGTGTGGCAGCCGACATCCGGACGGACTGTGTGGCGCATCACATTCGCCCTCAACGCAACGCCTTTCTCCGTGCGCCGTAGACCGATCCACGAGCAGCGGCTGCGCCACCCGGGTGGCAACAGCCTCACCGACGATGGCGCCGACACACGAGCCTTGCAGCAACGGCTCGGACATAAGTTATCCAGGGCCCCGTGCGTGACACCGCGCTCGCCACCGATCGGCTGGCGATCGCTCGGGACGGGGTGGATCAAGGGACCGGGTGCGCAGCCATGCCAGTTCGACCTTTTCTTCAATCGGCGGCGAGCCCAGCCCATGGCTGACCCTGCCGGCCTCGGTTGCACCCTGGCGGTCGGATCGAGGAAGGTGATGGCTGCAACGCAGCGGCCGAGCCCGGACCCCATGGCCAGGCGCAGCACGTGGCGGGTACGGTTGGATGCGGCGCTCGTCTTCGTCCTTCTTGCGCTGGCGCCCGTCACGCCGGCGCTGTCGCAGCCGGCTGGCGAGCCCGAGGTCGCAACCCCCGATCAGGCGGTCGCGGTCGAGCCCGACGCCCGCGACGAGGCCATCCAGAAGCGCATCGCGCGCATCCTGAATGCCGCGGGCTGGTACCGCAACGTCGCGGTCGTGGTCGACGAAGGCATCGTCTTCCTCGACGGCGTCACCGCGCTAGAGGAGCGCCAGCAATGGGCGCGCGACGTGGCGCGCCGCACCGAGGACGTGGTCGCCGTCGTCAACCGCATCGCGGTGCGCGAGGAGGTCAACTGGGACCTGGCACCGGTCCTGGCCGAGGTCGAGCGGCTCGCCCGCAAGCTCGCCGTGGCCCTGCCGCTCATCCTGCTCGCCGTCCTGATCCTGCCTTTGACCTGGTGGCTGTCGAGCGCGCTGACCGGGGCCATCCGGCGCCTCCTGGCGCCACGCGTCGATCAAGACTTCCTGCGCGACCTGATCGCCCGGGCCATCGCGATCCCCGTTTTCCTGCTCGGCATCTACATCGTCCTGCAGATCGCCGGCCTGACCGGGCTCGCGGTCTCGCTGCTGGGCGGCGCCGGGATCATCGGCATCGTCCTCGGCTTCGCCTTCCGCGACATCGCCGAGAACTTCCTGGCCTCGCTCTTCCTCAGCGTCCGCCGGCCCTTCCAGCAGGGCGACGTCATCGCCGTCGCCGACCACGAGGGCGTCGTGCAGACCATGAACACGCGCTCGACGATCCTCCTGACGATCGATGGCAACCACGTGCAGATCCCCAACGCCACCGTCTTCAAGAGCACGATCGTCAACTACACGGCGGCCCCTGCCCGGCGGGTGACCGCCGAGGTCGGCATCGGCTACGACGACTCGATCGCGGACGCCCAGGAGGTCATTGTTGCGGTGCTGCGCGCGCACGAGGCAATATTGCATGATCCGCCGCCGATGGTGCTGGTCGACGCGCTGGGGGCATCCACGGTCAACCTGGGCCCATTTCTGGATCGACGGCCGCACCCTCTCGCCGCTGCGGGTCCGCTCCTCGGCGCTACGGCTGATCAAGCGGGCGCTCACCGAGCACGGCATCTCGATGCCGGACGAGGCGCGCGAGATCATCTTTCCCAAGGGCGTGCCTATCGTTTCGGTTGCCGAAACGCCGACCCCGACGCCGACCACGCCTACCGCCCCGCCTGCGCCACGCCCCCGAACCGCCGAGCCGGAGGCCGAGACAACGGCGGCCGAGGGCGGCCTCGGCAACGAGATCGCCGGCTACCCAGCGGAGATCGCCGAAGCGACCATCCCCGAAGCCACTGCCGGCAACCTGCTGGCGCGGGAGTGAGCGACCCATGTGTGGCGAGCCTGGCGGGGGCCAGACCCGAGACAGGGGCGAGCGGGTCACCAGCAACATAGCCGGCCCCACAGCCCAGCTCGATCGCGTCCTTGTTCGCCAGGTCGGAAGGCAATAGGTTCAAGGACGCCTCGCCTATTCCCCAGTTCCCCGAAACCGGCTGTTCGGCGCTCCAGAGGCGTTCGCCCGTCGCCACCCAATTCTTGGCATCGGCGTCCCAAACGTCCCGATTAATTGCAACATGGTCGCGGCTCACCAGACCTTCTCCGACTGGTCTGACCCGATGCCCGTACCACTGGCCGTCAGCGGCGTCCCAACCCAAGATTGCATGGCGGAAGGCGCGCTGGCCAACCCGGCGCCGGGGCGGCCTATGGCGCTTCGACCGGGCCGATCAGCGGCGTGCGCACCGGTTTGGCCACGCCGAAGAAGACCACCATGGTGTTGGCAGAAAAGCGTGTGGAATGCGCCTCGGGCGGCACTTCACTGAATCCGGCCGCCGTGTCGTTCCAGCTGTTGGCCACCCACGCATTGCCGGCGGGATCGAGGGCGAGGGCCGAAATGATCTGCAGACCGCCGATGTAGCCGCCCTTCGGCGATATGGCATCGCCTGTAGCAACGCCGGGTGGGCAGGTCTCCGTGCGCACGCCGCAGAGCTGGGTGACGGAATGGCTGGTGGAGCTCGAAACCCAGACGTTGTCATTGCCGTCGATGGCGACACCCCATGGCCCCGTGATGCTTCCCCCTGCGTTGAAAGGGCCGTGGACCGTGCCATCGGGGGAGATCATCGAGATATCACCACCAGGGAACTCGCTGATGATGTCCCACAGATTGACCCACATGTGGGCGGCCCGGTCGTCAGCCGACATCGACCCGACCAATGCCTCGGCCTCGGCTTCGAGCTTCTGCTTGACCAGGGCCAGCTTCTCCGCCGTGTCCGGATGCCCGACGAGGTTGCCGACCCAGGCGTTGCCCTGGCTGTCGATGGCGATGGCATGCGGGCTGAAGCCGACTTCGATCTCCTCGGCGTCGCCGGGGTCGCTGGCCGGAAAGCGGGTCACGGTGTTGGAGCCGCTGTTGGTGATCCAGATCCGGTCCTGCTGGTCGATGGCGATGCCGAAGGGGCCCTTGACCTGGAGCGCGCCATCGACCGGCTTGCCGTCGACGGTGCGGCCGAGAATGCGGCCCTGCGCCACGTCGCCCTCTGGAAGGTGAACGATCTGGTCGTTTTCGTTGTCGACTGTCCAGACATCGCCATCGGGGGTGAGGATGATACCCTGCATCTGGCCGAGCTTGCCGTCAAAGTCGTAGCCGGTCTCGGGCGACAGCGGCTGCCCGGTCTCTCGGTCCAACACGGAAATGGTACGCCCGATCAGATTGGTGGCCCAGACCTTGTCATCCGGGGAGATGGCGATGCCCCAGCCGGGGCTGTCGAGTCCGCCGCCGCGATAACCGGTGATCATCGGTGACAACGGCGTGCCGTCCGGCGCGAACTTTCCGATGCCGCCACCGAACTGGTCGAAGATCGTGGTCTGCGAGCCGACCAGCCAGTTGTTGTTGGTCCAGAAGTTGCCCTCGCCGTCGATGGCGGCGCCGCCCACCGCGAAAAACCCGCCTCCGGAATAGACCAGCGACAGCGTCCAGGCACTGGGGGCATAGAAGAGGTAGGGGACGAGGGACACATCCCGATACCGCTTGCCGTCGGGTACGGGATAGAAGTCGTTCAGCAGCCCGAAGAGCTTGTCCGCATTGTGCCAGGGGTGACGGGCGATATTCTGCGCCGCGGAGAGCGTGTCGGTCGGCGTCGTTCCGCCCGGCGGCGTAGCCGCGTCGAAGAAGCTTGTCGCAGGCGTCCGGGATCGCCGTGACGCAGGCCGAGAGCAACAGGCCCAGCGTGTTCAGCTTGGCCAGGGTCGTGGTTTGCGGCCCGTTCAGCGGGTCGACGATGACCGAGCCCAGGCCACCCGTTTCGAGGTTCACTAGGTTCGGCACGTTGCCGGCGGCGATCCGCAGACCGATGGCGTTGCCGGACAACGCGGTGCCGTCAAGGAACTGCGCTGCGGTCCATGCGGAGGCCACAGTGGTGAGCTCGTTGATCGTCACGCGCGCCGGGGGGGCGGTCCCCAACGTGGCCATCAGCGTGGCTGCCGGATTCGGCCCCGTGCCGGCTGCCGTCTTCGCCTCGCCGCCCTCGGCGACGAGGTAGAGCACGCTGGCGCCATCAGTTCCTTCAGCGATCGTCAGCTCGAAGATGCCGTCGTCATCCGTCTTGGCCCCGATGAGCTTCTGCGGCGCGGTCGGCCCCGCGAGCCAAAGGGTCACGTCGGCTCCGGCAATCGGCGCGCCGCCCGTCTCGACCCGTCCTTCGATCCGCTCGGCGGCGGCGGAAGATACGGCGATCAGGGTGACCGTGATGGCGATGGCGGCATGTTTCACTGCTTGCAGCATGGAAGGGAGACTCTGCGCGAAAAATGATCAGCCAATCCGGGGTGCACCGCACCGCGTTCGTCAGCGGCCGGCCTGGGCGAGCCGCGCGACCCCAGCGATAACCCGGAAGTCCCGATAGTCGCCGCGGGTCAGCGCAATTTCAAGGCGACAGAGGGCACGGCAGATCGGCAAGCCGTGCACGCTGCCCCGCAGCAATTCGGCCTTCTCGACCGGCAAAGTCCCGATGGGGTGTGGGGAAGATCATCTTCCCCACTTTACCTCCAGCCGTTGGTGCCGCCGCTAGGCGAAGGAGACGCCGGTGAGGATGCGGTTCTCCTGGGCGATGAGGTTGCCGGCCTCGGCGCTCTTCTTGAGGAAGGCCTGCCATTCCGGGTCGGCCTGCATGGCGGCGCGGCGCTGCTCGCGGTCGGCTGCGGACTGGTAGCCCCAGACGTGGACGTAGGTGTTGATCGGGCCGGTCTCGGTGACGCCGTAGAGGACGGGCTGGCCCAGGTGCCGGGTCTGCGCGGCGAAGCCGTGCTCCTTGTAGAGGGCCAGCTGGGCCGGCACGGTGCCGGGCCTGCAGGTGTAGATGCGCATGTCGAAGATCATTCTCGTCCTCCCGGATCGGTGGTCGAGCCCTCATAGCGCGGCGGCACCCCGCCGTCGCCGGCCAATCGCGCGCCATAAGCAACCCTTATGACCAAGCGCCACGATCGCCCGATTCGCCGCGTCTGGCGCAACGGAACCCGAGAAGTGTCGCGTCATAGCGCGCCGAATCGCCGAAGCGTGTCGCGCTATACGCGACGGAACCCGAGAAACGACGCGTCTAGTGCGACATTAGCGATGCTTATGTCGCGCAGAGCGCGACATCACGGGCGAACGAACCCGGGAACGGTGCCCGCGACGACGAGCGAACCCGCGAAAGCGACGAGCGAACCCGGGAATCCGGCGAACGAACCCGGCGCTCGGGATCCGAACCCGAGCCGACAGCTTGCCGCAGGCGTGGCGGAAAAAAGTCGTCGTGCAACGCGTTACGTCAGAAACCTGCGGCAGTGGGCGAGACGGCAGGCAATGCCATGGTGCGCACGGGGCATGGTTGCCGATCGAACCCGGGCCATGGCTTGACGGGCGCACCCGCTACCGGTGTATTATTCCTATGAACCGCATCGCGCAGCCAGCCGTTGCGGCCGGCGATCCGTCCGTGCAACATGCGCGGATGCAGGGATTTGGAAGCGCAGTCGAGGCAGGGTCGGCCGGGTCGGTGACATATCGACCAGTCATCGGCGAATAGAAGCGAAGGGCCTGCCGTCTCCCGGAGAGTGTGCGGCACCCTTGCTGTCTTTGGCGCGCGAACGTGTTTTGGCGGCGGCTGTCGAGTCCGGCGTCGATAGCGCCTCAACGAGGCCGGCGCTCGCCTATCGCGAGCAGCCCACGCGACGAGTGCCAAACGGCCAATCGACCTGGCGAGTTGCAAGACGGGTTTTGGCTTCTAGCCTCCAGGCAAAGTCTTGCTCTTGATCTCTGCTCGACAACCTTAATAATCGAATCCTATCCGGCTACCGTGAAAAGACGATGTGGCTTCAGCGCATGAAAAGGCATAAATCCTGCACGCCCGGCAACGGCGAAGCGAGCCTTGATGTGCTTCCGTTGGTCTTGCAGGCACAGACGGCAATAGTGAAAGACGCAGCCGGCAGTTAAAGAAAACCTGATTATCCATTATTTTCGTCTAGAGCTATGCTAGCAGAATCATGTGGTTATGGTGGATTGGAGGCGAGCACAGTGAATAATCTGGCGGCCAAGATGCGTGGATTGAGCGAGTCGGCGTTTCGGGCGCGGTTCGGGACCGAGGCGCAATGCCTGGCGGTGCTGTTCGAGATGCGCTGGGGCCGCGGCTTTATCTGTGAGCGGTGCGGCTGTGAAAAGTATTCGCGGATGAAGAGCAGGAAGCAGGTCCAGTGTAACGCCTGCAAGCATCAGACGGGGTTCACGGCGGGCACGATCTTCCACAGCACGAAGCTGCCGCTGACGACGTGGTTTCGCGCGATCTACGAGTTGACGCAGGCCAAGGGCGGGATCAGCTCGATCGAGTTGGCGCGACGACTGGGTGTGCGGCAGCCGACCGCCTGGCTGATGAAGCAGAAGCTGATGTCCGCCATGGCGGAACGCGACGCCGGCAAGCCGAAGATGAGCGGCCGGGTCGAGCTCGACGACGCTTATCTCGGCGGCGTGCGCAGCGGCGGCAAGCGTGGGCGCGGTGCGGCCGGCAAGAGACACCGTTCGTCGCTGCGGTCGAAACGAGCCTCGACCGCAAGCCGAGGCGCCTGAAGCTGCTCGTGGTCAAGGGCTTCCGCAAAGCCGAGATCGCCAAGCTGGCCCGGTCGAGCTTCGCCACCGGCACCAACATCGTCAGCGACGGCCTGTCGTGCTGGCGGAGCGTCGAGGCCGCCGGTTGCGACCACTTCCCGATGCTCAGCGGCAGTGGCAAGAAGGCAGCGCAGTGGCCGTCGTTCAACTGGGTGAACACGACGCTCGGCAACATCAAGACGGCGCTCGCCGGCACATACCACCACGTCAGCCAGAAACACGCCCAGCGCTACCTCGCCAGCTTCGCCTGGCGCTTCAACCGCCGCTACCAACTCGACACCATAACCGAGCGCCTGATGTGGGCCGCGCTGCAGGCCAAGCCGCGCCCGTATCGGGCCATCATCGCTGGATGAGAAAAACGGATAATCAGGAAAGAAAAAGCCGGCTGGCTCAGGCGGCGGCGATCACCGGGGAGCGGGTGGTACGCCAGCGCATCGCTTCCTCGAGGAGCTGCAGCGGCGGTATCTCCGGGCCGAGCTCGAAGCTGCGCGCGGTGAGCCGCGGCGCCATGTTGCCGGCATGCGGCACCTTGTCGAGCAGCCGCTCGAGCCGCCGGCCGATCCGCGTTGCCGCGCCCGGCTCGACGTCGTCGAGCAGCACGGCGAAGCGGCCGGCACCCAGATAGGCGGGCAGGTCGTCGGCCCGGACGTTCCGCCGCAGCGCTGGCCCGAGCGCCGCCAGATGCCGGTTGGCCGCCGCGTGGCCGGCCGATTCGTTCAGGCGGGCGAGATTGACCAGCTCGATCACGATCATGCCCCGGCGATGCGGCGGTGAGAGGTCGATCGCCTTGAGATGCTCGAGGAAGAAGCCGTGATTGAACAGCCCGGTGAGCGCATCGTGGCAGAGGCCGTAGAGCGCACCTGTAGGCGGGCTCAGCAATTGCCGCTGCAGCCGCGCGAAGGTGAGCCAGAAATCCATCCGCGCACGGACCAGCTCGGCCGGCTGCGGCAGGCCGAGGCGATCGGTCACCGGCAGCTGGGCTAGGCGGCGGCGCTGGTCGAGGGTGTCGTCCCGGGTCGCCTCGTCGAGGACCAGCAAGGTGGCCGGGAACCCCTTGCCGGCATAGTCCGGCCAGCGCTGCAGGTCGCGGCGCGCGGCGGCGTTGGTGCCGAGCAGCACGACCATGTCGAAATCGCTGGTCTCGAGCGCTCCCTTGGCCTTTTCCAGATTGTCGGCATAGTTGATCGCCGCTCGGGCCAGCGCCTCGCCGACCTTCACCTTGTGCTGGCTCGCGGGGCCGATGACCAGGGCCCGCGGGCGGTCGGCGCTCGCCGGCTGCCTGCGGGCCAGACCCGGTGCGCTGCCGCCATTGCCGGCACGGCGCTCGGCCGCTGAGCGCGCCGAGGTGTCGCCGCTGGCGAGGCTGACCGGCGGCGCGAAGCGGGCGAAGGTCGCCCGCTGCTCGATCAGGACGGCTCGCGCGCGGCCCAGCTGGTGCAGTGCATCCAGCCTGATCCGCAGCTCGTCCTCGTCGAACGGGAAGGTCATGAGATCGTCTGGGCCGATGGCCAGCGCCTTGGATCGCGACGCCTCGTCGGCCTCGGCAACCAGCGCCGCGATCGCCACATGCTCGCCGGGGCCGCGTCGGGTAAGCGCGGCAAGCCGGCTGGCGCTCTGCTCCGCGCCGACCTCGACCAGCCGCACGCAGGCTGACGTCGGGTCCCGGCCGATATCGCCTACGAGCCGCTTGATCGGCCGGTAGCCGTTGGCCTCCAGCCATTCGGCGAGGCTCGCGAGACTGCCCGTCCTGGCCTCGATGATCTCCACCGGAAAGCCGTGCCGCATCCGCCACTCCAGCTCGGTCAGCCGCAGGAGAAAGCTGCAGCCGGTCATGCGGACACTGGCATGCCACGGATCGGGTTTCATTCTGGTTAATGCACCCGTTTATTTAGTGCCGTAGATGCGATCGCCCGCATCGCCCAGGCCAGGCAGGATGTAGCCGTGATCGTTCAGCTCGCGGTCTATGGCGGCGGTGAAGACCGGCACGTCGGGATGCGCTTCGGTCAGCCGACGGATCCCCTCGGGTGCTGCGAGCAGGCAGCAGAACTTGATGTCGGTGGCGCCGTCCCGCTTGATCCGCTCGATCGCGGCAACAGCCGAGTTGGCGGTCGCCAACATCGGGTCGACCAACACTACCGGCCGCTCGGCCAGGTCCTCCGGCACCTTGTAATAGTACTCGACGGGCTCGAGCGTCGTCGGGTTCCGGTAGAGGCCGACATGGCCGACGCGCGCCGAGGGCACCAGGTCCAGCATGCCGTCCAAGAGCCCGTTGCCGGCGCGCAGGATCGAGATCAGGCAGAGCTTCTTGCCGGCCAGCCGGCTCGCCTGCATCGTCTCGAGCGGCGTCTGGATCTCGATCGTCTCCAAAGGCAGGTTGCGGGTGATTTCGTAGCAGAGCAGGAGCGCAACCTCGCGCACCAGCCGGCGAAAATCGGCTGTCGCTGTCTTCGACCGGCGCATCAAGGTCAGCTTGTGCTGGACCAAGGGGTGATCGACGACGATGATTTCGGCCATTCTTGCTCCAGGTCACGACGCCTGCAGGCCAGCGGGTCCGTTGGCCGATCGGGCAGCAGCGACGCCCTCCTTCCGGGCACAGTTGCCCCACCGTTCCGGGCCGCTTCGGCCCTCGGCTGCCAACCTCAGTTAAAAGCTGGTCGTGTTGATGGCAATGCCGGGCCCGGGCGCCTCGCGCCATTTCATCGCGAGCTGTGCCAAAGGCTCCACGATTCGCACGGCGGGCAGGTCGTGCACCGTGCGCCCGAGCTCGGCGCGGAGCCGGTCGACCAGCCGCTCGCACAAGGCGATCGACAACGCCCTGAGCTCGACCACGATGTCCGAGCCCGGCGGATGTCGCAGCCGGGCCACAGCCGGGTGCCGCGAGCGGACCAGCCCCAGCCGCAGCATCTGCGCCGCCAGAACACGGTCGGCCGGCACCGGCACCTGGCCGAGATCGGCGAGCGGGGCCGCCGCCTCCTCGAGCGGCTCGACCAGGTCGAGCAGCAGTGCCAGCAACAGGCTGTGGAACGGCACCAGCTCACGCGAGCGGTCTTCGGCCCAGGCCAACGGATGGCGCCACACATCGCCCGCAAGCGTGCCACCGATCCGCACGGTGCTGGCGGAGATCGGATCGACCAGTGGCGCCAGCCGGTCGACCAGGAGCTGTGCCGGCACCTGGCCCGAGCTGTTGCCGGCCAGGCCCGCCGCTTCGGCCAGGAGCCCGTCGAGCAGACTGCCGAAGCGGCCATCGATGCCGAGCTGGTCCGGCGCCTGCTCGAGCCGGGCGGCAAGGTGCTCGAGGCGCTGGCGGCGGCCACCCTCGGCGAGCAGCGTCTCCAGCAGTGGTGGTAGCCGCACGGCACCGTCGCCGGCGAGCGCGCGCCTGATCCCCGGTGCATCGAGCGCCGCGGCACCGGGCCGACCGCTCCAGCCGCCGGCAGCGAAATGGCGCACCAGGGCATCGAGCGCGGGGTCGGCGGGATCAAAGCCGATCGGCTCGATGACGCGGTGCAAGGCTGCCAGATCGGCGCCGCTCCGCGCCCGCTCGAGCCCGTCGCCACCGGCGAGCGCATCGCCCAGGCTGGCCAGTGCACTAGGCTGATGCCGGCGCAGGCCGTGCCAGAGATTGGCGAGAGGCGGCGTCACGCCACTCGCCGGGGCCGCCGCTTCCGCCTTGATCGTATCGGTGAGTGCGACGGCGACCGTGCCGATGGCCTCGCCCGAGGGAATGAAATGGTCGCTCTGGCCACGCTCGGCCGCGGCGAGCAGCATCCATGCCCGCTCGCGGATCACCTCCAGGCGATGCAGGTGCTCGACGGCGGCCAAGTCTTCCGGCACTCTTTTCTCCCACCACAACGAGGCATTGGCTGTCGGGGCGCATCCCGTCGGCCTGATCGATTCCGAGGCACTGCTTGCACATGCGCACCCGCGTCAAGGTCTGTTGTATCGCCACGCGCGAAGAGGCGGCAATGGCCATCGACGCAGGCGCGGATCTGCTGGGCCTGGTCGGGCCGATGCCGAGCGGGCCCGGACCCATCTCGCTGGAGCTGGCAGCAGAGATTGCCCAGACACTGCCGCCCGGCATCACGAGCGTTCTCTTGACCAGCGCCACCGAGCTCGGGCCCCTGGTCGACGAGGTCACGATGGTTCGCCCCGCCGTGCTGCAGCTGACCGATGCGGTCGAGCCCGATGTGCTCGAAGGCTTGCGGCGGCGCGTCGGCGGCACCAGGCTCCTCCAGGTATTGCACGTCGAGGACGAGCGGGTGCTGGCCATGGCCGGCGCGCTGGCGGCCCTGGTCGACGGCTTTCTGCTCGATAGCGGCCGGCCTGACGTTGCTGTCAAGGAGCTGGGCGGCACCGGCCGCGTGCACGACTGGCGCCTGAGCCGGCAGATTGTGCGCTCGGTCGAGCGGCCAGTGTTTCTGGCGGGTGGGCTGAAGCCTGCGAACATCGGATTGGCGATCGGCGCCGTCCGCCCCTTCGGCGTCGACCTTTGCAGCGGCATTCGCACCGACGGCATGTTGGATGCGGCGCTGCTCGACGCCTTCATGTGCGGCGTCAGGGCCGCGGACAACCAAGAAAGAAGAGCATGATCGAGGACAATCGTAATCTCGTCGAGGAACGTCCGACCTTCGTCACCCATCTCGAGTGCAGCATGACCGGCGAGCGCTACCCCGCCGACCAGCTCCACAACCTGTCCAAGGCCGGCAAGCCACTGCTCGTCCGCTATGACCTCGACGGCGTGAAGAAGGTGCTGACCAAACCTGTCCTCGCCGGCCGGCCGATGGATCTCTGGCGCTGGCGCGAGCTTCTGCCCGTGCGCAAGGCCGAGAATATCGTCAGCCTCGGCGAGTGTGCCACGCCGCTGATCGAGCTGCCGACCCTGGCCGCCCGCGCCGGCGCCAGCGGCGCGCTCATCGTCAAGGACGAGGGCCGCCTGCCGACCGGCTCGTTCAAGGCGAGGGGGCTCGTCATGGCCGTCTCGATGGCCAAGGAGCTGGGCGTCACCCACATGGCGATGCCGACCAACGGCAATGCCGGGGCGGCGCTCTCCGCCTATGCCAGCCATTGCGGCATCAAGACCACGATCTTCTGCCCGGCCGACACGCCCGAGACCAATATCAGCGAGATGGCCCTGCAAGGCGCTGACGTCTACCGCGTCAACGGGCTGATCGACGATTGCGGCAAGCTCGTCGGCGCCGGCAAGGAGCATGTCGGCTGGTTCGACACCTCGACCCTCAAGGAGCCGTACCGGATCGAGGGCAAGAAGACGATGGGCCTCGAGCTGGTCGAGCAGCTGGGCTGGGAGGTGCCGGACGTGATCTTCTATCCGACCGGCGGCGGTACCGGCCTGATCGGCATGTGGAAGGCGTTCGGCGAGCTCGAGGCGCTGGGCTTCATCGGCAGCGAAGCGCCCGCGCATGGTGGCGGTCCAGGCCACCGGCTGCGCGCCCATGGTCAAGGCCTTCGAGGACGGCGTCGAGCACGCGCCCCGCTGGGAGAACGCCGCCACCATCGCGTCCGGCATCCGCGTGCCGCAGGCCGTCGGCGATTTCCTCATCCTCCGCGCCGTCCGCGAGAGCGGCGGCTTCGCCATCGCCGTCGACCGACGACGCCATCCAGGCCGGGCTCGAGGAAGTGGCGACCGGACGAAGGCTTCCTGCTGTGCCCCGAGGGTGCCGCCACCTACGCCGCCTGGAAGGAAAGCCTCGCAAACGGCCGGATCAAGCCCACCGACCGCTGCGTCCTCTTCAACTGCGCCACCGGCCTCAAATACCCGCTCCCCAAGATCGAGAAGAGCCTCGACCGCCACGGCCAGATCGACTGGGCGCAGTTCAAGAGCTGATCTCGGCAGCCAGGGCGCTGCACACCCGCTGCGACGATGGGCGCGCATCCGACCAGCCATCATGAACGCTTCTCGGTGCAGGGGGCTGGTCGGCGCTCTATGGCATGCCACGCCGATTGATGACGAGGACGCCGTCGAACGCGTCGCCGGCCACGCCGGCGTCATGGCCTCGGGCGCCCCGCTCCGGTAGCAAGTGGTCGTGCTCGATAGCTGCTCCTGTCGCCTCCTGTCTGAGCCGCTAAGGTCAATTCTTCACCTCAGGCGGCTGATGGCGAGCTGCTGAAGCGGTCATTTACAAGCGGCAGACCGGCACCCATAAATCCGACTGAACAGGGAGCCAACGCCGCATGCGCCGCACCACCCGCTTTCGCCAGCTCATCGAGGCGCCCGAGATCGTTGTCCTGCCCGGCATCCAGGATGCGCTGACGGCCAAGATCGCGGCAGCTGCCGGCTTCGCCGCCGTCACCTGCGGCGGCTATGCGGCGACCGCAGCGCTGCTCGGCGAGCCCGACACCTCGCAGCTCGGGCTCATAGAGATGGCCGAGCACTATGCCCGGATCGTCGACGCGGTGGACGTGCCGGTCTTCGCCGACGGCGACACCGGCTTCGGCAACGTCACCAATGTCCGCCGGACGGTGCGCGCCTACGAGCGGGCCGGCGTTGCTGGCCTGTTCATCGAAGACCAGCTTTTTCCCAAGCGCTGCGGACACATGGCGGGCAAAGCCGTGGTTTCACCTGAGGAAATGGTCGGCAAGGTGAAGGCGGCGGTCGATGCCCGCGTCGATGCCGACCTGGTGATCATGGCGCGCACCGACGCGCTGGCGGTCAACGGCATCGACGATGCGCTGGAGCGCGGCCGTCTCTACCGCGCGGCCGGCGCCGACATGGTCTTCGTCGAGGCGCCGCGCGACGTGACCCAGATGCAGCGGATCTGCCGGGAGATCGACGCCCCGGTGATGGCCAACAACATCGAGGGCGGGCTGACGCCGCTCCTGCCGGCAGCCGAGCTGCAGGCGATCGGCTACGCGATGGTGGCCTTTCCGGTCGCCACCACCTATGCGGTGGCAGCGACCATCGCCCGGCTGATGCGGAGCCTGCACGAGACCGGCACGACCGAGGGCGCGGCGGTCGAGATGCTCGATTTCGCCGGCTTTAACGCGCTCGTCGGCCTGCCCGAGCTGCGCCGCGCCGAGGAGCGCGACCTCGCCTTCGCCCGGGAGCTCATCGGCAGCAAATCCACCACCTAGCAATCAGGGAGACAAGCAATGAACAAGTGCACGATCATGCTCGCGGCCGCGGTGGGGCTGGCCTTGCCCGCCGCCGTCCAGGCCGAGACCGTCTTTCGCATCAGCCACCAATTGCCGCCGGCGCATCACGTGGCCCAGCTGCTCGACGTCGTTCGCGGCCGACGTCGAGGCGCGCACCGATGGCGCCGTCGACGTCGAGATCTTCGGTGCCAGCCAGACCTACAAGCCCGACCAGCACCATCCGGCCGTCGCCCGTGGCGAGATCGAGGGCGCCCTCTCGGTGAATTTCCAGTGGGGCAACACCATCCCCGAGATGAACGTCGTCACCATCCCCTATTTCTTCACCGACCTCGCCCGAATCGAGAGCCTTCCCGGGCTCCGCGGCCGCGACCATGCTCGACGACAAGCTGCTCGAGCGCGGTGTGCGCAACATCGCCTGGATCTACACCACCCGGCAGTCGATCTTCACCTCCAGCAACAAGCCGCTGATCACGGTCGAGGACTTCGAGGGCGTGAAGATCCGCGGGCTCAACCCGCTGGTCGACAAGGGCCTGATCGCCGCCGGCGCCGCACCCGCCGCCATGCCCGGCTCCGAGGTCTACCAGGCGCTGCAGACCGGCGTGATCGACGCCGGGCTCACCGACGTTTCGGCCGCCTACAGCCGCAAGTATTACGAGGTGCAGCAATACGGCACGGTTGCGCCGTTCTTCACCGTCTACTTCCACCTCTACGTCAACCCGGCCTGGTTCGATGGCCTGCCGGAGGCGGAGCGCGAGGCGATCAGCCAGGCGGCTGCAGCCTTGGAGGCCGAGTCGATTCCTGTGACCGAGGCCACGGCCGCGGCCGCGATCGATCAGCTGCAGGAGGCCGGGATGACGCTGCACATCCAGACGCCGGAGGAGAGCGAGGTCTTCAGCGCGGTGATGCAGCCGCCGGTGATGGAGGCGTTCATCGACTCCAGCCCCGATGCGTCGGCGATCATCGAAGCGGTCGAGAAGCTCTGATCGCCCGTCGCGGAGCGTCACCTTCGAGGTCGGCGGCTTGACGCGATTGGCGCGCCTCGCCGAGCAGGGCATCGTCCAGCTCTGCCGGCTCGGCGTCGCCGTGGGCGCCATCCTGCTGCTGATCTCGCTGGCACTGGTCGGCTACTCGGTCGTCATGCGCTACTTCTTGAACCAGCCGATCGTCTGGGTGGACGAACTGGTCGGCTATCTCCTGGTCGGCCTCGTCATGCTCGCCGCCGGCAACGCGCTGATCCGCGGCGAGCATATATCCGTCGACCTGCTCACCGGCCGTCTCGGCCCCGTGGGCCGGCGCGTGAGCGACGCTGCGGGCCTCGTCGCCGTGCTCGCCGTCGGCGTGGCGCTGCTGATCGGCGGCTGGCAGACGGCGGCCTTCTCGGCATTCCTCGGCATTCGCTCCACCGGCTATCTCGACATGCCGATCCAGTACCCGCAGACGCTGATACCCCTGGGCGGCGGGCTCCTGGCGCTGGCCGCCATCGCCGGGCTCTTGCGGATGGCGAGAGGCGTGCCGCCCGCGGAAGAGGGCCACGGCCACGGCGAGCGGCCTTGATCTTCCTCGTCATTCTGCTGGCGCTGATCGCCTTGATCTTGACCGGCCTGCCGGTCTTCGCCGCACTCGGCATCTTCGGCGGCCTGCTGATGGCGATCGACGAGGGCTCGATCGCCGCCTTGGGTGAGATCGTCTTCGGCAAGCTCAACACCTACCTGCTCGTCGCCATCCCGCTCTTCACGCTGATGGCGCATTTCATGATCAAGGGCCGGATCGTCGACGACCTCTACGGCACCGCCAACACGCTGCTTCGCCATTTGCCGGGCGGCCTCGGCGTTGCCACCGTCGTCGCCTGCACCATCTTCGCTGCGATCTCGGGCTCGAGCGTCGCCACGGCACTCACCATCGGTGCCGTCGCCATCCCGCAAATGCTGCGCTACGGCTACACCGACAAGGCGGCCTACGGCGTAGTCGGCGCCGGCGGCACGCTCGGCATCCTGATCCCGCCCTCGGGGCCGATGATCCTCTTCGCCGTCATCGCCGACGCCTCGATCGGGCAGCTCTTCATGGCGGGGGTCGTGCCGGGCCTGCTGCTAGCCGTCCTCTTCTCGGTCTACTGCATGGTGGTGAACGGCGTGGCTGGCCGCGAGGTGGCGGTGCGGCCCGCGCGCGCCAGCCTGGCGGAGATGCTGGGTGCCCTTCGCCGCTCCTTCTGGGCGCTGACCCTGCCGGTCTTCGTCCTGGGCGGCATGTATTTCGGCGTCTTCACAGCCACGGAAGCCGCTGCCGCCGGTGCCTTGGCGGCGCTCGCCATCGCCGTCCTGGTCTACCGCTCGCTAGGGCCCAGGGAGATCTGGACATCGGCGCTCGACGCCACGCGCACCTCGGCCATGCTCTTCATGATCCTTGCGGCCGCCGCCGTCTTCAGCCACGCCCTCACCAAGATGCGCATCCCGCAGGAGATCGTGGCGCTGGTGACCAGCTATGGCCTCGGGCCCATCGGCTTTTTGCTCGCGGTCATGCTGCTGGTGCTGGTGCTCGGCATGTTCCTCGAGACCATCTCGATCATCCTGATCACCACGCCCATCGTGCTACCAGTGCTGGGCGCCCTCGACATCGACCCGATTTGGTACGGCGTGCTCTTGATGATCAACCTCGAGATGGCGCTGGTCACGCCACCAGTCGGCATGAACCTCTTCACCATCAAGGCCATCGCCAAGGCACCGATCGAGCCGATCATCAGAGGCGTCTTCCCCTATACCCTGATCCTGCTTCTCGGCCTCTTGCTGGTGCTCGCCTTCCCGGGCTTGGCGCTCTGGCTGCCGTCCACGATGTTCGCCCGCTGAGGCGGGCCAGCATCCTGCAAGGGCAACGGGTGGAATTTCTTGGTGAGAGAGGGTCGCGCGCCTACAGAATGGAAGCTCTCAGGCTAGCTCGGCCTGACCCAAACGGATCGGGACGAAAGCAGTGAGACTGGACGGCAAGATCGCGGTCGTGACCGGTGGCACTAGTGGAATCGGGCGGAGGGTCGTCGAGCGATTCCGGGCCGAGGGCGCTGAAGTGCTGTTCACCGGGCGCCGAGCCGACTTGGGGCGCGACATTGCCAAGAGCACTGGTGCCACGTTTCTGCAGGCCGATGCGGGTCGCGAGGACGATGCCGAGCGCACGATCAAGGCGACGCTCGACAGGCATGGCCGCCTCGACATTCTGATGAACAATGCGGGTGCTCCGGCACCGGGTGGCCGGATCGAAGCCCTCGATCTCGACGCCTTCGACCAGGCGATAGGCGTGCACGTGCGCGGCGCTATGGCCCACATCAAGCACGCGGCACCGGCAATGCGCGCCCAAGGCGCCGGCAGCGTCATCAATGTCGGCTCCGTGGCCGGCCATCGGACCGGCTATAGCAGTTCCTTGATCTACGCCGTGGCCAAGGCTGCGGTGATCCACCTGACCCGCTGTGCCGCGATGGAACTCGGTGAAGATGGCGTCCGTGTGAATTCCATCTCGCCTGGCGGCATTGCGACGGGGATCTTTGCGAAGTCGCTGGGCATGGAAACCAGCAAGGCTGAAGGCACGGTCGAAAAAGTGAAGACAGCGCTAGCTTCCCTGCAAGCTGTCCCCCGCGCCGGGCTCCCCGACGATATCGCCGCCGCAGCCACGTATCCTGGCCAGCGACGAGGCAAGCTTCGTCAACGGCGAGGATATCGTGATCGATGGTGGCTTGATCTGGGGGCGGCGCTATTCCGAAATCGCCAAGGGCGGCGGCACCTGGAGCCGTCTCTTCGACTGAGGCGCCGGCCCATGGCCGCCCCTTGTGCTGCTTGCTCAAGGTCCGAGTGATCGCGAGAGAGCAGCCTGCAGCGGATCGTCAAGCCGGATCGACAGGCTCTAAGGCTTTTCTCCAATCATCGCGGCCACCGCGGCGTATACGTCATTCCAAGCGGGGCTGCCGCTTGGCGCTGGCCCACATACATGGGCCCGATACTCCAGCCGCACAGCGACGCGATGGCCGAGTAGCAGCTCGGGATCCAGTCGGGGTCGAAGATCTCCAGGACCTTCGTTCCCCTCTTGCACCAGACGATATTCGAGAGCGCGGCACCGTGAAGGCCGATGACGATGTCGGCAGCGCTGAACAGCCTGATTTGCTCGATCAGCTCGAGATCCGTGCCGTCGAAGATCTCGAAGCCGTGGGCCACGGCCCAGTCTTGCAACTCAAGCTCGTTCGGCGGGCTACGGCGTTGCCCGACGCGGGTCAAATAGAGCCGCTTGCCCGTTCGCGATGGGTCGAGATAGTGCCGGAAGAACGCGCGCAGCGTTGCGATGTCGGCTGGATGCGGCGCCATGGCGAAGGCGGGATTACCGGCGCCGGCCGTTCGTCCAACCATGATCAACCGCTCGACCCGGGTTCTTCGGTCGATCGCGACGCGTTCTCGGTCGACGAGATCGGCCGCTTGGCCGACGTAGCCGCGTGCGTCTTTCGGGACCAGGATCGTGGCACTCGACGCCGAGCAGGCCCCGAGAAACGCCGGCAGATCTTCGATCAGCCAGTGATAGTATCGATTGTCGGGAAGAAAGACATAAGCACCCGGCAACGTTGCCCTCGGCGAGCCAACCTGCGATTGCGGCTGATTGTAGAGTTGCAGGAGGGGCCACCAACTGCTGCTCTCGGCGATATACTCGCCCGTGGCGTCGTAAATCAGACCGGTGTGGGGATCGATGATGGCGTCGCTGAGCGCATAGACGTATCTGGGTCTGAATGTGTTTCTTGCCGGCGAGCCGTCGACCGGAAGGATGAAATCGCTCTCCACCGATGGCGCGTAGACCGCCAGTCGGTCGACGTCGGCACGCGGTATGGCCATGCCCGAATCGAGGTAGAACCGGCTCTCGTTCAGCAGGCCGAGCGCCCGAATCGCCCGCATCTTGAAGCTCCGGCCAAGACGGCGGACAAGTCTCCGGATCACCGCTGCCACTCGGCCCATGCGTTTGAGCAAGCGTTTCTGGCGATGGCGAGAAAACTCGGGTCGAATTTAGAGCATTTTCTAACGCCATGGAATCGTTAGGGATTCCCAAGACCGACAGTTTGTGATTTAAGATTGGGGCTGGTGAAGGAGGCCAGCCTCGATGGCTCTCGCGCTTTCCGATGATTTACGTCGCCGTGTCGTGGCGGCGGTCGAAGAGGGGGTATCTTGCCGCGCCGCCGCGGCCCGCTTCGAGATCGCTCCGTCGACGGCGATCAAATGGCTGCAGCGGTGGCGCCGTACGGGCAGCGTCCAGCCGCGGTCGCGCGGCGGCGACAAGCGCTCGCATCGGCTGGAGGCTCATGCCACGGAAATCCTGGCGCTGATCGATGCGACGCCGGACATGACGCTCGCGGAAATCGTCGCGCATCTCGACCAGCAGCACGGATTGACTGTGGCACCCAGCACCGTGTGGCGACTGCTCGACCGCCACGGACTCCAGCTTCAAAAAAAACGGCGCACGCCGCCGAGCAGCAGCGGCCTGACGTCTGGCAGCGGCGGCTGGCCTGGTTCGAGGCCCAGCCAGAGCTGGAGCCCGAGCGCCTCGTCTTCATCGACGAAACCGGCGCCTCGACCAAGATGGCCAGACGCTACGGCCGGGCCGTCAAGGGAGAGCGTTGCCGGGCACCTTTGCCACATGGACATTGGAAGACGACCACCTTCGTAGGAGCCCTGCGCCACGACCGGATGACCGCACCCATGGTCCTCGATGGGCCGATGAACGGTGCCGCCTTCCAGGCTTATGTCGAGCAGGTTCTTGCACCGACATTGCGACCCGGCGACATCGTCGTTCTCGACAACCTGCCCGCACACAAGCCTGCCGCCGTCCGCCAAGCCATCGAGGCCACAGGCGCGGAACTCCGCTTCCTGCCGCCCTATTCGCCGGACTTCAACCCGATCGAACTCGCCTTCGCCAAACTCAAGGCGTGGCTGAACAAGGTCGCAGCGCGAACCATCGACGACCTCTGGAACACCATCGGCACCGCAATCGGGCACTTCACGCCCGACGAATGCAGAAACTACTTCCAGGCCGCAGGGTACGACTTCGAATGATCGGAAAATGCTCTAGCGTTCATTTGCCAATCAGATGGCCGCGAGCATGAAAAGACGGCTTTGTCTTGAGATTTCACGAGCGTTATCTTGAACTCGGAGATAGCGCAACACGATGGCCATCGTGAGAAAGGAGAGCTCGCAGACCCACGGCCCCAGGCGTGCAGAGCGCCCGAGAGCCGTCGAGCGGCTATCCCGGCTTCGCCTTCGTTAGGGGTTCGTTGACGCCTCCGCTCATGCCAGCCATGCGATCTTGTGCGTGGCGACGCTCGCCGGATGTGCTCATTTTGCAGTGCAGCATCGGACCTGCACTGGAGACTACCTATGAACGATTTCTTCCCCGCCCTGAGCCTTTACGCCCTCACCGCCCTGGTGAGCATCGTCATGGCGCTGAGCTGGGTCGCCTGACCCGGGTACAAGCCTGACTCGAAGTTCGGACCACCCACAATAAAAAGGGCGCGAGAGCAATCCCGCGCCCTTTTTGCCGTCCGCTTGTTGGCCGACTACTCGGTGAAGCTCGCCTGCGTCGCCGCGATGCTGGCCTTGCACGCATCGATCGAGGCCTGCATGACATCGAGCCACTCGCTGCCGTAGGTCTCGGTGTACCAGTCGTAGATGGGTGCTGACACCTCGACGAACTGCGCCTTCTCCTCGGCGGTCGGCACGTAGATGGTGCCGCCAGCGTCGGTGAACGCCTTGTAGGCCTCGATCTGCCGGCGCTTCGGCATGACGATGGCGGTCCAGCGCAACGCGTCGAACCCGTCATCGACGATCTTGCGTTGCTCGGGCGTCATCGCCATCAGCGCGTCGTTGTTCATCATCCACATGGCACCCATGTAGGCGTGGCCGTCGAGCGTCATGTATTTCAGGTGCTCGTGGAACTTCATGCCGACGATGTCGGTGATGCCATTCTTCGTGCCCTCGACGATGCCCGTTGCAAGCGAGGTGTAGACCTCGGGCCAGGCGATCGAGGTGGGTGCACCGCCCATCGAGCGGACCAGCTCCTGCTGAACCTCGGAGCCGATGGTGCGGATCTTGAGGCCCTCGACGTCCGCCGGCGTCTTGATCTGCTTCGTCGTGGTGGCGAAATTGCGCCAGCCGCCGGTGTTGGAGATGGTCATGAGACGCATGTTGCCGGTCTGCTCGAGCGTCTTGTCGCGGATCAGCTCGAAGAACGGGCTGTCATTGGCAAGCGCGCACTCGGCGACCCGGTCATTGGCGAACATGTAGGGCAGGTCCATGACCTGCGCTTCCGGCATGATGTTGCCGAAGCCGCCGAAGGTGGTGATGAAGACCTCGATGATGCCGGCCTGCAGGGCCTCCAGGCACTCGTCCGGGTTGCCGCAGAGCTGGCCGCCCGGGTAGATCTCGACGGCGATCTCGCCGTTCGAGACCGCCTCGACATAGTCCTTGAACACCAGGGCACCATCGTAGTCCTCGTCGTCCTGGTTGGCCAGGAAGACGATCTTGATGGTGTGGCTCTGCGCCAGCGCCGGTGCCGCGACGCCGGCCAACATGGCCAAGGCAGCGGCCCCGGCGAGGGTCGACTTGAGCAGGGTCGCAAGGGTCATTGTTCAGCCTCCGTTAGATGAAAAGAGACAGGTCAGGGCGTTGAGCGGATCGGTGGCACAGTCCGGCCAGGCGGCGAAGCCCAGGAGCCGCGGCAAGGTCAACGACACCTCGGGCACGTAGGTGATCAGGAAGATGACAGCCACCTCCACCAGCAGGAACGGCATCATCGACCAGGCGATCCGCTCGACCTTCTCGCCCGAGATGCTGGCCGCGACGAAGAGCACGAGGCCCATGGGCGGGGTGGCGAGGCCGACCGTCACGTTGACGCACATGACGATGGCGAAATGCATCGGGTCGACGCCCATCGACACCATGGCAGGGCCAAGGATTGGGCCGAGGATCAGGATCGCCGGGCCGGCATCGAGGAACATGCCGACGATGAACAGCATGATGTTGACGAGCAGCAGCAGCATGTAGGGGTTGTCGGCCAGCGCCAGCACGCCGCCGGTCAGCACCTGCGGCGTCTGGAAGAGGCTGATGACGCTCGAGAAGCTGACCGCGGCCGCAACCAGCAGCAGGATCGTGCCGGAGGCGAGGGCTGTCCGATAGAACACCTCGGGCAGGTCGCTGACCGTCAGGGTGCGGGTGACGAAGAGCGTGATGATGATCGCATAGCCGGCGGCCACCGCCGCCGCCTCGGTCGGCGTGAAGACGCCGGTGAGGATGCCGCCCAGGAGGATCACCGGGGTCAGGAGCGGCCAGAAAGCGAGGCGCAGCGCCGTGCCCCGCTCGCGCCACGTGGCCTTGCGGCTGGCGACCGGGAAATTGTAGCGCTTGGACAGATAGGAGGTCATCAGCATGAGGCCGAGACCGACCAGCAGGCCCGGAACGATACCGGCGGCGAACAGCCCCGCCACCGAGACGTTCATGATGAAGGCGTAGAGGATCATGATGCCCGACGGCGGAATGATCGGGCCGATCACCGAGGAGGCGGCGGTGACCGCGGCCGCGAAGCGGCGGGTGTAGCCGTTCTTCTCCATGGCCGGAATGAGCATCGAGCCCAGGGCCGAGGTGTCGGCCACGGCCGAGCCCGAGAGCCCGGCGAAGAGGATCGAGGAGAGGATGTTGACCTGGGCGAGTCCGCCCCGGACATGGCCGATGAGCGATTTCGAGAACTCGACCAGCTGCACCGTGATGTTGCCGCGGTTCATCAGCTCGCCGGCGAGGATGAAGAACGGCACGGCCATCAGCGGGAAGCTGCGCAGGCCGTTGAACAGCCGCTGCTGCATCATCCCGAAGAACGCATCCGGCCGACCGTCGATCCACAAGCTCATGCCCGGGCCGAGCAGCAGCGCGAAGACCACGGGCATGCCGAGCAGCAGCAGACCCATGAAGAGCCAGAACGGGAGGAGCGCCATTCAGTCGACCTCCAGCGCCGTCTCGTCGGGAGGCGTGAAAATCGGCTGGCTCGGATCGATGAGTGCCCTGAACGCCCGCAGCACGATCTCGATCCCGACCAGCAGCATCCCGGCGACGCCGATCGGCATGATGACGTAGAGCAGGCCGGAGCTGATGCCGAGGCTCGCCACCACCGAGCCCATGCCACGCTCGACATAGAGGATCGAGTGGCGCAGCAGGATAACGAGCAGGAGCACGACGAGCAGGTTGAGGACGAGCTGGATCAGCGCCTGGCCGCGACCCTTGAACAGATCCCTGATGATCTCGATGGCGACATTGCCGCCGGTACGGTACGCGATCGGGGTGACCAGGAAGGTCATCCAGATCATGGCGAAGATCGCCAGCTCCTCGGTCCAGGCAAGCGGGTTGTTAAAGACGTAACGGGCGAAGACCTGCATGAGCACGACGACGGTCATCGCCGCGACGAGCAGCCACGACAATTGCTTGCCGAGCCAACAGACGACATCGTTGATACGGCCGAGGCCGTTGATGGCTTTATCGAGCCCAGCCCGCATCGGGCCCCCCTGACTTTTTCTTGCGGCGAGCATGGCCGCTTTGCCGCGATTGAGCAATGCCCAAAAACCCGCCAGCCCGGCTCCGAGGTTATCACCACTCCGATAGCAAAGAGGAACCTCGCCAAATGGATGCTGACGCGTCGAAGGTCTGCAGGCACCGCTTAAGCCGCGCTATCGGGACGAGCCGGACGCCGCCGTGACCAGCCTTCCTGCGGCGGGTCAGTTGGGTGAGGGCGTCGTCTGCGCGGTTGCCACCGACAAGGCGCTGGTCGAAGCTGGCACGGTCCAGGCCGAGGGCGACCTCAATTCTCGCGGCACGCTCGGCGTCGACAACGAAGCGTCCGCCGGCTTCAAGGCGATCCGCCTGACCTTTGCTTTCGACACCGAGGCCGACGATGAGCAGTTCGCCATCCTGGTCCGCCTTGCCTAACGCTACTCCGTCGTCCTGCAAACGCTTGGGACGCCGGCGGCACTCGAGACCACGCTCAAACGGGCTCAGTAGAGCTCCGTCTTGGCAAAGCCCACGATCCGGTCCTCGCCGGTCGGGCGATGGCCGCGGCCGACCGCCTTGCTGTGCCGCTGGGTGATGAATGCGACCAGGCCCAGCGACGCGTAGAAAGCGACGCCGAGAAGAAGCGCCACAGCCCCCGGCAACGGGCCGATCGCCGCCCGCTCGATGATGGTCGCGAAATCGGTCGAGCCCGTCGGATGCACCAGGAGCTTGCCGTAATAAGCGCCGCCCTGGATCATGAAGATGTAGGCGTAGTTGCGCCTGAGCCGCCGGCCGAGCGCTTCCCAGAAGGTCAGGTGGAAGTAGATGCCGGTGTAGTCTTCCGCCAGCGCATCGTTCCAGCCATTGCCTGTCTGAATGCCCTGGCCGAGCAGGATTGGCGTCATGAAATGCGCCTCCATCACCCGGACCCGCGTGCGCCAGACGTCGAAGAAGCGGTAGCGGCGCGCCTCGAACAGCAGGAAGACCAGGAGCACGAGGCCGAGCAGGGCCAGCGGGGCGGCGGTCGTCTCCGGCCGGGCGAAGACGACCGAGAAGACGACGCCGGTCGTCACCACAGCCCAGTTGGTGGTCGTGTCCAGCCGCATCCGCCAGACCTTGCTGCGGTACATCTCGCCCCGATAGAGGTGCGCCAGCGCGCCGATATCCGCCGCCGAGAAATGCGGCTCCTCCATCGGCCCCGCCATGCCGTCGATCCGCTCCATGGCACCTTTTCCTTGTGGTTGCGGCCTGAGGCTCCCGATCGAGGGGCATTCTGCCAGCCGGCCGCGGCCATGGGAAACCGCCAGGCTAGAAGATGACGGGCTCGCCGGTCTTGATCGACCGCTCGGCGGCAACCCCCATGGCGACCGCCCGGCGGCCGTCCTCGAGCGTCACCTCCGGTTCCGTGCCCTCGCGGATCGCCTTGAGGAAGGCCTGATGCTGGTAAAAGGTCGAGCCGTGATGCTGGCCGGCGGCGAGCAGCGCCTGGTCGACCGGGATGATCTCCGTCTTCAGCTCGAGCGGCTCGCGCTTGCCGATGATCAGCCGCGAGGAAGGCGTGCCGCACTCGACCTTGCCGCGATCGCCCACCGCCGCGATCTCCTCCTGGTCCTCGCGAGGCCTCGGCGAACATGCAGAGGTCGAGCATCGCCCGGACCCCGTTGGCGAAATCGACCACCACATAGGCATTGTCGACGATGTCCGGCCGCTCACCGTCATAGGCCTCGTCCAGGTGGTTCACGTCCTGGCCGCCCGAGGCATAGAGCCGGACCGGCTCGGCGCCGGTGATCAGCCGCATCAGGTCGAAGAAATGGCAGCACTTCTCGACCAGCGTGCCGCCCGAGTTCCGGGCGAAGCGGTTCCAGTTGCCGACCTTGACCAGGAAGGGAAAGCGATGCTCGCGGATCGCCAGCATGCGCAAGGTGCCCGACCGTCCCGGCGCGCACCTCCTCGATCAGCCGCGCCACCGGCGGCATGTAGCGGTACTCCATCGCCACCCAGACCGGCGCCTGGCGCCCGCGCGCCTGCGCGATCACCCGGTCGCAATCCTCGACCGTCGTGCAGAGCGGCTTCTCGACCAGGATCGGCAATCCGGAGCCGAGCGCATCCCCCAGCACGTCGACATGCGTGTGGTTCGGCGAGACGATCAGCAGCGCGTCGACGCCACCGGCGGCCAGGAGCTCGCGATGATCCGCATACGTCCGAACCTGACCCGGCACCGCCGCCGCCGCCTGCGCCAGCATGCCAGGGTCCGGATCGGCCAACGCCACGACCTCGACCCCATCCAAGAGCTTCAAGTTCTCGATATGCTCCTGGCCCATCATGCCAGAGCCGATGATCGCATAACGCATGTTTTTCTCATCGCCCCACTGATCACGTACCGATCTTGCGTCTACGCAAGATCGTTCATATTGGCCAGGGACATACGGTTAGGCATCGGTGCTCTCGAAGACTGCCGCCAGACAGGCGCTTCGCGCGCCGTCATCTGGCGGGCGCATGAAGCGTGACAACGGACGTGCCACTGTCCCGGTCGGCTGAGCCGCCAGCCAGCCCAAGACGTATTGGCTCGGCGCCGGTCGCATCAACTCCACCACAACACTCGTATCGAGGAGTAGCGTCAATCAAAGCGTGGTGGCTCTCGGCGCTCGCGACGTGTCGGCAGCTCGACCTCGACGCGCGCCCTAGCTCTGAATCAGTGCAATGCCAGCATCGGCAGGTTCTGGGCATCGCCGACGGTCCGCATCAGCCGGCGAGTGGCACGGGCCTCGGATGCTCGCAGTGCATCGAATACATGCATACGACGATTGCAACGGGCTTTCCGATCCTACCCCTTCACCGCCCCCATCGAGATGCCGCGCACCAGGAACTTCTGCAGCATCGCCACCGCGATGAAGATCGGGATGGTGCCGAGCGTGCTCATCGCCGCGATCTTGGCCCAGAAGTTGGACTGGCCGCCGAAATAGTGGGTGACCTGGACCGGGAAGGTGGTGACCTCGCTGCGGGTCAGGACCAGGGCGAAGATGAAGTCGTTCCAGGCGAAGACGAAGGTGAAGACGGCGGTGGCGAACAGGCCCGCCCGGACCATCGGGCAAGACGATCAGCCAGAACGTCGCAGCGCGTGCAGCCGTCGACCAGGGCGCGATTCCTCGAGCTCGATCGGCATGTCCTGGATGTAGCCGCGCATCATCCAGATCACGTAGGGCAGGTTGAAGGCGGTGTAGAGGATGATCAGGCCGAGGTAGGTGTCGACCCAGCCGAACCAGACGTAGAGCAGGAAGACCGGAAAGACGATGACGATCGGCGGGATCATGCGGTTGGAGATGATCCACATGGCGAAGTTGTCGCCGCCGGTGCGAAAGCGCGCGATGCTGTAGGCGCACATGGTGCCGAGCACCATCGCGAGCACGGTGCTGATGCCGGCGACGACCAGGCTGTTCCAGATCGTGCCTCGACGTCGCCGTCCTTGAACAGCACGGCGTAGTTCGCGAACTGGATGCTCTCCGGCCACCAGACCGGCGGCGAGGCGAAGATCTCGTCCGGGCGTCTTGAACGAGATCATCACCAGCCAGTAGATCGGAAAGAGGAAGAAGAGCGAGCGCCAGCGCCACCAGCAAGTAGCGCAAGAGCCAGCGTCTGCGGGCTCTGCCTCATGCGCCCGGCCTCGAGATGCCGCCGCTCATCGGGCGATCTCGATGCGTTTGAGCGCCATGATGACGACGCAACGACAAGATGACGATGATCACCACGGCGATCGCCGCGGCATAGCTGGTCTCGAACTGCTGGAAGCGCCAGGACGTAGGCGTAGATCGAGACTGGTCTCGGTCATGGTGCCGGGCCCGCCCTCGGTCAGCGCCCAGACGACGTCGAACAGACGGAACAGGTCGAGGGCGCGGATCAGGCAGGCGATGACGATCACCGGCCGGATCGATCGGCAGCGACGATCATGCCAGAAGGTCCGCCAAAAGCCGGCGCCGTCGAGCTCGGCCGCCTCGATCAGCGACTGGTCGACGTCGGAGAGGCCGGCGAGCAGGAGCAGGAACATGAACGGCGTCCACTGCCAGATCTCGGCGAGCAGGATCGCCGGATAGACGAAGACCGGGTTGACCGTCCAGAGGATGGTCACGGGCTCGTCGTGAACCAGGAGAGGATCTGGTTGATCGGCCCGAAGCGGTTGTCGAACAAGAGCCGCCAGGTGGCGCCGGCGACGATCGGCGAGATGACCACCGGCAGGATCATGAGCGCAATGAAGATCTGCTTGCCCGGGCAGCCGCTCGAGGAACAGCAGCGCCAGCAGCCAGGCCCAGCAGCAGCTCGAGCGGCAGGGCGATCACCAGGAAGATCATGGTGTGCCGCAGCGACTCCCAGAAGCGCGCGTCGCTCAACAGGCGGCGGTAGTTGGCGATGGCCCGCTGAACGTCGTGTCCTCGGCGAACATGTCGATGTTCTGGAAGCTGACGATGAGCGTGTAGATGATCGGAAAGAGACCGATCAGCAGAATAACGAAGACCGCCGGCCAGACCATGCCGTAGCGAAAGCGGCGGCTGGCGAAGGCCTGATGCGCACCGCTGCTCATGCGAACGTCATGGGAGTTAAAGGACCATGAAAACGGGCAAGATCGTTGGCCACGCGCCGATTTTGCTGGTCAAGGACGTGGTCAGGTCGGCCGATTATTGGCGGGACAAGGTGGGCTTCACCTGCACGCGTCTGTGGGGCGAGCCGCCGGCCTTCTGCATGCCGCAGCGGGACGGCCACGTCATCATGCTGTCCCAAGCACCGAAAGATCACGTGATCGTCCCGCATTGGAAAATCGTCGACAAGATGTGGAACGCCTATTTCTGGGTCGACGATGTCGAGGCCATCCACGCCGAACTGGTCGAGCGTGGCGCAACCATCGACTACGGCCCCTGCATCCAGCCCTACGACGTGAAGGAGTTCGGAATCCAGGACCTGGACGGCCACGACATCGCGTTCGGCCAGGACCTGGATCCCTGAGCTCATCCCGTCACTCGCTCAGTTCGGATAGGCGTTGGGCTTGGACGACCAGTCGAGATAGGCCTCGCGCTGGGCGTCGACGCCGATCCGCTCGGTGACGGCGTCCCACTGGGCGGCGACGTCGTCGAGGATCGCCTGCGGGTCCTCGCCGGCCCAGAGCCGCGAGATGCCCTGGCTGAGCGCCTCCTCGTAGCGGTCGGTCTGCAGCAGCGACAGATCGAGCAGGCCGCTGACCGCGCCGGCCTGCAGCGCTGCCAGATATTGCGGGCGCCTCGGGCCAGCGCGACTGATACTCCTCGCTGGTGAAGTGGCTGTCGCGGAACGGATCGCGCAGCGCGTAGGGCAGCTGCACCCGCTCCAGGCTGATCTCCTCGCGAGTTCAGCCACTGGATGAACAGATAGGCCGCCTCCTTGTTCTGCGAGCTGGCCGAGACCGCGAGCGAGAAGCCGGCGGCGAGCTGCGGATGACCGTCCGGGGGCAGGGCGTAGCCGACCTTGCCGGCGACTGGTCGACTTCGGCACCCAGGAGAGGGCCTCCTCGTCGGTGCCGTAGCCCGCGGCCCAGCGGCCATAGGGCGGCCACGAGATGGTCATCGCGGTGTCGCCCGGCCAGGAAGGCGGCCAGGTTCTCGACGAAGCCCCAGGTCTCGACGCCGGCCGGCATGCACTTGTTCTCCTCGAGCATGCTCGGTCGAAGACCGTGACGCCCGATCTCGCTGTTGACCGTCGCCTGCATGGTCTCGGGGTCGAAGAACCGGCCGCCTTCGATGCGGAAGCGCTCCTGGAACATGAACTGGGTGTAGGGCGCGTCGCGGAAGAAGGCCGGCACCGTAGGGCGCGCCGCCGGTGTGCTCGGTGATGAAGCAGGCGACATCGAGGAACTGCTGCCAGTCGGTCGGCGGCACCGGCAGGTCGTAGCCCTGCCTCGGCGAAGGCCGCCTGGATCTCCGGATCGCCCAGCATGTCGGTGCGGTAGTAGAAGACGAAGACGTCGCCGTCGTCGGGGAAGCCGTAGATCTTGTCGTCGACCTTCATCTGGTTGTCGCGGTAGACCGGCGCGATCGTCTGCAGCTCGTCGCGATAGCCGTACTTGTCGACATAGGGGTCGAGCGGCTCGAGGGCGCCGGCGCGGACCAGATCGGCCATCCAGGACGGGATGACGTTGAGGGCGTCGTAGGCGCCGGTGCCGGCCCGATGCTCCTGCAGGATCTTGGTGAACATCTCGGCGGTCGGCACCTCGATCACGTTGACGTCGATGCCGGTCAGCTCCTTCCACTTCGGGCCGGAGAAGTTCAGCGGATCGAGCGACTGCAGCCCGGCTTCCCAGACGATGGTGATCTCGGTGCCGGCATATTGCTTGGCCGCCTCGACGGCGCGTCTCGGCCGCCGATCTGGGCCATCGCCGGCGCCTGCGTCGCCAGCACCACGGCACTGGCCGCAGCGGCCAGAAGATGCTCTCGGTTTCATTGTTTTCAGCCTCCCACGTTGGCCGGCTGACCTCAGCCGGCGAATGACGTGCCCAGCGCCTCGAGCTTGCGCTTCCAGCCCTCGCGCTCGACGATCTCCCGGTTGACGATGCCGCGCGGCACCTGGCCCTGCATCACCGTCGAGCACCGCCGCGACGTCCGCCGCACCGATCCCGGCGAAGCACTCGTCGGTCCAGCAGAGCGCGTGCGGCGCCAGGATGACGTTGTCGAGCTGGGTGATGGGCTCGCCGGGCGGCGTCGGCTCCAGCTCGAAGACGTCGAGCCCGGCGCCGGCGATCTGCCCGGACTTCAGCGCCTGGTGCAGGGCCGCCTGGTCGACCACCGGGCCGCGTGCCGTGTTGATGACGTAGGCCGAGGGCTTCATCAGAGCCAACCGCTCGGCGTTGACGATGTGCCGGGTCTCGTCGTTGAGCGGGCAGCTGATCGAGAGAAAATCGCTCTCGCGAAACAGCGTCTCGAGGTCGACCAGGTCGACCCCGAGCGTCGCTGCCACCGTCGGGTCGGCATAGGGGTCGAAGGCGATGAAGCGCATGTCCAGCGGCCGAGCGATGCGGAAGACCTCCGCGCCGATATTGCCGATGCCGAGCTGGCCCAGGGTCCGGCCGACGAGCCCCGTGCCCATGTGGCCGGAGCGCTTGGCCCAGCCATCGGGACCCTGGCGGACCAGCTGGTCCTTGACCATGAGCTTGCCGGCCAAGGCCAGGATGAAGGTCAGGATCGCCACGGCCACCGGCCGCCGCACCCCGTCCGGGGTGGTGACCAGCGCAATGTCGTTCTTGGTGCAGGTCGGGACGTCGACGCTGTCGAAGCCGACGCCGAACCGGGCCACGACCGAGAGCCGGCCGCTCTTCGGCACGCTTCGCGCGCCGAAGCGCGGCACCAGGAGAATGAGTGCGTCGACATCCTCGAGCGCGGCGCCGGGGATCGTCCCGTCGACCGGGTCGACATAGCGGACATTGATCCGCGGATCGGCCTGCAACGGCGCCAGATCGAAGGACGGGTATGCCGGGCTGCCGTCCGCGAGCCGGAAATCGCCGCTCAATGCCACCTCGAAGGTCGTCACGCTCAACTCTCCCCTATTTCTTCTTCGGCTTCTTGGCCGCCTTGCTCTTGGTGGCTTTCTTGCCGGTTTTCGCTTTCTCCGCAAAGCCCGATCTGATGCCGTCGATACCCTGGCGCAGCGCTGTCTGATAGAGCCAGACATCGCCGTGATAGACGATCAGGTCCCAGCCCTCCTCCGCCAGGGCCACGCCCGAAGGAATGTCCGCGACCATTCGGCCCAGGCCCTTCTTGTGCTTCTGTCCGGCCTTGAGCACCTTGGCCAGCGCGGCGGTGAAGTCCGGATGGTCGAACTGCGCCGGGATACCCATGCTGCAGGTGAGGTCGAAATGGCCGACCCAGAGCACGTCGACGCCGTCGACGGCAGCGATCTCCTCGACATTGGCGACGCCGTCGGCCGTCTCGATCAGGCAGACGAGCTTGGTCCTGGCATTGGCGTCGGCGAGCGCTTCGGCCACCGGCCCCATCTTGTAGCGGTCGTTGGCGAGCGCCAGCGCCACGCCGCGCGAGCCCTTGGGCGTGTATTTCATCTTGTCGACGATGGCCCGCGCCTGATCGGCCGTTCCGACCATCGGGATCACCACCGCATCGGCGCCACAATCCAGCGCCCTGGCAATGTGGTCGTAGCTGTCCGACGGCACGCGGACCATCGAGGGCAGGCCGGCAGCCTCGAAGTAGCGCAGGCAACGCTGCAACGTCTCATACGAGTTGCCGCTGTGCTCCATGTCGAAGAAGACGTACTCGGCACCGGCCTCTTTCAGCATGTAGCCGATCCCGGGCACCGTGAAGTCGCCGACATAGTGGCCGACCTTGAGCCCCTTCTTGTCCAGCACCTCGCCGAGCCGCGCCCTCATGCGGCACCTCCCTTGCCGAAGCTCGCCGGCGGGTTGCAGATCTCCTTGACGCTCGCCGTGATCGCGTCCGGCTCCAGCACGTCGAGCCAGTCGTGCTTGAAGATCTTCGACTTGGCCTGGGCGATGGCGTATTTCGCACCGTCGGAGAACTGACCGGGGAAGTCCTCGAAGAGGATGCCCATCTCGATGCCGAGATGCCCCAGCATGAAGTCCATGGCCGCGTCCCTGGGCACACCCTTCTCGACCGCCCGGTCGGTGGCCTCGCGCAGCGCCGTGACCAGCGTCGCCCCGATCGTCTCGGAAAGGCCCGGCTCGAGGATTGCCATGTCGTTGACCGTCACCCGGTGCGAGCGGGTGACCGGCTTGTAGATGACCTTCGCCACGTCCTCGCAGAGCTTGTAGTGCGCGTCCGGGCCTTGCATCAGCGCGCAGACGATCGCCTGCTGCGCCTTCACGCCACCGAAATAGTCCTTCTGCGCCTCTTCCGTCGGCTCGTAGCGGAAGATCGAGGGATGGCAGGGATGGGTGACGAAATAGGTGATGTCGGCACGCTCGGGCAGCTCGCCCGCATGCGGTGCCGCGGCATCCAGCATGATGACGGCACAGCCCGGCTTGAGCTGATCGACGAAGGTCTTGGCGATCTTGCCGATCAGCGCGTCGGGCACCGCCATCAGCACGACATCGGCCGCGGCCAGCGCCTCACCCTGATCGACGCAGTCGGCGCCGATGGCGTCCTTGAGCCGCTTCCGGCCGACCTCGCTCACCTCGACATGGGCAACGTCGTAGGGCTCTCCCTGCAGATTGGTGGCGAGTCGCACCCCCATCTTGCCGCCGGCGCCCAACAGCGCGATCTTGGTCATTACCGTTGCTCCTCACAAAACGGCCGGCCGTTCTCGACCAGCCCGAAATACTGCAATGGTCCCATCTGCCCGCCCTTGAGCGCCACTTCGAGCCCGTCCAGCGCGTCGTCCGCGCTCGACGCCCGGCTGATGGCGCAGGCCGGCGCCAGCTCGACCTCGGCCTCGAGCGCCTTGACGCCGAGCGCGGTCAGCGCGTGGCCGGAGGTGTCGCCCCCGGCGATGGCCACCCGGCCGATGCCGGTCGCGGCGAGCAGCGCCTTGAGCAGCTTGCCGAGCCCATGGCCGATCCGGGCATTGACGGTCTCGGCGTCGAGCCCGGCAGCCTTGGTCGCTTCCACCAAAGCTGCCACGCTCGGATCGGCCGGCCCGTTGGCGGTGTGGATCAGCGGGCTCATCCCCGCCTTGAACGCGGTGACCGCCTCGTCGAGCGCAGCATCCAGCGCCGGTAGCCAGCGCCGCTCGTCCACCGCGGCCACGGCGTCGAGGCGGATCGCCGCAAAGCCGTTGGCCTCGGCCCATTCGATCTGCCGAGCGGTCACCGGTGAGCAGGAGCCCGAGACAGCGGCAACCCTGGCATGCGCGGCCACCCGGCACGGCAGCGGCTCACCGATCAGCCCGGCGGCGCGCCAGTGGGCGATGAGCGCGTACTCCACCCCCTGGCTGCCAGCGGCGAACAGCCGCTCGCCCCGGTTCTCCCAGATCAGCCGGCCGGCGCCCGTGAGGCTCGCCTCGTCGATGACGTCGATGGCGATGATCTCGGCACCGGCCGCACGGGCGTCGGCGAGCGCCGCATCGCCGCGTCCCGCGGTCAGGGCCAGATAGTCGACCAGCCCGATCGGCCGCTCGGTCTGCCGGGCCAGATGCACGCGCACATCCGCTTCGTCCATCGGCGTGACCGGGTGGTGCGCCATGGTCGGGTGCCGGTCCAGCCGGTAGCCCTCGCCATCCACGACAGCGAAGAGGTTGCCGAAGAGCTGGTAGCGCTGAATTGCGGGGGCGGCCACCAGCAGCGGGTGCCAGGCGCCACCCAGCGCCGGCACGGCTATGTCGATGGCCCGGCCGATCGAGCCGACATGCGGTGCCGAATCAAAGGTCGAGCAGGTCTTGTAGTGGCTGACCGGCGCCTCGAGCGCGGCCAGTGCCGCGAAATGCCGTGGCAGCTCCTTGTCCATCCAGCCGGGGCTCCGCGAGCGCGCCACGCCGGCGATGCCGATCGCCCGGCAATGCGCGAAGCGGTCGAGGTCGGCAGGCGAGGGGGCATCGGTGAAGAGCACCGTCGGCAGGCCGGCAAAGCTCAAGACCTCCATCACCGCGGCCGAGCCGGTGAAATCGTCGCCGTAGAAGGCCAGGAGCCGGCCTTCGGGCAGCTTGCTCACGGCGCGTAGGCCTTAAGCGCTGCCTTGAGCTCGGGCGAGCGTGTCGCCCGCTCGACCAGGCTCTCGCCGGCCACGGCTGCTTCCCAGGCCTCACGCAGGCTCATCACCCCGGCCTCGATGCCGCCCGGATGCCCCATGATCCCACCGCCTGCAGCGAATATGAGGTCGGTGGTGCCGATCTCCCGGTAGGTGTCGACCGCCTGCGCCGCCGACTGGCCCGAGCTGAAGACGGGCATCACCGTGCAGGGCTTGGCGTCCCACATCGGCTCGAGCAGGCTCTTCGCCGCCGCGATCACGCTCTCATCCGGCTCGCAGAACTTGTTCCTGATCCCGTTGACATGCATGTGGTCGGCGCCGGCCAGCCGCCAGATCTTGGCCCAGGCCGGGTAGGACCACCCCAGCATCGGGTGGCGCGAGAGATAGCCCCAGCCATTGCGGTGCGCGTGGATCGCAAGCTCGCTGTGCCGCCGCAGCTCGACCATGCCGACGACGCCCACCGAGTTGAGGCTCGCCATGATGCAGGTGCCGCCGAGCTCGCGCACGAGGTCGTGGCGGCGGCGCATCTGGTCGAGCTCGCCGGTGAGGTTGAAGGCGTACATCACCTGCCGCCCGAGCCGTTGCGTGTGCCGGTCGATCACCGCCAACACCGCCCGCGCGCGCGCCTCGAACGGGCAATGCGGCCCGTCGGCCTGCAGCTCATCGTCCTTGATGAAGTCGATGCCGCCGCGGCAGAGCGCGTCCACCATTTCGGCCGTGGCCTCGGGCGACAGTCCAACCGAGGGCTTGATGATCGTGCCGATCAGCGGCCGCCCCTCGACGCCGGCCAGCCGTCTTGTGCCCTCGATGCCGAAGGCCGGGCCCTGATAGGCATCGGCGAAGGCCGGCGGCAGCTTCATGTCGAGAATGCGCAGGCCCGAGAACGATTTGAGCTCGAAGAGGTTGCCGGTGACCGTCGCCACCAGGTTGGGCAGGGAAGGGCCGAGATTCTCGATCGGCCAGGACAGCTCGGCGAGCGCGCGTCGGTAAACCGGCCCCGCCTTGGCACCCGGCAGCGACGGCTGGGCCATCTCCTCGAGCAGCTCCAGCGCCTCGATGCGCGCCCCGTAACGCTCCTTCAGCTCGGGCGTCTCGCCGGGAAGCGCCACGAAGGTGCCGGACGATTGCTCGCCGGCCATCACCTCGACCGCGCGCCTGGGGTCGTCCGCGGTCTCGATCAGATAACGGGCTCTGATCCGCTGATTGTCGGGCTGCTGGCTCATGCCTCGGGCACCGCCGGCTGGCCGCTGGCGGCTGAGGCATAGGCTGCCTCGACCAGCGCGAAGGTCTTGAGATTGTCCCGGCCCGACGTCTGGAAGTCCTCGCCCGAGCGCAGGCTGTCGATGAAGTGCTGCTGCGTGTTCAAGACCAATTCCTGCGCCACCGCCCATTCCGGATCAGCCCAGCTCGGCACATTCGGCGCCACCTCGCTGACCTCGCGCTTGCCACGTCCGTGCAGCTCCAGCTGAAAGCCACGCTTCAGCTTGAGCGTGCCGATGCTGCCCTCGACCTCGATCAGCGTCTGGGGGAAGGGATCGGGGTCGATCCGGTTGGTGTAGGTGCAGGTCACGGCCGAGACGGCGCCCGAGGTGTGGCCCAGTGACATCGTCGCCTGCGACTCACCCACGGCACCCGGCATGGTGCGCTGCGTTCGCGCATAGATGTCGCTGACGTCGCCCAGCAGGAACCGCGCCACGTCGAGCACATGGATGCCGAGATCGAGGATGATGAAGCGCTCGACCTTGGCCAGATAGGGCTGGCCCGCCACGACGTCGTAGCCGGTCCGCCAGGCGATATGCGCGAAGAACGGCTCGCCGATCGCCGGCATCGCTTGGTGCAGCTCGATCAGCGGCGTCTGGAAGCGGAAGTTCTCGTGCACCATGATCCGGATGCCGGCGGCCTCGGCAGTCGCCAGGATGCGCTTCACCCCGGCGATATCCGGCGCGAACGGCTTTTGGCAGATCACATGCGCACCGGCCGCCGCCGCCTTCTCGACCAAGGCCTCGTGGGTCTCCATGGTCGTCGCGATATCGACGAAATCGAGCTCTTCGCCGGCGAGCATGGCGTCGACGTCGGTGTAGGCCTTGGCCCCGGTGAGCGCTGCCGCGGCCCGGGCCTTCGCCGGATCGAGATCGCAGACGGCAGCCAGATCCGCACCCTCGACATCGCCCCACGCCTTCAGGTGGTTCTGGGCGAAGAAGCCGCAGCCGATCACCGCACCTTTGAGCGCGCTCATAGCGCCCGCCCCGAGGCGGCCGAACTCGTAGGCCTTGAACACCAGGTCCAGGGTCTTGAGGTTGTCGGCGCCCGAGGTCGCGGGCTCGCGGCCCGTCTTCAGGCAGTCGACCCAGTGGCGCTGGATGTTGACCACGCTCTCCTGGATGTTGTGCCAGGGCTTGGCGCCGAACGAGGGCAGGTCCGGCTCGACGTCTTCCTCGCGGCTCCAGCCGGTGCCCGAGACCTTGAGCCTGTATCCCTGGAACAGCTCGACCGTGCCCTTTGCGCCCTCGATCCGGACCAGCGTCTCGGGGAAGGGATCGGGCGAGAGCTTGGTCGCGAAGGAAAAGTCGACGAGACTGACGGCCCCGCTCGCGTGATCGAGCAAGATGGTCACCACGTCCTCGCCCGCCACCTTGGCATTGACCCGCTGCGACCGGCAATGCAGCCGCACGGCCTCACCAAGGTAGTAGCGGGCGAGATCGAGCACATGGATGCCCAGATCCATGATCGCGAGCCGCTTCTCGGTCTTCAGGTAAGGCTGATTGGTGTAGATGTCGTAGGCGTGGCGGAACTGGATGCGCGCATAGGTCGGCTCGCCGATTTCGCCGGCATCGAGCACCTGCTTGACCGCCATGAGCGGCGACTGCCAGCGGAAGTTCTCGTGCACCATGAGCGGCACGCTCGCTGCACGGCAGGCCTCGACCATCGCCCGGGCGTCGGCGGCATCTGTCGCGAAGGGCTTCTGGCAGATCACCGGCACTTTGTGGGTTGCTGCCAGCTCGACCAGCGGCCGGTGGGTCTCGGCGGTCGTGATGATGTCGACGAAATCGAGCGTCTCGGCAGCCAGCATGGCTTCGGCGTCGGTGTAGCTCTTGGCGCCGTCCCATTTCGCCTTGGCCGGATCCTTGTCGCAGACCGCGGCAATCTCGACTCCGTCCAGAAGCTCCCAGGCGGCAAGATGGTTGGCGGCGAAGAAGCCGCAGCCGATGACGCCACCCCTCAGCATGGGCGTGCTGCCCCGTGCATGATGTGCCTCCCCTTGATGCTTATGGTGTCATTAGACCAGCTGTTCATGACGAACAAGTCATGAAGTTGACCAGAGGCCGGTGATCAGCTGCCCTGCCAGCCGCCCTCGCAGACCACGGCCACCGCGAACCGCCAGCCTGCCGCGGTGCGCTGCATGACGTAGTGGCCGTCGATCTCCTCGAGGATCGAGCCGTCCTGCCTCAGTCGGCGGACGTCGAGCGCGTCGACGATGGCGATCCCGTTACCGCAGCGCCGTGCCTTGACGGGGCCAACGGTGGAGCGGGCGTAGCCGGCGGCCACGAGATCGGCGAAGACCTTCTCCAGCAGCAGCACCAATGCCGGCTGATCGGCGACGCTCACCGGGCCGGACGGCAGGATGAACATGGCGGGCTCGGCGAAGCAGGCGGCGATCGCCGGCAGGTCGCGGGCGTTCCAGGCCTTGAGGTAGCGGTCGAACAGCGCCTCGGCCTCGATCTGCGTCGGAGTCATTGCCAGCCTCTCTCCCCTCGAAAATCGTCGCGCTCAGCCTTCCTCGACCCGGATCGTCCGCCGGTTCATCGCGTCCAGGATGCGCGTGCGCTGGGTATCGACCAGCACGGCGATGAAGATGATCGTGGCGATCACGAGCGGGTAGAGATACGGGTTGGCGTTGGTCATCACCAAGCCGTTCTCCACCGTCTGGATCAGGATGGCGCCGAAGACCGTGCCGACCACGCCGCCCCGCCCACCGAACAGGCTGGTGCCGCCCAGCACGGCCGCGGCGATCACCGGGAACTCCTTCTGGAAGCCGAAGGTCGAGGACGCGGCGGCCACCTGTGCAATCGAGACCAGCCCACCGATGGCGGCCAGGAGCCCGCAGATGCAATAGACCGAGAACAGCACGAGCGGGACGTTGATCCCGGCCTTGCCCGCCGCGACCGGATCCTGGCCTACGGCATAGACCTGCCGGCCGAAGGGAGTCTCGCGCAGGACCAGCCAGGCGGCGATGAAGACGGCCCCGAACATCCAGATCGCCCAGGGCACGCCGAAATAGCTGGTGCGGCCGAGCGCCATCACCGGATCGGAGGCGAACGCCATGCGCGTGTCGGTCATGAACAGCGCCGCGCCGCGGAGGATGAACAGGGTCGCCAGCGTGATGACGAAGGGATGCAGGCCGCGCAGCTGGACGACGAAGAAGCCGTTCATCGCGCCCAGTGCGAGGCCGACGAGCGCGATCAGCGGAAAGGAGACTACGACCGGCAGGTCGATCAGGTAGATGTTGAGAATGGCGACACCGACATACATCACGGCACCGACCGAAAGATCGATGCCGGCGGTCAAGAGCACGAAGGTGATGCCGATCGCCATGATCGCGATATGCGACGATTGGGTGATGATGTTGGTGAAGTTCGACACCGTGAGAAAGCGGTCGGAGAGCAGCGCGAAGATGACGATCACGATGGCAAACGCGATCACCGTGGCGTTCTGCAGCGCGAAGAGGACGAGGCGGCGGCGGTTGGCGGAGCCCAGCATCAACCCATGACCTCGACGCTGGTCGACATCGCGGTCTCGAGAATCCGCTCGCTGTCGAACTCGTGGCGGTCGTGGACCGCGGTGATCTCGCCCCGATGCATGACGAGGATGCGGTCACACATGCCGATCAACTCCTCCATCTCGGACGAGATGAACAGGACGGCGGTGCCGTCGGCGACCAGCTGATTGATGATCTTGTAGACCTCGAACTTGGCACCGACGTCGATGCCGCGGGTCGGCTCGTCGAGAATGAAGACCTTGGGTTCGCGCAATAGCCACTTGCCGATCACCACCTTCTGCTGGTTGCCGCCGGAGAGGTTCTTGACCAGCGTGTTGCGGTAGTCGGTGGTGTTGACCTGGACGCGTCGACTCACCTCGGCGACGTCTTCCTCCATGCGGCCGCGGCTGATCCAGCCGGTGAGCTTGCCGGCATAGGCACGGAGCGAGGCCAGCGCCGCGTTGTCGCTGATCGAGGCGTCCATCAAGAGGCCCTCGCCACGCCGGTCCTCGGTAAGAAAGGCCATGCCACGGGCCATGCAGATCTCGGGCGTCACGGTCTCGAGCGGTGCCCCGTCGACGACGATCCGGCCGCTCTCGAACTCGTCGAGGCCGAAGACGATGCGGGCGAGCTCGGAGCGCCCGGCGCCCATCAACCCGGCGACGCCCAGGACCTCGCCCTTGTGCAGCGTGAAGCTCACGTCCTTGACCACGCCGCGCTGCGTCACCCCCTGCACCTCCAGCGCCGGTGCCGCCTGCGGGCGCGTGTCCCGGGTCGGAAAGAGGTTCTCGATCTTGCGGCCGACCATCATGCTGATGATGCCGTCGACGCTCTGCGCCGCCGCCGGCCCGCCGCCGACGAGATAGCCGTCACGTAGCACCTGGATGGTGTCGCAGACCTTGAGCACGTCGCCGAGGATGTGGCTGATGTAGATGAGGCCGATGCCCTGCGCCTGCAGCCGCTCCATGATGGCGAAGAGCTTCGCGGTCTCGCGCCGCGTCAGCGACGTCGTGGGCTCGTCGAGAATGATGATCTTGGCATCGAAGCTGAGCGACTTGGCGATCTCGACCAACTGCCGCTCGCCCTGGCTGAGCCGGCTCACCGGCGTCGACGGCGCATAGCGAACGTCGACCATCTCCAAGAGCTCGGCGGTCCGCTTGCGAATCTGGCCGCGATCGATCAGCGGCAGCTTCGCCCCGCGCTGCGGAAACCCGCTGATGAAGAGATTCTCTTCGATGCTCAGATTCTCGAAGAGGTTGAGCTCCTGATGGATGAAGGCGAGCCCGGCCGCCTGCGCGTCGCGCGGCCCGGCGGGCCGGTAGGCGGCGCCACCCATGGTGATGGTGCCGGCATCCGGCTGATGCACGCCGCCCAGGATGTTCATCGTCGTCGACTTGCCGGAGCCGTTCTCGCCGACCAGACCCAGCACCTCGCCCGCACGCAGCGTGAAGCCCACGCCGTGCAGCACCTCGACACCGAAGAAGCTCTTGGTGAGCCCCTCGACGCGCAGGATCTCTTCGCCGGCCATGCCGCTCAGGCTCCGAGCCGGGCGCGCTGGCGCACCGCATCGATGATCGCCGCCAGCAGGATCACCGCACCCTTCACGGCGAAGACGACGAAGAGCGACATACCGAGCAGCTTGAGGCTCATGTCGATGACGACGAGGAACAACACACCGCCCACCGTCCAGACGATCTTGCCCTTGCCGCCGGCGAGGCTGGTGCCGCCGATGACGACGGCCGCGATGATGTCGAGCAGGATCCGCTGGCCGAGCACCGGCGTGCCCGTCTCCAGCCGCCCGGTGTAGAGGATCGAGGCGATCGCGGCGCACACGCCGGAGATGACGAAAGCCCACATGATCGCGGTCTTGACCGGTACGCCCGAGACTTCGGCGGCCTTGCGGTTGATGCCGATGGCGTAGAGCCAGCGGCCGAAGATGGTGTGCGACAAGAGCAGGTGGGCGCAGATGCCGACGGCGAGCGCCACCCAGAGCGCATTGGGAATGCCTGAGATGTCACCTTGGCCGATGGCCACGAAGCTGCGCGGCAGGCCGGCGATGCTGCTCGTCGCACTGTGGGCAGTGGTGTACCAGATGGCCGCACCGCTGAGGAACATTAGCCCGCTGAGGGTCACGATGATCGGCGGCATGCCGAGCCGCGTCACGGCCCAGCCGTTGAACCAGCCGATCACCCCGCCGACCAGGAGGAAGGTGAGGATGCCGGCGGGCAGGGCGAGGAAGGTGCCGCCCAGGTAGCCGCCGTCGCTGGTCATCACCGAGGCGCCGATGACGCTCGCCATGGCGATGATGCTGGTGACCGAGAGATCGATGCCGGCGACGATCAGCACGAAGGTCTGGCCGATGGCGACGACCAGGAGCGGCAGCATGTCGGTGAGGATGTTGTAGGCCGTGCTGAGGCTCGCCATCTCGGGCACCACCGGCAGGACGGCCAGGAAGTAGATCAGCGTCAGATAGAAGACGAGATACTCCGACAGCACCGCGCGCCGGAGCATCGCCCGCCATCCGCCGGCACCGGCCGCCGCGGGCACGCTCTTGGCCATCGATGCCGTCCTCGCCATCGCGCTCTCGTCCTTCTCGGGCAGCATGACCCCGCCGCCCGCGCGGCGGCGCCGGAAGGCCGGCAGCCCGCTTCCGTCAGGCTGCCGGCCGCACGCTTACTGGTTTTGCTGCCAGACGATGTAGCCCCACATCTCGTCGCGAACCTCTTCCAGGTTGTCCTGCGTGATGACGAAGCCCGGATCGAGGAGCAGCTTCTCGGGCTTGTTGCCGGCCCACATCTCCTCGAAGGCGCCGAACGCCATCTCGACCTCGAGGAACAGGTTCTGCACGCCGTCGGCGTCGAGGTAGCCGTCGAGCAGAAGCTGGTAGGCGGTGGCGTCGCCGTCGAAGCCGCCGAAGATCACGTGGCCCTCCTCGCCCCGCTTGTGCCACTTGCCGGCGACCTTCAGCGCCTGCTCGATCTGCGGGAAAAGGAAGTCCGAGGACGTAACCAGGAAGTTGATGTCCGGGTTGGCCTGCAACGCGTTGGTGAGGCCGGCGAAGGCCTTGTCGGCGTTCCACTCGGTCGAGACGCGGGCCACCACCTCGATGAGGTCGGGATGCTGGTCGACGATGTCGAAGAAGCCGTCGCGGCGCTGGATGGCGTTCACGTCGCCCAGGTCACCGATCAGGATGCAGGCCTTGTAGGTGCCGCCCAGGGCCTGCGCCTCGTCGACCAGGAACTGCACCGTCTCGGCCATGATCTGGCGGTTGTCGGCCTGGATGGCGACCGAGTAGGCGTCGCTCTCGGCTGGCGGCCGGTTGAAGTGGACCATCGGGATGCCGGCCTCGTTGGCGGCACGGATCGCCGGGATCACGGCATTGGCGTCGGTCTGGATGATCAAGATGCCGTCGACCTGGCGCTCGATCATCGCCCTGACCTGCTCGAACTGACGGTTGTCGTCGAAGTCCGAGATCGCTTCCAACGTCTCCCAGCCGCGGGCTGCAGCCTCTTCGCGCATGATCTCGATGCCGGACACCCAGAACGGCGAGACCAGGCTGTCGAACAACAGCGCCACGGTCTTGCCTTGCTGCGCCTTGACCATGATCGGCAGACCGGCGGTGCCGGCGGCGAGCAGTGCGCCGACCGTGAACGAACGGCGGGAAACCCGCGGGCTGAACCTGGACATTTTTGCCTCCCTTGGCATTCCGGCGGTGAAGCCGCCGGTTGATGGTGGTTCGGATGTAGGGTGATTATACCAAGTGCCGTCGCGCTTCAAGCGACCGTGACGGGTCAGCCACGGGCAAAGACCGTCGCAAAGGCACCGAGCTCCAGCGTCGGCCCGAGCCGCTCACCGCCGCTCCCCAGCCAGCCGCGGTCTGCGCCAGCCCCGGCGCTCGCGGCGTCGAGCACCTGCCCCTTCAGCTCCTGCGCCAGGGCGATGCGCACCGGCTCGGCCGAAAGATTGGCGAGCAGCAGCTGGGTCCCGTTCTCGTTCTGCCAGGCGAGGCCGGCGAGCTGCTCGCTGGTGCTGTCGACCACCCGTAGCGCCGAGCCGCCGGCGCCGCAGAGCGCTGCCATCACATGGAAGACGGGCCTCACCTTGCCACCTTCGGCGAGAACGCCCGAAGGGCCTGCCAAGTGGTTCAGCGCCAGGGTCGAGACGCCGCCCGCCGCGGCGATCGCAGCGACGTAGCCGACGCTCCAGGCCGCGCCGAACAGACCCCGCTGGCGGGGATCGTCCGCGGCCATCGCGATTCGCTCGCCCCTCGGGTTGTCGGCGGTTGCTGCGCCGTAGGGGTTGTGCCGCATGGCGATCGCCGACGGGCCGACATGCAGCGTCTTGCCCGGCGCCATCGCCGCCATGCTGGCGATGACCGCCGGCACCGCCTCGTGGGTCTCCATCACCGATCGATCATCAGCGGCATGGACGATTGGCGTCGTCGTGCAGGAAATGGCGTCGATCGTGGCGACCGGCGGCCGCTTGCGGTTGAGCTCGGTGAAGTAGCTGGCCATCCCACCCATCACCGCGGCGTCCGGGAAAGCGCGGCGCACCTGGTTGTAGATGTGGCCGAGATCGGACACGTCTGGCCAGGGGCCGGGTGGCTGGATGCTCTTGAGATAAGGCGCCGGGCAGGCCAGCACCCGGGCCGGGCTCAGCTCGGCGGCCCGGCAGGCATCGGCGGCATGGTCGAGCAGCTCGGCCGGCGCCCGGCCGGCGGGCAGGATCAGCTCGAGCTGCACCGAACAGCCGAGCTGCCGGGCCAGCCTCGCATAGTCGCCGAGCAGGGCGGTGAGGTCGGCGGCGTCCGCCTCGGCATAGACCGTGATGAAATCCGGCCCGAGCTTGCCCAGCAGCGCAGCCGCCGCCGTGGCATCGGCGAGATGGTCCGGCATCAAGCCGAGCCCGATCTGCGGCAGGCGCCCGGCCGCGCCGTCGCCGAGGCTCAGCGTGTCGAGCGGCGCCTCGTCGCCCGCGGCTTCTGGCGCCGTACCCTCGAAGGTGAGCGCCACGCGCTGGCGGATCGTCGCGCCCTTGGCGATCTCGTAGGGCCAGGGATCGAGCAGCGAGCAGACATAGGTCTTGTACGAGGCGTCGGTCCAGTTGCGCTGGTCCTCCATCTCGTAGATCGTCTCCGGATCGTGCGGGAACGCCGCCTCCATCAGGCAGGTTACGAAGAGACCGTCCGCCACCTCGTGGCGCAATGCTCGGATGTCGAAGATCGGCTGGCTCGGGCTGATCAGCTCCGGAAACGTGGTCTCCGATTTGCTGCCGTCCTTGTGGGTCACCGTCACGGGCTTGCCGGCGACGCCCTTGATCGGGTGGAGGACGACGAAGCCCGTCCGGTTGGTCATGAAGGTCGAGAGCGCTTCGGCGTCGGCCACCACCTCGAGCGTGCCGTCCGCGTGGCCCGTCACCTCGAGCGTGTAGCGGTAGTGGATATCGTCCTGTGCGACCTCGCCGTCGAGCACCGCTTGGAACCCGTCCTCGCGCTCGTCGATCGAGCGGAGCGTGAGCGCTGCCGGTGGCGTCCGCCAGCTGGCGTCCCGTACCAGGTAGTCGATACCGCGTATCGCCTCGCGGCCGCCGAAGGAGACGTAGCGAATCGCCCCGTTTTCGAGTTCCAGGCTCAAGGGGCCCGCCGTCAGCCGCAGTACCTCGGGCCGCGCTTGCGTGGTGCCGTAGAGCACCATGCTGTCGCTGCTCGCCATCAATTCCTCCCTGAAAGCTGCCGGGCCGGCACAGGCCCGCTCATGCTTGGCGCTCGAACTGGCGGTAGAGGTCGTTGGCGCGGGCGATGTGATCGTGCATCGCCGCTGCCGCTGCCTTCGGGTTGCCCTTCGCGATCGCCTCGAAGATTCGCTGGTGCTCGGCGATGGTCAGCTCTTCCGTGCCCGGCAGGCGGACCAGGTCGACGTGGTAGGCGCTGAGCCAGCCGAACATCGCCTCGATGATCGCCGGAAAAATCGGGTTGCCGGTCATCGCCGCGATCTGCCGGTGAAACGCCATGTCCCGGGGCAGGAATTCGTCGAGCCGATCGCGTGCCCCGACATGCTCGTCGAGCCGCTCGCGCAGCACGGCGAGCGCCTCCGGCGTCACCCGCTCCGCCGCCCGCGCGGCAAGGCCCGTCTCGAAGAAGAGCCTGGCATCCTTGAGGTGCTCGAGCGTGCCGGGCTCGACCGAGAGGAGATGCTGCGCCGAGCCAGCGATCTGCTCGATCAGCGAGCCGGCGGTCGGCATCACGACCCGGGCACGCTCGCCGTGGCTGATGCTGACGATCCCGCTGCGCTCCAAAGCCTGCAGCGCCTCGCGCACCGCCGGCCGGCCGACCCCGTAGCTGGCCATCAGCTCGCGCTCCGACGGCAGCTGCGCGCCCGGCGGGAACTCGCCTGCGCGAATCCGCTCGATCAATCGGTCGAGCACCTCCTGGAACAGCTTGCGGCGCTGGATGGGTGCTATCGTTTTCATTGGCCATCATCCCTGTCATCAGATCATGACACGAGTTGACGGCACCTGCCAATAGCGGCGGCACGGTGTCGATCGTATTCCAGCGCCAAGGCCCAGGCTGATCCCGCTCCCGCGGCTGGAACTCGTTCCCCGGGGACGGCGGCACATGGGCGAGCAAGCATCAGCGATACGCGCGTCGTCGAAGGCCTGGGCAATGCCACGGAGACGCAACCGCGCAACGAACCTTGGCCTCGGTCAATCGGGATGGTAACACGACGAAGTGGGGGAGTTTCGGCGCAGTTGCCAAGTTCTCGAGCCGGACGTCATTGCATGAGATCGAAATGCCCAGGGCCACGACCGGCGACACGCGTCCCCGACGTCGCTGCGCACCCGAAATGTGGTTTCCGGACGCAGCCGGATAAGCCTGCGGCGACGGCATTGCGACGACCTGCACTTTGCCGCCGGCGCTGAGAGGCAGGAGGAAGGAGGCATGAAGCAGACAGTTTTCGAGCGCGCCGGCGGCTTCTCGGCGGTGCGCAAGATCGTCTCGGCGTTCTACGACCGCGTGCTCGACGAGCCGGACTTGCAGCATCACTTCTCCGGGCTCGACATGGCACGGCTCATCGACCACCAGGCCAAGTTCATCACACAAGTGATGGGTGGGCCGGCCAGCTACACCGATGATCAGCTGCAACGTGCGCACGCGCGGCTTCAGATCACACAGGCCGAGTTCGCGACCATGGCGGAACTCTTGCATGAGACCTTGGAGGACTTCGCGCTTCCGTCCGACGACATCGCCGCAGTGAATCGTGCGTTCCGTCTACGCGAGTCGTTCATCGTCGCCCGGCGGGCCTGAGCGGCCTCGGTCGCCCGCGCGGCCCCAAGCGAAGGAGATCGCCATGGCCGACCTTTCCTCCGAGCCGCTGATCGACGGAGCGGCAGCCCGCGTCTTGCAGGAACTCGACGCGCCGGTCGCCCTGATTGACCCTGCAAGCCTGACGATACTGCTCGAGAACGCCCGCTTCTTCCAGGCATTCCCGTCCACCGGCGACATGCCGGAGAAACTGGCCGCGAGGCTGCCGTTTCTGGAGCCTGAGCAGTATCGCGAGCGGTTGGCCAAAGGTCGGACGGTGACGGTTGAGACCGAGGTGCAGATGGGTGCCCGGAGCCGCGCATTCGCGCTCGAGCTGAGGCAGGTCGAGCTCAGCGCCAACATCGCCTGGCTCCTCCAGGGGCGCGACATGACCAAGCAGAAGGAAGCCGAGTACATGCTCGATTCCTACTCGAAGCTCGCCGAGAAGAACGCACGCGAACTCGCCCGCGAGAAGGAGCGGGTCGAGAAGCTGCTGCTCAATATCATGCCGAAGACCGTCTACCAGGAGCTCAAGGATTTCGGCACGACGACGCCGCACAAGTTCGACTCGGCCTCGGTGCTGATGCTCGACTTCGTCGGCTTCACGGAGATGGCGGTGTCGCGCGACCCGGCGAGCACGATCGCCGAGCTGAACGACATCTTCATGGCCCTCGACCGAATTGCCGAGTTGTTCGGTTGCGAGCGGATCAAGACGACCGGCGACGCCTATCTGGCGGTATCCGGCGTTCCCGACAGCAACCCGGACCACCCTCAGAACATCGCCCGGCTGGCGCTTCGCGCGCGCCGTTACCTCGAGCGGCGCAACCAGGCCCATCCAACCGCCTGGCGGTGCCGCATCGGCATCCATTCGGGCGCCCTGATAGGCTCCTTGGTTGGCCTGCAGAAATATGTCTACGACGTGTTTGGCCCGGCGGTGAACATGGCGGCACGGCTCGAGCAGGAGGCGGAGGCGATGCAGATCCTCACGGCGGTGGAGACCGCGAGGCTGATCGGCGACGATTTTCGCTTCACCCGGATCGGCGAGCGCGAGATCAAGGGCTTTGGCACTTGCACGCTCATGGCGCTCGAAGAGGAGCGCGGCGGCTAGCGCGAACCCTTTGGCCGACGCTTGGCGGCAACGTCCCTTAGCGGGCGAGTGAGTAGATGTCGGCCGGCGTGGCGACGAGATCGAAGAGCATCTTGCCGGCAGTGAGCAGGACGAGCAGCGCCAGGAGGATGCGCAGCTGGTCGCCCCTGAGCGCCGCACCGACCCTCGAGCCGAACTGCGCCCCGATCACCCCTCCGGCGATCAGGAGGAGCGCCAGGACGATGTCGACCGTCTGGTTGGTGTAGGCGTGCAGGAAGGTGGTGAGCGCCGTGACGAAGGCGATCTGGAAGAGCGAGGTGCCGATGACGACATTGGTCGGCATGCCGATCAGGTAGATCATCGCCGGCACCATGATGAAGCCGCCGCCGACGCCCATGATGGCGGCGAGCACGCCGACCCCGGCGCCGACCAGAAACGGCATGATCACGCTGATATAGAGCCTGGACTGGTGAAACCGCAGCTTCAGCGGCAGCGCGTGCATCCAGTTGTGCTGGTGCAGCTTGCGCCGCCGGGCGGCTCCGGACTTGCTCCGGTTGCGCAGCATCGCCCGCGCGCTCTCGACGAACATCAAGCCGCCGATGATGCCGAGGAAGATGACGTAGGCGAGCGAGATGGTGAGATCGATCTGGCCGAGCGAGCGCAGCCAGCGAAACAGCAGGATGCCCAGCACCGAGCCCGTGGCGCCGCCGGCGATCAGCACCCAGCCCATGCGGAAATCGACCGTCCGCCGCCGGGTGTGCGCGATGGCGCCCGAGGTCGAGGAGGCCAGGATCTGCGACGCCTCGGAGCCGACCGCAACGGCCGGCGGGATACCGATGAAGATCAAGAGCGGCGTCATCAGGAAGCCGCCGCCGACCCCAAAAACGCCAGAGAGGAACCCGACCATCCCGCCGAGGCTGAGGATGAGCAGCAGGTTCACCGACATCTCGGCGACGGGGAGATAGATATCCATCGGGCGTCGTGGAATCCAGGCGGTTGCTTGCTTGAGAAACGGTTGAGCCAGCGCTGTCAAGCGCTTAGGCGGCTGCCCGCAGAAATGCGCGTGAACGTTGCAGAAGCACGCGCCTTTGGCCCATCCTGCGCACCGCGGCCCGGCCGCCATGCGCTTGCTGCCATGGCCACCGGGCAGAGGGAGAACGCGAGATGTCCGTCACCACAGGCATGGTCGGTCAAGGCTTCTACGATCGCAACTCGGCGCCGCAATGGCAGGCGATCGAGGCCGTCCTGCCGTGGCTCGGCGCGGCGGCGGGGTCGCTGCCGCTGGACGACACCGCGCCCGCGGTCACCGTGGCGGATTTCGGCTGCTCTGAAGGGCGCAACTCGCTCGAGGTGATGCGCCACCTGGTGCCGCAATTGCGTGCCCGCAGCGAGCGGCCGGTGCTGACCGTGCATAGCGATCTGCCGACCAACGATTTCAGCGGGCTTTTCGCGCGGCTGCGGCCCGGCGAGGGGCCGGCGATCGGCACCGGCGTCTATTCGGCGGTGGTTGCGGGCTCGATGTTCGACCAGCTGCTGCCGCCGCTGTCGACCCACCTGGCGATGACCTTCAACGCCATCGGCTTTCTGAGCCGGCGTCCGCTCGACAAGCTGCCGGGCTACATCCTGCCCAACGGACCGAGCGTGGTGCGCGGGATCGGCCACGTCGCCGAAGAGGACCGGGCCGTTCTCGCGGCGCAGGCCAACGCCGACCTCGAGGCGTTTCTCCGGGCCCGGGCGGTGGAGCTGATCCCGGCCGGGAAGCTGCTGGTCGAGGTTTTCGGCGTCAGCGCCGATGGCCGGACCTGCGACGGCATCTACGATGCGCTCAACGATGCGGTGCTGGAGGTGCTCGACGCCGGGCTGATCGACCGCGCCGGCTACGAGGCCTTCTATCAGCCCGTCTACATGCGCTCGCTCGACGAGCTGACGGCACCGGTGCGCGATGCAGCGGCATCGTGCGCGCCGTTGTTCACGCTGGACGATGCCCGCGCCTACGAGGTCGCCGTGCCGTTCGTCGAGACGTTCAGGCGGACGGGCGACGTCGCGACCTACGCGCGCCGCTACACAGACTTCTATCGGGCCTTCACCGAGCCGGTGTTGCAGGCGGCCTTCCCGGTCGCCGATCCGCAGTCGCTAGCGAACGATGTCTACGGGCGGGCGGAGCGGCTGGTCCGCGACCATCCGGAGCGATACCCCTTCCGCTACGTCAGCGTGGCGATGTTGCTGACCCGCCGGCCGGGCATCGCTGCTGCGGCCTGAGCTTCGCTCTTGAGCGCGCCGGCACATGCGTTACGATCCCGGCACCGGACAGAGGGCCGGACGGAGGACACTCCGCACCAAGAAGCACCCAAGGGAGGGAATTCTATGCAACGTCGCGTTTTCACCGGTGTCGCCCTGGCGCTCGGCACGGCGCTTCTGGCGTCGACGTCGGCCATCGCCCAGGACACCCCGCGCATGGGTGTGGTCGTCAAGATCGGCGGCATCCCCTGGTTCAACGCCATGGAGGTGGGCATCCAGGAGCAGGCGGCCGAGCTCGGCTGGGACGCCTGGATGGTGGGCCCGACCAGCGCCGACCCGGCGCTCCAGGTGCGCGCCGTCGAGGACCTGATCGCCCAGGGGTCGACGCCATCGGCGTGGTGCCCAACGATGCCGAGGTGCTCGAGCCGGTCCTCGCCCGCGCTCGCGAGCAGGGGATCATCGTCATCACCCACGAGAGCCCGGCCAGGAGAACGTCGACTGGAACTTCGAGATGGCCTCGCCGTCAAGGGCTTCGGCGAGGCGCATGCCAAGCTGCTCGCCCAGACAGATGGGTGGCGAGGGCGAGTACGCGCTCTACGTCGGCTCGCTGACCGTGCCGCTGCACAATGCCTGGGCCGATGCGGCGGTCGCCTATCTCGAGGCCAACTATCCCGACATGACGCTGGTCGCCGATCGCTTCGGCGTCGCCGAGAGCGTCGACGACAGCCGCAGCACCGCCCTCGACCTGATGCGCGCGCACCCCGACCTCAAGGGCTTCCTCGCCTTCGGCAGCCAGGGCCCGATCGGCGCCGGCCGCGCCGTCGACGAGCGGCGCAAGGGCGGCGAGATCGTCGTCGTCGGGCCGTTCTCGCCGGGCCAGGGCCAGCGGCTGGTGCATGACGGACGTGATCACCGGCGGCTTCATGTGGAACCCGATGGAGGCCGGCCGCGTCTTCGTCACCATGGCCGACATGCTCTACGACAGGGCGAGCCGATCGACGGACGGCACCGAGATCCCGGGCCTCGGCGTGGTCAGCCCGGATGTCGAGACCCACAACATCATCGTCGACGCGCTCGTGACCCTCAACAAGGACACGGTCGACGGGCTTGCCGACCTCGGCCTCTAGTCCAGCGCCGGAGATACATCGGGCGGGCAGTGGCGACGCTGCCCGCCCGATTCGTGTCCCTCGACGAACGTCTCGAAGACCTTCGGCGGCGTCCAGGGCGCTGATCGACGTCGACTTCGACGTGCTCGAGGGCGAGGTGCATTGCCTCGCCGGCGAGAACGGCTGCGGCAAGTCCACGCTGATCAAGATCATCAGCGGCGTCCACGCGCCGGAGCCGGGCGCGGTGATGCGCTTCTCGGGCGAGCCGGTCGAGCCACCTCACGCCCGGCGACCGCCCGGGCCTTCGGCATCCAGGTCATCTGGCAGGACCTGGCGCTCTTCCCCGAGATGACGGTCGCCGAGAACATCGCCTTCGAGAGCAATCTGGGCGCCGTGCCGCGGCTCGTCGAGCTACCGCGCCATGCGCGGACCGCGGGCGGCGGCCACCATGGCCCGGCTGCATGTCGACCTGCCGCTCGAGCGGCCGCTGCGCGAGCTCGGCATCGCCCAACGCCAGGTGGTCGCCATCTGCCCGGGCGCTCGTCGCCGACGCGCGCCTCGTCTTCATGGACGAGCCCACCGCATCGCTGACCCAGGCCGAGACCGAGGCCCTCTTCGCCGTCGTCGAGCGGCTCAAGCGCGACGGCATCGCCACCGTCTTCGTCAGCCATCGGCTGGCCGAGGTCCTGGCCATCGCCGAGCGGGTCACCGTGCTCCGCGACGGTCGCAAGGTCGGCGTCTACCCGGCGGCCGAGCATGAGCCAGAACCGCCTCGCCGAGCTGATGACCGGCGAGGCCCACGAGGCCACCGTGATGGCGGAGGATCGCAGCGCGGCGCCGGTGGTTGTCGAGGTCGAAGGGCCTGACCCGGCACGGCGAGTACAGCGACATCGCCTTCGCCCTGCACCGCGGCGAGGTCCTGGGCATCACCGGACTGTTGGGCGCCGGCCGCACCGAGCTGGCGACGACCCTTTTCGGCCTGCGCCAACCCGATGCGCGGCAGCATCCGAACTGGACGGCAAGCCGCTCCGGCTCGCGCTCCAACCGCGACGCCATCGACGCCGGCATCGCCTACGTCTCCGAGGACCGCCTGTCGCTCGGCCTCGTCCAGCCGCAGTCGATCGCCGAGCAACATCGCGGTCACCGTGCTCGACCGGCTGCTGCAGACGCTCGGCCTGCTCGACCCGGCCAAGGGAGCGCCGCCTGGTCGACGACTGGATCGATCGGCTGAAGATCAAGATCGGCGGCCGGAGCGACGCCGTGCGACGCTGTCCGGCGGCAACCAGCAGCGGGTCGTGCTCGCCAAGTGGCTGGCCACCGAGCCGCGCGTGCTGATCCTCGATTCGCCCACCGTCGGCGTCGACATCGGCGCGCGTGCCGGCATCTTCGCCATCGTCCGCGAGCTGGCCTCGAGCCGGCCTCGCCATCCTGATGATCTCCGACGAGATCCCCGAGCTCTACCACAACAGCCGACCGGATCCTGCACATGCGCGACGGACGGATCATCGGCGAGTACCGCCCGGGCGAGGTGCCGATGGCGACCATCGAGGCCGCCGTTCATGCTTGATGCGCCGGCTGTCGAGCGTCCCCAGGCAGCATCACCGAGCCGCTTCATCCCGCGCTCGACCGAGGCCTGGCTGGTCATCGTCATCCTGCTCTTCGGCGGGTTTCTCGGCCTCGCCACCGACACGTTCCTGACGCTCACCAATCTCTTCGACCTGCTCAACATCAGCGCCTTCAACGTCATCCTGGCGGTCGGGCCTGCTGGTCGTGCTGGTCGCCGGCGGCATCGACATCTCGTTCGCCGTCGCCGCCTCGGTCGTTCAGTACCTGGTGGCCATCACCGTGATGCAGGTCGGCGGCGGCAACTGGGCGATCGGCCTGCGTGCTCGCCATGCACCTTCGGCTTCATGCTCGGCGCGATCAATGCCGGCCTGATCTACTATTTCCGCATCATCTCGATCGTCGTCACCATCGCCACCTTCAACATCTTCTTCGGCCTCTTGATGTTCCTCACCCACGGGCGGTCGATCTACAACCTGCCGGACTGGTGGCTCGATCGGATCATCATCGTCGAGTTCGAGACGGCCGACGGCGTTCGCCTTCCTGACCCTGCCGGTGGTCGTCATGGTGGCGGTCGTCGCTCGCCACCTGGTTCCTCCTGCAACCGCACCAGCCTCGGCCGCCAGCTCTACGCCATGGGCGACAATCCCGACGGCGCCCGGCGGGTCGGCATCAATATCGCGGCCATGCATTTCCTCGCCTATGGCTGGCTCGGCATCTGTGCCGGCATCGGCGGGCTGATGCAGGCGCACTACGTCCAGGAGGTGGTGCCCAACGCGCTCTACGGCCGCGAGCTCGACGTGCTGGCCGCGGTGGTGCTCGGCGGCGCCCGCCTCGGCGGCGGGCAGGGGGACCATCCTCGGCAGCGCTCCTCGGCGTCACGCTGGTCACCATGACCGCAGAACGGCCTCAATCTCCTGGGCGTCACGCCCTATGCCTTCAAGATGGTGGTCGGCCTCGTCATCCTGGTCGCCATCACCATGAGCAACATCCAGAGGGCTCGAGCAGCTGCTCGTCCGGCGCTTCCGCCGCGCCGGGCCCGGTCCGATGAACCCGACCGCTGCTCACCCGGCTCCTGCGCGGCGGCCATGGCGAGCTCATCGGCCTCGGCATCTTTCTCGTCGTCGTGCTCGTCTTCTTCGGCCTGACGACACCGCGCTTCCTCGCGTGTCGGCACCTTTCAGTCGATGGCCTTCCAGCTGCCGGAGCTCGGGCCTGCTGCACGCTCGCCATGCTGCTGCCGATCCTCTCGGGCGGGCTCAATCTCGCGATCACCTTCACGGCCAACATCGCGGCACTGGCCATGGCCGGATCATTCAGGCCGGCGGCGGGCCGGAGGCCGGTGTGCACTGGGTCGTGCTGCTCGGCGCGCGTCGCCGCGCTCGCCGTCGGTGCGCTCGCCGGCCTCGTCATGGGCGTGGTCGTCGCCTATGTCGGCGCGCATCCGATCCTGGTCTCGCTGGCGATGATGATCTTCCTGCGGCGGCCTCGGCGAGTTCCTCACCCGCGGCGGCGACATCTCGGGCTTCCCGCCCTTCGTCGCCGACGATCGGCCACGGCACCATCCTGGGCATTCCCGTCACCGCTCCTGATCTTCATCGTGGCCGCCATCCTCTGGCAGGTCATGCTGGCCCGCACCGCGCTTCGGCTTCTCGGTCTACATGCTGGGCTCGAACCTCGAGGCGACGCGCTATTCGGGCATCGACACCCGTCGCGTGCTCGTCCTCATCTACGTGCTGTCGGGCGTGATGAGCGCGGTCGCCGGCATCCTGATGCTGACCCGGTTCAACTCGGTCCGCGTCGGCCACGGCGAGGCCTATCTGCTGATCACCGTGCTCGCCTGCTTCCTGGGCGGCGTCGATCCGTTCGGCGGCTTCGGCCGCACCGTCGCCGTGGTGCTCGCCCTCGTGATCCTGCAGACCATCGCGTCCGGGCTGAACCTGATGGGCGCCCACCAGCATCTGGCGACCGCACTCTGGGGCCTCTTCCTCATCGCCGTCATGGTGGCGCGCTGGGTCTGGCTCAAGAGCCGCGGCGCCTCACCCTAGCGGCCAGCCAGCTACCGGAGGCTGACGCCCTGGCGTCCGGCGGCACGCTCCCGCTCCATGGTCTGCCGCTCCAGCGCCGCGCCGGCAGCGTCCGCGAAGAAGGTGAAGACGGCGAACCGACGCCCACGGGTCACCGGCAGCGCCTCGTGCAGCAGGTTGCAGGAGAAGATGACGGCACCGCCAGCCTCGGCTTCGTAGCGCTCGCGCCCGAACTCGGCGAAGACCACCTGCCCACCTTCATACGCGCCGGTGTTCAGGTTCAAGCTCATGGCGAAGCTGCGATGCGCGGTGAACGGCGTGGCATTGTCGCGATGCCGCTTGAAGTAGCCGCCGGCGGACGAATCGTAGCAGCCGATGCGCAGCGCCTCGAACGACGCTACGTTGAAGCAGAAGGCGCGCTTCAGCTCCGGGACGACGCGCTTGGCGAGCCGCGTCTTGACCGTCTCGAACAGCGCCTTGTCGCTGATCGGAACGTCGATCCGCCGCTTCGCTGGCGCATGCGCGCGCTCGTTGTCCTGGCTGCTGGCGACGCGGTCCGCAACTTTCTCGCCCGACTGCCAATAGTCGATCAGCCTCCGGCAAAGCTCGGGCTCGAGCACATCCGGCACGATCAGCACAGGCGCGCCCGCGCGCCGGACGACAGGCTCGCTCTGCGCGAAGAGCGCTCGGCAATGCAGCGTGGCGTCGGCGAAAGCGTCGCCAGCGAGGACGCTGGAGAGCCGGCCACGCGGATCGACCACCAGCACGCAGGGCGGGCGAACGCCAAGGCCGGGCGGCACCTTGTCGTCAGGGTCCAGGGCGACCGGCACCGGCAGGTCACCGGCCTCGGGAAAGGCCGAGCGCGCGATCATGAAGGCGCGCGCCTCGACGGCCGCCAAGTCATCGGCGAACGCCGTGAAGGCTGCGAGCGCGGCTGCCTCCGGAACCCGCCCGGGCAGCCACAGCACGACCGTGTCACCGGCGATCGACTGGTGGCGGAAGTCGATCCGGCCGCCGCCCGCATCGGCCAGCACGAGATGCGGCATGCCATCGCCCAGCAGGAGCACTGGTGGCGATACAGCGGCACGGGACATGGCGGCTTCCTCGATTGCTTCGGTCGGTCGAGCGGGCTCGGTAGCCCCTGACTTTCTGCCGCGCGGTCCGCTTCTTGGCAACCAACCTCATGATCAGGCGCGTTGGTCGGGGCGCCCGCTGGACAGGGCAGCAATGGCGCGGCAGGAGCAGCCTTGTCGCCTGAACTCGGGAGTTCGATCGGTGTCGCACGATAGCGGTGAGGCAAATGTGGCGTGGCGCGACATCGTCACCCGGCAATACGGCCCGTCATTGGCGCTGGTCTGCCTCGGCGTCTGGCTGCATGCCGCGGACGGGCTGCTCGTGGCGACCATGATGCCGGCGATCATCGCCGAGATCGGCGGCGTCGAGCTGATCCCCTGGACCGTGGCGCTGTACGAGATCGGCACGATCGTCGTCGGTGCCGCGAGCGGCCTGCTCGCCATTCGGCATGGGATCCACCGGCCCATGGCAATCGCGGCCTGCCTCTTCGCCGCCGGCTGTGCCACCAGTGCGCTCGCCCCCACCATGCCGGTCCTACTCGCCGGCCGGCTGCTCCAGGGGCTCGGCGGCGGCGGGCTGATGGCGCTCGCCTTCGTTGCGGTGGGCCTGCACTTTCCCGCGCACCTGATGGCCCGCGTCATGGGCGCCGTCTCGACCCTGTGGGCGATCTCGGCCTTCATGGGGCCGCTCGTCGGCGGCGTCTTCGTCGAGTTCGCTTCCTGGCGCATGGGCTTCTGGTGCTTCGCCGCCCAGGCCTTGCTGCTGGCATGCTGGCTCTTCGTGCGCCCTGACGATAGGACCCCGCGCCCGGGCGAGGCGTCGGCCGTGGCGTTCCCTGCCGACCGCCTCGTCTGGCTCTCCCTGGGCGTCGTCGCCATCGCCTATGCCGGCGTCGAGATCGGGGCCCTCCGCACGCCGCTCCTGGTCCTTATCGGTGCCCTCTGCCTCGCGATGTTCCTCTGGCTCGACGGCCGCTCCGGCGCCGCCCGCCTGCTGCCGCAACGACCCCTGAGCTTCCGCCGGCCGCTGGGCGGCGCGCTCACCATGATCCTCTGCCTCGCCGCCGCCACGGTCGCCATCGGCATCTACGTGCCGCTGCTGATCACCCGGCTCTACGGCATCTCGGCACTCTTCGCCGGCTTCATCATTGCCCTCGAATTGGTGGCCTGGGGCGTCGTCGCGGCCCTGGTCTCCGGCCGCGCCGAGGCGGATGATCGCCGCTCGATCATCCTCGGCATGGCTCTGGTCACGACCAGCATCCCGGCCTTCGCGCTCGCCATCCCGCTGGGCCCACTGGTCCTGGTCGCCGTCGCCGGCATCATGCAAGGCGCCGGCTTCGGCATGGCCTGGACCTTCATTCTCCGCCGTGCCACAGGCCTCGCCAGGGGCGCCGAGAAGCAGCTCGTGGCCGCCGCCCTGCCGACGGTCCAGCGGCTGGGCTACGCGCTGGGCGCCGCCTTCATCGGCATCGTCGCCAACGCCGCCGGCATCGAGGCCGTGGACGACGCCGCCACGCTCCGCTTCGCCGCCGCCGCCATCTTCCTCGCCTGCCTGCCCCTGGCGCTCGTCGGCCTCGTCGCCATGCTGGCTTTCGTTCGGGACGCCTGATCGACGATTGCTGCGGGGCGCATCGGTGAGCCAATGAGGCGGCGAGAAGTGTCCTCGGCAGGCTCTGACACGGCCCAGAACGAAAGGCGAACGATTGGCTTGATTCCCACGTCTGACTCGCATTAGAACATTAAGCGAACATTAATCGCAGCCGTCAGGACCAAGCAGCCAGTGGCCGATGCCTCGACCCTCGCCATGCTCCGCGCCCGCATCCGCAGCCTCGAAGGTGGTGCGGCGGGCTTCGGCGTGCCCGTGGCCAGGCTCGGTCAGGCGGCGATCGACACATATTTGCCCTGGGGCGGCCTGCCCATGGCGGCCCTGCACGAGATCCGCGGCAGCCTGGCGAGCGGCCTGACCGCAGCCTTCGCCGGCCGCCTGCTGGGTGGCGGCAAGGGCGCTCTCGTCTGGTGCGCTGACGCGGCACTCACCCGCCGCCAGGGCCGGCTCTACGGCCCGGGCCTCGCCCGGCTCGGCATCGCCGCGGACCGGCTCCTGCTGGTCCAGTGCCAAAACGCCCAGGAGGTCTTGTGGGCGGCGCACGAGGCGCTGGCCTCGAGCGCGGTCGCCGCCGTCGTCATCGAGCTCGAGCGGCTCGACCTGCTCGCCGGCCGCCGTCTGCAGCTGGCTGCCGAGGCCGGCGGTGCGGCTGGGCTGATCCTCCGCTTCGGCAAGCCTGACGACGCGCCCTCGGCCGCCGTCACCCGCTGGCGCGCCGAGCCCTTCTTCGTGAACGATTTGAACGCGCACCGGTGCTGGTCCCTCGACCTCTGGCGGGTCAAGGGCGGGGTGCCGGGGCATTGGCTGGTGAGGTGGGATGACCGGACGCTATCTTTCGCTGCAGCTCACGAACCTGCCGATCGACCGGCTGCACCTCAAGGCCCGGCGGCAAGGATCGCGGCTGCCTGAGCCCCTCGCACTCTACGGCTCGAGCGCCAAGGGCGAGACATTGCATGCCGTGGACGAGGCCGCCGCGGAACTGGGCATCACCCCCGGCCTGCGCCTTGCCGATGCGCGCGCCATCCTGCCCGAGCTGGCGCTGGCCCCGGCCGCACCCGAAGCCGACCGGCGCTTTCTCGAAGGCCTCGCCCTGGCCTGCCTGCGCTACACGCCGCTGGTCGCCATCGACCCGGCGCCAGGGCCTGACGCCGCGCTCAGCCTCGACATCACGGGCTCGGCGCATCTCTTCGGCGGCGAGCAGGGCCTGCTCGCCGATCTCGCCACCCGCCTCGGCCGGCTGGGCCTCGGCCACCGCTTCGCCATCGCCGACAACCCGGCCCTGGCCTGGGCCTGGGCGCGCTACGGCCGCAGGCCGATCCTCGACGGCACGGCGGCCGCCGCCGCCATCCCCGACCTGCCGGTCCAGGCGCTCAGGGTCGATGCGGATACCACCACGGCTCTCATCCGCCTCGGCATCCGCACGGTGCGGCCAGCTCCAGGCGCTCACCGAGCGGGCCGTGGTCCAGCGCTTCGGCCGCGAGCTGGTCCTGGCACTGCACCGCCTGACGGGTGCCGAGAGCCTGCCCTTCACGCCACTCCGCGAGGCGCCGCGCTTCGCCGCCGGCATCAGCTGGCCCGAGCCCATCGGCCGCACCGAGGACATCGAGGCCGCGACCCTCGGCCTCTTGGCCCGGCTCGCCATCGAGCTCGAGCACGCGGTGGCCGGCGCCCGCCGGCTCGAGCTCCTGCTCTTCCGGGTCGACGGCGAGGTGCTGCATCTCGTGGTCAAGACCGGCCGGCCGTCCCGCCATGCCCGCCATCTCCTGAAGCTCTTCGCGCTGCAATTCGACGGGCTCGATGTCGGCTTCGGCATCGAGAGCCTGCGCCTCGAGGTGGCCGACATCGCACCCCTGCGGCCCGAGCAGGTCGATCTCGCCCAGGACCAGGATGCAGCCGAGCTGGCCCGCCTCGCCGATCAGCTCCGCCTGCGGCTCGGCACTGCTGCCGTGCAGCGCCTGGTGCCTTATGCCAGCCACTGGCCCGAGCACGCGCAGGCGCTGGTCGATCCGGCAACGGCCTCGGCCGAGCCCGGCGCCTGGCTCGCGGCCCAGCCCCGCCCGCTCCGCCTCATGGACCGGCCGACCCGGATCGAGGCGATGGCCCCGGTCCCCGACGGCCCACCGATCAAGCTCCGCCGCTCAGGTCGGAGCGAGCCCGTGCGCACCGCCACCGGCCCCGAGCGCCTCGAGCCCGAATGGTGGCGCACCGACCGACCCTTGCCCCGCCTGCGCGACTACTACCGCGTGCTCGACGCCCAGGGCCAGGACCTCTGGCTCTACCGCGAAGGCCGCTACGACGACCAAGAGCCTCCAGCTTGGCATGTGCACGGGCGCTTTGAGTAGCGCTGCCTGGCCGATGCACATGGAAGTGACTGCATTTTGCAGTCATGCTAGGGCTTGGCGTGCAGACCAGAGGAGAAGCGGGAAATGGGTACGCTCACCGTCCGCAACATCGACGACGCCGTGATCGACGATCTCAAGACGCAGGCCCGTCAGCACAATCGATCGCTCGAGGCCGAGGTGCGGGACATTCTCCGTCGACATCAAGAGCTTCGCCGGCGACCGACCGTCGACGAATTGCTCGCCTTGGCCGACAAGGTCACCGCGATGACGCCCAAGGTGCCGCAGACAGACAGCGTCGAGCTCTTGCGCGAATCGCGCGAGGAACGGTGACACGCGCGATCATCGTCGATGCCTCGGTAGCGATCAAATGGGCGATCGATGAGCCGCTGCATGCAGTCGCCCGAGAGCTCATTCACCTGACACGGCGGCTGACGGCGCCCGACATCATCCATGCTGAGGTCGCCAACGTCTGTCGCAAGAAGGTTCGTCGTGGCGAGTTGGACCAGGCGCAGGGTGAGCTCATTCTGTCGACGATGCAGCAGATCATTGCCGCATTCGAGCCCGCCTCGCACCATGCCGAGCGCGCTTTCCAGCTGGCGCTGGCTTTGGATCAGCATGCCTACGATTGCTTCTATCTCGCCCAAGCGGAGGCCGCGCGCGGAATCATGGTGACGGCCGATCAAAGCCTTTGGCGAAAGCTTCAGGCGTCATCTCTGGACATCGATGTGCAGACGCTGGCCGAGCCGACACTCGCCGTTAGGCTCGCTGACGGCCCCTGACCCCTTGCCCGCCTACGCCGAGCTCCAGGTAACCACGCAACTTCTGCTTCCTGCGCGGCGCCTCGCACCCGGAGGAGCTGGCCCTGCGCGCGCACGAGCTGGGCCTCGCCGCCATCGCCGTCACCGACCGCAACAGCATGGCCGGCATCGTCCGCGCCCACGTCAAGGCGAAGGAGCTGGGCCTGCGCTTCCTCCTCGGCGTCCGGCTCGACCTCACCGATGGCCCGTCGCTCCTCGCCTGGCCCACCGACAAGCCCGCCTACAGCCGCCTGGCCCAGCTGCTCACGCTCGGCAAGCGGCGCGCCGGCAAGGGCCAGTGCCTGCTCCAGCTCGCCGACGTCATGGCGCATGACGAGGGCCAGTTGTTCGCCGCCATCGACCCCGACGACGCGGTGCTGGCGGCCCTGGCCGCGCGTTGGCCGGGCCGCCTCTACCTCGTGGCCAGCCACCGCTTCACCGGCGACGACGAGGAGCGCATCGCCGGTCTTGCCGACCAAGCCCGCCGCCACGGCGTCAAGCTCTGGCGACGAACGACGTCCACTACCACACAGCCCGAGCGCCGTCCGCTGCAGGACGTCGTCACCTGCATCCGCGAGCACTGCACCATCGAGACGGCTGGTGCCCGCCTCTTCGCCAATGCCGAGCGCCACCTGAAGCCCGCCGGCCGAGATGGCGCGGCTCTTCCAGGACTGGCCAGAGGCGCTGGCGAGCAGCCTCGAGATCGCGCGGCGCTGCAGCTTCTCGCTCGACGAGCTGGCCTACGACTACCCGGTCGAGGCCGCCTATGACGGCCGCACGCCGCAGGAGGAGCTGGAGCGCCTGACCTGGCTGGGGGCGCATCGAGCGCTACGGCGATCCGGTGCCGGAGAAGGTGCAGAAGACGCTGGCTTACGAGCTCGGGCTCATCGCCGAGCTCGCCTACGCGCCCGTACTTCCTCACCGTCCACGACATCGTCCGCTTCGCCCGCTCCAAGAGCATCCTCTGCCAGGGCAGCGGCTCGGCGGCCAACTCGGCCGTCTGCTACGTGCTCGGCATCACCGCGGTCGACCCGGCGCGGATCGACCTGCTGTTCGAGCGCTTCGTCTCGGCCGAGCGCAACGAGCCGCCCGACATCGACGTCGACTTCGAGCACGAGCGCCGCGAGGAGGTGATCCAGTACATCTACGAGCGCTACGGCCGCGACCACGCAGCGCTTTGCGCCACCGTCATCCGCTACCGGGCGAAGAGTGCGATCCGCGAGGTCGGCAAGGTGATGGGCCTCTCGCCCGACACCCTCGAGCGCTCTCGCAAGTCGGTCTGGGGCTACGGCCGCGACGGGCTCCGGCTCGACTACGTGAGCGAGGCCGGGCTCGACGCCAAGGATCCCCTGATCCTGCAGACCATGCGCCTCGCCGAGGAGCTGATCGACATCCCCCGCCATCTCTCCCAGCATGTCGGCGGCTTCGTCATCGCCAAGAGCCCGCTCTCCGATCTCGTGCCGATCGAGAACGCCGCCATGGCCGACCGCACCGTGGTCGAGTGGGACAAGGACGACATCGACGCCTTGGGCATGCTCAAGATCGACGTCCTGGCGCTCGGCATGCTCACCTGCATCCGCAAGGCCTTCGACCTCCTGCGCCAGGCCTATGGCATCGAGCATCGATCTGGCGTCCGTGCCGCCCGAGGACCCGGCCGTCTACGAGATGCTGCAGGACGCCGACTCGCTCGGCGTCTTCCAGGTCGAGATCCGGGCCCAGATGTCGATGCTGCCGCGGCTCAAGCCGCGGTGCTTCTACGACCTCGTCATCGAGGTGGCGATCGTCCGGCCGGGGCCGATCCAGGGCGACATGGTCCACCCCTATCTCCGCCGCCGCGAGGGCAAGGAGCCGGTCGAGTTCCCGTCCAAGGCGCTCGAGGAGGTGCTCGGCAAGACCCTGGGCGTGCCGCTCTTCCAGGAGCAGGCGATGCGCATCGCCATCGTCGCCGCCGGCTTCACCCCGGCCGAGGCCGACGGCCTGCGCCGGGCCATGGCGACCTTCAAGAAGCGTGGCCAGCTCGACCGCTACCACGACCAAGCTGGTCGAGGGCATGGTCGCGCGCGGCTACGACGCCGACGTTCGCCGAGCGCTGCTTCAAGCAGATCGAGGGCTTCGGCTATTACGGCTTCCCCGAGAGCCACGCCGCCAGCTTCGCGCTCCTCGTCTACGTCTCCGCCTGGCTCAAGTGCCACTACCCGGACGTCTTCTGCGCCGCCATCCTCAACAGCCAGCCCATGGGCTTCTACGCCCCGGCCCAGCTCGTCCGCGACGCCACCGACCACGGCGTCGAGGTCCGTCCGCTCGACGTCAACTGGAGCTACTGGGACAACACGCTCGAGCCGCTGCCGCGCCGCCGCGGGCCGTTGAAGACCGCCGTCCGCCTCGGCTTTCGCCAGATCAAGGGGATGAACGAGGCAGCCGCCACCGCGCCTCGTCACCGCCAGCGGCGCAAGTCCTACAACGGCCCGGCCGAGCTCAAGCGCCGGGCCGGGCTCGACCGCGCCACGCTCATTCGCCTGGCCGAGGCCGACGCCTTCCGCTCCATGGCCATGGACCGCCGCCAGGCGCTCTGGGACGTGCACGCGCTCAAGGAAGGCGAGCTGCCGCTCTTCGCCGCCGCCGAGGCCCATTCAGGAGGACTTGGACCCGGCAGCAACCTGCCACCGATCGAGGGCGGGCCGGCCGGCGACGGCGACCAGCCCTGGGCCGAGCTGCCGGTGATGGGCATGGGCGAGCACGTCATCGAGGACTACACCAGCCTGCGCCTGTCGCTGAAGGCGCACCCGCTGGCCCTGCTGCGCGATCACCTCCGCCCCCGCCGCCTGACCACGGCCAAGGGCATCTGGTCGACCCCGCCCGGCAGCCGCATTGCCATCGCTGGCCTGGTCATCGTCCGCCAGCGCCCGGGCAGTGCCAAGGGCGTCATCTTCGCCACGCTGGAGGACGAGACGGGCTTCGCCAACATCATCGTCTGGCCCAACGTCTTCGACCGCTACCGCCCGATCATCATGCGCTCGCGCCTCTTGGAAGCCCGGGGCCGCCTGCAACGCGAAGGCCGGGTCATCCACCTCGTCGCCGACACCGTCACCGATCTCACGTCCGAGCTCCACACCCTGCGCGATACCAGCCACGACCCCAAGGCCTTCGAGGACTCGCTCGACCGGGCCCTCAATCAGGCCATGAGCCGCGCCGACGAGTTCAAGCGCGCCGTCCCGGATCCGCGCGACGCCATGCCCAAGGGGCGGAATTTTCATTAGCTGCAAGGCTCGGCGACGCGTTTGCGCCTCGCCGTCGCCGTGTGTCGACGTTAGGCTCGCTCCCGGTCAATCGACAGCAGGGGTCCCGCGCTCGCCGTTGCGGCCGGCCGCTCGAGCCGGGCGACGCGCCCGATCGGACCCCGCCCTGCATCACCGACAAAGCGAGAAGGATGGAGAACAATGGTCAAGATCACGGAGCGTCGAACCACTCTTACGCGACACACCATGGCTTATGTGCTGGCAGGCGGCCGCGGCTCGCGGCTCTTGGAGCTGACCGACAAGCGCGCCAAGCCTGCGGTCTTCTTCGGTGGCAAGAGCCGCATCATCGACTTCGCCCTCTCCAATGCCATCAATTCGGGCATCCGCCGCATTGGCGTCGCGACGCAGTACAAGGCGCACTCGTTGATCCGGCATTTGCAGCGCGGCTGGAACTTCTTGCGCTCGGAGCGGAACGAAGGCTTCGATATCCTGCCGGCCTCACAGCGGGTCTCGGAAAGCAGCTGGTACATGGGCACCGCCGACGCCGTGTATCAGAATATCGACGTGATCGAGAGCTACGGCCAGCGATACATGATCATCCTGGCCGGCGATCACATCTACAAGATGGACTACGAGCTGATGCTCGAGCAGCACGTCAATTCAGGTGCCGACGTCACCGTCGGCTGTCTCGAAGTGCCGCGCATGGAGGCGACCGGCTTCGGCGTGATGCATGTCGACAAGGACGACCGCATCATCCAGTTCCTGGAGAAGCCTGCAGACCCGCCGGGCATACCGGGCAACCCCGAAGTGGCCCTGGCCAGCATGGGTATCTATGTCTTCGACACCAAGTTCCTGTTCGCGGAGCTTGCCCGCGATGCCAATGACCCGGGCTCGTCCCGCGATTTCGGGAAGGATATCATTCCCTATCTGGTGAAGAACGGCAAGGCGATTGCGCACCGCTTTCCGGACTCCTGCGTGACCAGTGGGGCCGAGGGTAGCACGGAGGCCTATTGGCGGGATGTCGGGACGATCGACGCCTATTGGCACGCCAATATTGATCTCACAGATTTCACACCGGATCTCGACCTCTACGATCGCGATTGGCCGATCTGGACCTATGCGGAAATCACGCCGCCGGCGAAGTTCGTCCACAACGAGGAAGGGCGGCGCGGCATGGCGGTCAGCTCCTTGGTCGCCGGTGGCTGTGTCGTCTCGGGCAGCCGCATCGATCAATCGCTTTTGTTCACGGGCGTCCATGCCCATTCCTACAGCCAGCTGCACCAGGTGGTGGCCATGCCCAACGTCGATATCGGGCGCCACGCCAAGCTGACGAAAGCGGTGATCGATCGTGGGGTGTCGATCCCGAAAGGCCTCGTCGTCGGCGAGGACCCAGAGGAAGACGCCCGCCGCTTTCGCCGGACCGAAAGCGGCATCGTCCTCATTACCCAGAAGATGATCGACCGGCTCTCCACTTGACCGTTCCGGCTGCCAAATCGTCGAGCCGCATCCCACCGCCGTCGGCCCTGGATGCGGCCGTGCGATCGGCCAAGCCAGGGGACGCGATGCCGAAAGCACGGACTTAGACCAGCCGATTGGTAGCTATTCCGTCCGTCTCCGCCGGCCGATCAGGCAAACCGCCGGTGCCGGTTGCAGCGGCAGCTCGTGGCGCTCCAGCTGCTGAAGCCCGGCGCCGCGCATCGTCCGCTCGATCCGCTCGGCCATGGCGAGCGCCGTGGTGCGGCTGGCCTTGCCGAGGCGGGGTTGGAAGGTCGTGGCGCAGCGGCTGTCGGGCGCCAGGTGATCGCGCAGCGTCGCGAAGGCGGCGTCGAGCTCCGGCAGGAACTGCACGACATTGACCGAGAGAATGCGGTCAAAGCGTTCGGTCCCGGTGTCAAACCCGGCGAAGTTGCCGAGCCGGAGCTCGATCGTGCCGGCGGCGATGGCTGCCTGCAGGCGACGGCGCGCCTGACCGATCATCAGGGCCGAGTGATCGATCCCGACCGCGAGGCCGCCATCCAGCCGCGCCGCCATGGCGCAAAGGGCGACGCCTGGGCCGCAGCCGATCTCCAGCACGTGATGGGCCGGCTCCAGGTGCAAGAGGTCGACCGTCCAGCGGCTGCGCTCGATAGTCGGGCCGCGCTTCGCCATGATCCATCCGGCGAGCCGGCCGATGACGCCGTGCGGCTGCTCGAACTGGCCCCGGATGGCGGCCTGGAGCGACATCGCCGGCGCTCAACCCGAGGCGTGACGCCGTGCCAGCCGCGCCGCCCAGGCGGCGGCAACCGCCAGCGTCCCGACCAGGAGCAGCAGCGCCAACGCATGGCGGAACGCGATTACCGGCGCGCCGAGAAGATCGGCCGCCACCGTGTTCCAGGACCAGAGCACCGCCACGCCACCCAAAAGCGCCATGCCTAAGCCGTGTGCCAGCTTGCGCGCGAAGCCTCGATGCTCAACCTCGATCATCCTTCTCTCCCGCTTGGTCCAGTGTCGCCAGGTGTGCGTTCAGCCGGGCCAGGACTTGGCCCGCTTCGCGCACGGCCGCTGTCTCCAGTTCACCGGCCAGCTGCTCCAGGATCGCGGCCTCGCGCGTCCGCATGGCCGCGAACAGCCGAGAGCCCGCGTCGCTCAGCGCGAAGTGGGGCGAGCGCTTGTGCGCCGGGTTGGCCCGCTGCGTCACCAGCGCGCGATCGATGAGCGCATTCATGATCACCTGGACATGCTGGCGCGAGACGCCGCGTCGGGCCGCGATCTCCGGCACGGTCAGCGCCCCACCGCGCGCCAGCGCCTCGAGCACCGCCCGCTCCGGCGCGCTCACCTCGAGATCGGCTTGCAGCCGCTCCGCCAGACCCTTCAGCCGGTTGAAGCATTCCCGCACCTCGCCGAGCAGCGCCTCGAGTGTCTTCACCGCCACACCCATCGGTGTCCTCTTGCTGAAAAATGACAATAAGATTGTCAATATTAGTAATGACAACTGAACTGTCAAGCGTCATGGAACGAAGCCCGCTTTGGTCGGCCCTGCGGACACGTCGCTGGAAGGTGGCGTCCACCTCGGCCAGACTGTACATCGCTCAGAGCGCACGCATGGTCTTTCAGCAGGGGGATGCTTCATGTCGATCAGGACGGTTCCGACCCAGCCCTTCAACGACCAGAAGCCGGGCACCTCGGGCCTGCGCAAGAAGGTGCAGGCGTTCCAGGTCCCCAACTACGTCGAGAACTTCGTGCAGTCGGTCTTCGATTCATTGAGCGGGATCGAGGGCAAGACACTGGTCGTCGGCGGGGACGGGCGGTTCTTCAATCGAGAGGCTATCCAGACCATCTTGAAGATGGCGTCCGCCAACGGGTTCGGTCGCGTGCTGGTCGGGCAGGGGGGGCTCTTGTCGACGCCGGCAGCGTCGTGCGTCATTCGCAAGCACGCGGCCTTCGGCGGGATCATCCTCTCGGCGAGCCACAATCCGGGTGGCCCGCACGGCGATTTCGGCATCAAGTACAATGTCGGCAATGGCGGCCCGGCGCCCGAGAAGATCACCGAAGCGATCTTTGCCAACAGCAAGGCCATCACCGCCTACAAGATCCTCGATGCAGCCGATCTCGAGCTGGACCGGGTCGGCAGCTACCGGCTCGGTGACATGGCCGTCGAGGTGATCGATCCGGTCACTGATTACCAGGCGCTGATGGAGAGCCTGTTCGATTTCAACCTCATTCGCGGCTTGTTCGAAGGTGGCTTCCGCATGCGCTTCGACGCCATGCATGCGGTCACGGGCCCCTATGCCAAGGCCATCCTCGAAGGCGCGCTCGGCGCACCTGCCGGAACGGTGGTCAACGGCGAGCCCAAGCCCGATTTCGGCGGCCATCACCCGGACCCCAACCTGGTCTACGCCAAGGAGCTCTACGACCTCATGATGAGCGAAGCGGCCCCCGATTTCGGCGCCGCCTCCGACGGCGACGGCGATCGCAACCTGATCATCGGCAAGGGTGTCTTCGTCACGCCGTCCGACAGCCTGGCGATGCTCGCCGCCAACGCCCATCTGGCGCCGGGCTACAAGGACGGTCTCGCCGGCATCGCGCGTTCGATGCCGACCAGCCAGGCCGCGGACCGCGTGGCGAAGAAGCTCGGCATTCCGGCCTTCGAGACGCCGACGGGGTGGAAATTCTTCGGCAACCTCCTCGATGCCGGCATGGCCACGATCTGCGGCGAGGAAAGCGCCGGGACGGGCTCCAACCATGTCCGCGAGAAGGACGGCCTCTGGGCGGTCCTGCTCTGGCTCAATATCCTGGCCGTCCGCCGGCAATCCGTGCGCGCCGTCGTCGACGAGCACTGGCACACGTTCGGCCGCGACTACTATTCGCGTCACGACTACGAGGAGGTGGACGCGGCTGCGGCCGAGGCGCTGATGCAAGGCCTGCGCGCGCGGCTCGGCGAGTTGCCCGGCACCAGGCTCCAGGGGCAGACGATCAAGACGGCCGACGACTTCGCCTATCACGACCCGGTCGACGGCTCGGTGAGCGAGCACCAGGGCATCCGGATCGGCTTCGAGAGCGGCTCCAGGATCGTCTTTCGCCTCTCCGGCACCGGCACGGCTGGCGCCACACTTCGGATCTACATCGAACGCTTCGAGCCCGATCCCGCCCGCCACGGCCTGGAGACACAAGCAGCGCTCGCCGACCTGATCGCCGCCGCCGACGAGGTCGCCGGAGTCGCGAAGCACACCGGGCGCGACGCGCCGTCGGTCATCACCTGACGGGACCGGGCCCAGTGAGGAGGCGGGCAGCCGAAGGCTAGGCTTTGGCGGCGAGCACCTTGCCGGGATTGAGGATGCCGTCCGGGTCTAGCGCGGCCTTCAGCCGGTGCATCAGCGCGATCTCGGCCTCGCTGCGGCAATGGCCGAGATAAGGCGCCTTGAGCGTGCCGAGGCCGTGCTCGGCGGTGACCGTCCCGCCATGCTCGCGCAGCACGTCGTAGACGAGATCCTCAATGGCATGACCCGGGTGCGGCTCGACGCCGGGTGTCGCGACCTGCAGGTGGATGTTGCCGTCGCCGAGATGGCCGTAGAAGACGATGATGGCGTCATCCCAGCGCGCCCGAAGGGCTGCGGCCAGGGCCTCGGTGCAGGCGCCGATCCGGGCGATCGGCAGGCCGAGATCGAACTCCGTCCGCTTGCCCATCAAGACCGAGAACTCGGCCGTCGCATCGCGCACCGCCCAGAATGACCGGGCATCCTCGTGACTCTGCGCGATCGCCGCGTCCTCGATCACCCCGGCCTCGAGGCAGCTTTCCATGAAGCGCTCGAAGCGGTCGCTGTCGGTCGCTGGATCGGCGCCCTGCGCCTCGATCAGGATGTACATGCCGTGCCGCCCGCCGAGCGGTGCCCGGATGCCAGGCGCTCCCGGGCGGCCTGGCGTGCCGACGATCAGGTCGTAATAGGTGGGCCACATGATCTCGAAGCTGGAGAGCAGGCCGGAGAGCTCGGTCCGGGCCCGGCCGAGAAAGGCGAGCGCCGCCGCGAGGTCCTCGAGTCCGCAATAGGCCGTGGCCGCGGAGACGGGCAAGGGCTCGAGCTTGAGCACCGCCCGGGTGACGACACCCAGCTGCCCTTCGCTGCCGATGAAGAGCTGCTTCAGGTCGAACCCGGCATTGTTCTTGATCATCGTGTTCAGCATCTCGAGCACCGTGCCGTCGGCGAGCACCACCTCGAGGCCGAGCACCATTTCGCGGGTCATGCCGTAGCGCACCACCCGGTTGCCGCCGGCGTTGGTGGCGATGTTGCCGCCGATGGCGCAGGAGCCCCGGGCACCCAAATCGAGCGGGCAGAAGAACCCCGCCTCGCGCGCCGCCGCCTGCACCACTTCCAACGGTGTGCCGGCCCAGACCGTCATGGTGGCGGCGGCGGGATCGATCGCCTCGACGCCGGTGAGCCGGTCGAGCGAGAGCGCGATGTCGCCACGGCGCGGCACGGCACCGCCCGAGACGCCAGTGCGCCCGCCCTGCGGCACGACACTCTGGCCGTGCGCGTGGCAGAGGCGCAGCGCGGTCGCCACCCCGGCCGTATCCCTGGGCCTGACCACAGCCAGTGGCGCCTGCGCCGGCACGACGCTCCAGTCGTGCGCGTGGCGCTCCAGGATCGCTGCCTCGGTCGTCACACTATCGGCGCCCAGCGCCTCGCTGAGCGCGGCAAGTACCGGGGTCATTCAAGCCTCCTCGATGGTCGACCAGTTCTAGGCGCGGCGCACGGCTCGCAAAAGCCCGCCGATTGACCAGCCCCGCGCGGCTCCTATGCTGCGCCGCAACCGCCCCCCTGGGACCATCATGAACGGCTTCATCCAGCTCCTGCGCCAGCAAGCGCCCTTGCTCGGCTTCGGGGCCCTCTTCTGCTTCACGTCCAGCTTCGGCCAGACCTTCTTCATCGCCGTCTTCGGCGGCGCCATCCGCGACACGTTCGGCATCGGCCACGGCGCCTTCGGTGCCGCCTACTCGGCGGCGACGCTGGCCAGCGCCATCACGCTCGTCTGGCTCGGCAAGCTGGTCGACCGCATGGACGCCGGCCGGCTCGCCGTCCTGGTGGTCCTGGGCCTCGCGGTCGCGGCGCTGCTCTTGAGCCTGGCCCAGGGCCTCGTCACGCTCGCCATCGCCTTCTACGGCCTTCGCCTGATGGGGCAGGGGATGGCCACCCACATCGCCGTCAGCACCATGGCCAAGCGCTTCGCCGCCGCCCGCGGCCGGGCGATCAGCATCGCCACGCTGGGCGTGCCGTTGAGCGAGATCGTCATGCCACCGGTGGCCGTCCTGGCGCTCGAGCTCGGCTGGCGCTGGGGCTGGCGCGGCTTCGCTGCGCTCCTCGTCCTTGGCATCCTGCCGGCGCTGCTGGGCCTGCTCCGCCGCGCCGAGCGGCGGCCGATGGTCGAGGAACCGGGGCTCGGCGCTCAGCCGCCACCGGTGCGCAGCCGGCGGCAGGGCGAGGTGCTCCGCGACTGGCGGTTCTGGCTGCTCCTGCCGGGCCTGCTCGCCGGGCCTGCCATCGTCACCGGAATCTTCTTCCACCAAGTGCACGTCGTCGCTGCCAAGGGCTGGTCGCTCGGCCTGTTCGCGTCGAGCTTCACGGTCTACGCGGCGGGCTCGGTCACCAGCTCGCTCATAAGCGGCTGGCTGGTCGACAAGCTCGGCGCCAGGCGGCCCTTGCTGTTCTTCCCGGCGTTGCTCGCGCTCGGCTGCCTGATGCCGGCGCTCGGCCAGAGCTTCGCGCTCGCGGTCCTGCTGATGCTGCTCTTCGGCATCGTCTCGGGCGGCCAGTCGACCACGGTGAACGCGCTCTGGGCCGAGCTCTACGGCACCGACCATATCGGCGCCATCCGCTCGCTCGCCATGGCGATGATGGTGTTCGGCTCGGCCCTCTCGCCGATCCTCTTCGGCGCGCTCTTCGACCTCGGGCGTCTCGGTCGAGGCACTGGTGTTCGGCTGCGCGATCTATGCCGCGCTATCGGGACTGCTCTTCATCCCGGCGCTCAGGCCCCAGGCTCAGGCCGAGCCAGCACTCTGAAGCACCTCGACGATCTGCGGGTAGAGCCCGCCATTGGCCGCGACCACCGTGCCCTCGGCGAGCACGTCCTCGCCGCCCTCGAGCAGGCCGATTCGGCCGCCCGCCTCGCGCACCAGCAGGATGCCGGCGGCGATGTCCCAGGGCTTGAGTCCATACTCCCAGAACGCATCCTGCCGGCCGGCGGCGATCCAGGCGAGATCGAGCGATGCCGTGCCCAGCCGCCGCAGGCCCGCCACCCGGTCGGCCATGGCGTTCATCTGCGCGGTGAAACCTTTCTCGCGGCCCTTCCAGGTCTGCACCGGCAGGCCGCAGCCGACCAGCGCCTGGTCGAGTGAGGTCCTGGCCGAGACCCGGAGCCTGCGGTCGTTGACATAGGCGCCGCTGCCCTTGTCTGCCCAGAAGAGCTCGTCCCGGATCGGATCGAAGACGACGGCCGCGGTCACCTCGCCGAACTGCTCGAGCCCGACCGAGATGGCCCAGTGCGGCAGGCCGTGGAGGAAGTTGGTGGTGCCGTCCAGTGGGTCGACGATCCAGCGGTTCTGCGGCTGCGAGCCCACCACCTCGCCCGACTCTTCCATGAGGAAGCCGAACTCGGGCCGCGCGCGCTTGAGCTCGTCCTTGAGGATCTGCTCGGCCCGGCGATCGGCGTTGGAAACGAAATCGGCAGGACCCTTGCGGCTCACCTGGAGCTGCTCGACCTCACCGAAATCGCAAATCAGCCCGCGGGCCGCGCGCGTCACGGCCCGGATCATCATCTCGACATTGGCTGAGCGTCTGGCCAAGGCTCAGTCCTTGGCCCGCTCGACGTAGCTGCTGTCGGCGGTGTTGACGACCACCCGCGTGCCCGTCTCGATATGCGGCGGCACCATCACCCGCACGCCGTTGTCGAGGATGGCCGGCTTGTAGGAGGCGGCTGCCGTCTGGCCCTTGACCACCGGATCGGCCTCGACGACCTCGCAGACGACAGTCTCGGGCAGGCTCAAGGACAGGGGCCGGCCCTCGTAGCTCTGCACGGTGACGTTCATGCCCTCCTGCAGGAAGACGAGGGCGTCGCCGACCAGCTCCTTCGGCAGCGCCACCTGCTCGAAGCTCTCCTGGTTCATGAAGTGCAGCTGGTCGCCGTCGTCGTAGAGGAACTGGTAGTCCGTCTCGTCGAGCCGGACCCGCTCGATGGTGTCGGCGGTGCGCAGGCGCTCGTTGAGCTTGGTCGGGTGATCGACGCCCTTGAGCTCGACCTGCAGGTAGGCGGGGCCCTTGCCCGGCTTGACGTGCTCGGTTTTGACCACCCGCCAGAGCTTGGACTGGTGCTCGAGCACCTGGCCCGGGCGAACGTCGTTGACGCTGATCTTCATCTTCTACCTCTGTACCGCCGGCACTCTGGTCGCGAACGGCGCCGCGAGCACGGCCAACTGGCCCGCGTCACCATCCATCGCCGGCAAAATGAAATCCGCCCCAGCCTCGATCAGAAGCCCGATGTCCGAGACCGAGAACCGCCCGGCCGCCACCCCCGGCAGGACCGCGACATCGGCCCACCAGGACACCTGCTCGACCAGCGCGTCGATGCCGCCCGCAGGCGGTGCCGCGAGGCTGCCGAACAGCACATAGTCGGCGCCATCCTCGCCCGCAACCATGGCGTCGTGCCGGGTGGTGCCGCAGACGGCGCCCAGAAGCTCGCCACGGTCGAGAAGCTGGCGTGCGGCCCGGACCTCGCCAGGCCGGTTGAGCAGCACGCCGTCGGCGCCCAGGCTGCGCACCAGGTCCGGCCGGTCGACCAGAAAGACTGCCCGACCCGCCCGATGCGCCGCTTCGATCTGGGCGGTTGCCGCCGCCGCGTCGCCGACCTCGAGCACCAGCCCGGCCACCGCCGGCAGGGCCAACGCCGACGCCGGGTCCTCGCCCGGCGCCAGCCTGACCAACAGCCGACAGGGTGCCTCGCTCGGGTCGATCCAGTTGCCGTCCTGAAACGACCGGTCGCTCACGCCTCGTTCTTGTAGATCTTGATGATCTCGTCGAGCAGCGCCATCGCCTCGGCCTTGGAGCGCTGGAAGCTGTTCCGGCCGACGATCGAGCCAGCGCCGCCGCCGTCGCGAATCTGCCGGATCTCCTCGAGCAGGCCGTCGGTGCCCTTCGGGTCGCCGCCCGAGAAGACGACCAGCCGCTTGCCGTTGAAGCAGCACTGCATGACGTGCGCGATGCGGTCCTTCAAGGTCTCCATCGGCACGTTCTCATATGCCGCCTTGGCGGCGGCGAGATCGACGCCGGCCTTGGGCGGCTTGACCTTGATGATGGTGGCCCCGAGCAGGGCTGCCATGTGCGCGGCGTAGGCCACGATATCGAGCGCGGTCTCGCCCTCCTTGCTGACCTTGCCGCCGCGCGGATAGGCCCAGAGCACGGAGACGAGGCCGTTCGCCTTGGCCTCGGCGGAGAGCTCCTTGAACTCCTCCATCATGCCGTAATTGGCGTCAGAGCCCGGATAGATGGTGAAGCCGATGCCGACGCAGCCCATCCTGAGCGCGTCCTTGACCGAGCCGGTGATCGCCTGGTCACCGACGCCGGCATGCAGGCTGTTGGCGCTGTTCAGCTTCAAGATGGTCGGGATCTGCCCGGCGAAGGTGTCGGCACCCTGCTCGAGCGGGCCGAGCGGCGCCGCGTAGCCCGAGAGCCCGGCATCGATCGCCAGCTGATAGAGGTAATGCGGGTCGTAGGCCGCCGGGTTCTTCGAGAAGCTGCGGGCCGGCCCGTGCTCGTAGCCCTGATCGACCGGCAGGATGACGAGCTTGCCGGTGCCGGCGAGGCGGCCCTGCATCAAGAGCCGGTAGAGATTGGCCTTGGTCCCGGGGTTCTCGCCCTCGTACCAGCTCAAGATCGTCTTTACGCGCTCGCTCATCGTCCCGTCCCTCGTTGGTGCCAAAATGATTGCGGTTCTTATGGCACAACCCGATCGCCCGTACCAAGGCCCGCCGGCGTGCTCAGGGCATCTCGTGCGGTGCCAGGGCCAGAAACCGCCTGCCGTCCTTGGCCACGACATGGATCGGACCCGAATGGTCGCCCAAGATCTCGGCACCCTGCTGCCGCGCGATGTCCTGCAGCCGCCGCAGGACCATAGCACCGGTCGCGCCGCCGGCAGCGGGCCGGACGACGATCCGCCGCAGGCCGAGCCGCAACGATTCCAGCGCCAGCCCCACGCGATCGTCGCAATCCGCGGTGACCCGCCGGCCGAGCAGCGCCGCGACCGCCTCGAGGAAAGCCGGCCCGCCGATCCCGGCCAGCATCACCAGCTCGACCTCGATCTGCAGCTCGGCGGCGAGCGCCAGCGCCGCCTCCGCCTCGAAGCGGTCCTGGACCAGAACCTCGAGCCGCCGTTCGCTCAGCTCGCCTCGAGCGCCGCCACGCCCGGCAGCGTCTTGCCCTCGAGCCATTCGAGGAAGGCACCGCCCGCCGTGGAGACATAAGAGAACTTCTCGAGCACGCCGGCATGCGCCAGTGCGGCCACGGTGTCACCGCCGCCGGCCACGGTCTTGAGCTTGCCCTGCTGGGTCAGCACCGCCGCCGCCTTGGCGACATCGGTCGTGCCGGCATCGAAGGGCGGCACCTCGAACGCCCCCATGGGCCCGTTCCAGAGCAGCACCTTCACGGATTCCAGCTTGTCCTTGATGTTGATCACCGAGGCCGGGCCGACGTCCAAGATCATCTCGGCTTCGCCCACCTCCTCGACCTTGGTGGTCCGGCAGTCGGCGTTGGGCTCGAAGACCTCGGCCACGACGCCATCCACCGGCAGCACGATCTCGACGCCCTTGGCCTTTGCCTTGGCCATGATCTCGCGCGCGTCGCCCAGCAGCTCGGGCTCGGAGAGCGACTTGCCGATGCCGTGGCCCTGGGCCGCGAGGAACGTGTTGGCCATCGCACCGCCGATGATCAGCTTGTCGACCTTGTCGAGCAGCTCGCCCAGGACCTGCAGCTTGGACGAGATCTTGGCCCCGCCGATCAGGGCTGCGGCCGGTCGCTCGCCGCCGCCGAGCGCTGCCTGGAGCGCTTCGAGCTCGGCCTGCATCAACCGCCCGGCATAGGCCGGCAAATGCTCGGGAATGCCGGTGACGCTGGCATGCGACCGGTGCGAGCAGGAGAAGGCGTCGTTGACGTAGGCGTCGCCGAGCTCGGCCAGGCCGTTGGCGAAGGCCGGGTCGTTCTTCTCCTCGCCCGAATGGAAGCGCAGGTTCTCGAGCAGCAGGATGCCGCCGTCGGGCAACGCCTCGACCGCCTTCCGGGCAGGCTCACCGACGCAATCCTCGGCGAACGCGACGTCGACGCCCAGGGTCTGGCCCAGGGCCTTCGCCACCGGGCGGAGCGACATCGAGGGCTCGACCCGGCCCTTGGGCCGGCCGAAATGCGAAAGGGCGATGACCTTGGCCCCGGCGTCGGCGAGCTCGCGCAGCGTGGTCGCCGCGCGCTCGATCCGGGTCGCGTCGGTCACCTCGCCATCCTGCATGGGCACATTGAAATCGACCCGCACCAGAACGCGTTTGCCCTTGGCGTCGAGCGCATCGAGCGTCTTGAAAGTCACTGGCTTCCTCTCCCCAGGCATGAACCCTTGGCGTTTATCACAGCCCTGCTGCAGCGCAAAGCGCCGGCCGGCGCCACGCTAGCCCGGCAGTGCTGTCTCCAGCAGCCGCTCGAGCTCGCCGGTGCCGGGGCAGGCCCGATCGAACCATCGATTGTCGGCGCGATGGAGGTAGCTGCCGAAATGGCGCGTCTTCCAAGCTACCTGCGTCTGCGTGCCGACCGGGTCGACGCGGATCACCGCTTCGACGGTCGTCCGCTCCGGGCGGCTCAGGCGCCGCTTCGCGGTGGCATAGAACCGATCGCGGATCACGATGGCGCCGCAGGACTGAAAGCGCGGGTCGTGGCTGGTAACGGCGAAGCCGTTGAACCGGTCCTCGACCGCGAAGCCCTCGGCCACCAGCCGCTCGCCCAGCACGCGGCGCGCCTCCTCGGGTGGCAGGCTGGTGAAGACGCGGGTCGGCAACGGCGCGCCGGCAGGCGGCGACGCGCAGGCCGCCAGGACCATGAGCAGGCCGAGCGGCAGCGCCACGACCCAGCGTCGCCCGGGCCGCATCGGGGCGTCAGCCGGCAAGGGTCGACCGCAGCAGCCGTTCGAGCTCACCCGTGCCCTCGCAGAGGCGCTCGAACCAGACATTGTTCACCCGATTGAGATAGCGGCCGGAATAGCGCGTGCTCCAGCTGACGTCGGTGCCCGCCGCGGCCGGCGCGAAGCGGACGCTCGCCATCGCCCGGCGCTCCTGGACCTGGGTGAACTGCCGCCGGCCATCACTGCTGCCGTCGGTGACGTTGACCGGCAGGCACTTGGCGAACTCGGGGTCGCTGGAGATGGCGGTGAGGCCACCCGGCACCTGCTCGACCACAAATCCCCGATCCTCCAGCGTGCTCGCCAGCCGCGACTGGGCGGCGGCCGCCTCGAGGCTGGTGGCAACCCCTATCGGCGGTGGCGGGCCCGCCGGCTCGCAGGCGGCCAGCACCATCGCCAAGACCAGCCCTACACCCAGGCGGGTGACCATCGAAGCTCTCCCGACTTCAGGGCCGACGCGAGCTGCCGGCCATCCCTTCAGCAAGGTAGTGCGTCGGTCGTGGCCCAAAAGCCCAGGCTCGCCAACTCTTGACGTCGCGTCCGTCCTCTGCATCTCGATGGCCGGCAACCAGGACGCCAACCAGGGAGAACTCACGCCATGCGCAAGGACGTCAGCGTCGTCGGCCTCTACATCCTCGACGTGCTGGGCCGGCCGGTGAGCCGCATCCCCGAAGGCGGCAATGTCGACTTCATCGAGGAGATCCGCCTGACCGTGGCTGGCACTGCCGGCGGCACGGTGATCGACGCGGCCAAACTCGGTCTCGATTGCCTGGCCGTCGGTGCCGTCGGCGACGACGAGAAGGCCGACTTCGTCTTGATGACGATGGAAAAGCACGGCATCGACACGAGCCTCATGCAGCGCCTGGCAGGCGTGCCGACCTCGGCCACCATCCTCAACATCCGCCCCAACGGCGAGCGCCCAGCGCTGCACCAGCGGGGCGCCTCTGACCACTTCACCATTCCGGCCGCCGACCACGCCAAAATTTTCGACGCCCGCTTCGTTCACCTGGGCGGCACGGGCCTCCTGGCCAAGCTCGACGGCGAGCCCAGCCGCGCCTTCCTCGAAGCCGCCAAAAAAGCCGGCTGCACCACCACTTTCGATCTCATCGCCACCAACGACGAGACCATTCGGATCGTCGAGCCGCTCTTGCCCTTCATCGACTACTTCATGCCGTCAGTGGAGGAAGCCCGCGACCTCTCCGGCCAGAGCGATGCCAAGGACTGCGCCCGCTTCTTCCTCGACCACGGCGTACCGCACGTGGTGCTGACCATGGGCGGGGAGGGCTCGCTGATCGCCACCGCCGACGGCTTCATCACCATCCCGCCACTACCGCTCGACGTGGTCGACACGACCGGCTGCGGCGACGCCTACGACGCCGGCTTCATCGCCGCCCTCAACCAGGACTGGGACCTCGAGACCTGCGGCCGCTTCGCCACCGCCGCAGCATCGCTCGTCGCGACCGGCTTGGGCTCGGATGCTGGCATCGAGAGCTTTGCGCAGACGTTGGAGGTCATGCGCCGCGGCCGTGTGTGAACCGCTCAACCAGCAGCTTTAGGGGACCGGCCGGCGGAAAATGGTCCCGCAAGGGGACTCGAACCCCCGACCCCATCATTAGCGAACGACAAGCAATGAGAATGAACTTCGACCGATCGTCTTGATTTTTTAGAATTTCTAAGGATGAATTGGTTAATACGGTATTTTCCTTCTCGTGGATGCTCTGATGGCCTTGCGGACTCTTCGTGGACTCGCTCAAGGTCATCGGCATGCCGTTCGGCAGTGCGTGCGCACAGTTGTTGAGCAGTGTCTGGACGCTGTGGCCGAGAATGCTGGCGACCAGGGAGTCGGGCCACGCCCCGGCAGGGAAGGTGCGTCGCCCTTGTGTGACGTAGCGTATGTTTGGTGACGCGATCGAGCCCGGCACGGTCTGACGGCGTTCTCGAAGGCCTGCGGGTCGAGCAGCGCCCCTGGACACGGATGGCTTCGTGTCCTCTTCGAGAAGTTCCACCGAAGGCCGGGAGGGTGCGCGTCACCTGACCGACAACTCGCAGCGACGCAATGGTTGATTCGTACTCCAATCTGGAGAAGGTGTCATCAAAGGAGCCAAGCATGAGGATCACCATATCGCCAGAAAACCCAAGGTGGGTCGTCGCGCTACTCATTATCGGGGCATGCGTTGGCGCTGTATCGTTCTGCCGTCTTCGTTCTGCTCGCTGGTGCAGCTGGTGCCTGCCGCCCATAGGAGGTGTCCTCAATGGGGGAGCCTTTGCCGCGATCATCTCTTGCGGCGGCGCCCTGAGTATTGTTGATGATAGTGATGGGCGTCAGTGGTCTGTAGTCACCAACTGCATGCGGCAATTAGCGCTACATCGACAGCCCCGACCTCGGTGTTGTGGCTGCCTTGACAGTCGGGGACCATGTTGAAGGTTGGATTAGTGCCGAAAATGCCGGATCAATTGATTCAACTATTGTCGGCACTTCAGCAATCGGTCTGTTGCGGTTAATCTCGTCCGCCGAGGACATCCTTCGGCGTCAGAATGTTTCAGATGTAACCTGTGGACCGGAAAGCCGATCTTTATGGCGTCATCGAAATGATTCGCCTCGCCTGGGCGCATGTGAAGAACGACCGCCGATGCTTCAACAAGCAGGGCAGCTTCGACGCCTTCACCGCCTACCGCAGAATTTCAGAGAAGTTGGACCGTGCGTGTGCACCTCTTTCTAAGCACCGTGCCAAGCCGGCCTGCGACCGGCGCTGGCTGACGTATTGCCCCCGACGCACATTGAGCAGGGCTTCATGGCGATGAACCGGGCGATTTTGCAGCCTGGGCTTGTCGACGCGCGCCGGAGGGTAAAGACGACTGACCGGCTTCCGGAACCGTCACAGCCTAGGCCTGAGCAGAAAGGGCGCCAGTTCAACTGAGCTCTCTTATCTCTCCGGAATTATTGGGGAATTTTGGTGCCGCAAGAGGGACTCGAACCCCCGACCCCATCATTACGAATGATGTGCTCTACCAGCTGAGCTATTGCGGCGCCGTGCGGCCTTGGCCGATGCAGGGCTGATAGCCCGGCCCGGCCGGTGACCGCAAGGGCAAAAGCCTCTACGGCCTACGAGCCGACGTTGGCCGTCTTGATCGCAGCCTCGATCGGCGGCGGCGCCTTCATGCCGGCCCCGGTCGAGCCGGCCGTAACGCGCGAGCCGCGCGGTGCCGCCTCGTCCGCTGCCGCGACGGTGCCGTCAATGGTCTTGCCGCCCGGCATGGCGCCATTGCCGTTCGTCGCCGGCTCGGCCTTCTCGTGCACCAGGGCCGCGGGCGGGCGCTCGTCGCGGAGCATCGGCGCCAGCTTCGGCGGGCTGTCCCAGTGCACCGAGTCGAAGCGGCCCGACGGGCCGAAGAGCTGCCACGCGGCCAGCACCTCGCCGGTGTCGTCGCACACCCAGCACTTGTCGGGCGGCGCGTCGGCGGCCTTGGCCAGCCAGTCGCGGGCCTTGGCGTCGCCGCCACCCGAGGCCCGCTCGTACTCGGCATAGAGCCGGTAGAGGCCGGCCGTGGGCTCGAGCCCCAGCGCCCGGTCGAGATGGCGCTTGGCGCTGTCCCAGTGCCGGGCGTTCATCGCGAGCTCGGCCATCATCATCTGGGTGACCAGATTGTCGGCGCGGATCTTCTCGAGCTTGGCGCAGCGCTTCAGCCGCTCGACGCCCAATTCCTCGGGAACCAGATCGGCATAGGCACGGGCCAGCGCCGGCTGCGGGTCGATGATCCAGCAATCCTCGATCAGCCGCTTGGCGAGCCGGATCTTGCCCAGCCGCCGCGCCGCCTCGGCAGCGGTGACCGCCGCCGGCGCGAAGGACGGGGCGAGGCTGGTGGCCTTGCGCCCGTGCTCGAGCGCCAGCGTGTCCTTGTCCTCGTCCAGCGCGTCCAGGGCCAGCATGTGCCGCATCAGCCCGCGCCGCCGCGTCGAACTCGACCGGGCTGATCAGCTTCTCACGCGCCAGATCGCCGATGATGTCGAGCGCCGTCGCCCACTCGTTGTTGCGGGTCAAGAGGTCGAAATAGGTGGTCAGCACCCAGGAGGTGTTCGGGCTGCGCTCATAGGCGCGCTTGGCCAGCGCCAGCGCCTCTTCCTGGTCGCCCCGCTTGACGGCGTCTGCGAGCAGGCCACGCACCCCCAGGAACTCGGTCTGCGGCCGCTTCAGCATCTGCTGGAACTTGACCTGGGCCACGTCTTCCTTGCCCTCGAGCTGGGCGGTCTGGGCGGAAAGCAGGAGGGTCGCAGCGCTCGAATCGAGCAGCTTCTCCGCCTGCTTGTTGTGCACTCGCGCCCCCGTCACGTCGCCGGCGGCGGCGGCGATCAGGCCGTGCGTCAGCTCCTGGTAGCCGCGCAGCCGCCGGTTGTTGGCGTTGTTGTCGCGGATCTTCCGCGGCAGTCCGATGAACCAGCGCCAGATCTCGTAGACCACGACGCCGGCGGCGGTGATCGCCGCCATGATGGCGACCGCGATGCCGATCGGGAAGACGAACTCCCGGGCCTCGAGGCTGACCACTACCTCGCCCGGATTGTTGGCGAACCAGACCGCAACCCAGGCGAGGGCGGCGGCAATGATGAGAAAAGCGATGAGCCTGAGCATGATGAATGACCTCGGCGCCGCGTCGCCGTCAGTTGACCGTCGCGGTGAGGAGTTCGCGAATGTAGCTGTCGAGCTGTGCTTGCGCCGTGACGGCGGTCAAGCGCGCCCGCGCCTCGGCGAGCCACGCCTCGGCGGCGGCGGCATCGATCTCGCCATCGGCACTGGCGACCGTCTCGACGGTGCCGATCGCGCCGGCAAGGTCGCCATCGCGCAGGGCCTGATCGGCGGCGGCGAGCTGGCCGGTCGCCACGTTGACATCGGCGTCCTTGGCCCGCACCGCGACGAGATCGGTGATATTTTCGACCGTCTTGCCCAGCCACTCCGATCCGCCCAGCTCGAGCGTCGGCTCGGTCTCCGCCAGGGCTTCGAGCGACTCGCGCAGCTTGTCCACCGTGGGCACGCCGCTCTCGGCATAGGGTCGAAGCTCGGTCAGGGTCGTCTCGAGCTCGGGCGTCCCCGACACCATCTCGATCAGCCGCTCCAAGGGATCGGCGAACGGCGTGCCGTCGGCGACGGACCGGTCGATGTCGCGCACCAGAAGGGCTGCCGCCGCCGCCCGGTTCTCCGCCTGCTTCAAGGCGTCGACCTGGCCCTGCAGGGCGGCAATCGTGTCGTTGGCTGATTCGATGGTGCCGCGCACCGTCGTGATCTCGGCGGTGAGCGCCGCCTGGACTTCCGCGATCTCGCTCGAGACCAGCGCGCGGTTCTCCTCGATCAGCGAGGTCTGGCCCGCCAGCTGGTCCTCGAGCGTGGCGACCGAGGCGGCCCTGGCGTCCTCGAGCCGCTGTACCTCGCTGGTGAGCTGCTCCTGCAGGCCGGCGAGCGCCGTCTCCAGCCCCGCGATCGCGTCGCCCTGCTCGGCCAGCAGCGGCACCGGGTCGACCGCTGCCTCGGCGGCGGCCTTCAGGGCCGCAACCTCGCCGACAGCCGTCTCGAGCTGCCCTTCGAGCGCGGCGATCGCCGCCCCGTCGCGGGACGGCACCTCGGCCACCGCGGCCTCGACGGCGGTCTGCACCGTGGATTCGAGATTGCTCGACAGCGTCTGCAAATCGGCCACGGTCGTCTCGATCGACGCCAGCCGGTCGCCCTGCGAGGTGGCGGCCGTCTCGACCTCGGCCAGCCGCGATGCCGGCTCCGGCGCCAGCGGCGGCGGGCCCATCACCATGGGCGCTCCGAAGGTGGCGAGCGCCGCTCCCACCACGCCGCCGACCAGGCCCGCGACATAGCCGCCGCTGCGCTTGGCCGGCGGTGGCGGTGGAGGTGGCGGCGGCGTGCTGCGCGGACCACTGCCGCCAGCACTCGGGCCGCCGCCCGTGCCGGCGCCGCTGCCGCCACCGATGGGCGGGCGGCCCCCCGACGAAGCCGCCGATGGGCTCGGACCGCTGGCCGGCTTGCCGGCGGGTGACGGGCTGCCGGGCTTGGCGGCGCTCGCTGCGGCACTGGCGCTGGCGGCCGGCTGGCTGACTTGCGGAATGCCCGTCGATGCCGGGCTCGGTGGCGTTTTGTCGGCGGCGCCAGAGGCAGGGCTGGAGCCACCGGAAGCTGGGCCCGAGCCCTGGCTCGACGATGCAGCGCTGGCCGCTGAAGCGGCGCTGGCGGCGGGCGTTGGCGATGGTGTGGTCGGAGGCGCGCTAGCAGCCGGCGTCTGGCCGCTTTGTGGCGTACCGGAAGGCGCCTGACCGGATGCTGCAGCACCGGGCGACGGCGGTTTAGGCAATTGCGACGCCTGGCTCGGCTGGTTGCCCTGATCGGCGCCGGGCGGCCGCTTCTCGCCCGGCCGCTGCGTCCCTTTGGACGAATTGCTCGGTCGGCCTCGCGACATCGACGGTGCTCTCCCCAAAAACCGGCGGGCCGGACGCGACGAATGGCGCCGGCGCGAGTCTGGCGGTCAGTCGCACCCGTCGCGGGAACCTGTCCCGACGCATGGGCCGCCAACGTCTCCACCCTGTTGCAAATGGGCTACCATCTTCACCCCTTGGCTTCAAGGCGATCGATCAGGGACGCGACCTCGGGTGCCGCGGCAACCCGCACGGCCCGCCAGGGCAGGCCGTGCAGCGGCTCGGCAACTGCCACGCTCAACGCCAGGGCAACGAGCGGAAAGAGCGAGGGTTCCATTGCCGCCCGCTCGATCTGCCGGCGCCAGATCGTCGCATGCGCCGGCGAGAAGAAGGCTACGGCATCGAGCGCCTGCCGCTCGAGCAGGCCTATCGTGTCGGCGGTGAGGAACGGAATGGGCCGGGCCGCATAGACCACGCACCGCTGATACGCGAAGCCCAAGGCCCTGGCCGCACCTTCGAGATCACCGCGCACCTCGGCGCCGGCCAGATGCAGCAGCCTGGCGCCGGCCGGCGGCCCGCCGTCGCTGCCGAGCAGCTGGGCGAGGCTCCGCCAATCGCCCTCGGCCGTGCGCACGCTGGAGGCGCCCTGGGCCCGCGCCGCCCGTGCCGTGGCATCGCCCACCGCAAAGACCGGTAGCGCGCGGAAAGCCGCCAATGCCTGGGCCCCGTTGGCGCTGGTCAGCAGCACCGCATCGACGTCTGCCGCCGCCGGCAGCGCTGCCGGCAAAAGCTCAATTCGGGCAACCGGCGCCTTGTGCACGGTGTGTCCCCGGGCCTCGAGCAGGCCAGCCGTCGCCGTTGCCTGCGGCTCCGGGCGGGTGACCAGGACGCGCACCGCGGCGGCCTCCCGAGCTGGCGCTCAGTGCACGAAGAAGCCGGGTCCGCCCCGCGCCTTCAGCTTCTGGCCGAGCACGTCGCCGAGCGCCGGGCCATCCTGGACATGGGCCTCGCCCGTCTCGTGATGCACCTCGCTGCCATCGGGCCGCGCGATCAGTACCGACATCATCAGCTTCTCGCCGTCGAGCCCGGCGAGGCCGGCGATCGGCGTCCGGCACGAGCCGTCGAGGGCAGCGAGTGCGGCGCGCTCGGCATCGACGCAGGCCTTGGTGGCGAGGCAGCCGATGGCGCCCAGGAGCTCGAGCATGGCGTCGTCGTCCGCGCGGCACTCGATGCCCACGGCTCCCTGGGCGATCGCCGGCAGCATCTCGTCGATGCCGAGCACCACGGACGCCCGCTCGGCCATGCCCAGCCGCTTGAGCCCGGCCAGCGCCAGGAGCGTGCCGTCGAACCGGCCCTCCTCGATCCGCTTCAGCCGGGTGCCGACAGCGCCGCGCAGGTTCTCGATCACCAGATCGGGGCGCTTGGCCTTGAGCTGGGCCATCCGCCTGAGCGACGCCGTGCCGATCCTGGCCCCTTGCGGCAGCGCGGCGACCGAGCCGCAGCTGGCGGCCAAGGCCTCGCCCAAAATCAGGGCATCGCGCGGATCCTCGCGCGGCAGCATGGCTGGGATGACGAGGCCGTCGGGGAGGTGGGTCGGCATGTCCTTCATCGAGTGGACCGCCATGTCGATGCGGCCGTCGAGCAACGCCTCCTCGATCTCCTTGGTGAACAGGCCCTTGCCGCCGATCTCGCTGAGGGGCCGGTCGAGCACGTGGTCGCCGGTGGTCTTGATGACGACGATCTCGGTCATCTCGAGCGGCACCGCGAGCGCCGCCGGTCGCGCCTTTGCCAGCGCCTCCCGGGTCATCTCGGCCTGGACCAGCGCCAATGGGGAACCGCGCGTGCCGATCTTGAGCTTGCCTCTTTGTTCCATGCTGTCCATCACCTGCACTCGACTGTACGTGCTCCCCTAGCAGACTGGAGCCTTGGCCGAAATGCCGGTCGTTCTCGGCATCGAGACGAGCTGTGACGAGACCGCCGTCGCCCTGGTCGACGACCAGCGGCGGGTGCTGGCGCACGCGCTGTTCAGCCAGGTCGACGAGCACAAGCTCTATGGCGGCGTCGTCCCGGAGATCGCGGCTCGAGCGCACCTGGAGCGGCTCGACCGACTGATCCGCCAGGCCATGGACGAGGCCGGGCTCGACTTTGCCGACCTCGACGCCGTCGCGGTCACCGCCGGGCCGGGTCTGATCGGCGGGCTGATGGTGGGTGTCGTCACCGCCAAGATGATCTGCATGGCCGCCAACCGACCACTGGTGGCGGTCAACCACCTCGAGGCGCACGCGCTTACCGCCCGGCTCACCGATGCGCTCGCGTTTCCCTACACGCTGCTGCTGGTCTCGGGCGGCCACTGCCAGCTGCAGGTCGTTGGCGGCGTCGGTGCGTACCGCCGGCTCGGCGCCACCATCGACGACGCGGTGGGCGAGGCCTTCGACAAGGTGGCGAAGATGCTGGGCCTCGGCCATCCGGGCGGCCCGCTGGTCGAGCGCGCCGCTGCCGGCGGCGATCCCGCCCGATTCGCCCTGCCGCGCCCGCTGACCAACCAGAAATCGGCCAATTTCTCCTTCTCCGGCCTGAAGACCGCGGTCCGCCAGACCATTCTGGCCTCACACCCTGACGACCCCAGCTTCGTCCGCGACCTGGCGGCCAGCTTCCAGGCAGCCGTCGCCGACTGCCTGGCTGACAGGACCCGGCACGCGCTCGAGATGCAGGCGGGCGACCCTGCCGCGCGCACGCTGGTGGTCGCCGGTGGCGTCGCCGCCAACAAGGCGATTCGCGCCCGGCTCGGCGAGGTGGCCGAGGCGGCCGGTGCCCGCCTCGTGCTGCCACCCCCGGCACTCTGCACGGATAACGGCATCATGGTCGCCTGGGCCGGCATCGAGCGGCTGGCGCTCGGGCTCACCGACGGCCTCGACGCGCCGGCCCGCCCCCGCTGGCCCCTCGACATGTCGGCGGAGAAGCTGCCGGGGGCGGGGGTCAAGGCCTGAGCCGCGCTTACGCCTTCTGCGACACGAACCAGACGTTCATCGGGTCATGTGGCAGGACGTGCCGCTCGATTGCGCTGAAGCCCGCGGCCTCGAGCATCGCCTGGGCAGTCTCCCAGCCCCACATCGTGCCCAGCCCCGGGCCGCCCTGGCCGATCGAAACCGGCGTGCAATGGGTGGTCGAGATCGCGTAGAGCAGGGGCGCCATTGGAAAGTCGAGATTGGCCTCGAGCCTCGCCGAGCCGCCGATGTCCTGCATCAGGTAGACGCCGCCCCGCCGGAGTGCGCGATGGAGGGTGCAGATCAGCCCTTCGGGATCGCGCTGGTCGTGCACGGCATCGAAGGAGGTGACGAGATCGAAGGCGCCGGCCGCATCGAAGCCGCTCAGGTCCTGCGCAGCGAAGACGACGTTCTCGAGCCCCTTCGCGGTGGCCTCGTCGGCGGCCGCATCGGTGGCCTCCCGGCACAGATCGATGCCGAGAAAACGGCTCTTCGGAAACCGCTCGGCCATCGCCAGCAAGGCCAGGCCCCGGCCGCAGCCGGCATCCATCACGTCGATGCCCTGCTCCAGCCGCTCGACCAGCCCCGGCGCCAGCGGCAACAGCGTGTCGAACAGCTGGCCGACGACCGTCTGTCCGCTATCCTCGGCCATCACCCGGTGAAAGCACGGGTACTGGTCGTAGCTGGTGCCTCGGCCGGTCGCGAAGCACTCGAGAATCGGCTCCTGCACGGCGCCCATCAATGCCACGAACTGCGCGGCAACAGCGACGTTGCCGAGCGGCGCGCGACGGGCCAGGATGGCGGCATGCTCTGGGGGCAGGTGATAGGTGAGCGTGGCGGCGTCGTAGGTGACGATCCGGCCGGTCACCATGACGGCCAGCCATTCGCGCACGTAGCGCTCGGCAAGACCGGCGCGCTCGGCGATGGTCTGGCTCGACGATGGCGGCAGGCCGGTCATGGCATCGAACAGGCCGGTGCGGTGACCGATCGAGCACATCACGGCGACGGCACCGCCGTTCAGGATGTCGATGAAGCGCTCGGTGAAGGCTTCGGCGGCGCCCTGGTCGAAGGCGGGAAAGGCAGGGGTGAGGGCTGACATGATGGAGCTCCTCCTCGAAGGCTCGTGGTTGCGGATGAGCGGAGCATCGGCCACGCGCGGCATCGGCGGTAGGGGCGGTTGCGCCAGGAACGGGGCATTCCGGCCATCGCGACCAAAAAGGGGCGTCATCCTCGGCGCGAAGCCGCCGGGGCCTGGTCCAACAAGAACAGATAGCGGGAGACTGGCATGAGAGAGATCAAGAAGTTGACGCTGCTCACCAACGAGTATCCGCCCAACGTCTATGGCGGTGCCGGTGTGCACGTGGAGTATCTGAGCCAGGCGCTGGCCAAGCATATCGCGGTCGATGTCCGCTGCTTCGGCGATCAGCGCGAGGAAACGGCGGCGCTGACCGTGCGCGGCTATCCGAAGTGGGATGCCGCCAAGGAGAGCACCGACCCGCGGTTCGCGGGCGCGCTCGACGCCTTCCATCGCTCGCTCGCCATGGCCAAGGACACGATCGACGCCGACGTCGTCCATTGCCACACCTGGTACACCGACATGGGTGGCCTGATCGCGAGCAAGCTCTGGGACGTGCCCTACGTGCTCAGCATCCACTCGCTCGAGCCGCTGCGGCCGTGGAAGGTCGAGCAGCTCGGCAACGGCTACCATCTCTCCAGCTGGATGGAGCGGACGGCGATGGAGCAGGCCGATGCCATCATCGCGGTCTCGCGCGAGACCCGCGAGGACGTGCTCCGCCTGTTCGACGTCGACCCCGCCCGCGTCCACGTGATCCACAACGGCATCGATCCCGCCGAGTACCGCCCGACCGGGCGGACGGATGCGCTCGAGCGCCACGGGATCGACCCGGCGAAGCCCTACCTCCTGTTCGTCGGCCGGATCACCCGGCAGAAGGGGATCATCCACCTGGTCGACGCGATCCCCGAGATCGACCCGGAGCTGCAGATCGTGCTTTGCGCCGGTGCGCCCGACACGCCGGAGATCGGCCGAGAGATGGAGGCACGCGTCGCCGAGGTCAGCGCCGGCCGTCCAGGGGTCAAGTGGATCAGGGAGATGCTGCCGCGCGCCGACGTCATCCAATTCTACGAGCACGCCGCCCTCTTCTGCTGCCCCTCGGTCTACGAGCCGTTCGGCATCATCAACCTCGAGGCCATGGCCTGCGAGACGGCCGTCGTGGCGTCGAAGGTCGGCGGCATCCCCGAGGTGGTGGTGCCCGAGGAGACGGGCCTCCTGGTCGATCTGGCCCTCAAGCCCGGCACCTTCGAGCCGACCGATCCCGCCGTGTTCTCGGCCGGCCTGGCACGGGCGATCAACCGCCTCGCCGCCGACCCGGCGCTATGTGCCAGGATGGGCAAGGCCGGCCGGCAGCGGGCACTCGACCATTTCAGCTGGGACGCCATCGCCGCCACGACGCTCGACCTCTACCGCTCGCTCTGAGAACGCGGGAGGAGGAACAGCCGGCGAGATGACCCGGACCCAACCGCCGATCAGCGTCGCCATCGTGGCGCTGCCGGAAAGCACGGGCTATGTGCTCTTCGGCCTCAAGGAGGTGCTCGAATCGGTGGGCCCGGTCTGGGGGCTGGTCACCGGCGGCGCCAGCGATGCGCCGCGCTTCGACGTCGCTGTCGTCGCCGCCGACACGACGCCCTTCGCCTGCGTCGGCGGTGCGCTGGTGCCGGCCGACACGACGTTCTCGGGCAATCGGCGTTTCGACATCGTCGTCGTCACCGATCTGACCGTCTCGCCGGACGACGACCCGCGCGGCAAATGGCCCGAGGTCACCGCCTGGCTCGCCGACCGCTACGCCGAGGGTGCCACCTTGGCGTCGGTCTGCTCGGGCTCGATGCTGCTCGCTGGAGCGGGTGTGCTCGACGGCCATGATGCCACCACCCATTGGGCCTTCGCCGAGAGCCTGGCCCGCGCCTACCCGTCCGTGCACTGGCGATCCGAGCGCATCCTCTGCACCAGCGGCGAGGGCGAGCGGCTGGTCACCGCCGGCGGGGCCGCCTCGTGGGAGGACCTGGCGCTCTGGCTGGTCGCCCGGTTCTGCGGCCCCAGCGAGGCCATCAAGATCGCCAAGACCTATGTGCTGGGTGACCGCAGCGAGGGCCAGCTGCTCTACGCCGCGCTCCGCCGGCCACGGCGTCACGAGGACGCGGTCATCGCCGACTGCCAGGAATGGCTCGCCGACAACTACAAGCACCCGGATATCGTGGCCCGCCTGATCGCCCGTTCCGGCCTGCCCGAGCGCAGCTTCACCCGCCGCTTCAAGGAGGCCACGGGCTATACCGCACTCGACTATGTGCAGGCGCTCCGCGTCGAGGAGGCGAAAGAGCTCTTGGAGACCAGCGCCGAGGCGACCGACGCCGTCGGCCGCGCCGTCGGCTACGAGGATGCCGCCTTCTTCCGCCGTATCTTCAAGCGCCGCACCGGTGTCACCCCGGCCCGCTACCGCCAGCGCTTCAAGGGCATCGGCAGGGCGGTCACCGCGGCCGGCTGAGGCGGAGTGAGAAAAGACCATGCGCAAGATCACGCTCATCCAGGGCCACCCCGATCCCGCCGGCGGCCATCTCGATCATGCGATGGCTGACGCTTATGCGACCGGCGCCACCGAGGCCGGCCACGCTCTGCGGCGGGTCGAGGTCGCATCGCTCGACTTTCCGCTCTTGCGCAACAAGCGCGAGTTCGAGCATGGGGCCACACCGCCGGCCCTCGTGCCTGCCCAGGCCGCCATCGCCTGGGCCAATCACCTGGTCTTCGTCTATCCGATCTGGCTGGGCGACATGCCGGCGCGCCTCAAGGGCTTCCTCGAGCAGACGCTCCGCCCCGGCTTCGCCTTCGACTATCTCGAGGGCGGCGACGTGCGGATGAACCTGAAGGGCCGCTCCGCCCGGCTGGTCGTCACCATGGGCATGCCGGCCATTGCCTATCGCTGGTTCTACGGCGGCCACAGCGTCAAGAGCTTCGAGCGCAACATCCTGAAGTTCGTCGGCATCAAGCCGGTCGAAACCAGCCTCTACGGCATGGCCGAGGCCACGAGCAACGTCACGCGCGACAGCTGGTTCGACGAGCTGCACGAACTCGGCAAGGCCGGCAACTGACCCTCAGGCGGCCTGGCAATTCAACCGCAACCCCGGCCGGGGCCAATCCATGGCGACCAGCCGGCCCGATTGCGACAGCGTGACGAAGGCTGTCTGCAGGTCACGTCCGCCGAAGCAGATATTGGTCGTCATGCGGTCCGGCATGGGCACGAATGCGACCAGCTCGCCTGCCGGCGAGATCACGCTGATGCCGCCATTGATCAGGGTCGCGACGCAGATATTGCCCGAGGCCTCGACCGCCAGGCTGTCGAACCGCTCATAAGCGCCGCCCGCCGTGTAGACCAGCCGCCCGCCATGCGGGCTGGGCCATGGGTGCTTCCTGATCCGCCCCGGCGCCTCCAGATCGAAGGCCCAGAGCCGGCCGCCCTCGGTCTCGGCGACGTAGAGCACGCTCTCGTCCGGCGACAGGCCGATGCCGTTGGCGGTGAGGAAGGGATGCGCCGCCTCGGTGATGCCGCTGCCGTCGGCGGCCGCATAGTAGACGCCGCCATAGTCGAGATCGCGGGCCCGCCGCTTGCCGAGATCGGTGAACCAGATGCCGCCCTGGCGATCGACGACCAGATCGTTCGGCCCGCGCAAGCCGAACCCGGCGCCGTTCTCGGTGTAGAGCACCTCGACCGCACCCGTCCGCCGATCCACCCGCTCCAGCCGGCCGCCCGAGTAGTCCGGGGCCTGCACGGTCGGCCTGATGCCATCCGCATCTTCGTGAAACGCGAACCCGCCATTGTTGGTGACGTAGAAAGCACCGTCCGGCCCGATGGCCAGCCCGTTGGGACCACCACCCGGCTCGGCCAGCACCCGCTTGCTGCCATCCGCACCGACCAGGGTCACCGTCCGCCGGGCGATCTCGACCAGCGCCACCGAGCCGTCGGCAAGCGCCACCGGTCCTTCCGGAAAGAGCAGCCCGTCGGTCACGTCACGCATGAAACCTGCCTCTATCGCTGCAGCGGCCACTGAGCCGGTGATTGATCACGACGGTAGCACCGCCGCCTCGATCCAGCGACCCCGAGCCCGCCACTCGGCTATGGCAGCCGGCACCGACCTACACCGCTGGACCGGCCAGGGGCAATGCGCTTGGCGAGCTTGCCGAGCCGGACGTTTCATGAGCCTATTCACAGCTTACGCTGGGATTTGCTCGGCAACAGAAAGGGAGGCTAAAATGCGCGTTCTGGTGGTGGCCAATTATTTGCCGCACGCCATCAAGGGGATCATGCAGGGCTCCGATCGCGAGGCCGCGATCCGGACGTTGGTCGAGAGCGTCGGCGGCACGCTCGAGAGCACCATGCTCACCCGCGGCGCCTACGATGTCGCCGTCACCTGTTCTGTGCCCAATCAGGCGGCCAGCCTGGGCATCGCGATGGCGATCCGCGCCAGCGGCTCGCTTTCCGACGTCGTCGTCCTGGAGGAGCTGGACCCAAAACCGATCATCGCCGCCGCCAACATCGCCGCCAAGGCCTACAAGCCCGCCGGCTGACCGGTCGCCGCTCACGCGCCGTCGAGCAGCCGGGCCAGGTCCGCCTCGGCGCGGGCCTGCCAGGCCTGGCTGCCCTGACCATCCGCCACCGCGATCGCTTGGCGCAAGGCAGCCAGCGCCTCGTCGTGCCGGCCCATCGCGCCGAGAACGATGCCCCGCCAGCGAAGCGTCTCCGGTTCGTAGAAGCGCTGCTCGGTCTTCTCGATCAGCGCGCGGCTCTCGTCGAGAACGGCGAGTGCGGCAACGTCATCGCCGTCAAGGTGGTGGGCCTCGGCGAGGCTGAGCTTGAAGAACGGCACATGCTGCAGCGCGCCGGTGCGGACGAAGCCGTCGATACCGCTGCGCAGCAAGGGCAGGGCGGCGGCCGTGTCGCCGTCCATGACCGCGGCGGCGCCCAGGCCCCAGTGGCTGACCTGCTCCCAGAACATGCCGCCGGTGCGGCGGGCATGCTCCCGCAGGCGCTCGCTGCTCACCCGCACCCGCACCGGATCGCGCGCGAAGGCGCTCAAGAGCACATCCCAAGTCATCGCATATGAAACGGTATTGGCATTGCGCGTCGCTGCCGCGATCGTCTCCACTGCCGCGGCGGATCTGGCGCGCGCGCTCACCATGTCGCCGGTGGCCCATTCGATGTGTGAGAAGTTCGACGCGAGACCGAGCAGCGGATCGTGCGCGAAGCCCATCGACAAGGCGCTCTCGAGACGCGGTGCCGCAGCGATCAGGGCCTCGAACAGCGCCCGCGCAGGAGCGAGCTGCCCCATCAACCCCAAGGTGCTGGCGCGCAACCGGGCGCCGATCGGTGTGGCCCAGCTCTCACCGCTCACTTGCGTCCAGGCGACCATGTCGTCGGCGAGCGCCAAGGCCTGCCTGAGCCGGCCCGCGATCACGTGGCCAATCCACTGCCCGTACTGAGCGACGCACAAATGGTGTCGGCCGTCCAATTCTGCCGCGAGGGCCGCCGCCGCCTCGAACGACGCCGAGGTGATCGGGGCCGCGCCGCCATAGGCACCAAACTGCGCCTGGCCGAGCCGCAGCAGCAATGACAGCTCGGTCGCGCGGTGGTCGTTGCCGGCCGTCGCGCGGGTCAGGCGGAGCGCATTGCCGAAATGCGAGGCCGCCTCCGGCTGGGCCGAGCGCGTGACGGCGTCGTCCCCGGCGCGCTCCCACCAGGTGATCGCCCGCATGGCGTCACCGCCCAGCTCGAAATGCCGGGCGACCACCTCCGGCGAGGCGTCGGCCTCCAGCGCCTCGGCGATCGTCAGGTGCAGCCGCTGGCGACGCTGGCGCAGCAGGCTCTTGTAGGCGACGTCCTGGATCAGCGCATGCTTGAAGGTGTAGAACGCGTCGGCGGCGCGGCTGGCGCGAAAGACCAGCTGCGACTCCTGCAGCCGCTCCAGTGCCCGGCTCAGATCGCTATCATCGGTCTCGGCGATCCGGGTCAGGAGCTGGTGGCTGAACTCGCGCCCAATCACGGCACCGATCTGGGCGATCTCCTTGGCCGAGCCCAGGCGGTCCAGGCGCGCCATCAGCGACGCCTGAAGCGTCACCGGCACGTCGTCCTCGAGCGAGTCGAAGCCGGCATCGGTGCCCGCCTCGACGATGGCCTTGGTCAATTCCTCGACGAAGAGCGGCACGCCGTCCGTCCGCTCGACGATCCGTGCGACGATGGCCTCCGGCAAGTGCCGGCTCGCCAGCTCACGCACCATGTCCGCCACCTGCGCCCGCGACAGCCGGGTCAGGCTGATGGTCGTGACATGGCCATGGCCCTGGAACGGGTGAACCCATTCCGGCCGATGGGTCATGACGACCAGGACCCGCTGGTCGACCAGGCGCAGCACCATCTCGGCAATCAGCTGCTGGGTGGTCGGATCGATCCAGTGCGCATCCTCCAGCACGACCACGAGCAGCTCGTGCGCGGCGAGCCCGAGGAGATGATCCTGCAGCCCGCGCAGCGTCGCCACGCGCTGCTGCGCCGGCGTCAGGTCCAGGGCGCCGTAGCGCTCCTCGACCGGCAGCGATAGCAGCGCCGCCATGAGCGGTGCGATGTCGGTGATGTTGGTGGCGCCCTGGCGCAGCAGCGCCTCCAGCTTGTCGAGCCGTGCCGCGGCGGCATCGCCCGCCTCGATGCCCGCGCCGTGCTCGAGCTGCTGGATCACCGGATGGAGCGCCGTATTGACGTGATAGGGGGAGCACTGGAGGCCCAGCCAACGCTGCGGCCGGCCCTCGACCTGGGCCCGAAACGCCTGCAGGATTCGTGACTTGCCAATGCCGGCCTCGCCGGCGATCAGCACGACCTGGCCCTCGCCGCTGCGCGCCTGTTCCCAACGGTCGCACAACAAGCCCACCTCGTGGGTGCGCCCGGCGAGCGGCGTCAGGGTATCGGCGCGGCTGTCGAAGCGGCTCTCGGCAGCACGCGCCGCGCGGACCCGCCACGCCTGAACGGGTGCCGCGAAGCCCTTGAGGTCCTGCTGGCCGAGATCCTCCAGATCGAAGCTCTGGCGCACCAGGGCCCGGGTCGTGGCCTCGATCACCACGCCCCCGGGCGGTGCTGCCGATTGCAGCCGTGCCGCCAGATTCGGCGTCGCACCGGTCACCAGCCCCTGCTGGCTGACCGCATCGTCCAGGAGGTCGCCGATGACCACCTGCCCGGTCGCGATCCCGACCCGAGCCGCCAGCTCCTCGTGTCAGCCGCCCGGGCAGCGCGATCGCCGACACGTCGGCAGCGGCAGCCAGCCCGGCGCGAACCGCCTGCTCCGCCTGATCCTCCGCCGCCGCCGGCCAGCCGAAATAGGCGACCACGCCATCGCCCAGGAAGTTGGCGACATGCCCGCCATGGCTGGTGACCGCGGCCACGGCCGCCGCCTGGTAGTGGCGCACCACCTCGCGCATGTCCTCGGGATCGACGCGGCCACTGAGCCCGGTGGAATTGACCAGATCGCAAAACCAGATCACCAGCTGGCGGCGCTCCGCGTCACCCGGCGCCGGCCCGGCAGGCGGTGCCGGATCGTCGATCGCGGCGTCCGGCCCGAGTGCAGCGATCGCCGCCAGGACGACCTTGCGCGGCCCCATCGGCAGGCCGAGCTCCTTGAGATCGGCCTCGGCCAGATGGCGGAGGGTGCCGAGCTCGATCTCGTTCTCGACGAACACGTCGCCGTAGCGCTCGAGCCCGAGCCTGGTCAGCCATTGCCGGATGTCAGCCACGCGTTCGCCTCGACAAGACTCTTCGGATTCCTGCTCGGCAGGTTCCAGCCGGAGCCAAACTCGTGCGCAGAATGCCCGCGCAGCCAAAATAGGGCAACGCCAGCGGACCCGCCAAGGGAGGATCCTGCCCGAGGCGATCGGGAGACGAAATCACCTCTGGTGCTGTCAACGCATGATGAGAACGACTATCAGCAGGTCGTTCAAAACTGCATCGCTGCAGCCACCCGGGGAAAAATGCGGCATAGCAAGAGGAGCTCTGCTCAATGACCGAGCCGTCCAGCGAGAAGCTCGGCACCTTCTCGACCCTGTCGATCGGCATCGGCGGGATGGTCGGCGGCGGCATCTTCGCGGTCACCGGCCTGACCATCGAGGTGACCAAAGGTGCAGCTCCCTTGGCCTTCCTCATCGCCGGCATCGTGGCGCTCCTGACCGCCTACTCGTACCTGAAGCTGACGCTCGCGTTTCCGGGCGAGGGCGGCACGGTGGACTTCCTCAACCGCGCCTTCGGCACCGGCATCCTGACCGGTGCCGCCAACATCCTGCTGCTGTTGAGCTACGTCGTCCTGCTCGCGGTCTACGCCTACGCCTTCGGCAGCTACGGCGCCGACCTCTTCCCGGCGGACAGTCAGGGCTTCTGGCAGCACGTGCTCGCGAGCGGCGTCATCATCGGCCTTCTCGCGGTCAATATCGTGGCAGCCCGGCTGGTGATCCGCTCCGAGAACCTCTTCAACGCGCTCAAGATGATCCTGCTCGGCGGCTTCGTCGTCGTGGGCCTGGCCCTGCCGATGGACTTGAGCCGGATCGACCCACTGGGGGCGGTGACCCCGATTGGCCTGGTCGCCGGCGCCATGCTGATCTTCCTCAATTACGAAGGCTTCGAGCTGATCGCCAATGCGTCGAAGGATGTCGCCAACCCCGAGCGCTCGCTGCCGATCGCGTACTTGGGCGGCGTGCTCATCGTCATCCTGCTCTACGTGCTGATCGTCACCGTCGTCCTCGGCCACATGAGCCTCGACGCCGTCGGCCAGTCCAGGGACACGGCCCTCTCGGCGGCCGGCCGGCAAATCCTCGGCACCACCGGCTACATCGCCATCGTCATCGCCGCCCTCCTGGCCACCGCCTCGGCGATCAACGCCACCTTCTACAGCACCGGCCGGCTGACCTACATCGTCGCCAAGACCGGCGAGCTACCGCGCGAGCTGGAGCGCTCGATCCGTGGCGAGCATGCCGAGGGCTCGCTGATCTGCGCCGGCCTGGCGCTGGTGATCGCCAATTTCGTTCCGCTCGAGGCGATCGCCACCATGGGCAGCGCCGGCTTCCTCATCCTCTTCCTCGGGGTCAACCTGGCGAGCGTCAAGCTGGCCCGCGAGACGGGTGCTCGGATCTGGATCTCGGCGCTCGCAGCGCTCAGCACGGCGGCAGCCCTGGTCATCCTCTGCGTCGACGTCGCCGAGAACCCGGCGACCCGCAACCACTTGTGGATCCTCGTCGGCATGATCGCGGCCTCGCTCGCCATCGAGACCGTCTACCGCGGCATCACTGGCCGCCGGATCAGGCTGAACCGTCCGAGCCAGGACCCTCGCGCAGCATCAGCAGCGAGCCCGCAAGAAAGCCCACCGCGCCGATCGCGGTGAACAGCGTGGCGAGTGCTACCGCCACGGGGTCGGGTGCGGACGCCGGCACGAAGGCGAAGACGGCGGAGACCATGAAGGCGATGCACCCCAGCAGGTTGGTGTAGACCACCCACCAGGAAAGGCTCCGCGGCTGCCAGCCCCAGAAGGCATGGCAGGTCTCGATGAAGGCCAGATAGCCCGAGGCGAGGAAGAGCACCGAGCCCAAGACGTCCGGCCCCCAGATGGTCAGGTCCTGGCGCAGCCAGCCGCCGCCGCCGAGCGCGGCGAAGGTCGAGGCATTGAACAGCAACGTGCCAAGGAACTGCAGTAAGCTGCTGAGCCAGCCGATCTCGCGCGGATGCCAGCCGATCAGCTCGGGGCGTGGCTGCGGCCCTGCCGTCGCGATGTCGGCGTTGGCCGCCTGGAAGAGCTGCAGATAGGCAGCCACGGTAAAGGCGATCGAGCCCACGAAGTAGATGGCGTTCACCTCCAGCACCGAAAGCTGCAGCTCGCGGGCCAGCGCCGGCGCCAGCGACAAGACGCCGCCGAGGAAGAAGAGCAGCGAGCCGATGCTGAAACCGACGCCGATCCAGCGGTTCAGCAGCAAGGCCGGCCAATGCAGCCGCCGCCCACGCGTCGCGAGCCAAGCCTCCGCCGCGTCCGTCAGGAACCCCTTGCGATGCGCCCGGGAGGACCAGACGAAGCGTTGCCCGTCGACCCAGCCACGCCTGAGCGTGACGAAGGGGCCGGGCCCGGAAGCTTCGACCTTGTCCCGGCGCTTCGCGGCGCCATCCGGGCTCTGGCTGATCCACCTGTCCGACGGGTGCAAGGCTGGCGTCCGCGATCGATGGGGGTGATTGGCGGCATGACCGCCGCGGGACTGGCGACAATTCGTACCCGCTGGCGCCGCCTCCGTCGAGGCATCGAGATCGTCGACCGGAGGGCACTACCCACGACAGGATCACAACTTCGCTTTGCGCCAGATCAAGGCGCGGGTCCGGCCCAAAGCGTATCATCAGCCGTTTTCGTCGAGGTCCCGAGCGTCGGGGGTGGAGATGGCTCGCTGCTATTTGCCGAAGCCTGTTGCCGCAGCCGTGGCGGGAGTGTTGCTGCTCGCTGCTTGCGCGCCGGGGCGGCCGGTCGCTGTTTCGGAGGATGGCGTGCTCCGCATGACGACACCCCAGACCCGCCTCGCCGTCGTGATCCCCGAGTCGCAGCGTGAGACGGTAAGGTTGATGCCCGACGGCTCGTACGTGTTGGGCAGGGAAATGGGACCGGCGCACACCCTGGTCGCCGGCGTCAACGGAACGGTGGTCGAGCCTTCGATGTGGCCGACCTTTCGAACGCTGCACGCGGGAGACACCGAGGCTGAGATCCTCGAGGATTATCTTCTGGAAATGGAGCCGCTCGAGCGCGCCTCGCCGGGACGGCCGTCCAACACCCTGCTGAGCTTCACGCAAGTCGGCGGCGCCCGGGCCGCCGCTGGCGGCGAAGGGCATCGCCTGCAACGAGCGTGCCCTCGTCGCCCTGGACCATGACGTGCCCGGCCAAGGTGGCCGACCGTTCGTCTACCACGCCTCGTACTACACCTGCATCGACCCGAACACGCGTGCGCCGGTCGAGCTCGGCTGGTCCGAGCGGCTGCCGGACGCCCCCGACCGGCCGCAGCCCCGCTTCGCGGCCGAGCGGGACGCCTTCTTCGACAGCTTGCGTTTCGAGTGAACGGCTGCCTCCTTTGGCGCTGGAGCCATGGTCATGGTTGCACAAAGAGCTCAATTCCACTTGCTGGGCGTCGCCTTTCTGGCGCTCGCCTTTCTCGTCGCCTGCACGACCACGAGCCCGGTAACGGCGCCAGGCATCACCGAGCCGGTCGCGCGCGGCTCGACCATCCTGCTGCTGCCCCCCGACATCCAATGCAGCGAGGTGGCGGTGGGCGGCGTCAACGCGCGGCCGGAATGGTCGGCGAAGGCGCAGGCCAGCGTCAGCCGTGCGCTTGCCGACTTCATGCAGGAACATGCGACGCGGCTCGTCGTCTATGACGACGCACGCGTTCCCGCCCGAGCGGCGGGCCGAGCAGGCGGCGGCGATCACTGCCCTGACGACCGTCCAGCCGGCCTCCAGCGGGCCGGCGCCCGGGAAGCTGGTGCAGGTGGCGCAGCCGGCGCCCGATCTCCTGGCGCCGTTGCGCGAGGACTTCGCCGCCGACTACGCGCTCTCGATCTTTCTGCGGGAAAGCTTCCAATCGGCCGGGCACGTGGCCATGCGCTACAGCCTCGGGCTGCTGCTCGGGCCGGCACTGGCGCCGATGCCGCTCACCGGGCAGATCGGCTACGCCACCCTGGTCGATCTGCGGACCGGCAATGTGGTCTGGTCGAACAGGATCATGACACCGGGCGAGATGCCGACCGACATCCGCGATCCGGAAAAGGCGCGAAAAGCCGTGGACAGCCTGATGAAAGCCTGTCCGGTCGGAACCTGAGGTCATGCCCGAGCTCCCAGCCGCCACGGGCGGTCCACGGCCGCAACGCGGGTGGCGCGGTTCGTTGATCTCGATGAAGGCGCCGCCGCACTGGTGGTCGCAGTGGCTAGAAATGTGCCCGCCATACGGCGCTGCCGTCGCGCTTCTCACCCTTCTCCTCGCCGGCTGCATCCTGCCGTACCCGGTGCCGGCAAGTGGCGTCCGCGTCGATCGGGAGGCTGCCAGGCTCGAGGTCGGGATGACCACTCGCGATGAGGCGCGGGCCCTGCTGGGTGCTACCTAGCCGCCAGTCGGGCGAGACCTACGACGTCTGGGCCCTCTCGCGCGATCCGGCCCATCTGGGGCTGGCAATCGTCATTGTCGGCCCAGGCGGTGGCGGTGGCGCGGGCACCTTTCGTTCCGGCGAGTGGACCGACTACGCGCTGGTCGTCGCCTACGATGACGCGGGTCGCGTGGCCCGCTGGCGCTGGGTCGGTTCTGGTGGCATCGGCATGACCAGCGGCAGCAATGGTCCGACGACGCCGCCATGGCGCCTGGAGAAGAAGCTCGCCTGGCAGAGTGATCAGGTCCTCTTCACTTCTGGCGATGCCGCTGTCCTGGTCGATTTCCGCAGCACCGACCACCTAAAGGTGGAGACGCTTGCCCTCGCCGACGGCCGCGTGCTCACCAGTCGGGCCGGTGTCGACGCGGGCTGCGGCATGCCGCTGCACATCGATCGTGAGGCAGCCATCACCTTTGCTGCGGTACCCGAGGGGCTGCTCTCGGTGCCCTCGATGGTCAGCAGCACCGCCGCGCCTTGCCTGTGGCGCATGGACAGCTCGCGCTGGCTCGAGGCCGTCCGCCTCGATCAGCTCGTTGTCGACGGTACGCCCTTGAGCGCGACCCTTGCCGGCGACCTGGTCGTGCGGGCCAACCCCGAAGGCGGGCTGGCGCTGCTCGACACCGACGGGTCGACTCTCGCCACGCTGCCGCCCGACGCGGATCTCGACTTGGCCACCGCCGATGCCACCGGCCGTTATCTGCTGCTGCGGATTGCCACCAGCACGGTTGCCGGCTCGGCGTATTGGCTGTTCGATCGCGATCTGGCGACACTACGCGGCCTCGACGCAATGGCCCGGCACGCCGGCCGCGACGATTGCTGGACGGCCGATCTGGCGCTGGCGCCCGGTGGCGGCTTGGCTGCGATCGCCTGCCAGGACCACGTCCAGCTCTGGACGCTCGACGATCCGACCGGCGAGCCGCGGCTCGCGGATATCCTCGGCGTGCCCGCCGATATCGAAATGGGCGGCGCCACGCTCGGGTTCTCCCCGGACGGCGAGCGACTGGTGCTGGGGCCGCATGGCTTCATTGTCTGGCGGACTGAGGACTGGGCGATCGAGGCCTATCTGTCCGCCGCGGCGGCAAGGGAGCAGTCGGCGCACGACCAGCCCGCGGCCCGTGCCACGGCCCACGACGGAGCGACGTTCCCCTTGCGGCTCGCCGTGGCCGCCGACGGTGCCGCGATTGCGACGCCGGACGGGCTTTGGCACCTGGTGACGGCGGTCGCTCCATGAGCGCGGCACGCGTGTCGCCGAGCCGGAGGGTTCCGCCCCGCCGCCCCGACTGGCGGCGGCTGGTGCTGACCCTGCTGGTGCTCCACTTGGCGGGTTGCCTCATCGTGCCGGTGCCGATCCCGCCGAGCGGCACATCGGCGCGTGAGGTCGAGGCCGGCCTCGATATCGGCGTCACCGAACGGGTTCAGGTTCACGAACTGTTCGGCGAGCCGGCCCTCGTCATCGACGACCGCCACGAGCTGTTCGATCTGGCGGTCGACCCGTTCCACTTCTGGATCCTCATGGCCGTGGGCGGGCCGGGCTACGCCTCGGGGAGCGCCGGCAGGACGGGCGAGGAGCGCACCTACGGTCTCGCCGTCGTCTACGACGAGGCCGATCACGTCGCCGGCTGGCGGGTCCTGCTGCCGCGCACGGGCGTGAGCACCGGCGCGGACGGACGGCTCCGCCCGGCACCGCCGGCACCGATCCAGATCGAGCAGTGGCGCGGCGATCAGGTCCTCGAGGCGCAGGACGGCACCTTGATGGTCCTCGCCGGCACCCTGTCACGCCCGCTGCAGCTGACCCTCCGTGACGGCCGTTCCGGCAGTGTCCAGCGCAAGGTCGAAGGCAACGTCAAGGGCTGTGGCTTACTCGCGACATCGGCATCGGCATTGACCGGATCCTGGCCGCTCGTTCGGCTCGTGGACGACCAGCTCGTCTCGGTGCCGCCTGAGATTACGGCCGACGCGGCGCCGTGCCGCTGGGCTATCGACGATGGTGGCAAGCTGGTCGCGACCCGCATCGACGCGCTGGTCGTGCCGGACCAAACGCTGAAAGCCCGTCTGATGGGCGACCTCGTGCTGCGCGAGCGACCGGAAGACGGCGTCGACATCCTGACGCTCGCGGGCGAGCAAGTGGCGCATCTCCCGATGCCATGGCCGGTCCGCGCCGCGGCCAGCGACGCAACCCGCGGGCGCATGCTGCTCCGCATGGAGTCCGACGAGGCTGGTGAGGCTTTCTGGCTCTTCGATCGGGCCACAGCCGCGCTCGAGCCCGTGCCGGAGATGGCGCCGGCGGACGCGGCCGTCTGCTCGGCACGGCACATCGCGCTGGCCCCTGACGGTGAGCTGGCAGCGCTCCGTTGCGGCGCCCATATCGAGATCTGGCGACTGCCGCTGGCTGGCGCGCCGGCCCGCCTGCTCGAGGTCTTGCCACTGCCGCAGGATGCGCGTGGCCCAGACCTGGCGTTCACGCCGGATGGTGGTCGTCTCGTCTTCGGCGCCCGTGGCTTCGTCGTCTGGCGAACGGCCGACTGGACGGTCGAAGCCTTCCTCTCCGGTGACGCGATGGAGCCGGCCGCGACCGCCAGCCACGTGCTGCCCATCGCGAACGGCTCGCGTATCGCCACACGGTACGGGCTCTGGCGGATCGATGGTGATGCAGCGGCGGCGCAGTCGGCCCGGCGGCCGGCCGACTGAGCACCTTCCCGGCTTTCGCCCCGCTGCCGCCTGCGCTACGCAAGGGCGTTGTCGGGAGGGGTGCTTGCGCTATTCGATCCTCAACGTCCTCAAGCAAGGGCTCGCCGGCCAGATGGGCTGGCAGCCGGCTTGGCGCGACGCGTCGCCCAAGCCGCATTACGACGTCGTGATCATCGGCGGCGGCGGGCACGGGCTCGCCACCGCCTACTACCTCGCCAAATTGCACGGCATCCGCGACGTGGCGGTGCTCGAGAAGGGCTGGATCGGCGGCGGCAATACCGGCCGCAACACCACCATCGTCCGCTCCAACTACCTGCTCCCGGGCAACGAGCCGTTCTACGAGCATCGCCTGAAGCTCTGGGAGGGCCTGAGCCAGGATCTCAACTTCAACGTCATGTTCAGCCAGCGTGGCGTGCTCAATCTCTGCCACTCCGACGCCCAGCGCGACGTCTTCGCCCGGCGCGGCAACGCCATGCTGATGATGGGCGCCGATGCCGAGCTGCTGGACCGCCGGCAGGTGCTGGCCATGGTCAAGGGCCTCGACGCCGACAACGCGCGCTTCCCGATCACCGGCGGGCTGCTGCAGCGCCGCGCCGGCACCGCCCGGCACGACGCCGTGGCCTGGGGCTACGCCCGCGCGGCCTCGGAGCTCGGTGTCGACATCATCCAGAACTGCGAGGTCACGGGCTTCGCCCGCGACGGCGAGCGGATCAGCGGCATCGAGACGACGCGCGGGCAGATCGGTGCGAATAGCGTCGGCCTCGCGGTCGCCGGCAGCAGCTCGCTCCTGGCCGAGATGGCCGGAATCCGCCTGCCGATCGAGAGCCACGTGCTGCAGGCCTTCGTGTCGGAGGGCCTGAAGCCCTGGCTGGACACGGTCGTCACCTTCGGCGCCGGGCATTTCTACGTCAGCCAGTCCGACAAGGGCGGCCTCGTCTTCGGCGGCGACATCGACGGCTACGCTTCCTATGCGCAGCGGGGCAACCTGCCGGTCGTCGAGCATGTGGCGGCCGGCGCCGTGGCGGTCTTTCCGGCGCTGGGGCGCGTCCGCCTGCTCCGCTCCTGGGGCGGGGTGATGGACATGACCCCCGACGGCAGTCCGATCATCGGCAAGCTGCCCTTGGCCAATCTCTACATGACCGGCGGCTGGTGCTATGGCGGCTTCAAGGCCACGCCGGCATCCGGCTGGTGCCTCGCCTACACCATCGCCAAGGGCGAGCCGCACCCGCTCAACGCGGCGATGAGGCTCGAGCGCTTCGCCCATGGCCGGGTCCTCGACGAGCGCGGTGCCGGTCCCCGGCCCAACCTGCACTGAGCGGCCGAACCAGGCATCATGCGCATCCCCTGTCCCCATTGCGGCCCCCGCGACAGTGCCGAGTTCACCTGCTTCGGCAATGCGCCCGACCCCCGTCCGGCAGACGATGCGCCGGCAAGCGACTGGGTCGCCTTCGCCTACTACCGTGACAACCCCAAGGGCCCGGTCACTGAGCTATGGCAGCACGTGCTGGGCTGCCGCACATGGCTGGTCGTCACCCGCGACACCGCCACCCACACCGTCGCCACCGTGCGCCTCGCCAGCGAGCGCGGCCCATGAGCGCCGGCTTCAGGCTCGCGACCGGCGGCCGCATCGATCGCGGCACGGACGCTCGCCTTCACCTTCGACGGCAGCCGCTACAAGGGCCATGCCGGCGACACGCTCGCCTCGGCGCTGCTCGCCAACGGCGTCACGCTGGTCGGCCGCAGCTTCAAGTATCATCGGCCGCGCGGCATCGTCGGCTTCGGGGTCGAGGAGCCGAATGCGCTCGTGACCCTGGGCCAGGGCGCCGCCGCCGAGCCCAACAGCCGCGCCACCATGGTCGAGCTGTTCGACGGGCTCGACCGCCCGCTCGCAGAACCGCTTCCCGTCGCTCCGTTTCGACTTGATGGCGGTGAACGGCCTCGCCGCGCGCTTCCTCGCCGCCGGCTTCTACTACAAGACCTTCATGTGGCCGCCCAAGGCCTGGACCGGCCTCTACGAGAAGGCGATCCGCCGTGCTGCCGGTCTCGGCCGGGCCAGCCACGCGCCGGACCCGGACCACTACGACAAGCGTCATGCCTTCTGCGATGTGCTGGTGGTGGGCGGCGGCCCGGCCGGGCTGATGGCGGCACTGGTCGCCGGCCGGGCTGGCGCCAGGGTGATCCTCGCCGACGAGATGCCGGCCTTGGGCGGCCGGCTGCGCCACGAGAGCCGGCAGATCGACGGCACCACGGCCGGCGAATGGCTGACCGGGCAGCTGCGCGAGCTGGCAGCCCTGCCCAACGTCCAGGCGCTGTCCCGGACCAGCGTGTTCGGCGCCTACGACCACGGCACCTTCGCCGCCGTCGAGCGGGTCACCGACCACCTGCCGCCGGCCGAGCGCGGCGGCCTCGCCGCGCCAGCTCTACTGGCAGATCCAGGCACGGGCGGCGATCATCGCGACGGGCGCCATCGAGCGCGGCATCGCACTTCCCGGGCAACGACCTGCCCGGCGTCATGCTGGCCTCGGCCGCCCGCGGCTACCTGCACGAGCACGGCGTGATCGCCGGCCGGCAGCCCGTCGTCTTCACCAACAACCCCTCGGGCTACGAAGCGGCCCTCGAGCTGCAGCGCGCCGGCGTCCAGGTCCAGGCCGTGGTGGACCCTGGCCCGCGCCTCGACGACGCCGTGGTGCACGAGCTGCACGAGGCGGGCGTGCCTTTCTACTGGCACAGCCAGATCGAGGCGGTGAAGGGCAGGGGCCGCGTCCGGGCGGTCGCCATGCGCGACGACACCGGCGCCTTGCGCGACATTGCGCGCTGACCAGCTGCTGTTGAGCGGCGGCTGGAACCCGAGCCTGCACCTCGTGGCACACCAGGGGATCAAGCCCCACTGGGACGACCAGCTGCAGGCCTTCCTGCCGCCGCGCACGGCCGGCGATCTCACTGTGGTGGGTGCCGCCGCCGGCCAGTTCGAGCTCGAGGGCTGCCTCGCCGACGGGGTCAACGACGCGGTCGATCTCTGCCGCGGCTCGGCTTCGATGCCAAGACCCCGAGCCTGCCCAAGCTCGAGGAGAGCGCCGCCTACACCATCACCGCCTGCTATGCCGTGCGGCGGCGCCGGGCGAACGGCAAGGCCTTCGTCGATCTGCAGAACGACGTCACGGTGGACGACATCGAGCTCGCCGTCCGCGAGGGTTACAGCAGTGTCGAGCACGCCAAGCGCTACACCACCCTCGGCATGGCCACCGACCAGGGCAAGAGCACGGGCGTCGTCGGCCACGCGGTCCTGGCCCGGGCCTTGGGCCGCAGCATGGCCGAGACCGGCACCACCGGCTTTCGCCCGCCCTACACGCCGGTCGCCATCGGCGCGCTGGCCCATCACCATAGCGGCCGCAACTTCGCGCCCACCCGCCGCACGCCGCTGCACGATGTCCAGGCCAAGCGCGGCGCCGTCTTCTTCGAGACCGGGCTCTGGCTGCGCGCCCGCTATTTCCCGAAGGCCGGCGAGGACATGGCCGCCGCCTCCAGGCGCGAGGTCCTGGCGGTGCGGAACGGCGTCGGCATCGCCGACACCACGCCTTTGGGCAAGATCGAGCTCACCGGCCCGGACGCGCTGACGCTGATCGAGCGCCTCTACTGCAACGGCTTTGCGACGCTGAAGCCCGGCCGCGCCCGCTACGGGCTGATGCTGCGCGAGGACGGCATGGTGATGGACGACGGCACCGTCTGGTGCCTCGGCGCCGGCAGCACTTCATGCTGACCACGACCACGGCCAACGCGGCCGCCGGTGATGAGCCATATCGAGCTCCACCACCAATACCACTGGCCCGAGCTCGACGTGCAGTATGCCTCGGTCAGCGAGCAATGGGCGGGCATGGCCGTGGCGGGGCCGCGCTCGCGCGAGCTCCTGGCATCCATCGTCGACGAGCCCGCCCTCGACGATGCGTCCTTTCCCTTCATGGCCGTGGCCGAGGGCCGCATCGGCGACACCGTCTGCCGCGTCGCCCGGATCAGCTTCTCCGGCGAGCGCGCCTTCGAGGTCTACGTGCCCGGCCGGCTACGCCGCCGACCTCTACGAGCGCCTGATGACAGCAGGCGAGGCATTCGGCGTCGTGCCTTACGGCCTCGAGACCATGGGCACGATGCGGATCGAGAAGGGCCACGTCGCCGGGCCCGAGCTGGACGGCCGGACGACGCCAGCCGATCTCGGCCTCGGCCGCATGCAGAGCCGGACGAAGCCGCATGTCGGCGCCGCCCTCCGTGACCGCGAAGGGCTCACCGACCCCGACCGCCCGGTGCTGGTCGGCCTCAAGCCCGTGGACACCAAGAAGCGCCTGCGCGCCGGCGCCCATCTCGTGGCCGAGGGTGCCGCTGCCACGCAAGAGCACGACGCCGGCCACGTCACCTCGATCGCCTTCAGCCCGACGCGTCGGCAGCACCATCGCCCTCGGCTTCCTTGCCCGCGGCGTCGAGCGTCACGGCAGCCGCGTCGATGCGGTCTTTCCCTTGAAGCAGGAGCGGGTGACGGTCGAGGTCTGCCCGCCCTGCTTCATCGATCCCAAGGGGGAGCGGATGCGTGGCTGAGCCCCTGATCGAGCAGCCGGTCCTCGCCGCGCCCGGCCGGACGCGCCCCGGCCATCGGCCCCGTTCGCTGCCACGAGCGGCAGGGCTTGTGCCTCACCCAGGTGATCTCCCGGCCGGGCAAGACCCGCGAGGTCGCGCGTATCTTGGGCCTCCGGCTGCCGGAGCGGCCGGGCACGACCGAAGCCGACGGCGAGGTCGTCGTCTTTTGCCTCCGCCCGCGCGACTGGCTGATCGTGAGCCACGACCCTGTCGGCCGGCGCGGCGGCACGGCCCAGGAGGCCCGCCTGCGCCTCGCCGATCTCGCCGCCGCCATCGATCAGAGCCACGGCCGGGCCGTGCTCCGCCTGACGGGCGAGGGCGCCCGGACGCTGCTGCAGGGTGGCGTCGGCGTCGATCTCGACCCCGCCGTCTTCCCCCCCGGCGCCATGGCGCAGACCGCGATCAACGGCATCGCCGTCCTCATTCATGCGATCGAGACCGAGACGTTCGACCTGCAGGTGGCGCGCAGCTTCACAGCAGATCTCGCTGCATGGCTCGGCCATGTGGGCGTCACTTTCGAAGGGCCAGCGGCGCCATGAGCGAGAGCTTCGACTACATCATCGTGGGCGCCGGGTCCGCCGGCTGCGTGCTGGCCAACCGGCTCTCCGCCGACCCCAAGCACCGCGTGCTGCTGCTCGAGGCCGGGCCCAAGGACACCAACCCCTGGATCCACGTGCCGATCGGCTACTATCGGACGATCGTCGATCCGCGCACCGCCTGGAGCTTCCACACCGAGCCCGAGCCGCATCTCGACGGCCGCCAGATCACCTGGCCGCGCGGCAAGGTCCTGGGCGGCTCGTCCTCGATCAACGGCCTCGTCTATGTCCGCGGCCAGGCCGAGGACTACGACCACTGGCGCCAGCTGGGCAATCCGGGCTGGTCGGCCGAGGACGTCCTGCCGGTCTTCAAGCGGATCGAGGGCACGACCATCGGCGATCCTGAACTCCGCGGCCGCGACGGGCCATTGGCCGTCTCGCCGCCGATCTACCGCTCGAAGCTGATGGACGCCTTCATCGAAGCCGCCAAGGCCGCCGGCATTCCCGAAACCGACGACTATAACGGCCCGAGCCAGGAAGGCTGCGGCTACTTCCAGCTGACGATCAAGGACGGCAAGCGGTGCAGCTCTGCCGTGGCGTATCTCCGCGAGGCCCTGGGCCGCCCCAATCTCGACGTTCGCACCGGTTGCCTCACCACCGCTATCCGCCTCGAGGACGGTCGTGCCGTGGGCGTCGACTACACCCGTGACGGCAGGCAGGAGACGGCCAATGCCAGCGCCGAGGTGATCCTCTCCGCCGGCGCCATTCAGTCGCCGCACCTCCTGATGCTCTCCGGCATCGGCCCCGGCGACACGCTGCAGGCGAAGGGCATCGAGGTGCTGCACGATCAGCCGGGCGTCGGGCAGAACCTGCAGGACCATTTCCAGGTCCGCTGCGTCTACCGCTCGCCGCTCAAGGTGACCTTGAACGACGTCAGCAACAGCGTCATCAAGCGCGGCCTCGCCGGGATCGAGTATGCGCTGCGCCGGACCGGGCCGCTCACCGTCGGCGCCGGGGTGGCCACGCTCTTCTGGAAGACCAGGGACGAGCTGGCGACGCCCGACGTGCAGTTCCACGTCATCCCGTTCAGCGCCGAGAAGCCGGGCGAGCCGCTGCACGACTTCTCCGGCTACACCGTCTCGGTCTGCCAGCTCCGCCCGGAGAGCCGGGGCGAGCTGACCCTGCGCTCGGCCGATCCGACCGACCCACCGGTGATCCGCGCCAACTACCTGGCGACCGAGACCGACCGGCAGACCATGCTCGACGGCATGAAGCTGATCCGCCGCGTCATGGCGCAGGTGCCCATGCAGCCCTACCTCGCCGAGGAGGTGATGCCCGGCGCCGCCTGCAGCAGCGACGAGGCGCTGGCCACCTATATCCGGCAGAAGGGCGGCACCATCTTCCACCCGTCCGGCACCTGCAAGATGGGCCCGGCGGGCGACCGGATGGCGGTCGTCGACGCCCGACTCCGCGTCCACGGCATCAGAGGCCTCAGGGTCGCCGACGCGTCGATCATGCCCACCGTCATCTCCGGCAACACCAACGGCCCGACCATCATGATCGGCGAGCAGGCCGCCGCCATGACCCTGGCCGACACCAGGGCCTGAGCGCCGAGCGGGCCGACCTCGACGCGCGGCCGCTGGTCAGCGGGTGTGATCGCTCAGATGGGCGGTCGACCTCCGCGGCCACGCCTCCAGATCTCGGGATCGACGCAATCCTCCTCCTCCTGCTCCACGGTCTCCACTTCCTCGTTGAGCGCGTTGGCGACCACGTTGGCTTCTTCTCGGGTCTCATAGATCCCGATCGAATCGCCGCCGTCACGGTGCACGACATGGAATTTCTTATCCAGGCGCTGCTGCACCTGAAAATCGGCGTCCGCGTCGGGATCGGACGTATCGCCCTTGCCCCGCTCGGCCTGCTTCGTCGCCTTTTCCAGCGTTTTCTGCAGGCGTTGCTCAAATCGGTTGGCGGCCTTCAGCGACCCGAACATGGCAACGACCGGCCATTCATTCTGCTCGGCTCGCGGTGTCCGGATTTGAACGACATATTGCCTTTGATTCTTCCACAAATTGGTCTCGATGATCGTGCCCACGCGGGTCTTCCCTCGTCTTGCCGGTTATCCCCATCGGCAACGCTAAGCTCGATTGCCGGCGAGCTCAACCGCGCGGCCCCGAGCCGATCCCGCGCAGGTCACGTCGCCGGCCAACGGCGCGGCCATAGGCCTGTCCCTGGGCGCAAGGCAGGGGTAAGAGCTAGCCAGCGCCACGGGACCCAGCGTCCCCGCTTCGGGAACCGCCATCCATGTCGAACCGCTGGGTGATCCTCTTCGTCCTCTTCTTCGCCCGGACGACGATGGCATTCCAGTTCCAGTCGGTGGCGGCGCTGGCCCCGCTGGTCGTCGAGGATTACGGCGCCAGCCTCGCCGATATCGGCCTCTTGATCGGCTTCTACTTCGCCCCGGGCATCGTCATCGCCATCCCGGGCGGCGCCATCGCCAAGCGGCTCGGCGACCGTCGTGTCGTCGGGGCCGGCATGGTGCTCATGGTGGTGGGCGCGCTGCTGCCGGTCCTCGACAGCAGCTGGGCGATGCTCGTCGCCGGCCGCGTGCTGGCCGGGATCGGCGGCGTCATCCTCAGCGTCCTGACCACCAAGATGCTGACCGACTGGTTCGCCGGCCGCGAGATCGCGACCGCCATGGCGATCTACGTCAATTCGTGGCCGGTCGGCATCGCTCTGGCCCTGCTGATCCTGCCGGCTGCGGCCGGATCGGGCGGGCTCGACCTCGCCTGGATCGCCGTGCTCTCGCTGATCGCCATGGGCCTCGTGCTCTTCGTCACGGGCTACCGGGCACCCGACCACGCGACGGCGCCATCGGTGGTCGCCACCCGGAAGGGCGGCCTCCCTCTCGCGCCAGTGGTTTTCGCCGGCACCATCTGGGCGCTCTACAACACGGCACTCGCCATGGTCTTCGGCTTCGGCCCGACCCTCTCGAGCCAACGCGGCTGGTCACTGGCCGCGGCCAGCTCGACCACCAGCATCGTCATGTGGCTCATCGCCGTCGTGGTCCCGATCGGCGGCTACCTCGCCGATCGCAGCGGCCGCCGCGACACCGTCATCGCCACCGGCCTCGTGGGCTTCGCCGTCATGCTCGTAGCCGCCATCAACGTCCCCTTGTGGGCGGTCCCTGTGGTGTTCATCGTGCTGGGCCTGATCGCGGGCCTGCCGGCCGGTCCCATCATGAGCCTGCCGTCCTTGGTCCTGCGGGCCGAGACCCGGGCGCTCGGCATGGGCGTGTTCTTCACGATCTACTACGTCGCCTTCATGGTCGCGCCGGCCATCGCCGGCTGGCTCGCCGACCGGGCCGGCAGCGCCGCGGCACCCTTCATCCTGGGCGCTGTCATGCTGGCCGTCTGCCTTGCTGCCCTCGTCCTGTTTCGCAGGGACTTGGTCCGTGCTGGGGCGGTGCAGTTGGGCCGAAGCTAGCCTTTGCCCTTTGCCGCTCGACCCGACAGTCGCTCTCGGGACGCGTCGTTCGCGTGTGGTCCGGCGATGGACAGGCCTTGAAGCGCCTGCGGCGCTAGGAGGTTTGCCAGACCCATACACCGTCTTCGTTGCGACAGGCATCGTTGAGCGTGGCGTCGCGAATGCCGTCTGGCAGTGTTATCTCCTCCCGGTAGCGTCGACAGAAGTAGCCTTGATCGCTGACATAGGTCCTGATCGGCTGTATCGCTCCCTGGAGTTCGGTTTGGGCGTTCGTCCAGCGTTCGGCTTTGCCATCCGGGCGGTTTTCCAGCGCGGCCTGCATGGCGGCCGCGGCCATTTCGACGTCGTTCTCGTTCATGTCGCTGTAGAGCTCGAGCGAATCCGGTTGAAGTTGGGCACAGCCGGACAGCAAAGGAAACGCCACCACGGCCACGCGGGCGGTCATGCGCATAGGGTCACCTCAGGGTTGCTCGTCGAATTGGTCGGTTCATGGACGTGAGTTGCTGACCAAGCTCTCCGATTGATCAGGCGTCGTCATCGGGATCCGGCTCGGATGCATTGCCCTGGGCGATCGCACCGTCATCGGCGACCTCGCCCCCGACCTCGGTAACGTCGCCTGGGTCGCTTGACACGATTTGTTGCGACGCCGCCTGTTGGCGGGCCAGCTCGAGATCGGCGTAGTCGACCACGCCGTCGTCGTTGACATCGAGATCAGCGGTGCGCCAATCCCCGTCCCATTCCGATTCCGCATCCGCTGGCGTCTCCAGGTCAGCGAGCTCCTGCTCCAACTCGGCGATGCGGTCGGCCAGCTCTGTGGCCTCGGACGACGTGGGATCGTCGAGCGCCTGAAACGCTTCACGCGCCGTCGTCAGCTCGGTTTGGAGCGCGGTCCGCTGCTGCTCCGTCGTCGCCCCGTCGTCCGCCGGCTCTGCAGTGTTCGCGCCGAAATTCGCCTGCAACGCGCCGACGTGCGCCCCGTACCCGAGCGTCTTCGACAGCTCGACCATGGTTCGCACCCGCTGGCCGTGGTTCCTGAAGCCCGCTGCCTGGGCGTCGGCCTTTTTCTGTGATCCCCAGCCTTTGTCGATCAGCTCCTTGGACAGCTCGCTGTCGAGTGTCTGCGCTTCGTCACCGAACTCAGTTCTCGAAGGAGCCCTATCCGTCGAGGGACTGAGGCCCAGCGCTTTGGCATAGCGACCACGCGCTTCCGTCTTGCCCTTTGGCTCCTTGCTCAGCCCGAGCTCGACGAGTGCATTGCCGAGCGCGACTTGGGATTTCTCCCATCCTCTCCTGACCGCCTTCCCCGCGTCCGCGAGGCCGTGCGGGCTGTGCTCGGCGTCAGCGTTGCCGGCTGCCTTCGAACCTTTGTGCAGCGGGCCGCCGCTGCCGGCGAAACCGCTCTCGGCACTTCTTCCGTTGCCTCCGCCACCGTTACCGCCGCCGTTACCGCCGCCGTTACCGCCGCCGTTGCCCCCACCATTTCCCCCGCCGTTGCCGCCGCCATTCCCGCCGCCATTCCCGCCACCGTTGCCGTTCTTGGCCCAAGCCGCGTTGCCGATCGTGATGGATCCGGAGTCCAAGGACGGGGCCGGCACGGTCAGCACCACCAACCCGACGGCAAGTGACGCCAGTGCAAGCCCCGAGATCGTCCGCCGCAGGCGGGATTTCAGCCCGATGAGCAACCGGGAATCGAACCTCTCCGAGTCGAGATTGCGTCGGTCTGACCGTGGCATCGTGTTCTCTCCGAGCTGTTCAGCGCGAGAACATAAGCCAGCGAGCGTGAACCGTTGCTTAGCGCAGAAGGTAAAAATCGATTCGTCGAGGTCGCTGGTCGGGCTCTCAACGGGACACGGTCCGATCCCCGAAGACAGAACTCAGTACCGAGCGCCTTTCAGGGCCAGGAGACAGCCCGCATGGCACTTTTCCTGGTCGGCTTGGAAGCCGCCCAAGGGTTCGTTCGTCGAAGCGCTTCTTGTGATCTGCCGTCAAGCGGCTGTCTTGTGGGCTTCTCCCGACGTACTCTGAATTCGTGTGCACCAGCGGTGCCATGACGAAAACGCGGCGCTCACCTTTGGACAGCGCCCATCACCCAGCGATACTTCGGAGCACGCCCATGAGCTGGTCGATCCACCACGTGAACCTGCCTGCCATCGACGTCCGGGCGTCGGCCGAGTTCTACACCAACATCCTCGGCATGCGCGAAGGGACATGGACCTTCCCGCCACCCGAGCAGGTCGGCCACATCTCCAACGATCCCAATCGGCTGACGCTCTTTCCGACCAGGACCGCGAGCAAGGGCGCCAACAGCGGGCTGCACCTGATCCTGCCGGAACCGGAGTTCGCCCGGAAGAACGGCTTCGACCACAATCCTTCGATCGGTGGGCACGTCGCCATCCAGGTCGACAACCTCGACGCCGTCATGGAGCGGCTCAAGGAAGCCGGCATCCCCTTCTCCTACGCGCCCACCTTCGCCATTCCAAAGATGCGCCACGTCTATGTCTATGACCCCGCCATGAACCTCCTCGAAATCAACGAGGTCGTGAAGGAGTAGGGCGCCCCGGTCTGCCGCCCGCTTCTGCAGCGGCACGCCCGCCGCCGTGACGCGGTGCATCAGCTGGTGCTGGCCCTGGTAGTCGTTGACCGCGCAGTGCCAGGTGCTGCGGTTGTCCCAGACCGCGATCGACCCAAAACGGCACGTGAACTCGGGCCGGGCACTGTGCGCGTCGAGAGAGCCCAGGAGGGCTGCGCTCTCGTCCGGGTTCCAGCCCTCGATGCCGGTGGTGAAGTTCTGGTTGACGTAGAGCGCCTTGCGGCCCGTCTCCGGGTGGCGGATCACCACACGATGGGTGGCATCCTGGCGGGCGGCGTCCGGGTTGTGCATGCGGCCCGCCAGGTAACTGCCGCGGTAGGCAGCCTCGCGACCGAAGCTGTGCCGGCCCGAATGGCGGGCGCGCAGCGGCTCGAGCATGCGCTTGAAGCCGTCCGACAGGCTCTCATAGACCAGGTGCATGCCCGCGCACATCGTGTCGCCGCCGCTCCCGGGCACCTCGCGGGCGAGCAGCGCCGAGCCCAAGGCCGGCCTCGTCGTAGGAATGATCGGTGTGCCAGCGCTCACCGATATGCCGCTTCTGCTCCGGCTCCTTCCGCACGTCGGCGATCTCTGGGTGACCCTCGACCGGCGTGAAGAAGCGATTGACCTCGAGCGGGCCGAACCGCCGGGCGAACGCCAGATGCAGCTCCGGCGTGATCGCCTGGCCGCTGATGAAGCTTGCCGAATGCGTGTGAAAGGCTTCGCGCACCCGGGCGAAGGCGCCATCCGACAAGGGCCGGCTCAGGTCGAGCCCTTGCACCTCCGCCCCCAGCGCGCCCGACACAGCGGCAACCTCGATCGCCGCCATCGACCGTCCTCCTCGATATTGCGCCTCGCCGCTGCGGTCGCCGGCACGCGTTTGCATGACCAAAAAACGCACCTGATCGATCGAGCAGGCAATGCGCAGGCGTCTTCTCAGGACGAAGGACGCCGGACAGGCGGCTGCCGACGGGCAGCAAAGTGTCCGGTGTCGCCGCCGCCGCTCAACGGCAGAATCTACGACCGCATTCGCGTTACGTCCGTGCCTCGCTCGAAGAGGGCGGAAGTATCGAGGTCGTTGCTCTTCAAGTGATGCAGTGCCGATCCGCCGACCGACCATCAGCCGGCAGTCGACTCCCGCTGCCGTTCAAGAATGGCGGCTCGCTGGCCTCGAAAGGATGATCCGGGGCGGCGCTTTCAGGGCAGGAAGCTCTGGCGGCGAACGCGGTAGCGATAGAGACAACCGGCGCGCTCGAGCGGGCTCTTTTCGTGGCATCGCTCGGCAGCGACCGCTCGTCGACTATCGCCATGCGCGAAAAACAAGGTCGGATATGTTTTACTTAAGCGACAAATAGGCCAAGTCGCGTGCCAACCAGGCGTTGTACACTTGTCACATTTTGCGCCGATCCGTACCGGGATAGTGCTGCCGCTGCTTGTGCCATTTCATGATGTTTCACATAATGACGATCGTAGTTCGCATGTATTGTTAACGATATCTTGAGGATATTGAGATGTTGCTGGCAGCCTCGCGGCGGCGTTTCTTGCGGCGGTACCTTCCGTCATTTGCGCTTCTGGCCGGCACGGTGCCGGGCGCGCTGCTGGCCCGCCCGTTGATCGACGATCCTGGCGATCCGATAGTCCTGCCGCTGCGTCGACCGGGCGCCGATGACGCTGCCGATCTGGTGCTTGTCGACGGCTGGATCCTGCGCCGCAGCGACCTGGAGCATCTCCGGTGATCGTCGACGCCGAGGCGCTGGAGCCCGCGACCTTCGCCGATCGAGTCTTCGATGTCTGTGTCGTCGGCACCGGGCCCGCCGGTCTTTCCGTGGCCCGCAGCCTGGCGCGGCAGGGCAAGACCGTGGCGCTGATGGAAGGCGGCGACCGGGAGATCACCTACGACTCGGAGGAGATCTACGAGGGCACCTGCGTCGGCGCCGACTACTGGCCGCTGACCGCGGCGCGCAAGCGCTTTCTCGGCGGCTCGTCGAATTGCTGGTCCGGCGTCTGCCGCGAGCTCGACGCTCACGATTTCATGGCCAAGCCCTACGAGGCGCTGAGTGGCTGGCCGATCGGCCTCGATGAGCTGCACCCTTACGCCGCCGAGGCGGACGACATCCTGACACTGCCAGCCGCAGGTGGCGCACTGCGCTGCGCCTTCGGCGAGGAAGCAGCACCGCTGCGCCCGATCGAGCTTCGCTATACCGGCAATGCGCGGCTCGGCCCGCGCTATGCCGACGAGCTCGCCGCCGCCGAGCGGATCACGGTGCTGCTCAACGCCAATCTGGTCGACCTCGAGCTCGACGATCGGCTGCAGGCGGTGCGGTTCGCCCTGTTCAAGAGCTACGAGCGGCCGGAGCCCTTTGCGATCAAGGCCAAGGCCTATGTCCTCTGCATGGGCGGGCTCGAGAACCCGCGCTTCCTCCTCAATGCCAACCGCCAGGTCGCGACCGGCATCGGCAACGCCCAGGGGCTCGTCGGCTGCTACTTCAACGAGCATCCGCACCAGCAGATCGGCCGCGTCGTCCTGGCCGAGCCGCTGCGCAATCGCGAGGTCTACGCGCCCGAGCCGGCCTTCATGGCGGACCAGGAGATCTTGAACTTCGCGCTCCTGCTCGACCCGGATGTCCGCCAGCTGGCCCTGCCGAACGAGGTGGTGCGAACACTCGCCTGCCAGACCAATTTCACGGCACGCTTGGCAGCCGCCGTTCATGGCAAGGGGTTCAACTGCGACGAAGGCGGCATCGGCGCCTACCTCGCGCAATGGCAAGAGCCCGAGACGATGCTGATGGCGACGGTCGACATCATGGCCGAGCAGGCGCTCAACCCATCGAGCCGGGTGCGCCTCGGTCAGGAGACCGACCGCTTTGGCCTGCGCCGCATCGAGCTCGACTGGCGCTTCAGCGAGATCGACTACCGCACCGTCCACACCGCCGCCATGACCTTCGGCCGGAAGCTCGCCGAGCGCAATGTCGGCCGGCTCAAGCTCAACCCCTGGCTCACCAGTGGCGAGGGCGTGTTTCCAGGCCCCGACGAGGCGCGGGTCGGCGGACCGCACCATATGTGCACGACCCGGATGAGCGACAGCCCGCGCACCGGCGTGGTCGACCGCAACTGCCGCATCCACGGCATGGACAATCTCTATATCGGTGGCAGCAGCGTGTTCGGCTCCGGCGGCTTCGCCAACCCGACCTACACCATCGTCCAACTGGCGCTGCGCCTCGCCGACCACCTATCGAGCGAGGTCGCGTAGCGGCGAAGGTGCGGCCTCGCCGCTAGGCCGCCGTTTCCGGCAGCCGGCCGCGCAGGACATAGTCGAGAATGTCGACCACTTGGCTCGGCGTCTCGACGACCGCGAGCGCTGCGGCATCGACCTCCTTCAGAGCGTGCTGATGCTCCTCGCCGTGCATGACGACGAGCTTCTTGCCGAGCGCTGCGGCATAGCCGGCGTCGAACGCCGCGTTCCATTGCCGGTATTTGTCGCCGAAGCGCACCACGACGATGTCGGCCCTGGCGAGCAGCGTGCTGGTGCGGATCGCGTTGAGCTTGGCGCCTTTGTGGTCGTGCCAGAACTTTTTCGGCTCCGGGCCCATGATCGCGACGCCGCAATCGTCGCTCGCCGCGTGATCGGTCACCGGGCCCGAGAAGACGACGTCGAGCCGCCGCGTCTCGGCGCCGGCGACGATCTCATCCCGCCAGTCGGTGTGGATCTCGCCAGACAGATAGACCTGAAAGGGCTGCATCGAGGACGCCTCCGCTCGACGGTTCAAATGAGACATCAACGCCGCGGTGCGACCGCGACGACGTGATGATGCTTCATACCTGTTGGCCGACCGCCGGATCGGCAAGGCCCGAGTTGCCCTGCGCTGCCCACCCGTCCCGGTCCTCCGAGCTAGCCCGGACGCGTCAACCCGCCCGATCGAGCCGCCTCGCCGCCTCGTTCAGCGACACCGCGGCGGCGTCGATACCGGCCCACGGATCCGCCTTTTGCCCGAGCCGCTGGAAGATGTTGCGGATGGTGTAGGCACGCGGCGACAGGCCCTTGGCCAGCGCCTCCGGCCAGTCGAGCGGCGTCGCCACTGGCGCTCCTGGCCTGGCGCGGACCGCGTAGGGGGCGACGGCGGTCTGACCATGGGCGTTGCGCAGGTAGTCGACGAATACCCGGCCCTGCCGCGCCGCCTTGCGCTGCTCGGCCGTGAGCTCGCGTGGATGCCGCCGAGCGAGGCAGGCGCCGATGCCGTGGGCGATGTCCCGCACCACGTCGAAATCAGCCGAGCGGTCGAGGGGCACGACCACGTGCAGCCCGCGTGAGCCGGTCGTCAGGACGAAGGACGGCAGCTCCAGCTCGTCGAGAAGCCCGCGCGTCCGGCGGGCCGCATCTTGAACCCGGGCGAAGTCGTCGTCCGACGGGTCGAGGTCGAGGACCAGCCGGTCCGGCCGATCGATCCGGTCGACGCGCGACAGGCCGAGATGCAGCGTGACGCAGCCCTGGTTCGCCAGGTACACCGCCGTTGCCGTGTCGTTGACCAGCACATGCTCGATATGGCCGCCCGCCTTCTCCAGCATCGCGCGGGCGATCCAGTCCGGGAAATAGTCGGGGACGGCCTTCTGGAAGAACCCGTCTTTGTCGATGCCGTCCGGAAAGCGCTGCAGCGTGGCCGGCCGATCGCGCCAGTGCGGCAGCGCCACCGAGGCAATCCGCCGATAGTAGTCGACCAGATCGCCCTTGGTGATGCCGTCAGCGGAGAACAGCACCTTGTCCCGGTTGGAGAGGTCGATCGCGTGGCCATCGACCTCGACCGTCTGCTCGCTCATCCATCACCCTCCGGGCGTTCGCGACGCACCTCGTTCGCCGCCTTGTCGCGGCGCAGCCCCAGGAACCGCGGGTGGCGTAGCTTGCCGCTCCTCGTCCACTCGGTGAAGCCGAACGCACCCACCAGCTCCGGCGTCACCCATGTGACCCCGTTCTCCTTCACCGCATCGGCGAAGGGCGAGCTCTGTCGCTCGAGCCCCGCCATCCGCTTGCGCAGATCGCGCAGCAGTTCGTTGTCGAAGCCGGTGCCGACCTTGCCGGCATACCGTAGCTTACCGTCCGCGTAGTAGCCGACGAGCAGCGCGCCGAAGCCCACGCGGCTGCCCTTGGGCTCGGTGAAGCCGCCGATCACCAGCTCCTGGCCCTTGGCGCATTTGAGCTTGAGCCAGTCGCGCGACCGGCTGTGCCGGTACGGGCTCGCCGCCCGCTTGGCGATCAATCCCTCCCAGCCTTTCGCACAGGCCTCCTCGAGAAAGGCCTCGCCGACCTCGTTGCGGTGCACGCTGAAGCGGATCGGATCGGCGAAGTCGAGCGCCTCACGCAGCAGCGCCTTCCGCCGCCGCAACGGCAGCGCGTCCAGCGCGAAGCCGCCCAGATGGATGAGATCGAAGAGGTAGAGGTAGACCGCGACGTCGGAGGCCCTGGCCAGGTCGGGGTCCTTGATCTGCAGCCGCGATTGCAGCCGGGCGAAGCTCGTCACGTCACCCTCGAAGGTGACGATCTCGCCGTCCGCGACGAAGCGTTGCGCTTGCTGCCGCGCCAGCGCTTCCACCAGCTCGGGATAGGTGTCGTTGATCGGCTTGTGGTTGCGGGTGAAGAGCCGGACGTCATCGCCGTCCTTGAAAACCAGCGCCCGCTCGCCGTCGAGCTTGCGCTCGAACAGCCAGTCGGGGTCGGAGAAGGGCTCGTCGGTCAAGGTCGCGAGCATCGGCGCTGTCCAGTCGGGCTGCTTCTCCTCGCGGACCAACGCCTGCTCGCCCGCATCGAGCGCATCCAGCCAACCGCTCATCACGTCTCTTCCGCCGCGGCCGCGATCTCTTCGATCGTCCGCCCGGAAAGCACCGATTCGGGCTCGGTCGAGACCGGGTTGCGCCGCGCGTCTGCCGCGTCGTCGCGCATCTTGATCAAGAGCCAGTCGGCGTCCCCGTCATCACCCATGCGAACCAGCGTGTAGCCACCCTGCAGCTTCTTGCCGAACAGGCGCACCGAGAGATGGCCCTTGGCCAGCGCCGCCTCAGGCTCGATCGGCTCGCCGTCCTCCTCCGAGATGTTCTCGTAGGGACCGGTATCCCAGACCAGCACTGTCCCAGCACCGTACTCGCCCGCCGGGATCACCCCCTCGAAATCGGCATAGTCGAGCGGGTGGTCCTCGGTCGGGGCCGCGAGCCGCTTCTCGCGCGGGTCGGTCGACGGCCCCTTGGGCACCGCCCAGGACTTCAGCACGCCCCCGATCTCCAGGCGGAAATCGTAATGCAGGCTGGACGCGTCGTGCTTCTGGATCACGAAGATCGGCCGCTTGCCGGGCTTGCGCCGCTTGCCGCCCTTGGGCTCCGGCGTGCGGCCGAAATCGCGCTTGGCCGCATAGTCCGGCGTCCCGTGGCAACCGGCCTCGCTCGCCCGCCGAGACGGGCTCGACATCATCATCTGCATCACCTCCGCTGGCCGACAGCCGTGGTGCCCACGTCCCCGACGCCGCGCTGGCCCAGCAGGACAGTGCGGCTGGTCACGACGACCCGGCTTCGCTTGGAACCATCCAGTGCCTCACTTGTTCCCCGTCTGAACCTCAAGCTATGGAGAAATCTCATGGCAGCGAGACAACATCCAGCCGAGAAGAGATCCGAGCGCCGCACGCGTCGGCGCGTATTTCATCTCTGGGTCGGCCTCACGATCGTCTTTGCGCTCCTGCTCGCCTTGGTCCTGCCGTTCATCCAGGACGAGCGGCTGGCCTTCCTAACCGGGCTGCCGGTCGTCGGCCTGGAGCTGGTGCTGCTCGCCCTCGCTCTGGGCTGGCTGGTCTGGTACGTCTGGGCTCCACGCCGACGCTAGGTTCGCCCTTCGGCGCTGAGAGGTCGAGGCAGCGCCCGAGCCGCTGTGGCGGTTCGGCGAGGAGCGTTCGTGCCACGCGCCACCAACGGCTGCTCGCTAGCTGGGCCGCCGCGACCTAGGTCCACACAGCCGGGACCATTGTCCGGGCCGGCGCAGTACGGAGGCGCGAACGTGCAAGCCGATGACCTGATGCTCGTGGCGATCCTTTTCTTCGTGGTCAGCGCTGTCTTCGCCACGGTCGCGAACACGCTGAAGCTGGGCTCGATCTTCGGGTTTCTCGTGGCCGGCATCGCGCTCGGGCCGCACTCGCCGGGGCCGGTGCTGACCGAGCAGGTCGAAGGGCTCCTGGGCATCGGCGAACTCGGCGTCGTCCTCTTGATGTTCACGATCGGCCTGGAGATGCAGCCGAGCCGGCTCTGGGCCATGCGGCGCTACCTCCTCGGGCTCGGGCCGCTGCAGGTCGTGGTCACGGGCGGGCTCATCGCGGCGGCGCTGGCCTATGCGACGACGCTCTCGATCAATGGTGCCGTCCTCGTCGGCATCGGGCTCGGCCTGTCGTCCACCGCGATCACCATGCAGGTGCTGGCCGAGAAGGGCGATGCCGCGACCGCCTTCGGCGCGGCGAGCTTCGGCGTCCTGGTGTTCCAGGATCTGGCGTCTGTCCTGCTGCTCGTCATCGTGCCGTTCCTGGCGATCACCGCGACACCCGCCGCGGGCGGCTTTCCCTGGTGGGAGCAGACCGCTCTTGCCGTCGGGGCGATCGGCGCCGTCGTCCTGACCGGCCGCTACGTGCTGCCCTTCCTCCTGGCCTGGACCGCGCGGCAGGGATCGACCTCGCTGTTCGCGGTCGTCGTTCTGGTCGGCGTCCTCGTTGCGGCGCTGGTCATGGACCGCGTTGGCCTGTCGATGGCCATGGGCAGCTTCATCCTCGGCATCATGCTGAGCAAGTCCGACTTCCGCTACCAGGTCGAGGCCAACATCCTGCCGCTGAAGGGGCTCTTCCTCGCGCTCTTCTTCGTCGCGGTCGGCATGTCCATCGATATCCGCCTGGTGGCCGAGCAGCTGCTGCTGGTGCTGGGCTTCGTACTCTCGGTGATGGTCATCAAGGTCGTCGCGATAGGTGGGCTTGCACGCCTGTTCGGCTTGGCGACCCCGGACGCCCTTCGCGCCGCATTCCTGCTCGCACCCTGCAGCGAGTTCGGCTTCGTGCTGTTCGCCGAGGCGAGGGGCGGCGGCCTGCTGTCCGATCATGGCTTCGCCATCGCCGTCGCCTCCATATCGCTTTCCATGGCGTTCACGCCCTTCGCCGTGGCCCTCGGCTATCGTCTGGCCGCCGGCCTCCGCCGCAAGCCCGCGGCGGCACCGCAGCTTAAGGAGCTGAGCCAGGAGCTGGAGAACCACGTCGTGGTCGCCGGCTACGGCCGCGGCGGCCGACTGATGAGCCTGATGCTCGAGAAGACCGACACGCCCTATATCGCCTTCGACCTCGACCTGACCCGGATCTACGATGGCAAGCAGGAGGGGCACAACGTCCATTACGGGGACGTCGCCGACCAGGAAATGCGAGGTGCGGCGGCTTTCGCAAAGGCTCGGTCGGTCGTCATTACCTTGGAAGATACCAAGGCTGCGATCCGCCTAGTCGAGGCGCTTAGCGGCTTCTATCCGCATCTGCCGATCCAGATCGCGGTACCTGATTTGCCGACCCAGGATCGCATTCGCGCGATGGGTGCCGCAGAGGCGATCTGCACCAGCGTCGAAGGCAATATTCAACTGGGCCAAAGGATGCTGCGCGCCGCGGGCGTCGTCGAACCGGCGATCGATACGCTGGTTCAGGCGCTCCGTGAGTCGGATTATGCGCTCGTCCGCAGCGCGCGCGGCAAGACCGACGCCGCTGCGCCCGAGGGCGGCGCCGCTTGACGCCGCACCGCCCGGTCCCGCAGGCGCGAACCGGCGCTGCCGGCTGGACTAGCCGAGCACCTCGCCAATCGCGGCAGCCGTCGCCTCGACGATCTGGTCCGCTTCCCCTGTGGTGAGACAAAGCGGCGGGGCGAACCCGAGAATGTCCCCCTCGGGCATGGCGCGCGCGATCACGCCCCGGCGGAGCAGCGCCGCCGTCACCGCGGCGCCGACCTTGCGCGCCGGATCGAACGGCTGGCGGGCGACAGGGTCGTCCATCAGCTCGACCGCCATCAGCAGCCCGTCGCCCCGGACCTCGGCGACATGGCCGTGACCCTCCAGCGCCCGGCGCGTGCCCTGCAGCAGGTGCCGGCCGACGCGCCCGGCGTTCTCGACCAGGCCCAGCTCGTCGATGAGCTTCAAATTGGCGATCCCGGCTGCGGCCCCGATCGGGTGCGCCGAGTAGGTCCAGCCATGGCCGATCGGGCCATTCTCGTCGGTGCCGGCCATCAGCACCTCGAACATCTTGCTCGAGACGATCGAGCCCGAGAGCGGCGCGTAGGCCGAGGTGAGCCCTTTGGCGATGGTGATGAGATCGGGCTTCAGGCCATAATGCTGGCTGCCGAACATCGAGCCCAGCCGGCCGAAGCCGGTGACCACCTCGTCGGCGACGAGCAGCACGTCGTATTTCTGCAGGACCGGCTGGATCGCCTGCCAGTAGCCCTCGGGCGGCGGCACGATGCCGCCGGTGCCGAGCAGGGGCTCGCCGATGAAGGCCGCGACCGTCTCCGCCCCCTCGGCCAGGATCAGCGCCTCCAGCCGCTCGGCGCACCACGCCGAGAACTCGAGCTCGCTCATGCCCGCTTCCGGGCGCCTCAGATAGTAGGGTGCCTCGGTGTGAATCACCTGGGCCAGCGGCAGGTCGAACTTCTGGTGGAAGAGCTTCAGCCCGGTGAGCGAGCCGGTCATCAGGCCTGAGCCGTGATAGCCGCGCCAGCGCGAGATGATCTTCTTCTTCTCCGGCCTGCCCAGGATGTTGTTGTAGTACCAGATCAGCTTGACGTTGGTCTCGTTGGCGTCCGACCCGCCGAGGCCGAAATAGACCTTGCCCCAGTTGGCGTGGCCGAGCGCCGCCGAGGCCCGGTCGATGATCATCTTGGCCAGCGTGATCGAGGCCTCGGTGCCGTGCCCGACATAGGCATGGTAATAAGCGAGCTCGCGGGCCTGCTTGGCGATGGCGTCCGCGATCTCGGTCCGCCCATAGCCCACATTCACGCAATAGAGCCCGGCAAACGCGTCGAGCAGCTTGGTGCCGTCGCGGTCCTCGACGAACACGCCCTTGCCGCCGGTCATGATCCGCGACGGCGCCTCGCCGCGCGCGAACTGGCCCAGATGCGTCGAGGGATGGAAGAATGTCTCCCGGTCCCAGGCGTCGAGCTGGTCGTTTCTCAGATCGTCCATGACAAATCCTTTCGTCCTGCTCGATCGGGCTCAGTGCCAGTCGCGGCAGACGTATTTGACCTCGGTGAATTCTTCCATGCCGAGCCGCGAGCCTTCGCGGCCGAGCCCGGACTGTTTCATCCCGCCGAACGGGATAGGCGCGCCTGTGACCTTCGTCCGGTTGACCGCCACCATGCCGTAGCGCAGCGCCCGGCTGACCCGGTAGATGCGCCGCGGATCGAGCGTGTGCACGTAGGCCACGAGGCCGTGCTCACCTTCATTGCCCCTGGCCACCGCCTCGGCCTCGCTGTCGAAGGCGGCGATCGCCGCCACGGGGCCGAAGGTCTCCTCCTTGAAGATCAGCGCCTCGTCCGGAACGTCGGCGAGCACGGTGGGCTGGAAGAAGAGCGGCCCGGCGTCGTGCCGCTTGCCGCCGGTCATCAGCCGGGCCCCGTGCTCCAGCGCATCGGCGACATGCGCCTCCTGCTTCTTGACCGCCGCCTCGTTCATCAGGGGCCCGATATCCGGGTCGTCGATGCCCGGACCCACGCTGAGCGCCGCCGTGGCCTCGGTGAACTTCTCGACGAAGCGGTCGTAGAGCGGCCGCTCGACGAGAATACGGTTGGCAGCCAGGCAGTCCTGGCCCGAGGTCGCGAACTTGGCCTTGATCGCCTCGGCCACAGCTTGGTCGAGATCGGCATCGGCGAAGACGAGAAAGGGCGCGTGTCCGCCCAGCTCCAGCACCAGCCGCTTGATGGTGGCGGCACTCTGCCGATAGAGCAGCCGGCCGATCTCGGTCGAGCCCGTGAACGACAAGGCGCGGACCCTCGGATCGGCGAGCCAGGGCTCGACCACCACCGGCGCCTCGCCGGTCACCACGTTGAACACACCAGCCGGCAGGCCGGCGCGCAGGGCCAGCTCGCCCAGCGCCAGGCCGGAGAACGGCGTCTCCTTGGACGGATGGACCAGCACCGGGCAGCCGGCGGCGAGCGCCGCCGCCGCCTTCCGGGTGATCATCGCGCAAGGGAAGTTCCAGGGCGTGATCAGCGCCGCCACGCCCACCGGCTCGCGCCACACCTCTACCTCGGCGTCCGGCAGATGCGAGGTGACGCTCTCGATGTTCGGCCGCTTCGCCTCCTCGGCGTAGAACTCGACGAAGCTCGCCGCATAGTCGATCTCGCCTAGGGCCTCGGACAACGGCTTGCCCTGCTCGATGGTCATGATCAGCGCCAGGTCGGTTCGCGCCTCGAGGATCAGCTCGAACCAGCGACGGAGCAGCCGCGAGCGCTCCTGCGGCAAGAGCGCCGCCCAGCCGGGCCAGGCGGCGTGCGCGGCGTCGAGGGCTGCTGCGCTTTGCCTCGCATTCAGCTCCGGCACCGTCCCGATGGCCTCGCCGTCGGCAGGATCGGTGACGACGATCCGGCGCTGATCATGCGCGACCAGCCACCGGCCTTCGACCAGCGCCGCCTCGCGGAAGAGCGTGCTGTCGCGCAACGCGGCCAGCTTGGACACTGCTCGTCACTCCCGGAAATCCGCACGAGGAAACTCGCTCGGCAACACCCAATGAGCGCGAAGAGTATCATCCGGGTAGAAGAAGAGGCCTCCAAACACCGACCTTGCCCGCAGACGATCGGCACAGCGCGTGCGGTCTCGAACAGGCAATTCCTCTAACGATGTGGCCGGCGGTCGGTGTCAGTCGGCCTCGGTGACGCTGACCTCGCGCGCGCGGCCGTCGGCGTCGTAGGTGACGGTCAGGCGGTAGGCCTGGCCCCTTCGGGCCTCGATCGGCGTGCCGACCAGCTCCCAGAGCCCGAAGGTGATGGCATCCGCCGTGCCGTAGACGATCGCCCGCTCCGGCGACACCTCGTTGCCCACCACATACTCATAGGTGCAGACCTGGCTGCCATCGGGCAGATCCTCGACGGTCATGGGCGGCCCGACCTCGAGCTCGATGTCCGAGCGGCCTTCGCCCACCGTGCAATAGCTGAGATCGGGCGGCTCGTCGCCGGAGAGCGCCATGCCGACGCTGCAGCCGCCGAGCGGTAGCAGCAGCAAGGCGATCAGGACGAGGCCGGGTCGCCGCCGGCGATCGAAAGCAGCTGTCATACATCGTCTCCGCAGAACGCAGACAACGACCCTACGATGTCGACACGCCACGGCAAAGCCGTTTCGGCGCCACACGTCGACCGCTTGTCGCCGTGGCGGCGCAGAGCCATACTCGCGTGGCAGCCGCGAGGACGACACCGTGCCGCCTGCAGACGAGGTTTAGCCATGATCGGGAAGCTCCGCGTCAACGCCTACGACATGGCCTATGTGGAAAGCGGCAGCGGCGAGCTTCTGATCCTGGTGCACGGCTCGCTCAGCGACCACCGCCACTGGATGCCCCAGCTCACACCGTTGGCCGATGCCGGCTTTCGCACCGTCGCGGTCAGCCTGCGGCACTACTGGCCGGAGCGTTGGGACGGCAGTGGCAGCGGCTTCACCGTCGACCAGCACGTGGCAGACCTCGTCGCGTTCATCGGCACACTCGGAGACGGACCGGCGCACCTGCTGGGCCATTCGCGCGGTGCGCATATCGCCTTCCGCGTCGCCGAGCGGCACCCCGAAGTGGTCCGCCGGCTTGTCCTGGCCGAGCCCAGCGGGGTCCTCGATGCGAGGCTGTCGCCGCCGGACACGGAGCCCGGCAGCTATACCAGCTTTATCGCCGAAGCGGTCGACGAGGTACGCAAAGGCGCCGTGGAGCCAGGGCTGCGCAGCTTCTACGAATATGCCGTTGGCCCAGGCTCCTGGGACAAACTGGGCCCGGAGCGGCAGGCGATCGGCCGCGACAACGCGATGACCCTGCACGGCCAGATCAACGAAGGCCGAAAGCCCTACTCGCGTGCCTCGGCCGAAGCGGTCGGCTGCTCTACCTTGCTCATCGGCGGCGCCCAGACCCGGCCGCCCTTCGTGGCGGTTCTCGACGGGCTCGAGAGCGCGATGCCCGACGTCCGCCGCGTCACGATTGCCGACGCCGGGCACCCGATGTCGCGGGAGCAGCCAGAGGCATTCAACGCCGCGGTGATCGAGTTCCTGCGCGAGACGCTGACGGCCGCGCCCAACCAGCCGCAAACGGGCTACTCGGGCGGTTCGAGCATCGGGTAGAGGGGCGGGGGCTCCTCCTTCACCGGCTTGGTGACGAAGTAGGTCCAGTAGCGCTGCACGCCGGCGCCGCTCGAGAGCATTTTGTCGACCATCGCCTGGTAGCTGTCGACGTCGCGGGCCATCACCTTGACGATGTAGTCGATGCCGCCGCCGACGGCGAAGCACTCGAAGATCTCGGGGATCTCGGCAATGACCGAACTCGAAGCGGGCGAAGTTCTCAATGCGGTGGCTCTCCAGCTCGATGGTCATGAACACGTAGGTGAAGGGGGCCAGGTGCTTGAAATCGATGCGGGCCCCATAGCTCTCGATGATGCCGGCTTCCTCGAGCCGCTGCAGCCGTGCCCAGCACGGCGTCGCCGACAGATTGACCCGCTTGGCGAGCTCCGCCTTCGTGATCCGCCCCTCGCGCTGCAGGATCACGAGCATGCGCAGATCCCGGTCGTCCAGCCTCAGTCCATGCCCCTTCATCGCGGCCGTTCCCGATCCCCGCCCGCCATTGCCGGCCGGCTCGGCCGCAAGTGCGCAGCCAGCCCTCGCCCTGGCTTCAGCAAATATTGCGCCATCGGGCCGTCGACGCCAAGCGCCGTGATCGTGGCCGGCGGTAGCATGGGGCTGCAACGGCGGGGGCGGTGCCACGGACAGGCTCGGCATCGCTACTTCACCAGGACGCAGGTCACCTTCGCCATGCTGGTGACCTTGTGCGAGACCGAGCCCAGGAGAAAGCCGCCGAAGTCGCCGAGGCCGCGCGTGCCCATGACGATGCTGTCGCAGCCGCGCTCCTCGGCGAACGCCACGATGCGGCGCGCCGGGTGGCCGCGCTTGGCGAAGGCCTCGACCGTGGCGGCACCGGCCTCCAGCGCCCGAGCCTTGGCGGTCGCGACCAGCTCCTTGGCGTAGGCCTTCAGGGCCTCGTCGGGCGTCGCGAGCTTGTCGCTGGCCCGAACCATCGAGAGCGATGCCTCGAGCGGGCTGTGGTGCCGGTAGACGCAGAGCACGGTGATCGCGCTGCTGAACCGGCCGGCGATCTCCACCGCCGCGTCGAGCGCCCGGATCGCCTGCTCGGAGCCGTCGATTGGCACGAGAATGTGCTGAAACACGAAGGGCCTCCCTCTCGTTCAGCGGAATGCGAGATCGCGGAGAAAGAGCGCGATCTGCGGGAACATGATGAGCGCCACGCTGACCCCGAGCAGCATGACGATGAACGGCGGCGTGCCGCGGATCACGTCCATGTAGGGCCGCCGGAAGATGGCGATCGCCGTGAAGATGTCGCAGCCGAAGGGCGGCGTTGCTGAACCGATCGCCACCTGCAGCGTGATGATCACGCCGACCAGCACCGGGTCGATCTGCGCCGCCTCGACCAGGGGCGCGAAGATCGGCACCAGCACCAGGATGACGACGATCGGGTCGACGAACATGCAGCCGATGAAGAAGGCGATGGAGATCGCGACCAGGACCATGACCGGCCCGGCATCGGCGAGTCCGATCGCGCCGATGATCGCCTGCGGGATCTGGTTGAAGGAGATCGCCCAGGAGAAGGCGGCCCCTGCCGCCACGAGGATGAAGACGACAGCCGTGATCAGCCCAGTCGACTTGGCAATCTCGTAGAGGTCCTTGAAGTTCAACGAGCGGAAGACGACCATCTCCAGGATCAGCGCGTAGAGCACGCAGACCGAGGCCGCCTCCGTCGGGCTGAAGATGCCGCCATAGATGCCGCCGACCACGATGACCGGAAAACCCAGTGGCCAGACCGCGTCGCGCAGCGCGGAGAGACGCTCCGACCAGCTCGCCTTCTCCTGCACCGGGATGTTGTGGCGCTTGGCGTACAGGACGCAGTAGCCGGAGAAGAGAAAGAGGATCAGGAGCCCGGGCCCGACGCCGGCGATGAACAGCTCGGAGATCGAGGTGCCGGAGATCACGCCGTAGATGATCATCGCGATCGAGGGCGGGATCAGCATCGCGATGTCGGATGCGTTGACAATCAGCGCCAGCGTGAAGCTGTCCTTGTAGCCGGCGTTCAGCATGCGTGGCCGAAGCGGGCTGCCGATTGCGACGACCGTCGCCTGGGTCGAGCCCGAGACCGCGCCGAAGAGCGCGCAGCTCGCAGCAGCCGTGACCCCGAGCCCGCCCCGGACGTGGCCGACAAAGGCCATCACCAGGTCGATCAACCGGTTGGCGGAATGCCCCTTGGTGATGATGTCGGCCGCCAGGATGAACATCGGAACCGCGATCAGCGCGGAAGGGCGGATGCCGGCCAGCATCTGCTGGACCATGATCTCCGGCGGGATCGGCATGTAGATGAAAAACGCGACGAACGAGCCCGCGATAAGCGGGATCATCATCGGGAAGCCGAGCAGGAGGAGGATGATCATCGTCCCCAGCATCACGGTCGCCATGACGTCGATCCTTCGCTTCGCGGCTTGCTGCTAGACTTTGCCGGACTCGGCGTCCGGCCCGTCCTCGTAGAAGTCGATGACCGACGACGAGAGGTAGACGTCCGGTCGGGTGAGATTGACGACAGCGGTCATCAGGTACTGGATGCCGGTGATGACGAAGCCGAACGGCACCCAGACCTGGGTGATGTAGAAGGGAATCCGCAGCGAGGCGGATATCCGGCCCGTGTCGTAGACGCTCACCACATAGACGTAGGAGTACCAGGCGAGCACGAACATGGCGGCCGCCGTCACCAGCGCGATCACCACCATGAGCAGCTTGCGCCCGGCGTCGGGCAGCGCGTCATAGAACGCCGACATGCGGATGTGGCGCCCTTGACGGGCGGCGTAGCCGATGCCGATGAAGGTGATCAGGATGATGAGAAACTGATTGAGCTCCTCGGCGAAGAACAGGCTCTCGCCGAGAAAGAAGCGGCCGAAAATGTTGCCGACCGAGACCGTCGCCATCAGCAGCACGCCGACCCCGAGCACGATAGCCTCGGTCCGGGCGATGATCTGATCGAGCACACCCAGGGGTTTGAGGATGCCCCCGAAGCGCCCCTGTTCCGCTGCTCGTCGAGCCGCCGTGTCGTTTTCCATCAACCGCAGCACTCCTGCGCCCAGTTGTCGGCTGAAGCCGGGGAGCGGACCGACGCCCGGCCCGAAACGCGCAAGCGCGGCCGGCGGCGGCGAACCACCGCCGGCCGGTCGTCGCTCAGCTGCCAGCGCGCTCCTGGCTCGCCTGGATATCGGACTCGAAGCCCTCGAGGACCTCTTCGCCGCTCTTGCCGACCATCTCGATGAACGCCGCGCGCACCTGCTCGGCGGCCTCGCGGAAGGGCGCCCGCTGCTCGTCGGTGAGCACCGTCACGGTCATCTCGGGCTTGGCCTCGAGGATCATTGCCTCGGCCTCCTGGGTCAGGCCCTGCTGGTACTCGATGATGTAGTCGTAGGCAGCGTCGGCAGCCGCCTGCACCAATGCCTTATCTTCGTCCGACAGACCGTCGAAGAACGGCTTGTTGGCCAGGACGGCAGTGGTGAAGTTGTTGTGCCCGGCATAGGTGATGTAGTCCGTGACCTCGTACATCTTCGTCGATTCGACGAAGAACATCGGGTTCTCCTGACCCTGGATCATGTTGAGCTGCAGGGCGCCATACACCTCGCCCCAGGGCAGCGGCGTCGGCGTCGCGCCGAACGCGTCGTAGGTCTCGACCAGCAGCGGCGAGGTCATCACCCGGAAGTTCACGCCCGACAGCGATTCGGGGCCGGTCACCGGCTCCTTGGTGGTCATCACCACCTCGCCTTCTGGGTACATGTCGATCATTTCCAGCCCCTGCTCGGTGTAGAGCGCGGCCAGCGTCTCGTTGATGGTCGGGGAGGTGGCGTAGAAATCAGCCAGCACCGCCGGATCCTCGGGCAGCACATAGGGCAGGAGGAAGACCTGCAGCTCCGGGATCAGGCTGCCCATGAAGCCGGGCGAGGCAGTGACGAACTGCACGGCGCCCATCTGGGTCAGCTCAGTGGTGTCCGCGCTCTCACCCAGCGTCCCGAAGGGAAAGATCGCGATGGTGTGGTCGGAGTTGGCCTCGATGTATTCCTTGAACTGGGTCGCGTAGACGCCCTGCACCTCGTGCAGCGCCTCCTCCAGCGCGTATTTCCACTCCGCGGCGTCGGCGGCGGAAACGGCGAGCGCGCTCAGTGCGGTACCGGCCAGGATCGTGCGAGCAGAAACTCTTCATCGAGAAAGACCTCCACGCCGCCTCTGGACGATCGGTGCCGGAGACGGCTCGTTGTGATGACGGCTGCGACTAGTGGCGTGCGGATCGCTGCGCCTATTGACTATGGCAGGTTGGTGGCAGGTTGCGCATTTTGTCTAGCGATGGAAGTTTCGTATTGTGCAAGCCTGAGAGACGATAATGCCGCGCGGCGTGCTTGTTTTGGTTCATTCTTTGGCCCCCGAACATTGACTTGCCGGCCCCGGGGCACCGACGATCACGAGGGTCCAGGATTGCGCTGTCGCAGCTGGGCATGGGGGAGGAAGGCCGGCGTGACGACTGCACGTGTCATCGAGCTCGACCACGGCCGGGCGTTCGTCCCGGTCGACGCGGCGCCGCGCGTCGGCCTCGTGCTGCTCTCGACGGACGCCACCACCGAGCCCGATTTCGCCCGCCTGCTCGGCCGGGACGGGGTCCTGGTCGCGAGCAATCGCATCACTTTCGAGAACCCGACCACGCGCGAGAGCCTGCTGCGCACCGGGCCCCTGATCGAGGCCGCCGCCGCCGATCTGCTCCCGGGCAGCCGCTTCGCCGCAATCTATTTCTCCTGCACGGCTGCAACCGCGGTGCTGGGCGCCGACGGCGTGGCCGCCTCCATCGCCCGGGCCAAGCCCGAGGCCGTCACTGTCACCCCGATCACCGCTGCCGCTGCCGCCTTGCGGACGCTGGGCGCCCGGCGCATCAGCCTGCTCGCCCCCTACACCGCACCGGTCACAGAGGGTGTCGCGCTGACCTTCCAGGCACTGGGCTTCACCGTCGATCGGGTCACCTGCTGGAACCTAGAGGACGACCGCGACATGGGCCGTGTCAGGCCCGAGACCATCTTCGATGCCGCGGCCGGGGCGCTCGATCCTGCCTCCGACGCGCTCTTCATCTCCTGCACCGCGCTGCACTCGAGCGAGACCGTCCCGGCGCTCGAGGCGGCCCTTGGGCGTCCGGTCGTCACCAGCAACCACGCCGCTGCCTGGGCCTGCCGCGATCTCGCTGGGCTCGGCGGACCCCACCCGGAGGGCGGCCGCCTCTTCGACCACCGCCTCGACCGGGCACTTCTCTGAGACACGCCGCAGCAAGGACTCCAGCACGCCATGCCGACCGCCCAAGCCCCAACGGTCACCATCGTCAGCGAGACCGAGCTGCGCCGGGTGATCTCGCTCGACAAGGCCGTCGTCGACTGCATCGAGGCCGCCTTCAAGCGGCAGGCCGAGGGCGGCGTCGTCATGCCGCCGATCCTGCGCCTCGACATCGAGGCGCATAACGGTGAGGTCGACGTCAAGACGGCCTATGTGCCCGGCATCGAGAGCTTCGCCATCAAGATCAGCCCCGGCTTCTTCGACAACCCGAAGCTCGGCCTCGCCAGCGTCAACGGGCTGATGACGCTGTTCAGCTCCAGGACCGGTCTGATCGAAGCCGTGCTGCTCGACAACGGCTACCTGACCGACATCCGCACCGCTGCCGCCGGGGCCGTCACCGCCCGCCATCTGGCCAGGCCCGACGCTTCCCGAGCCGCGATCCTCGGTGCCGGCGTCCAGGCCGGCCTCCAGCTCGAGGCGCTGATGCTGGTGCGGCCCATTACCAGCGCCGCGATCTGGGCGCGTGACGCCGACAAGGCGAAGCTGAAGGCCGCGGCCCTGAGCGACCGGCTCGGCATCCCGGTCGAGGCCATGGCCGACGCCGCCGATGCCGTCGCCACCGCCGACATCGTCGTCACCACGACGCCGTCGACCACGCCCGATCCTCATGGCCGACTGGCTGCGGCGGGGCCAGCACGTCATCGCCATGGGCTCCGACGCCGAGCACAAGAACGAGGTGGAGCCCCGGGCCATCACCCGCGTCGACCGCTACGTCGCCGACAGCGTCGCCCAGACCCGCCGCCTGGGCGAGCTGCACCACGCCATCGAGGCGGGCCTCGTGGCATCCGACCAGCCCTTCACCGAGCTCGGCCAGGTCATCCTCGGCACCGCCCCTGGCCGCCGTACCGCCAACGCCATCACCATGGCCGACCTTACCGGTACCGGCCTGCAAGATACCGCGATCGCGACCCTCGCCAACGCCAGGCTCAAGGCCGCCGGCGCCGGCCACGTGCTGCCGCTCTGACCCCTCTTCGAGGACCACCACCATGACCGATGCCCGCCACCGCTTCACCCGCGAGGAGTTCGACACCGCGGCTCGCCAAGACGCGGGCGGCCATGGCCGAGGCCGGCATCGACCTCCTCCTGGTCACCGACCCGTCGAACATGAACTGGCTCACCGGCTATGACGGCTGGTCGTTCTACGTCCACCAGATGGTCGTCCTGCCGATGGACGACACGCCGCTCTGGTACGGCCGCGGCCAGGATGCCAACGGCGCCCGCCGGACATCCTGGCTGCCCGACGAGCGGCTGATCGGCTACCCGGACCACTACGTCCAGAGCACCGTCCGCCACCCGATGCAGCTCCTGGCGCAGATCCTCACCGACCGCGGCTGGGGCAAGCTCAGGATCGGCGTCGAAATGGACAACTACTATTTCTCGGCCGCCGCCTACCATCACCTGGTCCAGGGCCTGCCCAACGCCGGGCTCAGGGACGCGACGGCGCTCGTCAACTGGCAGCGCGGGGTCAAGTCCGCCCAGGAGCTGGCCTACATGCGCAACGCCGCCCGCTTGGTCGAGCGGATGCACGCCAAGATCGTCGAGAAGGCCGAGCCGGGCCTGCGCAAATGCGATCTCGTCGCCGACATCTACGAGGCGGGCCTGCGCTTCGACGACGGCATCGGCGGCGACTACCCGGCGATCGTCCCGCTCTTGCCCTCGGGCCCCGCCGCCGGCGCGCCGCACCTCACCTGGGACGACCAGCCGATGCAGAAAGGCGAGGGGACCTTCTTCGAGATCGCCGGCTGCTATAACCGCTACCACTGCCCGCTGTCGCGCACCGTCTTCCTGGGCAACCCGCCGCAGCACATCCTCGACGCCGAGCAGGCCGTCCTCGAGGCCATGGATGCCGGGCTCGAGCGGGCCAAGACCGGCAACCAGACCCAGGACATCGCCAACGCCTTCTTCAAAGTGCTGGCCAAGCACGGCATCGAGAAATCCAACCGCACCGGCTACCCGATCGGCGTCAGCTACCCGCCTGACTGGGGCGAGCGCACCTCCAGCCTCCGCCCCGGCGACGAGACCGTGCTCGAGACCGGCATGACCTTCCACTTCATGTCCGGGCTCTGGATGGACGACTGGGGCCTCGAGATCACCGAGAGTATCGCCATCGCCGAGACCGGCCCGGAGATCCTGGCCGACGTCCCCCGCCACCTCTTCGTCAAGCCCTGAGGACGGTCGAAACCCATGGCCAGAGCGCTCATGTCCGGACCACCATCGCCCGTCGACCCCACCGTCGACTTCGACGCGGAAGGCGTCCAGCACGGCTTCCTCCGCCTGCCCTGGAGCCGCGACGACAGCGCCTGGGGCAACCTGATGATCCCGATCACCGTGGCGAGGCACGGCCTCGGCCCCACGCTGCTGGTCACCGGCGGCAATCACGGCGACGAGTACGAGGGCCCGCTCGCCATCCTCGATCTCGCCCGGCGCCTCGAAGGCATGCAGCTCGACGGCCGGGTCATCCTGCTCCCCTTCATGAACTATCCCGCCGTCAAGGCCGCCAGGCGCACCTCGCCCGTCGACGGCCGCAACATGAACCGCATCTTCCCGGGCTCGCCCACCGGCTCGCTCTCCGAAAAGGTCGCCGACTTCATCATGCGCGGCCTGCTGCCCATGGCCGACCTCGTCTGCGACTTCCACTCCGGCGGCCGCACCCTCGACTTCCTCCCCTTCGCCGCCTCGCACATCCTCCCCGACAAGGTCCAGGAAGCCCGCTGCGATGCCGCCGTCGCCGCCTTCAACGCCCCCTACACGGTCAAGATGCTGGAGATCGACGCCGTCGGCATGTTCGACACCGCCGTCGAGGAAGCCGGCAAGACCTTCGTCACCACCGAGCTCAGGGGCGGCGGCACCGCGACGGCCAACAGCGTCCGCATCGCCCGGCGCGGCATCACCAACCTCATGAAGCACATCGGAATCCTCGAAGGCGAGCCCGAAACCGGCCCCACCAGCTTCCTCGACATGCCCTCCGACGACTGCTTCACCTTCGCCGAGGTCGACGGCATCCTCGAGCTCTGCTTCGATCTCGGCGATACCGTCCAGAAAGGCCAGACCCTCGCCCGCATCTGGCCCCTCGACCGCACCGGCACCGCACCCGCCGAATACCACGCCAAGCTCGACGGCCTCCTCATCGCCCGCCACTTCCCAGGCCTGACCCAAGCCGGCGACTGCCTCGCCGTGGTGGGCACGGCAGGCGAGGCGCCAGGATAAGAGGAAGGGCAGGGAGGCCTGCCTGCCTGCACCCACCGGGACAGGTTGAACGGAGCACACGAGGGCCGTCGAGCGATGTGTCCGAAGAGGGGCCGAATTGACATGACCGTCCGCTTGCATTCTCATGCCAGGGACCGACTTGCCGAGCGAGGCGCGTCGGAAGACGAAGTGGTCCAAACGGTCGAAGGCGGCGAGCGCTTTCCGGCGAAGCTCGGCCGCGTCGGCTTTCGTCGCAACTTTCCCTTCGCCGAAACGTGGCGTGGTAAAGTCTATTCAACCAAGCAGATCGAAGCCTATGCAGTCTTTGAAGACGACGGCTGGCTGGTGATCACTGTCCTGGTCAAGTTCTTCTGAGCCGGAGCAACTCAATGCGCCTGACCTACGATCCGAAACACAATATCGCCTACATCAAGCTGCGCGAGAAGAGCGAGCCCGTGGAAACGATCCGCGTCTCCGACGAGATCAACATCGACATGGCAGCCGACGGCACCGTCTACGGCATCGAGCTGCTCGACGCCAACGCCCAGCTCAAGGCCAGCGACAACGGCCGCCTCGTCCTGGTGGATCCCACCGGCAAGGAGCAAGCTCTGCTGCTCGCGGGGTGACGAGACTGGTCAGCGGCCCGAGAGCAATGGACTGACGCCAGCTATGCCGAGCCACTTCAACAACGATGCGCTGGCCGCCGTCCACGAAACCGCCCAGGGCCTCGCCGACGCCGGCGTGATGACAGCGCGGACGATGAAGTCCTTCGACTAGCGATGCCTCACACCTGTCAAGGACCTGTCGCCCGAGCAAGTACGTGCCGTCCGCCAGCGCGAGAACGCCAGCCGGGCCGTCTTCGCCCGCTACCTCAACGTCACCACCGGCCTGATCAGCCAATGGGAGCGCGGCGAAAAACGCCCCTGCGGCACATGGCTGAAGCTGCTCACTCTGGTGGCACTAAAGGGCTTGCAGACGGTGAGCTAACGCCGAGCCCAGTATGACCCGCTGCCGCTCAAGCCGGCCCATTTCGCTTTTTGACGTGCACAAAGGCCCAAAGGGCTCAACACAAATCCCGTCCCCAATGAGTCGTGGAACGCGCAACATGCTGAAAATGAACCGCTTGCTGGCGTTGTTCCTACTTGCAGGAGCCTTCGTAGCGCCGCACTTCGCCGATGCCGACGATGCCGGCACCATACACGACCAAGCACTGGAAAGCGCCCTGGTTCGCCTCGCTGCGGACCGCATCGACGCCGTGCTGGGAGCGGTCGCCGACAGCACCTCCGCGCTCGGCCACGCCTATGCCCGTCTCGCTCGCCACCCAAAGCGACACCGCGCCCGTCGACGCCGAGCGCTGGCTCGCGGACAGCCAGACCCTGCAGAACACCACCGGCGTTCGGACCTGGCCCGCGGACCTCGGCGAGCCGCCGGCGTTCCAGGCGCCCTATCCGGCGTTCTACAGCTACGCTGGCGACACGCCGGGCGAGGCGGTGCTGCGCCAGTTCGACCTTTTCGAGCAGCTGGCGCCGACCTTCCGCGCCGCCTACGAGAGCTTCCCCTTCTCCTGGGTCTACGTCACCACCGCCCAGGAGGCGATGATGATCTACCCCTATGTGCCGATCGACGAAGCGGTCAATAACGGCATGCCGACCGAGACGCCCTTCTACCAGGCGGCGGATGTCGCGGCACGCCAGGTGGGCTGGACCGCCCCCTATCTCGACCTGGTCGGCGCCGGCATGATGGTGACGGCATCCTACCCGGTCTACCAGGACGACACGCTGCTCGCTGTCACCTCCCGCGACATCACCCTCGACCAGCTGACCAACGCCGTGCTCGCGCACCTGACGATCGACGGCGGCAGCGCGCTCGTCGTCGACGCCGACGGCCTCGCCATCGACGCCACCGATCCGACCCTCGCAGCCGAGATCGACAGCACCAACGCGTCCGCCGGCGCTGCGGTGCTCTATTTCCGAACCGATGCCGGACGGCAGGCGCTGGCCGCACCCGACGCCAAGATCTCCCAGTCGGCGCCGACCAATGCCGTGGTCGAGCAAGTCCTGGCCGCAGCCGCGCAAAGTGACAGCGACGTGGTGCGACTGGAAATCGACGGCGAGCGCATCCTCGGCGGTGTCATCGACCGCACCGGCTGGCTCGTGCTGCTGCGGTTGCCGTCTGCCGCCTGAGGCGCCGTGTCCGCCCGCCCGTTCAAGCCACGGCCCGCACTTCCACCACCTCGTAGTGCGCCGATCGCGCGTCGAAGCGGTTGAGCAGGGCGCGGGCGGCGTCAGGCACATAGCAGCGCGCATAGTCCTGCCCCTGGAAACGAATGACGCTCTCCAGGTCGTCGAAGGTCATGATGGTGACGAATGCCACCTCGTCCTCCCCGTCTTCTCGCAAAAGCTCGATGCCACGATAGCCGTCAATCCCTTTGGCCTCGATGCCAGGAAATACCGTTTCGTGCAGCAGCCGCTGATAGGCATCGGCATTCCCGCGTAAGGTCCAACCGTGCCAGACACGCTTAATCGCCATCCATTGTCTCCCCAGCTAAGGCGTTTTGTTCAACTGTCGCCTTTTCTGGATCATGAGTTTGCCGCACGATTGATGCAAGACTGAGCGACGCATCTCTGTCTGCCTATGTGGGTTGTTGTCCGAATACCGCGCACCTCACAGCGGCTTGATCGGCCCTGGCCTCGGCGATGTTGAAGCACTCGCTGGCGACGTGGTGCGACTGAAGAGCGACGGCAAGCGCGTGCTCGCCGGCATCATCGAGGGCACCGGCTGGATGGTCGTGCTGATCCTGCCGCCTGCCATCTGATACGGCGCGTCACTCGCTGCCGAAGCTGTCGGCGGCAACCGCCAGGTTGAGCTGCTCGGTGATATCGGTCGAGCGGATCTTGATGCCGATCAGCCGGCCTTGAGCGTCGAATAGCCCAATGCCGGTGGAGTCGGGCGCTGCCGGCGCCGTCGTCTCGACATAGGGCACGCCCCTGATCGTCCACAGGGAGGAGATCTCGCCCTCGCCCAGGACCCGCTCGATCCCCGACGGATTGGCGAGCGTGAAGACGGGCTCGCCGATGCGGAGATCGCGGTAGCTTCGAATGTCGACGAAGCTCGGCAGCAGCCTGTCCGTCGGCGCCAGGACGCACCGATCGGCGTCCTGCTCGCTCGACACGATTCGGGCCGACGCGACGCTTTCGTCCTGCAGGATGTAGATCATGCTGAAGTTCGCAACGATCCGGCAGTCGGTCAACAGCCGGTCCTCGGCGACTGCCACCGCCGAGCCCCGTGACAGCCCCGCCCAGTTCTCGAACGCGGTGGCGTCCATCCCGGCGGCTACCATCCAGACCGCATCCTTCGCTGGGGCAGGGAGCTCGGCCGACCCAGGGTGGTCGACCGCGCCGCCGACGTCCGGCGCGGACGCCTCCAGCTCCGCCGCGACCGGCTCGCCCGGCTCCTGTGGCACCGCGACCGGCTCGCCCGGCTCCTGTGGCACCGGGGCCGCCTCGGCCGGTCCGTCCGGCCCGGGGCTTGGCTCCGGCTGCGCCGACTGGGCTGGCGCTGGTTCGGGAGCATTTTCCTCGGCTGCAACCGGCCCGGGCGGAGCGGCCAACTCCTCGACCACGATAGCTTCCGCCGCATCCGGTGGGATGGGATCGCCGGCAGGCTGCGGTGCCGCAGGCTCGGCCACCCGCGGCGGCACCGCGTCGTCGCGCAGCGCCGCCAACAGCTCGGCCGTGGCCAAGCCGGTCGCCGGACGACCCGCGCGCCGCTCGTAGCGCTCGATGGCGCGGGCGGTCGACGGACCGAAGAGACCGTCGACCGGTCCGGGATCATACCCGGCTTCGGCGAGCAGCGCCTGAAGCTCGGTTACCTCGGCAGCCGTCAGCTGCGTCGCCGCCAGCGGCTCGGGTGCGGGGCCCGGCGGCGCCCCCTCCAGCGGTGCGGCAATGCCGGCCGGCGCCGGCTCCGCTGGCAGCTCTTGCGGCGCCGGTTGCGGACGGATCTCTGCCAGGCGGCGCGCCTGGCAGAGGCGAAGCTCGGCGGGCCCCTGCTCGCTGGCGTCCGCGCACGCGGCATCGAGGTCGAGGCGCTCGCGCGCGCTCAGCGCGTCGAGTCCGTCGGGGCGCGCCACCGTGGCGAGCAGGGACAAATGGCGCGCCTCGCAACGCTGCCGCGCCGTGTCACCCAGAAGTGCGGCGTTGGCGCAGGCGAGAACCAGGCTCTGGCGTTCCTGGGCGGAGAGCCCGCCGGCCTCGTCCGGCAGGAGGGCATCGATCCGTGCCGCCTGCTGGCCGGCCTGGCAGCGCAGCAGCTCGTCGAGCGGCACCTCGCCCACATCCGGGCAGGCACTGCTGTCGGCCACCTGGCCCGACGCCGGCGCCGAGGCGACGGCAAGGCCGAGCATGATGGCGGCAGTGAGAAAAGATGCACGCATTGCCAAATCCCGTTCGCTCCCCGAGGCCATCCTACCATAGCCCGATTGCGGCTGGAGTCGCTAGGCGCCGAAGCGGGATGAGCGCCGCCCGACGGTGCCGAAAAAGCCACCCATTGCCTGCTGCGCGCGACCGGCCGCCGGCAACTCGCGTGGGTGTGAACGGCCGTGGGCTCGCCGCCAGCGGCTGTTGCGGTTATCCGAACGTATTCATCCGCCACCTGGAGTGCGCCATGCGTTTGCCGAACCCCTGCGTCGCCGCAATTTGTCTCGCCGCCGGCTTTTGCCTCGCCGTTGCCGTCCCGTTCACTGCCGGCTCCGATCCCTTGCCCGCGGCGATCGAGGGCTGGGAGATTCATCCCTCGTCCCACACCTACCCGGAGCTGGTCGAGAGCCTCGACGCCGCGATTGCCTCGAGCCCGCTCAACAAGCTCTCCGCCGCCAGCGCCACGGTAGGTGCCAAGAACATCGGCCAGACGATACCCGGCAACATGGTGGTCCAGGCCTATGCGCCGCAATTCGCCGTGCGCATGCTGGAAGCCAGCATCGCCGCCGGCTACGAGGCGCCCTTGCGGTTCTACATCACCGAGAACGCGGACGGCACGGCGACGCTCTCCTACAAGGAAGCCTCCTTCGTCTTCGCGCCCTATGCCGATGGGGGCGAACCGCTCAAGCTGCTCGCGGCCGAGCTCGACACCATCCAGGGCGCGATCGCCGCCGCGGCCACGGGAGGATAGCGCTCGCAAAGAAGCCACTGGATTGCCGGGCGCAGGTGGGAGACCATGGGTCGAAGCCCCGTCCCGCCGCCCGCCAACCAGGAGCACCAGTCCATGAGCACCGCCTTCGCCGCCATCGCTGAAACCCTGCAGCTCTATTTCGACGGGCTCTACCACAGCGACACCGAGCGGCTGCGGCGGGTCTTCCACCCCAACGCCCGCTACGTCACCGCCACCGGCGACGAGCTGGTCGAAATGGGCATGGACGAATATTTCCCCGTGGTCGACAAGCGCCCGGCGCCGGCCGCCAGCAACCAGCCGCGCCAGGATCGCATCGTCTCGATCGCCATGGCCGGTCCCAAGACCGCCGCGGTGCGCCTCAACTGCGCCATCGCCGACCGCTACTTCACCGACCTGTTGACCCTGATCGAGGTCGACGGCGAATGGCGCATCATCTCGAAGGTCTTCCACTACGATCTCGTACGGTGAGTTGGGCAACCCCGCCGCAGCCTGGGAACGGCCGCGATCAGCCAGCGGTCATCAGCTAGCGGTCAATTGGCGGCCGCGGATGCGATCTCGGAGCGAGCGCAGCGGGATCTCGACCGCCATGTCGCTGCCGAACGCCACCACCAAGGTCAGCACGAGAACGGTCGCCACGGTCCAATAGGACGGCGGCAGGAAGGTCATGCCGAGCAGGATGACCGCATGCTGCTGGAGATAAAGTGGATAGGAGAGATCGCCGATGGCGCGATCGATCTTCGCCAGGCCGCTTGGTATCCGCACATTCACGAGCAAGAAGAACGCCGCGATGAGCAGAATGAACAACACGGGGTGAAAGATCGACTGACTTGCGGAGAAGCTCGTGGTCGCAAAGCTGGCCGGTATGCTGACCCTGACGCAGGTCCAGACCGAGAGCGCGAAAAGAGCGGCCAGTGCGGCAAGGAGCACCCGTGAGCGCCGCTCGAACGCGAAATAGGCGATCACGCCCATTGCGAAGAACGGCACATACTGGAAGATCTCCTGGCCCAGCCCGAGCAGCGACGACACGAACAGGAATGCCGCGCTCACGGTCAGTCCGGCGTAGGCAAGGCGCCGCCGATAGATCGATGCCCAAATGACCAGCATGAGCATCGCATAGAAGATCACCTCGGCACGCAGCGCCCAGACATAGGGAATGTGGGTCGGCGCATCCTTGCCGATGCCCGGAATGACCATGAAGACATTGAGCAGGATGACGTCCGGCGCCAGGAGCGTGGCGCCGGCGTATTCGACCAGGCTGTTGGGTATCGACCATGGCTGCAGATAGAGCACGAGCGCGATCGCGCCCACCGACAGGGCCAGCGACAGGAGGTATTGCGGCATGATCCGCAGCCCCCGATTGAGCGCAAACTGGATCGGGCGCCGCTGATAGAACCGCTCGGCAGCTTCGGTGATGACGTAGCCGGAGAGGCAGAAGAACACCATGACGGCGATCGTGCCGCTGGCCCAGCTGTGCCAGCCCATGCCAACCGGCCCCACATGGTCGAGATGCTGGGCAATGACGAGGAGCGCCAGGACGGTCCTGAGCACGCCAAAGGGCTTGTAGGTCATCGACGGCGCCGCCTCACGAAGCTCTATCCGATCGTCTGTCGTTCTTGGACTCGGTTCGGAGGTCGACGCGCTGGTCGTGCCCAGGCGTTGGCTGGCCGTAGCAAATCCGTGCTTTGGCAATGGTAGCTGCAGATGCTCGTTTCTCAAGCCGCTTCGGAGCGTTCCGCCCTGGGCGTCTTGCCGAACATCTGCCGGTAGCAGGTGGAGAAATGCGACGCCGAGACGAAGCCGCAGGCGCAGGCGATGTTCATGATCGGCAGGTCGGTCTGGTAGAGCAGATGCCGCGCCCGCTCGAGCCGGAGCTCCAGGTAGTACTGCGCCGGCGTGCGTCCCATATGCCGGCGGAACAGGCGCTCGAGCTGGCGCCGCGACAGGCCCACATAGTGGGCGAGCTGCTCCTGCGGCAGCGGGTCCTCGATATTCGCCTCCATCAGCTCGATCGCCATGATCAGCTTGGGGTGGTGCACACCCAGGCGCATCCGGATCGGCATGCGCTGGCGGTCATGCGGGCCGCGGATGCGGTCCAGGAGGCACTGCTCGGAAACCTTGGTCGCCAGCTCGTCGCCATGCGTCGCGGCGATGCGGCTCAGCATCAGGTCCAAGGGTGCCGTGCCGCCCGAGCAGGTGAAGCGGTTGCGGTCGATCTCGTAGAGGTCGGCCGCGACGTCGATGTCGGGGAAGGCCTCGACGAAGCCCGGCAGGTTCTCCCAGTGGATGGTGCAGCGGTGGTCGGTGATTAGCCCGGCCTTGGCCAGGATGTGCGCGCCGGTGCAAAGGGCCCCGATCGTGGCACCGTGGCGGTCCATGCGGCGCAGCCAGGCGAACACTTCCTTGTCGGCGTAGCGCTCGCCGTGCAGGCCGGAGACCAGGACGATCGTCGGCAACTGGCCGTGCGCCGCCGCTACCTCCTCGATGCTCATGTCGACCGCAATCGCGATGCCGTTGCTGCCCTTGACCGGCTGGCCGTCCTTGGAGACCACGACCCAGCGATAGAGGGGCTGGCCGGAGAGGCGGTTGGCGATTCGCAGCGGTTCGACGGCACTGGCGAACGACATCATCGAGAAGTCCGGGACGAGCAGGAAGGCCAGGACCTCGGCCCCGGCTTTGGGGTCGTTGGACGCCGCGACAGTCAGCTGCATGCACCGTCACCATTTGCTGGTGCGGAAACGCACCTTCCACCCTATTGTCTAGGGCCTATCACAGTTCAGCGCCGGCAACTATAGCCGACGTTCCAGGGACATATCGGCAAGGCCACGAAGAAAGTGGTCGCGCCCGCAAAAGTGTGCGGTACTCAATTCTTTAGGTGGAGAAGGGTGCCCCGGCAGCTCGCCCGGACGGCAGCCTCAGGCCAGGGTCCGCCATGCAACGCAATTCGATCTTCCAGCTCGCCAGAAACGCGCTCACCGGCCACCAACGCTGGCCGGAGACCTGGCGCAGTCCCGAGCCGCAGCCCGAATACGACATCGTCATCGTCGGCGCCGGCGGGCACGGGCTCGGCACCGCCTACTACCTCGCCAAGGAGCACGGGCTCACCAACGTCGCCGTGGTCGAGAAGGGCTGGCTCGGCGGCGGCAATACCGGCCGCAACACCACGATCATCCGCTCGAACTACCTCTACGACGAGAGTGCCAGGCTCTACGACCACTCGGTCAAGCTCTGGGAAGGGCTGTCGCAAGAGCTCAACTACAACGTCATGTTCAGCCAGCGCGGCGTCATGATGCTGGCCCACAATGTCCACGACGTCCAAAGCTTCAAGCGCCACATCCACTCGAACCGCCTGAACGGCATCGACAATGAATGGCTGACGCCGGCCGAGGCCAAGGCCTTCTGCCCGCCGCTCTCGATCGACAAGGGCGCCCGCTACCCGGTGATGGGTGCTGCCCTGCAGCGCCGCGGCGGCACCGCCCGGCACGACGCCGTGGCCTGGGGCTATGCCCGCGCCGCCGACGCCATGGGCGTCGACATCATCCAGAACTGCCCGGTCACCGGCATCCGCCGCGAGGCCGGCCGCGTCGTGGGCGTCGAAACGGCCAAGGGCTTCATCCGGGCCAAGCGCGTGGGCGTTGTCGCCGCCGGCCACAGCAGCCATGTCATGGCCATGGCGGACGTGCGCATGCCGCTGGAATCGGTGCCGCTCCAGGCCCTGGTCTCCGAGCCGATCAAGCCGGTCTTCCCCTGCGTCGTCATGTCGAACACCGTCCACGCCTATATCAGCCAGTCCGACAAGGGCGAGCTCGTCATCGGCGCCGGCACCGACCAGTATGTCAGCTACAGCCAGCGCGGCGGCATCCAGATCCTCGAGCACACGCTCGAAGCCATCCTCGAGCTGTTCCCGATGTTCTCGCGCCTGTGCATGCTGCGCCAATGGGGCGGCATCGTCGACGTCACCCCCGACCGCAGCCCGATCATCGGCAAGACGCCGGTCGACGGCCTCTACGTCAATTGCGGCTGGGGCACCGGCGGCTTCAAGGCCACACCCGGCTCTGCCCACACCTTCGCCCACACTCTGGCGACCGGCGAACCGCACCCGATCAATGCGCCATTCACGCTCGACCGCTTCCGCACCGGTCGGCTGATCGACGAGGCCGCGGCCGCGGCGGTGGCGCATTAGGTGTCCACTTAACCTTCTTGTCTTGCGATCTGGATGGTTCCAGACTGCGCTCAAGGAGGAACGAAGATGGCGAAGACATCGACGGCGCGGGTTACCGCGAAGGACGCCGGGACGAAGCTGGCGCATCGGCGGATGACGGTTTTGGAGCTGGCCGAGCGGCTGGGCAATGTGAGTGAGGCCTGCCGGCGCGGCGGCATGGACCGGACCAGCTTCTACGACTGGAAGCGGCGGTTCGAGCTGCAGGGGTTGGAAGGGCTCAAGGACCTGCCGCCCGTTCACAAGAGCCACCCGCAGACAACGCCGCCGGAGGTGGTCGAGCGGATCGTCGAGCTGGCGCTCGCGCACCCGGCCTACGGTTGCAACAAGTACGAGGCGCTCCTGGCGCTGGAGGGCCGGCGGGTGTCGGCGATCACGATCCAGAAGATCCTCAACGACAAGGAGCTGGGCACCCGCGGGCAGCGCTGGCTGGCCTTGGAGAAGAGCCATGCCGACCAGGTGATCGAGCTGACGACGAGCAGGTCAGGTTCCTGGAAAAGCTCAACCCCTGCTTCAAGGAACGGCATATCGAGAGCAGCCGGCCGGGCGAGCTGCTCTCGGCCGACACGTTCATGGTCGGCACGCTCAAGGGGCTGGGACGGGTCTACCTGCACGCCGTCGTCGACACCTACGGCTCCTACGCCTTCGGCTTCCTGCACGTCTCCAAGCAGCCCGAGGCGGCGGTCGCCGTGCTGCACAACGACGTCCTGCCGTTCTACCAGGAGCTCGACCTACCGATCAAAGCCGTGCTCACCGATAACGGCCGCGAGTTCTGCGGCACCGAGCGGCACCCTTACGAGCTCTATCTCGCCCTCAACGACATCGAGCACCGCAAGACCAAGGTCGGCTCGCCGAAGACGAACGGCTTCGTCGAGCGCTTCAACGGCACTGTGCTCGAGGAATTCTTCAAGCCCAAGATGCGCGAGACGTTCTACGACACGGTCGAGGCCCTGCAGGCCGACCTCGACGCCTGGCTCTCACACTACAACCGCGAACGGCCCCATCTCGGCTACCGCAACCAGGGCCGAAGGCCTTGGGAGACAGTCCAGCGATTTGTCACTCAAGGATTAAGTGGACACATTAGGCCGGCGCGCTTTCAGATCACGGTGCGAGGATCAAGCTTGTGCGGAAAGCGCACTTTGAACTGCCAGAAGAGGCTGATTACGTAGTAGCCATGATCTGACGGCTGGTCATACTGGGTGATAGCGTCCGCCTCGTCGCAGAACCAATAGGCGTCCTTGTCAGTATTGATTTTCATGCTGCTGTAGCATCATTTTGAGCGGCTTCCGCGCAGGCGCTAAGCAAGTAGATCCTCAAGGTTAGCTTTTAGACTCGCCGCTCGTTCGGGATAGTCGAGGAGGGCTTCAATCTTGGCGTCCGCGAAAGCGTTCGCCGGAACTCTGTTTCTCAACTGATTGAAGACGAATTTCCCCTTAGCCCCCTTGAGTGGGCGTTGTTGGAATGCAGCCCACACGTCATCGTTTGTGGGACTGCCACCCGCTTATGCAGCTCCGAGTTGTGCGCAGCACGCTGTCTAGCGAATTGTTCGTTTATTGGCGCTTGGTTCTGGTTCAGGATCTGCAGAATCCAGCTCTCGCAAGTATGTATCGGCTCTGCAGTCAGCGCGGATAGGAAGCCCGGGTCGCAGAACTCCGACTCGATGTCGGATTGGTCGGTCAGCCAAAGACGAATGCCATCACTGGCGTAGGATTCCGTCAGTTCGGCGACCTCGTCGTCGGTGAGCGAATTCGATCCCGATGTACCAGCAACTTAAACTTGTTGCCGAGAGACCCTCTGAGCTCCTGGGCCTCCTCCTTGGTCAAAAGGTGTTTGTAGCCTCGCCCCGGGAGGGCAGTCACCGCGCGCTCAATCTCTGGCCACTGGCGGATGAGCTTCTTCAGCAGGTCGTTCTTTGCGTCTTCACTGACCACGATGACCTTTTTCCCGAATGCACCCCAACCTAGAGCAAGTTCGACCACAGCGCGGTCGTCCGTCATTTGTTGACCATCTGTCAACCAGACAACATTGCTGTCCGCCGGAGCACCACGCACTATGAAAGGAGAATGCGTGCTCAAGATGATCTTTATTCCTTCCGCCCGGGCTATTTGACTAAGGTTATGGGCCAATTTTTCCTGAACGCTTGGGTGTAGATGGATGTCCGGCTCATCGACCAGCAGGATGTTTCGGCTTGAATAGAAGGACGTAGCAAAAGATTTGTATCAGCTGGAGGTATCCAGTACCGAGCAACTCGAGTGGCATCGAGAGATTATCGACCTCGGCTTCAGCTTGAATGTTAAAGTCCGTTGCCTCATCGAAGCTCACCTTCAGCTTGATCGGCCCCATAAGTGGCTCGAGCCAAGTTTCGATACGATGCAAATCTTGCTGCGGCAGGAGGTCGAGCGCGTTCCGGAGGTAGACATTGGAGTCTCCGAACGAGCAGGCCTTCAGCACGACCCGCTTTGAATTTTTCTGCTCGACGTTCGGAATACCTGATATTCCTGGGATAGAAACCACTGAAGAAAGTCTCTCCGCCGCGAAACTGCGTTCTCACTTCTTCGGGAAGCTCCCCCCGCACCGAGATCCCAGCGTTTCGGGCCGAGCGCATTTCTAGCTCAGCCCTGAATTTCGCGTCTTCATCATTTCGGAAATTGAAAACAACCGTGGAGCAAGGACTGTCCGCACGGTTACCCCAGGGCGCTCCATGACCTAGCCGCGAGTATTCGTCCGACGGCAAATAATCTAGGTCGCTCACACGAACCATTGTTGTCGCGTTCGTTCGTATCCGGTCCGCCTGACGCATCAGGCACGACGCTAGATGCAGCGCTTGAAGTATGGACGACTTTCCGCTGCCGTTAGCCCCTACAAGAATATTAAGGTTAGCAAGATTTAAATCGATGAAGTCAATGCGCTTGAATTTTTCGATCTTTATCGATTCGAGATTCAATTGTTCGTCCTCAGATTTTGAAGTTGCCAAGCGGTTGCATAGGCACCGTCACGTAACTCCTCTTGGTGGAAGAATTGGCTGAGGTCACGGTGGCATGATGAGCGAACGACGGATTTTAATGCCTATCATGTACAGAAGAAATGAATACAAGGAGGGCGACACGTTCATCTCAAGTTTTATGACTTAATGGCTACTAAAGGCTCGTGGCGCATAACTCATGAGTTATGCACTACATGGCCGCGCGTAGACGGCCTGGGGCTCTGAGCTGGATTGCATTTGCGATGCATGTCGACCTGCGCTTTTCCTCGCTGCTTCGGCACTTTACCGGCGTCCGGGAGTATGTCTACCGTCCGCGCGCCGCCTTCGGCTCCAGATCCGCGCTTGGCCTCGTTCCGGCAGATGACGGTAGAGGCGGCTGACCTTTTCTCTCGTTATGAAGGCGTACCGTCGCGTCGTATCGCGAGGCACGACTAAAGTCAGCGTGTGCCACAACGGGCGTCCCGCAGGATGGGCCAGCGGCTTAGGATTTGACCAGAAAGTCGACGAGCGCGTGACCCCTGACCTGGGCGCGCTATCTCCCTGACGAGGGGCGCAAGCGCTCGTCGCTGGCGCCTGGTGCGATAGCAAGTGCCCGAAGCTCGTGGCGCCAACCTGGAACAGGAACCCACAATGAAACGACAGGCTAGCGATCGTCTGGCGCTTGGCGCTGCTCTGCTCCTCGGCTTGGCCGCCGCGGCAGCCAGCATTCCCGCTGCAGCGCAGGAGCCCGTCGCGGTCGACGTCGAGCTCGTTCTCGCGGCGGACGGCTCCGGCTCGATCGATGCGACGGAGATGGCGCTGCAGCGCGACGGCTATGCCAGCGCGATCACGTCGCCCGAGATCCTGGACGCCATCGTCGAGGGCTTCGACGGCCAGATCGCCGTCACCTATGTCGAGTGGGGCGGCGCCAACTCGCAGCACGTCATCGTGCCCTGGACGATCATCGACGGTCCCGAAAGCGCCGAAGCCTTCGCCGCGGCGCTCCGCACCGCACCCCGCCAGGCGATCGGCTGGAACTCGATCAGCAACGCCATCGCCTACAGCCAGGAGCTGATCGAGAGCAATGCCATCAACGGCCATCGCCGCGTCATCGACATCTCGGCTGACAGCGGCAATTTCGGCGGGCAGCCGCTGTCGCTGGCCCGGCAAAATGCGCTGATGGCCGACATCACCATCAATGGCCTCGCCATCCTCTGCCGCTCGGCGGACTGCTCCGGCCGGCCGCGCGCCATGGACCTCGAAGCCTACTTCGCGAGCGAGGTCATCGGCGGCCCCGGCAGCTTCGTCGTCACGGTCGACGACCAGCTCAGTTTCCAGGATGCCGTGCGCCAGAAGCTGCTCTTGGAGATCGCCGGTCAGGAGCCGGCCTCGCTGGCCTCGCGGTGAGCCGGCGTCGCCACGCCGGGCGACGCGTTGCTCGAGGACAAGGGCAACCCTGGACGGGCCGACCTGTAGCTAGGCTCACCCGAACCAGAGACGCACCACCAGCACGAACGTCCAGACCGTGCCCAGGAACGCGGCGCCGTAGCAGACCACCTTCCAGACCCCGAGCCCGCGATGCACGCCGAAATCGTGCAGGCTGTGGAAGATGCGGTGCGCGGCATGCCAGAGCGTGAGCGAGATCACGACGAACAGTGCCAGGCCACCGATGAAGCCGCCGGCGAGCTGGCTCATCCGCGGATAATCCAGCGCACCTTCCGACATCAGGCCCAGCGGCCAGGCAAGGCCGGTGATCACCACGAGCGCCGGGATCACCATGGCGGAAACCACGCCGCCGGCACCGAACAGGGACCAGAAAATCGGCTCGTTGGAGCGTTTCGGCATGGCCGTCCTCACCAGGCGATGAACAGAATGATCAGGCTGACCACCGCGAAGGTCGCGAGCCCGCCACCGACGATGACCTGATCCGGCACCCGCTTGCCGCCGAGATCGATGGGCGGCGCCGCCTTGGGCGCCACCTCGAACCACGTGTAGGTATGAAAGCAGGCGGCCACCAGGATCAGGAGGTGCAGCAGGATCGAGAGCGGGCTCTGGAGAAACGACAGCCAGCCCTGGTAGCTCTCGGGCCCGCCACCGAGCGCCCAGAGGCCCCACATCAAGATCACGGCATAAATCGCCAGGAAGACGGCGGTGCCCTCGCGCAGCAGATACTTGGCAAAGCGCGGATTGCGCCGGTACCAGCCCGCCATGGGCCGGACATAGGTGTTGCGCGCCGCCATCACTCGGCTCCCCGGGGCGAAAGGAAGCGGAGGAAGTAGTCCATGGTGCTGTTGACCTTGTTGCGGTTCACCGCCGCCGCCGGGTCGACGCCCTTGGGGCAGACCTCCGAGCAGTAGCCCACCAGCGTGCAGCTCCAGACACCCTCCTCGGCATTGACGATCGGCATGCGCTGATCCTTGCCCTGGTCGCGCGAATCGGCGTTGTAGCGATGCAGCAGCGCCAGGATGCCCGGCCCGTAGAACTCGTCGTTGAGGCCGTATTGCGGGCAGGCGGCGTAGCAGAGCATGCAATTGATGCACTGGCTGAACTGCTGGTACTGGGCCAGCTCCTTGGGGCTCTGCCGGTAGACGCCCTCGCTGACCGGCTTCTCCTCCTCGCGGATGATGTAGGGCTTGATCGATTCGAGCTTCTCCAGGAAGTCCGTCTGGTCGACCGCCAGGTCGCGCACGATCGGAAAATGCGACAGGGGCTCGACCCTGAGCTTGCCGGGATAGTAGTCGCGCAGGAAGGTGTGGCAGGAGAGCTTGGGCTCGCCGTTGACCATCTTGCCGCAACTGCCGCAGATCGCCATCCGGCACGACCAGCGAAAGGTCAGCGAGCCGTCCAGGTGGTCCTTGATGTATTGCAGCCCCTGCAGCACCGAGGTGTCGTGGGCAAAGGGCACCTTGAACGTCTGGTAGCGCGGCTCCTTGTCGTGCTCCGGATGGTAGCGCAAGACCTCGATCTCGATTTCCCGCCCGCCGTCGCTCATGCCTCGGCTCCCTGCGCTGCCGCCGCCGCCTTCTTGGCCGCACCCCCGTAGACCCGCTCGGCCGGCGGCAGGCGCGTGATGTTCACCGGCTGGTACTCCAGCTTCGGCGGCCCGTCGGCCTGGTGGTAGGCCAGCGTGTGCTGCAGGAACTTCTTGTCGTCGCGCTCGCCGAACTGATCCAGCCGCTTGTGCGCTCCACGGGACTCTTCCCGCTTGAGCGCCGACCAGGCCATCGCCTCCGCCACCTCCAGCGTCAGCCCCAGCTCGATCGCCGTCAGCCACTCGGTGTTGAAGCTCCGCGTCCGGTCGTCGAGCTTCACCCGTTTGTAGCGATCCTTGAGCTCACCGATCTTGTCACACGTCGCCTGCATCCCATCCGCGCTGCGGAAGATGCCGACACCTTCCTCCATCGTCTTGCCCATCTCATCGCGGATCGTCGCCAGGCGATCCTTGCCGTCCTCGCGCGTCAGCAGGGCCATGGCACGGCGTTCGATCGCCTCCGCCTCCCTGGTCAACGCTCCCGCATCCGACGCCTTGGCCTCGCGCGCATGGCGGGCGGCATGCTCGCCGGCGACGCGCCCGAACACGCAAAGCTCGGCCAGCGAGTTCGAGCCCAGCCGGTTGGCGCCGTGGATGCCGACGCTGGAGCACTCGCCAGCAGCATAGAGGCCGGGCAGCGTCGTCACGGTGTGGGCGTCGGCCCCGATGCCGCCCATGGTGTAGTGCACGGCAGGACAGACCGGGATCGGCGCTTCGGCCGGATCGACGCCCAGGAACGTCTCGGCCAGCTCGTAGATCATCGGCAGCCGCTCGTGCAGCTTGGCGCGGCCCAGATGCATCAGCTCGAGATGCACCGCCGGGCCCAACGGCGTCTCCACCGTCCGCCCCGCGCGCTCCTCGTGCCAGAAGGCCTGGCTCAGCCGATCGCGCGGGCCCAGCTCCATCGTCTTGGGCGTGGGCTCGCTCACCACCGGCCCCAGCGCATAATCCTGCAAATAGCGGTAGCCGTCCTTGTTCACCAGATAGCCGCCCTCGCCACGACAGCCCTCGGTGATCAGGATGCCGCTGCCGGGCAGCGCCGTCGGGTGGTACTGCACGAACTCCATGTCGCGCAGCGCCGCGCCGTGCCGATACGCCATGCCCATGCCGTCGCCCGTGACCGTGCCGGCATTGGTGTTCTGGCGAAAGACCCGCCCCGCACCACCGGTCGCCATGATCACCGCCCCGGCCCGGATCAGCACGAACTCACCGGTCGCGATCTCGATCGCCACCAGCCCCTGGCAGCGCCCGTCCTCGACCACGAGGTCGACCGCGAAATACTCGTCGAAGCGCTTGATCGAGGGATATTTGAGCGAGGTCTGAAACAGCGTGTGCAGCATGTGGAAGCCGGTCTTGTCGGCCGCGAACCAGGTGCGCGCCGTGCTCATGCCGCCGAAATTGCGCACATTGGTGTCACCATCCGCCTTGCGGCTCCAGGGACACCCCCAATGCTCGAGCTGCACCATCTCCTCGGTGCAGTGCTTGACGAAATAATCGACCGTGTCCTGATCACAGAGCCAGTCGCCGCCCGACACCGTGTCCTTGAAATGCAGGTCGAGGCTGTCCTGGTCGGTGATCACGCCGGCCGAGCCACCCTCCGCCGCCACCGTGTGGCTGCGCATCGGCACCACCTTGGAAACCAGCGCAATGCGCAGACCCGGGTCGGACTCGGCCGCCGCGATCGCCGCCCGCAAGCCGGCGCCACCGCCACCAATAATGGCCAAATCAGTCTCGACGACGTGCATCTGTCAGCGCTCCTCCAAGCTCCCCGTTTCTCGACACCCACACCCACAGGATGCGGCGCATCACACCCACGAGCAAGGCCCGATTGCCCGGCGATACGCCGCACCGGGAGAGCGGGAAGGGAAGAGGGCGGGGGAACTGGACACCTCCGGGAATCGGCTGATTTCCGGTCTTTGACCGAGCTCTGACGTTGATGGCGCGGTTTCGGGAGCGGATCATGCTTTTATGGAGGTGGATTCGGGCCGATGTGCCGATAGATCTGGCTCTTTGCCGTCAAGCGGACGCGGTTCGCCCCTCCCACCATCGCCATCGGCCGAGATTGTAGGCGATGTTGGCCATGATGATGGTCGCCTCGGCGCGCTTGATGCCGATGCTGCGGATGGTGAGCTTCATGCGGTCCTTCTGCTGCGCGAAGACGTGCTCGACTTTCGCCCGCACCGCGGATTTCCTGGCATTGGCGCGGGCGGTTCGCTTCGGCATCGGCTTGCCGGTGGGCTTTCGCCGGTGGATCTGGCTGCGTCTTGCCGCGGTCGCTCAGGAACTCCTCGTTCGCCTTCGAGCGGTAGGCCGTATCTGCCCACACATCCGATGCGGTATTGCTGGGATCGATCAGCCCCTCGCGCAGCCGGGCACCATCATGGGCGGCGGCGTCGGTGACCTTCTGGCGGCGAATGAAACCGTGCCGCTTGTCGATGCCGATGTGGGACTTGTAGCCGAAGGCGGGGATCGCGAGGTCGCGCTTGATGGTGCCGTCGGCCTCGACCTTGCCTTTGCTCGTCTTCAACGTCCAACGCGCGTCGGTGTCCTTCTGCGCCGCCTTGGCCGGCTTGTCCGACCAGATCTCGGCCGCCTTCTTGCCCGCCTTGATCGCCGCCTTCTCCTCGTCGGTGTTGCGTTGCCGAGGTGCCGCCACCAGGCTCGCATCGACGATCTGGCCGGACATCGGCAAATAGCCGGCATCCTTGATCGCCTGGTCGAGGCGGGCAAACAACTGGTCCAGGGCATCGGCCCGGATCAGCGCCTCGCGGAAGTCCCAGAGCGTGTTCGCATCCGGCACCGGATCGGCGATCGTCAGACCACAGAACCTCATCCAGGATAGGCGATCGCGCACCAGATGCTCGGTCGCCTCGAAGCTCAAACCGTGCTGCGCCTGCAGATACAGCATCTTGAACTTCAAGACGGCGTCGAACGGTGGCCGACCGCCCCGCGGCCGGTCCATGCTGCCAACAGCTTCATTCAGTACCGCCGGAACAGCTCGAAATCGACGATCTCCAGGAGCTTCTCCAAAGGATCGCCCTGAGCCGACAGCTCGCGAAGTCGATCCTCGACACTCCAGAACCCCGCCTGCCTCGGCATTGCCGCCTCCCTCGCTCGACAGCCCAAAACTAGCCGATCACAGCCGAATGAGCGAGGTTTCCGGAGGCGTCCAGCTGAGTTCCCCCACGGCCCCCTCCGCATTTTGGCGGGGATGCGAGCGGAGGCAGGTTGTGGCAGCAATGATGGTTAAAAGGGAAGGTGTCCCTCGAAGCCCTCCAAATGAGCTCTTGGCCCTGAATTTCGTGGCTTTTGGCTCTTCGGTAAGACTCGTGATATCCTCCCACGTCATCTGTACACGCCAACTTGAAAGAACGTTTCGGGGAGACACGGCGATGGCCGGAGGTGGGTCTCGACCTGGGCGCGAATTGATGTCGTTCGTCGGACGAATGTACGATGCGGCCGTCTCACCCATTCTCTGGGATGGCATCCTAGAGGATCTTGCCCGGCAGTTCCGTTCCGAATTTGCCATTCTGACAATGCACGATCGCACGAATTTCGAGGTCGTCTTTAACAGCTACTACAACATTGAGCATTGGGCGACGATCGAGTGGGCGGCGGTTGCGCGTTATGATCCAATGGCTCCAATGATGTATCACAAGACTAATCGTGTCGAGCATTGTCGAGCGATCAACAGTACTGAGGAAATACATTCGTCTGTTTTTTATATGAGATTGATGCAACCGCACGGAATTGAGTTTCGTATGGGTGTGCATTGTGATGTGAACGGACCGGTCGGCGCAAGCCTGGCGGTCCTCCGATCGCCGGAGAACAGATCATACAATGAAATCGACAAGAGGCGCTTTGGCTCGCTCGTGCCGCATTTCGCTCGGGCAATGCGTATACAACATCTCCTGAGCGGATCGTTCGCTGCAGCCGATATGTTGAAAGAAATTATCGATAGTTTGCCATTTTCTGTTGTCCTCGTAGATGCACAACTTCGGCTGCTTTTCAGCAACCGCGCGGCGACAAGTTTGGCCGATCAGCGGCGTGGGATTTCGCTGCGACACACAATGCTGTATGCTGGAGATGATTTGTCCAACCGTCACCTCCGCCGGGCTGTTGGACTCGTGATTTCGGACAAAAGCTGCTCGCGGCATGCAGCTTCAACGGGATGGGCGGCGCCCGCTCAGCCTTTGGATCACTTCGCTCGGCGATGGATCGGGCGCCCATTTTGGCGGCGTGGAGCCGGGCGCGATTTTCATCATGGACCCTGATCTACACGACCAAACGGATCCCGGTTTCATAATGCATCTCTTGAACCTGACCAGGGCCGAAGCCGAGTTGGTGACCGGCCTCGTCGATGGCAACAGCTTGCAGGCCGTTGCGCGCCGGCGCGGGGTGACGGAAGGTACGGCGCGTCAGCAATTGAAGTCCGTCTTCTCGAAGCTCGACTGTCGCAGCCAGCCCGAACTCGTCGCCGCCGTTCTGCGGCATCCGATGTGGCTCGCCCACCATGCCGGCGCACCGCCCGGCTGATTGGACCTTCTCGATCCCGCGAAAGGCGAAACAGCAGCGCCGCGTTTCTATAAGGTTTGGGAGATGTTTTCGGCGGCACCAAGCGCATGATGGCCTCGTGGCAAGCAGATCACGAAGGGGAATCAGGATGAACAGGACTGCAACTCTAGCTGCAGCGGCAATTCTTGGGCTGACCGCGCACGATGCTGCTCTCGCTGACGAGGCTTCTGAGTTGGCAGGCGTGACCTGGGACGAGCTCACGCGGACCACGACCAACATCGTCAACGACCCGATTACCTATCCCGCAGGCACATCCGAGATCTTCGTCGAGATCGGCACCTTTGAGAAGGATGGGCAGACCCCGCTTCACCAGCACCCGGTTCCCATCGTGGTCTATATGCTAGAGGGCGAACTCGAGATGCGCGTGGATGGCGCCGATCCCTACCGCATGTTGCCAGGTCAGGCCTATGTCGAGCCCCAGAACCGTAACATGCAGGCGTTCAACGTCGCCGATGGGCCCAGCAAGGTCCTCGTCGTGACCATGGCAGCCGAAGGACAACCTCCTACGCTCGATCCCCAGTAGGCCTCAGGGGACACCTCGGCTTCGCGGCGAAAGGGGACACGTCCTTTCTTAACCTTTCCACCCTCACGCCACTGCCGGCGCCGCGTAGATGGCCGGGCGGTAGCGGGGCTCCGGGAACGGGTCGCCGCTATCGCGCGCGCTCGCGAGCCCATGCCTGCATCGCCACATTGACCTCGCGAGCGGCCGCCTCGGGGCTGGCGCTAAAGGCCGAGCAGAAGCGAAGGTCCGGGACATCCGCAACGCAGCATGCGTCCTCGGCCGACCAGAAGAGGTTGATGCGATAGCGTACCGGCACTTCAGACATTGACGGTCAATCCCGGCCGAGGGCGTAACGAGACACGCCCCCTCTTCCACGCCCCTTTCTTAACATTTGGCGCATCCGTCGGCCACAGGCGCAGAGCGGACTTCAGCATCGGCACGGCGAACCATAACAAACGCTTATGGCATATCGCGTTTGGCACCGATTGTGTTGCATCGCGTGCAACAGAACCCGAGCGGAATTGCATATAGCGCAACAAAAACCCGAGACTGTTGCGCTATATGCAACTGAACCCGAGAATTGTCGCATATAGCGACTCATTAGCAATGCTTATGTAGCATATACCGTTCAATTCCGGCAAAACGAACCCAAGAAAGGCCCTTCGGGCGACGAACGAACCCGGCGAACCGACGAACGAACCCGAGTTTTCGACGAATGAACCCGACCTGCCGGGATCGAACCCGAGCTGACAGCTTGCCGCAGGCGCCACCATCAAGCGTCTACAAATCAAAGTGTTGCGCGACGACGCTGAATCAGCCTTCCAGAAGAACCCGCCTATCACACATCGCCGCGCCAATGCTGCCGTTCGAACCCGAGCGCCGGCTTGACCGAAAGGCCAGTATCGGCTAATATTCCTACGAGATGAGGCGCACGCCTTTTTTCGGCCGTCTGCCCCGTCGTCTCCGCCATCACCACCTCAAAATCCCGGTGGGGCCGGCGGGGAGGCGAGCCTCCCCGCCACTCCTTTCCTCTTGCAGCCCCTCTTTCTCCGGGCTCTTCACCCCATCAACCCGAGCAGGTCCCACCAGAACCAGCCGATGCCGACCCAGATGACGATGTTGAGGACGCTGACGGCGGCGCCGATGCTCCACCAGGCGCCCATGGAGACGTAGGCGGCGCCGAAGATGACGGGGGCCGGGCCGTTGGCGTAGTGGGTGAGGCTCGAGAAGAGGTTGCTGAAGAAGGCGAGGACCAGGGCTGCCAGGGCCGGCGGCGTGCCGACCGCCACCGCGACCGCCAGGAACGGCGCGTACATGGCGCTGATATGGGCGGTCTGGCTGGCGAAGAGGTAGTGGCTGTAGAAGTAGACCAGGGCCAGGATCAGGAAGGCCATGTGCCACTCCATGCCGGCGACCTGAGCACCCATCGTCTCGCCGAACCAGGCGATGAAGCCCAGCCTGTTGAGCTGGGTGGCCATCATCACCAGTGCCGCGAACCAGACGATGGTGTCCCAGGCCCCTTTCTCGGCGAGGATGTCCTGCCAGCTGAGCACGCCCGCGAGCAGCAGCACCGCGAGCCCGGTGAGCGCGGCCGTGGTCGCGTCGACGCCGATGCCGGAGCCGAAGATCCAGAGCACCAGCAACAGGCCCATCACGCCCAGCGTCACTTTCTCGCCCGCTGTGACCGGCCCCATCTCGTCGAGCGCGTCGTGCGCCATCTGGGCGGCTTGCGGCGTCGATTTGATCTCGGGCGGATAGACGACATAGACAAAGAGCGGAATGACGATCAGCGACACGAGGCCCGGCGCCAGGGCCGCCAGGAACCAGCCGCCCCAGGTGATCTCGACGCCGACATCGAGTGCCAGGTCGGCCGCCAGCGGGTTGGCCGCCATGGCGGTCAGGAACATGGCGCTGGTGATGATGTTGATCTGAAAGCCGCTCAGCATCATGAAGCCGCCGATGCGCCGCTCGGTGCCGGCAGCCGGATCGCTGCCGTAGGCGAGGGAGACCGAGCGCAGCAACGGCATGAGCACGCCGCCCGCGCGCGCGGTGTTGCTCGGCATTGCCGGCGCCAGCACGAGATCGGCCAGGCCCAGCCCGTAGGAGAGCCCGAGCGTGTTCCGCCCGAACAGCTTCATGAACTGGTACGCGATGCGGGCGCCCAGTCCGGTCTTGATGATCGCGCGTGAGACGAAGAAGGCGACGCCGATCAGCCAGATGGTCGAGTTGCCGAAGCCGCTGAGCGCCTCGCCGAGGCTGAGCGTGCCGGTGAGCGCGGTGGCGGTCACCCCGATCAGCGCCACGGCACCCATGGGCAAGGGCTTGGTGATGATGCCGACGATGGTCGCGACGAAAATCGCCAGCAGGTGCCAGGCCTGGCCGCTGACCCCCTCCGGCGGCGGCCAGAACCAGATGGCGCAGGCCACCGCAAGGGTGATCAGCAACGGCAGCGGCCGGGCGGAAACCAGGCGATTGCGTTCGCCGGGCGCCGTTGCGCCGCTCTCGGGCCGACCCTGTTCTGGCATGGCACCCGTGTCCCTGCGGTTGAACCTGCTCCGGCGTCAGCGCTGGGAATGCGCGGGCGTCACGGGTATCGTGCTCGCGGCAACTGAGTCGGCCGCCGTCCACGGCATTGACTGCCTTCGCCGGCCTGCGCGGAGACGCAGACCCATCATTTCCATAGTGCTTTCCACGATCCCATGGGTCAAGCTTGCGCCGGCCGTCGCCAACCGACCCCGCGCGTGCCGCCATGGCCAGCGCGCTGGAGGGCGCGCGGCCGCCGCTCAGGCATCGCGGCGCCAGCGCCGGCCTGCTAGGCTGCCGCCGCTGCAAAGGAGTCGCTGTGGACCGCCGACTGGCTGCCATACTCTGCGCCGACGTCGTCGGCTTCTCCCGGCTCATGGGTGCCGACGAGGCCGGCACGCTCGCCAGGCTCAAGGCGTTCGAGGCGGCCACCATCGAGCCCGTCACCGCGCGTCACGGCGGGCGCATCGTCAAGCGGATGGGCGACGGCTACCTCGTCGCCTTCGCCAGCGTGGTCGCCGCTGTCGAGGCAGCGCTCGCCTGGCAGGCAGCGGCCCCGGCGCCGCTCGCCTTCCGCATCGGCATCCACCTCGGCGACGTCATCATCGACGGCGACGACCTCTACGGCGACGGCATCAATGTCGCCGCAAGGCTCGAGGCGCTGGCCGAGCCCGGCGGGCTCTGCCTCTCGGAGGACGCGCAGCGCCAGGTTCGCGGCAAGCTCGACCTGCCACTCGAGGATCTGGGCGAGCAGCAGCTCAAGAACATCAGCCAACCGATCCGCATCTTTCGCCTCGCCGGCGCCGACGGCTCGGCACCATCGGCCGTGAGCCCGACGAACCCCGCCATCTACCGTCTGCCGAAGGTCCTGCTCGCCCCCTTCCGCCCGCTGGGTGCGGCCGCTGATACGGCGGCCTTGGCGGACGGCGTCACCGAGACCCTGGCTTCAGCGCTCGCCCATTTCGAGGAATTCGAGCTGATCGACCCCGGCAGCGTCCAGGCGCTGGTCGCCGAGCATGGTGCCCGTGCCGCCGGCCGTCAGCTCGGCGCCACCTACGTTCTCGAAGGCACGCTGCAGCTCGCCTCGGCCAAGGTCCGCATCGGCGTCCAGCTGGTCGATGCGGCAAGCGGCCGCCGCGTCTGGTCCGAGACGCTCGATCGCGACGCCCTGGACGTCTTCGCACTGCAGGACGAGGTCACGGCGATCGTCGCGTCGACCGCAGGCGAGGCGGTCGGCGAGGAGCAGGCCAAGGCGATTGCCGACAAGCCGGACAGCGCGCTCGACGCCTATCAGCGGATGGTGCGCGGCCTGCAGCATCTGCATCGCCTGACGCCCGCTGACGTCGCCCAGGCCCGGGGCCATTTCGAGCGGGCGCTGGAGCTGGCACCGGAGCAGTACTTTCTCACCTTGTGCCTCTGCTGGACCTATGCCGCGGAGCTCGGCAGTGGCTGGCCCTCGCCACGGGCCGACGCGCTCGAGCATTGCCTGGCGCTGATGGGCGATGTCGTGCGCCGCCATGATCGCTCCGCCCATGCGCACCGGCTGATGGCCCGCCTCGCGGCGCTGCAGGGCGATTACGCCGAAGCAGTGGCCCAGTCCGAGCGCTCCCTGCATCTCAATCCGTTCAACAGCGACATGATGATGAGCCATGCCTACATCATCGCGCGGGCCGGGCGGGCGGCCGAGGCGGTGCCGCTCGCCGAGCGCGCGCTTGCCATCAACCCCTATGCGCCGACCTACTACAAGGTCCATCTGGCCTTCGTCTGCCTCGTGGCCGGCGAGCCCGAGAAGGCGCTGGCTGCCCTGCGCACCGTCCAGGCCACGATCGGCCAGTCGCGCGTCATCAGAATTGCGAGCCTCGCCACCCTCGGCCACGTTGACGACGCCCGCGCCGAAGCCCTGCAGCTTCGCGAAGAGATGCCGGGCGTGACCCGCGATCGCCTGGTTGCCAGCTACAGCCTCGCCAGGGAGGCCGACCGGACCCGACTGAGCGACGCGCTGGCGCTCGCCGGGCTTTGAACGAGAAACCGCGCCGGGGACCGGCGCGGGATCATCCTTGGATGCGCCGCACCCGCCTGGATCAAGCGGGTGCGTGCGGTCCTTTCTTACCGGCTCATCGTCCGCTCGGCCTTGCGCTCGGCGTTGGCCAGCTCGCTTTCGATGTCGCCGCCCTGGATGATCGCCTGCAGCGCCACCACCAGGTCGTCCATCACGGCGTAGAACTTCGGGCTCTTGATCGGGTTGTCGGTGGTGTTCGGCAGCGCCTCGACGAACAGCTGGGTGTAGGCGTCCTCGCCCATAACGCCGCTGGTCAAGAGCGGCATGCTGCCGGTCGAGAGCTGGCTCGACGCCTCGAAATAGGCCGTCGGTGATCTCGGGGTCGAAGATCACGTGGCGGATGAACTCGGCCGCCAGCTCCTTGTGCTCGGAGCCGGCCGAGATGGTGATCTCGTGCGGGTTGCCGATGGTGCGCCGGTTGCCCGACGGGCTCATCGGCATCGGCGCCGCCCAGATGTCGCCGTCGGCGGCCGTGGTGATGGCTCGCCGCCCGAGAGGTTGTTGAACAGGCCGCGGCCCCACGGGCCCTCGAAGATGAAGCCGGCGCGGCCGGCGGCCATGGTGTTGCGCGTCTCGTCGATGGAGAAGCCGGACGGGCTGCAGCCGGAATCGGTCAGCTCCTTGACCCATTCATAGGCCGCCGCCACCTCGGGCGTGTTGAAGGTGACGTTGCCCTCGTCGTCGACCACGTCGCCGCCATGGCCGTAGATGATCGGGATGGTCCACTGGGCCGAGTTGGGGTTGCGGTGCGGTGCGCAGCGCGATGCCGTAGATCGGCGCGCCGTCGACGTCGGGGAGCGCGCAGATCGCCTTGGCGGCCTCCATCAGCTCGGGCCAGGTCTGCGGCGGCGCGTCGGGATCGAGACCGGCCTGCTCCATGAGGTTGCGGTTGTAGAACATGATGATCGGCCCCGGCACCCAGGGCATCGCCATGATCTGCCCGTCGAAGGTGACCGAATTCGAGCGAGGCCTCGGGAATCTGCGCCCACTCCTCGGCGGTGAAGTAGTCGTTCAGGGGCTCGAGCGCGCCGATCTCGTGCAGTGGCCGGCACCCAGCCGGCGATCAGGTGGATGTTGTCGGGGCATTGCCGGCAAGCGAGGCGACGGTCGCCTGCTTGAGCGCCTGATCGAAGGGCACGTCGTTGAGGATCCAGTCGACGTCCGGGAACTTCGTCCTCGAACCCGGCCTCGATGCTCCTCGACGGCAGCTCGCATGGTGCGCGTAGAGATTGATCCAGCCGCTGTAGTTCAGCTCGGTCTTGTCTGGCCGCGGCGGCCGGTTGGGCGAGGCGAGCTGCCACAAGGCACCGGCGATCGTGGCATTTTCTTGTTCAGCATCCCTGGCCTCCCTGGTTGGTCCGTGGTGCTCAGCCTTTTACCGCGCCGGCGGTCACGCCGCTCATGAACGCCTTCGTTGAAAGAACGATGAATAGCAGAAAGATCGGCAGCGAGACCATGACCGAGAGCGCCATCATCTCCGACCAGGCGCCCTCGAACTCGGTCAGGAACGACATCGAGATGCCGGCCGGCAGCGGCCGCATGTCGGTCGAGGAGGCGAAGGTCAGGCCGAACAGGAGCTCGTTCCAGGAGGTGACGAAGACGAAGATCGCGGAGGCGCCCGAGCGCCGGCCGCGCCATCGGCAGGACGATCCGGAAGAGGGTGTAGGCGCGGCTCGGCACCATCGACGTAGGCCGCCTCCTCGACCTCGACCGGCAGCTGGTCGAAGAAGTTCTTCAGCAGCCAGACGCAGACCGGCAGGGTGATCACGGTGTGGCCGATGACCAGGCCCGATAGGTGTTGAGGAGGCCGCAGCTGGACGAACATCAGGTACATCGAGATCATCAACAGCGGGATCGGGAAGGCGAGCGACGCCATGAAGAACATGAGGATGGCGTTGCTTGCCGCGGCAGGCGGAAGCGCGAGAGGCCGTAGGCGGCGAGCGCGCCGGCGCCGGTCGCGAGGATCGCCGAGAGCAGGCCGACGATCACGCTGTTGAGGAAATACTGGCCGAGCAGGCCCGGTGAACTGGGTGACGTACGGGCTCGACCGTCGGGTTGCGCGGGATGAAGCGCGGCGGGTAGCTGAAGACGTCGGCCAAGCGGCTTGAACGAGGTCGAGACCATCCAGACGATCGGCAGCAGCAGGATCGCCAGCGACGCCACCACCAAGGCGTGCAGGAAGATGCTCGTCGCCAGCCGCGACAGCCGATAGACGAGCTCGCTCTGTCGGCTGGCGAAGCGTCTTCGGCTCGCTGCGTATGGCGTCGGCCTTCATTCGACCACGCTTGCGCAGCGCGACGTGGACGTAGACAAGCGCGAAGCCCATCAGCAGCACCAGCCAGACGGTGCCGACGGCCGAGGCCAGGCCGAAATCCCAGTCCTCGAACGCCGTCTTGTAGGTGTAGAGCGAGAGCACCATCGTGGCGTTGACCGGGCCGCCCTGGGTCAGGACGAAGATCATCGTCATCTCCTGGAAGAAGCGGACCGCCTGCAGGAGCGCCGCCACCAGGATGATGTTCTGCATCAAGGGCAGGATCACGTAGCGCTGGCGCTGCAGGAAGCTCGCCCCGTCGATCGCCGCCGAATTCCACCAGCTCGGACGGAATGCCCTGCAGGGCCGCGAGGCAGATGACCATGATGAACGGGATCGCCCGCCAGGCGTAGCCGCTGATGATCGCCCATTGCGAGGCGTGCTGGTCGAACATCCACTTGACCGGTGCCTCGATCACCCCGACCTGCACGAGCAGGTAGTTGACGAGACCGTAGTCCTGGCTGAACAGCCAGCCCCACAGGATCGCGATGACGATCCAGGGCACCACCCAGACCTGGAAGATGGCGACCTGGAAGGCGGCGGCGAAGCGAATGCCGGAGATCAGGAGGGTCGCCAGGCCGTAGCCGCAGGCGGTGGCGATGATGGTGGCGGCACCGACGATGAAGACGGTGTTCCAGATCACCTCCCAGAACTCCGGGTCCTCGAGCAGGTAGGTGAAGTTCTCGAGCCCGACGAAGGTCAGATCGCGGCCGAGCGGCGAAGCGTTGGTGAAGGCGAGGCCGACGCTGTTGACCACCGGATAGATGATGAAGAGCCCGACCAGCAGGATCGCAGGCGCGAAGATCGCAGCCAGGAACAGTGGCGCCTGCCGTGCCGAAAAGCCCAACTCGCCCCCCTGATGGAGCGCCGCCGGGAAGACCCCGGCCGCTTTGCTGAAGGCCTCCGATGATAACCACCGGTTATTGCTGCCTTATCCAATAATGCTTGTCGCACGGCGGTGGCTTCGTCAAGACGAAAGTCCTCGGCCGGCACCGGCCGCGCGCAAATTCGAGTGGGAAACGTCGCATGGCATCGGCCAGGCAGCCCAACGTCATCCTCATCGTCGCCGACGACCTCGGCTACGGCGATATCGGCTGCTTCAACGAGGGCAGGGTGAAGACACCCAACCTCGACCGGCTGGTCCGCGAAGGCGTCACCTGCCGCCAGCATTACGCGGCCTCGCCGATCTGCGCGCCGTCGCGGGCGGCGCTGCTGACCGGCCGCTACAACCACCGCACCGGCGCCATCACCCAGCACGAGATCCACGGCCTCGACCGCATCGCCCTCCGCGAGGTGACGCTCGCCGACCGCTTCAGCACGCGGGCTACGCCACTGGCCTGATTGGCAAATGGCACAACGGCACGTTCGACCGCCGGTTCGAGCCCAACGCCCGCGGCTTCGACGAATTCGTCGGCTTTTGCGGCGGTTGGGTCGACTACTTCGACTACACGCTGAGGGTCAATGACGGCATCCGCCGCTCCGACGGCAGCTACATGACCGACGTCCTGACCGAGGAAGCCGTGTCCTTCGTCGACCGCCACAAGGGTGCGCCCTTCTTCCTGCACCTCGCCTACAGCGCGCCGCACTCGCCCTTCCAGGCGCCCGACGGCATGGCCGACCGACATCTGGAGAAGGGCCTGAACCGCATCGTCGCCACCACCTATGCCATGATCGAGCGGATGGACGAGGGCATCGGCCGGCTGCTCGACAAGCTCGACGCCGATGGCCTCACCGAGCAGACCATCGTGCTCTTCACCAGCGACAACGGCCCCGCCTTCTTCAACCCGCCCTACATGCTCGAGCCCGGCGAGGACACGTTCAACGAGCGCTTCAACGCCGGCCTGCGCGGCAGCAAGGGCTGGATCTACGAAGGCGGCATCCGCGTCCCGATGATCCTCCGCTACCCCGACCGGTTGCCCGCCGGCACCACCAACGACGACCTGATCCAGTTCATCGACTGGGTCCCGACCCTGATGCACATGGCCGGCCTGCCCGAGATCGACGCCCCGCCGCTCGACGGCAGCGACGTCTCGGCAGCACTGATGGGCGAGCCCGCCGATCTCCCCGACCAGCAGTTCTGGCAGTGGAACTTCTACATGCCGTGCATCGGCACCAATGCAGCGATGCGCGAGGGCAAGCTGGAAGCTGGTCCGGCCGATGATGAAGGGCACGCGCTTCTTCAGCCCCGAGCTCTACGCCACGCCCGAGGACGCCGAGCTCGCCAAGGCCTTCGTCGCGGCCGACATTGCCCACAAGAAGGACCCGCTCTCGATCCAGGAGCTGGTGCCCGTGCCGCAGCTCCGCCTGCCCGAGCCCGAGCCGCTCGAGCTCTACGACCTCGCCGCCGACCCGGGCGAGCAGCACGACCTCGCAGCCCAGCACCCCGACCGGGTCGCGCGCATGCAGGCCAGGCTCGAAGACTGGTTCGACCGCGTCGAGGCCGACCGCCGCACGCTCCCAGACGTGCCGCTCTAGGCGTCAGTCTGAGGCGGGCGGCGGCGTCAGGGCCAGCATCGCGAGCAGCCCGCCATCGACCTTGAGATCGGCGCCGGTGATCCAGGCGGCGCGCGGCGAGGCGAGGAAGGCGATCGCCTCGGCGATGTCCTCCGGCCGCCCAAGCCGCCCGGCCGGCAGCTTGCCCGCCTGCTCGGCCAGCACCTCGTCGCCGTCCCGGTCCTTGAACATCGTGCGCCAGGATTCCCGCAACAGCGGTGTGTCGATCGGCCCGGGACAGACCGCATTGGCCCGGATGCCGTCCCGGCCGTGATTGAGCGCGAGGCCGCGCGTCATGCCGAGCAGCGCCGTCTTGCTGGTGACATAGGCCAAGCCGCTCGCCCAGCGTCGCAAACGAGTGGACCGAGGCCACGGTGACGATCGCCCCGCCGCCACGGCTCTTCATCAAGGGGATGGCGTGCTTCGCGCCCAGCATCACGGCATCCAGGTTGATCGCCATGACCCGGCGCCAGTCGTCCTCGCTCACGTCGACCGCACTGCCGAACGTGCCGATCCCGGCATTGGCGACCAGGATGTCGACACCACCGAAGCGCTCCGCGGCAAACGCCGTGAGCGCCGCCGGGCTCTCGGCCAGCGCCAGGTCGGCCCCGATGCCGTCGATCTCCAGGCCCTCGGCCTTCGCCTCGGCCACGGTCGCCGCCACCGCGTCCGCGTCGCGCGCGCAGATGGCGACCGCCGCCCCGGCCTCGGCCAGGCGCCAGGCCGTGGCCTTGCCGATGCCGCGCGTCGCCCCGGTGACGATCGCCACCTTGCCCGCGAACTCGCCCTTGCTCATCCGACCGTCTCCTGTGACCGCGCAGCGAAAGCCCAGATGCTGGATGGTGGTGTCAAGCGCCTGACCCTGCCGTGCGGCAGGCCGGTAGCGGATGCAGTACTGGTCGGTGCAGAGGAACGAGCCGCCCTTGACCGTCTTGCGCGGGATCTGGAGCGTGGGCGCGAAGGGATCGAAGCTGCCCTCGCGCGTCCCGCCGCGCGGGTCGGTGGGCACGCAGCAGGGCTTCGTGGCACTCGGGGCGGCATCCGGCGCGTGCCGGTCGGTGTACCAGTCGGTGGTCCACTCCCAGACATTGCCGGTCATGTCGTGCAGCCCATAGCCGTTGGGCGGAAAGGCGCCCACGGGCGAGCTTCGCGTGTAGCCGTCGGCGGCAGTGTTCTCGTAAGGAAACCGCCCGTGCCAGGTATTGGCCATATGCCGGCCCTCGGGCTCGAAGGTATCGCCCCAGCAGTAGTCGGCGCCATCCAGCCCGCCGCGCGCAGCCAATTCCCACATCGCCTCGGTCGGCAGCGTCTTGCCGCACCAAGTCGCATACGCCATGGCATCCTCGAAGGCGACATGCACCACCGGATGATCTTCGAGCCCCGCGACGCTGGAGCCCGGCCCCTCCGGACAGTGCCAGGCGGCACCCGGCACGATCGCCCACCACTGGCGGAAGTTCTTCAGATCGACCGGCCCGCTGGTCGGCTGGAACACCAGGCTGCCCGGCTGCAGCTGCGCCGGATCGGCGCCCGGATAGAGCTTCGGATCGAGCGGCCGCTCGGCCAGCGTCCGGTAGCCCGTGGCGGCGACGAACCGCGCGAAGTCGGCATTGGTCACCGGATAGCGGTCGATCCAGAAGCCGCTCACCTTGACCTGCCGGGCCGGCGCCTCCTCCGGGTAGTGCCGGTCCGAGCCCATGCGGAATTCGCCGCCCTCGATGCGCACCATGCCCGCGAGATCGGGTGCGCTGCCGCGGGGCCGGATCATCGTACCGCCGCGGCCGGGCTTGCGGTTGCCGGCGCGCTTGAGCTTCCGTGCCAGGCTGGTCATTCGGCGGCACCGCCCGATGGCCCGGCGCTTGAGGATTTGGGCTTGCCCGCCGTCGCCAGGAGGCGGCCGAAGGCGCGGCGCACGACCGGCAGGTTGGACGCCATGGTGATCAGCAGGATGATGAACAGGACGAGCGCGATCGGCCGGGTGACCAGGGGCGAGAGGTCGCCGCCGCTGATGATCAGCGCGTTGCGCAGGAACTCGTCGAGCAGGCTGCCGAGGACGATGCCCAGCACCATCGGCGCCAGCGGGAAGTCGAGCCGGCGCATGACGTAGGCGAGCACGCCGAAGGCCAGCATCATCCAGACATCGCCGTATTGCAGCTTCGAGGCATAGGCGCCCATCACCCCCATGGCGACGACCATCGCCATGATGTTCTCGCGCGGGATCAGCAGCACGTGGATGATGACGTGCGCCAGCGCCAGGCCGACGATCAGCATCGCCACCACGCCGAAGATCAGCCCGATCACCATGTACTCGAAGAGATCGAGGTTCTCGAACAGGAACATCGGCCCGGGCGTCAGCCCGTGCACGAAGAGGGCCGCCATGATGATCGCGGCCCCGCCGCTGCCCGGCAGGCCCAAGGCGATCACCGGGATCAGCGACGACGGGACGACGGCGTTGTTGCCGGTCTCGGCGGCGATCACGCCCTCGGTCGAGCCCTTGCCGTAGAGCTCCGGATTGCGGCTCGTGCGCTTGGCGACGACATAGGAGATCCAGGCGCCCATGTCGGCGCCGAGGCCCGGCAGGATGCCGACGATGCTGCCGATCACGCCGGATTGCAGGACCACCCGGACCCGGCCCTTGAGGTCCTCGAAGGTCGGCATGATGCGGCCGATCTTCATGGTGACGGGCTTCAGGTCGATGTCGCGCTCGCGCATCGCCACCACCACCTGGCTGATGCCGAAGAGCCCGACGATCGCGGCGACCAGGCCGAGACCGGCCTCGAGATAGTGCGAGCCGAAGGAGAAGCGCGGGTGCATGTGCAGGTCGTCGAGGCCGATCTGCGCGATGAGCAGTCCGACGACGCCGGCGATCCAGCCCTTGATCGGATCGTCGCCGGAAAGGGCACCCGCCATGATGATGCCGAGCAGCACCAGCAGCAGAAGCTCCCAGGACGTGAACAGCAGCGACACCTTGACCAGCCATGGCGTCAGAAAGGCCATGAAGGCGACGGCGATCAGCGTGCCGATGCAGGAGCTGATCGTGGTCAGCGCAATGGCCCGGCCGGCCTTGCCCTGCAGCGCCAGCTGGTAGCCGTCGATGGCCGTCGCTGCCGAGGCCGGCGCACCCGGGATATTGAGCAGGATGGCCGAGAGGGAGCCGCCATAGACCCCGCCCATGTAGATCAGCATCATGGCGAGGATCGAGTACTCGGTCTGCATGGTGTAGGCGATGCCGAGCAGCAGCGCCATCGCCATCGGGCCCGGTCAGGCCCGGCATGGCGCCCATGATGATGCCGAGCGTCATCGACCAGAAGATCGTGAACAGCGCCCAGGGGTCGAGGAGGAGGCGAATGACCTCGTCGAGCATCGGCCTAGCCCAGCGCTGGAGCAGGAGGGACGGGGGCGGTGGTCACGGCAGCGGCACGAAGAAGATCTGGCCGAAGACGTACCAGAGAAGAAGGTGAGCAGCGCGCTCAGGCCGAGGCTCCAGATGAGCACGTAGCGGACGGAGAGCTTGCGGGCGAACGCGGTCTGGAAGGCGAAGAGCAAGAGGAACGTCGCCGGCACGTAGCCGATCCAGGGCGTTATCGCGATGTAGACGAAGATCATCGCGAAGCAGGCGCCGGCGCGCAGCGACTTCGATGCGCGGCGAGAACCCGCCGAAGCTGAGCCGGAAGTGCGCGGGCACGCGACCATCAGCGCCAGCGACAGCAGCAGCAGCGCCAGTGCGATCAGCCCCGGCGTCAGGCCGGGCGAGCCGAGCCAGCCGCTGCCGGAATAATGCGGCATCCGGATGCTGCTCACCAGCACGTAGAGGCTGAGCAGCGCCAGGAAGACGCCGGCGAAGAAGTCCGGCGCCGCCTTCTCCCGGCTCGCATAGGGGTCCTTCTTGACCGGCCGGCCAGCGCCCTGGGTCATCGCACTCTCACGTGGTAGGGCGCCGAGGCAGCGCGGCTCGCCACGCTGCCTCGGGCACGTTTGGCTCAGCCTTCCTCGATCTTCTCGATGCCCAGCTCGTCGCGCGTCTTGACGGCGGTGCCGAGGATCACCTCGATGATGTAGGCCTGCAGCGCCGTGCGCCTGCCCATCAGGTCGTTGGCCTCCTGACGCGGCGCCCGGAACGGGAAGAAGGCCTTGCTGGCGTAGACTTCCGCCATCGACGGATCGGCCATGGCCTCGGCGAAGGCCTCGTCGATCTGGGTCAAGATCGCCTCGTCCACGCCCTTCTTGAGCGCGATGCCGTGGATGTTGGTCCAGGGCAGGGTCTTGGCCAGGATCGGGTCGTCGACGTATTCGAGAATCGATGGAATGGCCGTGCCGGCCATCTCCCAGGTCTCCGGAGTCCAGGCGGCCAGGCAGCGCAGCTCGCCGGCCTTGATGAAGTTGACCGTCGGCGTGACGCCGACCGACGCACAGTCGGTCTCGCCGGCGAGCAGCGCGCGCACGGTGGGGCCGCCGCCGCCGTAGTTGGCGAGACGGAAGTCGAGGCCCATCGATTTCTGCAGGTAGACCGCGACGTTCGACCAGAGCGAGCCCGAAGGCGTCGAGGCGACGCCGATCTCGCCCGGCTGCTCCATCACCGCGTTGACCCACTGCTCGAAGGTCTCATAGGGGCTGTTGCGCCGGCACGACGATGGCGCAGCTGGTGCCGCCCGACATCCAGAAGTCGAACGCGCGCCAGTCGTAGTCGATCCGGCCGAGGCTCGGAAACGCCTCGATCACGTCGTTCGCGCCGAGCCAGAAATAGCCGTCGGTCGGCTGCCGGTAGACGTAGTCGAGTGCCTGCACGCCGCCGGCCCCGACATGTCCTGGAAGGCCGATCGCCGTGCGCCCAGGGCCTCGCGCATCAGCTCGGCGAACGGCGCGCATGCCGAGATCGGTGGCACCGCCGGCTGGAGCCACCATGGCGACGGTGATCGGCCGGGCCGGCCAGTCCTGCGCCGGCGCCAGCTTCGGCAGGAACGCGCTGCCCGCGAGGCCGGCGCCGGTGGCGAGTCCCTGACGGCGGGTGAACTGCATGGTCTCGCACCTCCTGATCTGCGGCAGCGTTTCGTCCTGACTGACCTGTTGCGTCAAGCCATGCCGACCGGCTCAGCGGCGGGTCCAGAGCGTCGTCCGGCCGGCTCGCGATCATCGCCTCGAGCTTCTGGCGGATGTCGGCGATGGCCGGGTCGTCGAAGCGATTGTCCATCTCGTGCGGGTCGGCCACGAGGTCGTAGAGCTCGCCGGCGCCCGAGACCACCTCCTGCGTCAGCCGGTGGGTCCTGGTCCGCACCGTGCGCAGCTTCAGCTCGACGCCGCAGCGCGACGCGTTGAGGTCCCACTCGTTGAGCGCGAAGTCGCGGTGCTCCTCGCCCTCGAGCACCGGCAGCAGGCTGCGGCTGTGCCAATTGGCCGGCCGCTCGACGCCCGCCGTATCGAGGAAGGTGGCGCCGAGGTCGAGCGTCGAGACCGGATCGTCGATCACCTGGCCCGCCGGCACGCCCGGACCCCGCATCACCAGCGGCACGCGCATCAGGCCCTCGTAGGCCATCGGCCCCTTGAGCAGCAGCCCGTGGTCGCCCAGCCAGTCGCCATGGTCGCTGGCATAGACGACGAGCGTGTCGTCGGCGATGCCCAGCCGATGCAGCTCGGCCATGATCCGCCCGACATTGTGGTCGATCAGGGCCAGCATGCCGTAGGTGTTGGCGATGATCTCGCGCAGCTCGACGTCGCTGAGCTGGCGCACGCGCGAGTACTCCTCGCGGATCTTGGCCAGGTCTTCGCGGATCTTCGGCTTGCCCTCGAGCGAGGCGCGGTGCCACCAGGGCCGCCGGTCGAGATCGAGCGTGCGGTGCTCCGGCAGGTCGACCTCGGCCGGGTCGTGCAGCAGGCTCCAGGGGACCGGGCAGTCGAACGGGTGGTGCGGGTCGGGGAACGACGCCCAGAGCACGAAGGGCTGGTCGCTCGTGCTGCGCCTCATGGTCCTGCAGATAGGCCATCGTCCGGTCGCCGACCCAGCTCGAGTTGTGCCAGGCGACCGGCAGGCCGGAATGCCAGGTCTGCGGCGCGCCGTGCGTGTCCGGCCCGGCATTGGTCTTGAACAGCTCGTTCTTCCGGTCGCCCAGCCCGTCCTGATAGTACCAGCGCTCGTAGTGCTGGCCCGAGGGCGGCCGCTCCGGCGGCCACTGGTTGTGGCCCTCGATCATCAGCTCGACATGGTCGAAGCCCATGTAGGGCCCGTACCAGTCCTCGCCGTAGAGGTGCATCGAGCCCCGGCACTCGGGCGTGCCGGTGGGCGCGAAGGTGTGCGAGGTGGCGAAATGCGGCTTGCCGATCAGCGCGCTGCGGTAGCCGGCTCTGGCTCAGCTGCCCGGCAAAGCCCTGCTCGCCCGTCGCCGGCGGCAGGTCGAGGCCGTTGTCGGCAACGCCGTGCGTGCGCGGCAGGAGACCCGTCAGGATCGAGGCCCGGGTCGGCTGGCAGACATTGTTCGGCGTGATGCAGGCGGAGAAGCGCGTGCCCTGCTCGGCCAGCAGGTCGATATGCGGCGTCTTCACGCCACGCCCCTCGCAGCCGAGGCAGTCGCCGCGCTGCTGATCGGACGTGATCAGTAGGATGTTGGGCCGCTTGCCCATAACCCGATGCCTCCCGGGGCTGCGTTTCGGTTATCGCTCCGATTACTGGAGCCACCATGGCAGCATTGCACCGCTTAACGCAAGCGGGCAGGCGGTGCCGGTTGCTTAATGAACGGCGCCCCGGATGAGATCGGCATGCTTGTCGCCGATCATGGTGGTGACCGCATGCGAGTCACCGCTGACCGCCGAAGGCATCGCCCGCGGGACCACCGGCGGTGCTCATCGATCGCGGCGACCGGTGGCGTCGGCGTCGGCGCAACCCCTCTCTCGTTCCATTCATGCTGTCGTGCCGATGGTGGCCGACATGTGCTGCTCGGAGGGCCGGGCGTCGAAGCGAACGAGCACGCGGCGCCATTTCGCGGCGCGTACCTCCGCGTTGAAATCGATGGCGTGGGTCTCGACGACCTCGAAGCTCGCCTCCTTCAGCCCTCGTCGCTCCGCCGGTGCCGCGCCAGCCCATGAGCGGATGAAGAGGTCCCGGTTCACGCGCGCCAAGGGGGTCGGATGCCCGTCGACGCGAAACCCTTCGTTCATGTGATCGAGGGCAAGGAATGTGCCGCGTCGCCGTTCCCAGCCGTCGCAAACGAGCTCGAGGCGCCTTCGGTAGTCCTCGTCCTCGTAGCCCCACCCCCAATAGTCGTTGCTGTAGCCGTTTGCCGCCTCGTGCAACACGTTCGGCACGAGCACGGCGCCGCCGTAGAAGATCTCGAGACAGTGCCGGATCCGCGAACCGCTGATCTCCGGCGCGATCGGTCTGACCTCCGCGCCATAGTGGACCAAGGTGCACGGCCGGTCCGAGTAGGAATAGTCTGCCCAGATCGGCCGATAGTCCACATCGTGGAAGACGACGTAATCGGTCTCTGAAGCCAGCAGCCGGAAGCCAATATTCTTGATCATGCCCCTATTGAACAAGGCGCCGGCTTCCTGCTCGACGATCAATACGCTGTAGGGAATCCGGTGATCCGTCTTGTCGCGAGTGAAGTAATTCGCGACGTGGAGAATGAACCGATGCAGGTGCTCCGCTCGGTCGCGATAGGGCACGACGATACCCAATCGTTTCACCCGTTACCTCTCATCAGGTCCGGCAGAAGCGTCGGAATGTGCCGGTTTGCGGCGGGGGACCAGCGTTCCCGCCGGCAACGGCGACGCTGGCCCCGTGATCGATGGACGGGCTTTGATCGGTTGAATGCCGCCTCAATAGATCGCCACCCGCTCGACGCCCGCATCCGACGACGCCAGCAGCGCGTCGCAATGCTCGTGCATCAGCCGCAGCCGCAGCTCCACGTGTGCCGGATCGTCGAACAGGTTGTCGAACTCGCCGGGGTCGGTCTCGAGGTCGTAGAGCTCGCCGAGGCCCGTGCCCTGGTAGAGGATGTGCTTGTAGCGCCCGTCGAAATACATGCTGCCGTGGCTCGGGCCCTTGCCGGTGGCCGAGCCCAGCGCGTCGTTGAACTCCGAGATCACGTGGTCCTTGTGGTGCTGCGGGTCGGCCTCGCCGGTCAGCAGCGGCCAGAGCGATCGGCCCTGCATGTTGGCCGGCACCGTCGAGCCCGGCGGCCTCCAGCAGGGTCGGGGCGATGTCGACCAGCTCGACCAGCGCGTCGCTCGCGCAGATCCGTCGCGGTCCGGCCGCGCCAGGACCAGATCATCGGCACGTGCACCAGGCCCTCGAAGAAGCGGCAGCCCTTGTAGAGCAGGCCGTGATCGCCGAGCGTCTCGCCGTGGTCGCTGTGGAAGAGGATGATCGTGTTGTCGAGCTGGCCGCTCGCGTCGAGCGCATCGAGCAGCCGGCCGAACTGGGTGTCGATCAGCTCGATCATGGCGTAGTAGGCAGCCTTGACCACCCGGCCGTTGAACTGCTTCGGCGGCTTGTAGCCGGTCGTCAGCCGCTCCTCGGCGCGACAGCTTCGCCGTACGGCATCGGCCCATCGGGTCGATCGCCTTGGGCGTCTGCTGCGTGATCCCGGCGAAACGCCTTCTGGCGCTCGATGTCGCCCGGCCGGAACAGCGGCGGCGGCAGTCTCGTCCGGGTCGTAGCGGTCCAGGTACTCGGCCGGCGGATCGAACGGCGGGTGCGGATCGAACGGGTTGAGCGACAGCATCCAGGGGCCGTCGCGCTGCTCGTTGACGAAGCGGATGGCGCGCTCGGTGACCCAGGTCGTCTGGTGCAGCTCGTCCGGCACGCCCGCCCCGCAGAACGGCTCGATGCCGGCGTAGAGCGCATCCGGGTCGACACCCTTCTCGTCCCGAGCCAGCGGTGATAGGCGTGATGCTCGGACGTCGAGGTCGGGCAGCGGGTGGTGGCTCCACTCCCAGAGCCGGTAGCCGTCGTCCGAGCCGCTTCTCGTGGCCCTTGGCCGCCGACAGGTGGAACTTGCCGATCAGCCCGCAATCGTAGCCGGCATCGGCAAGGATCTTGGTCACCAGCGTCTCGCCCGGCGGGAAATGGGCGTTGCCGTTGCGGTGGACGTGGGTCGAGGCGGGGTAGCGCCCGGTCAGCATGGACGCCCTGGACGGCGTGCAGATCGGGCTCTGGCAATAGGCGTTCTCGAAGGCGACCCCGCCGGCGCAGAACGCATCGAGCCTGGGTGTGTTGATGTGCGGGTTGCCCAGCGCCCGGATCGTGTCCCAGCGCTGCTGGTCGGTGCAGTACCAGAGGATATTGGGTCGCTTGCTCATGCCACGATCTCCGCCTGCCCACCGGGCGGTGGCGTGTAGACCAGGAGCCCGTCGGCCGCCACGGCCTCCCGCCCGCCCCAGAACTCGGCCTTGGCCCGCTGGTCGGCCTTGGCCCGCGCATCGACCGCCTCGGGATCGCAGATGGAGCGCAGACAGGCCTTCGAGCCGCGCCGCCTCCGGGTGACTGGGCCCGAGATCATGCAGCTCGTCTGGGTCTTCAGCGAGATCAAAGAGCTGCGCCGGCATGCCGACGTGATAGATCAGCTTCATGTAGCGCATCGCGCAGCATGAAGCTGCCCGCCTTCGAACCCACCGCGTGATACTCGGCAAAGCCCGGCACGGATCGTCCACGGCTCGCATCTGAGCGCCGGCCAGAGCGAGCGGCCGGGCAGGTCCGCGTCCTCGCCCACGAGATCCGGCGCCCACGGCCTCGACGATGGTCGGGAAGAGATCGACATGGCTGATCGACCGCGCGCACAGCGCCGGCCCTCGGGAATGCCCGGCCCGGCCATGATCAGCGGCACGCCGATCGAGCCCTCGTAGAGGCAGCACTTGCCGAACAGCCCGTTCTGGCCGGCGAGGTCGCCGTGATCGCTGGTGTAGAGGACCCGCGTGTCGCCAGCGAAGCCGGACGCCTCGAGCCCATCCAGCAGCCGGCCGATCTCGTGATCGAGATGGGCGATCAGCCCCAGATACCCCGCCTGAATGCGCCGCATTTGCGCCTCGTCGGTGAGCGGCCCGGTCCCCATGATGTGCCGCAGATGCCGGTCCGCCGGATGCTCGCTGCGCTCTTCCGGCCGCCAGGCGGCGGGCAGCCGGACACGCGCCTCGTCGATCCGCCCGTAGAAGTCGCCGGCACCGAGAAGGGTGGGTGCGGGCTCGGATAGGAGACGAACAGCACGAAGGGTTTGCCCGTCCGCCGGCTACGGTCTGTCAGCCAGTCCAGGGCGCTCTCGGTGATGTCGCGATCGTAGGGCTGGTACGGCGCGGTGCCGACGCCCGAGCGCTCCATGTAGAGCTCGAACTGGCCCTTGTTGACGTGCTCGTCGTCGAAGCCGCGGAGCAGCATGTGCACGCCGCCCTTGCCACCCAGGATGTGCATCGGCAGCAGCTCCTCGCTGAAGCCGTTGTCGTCCTCCGTCGCCCGGAAATGCAGCTTGCCGATCGACACGACCTCATGGCCCTGGTCGCGCAGCCGTCGCATCCAGGACGTCATCCGCCCGTCATAGGTAATCGCGTTGTCCCAGTAGCCGGTCTGGTGCGGATAGCGGCCAGTGGCCAGCGCCGCCCGCGACGGGCAGCAGAGCGGGCTCGCCGCATAGGCCGCATCGAAAATGACGCCATCAGCCGCCAGCCGATCGAGGTTGCGGCGTCGACGCATTGGGATGACCATAGCAGCCCGAGAAGGCGCGATTGTGGTTGTCGGAGAGGATGAACAGCAGGTTCCGGGGCTCGGGCAAGAAGGCTTCTCCCTGATCGTCTCGGCTGTCCGGCGGCTGGTGCCAGCGACAGCACAGCCGCATGTTGCCGACGCTGCGCAAATCTCCTAACGTCCTGCCATACAAGTGTCCACGTGCACTGACAGCATGCGGGCCACAAGACAGGGGGCAAGATGCGCAGCGGATCCATGCGGGCGACCTACCGGCCACGCTTCAGCGCGCGAACGACCGCGATCGGTCGGCCCACGCACGCCATCCGGCCACCTCTCGACAGGTGACGGCATGAACGACACCGAGCCGGCGGCCAAGGGCCCGGCGCGAGGCTGCCACGTAGTTGCACCGACCCAACGAACGCGCCACGAAAAGGCGCTCAATCAGGGAGCTTGACGATGACCAGGAAGACCTTGCGTGCGCTCGGGGGGGCAGCCTTGGGCGCTGTCGCCATCGCGGCACTGAGCACCGGCGCGGCACGCGCCCAGACCGAGATCACCTTTCGCTACCTCGTCGACAATGTCGACGAGGTCCGGGCCGGGCTCGACAAGTTCGAGGAGATGAACCCGGACATCACCGTCACCATGGAGCGGATCGCCTTCAAGGACGCGCGCGACCAGTTCATCCGCGAGACGGCGACCGGCGCCGGCCCGGACCTGATCGCACTCTGGCCTTCGTCTGGATCAAGGACCTGGGCACGGCCGGTGCCTGCATGCCGCTCAACGACATCATCGAGGCCGAGGGCATCGGCGAGAACGGTTTCGAGGACTTCATCGCCACCGACCTGGTCTACGGCGACGACGGCGAGACCATCTACGGCGTGCCGTTCGCCACCGACACCTGGGCGATGGTCTACAACACCGACGTCATGGCGGCAGCCGGCATCGACAAGGTGCCGGAGACCTGGGACGAGCTGCTCGAGGCCAGCCGCAAGGCCAAGGCAAGCGGCAAGATCGGCTTCGGCTTCGCTGCCGGCACGTCTGCCGCCAACACCATCTGGTTCCTCGCCAACTTCAACTGGTGGTCGGACGGCGGCTCGCTGGTCGTCGATGACGGCAATGGCGGCTACGAGGTCGGCATCACGCGTCGAGCAGGTCGCGAGCGTCATCGACTACTTCAAGACCTATCTCGATGAGGACCTGACCACGCCGGGCGCACTCGGCATCGACAACTGGAACGATCCGGCGACCCTCGAGCCGATGCTGCGCGGCGAGCAGTTCGCCTCGCTGATGCCGATCTTCACCGCGGTCGCCCTGTTCGACCAGTGGCGCGAGCGCAACCCGGACCAGGAGCTGCCGTTCACGACGGCCATGACCCCGCACGGCTCGGGCAAGCCGACGACGCATCTGGGCGGCCAGTCGCTGTGCGTCAACGCCAATACCGAGCACCTCGAGGAAACCTGGAAGCTGATGCAGTGGCTCAACTCCTGGGAGTTCTTCGAGAACTACAACACCGGCTACTACCCGGCGCAGAAGGCGCTGCTGGCGAAGAAGCCGTTCCCGGCGGAGATGGCAGGCTTCCAGAAGCAGTTCACCGAGGGTGCCAGGAGCTGGGGCCCCTATGCGCGTGGGCCCGGCAGCGATCGCGACGATGTGGAACCAGACCTCGCGCAGCTTCGGCGCCGCCTTCATCGGTGAGAAGACATCGCACGGAGGCAGCGCAGGAGCTCGTCGACTTCGTCGACAACCTGCTCTAGCCGGGCACCGGTCCCGTGAGCACTGCCGTCGTTCCCAGAGCCCGCGGGATCCCCACTGCGCGCGGGATCAAGGGAGAACGGCCGTTCATCATCTACATGCTGGTGCCGGCCTTCTTCTTCCTCATCATGTTCTACGTCTACCCGACGCTGTTCAACCTGGAGACCAGCTTCACCGACCTCTCGCTCTTCGGCCTCCGGCAGGGGGGCGAGTGGATCGGCGTCGCCAACTACGTGGAGCTGGTCCAGAGCGACGACTTCCACCGGGTGCTCTTCAACACCATCGTCTGGCTGACCATCGTCGGCGTCTTCGTGCGCATCGTCCTCGGCCTGGCCCTGGCCCTGCTGCTCAATTCCAAGGTGCTGGCCAAGTACCGGCTCAAGACCTTGAGCCGGGTGCTGCTGCTCGTGCCATGGGCGACCCCGCCCATCGTCGCCATCGTCTCCTGGCGCTGGCTGTTGAACCCGCAGCTCGGCGACATCAACAAGGCGCTGGTCGGCCTCGGCATCGTCGAGCAGCCCATCGCGTTCCTCTCGGAGGCCGCCTGGGTCTGGCCGGCGCTGATCACCATCATCACCTGGAATACCCTGCCGCTGGTCACGCTCACCTTCCTCGCAGCCCTGCAGTCGCTGCCGTCCGAGCTCCTGGAGGCAGCCGAGATGGACGGCGCCAGCCGCTGGCAGCGGCTGCGCTTCGTCATCATCCCGCACCTCAAGCCGGCGATCATCGTGATGACGCTGATGTCGACTTTTTGGACCTTCAACAACTTCGTCTATGTCTGGCTGACCACCGCCGCCGGCCCCGGCCTCTACACCAACGTCATGGCGACCGAGGTCTACATCAAGGCGTTCATCGACGGCCGCATGGGCTACAGCTCGGCGGTGGGCATCGTCATGGCCGCGCATCATGGTCGGCTTCGGCATGATCTATCTGCGCTTCATCGCCCAGCGCGAGTTCAAGGAGGTGTTCTGATGGCGGCGGTCGCGGCACCCCTGCCGCGGGCCTTCCGCATCAACACCGGCTTCTCGCCTGCCGGGCGAGCTGCTCCTGGTGGCCGCTCACCATCCTGGTGATGATCTTCCTCGTCTACCCCACCGCCTGGATCATCGTCGCCAGCTTCAAGACCCCGGCCACCATGTTCTCGGCCACCAAGTTCGACTTCACCTTCGAGAACTACGTAGCCCTGTTCCAGACCGGCTTCGCCCGCAACATCTTCAACAGCCTCTATCTCTGCATCGGCGCGGTGCATCATCTCGACCTTCGTCAGCACGATCGCCGCCTACACCTTCTCGCGCATGCGCTTTCGCGGCAAGAGCCTGATCTTCGGCTCGGTGCTGCTCGGCCAGTGCTTTCCCTGGATCATCCTGGTGACGCCGCTTGTTCATCCTGTTCGCCAAGATGGGACTTCTGAACAACCACCTCTCGATGCTGTTCGTCTACACGGCGATCACCATCCCGTTTTCGGTCTACCTCCTCGTCGGCTACCTCGAGGCGGTGCCGCGCTCGCTCGACGAGGCGGCGATCATCGACGGCTGCACGCGCTTCCAGGCGATCTGGCTGATCATCTTCCCGATCATGCTGCCGGGCATCGTCGCCACCGCCACCTATGCCTTCATGCTCTGCTGGACCGAATACCTCTTCGCGCTTGGCCTTCCTCACCAAGACCGAGCTCAAGACCATGCCGCTCGCCCTCTACGCCTTCTTCGGCGAGGACACGTCCGAATGGGGCAAGATCATGGCCGCCTCGGCCCTGACCACGGCCCCGACGCTGCTCCTCTTCCTGCCACTGCAGACCAAGCTCGCGTCGGGCCTGGCCGCGGGCAGTGTGAAGCAGTGATCACCCTTTATGGCTCCTGGCGATCGGGCCTGCCAAGGGGCGGTGAATTGGCCCCCGCGGCAGGCGCTGGCATCGCGGTTAGTCCTCGACCTTGACGGTCGAGATCTGCTGGGCTCGGCCTTCCGCATCGTAGTTGACGGTCATCTGGTACTTCTTCCCCTGCACCGCCTCGACGGGCGTGCCGACGAGCTCCCAGATGCCGAGCGTCAGGAAGTCCATGGCGCCATGGGCCACGGCTCGGCCGGCCGACGGCTCGTTGCCGATCTCGTAGTCGTAGGTGCAGGATTGCCCGCCCCCGGGCAGCGAACGGACGCTGACCGGCGGGCCGAGTTGCGCCTCGATGTCAGACTTCGTCGCGTCGGTCCGGCAGACGGCGAGATCCGGATTCTCCTCGCCGGACAGCGCCATGCCGACCGAGCAACCGGTGACTGGCACGATCGCCGCGAGCAAACCTGTCGCGACGAGCAGGAAACGAAATTGCCTCATGTCTCTAATCCCTTCGACCGTGGCTTGTCGCTGGCGGCTAAACGCAGCGGATGATTGCACCTTTAGCGAATGGTGTGGGTTGGTACGGCCTTGGGCGCACTCTTGACCCGAAGAGCTGCGTTGCTGATCGGCACGGCCAAGGTCGTGCTTGTCGACTCGTTAGGATCTTCAATTCGAACGTCGAGATGCGCGGCATCCGTGCCACTCGCAGCCATCGTTGGGCTGAAGTAGACATAGCCCTGAGCGGAGCTGTTGGCAGCGATTGCCGAGCCGTCGAATTGCTTCAGCCGGTAGTCTGTCGCCCTGGCAGTGCGGGCCATTTCTTCGGCATTGTCTGCGGCCATCGAGCCCAGAATGCCGAACCCCAATAGCATGGCGGTAGGGCTTCCCCCTTCTCCGACCCGCAGTGCTGCAGTGTCTGCGCTAGCCGGTCGGATTTGTTGGCCGCTGGGTAGCACGAGGTTCATATCTAGTACGCCGTGCTATAACTGTGTGATCCCTTTCATTTCGAACGACCACGTTGATTGCGATGATTCCCGCTTCATTGAAATCTGCGTCGAACAGAGAAAGCTGCAGGTCTGGATCGATGCAAGGCTCGGCGGCCAAAGTAATACCCTTCTCGGAAATCCGCGCTGCATCTGCCGCGACGACAGGGACCGAGGTCGTGGAGGGCTGATATGAGGCGCAGCCCGCCAAGATCAGAGCGAGCAAGCAGTGCAGCGGCGTTCCATTTATCAGCATTGTTCTGTCCTCCGGATAGATCCGGCCGTTTACGGCGAAGATCGAGTGACGGTATCACTGGCGCTCAAGCGATTTGATCCACTGATCTACCCCTGGCACCGCGTGAAAACTCAAGAGAAGTTGCTGGCTGGCATCTTCAAGAGCGAGCCTTGCCGCATCTCCTGCACTGCTCCATGTCGTGCCGCCCCAACGTCTAGCTCACTTTCTCCCCTTCCACTTATATTCCAAGAGGCCTGCGGCTCACCGTCGGATGAAAGAAGCCGGAAGGTGAACACAAGCGTCACAGACATCGCTTCGCCGGCATGTTAAATATCGGATCCTCAACTGTCATTTGCTCGAAGGTTGGTTCGATGATACCATCTAGAGTAGAATTTTTTATTTGTTCTTTCTGGAGGTTGCTGATGATTTCGTACATCTTCGAAGAGAGCTAGAAATACTTCGTCGAAATGGTCCGCGCTCGGCTCACCCATCTCGAAGTGTATGGTATGTTGTCCCATGAGGCTTTCGTCGAGCGCGTACGTCAGGAATGCCGGGCTGTAGTAGACGCCTACTGAGGCAGGAATTTGATCTTTGCCGACAGGGAGATCGAGTGGCTGCGCATCCTCGATCGTCGCCTCGAAAGTCAAGCATCCAGATAAGAGCAGTGATAGGAATGCGATCTTGGGAATGCGTGGGTTTTTCTTCATTTGAGAATCCCGCCCCTTGGAAAAACCAGAGCCATCGTGCGCCAACCAATGCGCTTATTCAAAGACGCAAGATGAAATCAAAGGTTAGCAAAGAATTGGAAGCAGAGCTTTGATTTGGATCAACTCTGCACGCTCCACTGCGTACGAAGAGCTGGTATTGACCTGACAGTGCCGCCGTCAGCGGATGTCTCAGGCAGCTTTGGCTGCGCGTAATTCCACTCCCTTCTTGGGAGCTAGGTGTCTGGGGAAAGTGTCTGAACTGGGTGTCTGGCACCCTAAGAAAAGCTGTAGATTCAAATGGGTTGAGTTTGCGGCAGGATCGAGATCCTCGCTACTGCCCGATGCCGGATTTGCTGGTCAAAACTTCGTCTTCCAAGGGCTCGGCGCCCGGCTTGGTCAGTTTGCTCTGCGGCCCCGTCACCCCAGCGCGAAACCTCGATACCCCTCCGCCGCCACCCGCTCGCAAATCTCGCGGTAGGGCGGGCAGCCGACATAGGGCATGAAGACCCGGGGCTTGCCCGGGATGTTGGCGCCCAGATACCAGGAGTTGCAGGTCGGGAAGAGCGTGCGGCCCGCCACCTCGGCCACGTGCCGCACCCAGTCCTCCTGCGCCTCGTCGGTCGCCTCGATCCGCGTCTTGCCGCTCGGCCCGCAGCGCCGCCAGGCAGTCGGCGAGCCAGTCGACATGCTGCTCGATCGAGGCGATCATGTTGCTCAGCACCGACGGGCTGCCCGGCCCGGTGATGGTGAAGAGATTGGGAAAGCCGGCGACCGCCAGCCCCAAATAGCTCTTCGGCCCTTCGGCCCAGGCTTCCGACAGCCGCCGGCCCTCAACACCAACCGGGTCGATCTTGAGGATGCTGCCGGTCATCGCATCGAAGCCGGTGGCCATGACGATGGTGTCGACCGCGAAGTCACGGCCCGCCGCCCGCAGCCCCGTCTCGGTCAGCGTCTCGATCCCCCGCTCGCTGATATCGACCAGCTCGACATGGCTCTGGTTGTAGGTCTCGTAGTAGCCGGTCTCGACGCAGAGCCGCTTGCAGCCGAGGACGCTCTTCGGCGTCAACAGGGCCGCCGTCGCCGGGTCGTGCACCAGCTCGCGGATCCTCTCGCGAACGAACGCCGCCGCATGCGCGTTCGCCCGCGCGTCGATGATCTGGTCGGCGAACGCCCCGTTGAAGCCGAGCCCGCCCTGCGGCCCAGCGCTTCGCGTACTCGGCGGTCCGCTCCTCTGGCGTCACCTCGAGCGCCGAGAGCGGGTTCAGCTCGAAGTTGATCAGGGTCCGCTTGGCACGCGCCGCTGCCCGCAGCGCCGGGTAGTCGGCCTTCACCGCCGCCAGCTCGTCGGCCGGCAAGGGCCGATTGTGCGCCGGCACGGCATAGTTGGCGGTGCGCTGGAAGACGGTCAGCCGCGCCGCATCCCGCGCGATCACCGGGATCGCCTGGATGGCCGACGAGCCGGTGCCGATCACCGCCACCCGCCGGCCGGCGAAGTCCACACCCTCGTGCGGCCAGTGCCCGGTGTGGAAGATGTCGCCCCTGAAGCGTTCCTCGCCGGGCAGCACCGGCCGGTTGGGCGAGGAGAGGCAGCCGACCGCCAGGATCAGGAACCGTGCGCTGGCGCTGCCCTGGCTCGTCTCGACCCGCCAGGTGGACGTCGCCTCGTCGAAGGCCGCACCCTCGACCCTGGTCGCGAAGCTGATGTCGCGCAAGAGATCGAAGCGGTCGGCGACATGCTCGGCATAGGCCAGGATCTCGGGCTGCGTGGCGTAGCGCTCGGTCCAGTCCCATTCCTGCTGCAGAGCGTCGTCGAACGAGTAGGAGTATTCCACGCTCTCGACGTCGCAGCGGGCGCCCGGATAGCGGTTCCAGTACCAGGTCCCGCCGACCCCGCTACCCGCCTCGAAGACATGGGCGCGCATGCCAAGGCCACGCAGCCGGTGCAGCATGTACATGCCGGCGAACCCGGCGCCGACGATGACGGCATCAAAGGCGCCGTGCCCGGTCTCCGCAGCAGGGGTCACGGCCGCCGCGCCGGCCTAGGCGGCAGCCATCTGCAGCCGCGCGAAGGCCTCGGGCGGTGCGTCGTTCTCGGCCATCAGCCGCGCCATCGATCGCCGCCAGCCGGGCCTCGAGCGCCGGGTCGTCGAGCGGGTGCTCCTGGCCCGGATCGGCCTTGATGTCGTAGAGCCGGGTCTCGTCCTCGAGCAGGCAGCCGGGGCCGTAATTGTTGTAGATCGGCGTCGTGTCGGTCATCGGCACCTTGAGCAGCGGCACGCCCTTGGTGAAGGCCAGGGGCTCGCCAAGGTGGCGGGCCGCAGCTCCTCGACCGAGAACGGCGTCCAGATGTGGGTCGGCATCAGCGTGTACTGGTAGATCTCCTGGGTCGCTGAGATCGGGCGGGTAGCGGTGATAGGTGTAGTGCCCGTCGGCCAGGTTCACGGCACCGCCGAAATAGCCGAACAGCACCGCCTCGCGGCGTGGCTTGTCGCCGTCCAGGTGCTGCAGCAGCGAGTGCGCCTGCATCTCCGCCGGCCGCTCGGCACCGAAGAGATCGACGAAGGTCGCGGCCATGTCCATGTTCTGGGTCAGCGCCGAGCGCCGCTCGCCGGCCTTGTCGGCATGGTCCGGGTGATGGACGAACAGCGGGATGTGCGCCACCTCCTCGTACATGGTCATCCGGTTCTTCGCCCAGAAATCGTGCTCGCCCAGCAGGTAGCCGTGATCGGTGGTCAGGATCAGCACGGTGTCCTGCCACAGATCATGGGCGTCGAAGAAGTCGAGCACCTGGCCGAGCAGGTGATCGCAGAGCGCCACCAGCGCGTAGTAGTTGGCCTTCAGCTCCTCGCATTCCGCCGGCAGCTCGTCGACCCGGGCGTAGCGCGGCCAGTCGCGCACCGGGCCGTTCCAGCCGGTGTTGAAGGCGTCCTTGAAGCGCTCGGGCGCGGTGAACGGCTCGTGCGGATCGAAGGTCTCGAGCTGCAGGAACCAGTTGTCGGCGTCCTTGTTCGGTCTCGAGGAACTCGAGCCCGGCGGCGAAGCACTGCACCGACGGAAAATCGGCCTCCGGAGCGGATGTACTCGCGATTGACCATGTTGCTGCGCGGAGTAGCTCCGAGCGGCCTCGTTGTACTGCCGCTCGTGATACTTCTCCTTGCAGCCGCTCCCAGGGCGGCTGGACCATCGCCTTCCAGGCGTCACCCTCCTGGCCGCGGATGAACTCGAAGGTGTCGTAGCGGTTGTGATAGGTGGCGCCGCCATCCTCGAAGTAATGCGCATGGTCGGTGATCAGGTGGCTGTAGACGCCCTTCTTCGCCAGGAGCTCGGGGAACGAGTTGTCGAACGGCTCGAGCGGCCCCCAGGAGCGGTGCAGGAAGGAGAGCCGGCCGCGTCTGCATGTCGCGCCTCGCCGGCATGCAGGGCATCGAGCCCACGTAGTGGTTGTCGAAGGTGATCGAGCGCTTGGCCAGACGGTCGAAGTTGGGCGTCGGGATGCGTGTTCCGCCATAGGGGCCGAGCAGATGCCGATTGAGCGAATCGAACAGCAGGAACACACAGCGCATGAGCCTAAGGCCTCCCTTGACGCGGCTTCGTTGAGCAGGCTCTAAGGCGCCAACGACCAAAAAGCCAGAGCGCAAAGCTCTGGCCCGACAGCAAGAGGGGGAGAGCACATGACGACCCGCGTGGGCTTCGTCGGCATCGGCACGATCGGCAAGCCGATGGCCTTGAACATCAGGAAAGGCGGCTACGAGCTCGCCGTCTTTGACCTCAACCAGGCGGCCGTGGCCGAGCTGATCGACGCCGGCGCTACCGGCAAGGCATCGCCCGCCGCCGTGGCCGAGGCCAGCGACGTCGTCATCACCATGGTCCCCGACGCGCCCGACGTGACCAAGGCGGCGATCGGTCCGGGCGGGGTGATCGAGGGCCTGGCCGCTGGCGGGCTCTACATCGACATGAGCACGGTCGACCCCGCGACGACCCGGGCCAACGGTGCCAAGATGGCCGAGCGCGGCATCAAGATGATCGACGCCCCGGTCGGCCGCATGGTCGACAATGCCTATGCCGGCACGCTCTCGATCATGGTCGGCGGCGAGCCAGAGGACGTCGAACGCGCCATGCCGATCCTGCGCTGCATGGGCACTGACATCACCCATTGCGGCCCTTTGGGCAACGGCCACGCGGTCAAGCTGGTGAACAACTACATCTCGGGCGGCATCCTTGCACTCCTCTCCGAGGGCCTCACCTTCGGCGCCAAGGCGGGTCTCGAGCTCGAGACCATGCTGGAGGTCGTGGGCAACACCTTCGCCGCGAGCGGCATCATGACCAAGATGCTGCCGAACAAGGCCTTCAAGGGCGATTTCAGCCTCGGCTTCAAGACCACGCTCTCGCACAAGGACATTCGCCTGGCGCTGGGCCTCGCCGAGGCGGCCGGGCTCGACGCGCCCGTCGGCCAGGGTGTGTACGAGACACTGCAGCGGACCATCGACGAAGGCTATGGCGACGAGGACTTCTGCTCGATGTTCAAGGTCAACGAGGCCAAGGCCGGGGTCGAGGTGCGGCTGAAGAAGTAGCCGGACCTCGATTGGCGGCTGGCGCTAGCCCAGCCGCCGCCGAAACAACGCAAAGACCCGCTCCCAGGCGCGCTCGGCCGAGGGCTTGTCGTAGCAGTAGCGGGTCGGGAAGGTGAAGCCGTGCGCGGCGCCGGGATAGATCTCGAAGCGGGCCTCGACGCCGTTCGCGCGGCACGCCTCGGCCAGGATCTCCTGGTGCTCCGGCGGCGATAGCGGGTCGCCATCGGCGAAGCCGAAATAGCACTCGGCCTTGATCTTCGGGATCAGTCAGATGCGGCGAATCCGGCCGGTCGGTCACCTGGAAGCCGCCATGCAGCGAGACCATGGCGCCGACCCGGTCGGGGAAGGTCCCGGCCGCCGCCAGGGCATGCCGGCCGCCCATGCAGTAGCCGATCGTGCCCACGGGATCCTTGGCCGCCGCTGTCGCCGGCGGCATGGTCGAGCATGGTGCGCCGTGTCGGCCAGCACCATCGCATGCGTCGTCGCGTGGTTGAGCCGCATCATCTCGGGGTCGGGCCCGTGCGTCGGCAGGAGCGCCGGATCGAAGCTCGGGCCGCCCTCGCGATAGAAGAGGTTGGCCAGCATGACGTAGTAGCCGACGGTGCCGATCCGCCTGGCCATGTCGCTCAGCTCCTCGCGGATGCCGAGCGCGTCCATGTAGAAGATGACCGTCGGATGCGGCCCGCCTTCCTCGGGGTGGGTGATGAAGACCGGCATCGGCCCGTCGGCCGTCGACAGCTCGATATCGCGCTCGCGCATGGCTTATTCCTTCCTGATCTTGGCGCCGGTCGTCGTCTCGATCACCCGTGCGATCGCACTGATGTCCTGCTCGGCGAGCCCGGCTTCGATGGCGGCCCGGTAGACGTCGCGCTGAGCGCGCAAAGAGCGGCAGGTCGAGGCCGCGCTCGGCCGCCAGACCGGCGGCGAGTGCTGCATCCTTTGCGCCGATATAGAACTTGCCCACGGCCTCCGCTGGCGATTGCCGCATCAGCGGCGCCTTGGCACGAAACAGCGGCGTCGCCGCCATCCCGCCGCCGGCGCCGACCACGTCGATGAACGCATCGAGGTCGCCGCCGGCGGATGCCACCAGCGCCAGCGCCTCGGCAATGGCCGTCATCTGCACCAGCCCGAGGCCGTTCTGCACCGACTTGAAGAGGCTGGCCGTGCCGGGCCCGCCGACCACGCGATGGTCCCTGGCCGCGACCAGCGCCAAGCGGCAGCGCCCGCTCCACCGCCGCGGGTTCGCCCGAGACGATGAGGAAGAGCTGGCCCGCCTCCGCCTCGCCGACGCCACCCAGCATCGGGCATTCGACATAGGCCGTGCCGCGGCCCGCGAGCGTCGCGTGGATCTCCCGCGCCAGCGTCGGCCCGACCGTCGAGTTGTCGATCGCCAAGAGGCCGGGCTTGCCGATCTCGGCATAAACCTCGCGCACCGCCTCTGGGTTGGGCAGGCAGGTGAAGACGACCGACGCCTCGCGCACCACGGCCGCGATCGATCGGCGCCACGCTGAGCCCGAAGGAAGCGGCCCTGGCCGCCGTCGCCATCATGCTGGTCGTAGACGACGACCTCGTGGCCCGCCGCCTGCAGGTGACGGGCATACGGCATGCCCATGACGCCGAGACCAATATAGCCGACGACCCGCCGCTCCTCGCTCATCGCTGCCGCCGCATCAGGCTGAAGCTCTGCGCGGTCGGGCCGGGGTCCGGGCAGGTGGCGAGAAAGAGCGCCATGGGCACCACGTCCTCCGGCTGCTTCTGCCACTCGCCGGGCGTCGAGAAGGCCGAGGTCAAGCCGGCCGCCTGCATCTCGGCGATGGTGGCCGGCGTCACCACCGGCCCCGGCACCAGCTCGTTGACCGAGATGTTCCGCGCCTTCCAGCTCCTCGGCCAGGCAGCGCACCAGCATCGCCTGGGCCGCCTTGCCGGCGCAATAGGCGCGAATTCAGCGGATCACCCCGGTAGCCCATGCCCGAGCCCATCATGACGATCCGCCCGCCGCCTCTGGCCTCGAGCAGGGGCAGGGCGGCCTTGGCCGTCAGGAAGGCACCACTGACATTGAGGTTGAGACACGCGATCCACTCGGCGGCGTCGACCTCCTCGGTCGGGCCACGCGCGGTGTTGCCCCCGGCGATGCAGTAGACCCGATCGAGACCGCCATGGCGCTGCCGAACGGCCTCCATCAACGCATCGACCGCGGCAATGTCGGTGACGTCGGTCGGCACCGCCAGGACGTCGACGCCGTGCACGCGTGCCCGCGCCGCCACGGTCCTCGAGCGGAGCGGCCCGCCGGGCGGCGAGCACCAGCGTGGCGCCCGCTTCGGCGAAGCCCAGGGCGATCGCCTCGCCGATGCCGCTATTGGCCCCGGTGACCAGCACGATCTTGCCGGCGAGCGGCTTGCTCCCGGTCATGCGGCCCTGCCCGGAGTGCCGCGCTCGGTCCCACCGATGGCCATGTTCTTGCACCTCCCCGTCGTCTTCATGTGATTACCAGAATTTATCGGATGGATAGCTAATAGTCCTTGCTGTCTCAATTGATCGGCGTCAAGCTATTGGACAACGAGCCAGTTGAACGTGGCTCGGCGGGGAAGCTACAAGACGAGCTCAGCTATTCGCTGGGCCGGCCGACCAGTCGTGATCGGGCTCGATGCCGTCTAAAGCAACATTGGCGCCGGTCATCAGCCGGTTGCCGCAACGATTGCGGGAGAGGCTGAATGAACACGATCTGGCGGATGAGCAGGCGCTCGCTGCTCGGCACCACCGCGGCCCTGGGCTCGACCCTGATCCTGCCCGGCAAGGCCCCGGCGCAAGGTGGCGCCAAGCCCTTCGCCGGCACGACGCTCAACGTCTCGTGCTGGTCGGCCCCTACGCCAAGTGGCTGCAGGAATACCTGCCCGAGTTCACCGAGCTGACCGGCATCAAGGTCAACTACGAGACGCCCGGCTTCCCGGTCTACAACCAGCGCGCCGACCTCGAGCTCTCGACCGGCGGCTCGGCCTACGACGTCGCTCAACGTCACCTTCATCTACACCGCCCGCTGGATCGGTGCCGGCTGGTTCACGCCGCTGGACGAGCTTCTTCAACGATCCGAACAAGACCCCGGACGACTGGGACGCCGCCGACTTCCTCGAGGGCACGCAGCTGCCGATGCAGGACAAGGACGGCAAGCTCTACGGCTTCCGCTGGATCGCGGACGCGATGATGGCCGGCGCCTCCCGCTTCGACATGATGCAGCAGGAAGCCGGCTTCGCCATGCCGCGAGACCTACGACGAGCATCGTGACGATGGCCCCGGAGATCAACAAGAAGGAGCGGGGCTCTCCGGCTTCATCGACGAGAACCACCACGGCTGGATCTTCCCGCCGTATCATGCAGGCCTTTGGCGGCAACGTCTTCCGCGATCCGCCGCACGACATCTGATGCCGACCCTCGACACGCCCGAGGTGCATCGAGGCGTCGAAGTGCTATGCCAATCTGCTGAACAACTACGGCCCCGACGGCTGGCTGTCGCACACCTACGACCAGACCACCGCCATGCTGCAGCAGGGCCGCGCCAACTACATCCTGTTCAACCACGCCTTCATCCTGCAGATGGGCGCCCCGCAGAAGAGCAAGGTCGCCGACCGTGCGCCTTCGCCGATGCCGGCCGGCCCCAAGGGCCGTCCCCGGGCTCGCCGTGCACGCCTTCGGCATCCCGACTCGGCGCCAAGAACAAGGACGCCGGCTGGGAGTTCATCAAGTGGGCGGTCGGCAAGGACCGATGCAGCGCGATGCTCGACGAGAAGGGCTACGGCTCGGTGACCCGCCACTCGCTGATCGACTAGCCCGCACTTCAAGGAAGCGCATACTGGTCAACGGCTATCGACGTGGCCGATCTCTACGTCAAGACCATCGACCTCGCAGCGCACGGCTACATGGCCTACCGCACGGTCGCACGTCTATCCGCAGGTCGACAAGCAGCTCGACAAGGCGATCGAGAACATCGTCTCAGCGGCCAGATGTCGGCCGAGGAGGCGATGGCGCTCAGGCGCAGGAGAACGCGGTCGCCGACATCAGGCGGGCCGGGCTCAGAGCTGGAGCAGGCCAGAGCCCATGGAACGGCCCGGGCCGAGGACCGCCGCTCCGCCATCGGGGCGGCGGTTCACGCTCGGAGGACGCATGGCCGCGGCGGCGAGCCGAAGCTGGGACGAGCAGCGCCGGCGCGCGTTCTTCTGGGGCTCGCTCCCGGCCCTGGTCGTGCTGGTGGTGATCACCCTCGCGCCGGCCATCTATCTGGTGGTCACCAGCCTCACCCCGCTCAATCTGATCAACCCGATGCAGACCGGCTACGATTTCTCCGACCCGGCGCTCAACTACCGCGAAGCCTCGCTCGACTACCGCGTTTCGTCAACTCGGTCTGGGTCCAGGTCAAGCTGTCGATCGCGACCGTGGTCATCGCCCAGCTGCTGATCGGCCTCGGCGTCGCGTTGCTGCTCAACGCCCGCTCGAAGCTGCTGGAGGCGATCCGCACCACCTTCCTGATGCCGATGGTGCTGCCGCCGATCGTCGTCGCGATCATCTGGAAGGTGATCTACACGCCCGACATCAGCCCGATGCATCGGCTGCTCGCGTTCGTCGGCCTTCCGGTCCGCTCGCTGATCACCCATCCCGACACCGCCCTTTGGGCGATCGCCGTCGCCGACACCTGGGAGTGGTTCCCGTTCACCATGCTGATCGTGCTGGCATCGCTGCAGATGATGCCCGGACGAGCCGCTCGAGGCCGCCAAGATCGACGGCGCCAACAGCTGGCAGATCCTTCTGGTACGTGGTCCTGCCCTACATCCAGCCGGCGATCATCGTGGTCCGCGCTCTTCCGGCTGATCGACAGCGTCAAGGCCTTCCCGCTGATCTACGTGCTGACCAATGGCGGCCCCGGCCAGGTGACGGAGGTCACCAACTACTTCGCCTTCGTCCAGGCGTTCAACTTCTCCTATTGGGGCTATGCGTCAGCGCCATCGCCACCATGCTGGTGGTCGGCGTCTTCCTCTTGAGCTGGCTGCTCGGCGTCCTCGACCAGGCGAGCCAGCGCGATGAGTAGCCGCGCATCGAGCGCGTCGAGCGCCGCGCGTCGCCGCGGTCGTGCCGCGGCCAGCCCAGGTCTCGCCCGAGGTTCGCCGCCGCCGGCTGCTCAACTGGCTCGCCGTCGCCATCCTGCTCGTTGGTGATGATCCCGTTCTTCTGGATGCTGCAGATGTCGTTCCGGCCGAACGACGACATCTTCGGCTACGAGCTGCTGTTCCGGCCGACCTTCGAGCACTACACGGCCCTCTGGCAGGGCAATTTCCCAGACTCCTTCGTCAACTCGGTGCTCGTCCAGCGGCGATCTCGACGCTGCTCGCGCTGCTGTTCGGCATGCCGGCCGCCTACTCGCTGGCGCGCTGGGAGTTCGGGCAAGGCGCAGGTGGGCTTGTGGATCCTGGCCACCCGCATGGCGCCGCCGATCGCGTTCACGATCCCGTTCTTCCTGGCCTATCGCTATCTCGGCCTCACCGACACGATCGCCGGCCTCGTCCTCATCTACCTCACCTTCAACCTGGCGCTGGTCATCTGGATGATGCAGACCTTCTTCGCGTCGGTGCCGAAGACGCTGGAGGAAGCGGCCTGGATCGACGGCTGCAGCGTCTGGGGCGCCTTCCTGCGCATCACCCTGCCGCTCACCGCACCCGGGCCTCGCGGCCACCGCCGTGCTCTGCTTCATCTTCTCCTGGAACGACTTCTTCTACGCCCTGATCCTGACCCGGACCAACGCCCAGACCGCCCCGGTCGCGATCGTCAATTTCATCCAGTACGAGGGCTGGGAGTGGGGCAAGATCGCCGCCGGCGGCACGCTGGTCATGCTGCCGGTCGTCGTCTTCACCATGCTGGTCAGAACCTATCTGGTGCGCGGCCTGACCGCCGGCGGCATCAAGGACTGAACGCGCAAGTCAGGCAAAGAGGGGGAGCATGGACAAGACCGATATCGGCTTCATCGGCCTCGGCCACATGGGCGGCGGCATGGTCAAGAGCCTGCTGCAGGCAACGGCTTTCCGGTGGTCGTCCACGACCTGCGCACCCAGATGGTGCAGGCGATGGTGAAGGATGGTGCCACCGCCGCCGACTCGCCGGCCGACGTCGCCGAGCGCTGCCGGCGGTCGTGCTTTCCAGCCTGCCCGACCCGGCCGCGGTCGAGGCCGCAGCGCCTCGGGCCGAAGGGCATCATCGAAGGCGCCAGGACGGGCCAGGTCTACATCGATCTCTCCAGCATCGACCCGACCACCACCCGAGAAGGTGCGACGCCGCGCTGGCCGAGAAGGGCGTCCGGATGCTCGACGTCCCGGTCGGCAAGGGCCCGGCCCAGGCGGCCGCGGGCGACCTGACGCTGATGATCGGCGGCGATGCCGCGGTGATCGAGGCCTGCTCAGGACATTCTCCGCGCCCTCGGCTCCAAGCAGTTCCACTGCGGCCCGCCGGCGCCGGGGTCACGGTCAAGCTGATCAACAACCTGGTCTCCTGCTCGCTGGTGGCGCTCAGATGCCGAGGCCGTGGTGCTGGGGGCCAAGGCCGGGCTCGATCTCGACATCGCTCTGCGACGTGCTGGCGACCACCGCGGCCGACAACCGGCATCTGCACAATCACCGTGCAGCCGCTCAGCCTGGACGGCAATCTTCGAGCCGCGCTTCAAGCTGGCGCTGGCGCACAAGGACTCGGCCTCGCCTGCCGCATGGCGCTCGATCTGGGCGTGCCGACTGGCCATGGGCCAGGCTGCCGCACCGTGCACCACGTGGCGCCATGGGCCATGGCCTCGCCGAGGAGGACCAGGGCGCCTGCATCAAGCCGCTCGAGAAGGCCGCCGGCGTCGAGGCTCGACGTCGAAAGAAGTGAAAGAGCGTTGGGGCCCGGCGCTGCAAATAATGGGTCAGCGTCGAAGCCCGGCGCCGCAAATAACCGAAGCCAGAAAGGTGGTGCCGTGACCGAGGCGCAGAATCTTCTCTTCATCTTCTCCGACGAGCACAGCCGCGACATCACCGGCTGCTTACGGCAACCGCTTCGTCAAGACACCCAACCTCGACGCCATGGCGGCGTCCGGCACGCGCTTCGCCAACGCTTATGTCAACTGCCCAATCTGCGTGCCGTCCAGGGCCAGCCTCGCCACCGGCCGCTACGTGCACGAGATCGGCGCCTGGGACAACGCCCACCCCTATGCCGGCGATCCCCCAGGCTGGGGCCAGGCGCTGATCGAGCAGGGCCACGACGTCACCGCCATCGGCAAGCTGCACTACCGCTCGAGAGCAGGACCCGGTGGGCTTCTCCCAGCACATCGAGACGCTGAACGTGGTCGACGGCATCGGCGACCTCTTCGGCATGATCCGCCGCCCGCCCGCCGAGCGCGGCAACGTCAAGGACCTGGCCGGCGAGGCGGGCAGGGGCGAGTCCACCTACACCCAATACGACCGCCGCATTTGCGCCCACAGCGAGGCCTGGCTGGAACGCAAGGCCGAGAAGCCCACCGACAAGCCCTGGATGCTGTTCGTGGGCTTCGTCCTGCCGCACTTCCCGCTCGTGGCACCGGAGGAATTCTACGACCTCTACGACCCGAAAGACCTGCCGCTGCCGAAGCTGACGGGGCCGGGCGAGGCGCCCGACCACCCGGTCCTCAACGCCCTTCGCGCCTGCATGAACTACGACGATTTCTTCGACGAGGAGCGGGTGAGGACGGCGATCACCGCCTATTACGGCATGGTTTCGTTCCTCGACCACCACATCGGCCGGCTGGTGAAGAAGCTGGAGACCACCGGCCTCGCCGCCAACACCCGGGTCATCTACACCTCCGACCACGGCGACAATCTGGGCAATCGCGGCTTCTGGGGAAAGTCGGTGATGTACGACGACTCCACCGCCGTGCCGCTGATCATGACCGGCCGGGACATCGCCCAGGGCGAGGTGGTCGAGACGCCGGTCAGCCTCGTCGATCTGGCTCCCACCTTCATGGAGGCGCTGGGCGCCGAGCCCCTGGCCGCGGACCTGCCCGGCCGCTCGCTCTTCACCATCGCCGACGAGCCCGACGACCCGGAGCGCCCGGTCTTCAGCGAGTACCACGCCGTGGGTGCCATCTCCGGCATGCTCATGCTCAGGAAGGGCAAGTGGAAGCTGGTCCACTACCCGGGCTACGCCTCGCAGCTCTTCGACCTCGCGACCGATCCCGACGAGGCGCACGACAAGGCCGCCGATCCGGCCTTTGCCGATGTGCTGGCCAAGCTCGAGGCCGAACTCCGCAAGATCTGCGACCCCGAGGCCGTGAACGCGCGCGCCTTCGCCGACCAGGCGGCGCGTATCGAGGCACACGGTGGCGCCGAGGCGATCATCGCCCGCGGCGACTTCGGCTACACGCCGGCACCCGGCCAGACGCCCGTCTTCGGCTGATCTCGCGCGGCCCTAGTGCATTTGGACGCGGCGCAACTTGCCGTGCTTCTGGCCGTTCTCCAGGTCGATCGAGAGGTCGACCGGCCGGCCGTGAAAGAAGGCGCGGCGCAAGGTCGTCAGCATCGCCTGGGATGATGCGAGGTTCGGGTCGTCCTCGCTGAGCTCGAAGCCGTACCCTTCGTCACTGCCGACAAGGGCGGCGGTCACCGCCTCGTGGATCGCGTCATCCTGCGCACCACTTTCATGGTCCAGATCGTTGATCCGCAGATAGCGCAGCTTGCCGCTTCTGTTCACGCACGTCACGTGCATTCTCCTCGCTTATGCTCCGACCTGGTCGAAGCGTGGTCCTAAGTCGCGAAATAGCTGGCTAGTTTAGCACCAAAGAACGAGTCCTTGTAATAGTATCTGCCTTCCGCCCGGCAAATTCCTCCAAATACGATTTCTAATTGACCGGCGGAATCGGCCAAAGCGTATTCATGGCAACAACTTCATCCACATGTCACAGTCCGGTTATTAGTCTGGCATAGTCGAGGCGGTAGGGCGTTGATCCAGATCAAGAAAAACCCCGCCGGCCGCGGCACGAGCCGGCCGGCGGCCTCGAGGACAGCCGGCTGTTTCGCGTTGCGCTGCCGCCGGCGACCGGGCAAAACTGCCGGCGTTCACGTCGGTCGATCGAAAAGGACAGAAGCCGTGCCCGGGACGCAGCCTCGATGATCGCTGAAGCCCCCTTCGCCTTCATCGACCTGCCGGCCGAACGCAGCACCCAGAAGCCGCGGCAGCGCGGGCTCACTATGATCGCCGACTGGGGCATCGGGCTGGGTCACCAGCGCGACGTCCTCGAGCTCGCCGGCGCTTATGCTGATTTCGCTAAGATCGTCACCGGCACCGCCCGGCTCTACAGCCGTCCGCTCCTCGAGGCCAAGCTCGAGGCCTACCGCAACGCCGATGTGCGCCCGTTTATCGGCGGGCAGTTCCAAGAGTACGTCTTCGCCGAGCATGGCTGGCAGGCGCTGATCCCGTTCTACCGCGAAGCCCTGGCACTCGGCTTCGACACCATCGAGATCTCGGACAACTGCCTGCCACTCGACGACGACGAGCGCCGCCGGCAGATCGGCATGGCCGTTGATGCCGGCCTCAAGGTGTTCGGCGAGGTGGGCTCGAAGGACGCCAAGAGCGACATCACCGACCTCGTCCGGCAGGCCGAGATCTGCTTCGCCGCCGGTGCGGAGTACGTGCTGGTGGAGGCGGCCGAGCTGGTCGACGACGGCGCCATCCGCCGCGCGACGCTGGAGCGGCTGCAATCGGAGCTCGACCTCTCGCGCGTGATGATCGAGCTGCCCGGTCCCTGGATCAGCGGCACGACGCTCTGCCAGATCGAGGACATGAAGAAGCTCCTGGTGACCGCCATGGGCCCGGACGTGAACCTCGCCAACCTCAAGCCCGACGAGCTGATCGCCATGGAGGCGCTGCGCACCGGCCTCGGTGTCGTCGGACCCAAGACGCGCAAAGAGCTCGCCTGACATCAACACTCGAAGGAACTAGAAAATGCCCGTGAACCGTCTCAGCGTCGCCGCCCTGGCACTTGGCCTCGGCCTCGCCGCGCAAGCGCAGGCCTTCCCCGACCAGCCGATCACGCTCGTCGTCGGCTTCGGCGCTGGCGGCATGACCGACGTCTCCTCGCGGATCATCGCCGAGAAGCTGGAGGAGGTGACCGGCACCACCGTCATCGTCGAGAACCGGCCGGGCGCCGGCGGCACGCTCGCCATCGCCAACGTCGCCGAAATGCCGGCCGACGGCTACACGGTGGTGTCGTTCCTGACCGAGGGACCGTTCACCGCGACCTACCAGGAGCGGCCGATCGACCTCGCCGACTGGGAAATGATCGCCGGCTACATGCCACAGGAGCGCGTGCTGTTCGCCCGCAGCGACGCGCCGTTCGAGACGGTCGAGGAGTTCGTCGCCTACGCCAAGGCCGAGCCCGTCACCTTCGCCGATGGCGGCTCGTTCTGGTCGTCCAGGGTCATGGAGGCCTTCGCCAAGAAGCACGAGCTGACGGTCCGTCTGGTGCCCTTCCGCTCCGGCGCCGAGGGCTCGGCCGCAATCCTCGGCGGCCACGTCACGCTGGCCGAGACCGGCGTAGGCACCTCGGCCTGGCAGGCGGGCCGCGACGGCGGGCTAAAGATCCTGGCGACCCTGACGCCCGGCGGTCTCGCCCTGTTCGATCTCCCGGACGTGCCGACCTTCGAGCAGTTGGGCGCCGACTACGTCGTCCGGGTGCAGTACGGCTACGCGGTCAAGGCGGGCCTGCCGGAGGAAAACCTGGACTACCTGCGCGATGCCTTCAAGCAGGTGATCGAGGATCCCAAGGTGCAGGCAGCGCTGAGCGCGATCGACCTCACTCCCGTCTACACCGATCCCGAAACCTATGCCGAGCTGATGGGGGCGGTCACCGCCGATGCCGAGGCGCTGCGCGAGTATTTGAAGGAGGAGTGAACGGGGGACGCCGCGGCTGGGCATGGAGAGCCGGCGCATCGAGCTGGTCATCGCCGGGACGCTGCTGGCGCTCTCGGCGCTGACCTGGCTCTGGCTGATCCCGAGCTATGCGGGCAGCGGCGACCAGGTGCTGCTGCCGCGCTTCGCCACGGGTGCCATCGGCCTTTTCGCCCTGATGATGCTTGCCGGCCGGCTGTTCATGCGCCCGTCGACGGCAACCGACGATGACCCCTTCGTCGAGCGCGGCCGCGGCGAGCCGTGGCCGCTGCTCGGTCTGATCGCCATCTGGCTCGCCTACGTCGTGGCGATCCAGCCCGTCGGCTTCTACCTCGCCGGCATCGTGGCGCTCATGGCGTCGTTCGCCATCCTGCGCGTCCGCAACCCAGCGGCGATGCTGCTATGGGCGCTGACCACGCCCTTTCTGCTCTGGCTGATCTTCGAGGTCGTCTTCAGCCTGCGCATCCCCCGCGGCCGCCTCGAGTCGCTGCTGCTCGGGGTCGCGGGCTGACGGGTCAATTGCGGCGGTTGCCCTCCTCCTCCGCGCTACTCTCCGCCTCCCGCTCCTCGAGTTCCTCGGCGCTTTCGGCGCCGGTGGTGCCGGCGCAGGCGGAAAGGCACAGGAGGGCGAGGCAGAGCGCGCCGCTCGCCAGCCAGCGGCGACGGGTAGCGCCCGGGCCACTGCCGTCCAGGACTGTCTCGGTAGGATCAATTCCGCTGCGCTGCATTCTCGGGTCTCCCATCGGGTGCGGTGTCGGCCGTGGCGAGCTGCTCCCACCCGTCAGCGGGCACTGGCGTCGCCATGAAGGCGGCAGCGACCTTACGCCAACCGAGAGCCAATTCAACTGTCCAGCAGCGTCCCCGACCAGCCCGCACGCTGGCCGGTCGCCCATCGTCACCAGAGGTCGGTCATTCACTCGGCCACGCACGCGGCCGAAGCCTTGGCATCGGTGCCGCGCCGCTCGTGCCAGAACGTGATCATCTGGGGCCACGGTATCTGCGCGAAGCGGCTATGATGGGAGCATCCCGCCAGCCGAGGATGCGTCATCATGCCAAAGGAAAAGTATCAGCTCACGCGAGCTGCTGCTGCCATCTATGAAGAGCAGAAGGTTACGGCGATCTTCAGACCCCTCGCCCAGGCGACGCTCGATGTGATCTCGGTTTCTCTGGACGAGAGGGTGCTCGATGTCGCCTGTGGCACGGGTATCGTCGCACGGGTTCTGAGCGAGCGCTCTCGACCAGCAGAGCCGGTCACCGGCATCGACCTGAACGAGGGCATGGTCGAGGTGGCGCGCAGCCTGACGCAGAGCGACGCGGAGGCCTTTCGCTGGCACGTCGGCAATGTCGCCGACATGCCGTTTGCCGATGCCAGCTTTTCGCTGGCGATCTGCCAGCAGGGCCTGCAGTACTTTCCGGACGAAGGCGCCGCACTGCGGGAGATGAGGCGCGTGCTGATGCCGCGTGGCCGCGTTGCGCTGACGACCTGGGCAGATCCGAGCCCGTTCTTCGTTGCGTTGGCAGAAGCGCTCGAGCGCAACGTATCGTTGGCGGCGGCAGAGCAATCGCTGGCCCCCTTCGCCGGCGCTCGACCGAAAACCCTGACGGCGCTGCTCGAGCGATGCGGCTTTCGCGATGTCGGCGCCCGGCAACTCACGATCGATCGCACCATCACACGTGCAGAGGAAAGCATACCAAAAGAGATCATGGGAAACCCTGTCGGTGCAGCCGTCGCGGCACGCGGTCCATCCGTCATGTCGAGCATCGTCAGTGAGGTGATCGCCGCCTGCAGCGACTACAGAAACGGCGCGGACCTGATCGTTCCGCAGGAGGCCAATCTCCTCACCGCGAGCGTCTGACAGCGCCTGGCCTAGAGGCCATGTCGTCCTACTCGAGCGCGCCGGGCACGTCGCCCAGCCGGCGCTGCGCCATCAGGTGACGCACAATCGCAAAGAGCGTCACAGCGGCGAGCGCCAGAAAGCCGATCGTGATCGGCCGCTGGAAGAAGATGCCGAACTCGCCGCCGGAGAGCGCCAGCGTGCGCCGCACGCCGTCCTCGAGCATCGGCCCCAGGAGAAAGCCGATGAATGGTCGGCATCGGCGTGAAGCCCAGCCGTCGCATGACGTAGCCCAAGAGCCCGAAGACGAACATGAGCCCGATATCGAACACCTGCCGGGTCGTCGCGTAGGTGCCGAGCACGGCCACCAGGAGGATCGCCGGGAGGAGCAGCCGGTTGTCCACGGTCAGCACGTAGCGGGCGAGCCGGATCAGCAGGAAGCCCAGGCCGAGCATCAGGAAGTTGGCGAGGATCAGGCTGATGAAGATCGCATAGAGCATCGCCGGCTGCTGCGTCATCAGCATTGGCCCGGGCGTGATCCCGTGGATCATGAAGGCGCCGAGCACGAGGGCCGCCTCGACATTGCCCGGAATGCCGAGCGTCACGAGCGGGATCAGGTTCGCACCGTTGGTGGCGCTGTTGCCGGATTCGGCGGCGGCGATGCCGCGCAGCGAGCCCCGGCCGACCGGCACCTCGTCCCTGGGGCTGCGAGCGGCTGCGCCTCGCTATAGGCGATGAAGGCGCCGACCGTGGCGCCGAGGCCCGGAATCGCGCCGACGATGGTGCCCAAGGCACCGCTCTTGACGATGGTCGGCAGGTGCGTGGGCAGCTCCCGCGCGGTCAGGCCTTCCGGGTCCTGGGCCACCGGCAAGGGCCGGAGCTCGGCATGGCTCACCGCCTCGCGCCGGAGCTGGACGAAGACCTCGGAGACGACGAGCAGCCCGATGATCATCGGGATCACCGGGATGCCGTCCTGCAGGTGGACGATGCCGAAGGTGAAGCGGTCCTCCATGGTGAAGAGGTCGAGCCCGACCGTGCCGAGGAGGCAGGCCGAACGCGGCCGCCACCAGCCCCTTGAGCGGGGCGGAGCCCACCATGGTGCCGACGATCAGGAGCGAGAAGAGGATGATCGCCGCGTATTCCGGCGGCCCGACCATCAGCGCCAGGGCGGCCAAGGGGGCGGCCACCAGGATCAGCACAAGGTCGCTGAAGAGATCGCCCAGGGTCGAGGCCCAGAGCGCCATGTGCAGCGCCTTCTTCGACTTGCCGGCCTTGGTCAGCTGGTGGCCGTCGATGGCGGTGAAGGTGGCCGACGGCGTGCCCGGGATGTTGAGCAGCACGGCCGGCACGCTGCCGCCGAAATTGCCAGCCCTTGCCGATGGCAACCAGCGCCACGATGGCGACCATCGGGTCCAGGTAATAGGTGAAGGGAATCAGCAGCCCGATGGCGACGCTGGCATTGAGCCCCGGCAACGCCCCGAAGACCAGGCCCACAGCCATGCCGACGCTGGCGAAGAGGAGGTTCTCGGAAGGTGAGAACCAGCCCGATCGCCTGGCCGATATCGTCGAGCACCGCCGCCTAGCTTTCGTCGATGACGTAGATCGGGCTCGACCAGGCCTGGTGCCCGTCCTCCTGGGTCAGCGCGGACGTAGAGCGGGTTGTCGCGCCCTGCGCTGCAGCGGGACTGTCGAACGTCGCGTCCACGCTCGCGCGACCTGATCTCGTCCGGCAGGCGGAAAGGCGCAGTCGCCACGCCGAGCCCGCCGCCGGCGAAGTACGCTGTCCTCGAGGCCGATGTCGGCGATCGGAAGCCGTGCCTCGACGACATCGGAGACGAAGATGAGCTCGCCGGCATCCGGCGTTGTCGAGCCAGAGGTCGATAGCCGGCGAAATTGCCGGTGGTGACCGTATCGAACGCCACGCTCGGTGCCGTCGGCCGCGACCCGCAGCGGCTTGTCGACATTGAAGAGATTGAACGCCAGGACGCTCGCTTGAAGCGGTTGCCGTCGAGCCGGATCAGGCCCCGCCAGAAGATCTCGCGGCCGCGGCCGCGATACTTCGCCCCCTCCCAGACGACCCGGATGCGCCGCCCGAGCTCGGCAGCGCCGTACGGCCGCCGGACGGCAACCGGCGTCTTGCCGTTGAAGACGGTCAGCCGCTCGATCGAAGTGCCGAGCCAATGCAGTGACGCTCGAGCTCGACCGCGCGTCGGCATCGGTCCGGACGATCTCGCCCATCACGGCGTCGTGCACGGCAGCCTTGGTCGTCGGCCCAGCTTCGGGTCGTCGTCGAATCGTTCGGCACCGCCGTCGAAGCGTGCGCGCACGTCGAGGAAGAGCCGCGTGCCGGTGGTGCCGTAGTGCTGCCGCGCTGCGCAGCGCCTCGAACAGCGATCGCCCGGTCCAGCCTCGCCATGGCGATAGCAGGTCAGCCCGCCGATGGCGCCGAAGGTGGCGAGGCACCCGGATAGGCGGCACCCGGCCGGCCCTTGTGGTCGTCGCTGTGGCAGACCACGCCGACCCGATGGCCGAGGTCGAAGGCGTCGTGCAGCAGCCACTCGAAGGTGCCCCAGCAGGAGTGGATCTCGACGGCCCGCTCGATCCGGCCGTCATGGCCCACCGAGAGATCGGCGTAGCGGCCACCGACATGGGCGATGCACCACCGCATCCTCGCCCTGCAGGGCCTCGAACAGGTCGTCGACCCGGTGGCAGTCCGTCTCCGCACCGTCGGTTCTCGTCGAGCAGCACCCTGCGACGAGCGGCGGATCGGCCGGCCCTCGGTGGCGAAGTAGACGTTGCGGTCGCCGCCCATGCCGGTGTTGCCCGACCATTCGTAGCCCGGCAGCGCCACGAAGCGGCCGGGCTCGTCGTATTCGGCGGCCAGGCGGTTGATCTCGGCCCAGAACGCGTCGTCGATCTGGAAGTCGTTGCCCTGGTGGCCGACCATGTCGACGAACGCCTTGTCGCGGGCGAAGGCGAAGTAGTGCGGCGACGCGTGTTGGTGCCGACGGTCTCGTTGCTCTGGCCGTGCAGATCGCCCCAGAAGTGGCAGCAGCGGGCGTCTTCTCGGACGATGCGCAGCGGGTTCGAGCGGACCGAGCAACTCGCCGTTCGGTCGCTGCAGCTCGATCAGCAGATCGCCTGGCTCGGTCAGCCGCAGGCCATCGAGCACCGATCGGCGCCATCGCCCGGCGCGAGGCGTGACCGGCTCGGGCAGACCCCTCGATCGGCGAGTTGGCTCGAGCGACAGGATCTGCTGTCGGCCCGGTCGGTCGGATTGCCCCAGCGATCCTCGGGCACGATGGCGAGCCGGAACGTCTCGCCGGCCGGCGCAGCGTCGGCAGGATGCGCCTTCCAGCTGGACCGGCGGGCCGGGCACCAGCCGGAGTGTCGGCGACTCGGGCAAGGCCGACGAAATCATAGGTCGAGAACGCGTCGACGAAGGTCTTGAACTGGAAGTCGTCGTCGCAGCAGGTCTGGAGACGGTAGCCGGGCGAGCCCTGCGCGCGGGTCGCCGATGCTGACGCACGATCTGCTCGCCCGCGCGCAGGAAGCCGTCCATCACCCGGACGAAGATGGTGTTGACCCAGGGCCGGATGTTGTTGCGGTTGTACTCGATCTCGCAGCGTGGCCCCGTTGCTGGCCTCGAGCGGTCGTGTAGTTGGGCGCCTTGGGATCGGTGAACTGCGGCTTGCCGGAATCCGACGCCGTCCGCCAGCTGATCTTCAAGGCCCCGGTGTCGTCGATGCCGAACTTGCCGGCCGTGTAGGTGATGGTCAGCGCCACATGCAGCCGGCCTCGAGCGGCTCCGGCCCGGGCTCGATCACCGCCGTCCCCAGCTCCGATCGCATGTAGGACGAGAACGGCATCGACGGCTCCTTGCAAAACGCTCACCGGCGCGGCCAAAGCCGCCCCCGCGAGCCCACCGCCCGTCGATCTATAGAAGCTGCCGGCGGACACGCAAGGCGCCCGCGCCGCCTGTGGGCCGCGCCACCCGATGGCGCCATGCCGCGTCGGCACTCGGCGCCGCGTTCAGTGGGCAATAGCGGACGTCTTTGCTGATCTACTTGATGGGTGCTTGGCGTCGATCGCCGAATACGATGATCGTTCTGCAGCAATGCCGCCTGCCCAGCGGTGCCGGTGCGGCGAGGACGAGCGTATGCCCACGCCGCAGCACCGCATCGCGTCCCTTTCGGGAGGCGATGCGGCTGGCGTTGGACGGCGTGTCAGCCAGGCACTCTTGCCTGGGCGGCGACGGTGATCAGAGGTTGGCCTCGATCTCGTCGTCGGCGAGGTGGAGCTCCTCGATGCACTTGTCGCCGTTGTTCTCCTCCATGGCCTTCTGGGCTGCCGCCAGATGCTCCATGGCCTTGCCCTGCTTGTCGCTGGACAGCTGCATCATCTTCTCTTCGATGGTCGCCATGTAGTCCTCGCAGCTGACCTGCGCGCTCGACACGGCGGGCCAGGTCGCGACGGCGGCTGTCAGCATGGCCGCGCCAAGGATGAGTTGCTTCACGGACGTTCCCCTTCTGGTTGAACTAAATTGCAAACAAACCATGTTTCAATTGCATTAACCGCCCTTTTTGTCAATAATAAATCCTCGCATGTCGACGATTTTCACTGCATGGCATGTTGATGGCGGATCGGTGACAAGTATTTAAGTGAATAGATGGCGGATAAATTCTACCATCAATGAAAGATCGATTGCCGTGACAACTGGAAGAAACAAAATCTGGGCGCAACACAGCATTGACGACCAAAGGTTACTTTGGCGTCGTCGGCTGGAGTCCGGCACGTCGCGGCCGAATCACCGCATCGCCATGCTGCCAGAGCAGGCTCCCACGCTCGACGCGCCCCCTCGTCAAAACGCGATCTGCAACCCCAGGACCGGCCCGTGGATGGTCAGGTCCCAGTCGAACCTGTTGCGCCCGCTGCCGTCCTCGAACTTCTGCTTCAGGGCGCGGTAGCCGGCGAGCAGCCGGGCGTTGTCCTGGCCGAACAGGCCGAACTGGTAGCCGACGACCCCGAACGCCTCGGCGCTGTACTGGTCGCTGGTGCTGATCCCGCCGACATCGCCCGCCAGCACCAGGCTCCAGCGCTCGCCCAGACCCCAAATCGTGCGCAGGCCGACGATCGGGTCGACCCACTGCTTGTCCGCCTGCGTCTTGCGCGTTGCATTGATGTCGAGGTCGGGGAGGTCGAGCTGGCCCTTCAGCTCGTTGTCCAGGTAGGTGTAGCGGATGCCGGCATAGGGATCGACGGTGAGCGCCAGCGGCCCGGCGGCACCCAGCGCGCCCAGCTGCCAGGTCCCGGCGCGGTAGGTCCCGGCCAGGGTCTGGATCAGCATGTTGGCGGTGGCGTCGATATCCAGCCGCCCGTCGCCAACCGCCCCGCTGTCCTCGAGCTGCGCGAACACCGTATCCGAGAGAATCCCGAAGCGCCCCTTGCGCACCTCCGCCTTGAGCATCGCCGCGATGTTCAAATTGTCGAGGACGTCGTTGAAGTCGGCGTCCACCTTCGCCTCGACCCCGCCAACCGCCACATCGCCGTTCAGCGCCGTCGCCCAAACATAAGGCGTCAGGCTGATCTCCCAGCCATCCCCCGTCACCGCCTCCGCCGCACTGGCCGGCAGAACACCGAGCACCGGACAACGCAAGGGCTGCCGCCAACGCGATGCGAGCCGGTCGCGCCATCGCCGATGCGCTCACTCGTCGAGACGGATCTTGATGGCGTCGGCACCCACTGCCAGCATCACGCCCTCGCGCTTGGCCTTGAGATGGAGAACGACGTCATGCTCGTTCTTGAGCCACATGTCGCCGACACTGGCCTCGCCGACGACGACGCCGTACTGGCCTGAGACGTAGTCGCCGGAGAAATTCGCGAGATCGTTCAGACTGTAGACCTCGCCCTCGGCATCGACCGAGGAGATGCCGATGCCGCCGACACCGAGCCCGGCAACGTCGAAAGAATAAACCTCACCCTGATAGGTGAGTTCGCCGCTGCCGCCGCCGAGATTGCCGATATAGGCGACCTGGATCTCGTGCAGATCGACCGTGCCGCTCGGCGGCTGGCCATCGAGGGTGGGGCCCGTGTCCTGCGCGGCCGCCGTCCCGCCTGCGCCGATCGCGAGCGCCAGGAGCAGGCAAGCGGTCGTCATCGACCGGCGCCGCGTCCCTTTCGACCGGCAGGCTTGCGCCGTTGCGGTGCGGTCGGCGCCATGATCCAAAAAGATGCCGTACATCGCGTCACATCCCTCTTTTGCCTCGTCGGACCGACAATCGACCCGACGCAAGGCGCATCCCGTTGCTGTGCCCGACTCTTGCCGGGTCGATCGTCTTGGCCCTGAGGACCGGCGGCCGAGCGGCCGGCCGAGCGTTGCCCGACCGGTCGCCCGCCATTGGTCCCAATCGCGCTTAGCCCTTGTCACCCTGCGCCGAAGCTGCCGCCTCGAGCTTCTGGATGTCCTCAGGGCTCAGCTGCGGCCGCTGGATGTCCAGCGTGATCTTCTCGATCGTCCCGTTGAAGGCGAACGGCACCTGGTAGTCGTCATCGTTGACGCCGGTCAGCGTGTCCGAGCCGATGTCCTGGGATTCGTCCCAGGCCAGCGTGATCGGGATGGTCTTCTCCATCTTCTGCCGCGCCACCTCCTTGCCGTCGATCCGCATCACGCCCTCGGCCGAGCGGCCGACGCCGCTCAGACTGTTGAAGGCGAAGGTGCCGAAGCCGAGCCCGTCATAGGTGAACTCGAACTCGACGGTATGCTTGCCCGCCGTCAGCGTGTCCGAGCTCTCCCAGCGCACCCGCTCCAGGTCGAGCAGGTTCCAGGTGTAGATCGGCTTGCCCTTCAAGATGTAGAAGCCGTGCCCGCCGAACTTGCCGCCCTGCGTGAACAGCATGCCGTTGCCGCCATCCTCTCCCACCTCGATCTCAGCGGTGATCTTGTAGGTGGTGTTGAGCAGCAGCGGCTCGGTGCCGTTCGGGTTGCCGACCACCGGGTAGGTGTACTCGAACCGGGTCCGGCCGGCGACGACGCTCGGCCGCGGCGTCACCATCCGTGTCGCCACGGCATTGTCGAGCGGGAAGACCTGGAACTTCGACGCCTCGGCGATGAACAGCTCCTGCATTTCGCGCAGCTTGTCGGGCATGGTCGCCGCCAGGTCATTGTTCTGCGTCCAGTCCTTGGTCAGGTCGTAGAGCTCCCACTTGTAGCTGTTCATCACGTCCTTGGGCGGTATCGAGAACAGCGCCCAGGGATCGACGATCGGGGTGGTGTTGGCGTACCAGCCGTCGTTGTAGATGCCGCGATTGCCGAACATCTCGAAGTACTGGACCTTGTGGCGGGTCGGATCGTCGGGCCCCGCGTCCCAGGTGTAGACCATGCTCGTGCCGTCGATCGGGATCTGCTGGATACCGTAGGCGAAGCGTGGTGCCGGGATCTCGGCCGCCTCGAGCAGCGTCGGCACGACGTCGATGAAATGGCTGAACTGGTTGCGGATGCCGCCCTTGTCGGTGATCCGCGCCGGCCACGACATCACCATGCCCTGCCGTATCCCGCCGAAATGCGAGGCGATCTGCTTGGTCCACTTGAACGGCGTGTCGAAGGCCCAGGTCCAGCCCACCGCCATGTGGTTGTAGGTCTCCTCCGTGCCCCAGACGTCGTAGAACTCCTTGAGCTGGACGTCGACCGGCGGCGTGACGCCGTTGAACTGCGCCACCTCGTTGGGCGTGCCGATGGGCGAGCCCTCGGCCGACGAGCCGTTGTCGCCGACGATGTAGATGACCAGCGTGTTGTCGAGCTTGCCCATGCGCTCGATCGCGTCGATCACGCGGCCGGTCTCATGGTCGGCGTAGGCAAGGTAGGCGGCGTAGACGTTGACCTGACGGATGAAGAGCTTCTTCTCGTCGTCGGTCAGCTCCTCCCACTTCTTCAGCCCGTCCGGCCACGGCGTCAGCTCCGCCTCTTCCGGGATCACGCCGAGCCGCTTCTGGTTGGCGTAGATCGTCTCACGCAGCTCGTTCCAGCCGTCGTCGAAGAGGTGCATGGCCTCGATCTTGTCGACCCACTCCTTGGTCGGGTGATGCGGCGCATGGGTGGCGCCCGGCGCCAGATAGACGAAGAAGGGCTTATCCGGATCGATCGAGTTGATCGTCTCGATATGGCGGATCGCGTCGTCGGCCTCGGCAGTGATCAGGTTCCAGCCCGGATTGTCGCGGAACGGGTAGATCTGGGTCGTGTCGTTGAACAGGTTGGGCTGCCACTGGTTGGCGTCGCCGCCCATGAAGCCGTAGAAATGGTCGAAGCCGAAGATCTCGCCGGTCGGCCACTGGTCGAAGGGGCCGATCTGGCTTTCCGCCCAAGGCGGGGTGTTGTGGTTCTTGCCGTACCAGGACGTGTTGTAGCCATTGGCACGCAGGATGGCGGCGATCGCTACGGAATCGCGCCCGATCTCGGCGTCGTAGCCGGGAAACCCGGTCGAGGCCTCGGCGATATTGCCGAAGCCCACATGGTGGTGGTTGCGCCCGGTCAGCAGCGCCGCCCGCGACGGCGAGCACAGCGCGGTCGAGTTGAAGTTGGTGTAGCGCAACCCCTCGGCCGCCAGCTCGTCGAGCACCGGCATCGGGATGACGCCGCCGAAGGTCGACCCGGCCCCGAAGCCGGTGTCGTCGGTCATCACCAGGAGGATGTTCGGCGCACCTTCCGGCGCCACCACGCGCGCCGGCCAGAACGGGGTCGACTGGCTGGCGTTGAGCTGAATGTCACCGCCGAAGGGCTCGGCCGGGTTGGGGATGTAGTTGCCGTCGATCGTCGTCGTCGAATCCGGCGCTCCGGGCGTGCCGTCCGTCTCGAACGCGCTCTGCAGATGCGTGCGAAGATGATTGCCGATCTGCGGGGCCGCCGCGTCCTGGGCGAGAACGGCCAAAGGCGCGAGGCCCGCGGCGAGAAAACAAAGCAGCCTGAACGTTGAGCGAAGCATGATCACCTCCGGAGGACTTGGGCGCCTCGGCTCAATACCGGGTTTGTGTCAGCTAGACTTGACAGCGCGCGCCAAAAAATCTGTCCTCGTCGGTAGGGGCGAAACCTTGGCAGGAAGCTTCAAGTGCCAGAAATTTGGCCAAAATGTCGCATATCGTCCCGATAGTCAGGGCTGCGGGAGTCGCGCCCTTTCTGTCGTGGATGCGCGCGAACGGCATAGCCTGGGAGACGAGGCTCCGGGCCGCGGGCTTGCCCGCCGGGCTGCTGGAGCAGCCCGAGCGACCTATCCCGCTCATCGCCGGCGTGCGGTTCGTCCGCGACGCCAGCCGCACCGAAGGCCCGGATATCGGCTGCCGCGTGGTCTCCGACACCAGCATCGCCGAGCTTGCCGCACTCGGCCGCGTAGCCCTCGGCGCCCGGACACCCCGCGGCGCCTTCAGGCGGCTGATGCAGGCCTACGCGCACCACTCGTCGCACGAGCTGTTCGTCGTCACGGATGAGCCGGACGGGCTGACCCTGCGTCACAGCTTCCTGGTCCGCCTCGACGTCGAAACGGTGCACGCCTGCCATCAATACGTCGCCGCCATGGCCCGGGCCGTGCTCGCCGGCACCGGCCACCGCGGTCCTCGGCTGGCGCGGGTCGCGATCACCCCGCACCCTGAAGCCGGGCTCGGCCACCTGCGGGGCCGCCTCGACGTCGAGCCGGAGCCGGCCAAGGACGGCGTGCTCACCGTCACCATGCGCAACGACGCGCTCGACCGGCCCTATCTGCGCCCCAGCCGCGACCGCGGGCCCGACAGCGGAATGGCCGACGAGCTGAGCCGGATCCGTGGCGACGGCACGCTCGAGGCGTCACTGCGGATCATCCTCCCCGGCATGCTCGAGAACGGCATGCCCACGGTCGCCGACCTCGCGGCGCTCGCCTCGACCAGCCCCCGCACCTTCCAGCGGCGCCTCGCCGCCGAGGGGGCCACGCTGTCCTCGATCATCCACGACATCCGCCGCGAGCAGGCGCTCGCCCGGCTGGCCCGCAGCCGCGAGCCACTGGGCGTGATCGCCGCCGACCTTGGCTACAGCGCCCAGTCGAGCCTCAGCCGCGCCGCTCGACGCTGGGCCGGGACCTCGCCCAGCCGCCTGCGCCGGGCCTGAAGGCGGCGCCGGCGATCATTGGACAGCCGCTGCCGTTCCTGCTAGTTTACTTGACCGTAACTTGAGGTTGACCGACGAATACAGTCTGCTTTGAGTAATGGTGGAGCCTCGCTGCCGGTGCCGGTCTTGAATGGGCAGCCCGGCTGGCTTTCGCGGGAGAACGTCGATGCGCCGATGGCTGGCGATCGCGGCGGTTCTTGGGGCCTTGCTGACGGGATCGGCGCAGGGCGACCAGCCCGGCGACACCGTGGCGCCGCCCGCCGATCCAGCGGCAAACGAAGCGGCGCTGATCGATCAGGGCCTCGCCGCCTACAATAACGGCGACTATCGAACCGCCCTCTCGATCTGGCAACCGATCGCCGAGCGCGGCAACGCCCGGGCGCAAAACAATCTTGGAGCCCTTTACAAGCTCGGCCATGGCGTCCCGCAGGACGACATTGAAGCGGTCAAGTGGTTCCGGCGGTCGGCGGCGCAGGGCCACCGCATGGCGCAATACAGCCTCGGCCTGAGCTTCATGGAGGGCAAGGGTGTGGCCCGGGACCAGGCAGAGGCGCGGCGCCTGCTGCGTCTGTCGGCCGAGCAGGGCTATGCCGACGCGCAGAACGAGCTCGGCAGCCTGCTCTACAACGGCACGGGTGTCGCAGTCGACGATCAGGAGGCCGTCAAGTGGTTTCGCCGCGCCGCCCTCCAGGGCCAGCCGCAGGCCGAGAGCAATCTCGGCCTCGCCTACGCCAACGGCCGGGGCGTCCTGCGCAACCCCGAGGCGGCTTGGTACTGGTTCGACCAGGCGGCGGAAGACATCGCCCCGGGCACACTTTCCGATGCCGCCACCGCGGCCCGGGAGCGGGTCTGGACCGAGCTCGGCCGGGAGGTCGACCAGGACATCGAGTTCAAGCACAGCCTCACCCAGATGGGCGATCAGTACATGATCCGGCCGACCACCGCCTACGAGCTGCTCGACGCCGGCGAGCCGCGCCTCGCCCTCTTCGGCTTCAACCTCGCGATCCGCGAGATGGAGGACCACGAGCAGAGCGCGGCGACCAACCCGACGCTGCACGACGTCTATTGGCGGCGGATCGAGGCTCTCGAGCGCCTTGGCCGGGTCGACGAGATGGATCAGACCTTCCTCTTCGCGGTGCGCCAGAGCTGGGCCTTCGCGGCCGACGATCCCGGGCTGCAGGTCGCGGTGATGACCCGACTTCTATCAACCGACCCGAGCAACCCCGAGTATCTCGGGCTCCGCGCCGAGGGCCACCAGTTCGCCGGCGACGACGAGCGCTATCTCGAGGATGCCGACGCCCGGTTGCGCCACGAGACGCGCCCCGAGCAGCGGCCCGGCGCCTATTGGAACAGAGCCAACGCCCATGCGAAGCTCGGCCATTTGGAAGCCAGCCTCGCCGACCTCGACGAGGCGATCCGCCTGGATCCGAGCCCGCTCCACTACGCCGGTCGCGCCGAGCGACACCGCCAGCTCGGCAACCTGACTGCCGCCATCGCCGATCTGACTGCGGCGATCAACGGCCTCGGCGAGAACGATCGCCGCGCGCGCGACTACCGCTTCACCCGGGCCGAGCTCCTTATGGCAACCGGCGATCCCGAGGCCGCGCTCGCCGATCTCGACCGCGTCATCGACGAGACGAGCTTCGATCGCGATCGGTACGCCTTACGCGCCGAGGTGCTGGTGGCGCTCGGCCTCGACGAGCGTGCCGAGCAGGACATCGGTCGCCTGATCGAGGCCGACCCAGACTTCGCCCAGAGCGAGCTCCGTCCGCGGATCGAGGCACGTCTGGCCGTTCGGCAGCGAGGCGGGTAGCGACCACGACCAGGGCGGTCGCGGCAGCACCGAAGCGGGCGACAGATCGCTGAACGGTCGCCGGACGTCGCTCAGCGCATCATATGTGTCGCCATGGGCCATTCCGTCCCACGCCCGGATCGCTAAACCTCGCCCCAGCCTACTTCCCGGCAAGACCACTGGTGAGCCCTCGATGCTGTTGATCGACTGCCCGTTTTGCGGCCCGAGGGCCGAGATCGAGTTCCATTGCGGCGGCGAGGCGCATGTCCGCCGGCCGGACGTGCCCGAAGCGGCCAGCGACGACGCCTGGCGGGACTACCTCTTCGTCCGCAAGAGCCCGCGCGGGCTGCATTTCGAGCGCTGGCACCACCTGCATGGCTGCCAGCGCTGGTTCAACGTCGCCCGCGACACGGTCAGCGATACCATCCTCGCCGTCTATCCCATGGGCAGCCCGCCGCCGGACAGCGTCGCGGCAGCGCTGGACGGAAAGCCGGCAGCTTCCGTCGCGGGGCGCGGCACATGAGCCAGCCCTGCAGGCTGCCGGCCGGCGGCCGCATCGACCGGACCCGCGAGATCCGCTTTCGCTTCGACGACGCGGCGCTGACCGGCCATCCCGGCGACACGCTGGCCTCGGCGCTGCTCGCCAACGGCATTCATCTGGTCGGCCGCAGCTTCAAGTACCACCGGCCGCGCGGCATCATGACGGCGGGCTCGGAGGAGCCCAACGCGCTGGTCCAGCTGATGCCCGGCACGCCGCGCACCGAACCCAACTGCCGCGCCACCGTGGTCGAGCTGAAGCAGGGCCTGGAGGCCAAGAGCCAGAACTGCTGGCCCTCGCGCCAGATCGACGTCGGCCGGGTCAACGACCTGCTCTCGCCGCTCTTCCCGGCCGGCTTCTACTACAAGACCTTCATGTGGCCGAAATCGTTCTGGCGAAGCGTCTACGAGCCGCGCATCCGCAAGATCGCCGGCCTCGGCGAGGCGCCGACCACCGCCGACCCCGACCGCTACCTGCACCGCCACGCGCATTGCGACGTGCTGGTGGTCGGCGGCGGGCCGGCGGGGATCGCGGCGGCGCGCCGAAGCGGCCCGTGCCGGCAAGCGCGTCATCCTGGCGGACGAGCAGAGCGAGCTCGGCGGCGGCCTCCTGGCGGAGCCCCGGCCGCAGCTGCCGGATGCTCGCCGAGCTGACCGGCAACGACAGGTGCCGCGTGCTCACCCGGACCACCTGCACCGGCTACTACGACCACAACTACGTCGTGCTGCTGGAGCGGGTCGACCGACCATCTGGCCGCCCCCGACCCCGACCTGCCGCGGCAGCGGCTCTGGCGGGTGCGCGCCAAGGAGGTCGTGCTCGCCACCGGCGCGCTGGAGCGACCACTGGTCTTCGTCGGCAACGACCGGCCGGGCGTCATGCTGGCCTCGGCGGCACGCAGCTTCACCAACCGCCACGCGGTCCGGTTGGCCAAGCGGGCCGTGGTCTTCACCAACAACGACACGGCCTACGCAGCGGCACTCGACCTGCACGAAGCGGGCGTCGAGATCGGCTGCATCGTCGACGCGAGGCCGGAGCCCAACGGCGCCTGGGCGGCGCGCGCCCGCGATGCCGGCATCCGGATCAGGCCCGGCTCAGTGGTGACCGCCACCGAAGGCGGCCGCCGGATCAGCCAGGCCGCCATCGCGCCGCTTACCGAGGCGGGCGGGTTGGCCGGCCACCTGGCCGCCGTCGAGGCGTGCGACCTATTGCTGGTCTCGGGCGGCTGGAACCCCAACGTCTCGCTCTTCAGCCAGGCCCGGGGCAAGCTCCGTTTCGACGAACGGCTGCAGGCCTTCGTGCCCGGCGAGGCGCCAGGGCCGGCGCTTCGGCGTCGGGGCCTGCGCCGGCGACCTCTCCGGCTTCACCGCACCGGCAACGCCGCTCCGCCCGCTCTGGGCCGTGCCGACCGACCGCCCGGGTGCCCGCAAGAAGGCCTTCGTCGACTTCCAGAACGACGTCACCGCCAAGGATCTGGGCCTGGCGTTGAGCGAAGGCTTCCGCTCGATCGAGCACGTCAAGCGCTACACCACGACCGGCATGGGCACCGACCAGGGCAAGACCTCGAACGTCAATGCTCTGGCCCTGGTCGCCGAGCGCCTGGCCAAGCCGGTGACCGAGGTCGGCACCACCACCTTCCGCCCGCCCTATGTGCCGCTGACCTTCGGCGCCATCGTCGGCCACAGCCGGGGTGCCCTCTTCGACGTCGTCCGCCGCACGCCGATGCACGACATCGCACGAGGCCAAGGGGGCAGTCTTCGAGGACGGTCGGGCAATGGCAGCGCGCCTGGTACGTCCCGCAAGCCCGGCGAGGACATGCAGGCCGCCGTGCGCCGCGAGTGCGCCATGGTGCGCGAGACCGGCGGCGTGCTCGACGCCTCGACCCTGGGCAAGATCGACATCCAGGGCAGGGACGCCCGGACCTTCCTCAACCGCGTCTACACCAATGCCTGGTCGAAGCTGGCGCCCGGCATGTGCCGCTACGGCCTGATGCTCCGCGATGACGGCATGGTCTACGACGACGGCGTCACCGCGTGCATCGACGACCGGCATTTCCATATGACGACGACCACGGGCGGTGCGGCCCGCGTGCTCGCCTGGCTCGAGGACCTGCTGCAGACCGAGTGGCCCGAGCTCGAGGTCTACCTCACCTCGGTCACCGAGCAGTGGGCGACCATGGCCGTCAACGGCCCGCTCGCCCGCGAGGTCCTGGCCCCGCTGGTCGAGGACTGCGATCTCGCGGCCGAGGCGTTCCGACCGATGGCCTGGCGCACCGCGCGCATCGCCGGCGTCGAGGGCCGGATCTTCCGCATCAGCTTCACGGGCGAGCTCGCCTTCGAGGTCAACGTCCCGGCCGATCGCGGTGCGGCGGTCCTGGCCGCCATCCTGGCCCAAGGCGAGCCCAACGGGGTCGAGCTCTACGGCACCGAGACCATGCACGTGCTCCGCGCCGAGAAGGGCTTCATCATCGTGGGCCAAGACACCGACGGTACGGTGACGCCCTTCGATCTCGGCATGGACTGGATCGTCTCCAAGACCAAGGGCGACTTCATCGGCAAGCGCGGCCTCAGCCGCCCCGACCTCGGTCGCCGCCGACCGCCGGCAGCTGGTCGGCCTCTTGACCGACAAGCCAGAGGTCGTGCTGGAGGAGGGCGCCCAGCTGGTCGAGCCCGCCTTCGCCGGGCGCCGCCTGGCACCGATGATCGGCCACGTCACATCGGCCTATTTCAGCCCCGTCCTCGGCAAGTCGATCGCCCTCGCCCTGCTGCAGGGCGGCCATGCGCGGCACGGCACCAAGCTGGCGGTGCCGACCCTGGGCGACCGGCCGCTCGCCGTCACGGTCACGTCGCCGATCTTCTTCGATCCGGAAGGGACCAGGCTCAATGGCTGAAGCACCGACCGGGAAACACGTGCGCAGCGAAGCCGCCGCCAGGGCGAACGCCGTCGCCGCATGGCTCGGTCTCGTTCTCGCCAATGCTGCCGGCACGGCAGATCGATCGGCGCTATCCGTCCGGTCATCCGCGATCCGGCAGGAGACCAGCGCCAATGTATGAGCTGCCGAACGATACGACCTCCCTCTTGCGGCTGATCGAGCCGGCACCCCTCGGTAAGCTGGTCCTGCGCGGCAATCCCGAGCTTGTCGGTCCTGCCGCAGCCAGCCACGGCTTCAGCCTGCCTGAAGCGATCAACACGGCCGCCGACGGCAACGCCGGCCGGGCCATCCGCCTCGGTCCGGACGAGCACCTGCTGCTGGCCGAGGCGGGCCGCACGGTCGAGCTGGTCCGTTCGCTGGCCGAGGCGCTGCAGGACCGGCACCACGCGCTGGTCGACGTCTCGGCCCGCTTCGCCGCGGTCGAGCTCGTCGGCAATCTGATGGATGCCGCGCCGGCAGAGCCGGCGCGCAACGCCGCCGATGCGAGCGGATCCGAGCGTCGAGAGCAGGCGGCAAGACCGAGCCGAACACCGGCACGAGACACCCTGACCGCCGCCTGTCCCCTCGATCTCGACCCCGCCGCCTTCGTTCCGGGCCAAGCGACCCGAACGGTTCTCGGCAAGGCCGAGATCATCCTGGACTGCCTCGGCAACGACCATTTCCGCCTGCTGACCAACCGCTCCTTCGCCGACTATGTCCGCCAACTTCTCCAGGAAGCCGGCCGAGAGTTCGGCCTGCAGCGAGACACCGCCGCCTAGCCCGGGACGCCGACGATAATTGCTGTCGGCCGGCAGCCCGGCGAGCGCCAACCGATGACCACGACCGCTCGAGCAGCGCCGTTGGTGCCGGTCCTTCGCGTCCCCGGCTAGGCGTCGTCGAGGGACCTGGCGGCAGCGGCGCTTCGGGCCGGATAAGGGCGATCATGGAGCGGCGGTGAGGTGGAACCGGGCGGCATCACCGCAGGCCGAGGCCAGCGAACGCCTGCGAGCAGCTCTGCGGCTCAGATCGAGCGCCGCGGCTCTGGATGGACGATCTCGGTAAGGCGGACGCTTATGGTGACGACGGCGCCGATCTTCAGCCGCGACCGAAGTCGCCAGGCCGCGTCGGTTGGCGTGGCGTTTGGAACGCCCTCCCTCGCTGCGGCGCCACGATCTGGTCAGCCGTGCATGGGGGTGAGCTGACGGTTGGAGGTATGGGAGAAACTGCGCCGCCGTTGGGAAAGATGCCGAAGACGATGAACGTCCGGGAGCCTTTCCATCATATCGCTCTGAGGGGCAGGGTCTGCTGATCGCGACCCTTCCAGAGATCGATCGCGTGGTCCGCCGACGCGCGATGGATGACGGCGGTCAAAGCCTTCTCCGCCGCCCGCCGTGGCTCCGGCAAAGCCCGAAAGCACGTACCCATGATCCGCCAGCAGACGGATCGTCCGATTGCCGAAGATGGGGTGGCCAGGCGTTCGCCAAGGGCGAAGCTTCGGTATGCGCAGCTCGACCCTGCCGGCGCGGGTGTGCCACTCCTTGTCGCAGTCGCCGCTGCGCAGCGCCTTCGGCTCGGCGCGCTTCTCGCCATGGGTCGCGCGGGCGAGCGTGACCCCCTCCAGCTCGATCGGCGGGCAGCAGCACCGCCGAGGCTAGCTGCAAAGCAACCCGGGCCAGCCGGCCAGGGAGGGAGCCGCGCTGGGCGGCAAAGCCGATCATCTCCCTGAAGAGGTCGGCGCCGGAGGCGTTCGCCCCTTTCCCGGGCACGGCCTGCCGGATGCGCTGATCACCGACAGCGGCCACCCCCGATCCTGACGCCTTGGAGGGCAGCAGAACAGCCCGAGCAGTCTCTGGGTCTGCCTGAACCGCTCGGGCATCACTTCCCTATGGAGCCTGCGCATTCTGCCGAAGAGGGAGCCGCAGAGCATGGGGAAGATCGAGGGGCTGCGTCATACCATGAAGACGGCGCTCCCACAGGGTCGTCGTTCCTTGGGCGTCGCCGCAGCCCAGGCGGGACTCGGCCACTGGCGCCGGCATTGCACACATGCGCGGCCGCACGAGTCCCTCACGGGGGCGTTTCCGCCAGACGCTACCGCCGGAACCCGGCGAATCAGCCGGTGCTCGCTGCGGACAATGCTTCCCATACCAGAGCATCTCCACGACGACCGCGCTAGCCGCAACGCCTTCGTGCCCGGCCATCCTCACGGCCGCCAGGTTGACCTCCGGCTGACCGCCGGGTGAACCGGCCAACCGGCCGCCTTTCGACCGAACCCGCCTCGATCAGCTGCTGCGGCATCGCCGAGGTCGATCGCCGGAAGCATGCACCTCTCTTCACGCACCTAGGCTCTAGCCTGAATCACAGCCAGAACATGTAGATGGTGGCGAGGGCGACAGCATCGCGGAACGTCCGAGCGAGTTTGTCATACCCGGTCGCGACACGACGGAAATCCTTGAGCCGGCCGATCGCCGCCGCGATGCGCCATCGCTGCTTGTAGGCCCCCTTGTCGTGGCGGATCTTGACGATCCGGTTCTTCTTGCCCGGAATGACCGGCTTGACGCCACTGTCGCGTCACTTCCGTCGCAGAGCGTCGGCATCATAGGCGCGGTCGGCGAAGACGCGCGCACCGCCCGGCCTTGGCGAGCAGCACCTCGACGCTCCTGATGTCGCAGTGCTGACCGGGGGTCAGGTGGATCGCGATCGGCCGGCCGAGGAGGTCGGTGGCGATGTGGATCTTGGTCGACCGGCCGCCTCGCGAGACGCCAATCGCCTGATCCTGCGCCGCTTTTTTGGCGGTGTCTGGATTGGGTGTTGATCAAGCAGCGAGGGCGATCTGCCAAGCGGCATTCTCTGCGTCTTGTTGATTGCCGACGAGCCTGGAGACGAACCATGCGGCATAGGCGGGGAGGTTTTTGGTTGCCGGTCCGCAGAATGGTTTCATGAAGGTCTCGAAGCGGCTGTGCAGATTGTTGACGGTCTGCATGTGGAAAGCCTTGGCGATGACCCGTGGACCCTTCTTGGGGTGAAGGCGATAGTGCGGCATGGCGCGTTGTCGTGCGAAAAGATCGTAAGCACTGTCACCATCCGTACAGAGGACCGCATCCTGTCCGACATGGGCTTCGAGCCGGGAGACGAGGCTCGTTGCGCGGCGATCGGGGAGCACGTCGGCGCGCCGCGCGCCCGTTCGATCGGTCAGGGTCAAGACTGGTATCTGCCACGCCGACAATCCGGCCGGGAAGAGCAGCCGGAGGCGCCGGAAATCACGCCAACGCGGGCGGTCGGGCTCGGCATGACGGGTCGGGTCGCGTTCGTGATCAACCCATTCACGGCTGCCCTTGCGCGACTCCCGGAAGAACTTCTCATCGGCCTCGACGATACCGTTCAATTCGCTCGCACCAGCCCCGATGAGCGCCTGGAGCAGGCTCAGGCGCCAACGCCAGACGGTCGTCTTGTCCAGTTCGAGACATCGCGCCAGGGCTCGACATGAGCGAGGGCTTGTCGACATCATGTCACGCAGCACCGCGAGCAGCTTTTCGGGCCGACGAATGCGCTCCAGCACCGTCCCGGTGGCCGAGGAGAATGTCCGACGACAGGCCTTGCATCTCAGCCTTTGCAACCCCGTTCGGGTCTCGCCCCAGCGCTGCAACGAAGGCGCGGCACAGTGAACACATTCGGTGAGCGCCTGTCCCCGGGCATCGATGCGCGAAAGAACCTCGATGCGCGTATCGAGTGCTCGAAGCTGGCCTCGCAGCGCCCGCATCTGCCCGACACTCAATCTCTTCATGCCTGCGCACAAACGCCTGAAACGTGCCTTGTTCATCGTCCGCTCCGAAATCGATGTTTCATAAATGTTCTCACCAACTTGTGCGGACTTCAACACGCAATCCAGACACCGCCGCTTTTTATGGGCGCCGGCCGCCGGGCGATGAGCTTTGGCATAGGTCCTGTCGACCGCAACAGCGCCGCCCAGATGTCCGGCTTCGGTCAGCGTCGTGAGCATCTGTTGCCAGATCTTGCGATTAGACCAGAGGTTCGGGCGATTGTAACTCGTCGTCCCTGGGCCGTATTCCGGCGGACAGTCGCGCCAGCGTCAGCCAAACCGCAGCACATGCAAAATGCCGCCCAAGACGCGACGGCCATCAACCCGCCGGGCTCCCGGTTGATCCTTCGGCAGCATCGGCTCGATCAAAGATCAGGCGTTGTCGTTCAGTCAGAAAGCAAAGCTCGTTGTTCTCGACATCCTTGGCGTTCCCTTGAACGTCATGAATCGCAGAAACAACATCAATTCAATGTGTTCATTGGGTTCTCAGCCTAGCCGTTCAGTCCCGGCATTTGATGGCATCATTCTGCCCGTGAGCTGGAAGGACGAGCAATGGGTCAGGTACGTCACGACTGCGCCACGACCACGCACGCGATGCGAGCGGCGATACAGCGATCGCAAGCTTCGATCGCGGCGCTGAGCCAGCTCTACGGCATCAATCCGAAGACGGTGATGAAGTGGCGGAAGCGAAGCTCGGTCGAGGATCGGCAAACGGGACCGACGGATCCTCGCTCGACGGTTCTGACGGCTGCCGAGGAGGCCATCGTCGTGGTCTTTCGGCGCCACACGCTGTTGCCGCTCGATGATTGCCTCTGGTCGCTGCAGGCGACCATCCCGCACCTGACCCGCTCGTCGCTGCATCGCTGCCTCAAGCGGCATGGCATCAGCCGCTTGCCCGAGACGGATGGCGACAAGCCGGCCAGGAAGACGTTCAAGCCCTATCCGATTGGCTTCTTCCATCTCGATCTGGCCGAGCTGCGCACCGGCAAAGGCAAGCTCTATCTCTTCATCGCGATCGACCGCACCTCCAAGTTCGCCTTCACCCAGCTGATCGAGCGCGCCAACACCGATACCGCTGTCGCCTTCCTCAAAGCCCTGCTGGCCGCCGTGCCCTACCGGATTCACACCATCCTGACCGACAACGGCATCCAGTTCGCCGACCTGCCGAAGAACAGAGAAGGCGTCACCGCCAGGCTGCGACGCCACCCATTCGACCGGACGTGCGAGGCCCACGCCATCGAGCACCGCCTGACCAAGCCCAACCATCCCCTCCGCGGTCTCCTGACCATCGATGGACCAATGGGCAATCCGAGCGAATGAACCGGTCGATCAAGGACGCCACGGTCAAGCGCTACCACTACGACGACCACGAGCAGCCAAGCGCGCACCTCGAGACCTTCATCCACACCTACAACTTCGCCCGTCGCTTGAAGAGTCTGGGCGGTCTCACCTCTTACGAGTTCATCTACCAATCCTGGACAAAACAACCCGAACGGTTCAGCGAAGACCCAATCCATCAAATGCCGGGACTGAACAGCCTAGTGCCCTTGTTCCCGGTCTGTACAGGGATCGCCGGCGGCAGCTCCAGCTGCCGTTGGCCGTCCAGCGGACGGCCGCGAGGCGGCGCATTGGCCCACCCTATCGCTCGGCGTTGTTCTCTGCCCAGCGTGCACGGCGAAGCGGCGTGATCCAGCCGCGCAGCGGTCGCGGTCAGCAGCCCGCGACGCGCCGAGGGGGATAGCGGTCAGATCGACTAGACTCACGTTGCGGCCGAGGCCTGGGCCGTGGTCGACGCTGCTCTCCTCGCACGATGGCATCCAGGCCTCGCTGGCAAAGCCAGCTGCAGCGCGAGCAATGATCCGGGCAGGAGGCAAGGCTCGGTGGATTCGGGCGACGATCCGTGCCACCGGCTCGACCGCCCCCCGGATGCGTCGATGACCGGCCGGCGGCGCTTCCCTGCCCAGGGCTGCCGGCCAAGAGAAAGGTCGTGCGGCAGATTGCCGTTGCCGCCATCACCGTGAAGCAACCAGCCCGACTGATGACCGTGGCCATTGCCGGCACCGACGGCTCATCCGTGACGTCCAAGTTGCGCCTAGTCGCCGGCGGCGGCTGGTCGTGGCTGTCCATGGGCAGGCCCGATCGGCAGCAACCCGATCGCCGATGGCCCGTGTGTGACCCTATGATGGCGATCGATCACCGCCGTCCCGTGCTTTCGCCAGTGAAATATCCGCTGGCCGGCCGCGGGCACGCAGCCACCGTGCCCGCCATCGAGCCAGGTCAGCTCCAAGCCCACGCGCCGATGATGCCGCGGTTGATCATGGTCGACGAGGTCCTCGCATCCACGCGGAAGGCCGGGTCCCCGCTGGCCGATCGAAGCCGGTCGATGGTGAATGGCCCGATCGCCCGCACGGCCGTCCGGGAGAGACGCGGCAAGGTTCTCGGTGAGCCCGATCCACCGACCACGGCGAAAATGCGCTGGCAGCCGACGTGATTGGCCGGCCGTCGACATCCGCCACCACCCGCCGTGCATCGACCGATGCAAAGCGCATACCGTTCGCGCCATGAGCCGACGGCATCGAGGAGTCCGCCTGCAACAGGGGAGCGGGGGCGCCGGAGCGGAACGCTCAGCACGTCGATCCTCGGATCCTCGGCGAGAATTGCGCGCTGGCCTACGACCCCAGCAAGCCTGCCTGATGCTGCCGTCTTGGACGGCTGTCACCCGTCACCCGGCCGGCATCATGCGCATCTGTCGTGCCGTTTCTGCCCGCTCGAGCCCATGTGATGGACCTTGGGGGGTCATCGTTCCGCTATTGTCGGTGGCCCGCAAGCAGCCCCGACCGACGCGGTCGACCCTGGCGTACTGGACGACGCGGGGTGGTAGGCTGAAAGCATGCCTCGAGCAGGTGCCACGCGACCAGCCGAGCAGGGGCCACGTGACCGGCGGCTGCGCTCGAAGAGGGTGTGAGCGACAGTGCCCGCGCGTGGACCGCCGTGGCATGCCGGGCTCCTTGGCGCGGCTCCCTTACCGAACGCCGGGCAATCGCCTGAGCCATCTCGACCACGAGCCACCTGCCGCGCGTTCAGTGAGCGCTGCCGCTGCCGCCGGCGTCATGACGCTCACCTTCATGCGTGCTGTCGCTCTCGACGGCAGTGCCGCCACCGTCCTCGATGCGCATGCCACGCATGTCGGCGCCACCCGTTTCGGCGCTCGAGCGGTTCGACCCGTCGCTTGCCGTGGTCGAGCTGGTCGGCCCCAACGGCGGCGCTGGCTCGCGCAGCATGACGAGCGAGATTCGCCGATTGCGGGCGTCCATCGGATCCTCCGGGAAGAGCGGCTCGGCATCGGCCTTGCCCATGACATCGGCGATCCGCGTCGGTGCGATCCCGGCCGCGACCAGCGCTTCGCGCGTTGCATTCGCACGATCGGACGAGAGCCGCCAATTGTCATAAGCGGCGCCCGGCGCGAACGGCCGCGCATCGGTATGGCCGCGGATCGAGAGGCGGTTGGGCAGGCCCTCGAGCGAGCGGGCGACCAGCGCCAGAAGCTGCGTCGCGGTCGGAAAGAGCGAGGCCGAGCCGCTCGCGAACATGGCCGACTGCTCGCGGTCGATGATCTGGATACGCAGGCCCTCGGGCGTCTGGTCGATGATCAGGCTGTCGCTGAAGCTGACCAGCTCCGGTGCCTCGCTCAAGGCGTTGAGCAGCTCCGCCTTGGCCGCATCGAACGCCGCCTGCTCGCGCCGCTCGCGTTCCGCCTCGAAGAAGTCCTCGGTGATCTCGATCGCCTCGTCGCTGCCGTCGGCGGCGAAGCTCGGCCGCCAGATCCAGCGTGAACGCGTCGGGGTCGATTTCGTCGGGCGTCGCCGTCATCGGCAGGCTGCTGGGCGCGAAGGGCGAGATCGGCAGCTGCAGCGCCATGTCGTCGGTGATGATCGAGATGCCCTCGAGCACGCCGCCCATGCCGCCGGGCTGGCTCTTGTTCTCGTCGGCGTCGCTGAAATACTCGGCCAGGCCCTTGAGCTGCTGCTCGTCGGCGGTGGCGAGCAGCCAGAGCATCAAGAAGAACGCCATCATCGCCGTGACGAAATCGGCATAGGCGACCTTCCAGGCGCCGCCATGATGGCCGTGCCCGCCTTCCTCGATGACCTTGCGGATGACGATCGGGCTGTTGTTGGCCATGCGCGCGCCCTGGCTGCTCTCTCCGGATCAGGCTCAGGAGGCCAAGGGATCGGCGGGCAGCGCCTGCAGGACGTCGTCGATCTCCTGGAAGCTCGGCTGCAGCACGCTCGGCACGTTGCCCCGGGCGAGCTCGACCGCGATCGGCGCCGAATGGCCTTGCAGATAGGCCACGAGGCAGTCGCGGATGATGGCGTAGAACTGCCCGTCCTGCTCGTAGGTCTGGTTGAGCTTGGCCGTCATCGGCCCGATGAAGCCGTAGGCGAGATAGACGCCGAGAAACGTGCCGACCAGGGCGCCGCCGATCATGCCGCCGAGCACGTCGACCGGCTGGTCGATCGAGGCCATGGTCTTGATGATGCCTAGCACGGCAGCGACGATGCCGATTGCCGGTAGCGCGTCGGCGATGTTCTGCATGGCGCTCGCCCTGGCGTGCAGCTCGGCGTGGTGCTTCTTCAGCTGCCGCTGCATGCAGTCCTCGACCTGGTAGGGGTCGTCCATGCTCATCGTCATCATCCTCAGCGTGTCGGTGATGAAGTCGAGCGCGAAATGATCGTGCTGGATGCGCGGGTACTTGGCGAACAGGCTGCTCTCGGCCGGATCGTCGACATGCGGCTCGAGCGCCAGCACGCCCCTGGTCTTCAGCAGCTTGACGATGATGTACATCAGCGAAAGGACGTCACGGTAGTCGTCGCGGGTCCAGTGCGCGCCCTTGAAGACGCGCTTGAGATCGCCCAACGCCCCTTTCACCACCGGCCCGCCATTGGCGATCAGGAAGGTTCCGGCGGCAGCACCACCGATCATCATCATCTCGAACGGCAAGGCCTTGATGATGATCCCGAACTTGCCGCCGGCGAGGCTGTAGCCGCCGAAGACGAGGCCGAGCACCATGAGAATGCCGATGATCGAAAGCATTGCCGCTCCTGCGCAACACGGCCGGCAGGCGGTGGCCGCTGCCCAGGTTATCGGCGAAGAGCGTTAAGATTCCGTAACCGCGAGAGCGGCTCGACCGCCGCGACCCGCTGCCCCTCGAGGCTCAAGCGTCGCGGGCGCTGTGCCGCATCAGCCGCTGCTTCTCGCGCTGCCAGTCGCGGTCCTTTTGCGTCTGGCGCTTGTCGTAGTCCTTCTTGCCGCGGGCGAGGCCGATCTCGACCTTGGCGAAGCCGCGCGGCGAGAAATAGAGCGAGAGCGGCACCACCGTCATGCCCTTGCGCTTGACGGCACCCAGCGAGGCGGCTGATCTCGCGCTGCTTCAGGAGCAGCTTGCGCGGCCGCTTCGGCTCGTGATTGAAGCGATTGCCGCCGTGGTATTCCGGGATGTTGGCGTTGAACAGCCACAGCTCGCCCTGCATCTCGCCGGCATGCGCCTCGTTGATCGTGGCCCGGCCCTCGCGCAGCGACTTGACCTCGGTCCCGGTCAGCACGAGGCCGGCCTCGAGCCGGTCCTCGATCGCGTAGTCGTGGAAGGCGCGGCGGTTCTGCGCGATGCTGCGCCGGGCCTTCAGCCGCTCGTTCATGCGTGGCGCTCCAGCGCTCGGCCTCGGCCGATCAAGCCGGCTCGAGCAGCCCGGCCGCGACCAATGGCCGCGTCGACCGCGCGGGCAGTGCGCCTCGCCGATCTCGACCAGCGGCAGGCGCAGCTCGGCACGGCACTTGCCGAGCCGCGCCAGGGCGTATTTGGCCGGCGCCGGGCTGGTCTCCAGGAACAGCGCGTCGGTGCAGCGGATAGAGCCGCTCCTGGATGCGCCAGCGCCTGCGCGCGTCGCCGCGTGCCAGGCATCCTGCATGGCCGCGCACAGGGCCGGTGCGACATTGGCGGTGACCGAGATGCAGCCGTGGCCGCCATGCGCCAGGAAGGCCAGCGCGTTGCCGTCCTCGCCCGAGAGCTGGCAGAAATCGGGCCGCACAAGCTGGCGCGTCAGCAGCGGCCGGGTCATATCGTTGTGACGCATCCTTGACCCCGATGATGTTAGGCAGCTGGGCCAGCCGCGCCATGGTCTGCGGCGTCATGTCGACCACGCTGCGGCCGGGGATGTTGTAGATGATGATCGGGATGTCGACCGCGTCGTGGATCGCCTGGTAGTGCGCCATAGAGGCCGGCCTGGGTCGGCTTGTTGTAGTAGGGGGTCACGACCAGCGCGGCGTCGGCGCCGGCCCGCTTGGCGTGTGCCGTGAGGCTGATCGCCTCGGCGGTGGCGTTGGAGCCGGTGCCGGCGATCACCGGCCGGCGGCCGGCCGACGACCTCGATCACCAGCTCGACCACCCGCTCGTGCTCGGCGTGGTCGAGGGTCGGGACTCTCGCCGGTGGTGCCGACCGGCACGAAGCCGTGCGTGCCCGCCTCGATATGCCAGTCGATCAGGCCGGCCAGGGCCTCCTCGTCGACCTTGCCGTCGCGAAACGGCGTGACGAGGGCGACGATCGATCCTCGAAACATGCGGGATTACCTCAGTGACGGCGCTTGCGAGACGGCAGGACCACGATGATGTCAGCGGCCGGGCGAGCCCTGCCGGCGCTCTGCTCGCTGTTTCGAGCACGGGCCGGGTTGCGCAATCGCGCCACCAACTGGGGCGCGCTACGCTCGGCGGCAGCACAAAGGCGGACAATAGCCAAGCCCGGACCCATCGGCAAGCGGCCGAACGGCGCGGCGCGCGGCGCCGCGTCGATGGCGCTCGGGTTGGTGGCGGGGCGTGGGCCGGCTGCCGCCGGATCTTGATTGCCGCTGCAATGCTCTCGGGCGTCGCCTTCACCATGCCGGCGCTGGCCGACAGCACTGGCGCCGAGCAGCTCGACGGTGCGGCCCGCAGCACGCTGATGCGGGCGCTGGACGCAGCCGATGCGGAGCAGTGGCAGGCTGCACGGCGCCATGTCGATGCGCTCGGCTCGCCGTTGCTGAGCACCTACGTCGTCTGGCGCGAGCTCGTCGCCGGCAGCCCGTCGCTCGGGTTCGACCACTACGCGGCCTTTCTTCGCCGCTATCCGGACTGGCCGCGCCTGGGGGCAGTTCGCGCCAATGCCGAGCAGCAGATCGACGCGAGCATCGACTACGCCAGCCGGCTGAGCTTCTTTGCCGATCGACGGCCGGTGAGCCGGCAGGGCCGCATCCGCCTAGCCGAGGCCGAGTTGGCGCTCGGCCGGACCGCGCATGGCCGCGAGTTGGTCCGGCAGAGCTGGCGCGAGGACAATTTCAGCGCCAGCGAGGAGGGTTTCTTTCTCGAGCAGTTCGGCCATCTGCTCGCTGCCGAGGACCACACGGCGCGGCTCGAACGGTTGCTCTGGGACGGCCGGGCCAACGAGGCGAGGCGGCTGTTCCGCAAGGTCGGCGCCGACCGGGTCGCACTGGCCGAGGCGCGCCTCGGGCTGCAGGCGATGGCGCCCGGCGTGGAAGGCCTGATCCGCCGCGTGCCGCGGTCGCTCGCCGATGATCCCGGGCTGGCCTATGACCGGCTCCGCTGGCGGCGCAAGAAGGGACTCGACGACGGGGTGCAGGAACTCCTCCTGGATCCGCCGGAGACGCTCGGCCGTCCGTCGCTATGGTGGAACGAGCGGGTCTATGCGATCCGCACCGCGCTCAGCGACGGCGATTTCGATCTGGCCTATATGCTGGCCCGCGACCACGGCCAGACGGACGGCGCATCCTTCGCCGAGGCGGCCTGGCTGCTCGGCTGGCTCGAGCTGCGCCATGCCGGCAATGCACGGAGCGCGCTTGGCAATTTCGCCCGGATGTACGACGCGGTGTCGATGCCGATCAGCCGTTCACGTGCGGCCTACTGGAGCGGCCGGGCTGCGGCGGCGATGGGCGATCTGGCGGCGACCGGCCGCTGGTATCGCCTAGCCGCCGAGCACCCGACGACCTACTATGGCCAGCTGGCGCTGGATGAGCTGGGCGAGCCCCTGACGCTTGCCGAGGCGACCATGCGTCTCGACACGGTGCCCGCCGCCGACCCGGCCTTTGACCGCAACGACCAGGTCCGCCTGGTGCGCTTGTTCTGCGCGTTGGAAACGGCCGAGCACGCCGTGCCCTTCCTCGAGCGCCTGCTGCTCGATATTCCCGACAAGGGCAGGGTGATGGCGCTGGCGCGCGACTGCGGCCGGCCGGACATCGTCGTGACGCTCGGCAAGCGTGGGGTCGCGGCCGGCGTGGTCGATCCGATCGCCACCTTTCCGATCCCGGCGCATCACGGCCTGCTCTATCCGGTGGCGAACGTCATCGAGCCGGCGTTGAGCCTGGCCATCGCACGGCAGGAGAGCCATTTCGACGTGGCGGCCGAGAGCCCGGCGGGCGCGCTCGGGCTGATGCAGGTGATGCCGGCAACCGGCAAGGCGGTTGCCGAGCGGATGGGCCTCGGCTGGTCGGAGCGTCTCCTGCACCATGATTCGCACTACAACGCGCAAATCGGCGCCTTCTACCTGGGCATGATGGCCGAGCGCTTCGACGGTAACTTGGAGATGATGGCAGCTGCCTACAATGCGGGACCGCCCAGGGTAACCGCCTGGATGGCGCAGAACGGTGATCCGCGACAGCTCGACACCTATCGCCGGATCGACTGGGTCGAGCTGATCCCGTTCCGCGAGACCCGCAACTACGTGCAGCGCGTGATCGAAGGGCGCAACGTCTATCGCGAGCTGCTCTCGACCGCTTCCATCCAGCCGGTCAGCGTCGTGCTCGACAGCGGCCCGCTGGTGCCGCCGCCGCTGCCCGCGCCCAAGCCGCGCGCGCGCTGAGCAGGGCGGTGTGGGCGCCGCAGTGCGCGGCGCCGCGCTCCCAATCGCTGATCCCGTCGTCGAGGGGACGTGAGTTGCCGAGAGGTGCGGCCGCGGGATAGTCTCTGCGGCATCAACTTTGAGCGGAGGGATCCCCTCATGGCTGCTGCCGATCGATTGCCGTCGCAGGCGGACTGGCACGACGTGTTCAGCGCGCGTGGCCTCTTCACCATGCTGCTCGCCGGGGCGGTGGCGACGGTCGCCTTCGACTTCTTCGGCCAGTCGCTGAGCCCGGCGCTGGGCTTCGCCAATGCCGGGCTGGCTGAACGCTACGGCTCTCAACCCGCTGAGGGAGTCGCCGGACGGTTGGAGCGGGAGTTAGCGGCGATCCTTGCGCACGGGTACGCGCCGCTTTTTCTTGTGGTGGCCGACGTCGTGCATCACAGTCGCCGCGAGGGGATTCCCGTCAGCACGCGCGGCAGCGTCGCCAATTCGCTGGTTGCATATTGCACCGGCATCACCACCGTAGACCCCATCGCGCACGATCTCCTATTCGAGCGCTTCCTGAACCCGGCCCGCTCCGATATCCCCGACATTGACCTGGACTTCTGCAGCCGCCGGCGCGACGAAGTGCTGGAGTACGTGCGCGACGCGTTACGGCAGCGAACACGTCGCGATCATCGGGACGATCAGCACAATGCAGTTGCAGTCGGCGATCCGTGAGACGGGCAAGGCCTATGAGTTGCCGGGCGACGAGATCAACCGGCTGGCCGCGCTTGCGCCGCGGCGCTGGCATCCCGATCCGCGTCGTCGCGACCGACGCACGATGGAGGATGTGCTGGCGGCGATCGAGAATCCGGTCCATCGGCAGGTCGTTCGCGAGCGCGTACGGGCTGGTCGGGCAGCCCGATCACCTGAGCCTGCACCCCGGCGGCGTCGTGATCACGCCCGGCCCGCTGACCGACTACGCGCCGATCCAAATGTCGCCGAAGGGGTTCTTCGTCACGCAATACGAGCACGGCGATATCGAGCAGTTGGGGCTGCCCAAGATTGACCTGCTGGGGATTCGGGCGCTGACCGTGATGGCGGACACCACGGCATTGGTGCGACGATACCACGATCCCGACTTCCGGCTCGAGGATATCCCGCTGGACGACGAGCTGACGGGCGAACTGCTGGCTCAGGGCGACACGGTGGGGGTGTTTCAGTGCGAATCGGAGGGCGCGCAATCCACGCTGCGGAAACTGCGCAGCGCGCAACGTGCGCGACCTCGCGGTGGCGAACGCCTTCTTCAAGCCGGGGCCGGCGACCGGCGGCATGGCCGGCGCGTTCGTGCGGCGCTATCGCGGCGAGGAAGCGGTGCGCTATCTCCACCCGAGCCTGGCGGCGATCCTGGGGCCGACGCGCGGCGTGCTGTTGTTCCAGGAGCAGATCCTGCGGGTGGCGACGGAGGTCGCCGGCCTGACGTGGCAGCAAGCCGATCAACTCCGCAAGGGGATGAGCCATTTCGGCGTCGAACAGATGGAGGCGTTGAGCGATACGTTTCGCGCGGGTGTATGCGCCGACCGCCGGACGGGCCGGGGCTGAGCGCGACACAGGCCGCGACGTTGTGGGAGCAGGTGGTCGCGTTTTGCGGGATACGGGTTCAATCAGGGCCACGCGACGGCGTACGCGGATGTGAGCTATCGCTCCGCCTACATGAAGTCGCGCTGGCCGGCCGCATTCCTGGGCGCACGGCTGGCGGATCATGGCGGGTTCTATCACCCGGCGGTCTACATCGCCGAGGCGCGGCGGCTGGGAATTGACGTGCGCCCGCCACACGTCAACCACAGCGACCGGCGATTTCACCTACGATCCCGGCGGGTCGCGCATCACGTTATGGATGGGGTTGGGTCAGGTGCGCGAGTTAACACGCAAGGCAGTCAGTCAGATCGTGGACGAGCGCGTCGAGCGAGCCTTTCGATGGGTTGAACGATCTGCTCGGGCGGGTGGATTTGCGTGCCCAGGAGGTCACACACCTGATTCAGTGCGGTGCACTGGACGGACTCGGGAGCGATCGAAGGTCACTGCTCGCGCAAGCGTCGGGCTTGATGCGCCGTCATGCGCGCCGAAGGGCGCATCCCGACCAACTCGCCCTGCCCTTTGAGCCGGAATCCCTGCCGCGCGGCGCATCGCCCGCCAGCGCCCGATCCCGGCGTCGTCGAGCCAGGCTGCTCAAAGAGTACCTGGCGTGGGAACAGCAGTTGTTAGGGTTCCCGGTGGCAGCGCGCACCCGCTCGCCGCGCTGCGCAATCCACTGTCCCCGACCACCTGCCGCTGACGGAGGTCGCCGCCGACGCGCGGAAAGCCGATCCTCACCGCGGGCAGCGCGCCTGCCCGGCTGGACGGGCGGGCAGAGTTTCTTCCTGTCGGACGGGAACACGTATGTGAGCGTCCGACTCAGGCGGGAGAGCGAGTTGCGCGCCCCGCCATCGTGGCGCCCCGTGCTGGTGCATGGCCGCCGACAACAGGATGAATACGGCAATTCGTGGCTGCTCGCCGAACGAATCACGGAACCGACGTAGTTGTATCTGATCCGGATTCTGTGCGTATCCGGAGTCGAGGCTTCAGCCGGTTTTTCCGGTAACAGGCGCCATACACTTGACCGGCTAAAGCCTCGACTCCGGGCCATAAGGACTTCGGGACTACCGGTTTTGACGCTCGCGGCGCGCGCCGCTATACTTAGCCGGTCTAGCTCCAGGGAACACAAGAACCCCGAATCATGCGATCCACGGAGCTGTTGCACTTTCAACGCTCCAGGAGCAATCATCTCATGGCGGAAACGTCTCCCATCACCACAGACGCCGCGCTTGGCGTCAAGCCCGTTGCGGCGGTAAGCGGCTCGCGCTCGGCAATCATCCGGCTCTCAGTGGTCGTGTTTTTTTACTGGGCAGGGCTCTACTTCTACGTGCCCACCCTTCCGAACTACGTTCAGACCAAGACTTCGAGCCTTGTCCTGGTGGGTACCATCCTGTCCATGTACGGGCTGTGGCAGATGCTGGTGCGGCTGCCCCTGGGCATCGCCGTGGACTGGGTGGGACGCCGGAAACCGTTCATCCTGGTCGGCCTCGTGCTGGTGGGGCTGGGCGCATGGACCATGGGGACGGCGGACGCAGCGCAGGGCGTCCTGATCGGGCGGGCGATCACGGGGCTGGCCGCGGCCGCATGGGTGCCGCTGGTTGTGGCGTTCAGCCGGCTCTTCCCGCCCGCCGACGCGGTGCGCGCCAGCGCCATCCTGACGACGGTGGGCGCGAGCGGGCGCATCCTGGCAACGTTGTCCAACGGCCCACTCAACAACGTCGGCGGTTACTCGCTCGCGTTCATGGTGGCGACCGGTTGCGCAGCCGTGGCGCTGGTGATCGCGGTGACAACCCCGGAAAAGCCGTTGCCGGCGCGCAAGCCTTCAGTCTCCGGGATCGGGCATCTGATCACCCGGCGCGATGTGTTGCTGCCGTCGCTGTTGAGCGCCGTGGCGCAGTATGCCAGTTGGGCCAGCACGTTCGGTTTCCTGCCTATCCTGGCAAAGAACCTGCAAGCGTCCGATGTCGTCGTGAGCACGCTGGTGAGCCTGAACATCTTCCTGGGGCTGCTGGGCAACCTGACAGCGACGACGCTCGTCCGGCGGCTGGGCGCAAGGCGGCTATCCTATGCAAGTTTCACGATCCTGGCGATCGGGCTAGGCGGCTCTGCCCTGGCGACCACCGTCCCCATGCTGATCGCCTCGCAGGTGGGCGTGGGGTTTGCGGTGGGCGTGGCCTATCCCGTGCTGATGGGCATGAGCATCCGCGATGTGGAAGAGGTCGAGCGAAGCACGGCGATGGGTCTGCACCAATCAGTCTACGCGGTGGGGATGTTCCTCGGCCCGTGGTTGAGCGGAATCATGGCGACCGGCGCGGAAAACGCCGGTTTCACCGCCCCCGGCATGGCGGTGCGCATCACGTTCGCCATCACCGCGGTGGGGTGCTTCGTCCTGGGCATGTTGGGGACATGGTTGCTCGCGAAGCAACCGCGCAGTTGAAGGAGAGTGAGACATGCATATCGTTCACGTACACGTACACGTCAAACCCGAATTCGTGGATGACTTCCGGGCAGCGACGCTCGAGAATGCGCGCAACAGCGTCCTCGAACCGGGCGTGACGCGCTTTGACGTGGTGCAGCAGGCCGATGACCCGACGCGTTTCGTGTTGGTGGAAGTCTATCGATCCGCCGAGGATGCGGCGCGCCACAAGGAGACGGCGCACTATCCGGTCTGGCGCGACCGGGTGGCCGATATGATGGCGGAACCGCGCGTCGGCGTGAAGTACACCGTGGTCTTCCCCGACCCGCCGGCATGGGGTTAGCGTGATGCCGGGCGCATGGCCGTTCCCGCCGCGTTTTGAGTTCAACGGGCCGGGCCGCATCGTCTTCGGACGTGGCGCGCTCGCCGAGGTGGGCGCACTCGCCGCCGCGATGGGTCGAAGGGCGCTATTAGTCGTCGGAGCCGAGGCGCTTCATGCGGGCCGGGCCGGCGAGTACCTGTACGCCGTGAGTCTAAGTTATGTCAACTACTCCGTCCAGGGAGAGCCGACTGTGGAACTCGCGGAACGTGGGTGTGACGCTGGCGAGGGACGCCGGGTGCGATCTCGTGATCGGGTTGGGCGGGGGCAGCGCACTGGATGCAGGCAAGGCGATTGCCGCCCTGCTGGGCAACGGCGGCAGACCCGCTCGATTACCTGGAGGTCGTCGGACTCGGCAGGGCGTTGGATCGTCCCTCTGCGCCGTATATCGCCATACCGACCACCGTGGGAACAGGGTCGGAGGCGACGCGGAACGCCGTGCTGATGTCGCCGGAGCACGGGGTCAAGGCGAGCCTACGCAGCGCGCACATGCTGCCGCGGGTGGCTCTGGCAGACCCCGAACTGACCTACACCGTGCCCCCCGGCGTGACGGCAAGCACCGGTCTAGACGCGTTGACGCAATTGATCGAACCGTTTGTCTCGGTGCGCGCGAATCCGCTGACGGACGCTCTCTGCCGTGACGGCATCCCGCGGGTGATTCGGTCACTCCGAGTCGCGTAGGATGACGGATCGAACGCGGCGGCGCGCGAGGATATGGCGTTCGCCAGTCTGCTGGGCGGGCTGGCGCTAGGCAATGCGGGGCTGGGCGCAGTGCATGGCTTTGCAGGCGTCATCGGTGGAATGTTCCCCGCGCCGCACGGGGCCGTGTGCGCGGCGTTGTTGCCGCACGTCACGGCGGTCAACCTGGATGCGCTGCGCGGACGCGTGCCCGACGATGCCGCGCACGCGTCGTTACGCCGAGCTGGCGGATTGCTCACGGACGGGCAGGAAACGGCGCCGGATTTGGCGGTCGCATTCCTGCAGGAAGTCGTGTTGGCGTTGGGGATTCCGGGTCTTGGCGCATACGGCGTGGGCCGCGATGACTTTGAGACAATTGTGGCACGTACGAGGGCGGCTTCCAGCACGAAAGCGAATCCGATTGGACTGACGGACACGGAGTTGACCGAGGTGTTGGAACGCGCTTTTGAGCCCTGGAAAGCCTCTACGTTATCAGCGATCCAAATGCAAGGCTGATCTGATCGGAAAACCTTTGGCGCAGAGGCGCAGTCCGCAACGGGTCAGATCGGGTCCCGCCCTGCGTCCCTGCGCCTTTGCGTCAAAATTCTGAAACCGCACCCGGCTCATTCGGGTTTCCCGGCGCTATGACACGGATGCCTGCTTGCGCGAGGATGGTGTACTCGCGATAGGGCGATAAAGCCGAACTTGCCGTAGAAGTCGAGCAGGCCGGTCCAGTCAATGACGCAGCCGTCTACTCCCCGCATCGCGCAGGCGGCGCAGACCGGCATCCAACAAGACCGCGCCCAGCCCCAGCCCGCGTCGTCGTTCGCTCACGCCGATGGAGCCGAGTTGACCCCAGGGCCGGTTCAGCGCCCAGGGGAAGAAGCGGTCGAGCGGGACGCACGGAGTCCTCGAAGGTCAGGAGACAGAATCCGTCTACGCCCTGATCGGTCCAGAGGATCATGTAGTCGGAGAGGCGTTCACCGCCCGAGCAGAAACTCCTCGAATTCGTAGCGCCAGCGACCGGGGAACTCGCGCTTCAGGAAATCCAATAAGGATGCCTCGTCGCCGGGCGCGGCGGGTCGCACGTCGAAAGCAAGGTCGCGCCGCGCCGTGGCGGGCGTCTCATAGTCCGTGAGGCTGCGGGCCACGTCCCAGGCGCGCGTGTAGTCGGGCGGTGAGACGTAGCCTCGCTTGAGGAAGAAGTCCAGGTGCGGCAGGGTCGAAGGGAGACCGGGCGTGAAGGTGCGAATGCTCGCCCCGACCTGCCAGCACGTGCAGCTCTGCGTCGACCAACCATGCTTCGGCCCGGCGCAACAACTCACCGCCGACTCCCTGGCCCTGATGATCCGGCGTAACTGCAATCGCATCAATCCAACCCATGTCAGACGATGATGCAAGCGGATCATCCACCACGACGCTCGTCAGCACGAAGCCGACGGGCGCGCCATCTGCGATAGCGATCCAGCCGGCGTGCTGGCCGCCGGTCACGGGCACCAGGTTGTATGCGGCCGCGCGCTCGCCGATCGCCAGGTCATCGCCGCACGCCTTGCTCCATATCTTCGCAATCGCGGCCGCGTGCGCGGCCGAGGTCGACACCGCCGAACTGGAAGCCCGGATCACCGAGCGTCTCGACGCGGCGATCGACGACGTCCTCGATTCGACCGAGCGACTCGCCGCCGAACAGGCCCGCTACGAGATCCGGTTCCGAGCCGACCTCGCCGAACTGGCCGAACGCATCCGCCGACCGAGTACCTGAGTCGTCACCCGACTCGGCGCCCGACGCTCCGGGTGGCGCCGCCGATTCAGGGTTGTTCGAGGATGGCGAAGGCCTGGTCGATCAGATCGCGGGCCTCGTCGATCTTCTCCTGGTAGCGCCCGAGGTCGCCTTCTGCCAACGCTTCGTCGGCGTCGAGGAACGCTTGGTCGGCCGCTTCGAGGAGCACGATGGGATCGTCGTCGACGCACCGGTGTCGGAATCCGGCGAGCCGGTGTCGGTGTCGGTCTCGGTGCCGGTGTCGCCGTCGTCACCGCCGGGTTCGGTCGGCTCGTCGATCGCGTCGCCGACATCGCTCTCGAACCCGGGGAACAACTCGGCGAGGGCCTCGGTCACCGTCGCTTCCAGCACCGAGCGGTCGTTGAACGACACGATCACCGCCCGGTACTCGGTCACCGAACCCACCTGGGCGGAGTTCTGCGGGACCGACACGTAGTACGGCCGGACATAGATCAGTCCGTCCGCGACCGGGATCAACTGGAGGTCGCCGAAGGCGACCTGCGTACCGCCGTCGCCCACGTTGTCGAGCGAGATCCGTCGCGAGATCTCCTCGGTCGACTCGGCCTGGCCGGCGACGCGCAACGGACCGTCGGGGAGCCGACCGTCGACCTCCTCGACGATGTAGGTCGTCAGTTGGCCGTACGTCTCGGGCGCGCTCGACGCCGTCATGTACGCCTGCAGCTCGGTGCGCTGGTCGTTCGTCGAGAACGGCACGAACGGACGGAGGATCACGAACTCCTCGTTGGTCGGCTGTCCCGGCGTCGCGGTGTTGAACTGCGTGTAGTACGGGATGAACCGACCGGCGTTCGACTCGTCGGCGAAGGTGCTCTGCGCGGCGGTCTGGGTGGCGTCGCCAGTGCCTGAGGCCGTCGGTGCCACCGTCTGCGTCGGCTCGGTCCCCGGAGCCTGCGCGACCGACCACGCGCCGTTGCGCTGGAAGAACTGGTCCGGCGCGATGCGGTACTTCGAGTAGACGTCGGTCTGGATGCGGAACAGGTCTTCGGGGTACCGGAGGTTGTCGATGAGTTCTTCCGGCATCTCGTTGAACGGCGTGAACAGGTCGGGGAAGGCCCCCCGCCACGCACGCAGGATCGGGTCCTGCTCGTCGACGACGTAGAACTTGACGTCGCCGGTGTACGCGTCGACCACGGCCTTCACGCTGTTGCGAACGTAGTTGTCGTTGTCGTCGAGGCCCGACTGCGGCGAACGTTGCACGTCACCGATGCGCTGACCGTACGGGTACCGCGACGACGTCGTGTAGGCGTCGGTCACCCAGACGACGCGGCCGTCGACGGCCACCGGATACGGGTCGGCGTCGTAGGACAGGAACGGGGCGAGCTTCTCGAGGCGATCGTTGATGCCGCGGACCCACAGCATCTGCGAGTCGTCGTTGATGCCACCGAAGCCGAGCACGTTGTAGTCGAGGAATGCGAGCGCGAAGGCTGCGCGCCGGGTGAACGAGCTCATCTCGACGCCCATGGTTCCCTCGTACTGGTGCGGCTCGGAACACTCACGCTCGGTCGAACTCGTGTTGGCGATCGCATAGCCGGTGAGGATCTCGCTGAAGTACAGCTCGGGGCGTTCCAGCTCGACGGTGCGGTAGTCGGGACGCTGGCTCTCGAGCACCCGACCCGCCGGAGCGAGGACCAGACCGCAGCCTCGGGTGTTGATCAGGTGCAGACCCTGCCAGCTCTTGTTGGTCACCCCGGCGAGATCCAGTTCGCGAGCTGCCACGAGCACTTCTTCGGGATCACCGTCGCGCGAGTCCTCGAGGACGTACCGGTCGACGTCGAGATCGTCGATCGTGAGCCCGGCGACCTCGCCGCGATCGACGAGGAACCGCGACTCCATCTGCGACCGGGTTGAGCAGACGAACGTTCTCCAGCGGAGCGATGTCGTCCTCGACGTCGGTGGCGGTCAGCGACCCGAAACTGACGGTGCGAACGTCGACGTCGGTGAGGTTCAACGCCTCGCGAGTGGCGTTGACGTTGCGTTCGATGAAGGGCTGCTCGCGTTCCTGCTGGTTCGGGTTCACGACCAGCGCCTGCACGACGGCCGGGTAGATCACACCACCGACGAGGGCCACGACGAGCCACAGCGCCGAGGCGATCAACGGCATCCGGAACGAACCCGTCTTGACGACCGACAGGTAGAGACCCGCCGTGAGCAGCGCGATCAGGATCAGCAGCATGATCGCCGGGAGCTGGGCGTTGACGACCGAGTACGTGGCGCCCTGGACGATGCCGGTCTGGTTGTTGGTGACGTCGTAACGATCGAGCCAGTAGTCGCCGGCCTTCACCACGGCGAGCACCGCGAGCAACACGGCGATGTGCGCCTTGGTCGCCTGACGCACCACCGGTACGGGCGACACGAAGACGACGCCGCCGTTGAGGATGTGCGCGGCCGCGGTGAGCAGCAGCACCACGATCAGTGCGGCGAACAGCCAGTTGAGCACGAACGACAGGAACGGCAGCTGGAAGATGTAGAAGCCGACGTCCGCGCTGAACTCGGCGTCGGCGACGCCGAACTCGCGGGCGTTGCGGAACAGCAACCAGTCCTGCCACAGCGCGACGGCAGGAAGCGCGAGCAACAACGCGAACAGCACGGCAATGCCGTAGCGCACGATGCGCAGGCGTTGACCGAAGAGCTCGTGGAACCGTTCGACGTAGGGGTGCACATTGGCCGGGAAATGCGTCGGAGCAGCACGATCGGCGATGAAGAGATTGAGCCCGGCGATCACGACGAAGGCCACGAAGAACACCCCGAACAGCGTGGCCTTGGCGCTCAGCACGCCCCAGAACACGTCGCTGCGACCGAGCGCGTCGTGCCAGAGGTAGTCGACGTAGAACCGGGCGATCGCGCGACCGAAGATCAGCACGAACAGGAAGAGTCCGCCGAGGCCGATCAGGATTCCACGGCCACTGATCCGGCGACGTGGACGGTCGACCGACAGGTCAGATGAGCGCCGCATTGGCGCCGAGACTAACGCTCAGCGGCAGCAAGAGGCATCGGCACCCGAGGTGAGCCGGCGGGAACCGATGCCCGGTGGGGAACGGTTCGCCGGCCGCGACGGCGCCGCCGAGGGTGTTGTCGTCGCAGTCGGCGCACACGTCGTGCGACCGATCCGACACCCAGTCGACCGGGGTGCCGGGTTCCAGCGCGGCGTAGGCGCCGTTGCCGTGCGCGGCGCGGATGACATCGTCGAGCTGCTCGTCGATGTGCTGGGTCTTCCACTCGCGGTACACCGCCCGTACCCGCTTGGTGATGCCGGCGTTGTCGCCGTCGCCGTCGTTCACGCACCGCTCGAGACGCTCGCGAAGCGGCAGGATCAACCATTCGTCGAGAACGGCCTCGCCTCGCTGCCACCGCGGCGCCGGCGTCGGACTTGTCGAGCCGGGCGACGCGACCCGGACTGACGAGCGACGCGCCCTGCGTTCGCCGAGGCCAACAGGTCGTCGACGATGACCCCGCGGTAACGGGCGAGGTGTTCTGCCGGCGTCGGCAGCAGGTCGGACAGCGAGCGCACCGGCTCGCGGCGACGCAGCCGGTCGAGCACCTCGTTCTGTTCGTCGGCGAGCACTCGCTTGAGCTTCTTGGCACTCGCGACGATCAACGGGGTGAGGTCGGCGTCGCGCTGGTCGAACGGCGTGTCCTCCACCACATCATCGACGAGCTCTGCGTCATCGACGAGCTCTGCGTCATCGACGAGCTCCTCGCCATGCTCCTCGACCGCTTCGTCGACGGACTCGTCCACGTCCACGTCCACGTCCTCGTCGACGACGTCGATGAGCGACGCATCGGCACGCAGCCGCGCGAACAGGTCGACGACCACGTCATCGCGGCGCGTCTCCGGCTGTTCCTCGACTTGTTCAACGACGACATCCTCAGCGACGACCTCAGCGGTCTCGTCGGCGACGTCATCGGCGGCAGCGTCGACATCTGCTTCGTCGACATCCGCTTCCTCGACATCCGCGACATTCTCGACGTTCTCGACGGTCTCCTCAGCGACATCGTCGGCGACGTCATCGGTGAGCGCGTCGACACGTCCTCGATCACATCGGTGGCGTCGGCCGCTTCCTCCAGATCGGCGACGACATCGTCCGGCGTCGGCTCGGTCTCCTGGGTCTCCTCGACGACGTCGGGGAGATCCTCGGCGACCGCGGGCTCGTCGGAGGTCGGTGACTCCACGGCCGGGGTGTCGACCGGACGCGGGCTGTTCGGCACCATCACCGGGACCGGCCCGGTCGTCGGCGACAGGTTCACGTACTCGTCGGGCTCGCCGAGTGGCTGCAGCTCGGCGACCACGTCGACGGCCACCAGCCGGGCACGCTCGAACGACTGCATCAGGCGGTCGCGGCCGTGCAGCAGCTGTTCGATCTGTTCGCGGGCGAGTTCGCGGCGACGGGCGAGTTCGCTGAGGACGCGGTCGCGGTACGCACGCGCCTCGTTGACCATCTCGCGGCCCTGTTGTTTGGCCATCGCCAACTCGGCCTCGGCGTCCGCGGCGGCGTCCGAGCGGCGGCGCGACGCCTCGATCTCGGCCTCCTCGCGGATGCGGGCCGCCTCGTCGCTCGCCTCACTCAACATCTGCGCGGCGCTCTGCTCGGCCTTCTGGCGGATCTCGGCAGCGCTTTCGCGGGCGGTGGTGAGCACGCGGGCCGTCTCCTCACCGAGCAGCCGGGTCAGTGCTTGGTCGTCGAGTTGCACCGAGGCCAGGTCGGGATTCGACTGGGCCGTGCGGAGCTCGCGCTCGAGGAAGCGCTCGCGTTCCTGCAGACGCCCGAGTTCGGCGGCCACCATGCGCAGGAAATCCCGGACCTCCCCCTGGTCGAAACCGCGGCGGCCGGTGCCGAACGCGGCGTCGGCAACAGACGCCGGTGACGACGGATCGGGGCGTACGAAGGACATGGCCATGGCGCAACGCTACGCACCCAGCGCGCGGAGATGGTGGCAATCAGCGTTCGGATCGTCGACGGTCGGCGGATCGACGGTCAACTGACCGTGACGAGCGGATCGCCGCCGTGTTCCTCGAGCACCGCGAGGGCCTCCTCGAGTGTGGACACGGGGATGATCTCCACCTCGCCTCGGCCGGCGTCGTTCAATCGCTGCAGGCGTTCGGGGTCGTCGAGCTCGGCTTGCGATGCGGGGACCAGGAAGACGGAGATCCCGTTCTGATGCACCGCCGACACCTTCTGCGTGAGTCCACCGATCGCCCCCACGGTGCCGTCGAGCGAGATCGTCCCGGTGACCGCGCGACATCCTGCGGACCGGTGAGATCGCCGGGTGACAGCTCGTCGATCATCGCCAGGGTGAAGGCGAGACCCGCCGACGGACCACCGATGTCGTCGGTGCGGATGTCGACCTCGAACGGCAGCGTGATCGCCCGGGTGTCGAACGGGACGAACCCGATGATCGTGCGCTCGGGATCGTCCGGTGACGCGGACAGCTCCACGGTGACCGTCTGCTCGCCGTCGCCGGGGCGGTCGATGCGCAGCTCGATCGTGTCGCCCGGCTCCTTGCCCTCGAGCACGGCGCTGACGTCCTCGACCGATTCGAGCACGACGCCCTCTGCCTCGAGGATGCGGTCGGCCGGGTCGATCTGCTCGTCGGAGGGGAACCACTCGGCGCACTCGCCGTCGTCGCCGGGTGTCTTGCACAACACGTCCTGCACGATCACCTCGCCCGGCGTGATCTCCACGTCGTAGCCGAGGGTGGTCAGCGCGACGTACTGCGCCTCCTGTTCGGCAGTGCGCATCATCTGCAGGTTGAACTCACGACGCTGGCTGGGCGTGCGGACGCCGAACTTGTCCTCCTCCGTCATGAAGTCGATCGCCGGATCGTTGCGACCGGCCAGCCACGACAACACCGACTGGCTCGGCGAGGTGACCGTGACGAAGTGGAAGTCGCTCGACGTGTCGTACCGCTCGACGCCGTCGGGCAGTTCGCCGAACTCGATGCGATCGTTGACCGGGTCGGCGGACGCCGGCGTGAGCGCGTAGGGGGTGGGTTCCATCTCCCCGGTGCGCTCGTTCTCCTGCTCGGACACCAGCGTGGACGGCAACAGCGCTGCAACCCCGATCGCGGCGAGCACACCGACAGCGACGCTGGCGATCACCCACGCCCACCACCGGGTGCGCGGCGGCAACGGGTCGTCGGCACTCGGTACCATGTCGGTTGTCGTGTCGGTCACGGATCTCACCACTCAGGCTGCCTGGATGGCCGGACTCGCGATACTCGCGCTCGTCCTGGCGGGCTGGCGCAAGAATGCCAGAGCCACCGCCCGAATCCCACGCGGCGAGCCGATTCTCCGCCGTCCGTGGGAACCCGTTCCGATCGCCGAGACCACCACCTCGCTCTACAAGAGCCCGGGGCTGCTGCGGCGGCTGTGGGCCGCGGTGGCCGGATCGGCCCTGGCGATCGTCATCGGCGCGGTCCTCGCCGTCGTCCTCGCGTTCGGGACGGGCTGGCTGGTCATCACCCTCACCGACCTGTTGAAGCAGTGACCGGGCCCGACCTCCGCGCGGTGGTCGTCGCGGGCCACACCGGCGACGCCGCGACAGCGCGCGCCGGTCTCGCGTCGGTCGATCCGGGCGTGCGGGCCGCAGCACTCGGTGCCCTCGAACGCCTCGACGTGCTCGACGCCGACACGATCACCGCAGCATTGGGCGACGCCGACGTCGCCGTGCGCCGACGCGCCGCCGAGCTGGCGGCGACGCACCCGACGGTCGACCTGTTGACCGTCCTCGACGATCCCGACGATCGGGTCGTCGAGGTCGCAGCGTGGGCCTGCGGTGAACACGAGTCGCGACGCGACGAGATCGTCGAGCGCCTCGTCGAACTCGCGGGCACCGCCGAGGATCCCCTCGTGCGCGAGTCCGCTGTTGCGGCGCTCGGCGCGATCGGCGACGAGCGAGGTCTGGCCGCCATCATCGTCGCCTGCAGCGACAAGCCCGCCGTACGCCGTCGAGCCGTGCTCGCCCTCGCACCCTTCGACGGCGCCGAGGTCGACGCCGCCATCGAGCGTGCGCTGGTCGACCGCGACTGGCAGGTCCGCCAAGCCGCGGAAGATCTCCGCCGCGCCCAGTCCTGACGTCCCCCAACCAACCCGACCCAAGCCCCAACACCCCGTTTGCGTTGCATTTCGGATGGACCGGGTCATCCAAATTGTCACGCAAACGTGGTGGTTCGGGCGCGGGTCAGAGGGTGAAGCGGTAGACGTTGGTCTCGTAGTGCCCGAAGCCGATGCGCCGGTAGAGGCGGTTGGCCGCCTCGCGGGACGGCCGGAGGTGAGGCTGACGTGGTCGCGCCGGCGCGCGGGCATCGTCGAGCGCGTGCTCGTTGAGCAGTTCGCCCGACGCCGTTACCGCGAGCCTCGTCGTCGACGACGACGTCCTCGATCCACGCCTTGGTCCCGGTCGGGATGCGGTAGAAGGCGAGCGTCAGCGTTCCCAGGATCTGCCGTCGTCGACGCGGGCGATGAGGACAGTGTCCTCGCTGTCGACCACGATGGCGCCGAGGATCCCGCGCTGGCGGAGGCGATCGACGACGACAGCTGGGGGATCAGGCGGTCGAACGCCTCGATCAGTTCGTCGTCGACGGCGTGCACCGCGACCACCACGGCAGCACCCTCTCGATCACCGGCTGGACTCGTGTGCTCGCTCACTCATCGGACGCTAGTGCGTGTCGCCGATAGCGTGGCCGCCGTGGGAACCGAGCACGTCCGTTGGCTGGCGGAACCGAACCTGAACCGCCCGGTGCTCATCGCTGCGTTCACCGGATGGAACGACGCCGGCGACTCGGCTTCGATCGCACTGCGCACCATGATCGAGGCCTGGGGCGCCGACGCCCTCGCCGAGATCGACCCCGAGGCGTTCACCGACTTCGCCACCGTGCGTCCGCACGTCCGCCTCGACGACGACCACCACCGGTCGATCGTCTGGCCGACCGTCGGCGTGTGGTCGGTGTCGCTACCGGGAACCGACGTCATCCTGGTGCTCGGCCCCGAGCCCGCGCTTCGGTGGCGTCTGTTCTGCGAGCAGATCGAGGGCATCGCCGAGGCCTTCGGTGTGACGATGGCGATCTCGCTCGGCGCGCTGCTCGCCGACGTCCCCCACTCGCGACCGGTTCCCCTGATCGGCACGGCCACCGACGAGTCGCTCATCGAGCGGTTCGAGTTGCGACGCTCACAATACGAGGGACCGACGGGCATCGTCGGCGTGCTCCACGACGCACTCCACAACACCGGCATGGCCACGGCGTCACTGTGGGCGGCCGTGCCGGGCTACGCCTCGCAGATCCCATCGCCCAAGGCGGCGATGGCGCTCGTCGAACGGGCCTGCTCGATGATCGGCACACCGGCTCCCCTGTCGCACCTCGCCGCTGATGCTGCCGCCTACGACGCCCAGGTCGCCGCGCTGATCGGCGACGACGACGACATGATCGAATACCTGTCGTGTCTCGAACAGCTCACCGACGAGGACGCCGACGACGATGACGACATCGCGTCCGACGCAGCCGCTCGACCCGGACGCGCTGGTCGAGGAGGTCGAGCAGTTCCTGCGCGACCGTGACGCAGACTGAGCGAGCGCGGCTCGGATCAGTCGGTGCGCCACACCGGCGAGCGCACCGAGTCGAACGTGGCCGGCGCTTCGACACCGTCGATCGCCTCGAACGCCATCGGCCCCCACCACTGGGCCCCCGCGGTGGCCTCGGGCAACGCGTCGTGGGCGAACCAGCCGACATCTGCGGTCTCGAGCGGATGCGGCGTCAGCTCACCGCCCGTGGCGCGGCAGTGGAAGAGCAGCATGTACATGCCGAACCGGCTGAAGCCCATCCGCTGACCGTCGACCACGCCGAGCAGCCGCATCGGCTCGCAGTCGATCCCGGTCTCCTCGCTCACTTCCTTGACGGCCACCTCGGCCGGCGAGTAGCCCACGTCGGCCCACCCGGTCGGGTACAGCCAGATTCCGGAGTCCTTGCGCTGCACCAGGAGGATCTCGCCGGCGTCGTTGCCGACGATGGCACCGACGGCGACCTTGGGTGTCACGTAGCCGGGCACACCTTCGCCGATCGACTCCATCCACTCCTGCACGAAGTGGTCGGTCTCACGCTGCACGGCGAGCGCCTCGTGCGCTGCTTCTCGCGCCTGGTCGATCTCGATCGCCGCTGCCTTGATGTCGGCGGCGATGTGGAGGACTTCCTCGTAGCGCTCGCGCTCGTAGAGGTTCTCGGTGAACCCCATCCCGGTGCGGGCGATCGCCGCCAGCGACTCGCTCCATCTCGCCAGATCGCGTGCACTCGCCGTCACGTCGCTCACGTTACGGCATCGACGTTCACGTGACAGCGTGGAGCAGTGCTCGATGGATCTCCTTGCGGTACGCCGCGTCGGTGACCAGTTTGCCGTCGGCGCGAACGTAGAACGTGTCGACGACCTCCATGCCGAGCGTCTGCACGGTCGCATGGCGGATGTCGAGGCCGAGCTCGCCGAGCGCCTTGGAGATGCGATGCAGGATGCCGATCCGCGTGACCGGCGCGCACGACGATGACGGTCGCGTTGCTCGACGCCGCGTCGTCGAAGACGACCGACGGCGGTCCCGGCGCGGCGGCCTGGGTGCGGCGCCGACGGCGGTAGGTCGCCGCCCGTTCGGCCAGCCGCGCCTCGATCGCGAGACGGTGAGCGAGGGCACGTTCGAGGTCGCCTTTGACGGCGCGCCAGTTGATTCCGCCGTCGGGGACCACGATTCGGAACTGCGACGCTGCCATGCCGCCCTCGTCCGAGTGGGCCTGCGCGGTGACGACATCGAGCCCGTGCAGTGACAGCACCCCGGCAATGCGACTGAACGTGCCCGACGCGTCCGGGCTGACCACGGTGATCACGTCGGCGGAACGCGAGATGTGCAACTCGCCGGCGGCCATCACCGCCAGCGTGTCGGCGTCGGGGAACAACCGCCAGGTCACCTCGGAGACGTCGCCGCCGCCGAGCACGTGACGAACCCTGGCGACGAGTTCGTTGACGAGACCTTCCTTCCAGTCGCCCCAGGCGGACGGGCCGGTGGCGAGCGAATCGGCCTCGGTCAGCGCGTGGAGCAGATCGAGCACCTCGACGGTTCCGACCGCCGTTGCCACCTGTTCGATCGTGGCAGCATCGGTGAGGTCGCGTCGCATGGCCACGTCGGGGAGCAGCAGGTGGTGCTCGACCATGGCCACCAGGATCTCCACGTCGGCGTGGCCGAGGCCGAGCTTCGGGCCGACCGCACGCACCAGGTCCATACCCACCACGGTGTGGTCGCCGGGATAGCCCTTGCCGAGATCGTGGAACAACGCGCCGAGCACCAGCAGGTCCGGCCGTGTGACGCGATGCACCAGGTCGGCCGCGTTCGCTGCGGCCTCCCAGAGGTGACGATCGACGGTGAAGCGGTGATACGCATTGCGCTGGGGACGCGACCGGACCGGCGCCCACTCGGGCAGCAGCCGGGCGACGAGATCGCGCTGGTCGAGCGACTCGAGCACCGGGATCGCACGGTGCCCTTCGAGCAGCAGTGCGATGAGATCGTCGGTCGCGCCCACCGGCCACGTGCCCGGCCACCCTTCGACCTCGTCGTGCAGACGGTCGAGCGACGACCGACGGATCCGGCACTGATGGCGCGCCGCCGCCACCGCTGTCTGCAGGACAAGCGTGGCGTCGCTCGCAGGGTCGGCGTCGAGGGCCAGTTCGACCTCGCCGTTGCGCAAGACGACCCCCGGCGCGACCGCTCGATCGGGTTCGGACACGGCCGACGCGACGGCGCGTCCCCAGTTCTCTTCGCACAGCCAGGCGATCGTCCGACCGGCGGCAGCGACGTCGGCCATCAAGGCGTCGGCGTTGCGCCAGCCGCCCGCTGCCGCCGCGGCGTCCTGGTCTTCCAGTCGCAGCACATCTCCGGCGCGACCGGTGGTGAGGTGCAACGACACACGCGCTCGCAACAGGACGTCGTAGGAACGATCGAGGTCGATGAGGTCCTCGGCGATCAGGTTGAGGCCGGCCTCCTGCGCCCACCAGAGCGACTGGACGTCGCGCAGCCCGCCGTGGCCGTCCTTCAGATCGGGCTCGAGCAGGTAGGCGACGTCACCCGCGGTCTCCTCGCGCACGCGCACCCGATCGCGCAGTGCGGCGAGGTGCCGGGCGCCGTTGCTGCGCCACACATCGAGACCCTTGGCGATCACCTCGGAGGTCAGCTCGTCGTCGCCGGCGAGCGGTCGCGCCGACACGAGCGCTGTGGCGGAATCGAGGTCGGTCTTCGCGAGGTCGAGCTGCTCGTCGATCCGCCGGACGGCATGGCCGAGTTTCACGCCCGCGTCCCACAGCGGATACCAGATCGCGCTGGCGATCGGCTCGATCTCCTTGGCGACCTTCTTCGCCTTGACGTCGTGGACGAGCAGCAGATCGAGATCGCTCTGCGGGGCGAGCTCACCTCGTCCGTACCCACCGATTGCGAGCAGTGCCACCCTGCCGGACGGACGGGCGGTCTGCGCGATCGCCTCGTCGAAGATGGACATGACCCAGTCGTCGGTGACCTCCGCCAGCGCTCGGCAGTAGTCGCGGCCGGGGCGGGCGACGGCCTCGCTGACGTGCCCGAGATGTCCGCTTCGAATTGCCGACGTCACGGAGCGATGTCGGCAGCCACCTGGACCGATGCCCAGCGGAGGGCGTCAGCAGATGTCATGGCGACGGGAGTCGGGGGGTTCTCGGTGGAGGCGATTTCGCGATCATACGTGACCGCGTCGCCGGCCCGCCCAGCCCACGACACCGGCCGAGCCACCGAGATCTCGACCCGGGTCCGCGTCCGATGGCCTGCGGCCAGCCAACTCCTCTCCTACGCTGGCCTCCGTGATGAGGTCCCTGCGCCGCTCGACCGCCTCCGTCGTGGCCCTCGTCGCCCTCACCGCCGGCTTCGTCGCCTGTTCGAGCGACGACGACAACCTCGTCGACGTCACCGTTGCCGAAACGACCACCACCACGACTCGCCCACAGGTGACGGGCGACGGTCGGCTCGTGATCGGCGCGCTGCTCCCGCTCACCGACCCGCTGCTCGGTGAACCGATGGCCGAGGCGGTCGATATCGCCGTCGGCCGCATCAACACTGCGGGAGGCGTGCTCGACCAACGTGTGCAGCTGATCGTCGCCGACGAGGGCAGCAGCACCGCCACGGCGTCGGCGTCGATCCAGACGCTGCTCGACAGCGACGTCGACGCCGTCATCGGTCCGGCATCGTCGCTGATCGCCCTCAGCACGCTGGACGAGATCGTGTCGGCCGGAAAGGTGGTGTGCTCACCGACGGCGAGCGCGTTGGCGCTCGATGGTTTCCCCGATGACGACCTCTTCTTCCGGACGGTGCCGAGCGACTCGCTGCAGGCCCGCGCCATCGCCACCGCGGCGGATCAGACCGGAGCCCAGCGCGTCACCATCGTGTTCGTCGACGACTCGTACGGACGTCCCGTTCGCGGATGCGGTCGAGTCGTCGCTCGAGAACGAGGCGATCGCCGTCGTCGGGCGTATCGCGTTCGCTGCGGACGACGACGACCTGTCCGACGAGGCAGCGATGCTGGCCGACTCCGACACGCAGGTGATGGTGTTGCTCGCCGACGGCGAGGACGGCACGAGGTTCCTCGAGGCGCTCGACGACGACGACACGAGTGGGCTGGCCACCATCGTCGTGAACGACGCACTCCGCAACCCGACGGCGCCGCAACGCATCCAGGGCCTCGATCCGGAATTGCGCAACAAGATCGTCGGATCTGGCCCCGCAGGCCGACTCGGGGGATCCAGACGCCCCGTTCGACCCTCCAGGGCTGTTCGCGGCCAACGCGTACGACTGCGCGAACCTCATCGCCCTCGCCACGGTCCGGGCCGACTCCGACGTCCCCCGCGACATCGCTCGACAACTCGCCCAGGTCAGCGTGAGCGGCTCGGCGTGTGACACGTTCGCCGAGTGCGTCGACACGATCTCGTCGGGACTCCAGATCGACTACAACGGCCCGTCGGGCGTCACCGATCTCCTGATCCGCACCGGAGATCCGTCGCGCGCCACGTTCGACCGGTTCGTGTTCGACGAGTCGGGCCGCGACGTGTTGCAGCGCTCTGTCGTCGTGGGTGGCTGATCGAGCCCGCCCGAGCGACGTTCAGAGGATGTTCTCGATGAAGTCGAGATAGCCGACGTAGAAGGCACCGAACTCGCCGTAGAGCGCAGAGCCCTTGTCGAAGCGCATCGTGTACACGACGTCCTTGAGCACGTCGGGGCTGACGGCGAACAGGGTGACGCCCCATTCGAAATCGTCGAGCCCGGTCGAGCCGGTGACGAGCTGGGCGACGCGGCCGGCGAAGGTTCGCCCGCTCTTGCCGTGCTCCATCATCATCTCGTTGCGCTCGTCGTAGGGCGTCGCGAACCAGTTGGCGTGCCCCTCGCGCTTCTTGCTCATCGGGTAGAAGCAGAACGCGTTCATCCCCTCCGGCGGGATCTCGGGGTGCAGCCGCGCCTGCAGCATGTGCTCGGGCATCCCCTTCGCGTACTCGCTGACCTCGGTGATCGAGACGTAGCTGTCGACGATCTCGACGCCGGCGTGCTGGAGGGCCGACTGCAGGCTGCGCAGCGTGCGCCAGTCGGGGGCGAGCGCCATGAACGCGATGTCGGCCTTGTGGCCGAGCATCGCGGCGGTGATCACCTGACAGTCATCGGCCTCGGCGGCCTTGACCGCGGCGACGACCGCCTCACGATCGAGCGAGGGTGTCGGCTTGCCGAACAGGTGGACGACGGTCAGACCAGCTTCCATACGCATGCCGCCAGGCTAGGGGTCCGACCCCAGGAGTGACGCCGCAGGCGTTACACCTGGGGTCTGACCCCTGGCGTGCAGCGATCGCGTCAGCAAGAAGGAGCTGCCCACATTCGGGCACGCGTCCGCGACGTGCAACCCCCCGAAAACGAACGAACGCGGTTCCCCGAGCCCAGGGCTCCGGGAACCACGTTCGGTTCAGTACAGGTTCGGTTTGGATCAGAAGTCCATGTCGCCGCCGCCCATGGGCATGGCGGGGGCCTTCTCCGGCTTGTCGACGATGACGACCTCGGTGGTGAGGAACAGCGCGGCGATCGAGGCGGCGTTCTGCAGCGCCGAGCGGGTGACCTTCGCGGCGTCGATGACGCCGATCTTCACCAGGTCCTCGTAGGTGTCGGTGGCAGCGTTGTAGCCCTCGTTGCCGGACATCTCGAGCACCTTGGCGATCACGACGCCGCCGTTGACGCCGGCGTTCTCGGCGATCTGCTTGATCGGCCCGATGAGCGAGGTCGCGACGAGACGAGCGCCCGTTGCCTCGTCACCTTCGAGGCTGTCGGCCACCTTGTTGACGGACTCGACCGCACGCAGCAGGGTGACGCCACCACCGGCGACGACGCCTTCCTCGATCGCGGCCTTGGTGGTCGACACCGCGTCTTCGATGCGGTGCTTCTTCTCCTTGAGCTCGACCTCGGTGGCCGCGCCGACCTTGAGCACGGCGACGCCACCGGTCAGCTTGGCGAGGCGCTCCTGGAGCTTCTCGCGGTCGTAGTCGGAGTCGGTGTTCTCGATCTCGGCCTTGATCTGGTTGATGCGACCCTTGATGTCGTCCTCGGCGCCGGCGCCGTCGACGATGGTGGTCTCGTCCTTGGTGATCACGACGCGCTTGGCCTCGCCGAGCAGGTCGAGCGTGACGTTCTCGAGCTTGAGCCCGACGTCCTCGCTGATGACCTGCGCACCGGTGAGGGTGGCCATGTCCTGCAGCATCGCCTTGCGGCGCTCGCCGAAGCCGGGCGCCTTGACGGCGGCCGACTTGAAGGTGCCACGGATCTTGTTGACGACGAGCGTGGCGAGGGCCTCGCCGTCGACGTCCTCGGCGATGATCACGAGCGGGCGACCGGTCTGCATGATCTTCTCGAGCACCGGGACGAGGTCGCGGATCGTGGAGATCTTCGACGACACGAACAGCAGGTACGGGTCGTCGAACGACGCCTCCATGCGCTCGGTGTCGGTGACCATGTACGGCGACAGGTAGCCCTTGTCGAAGCGCATGCCCTCGACGAGGTCCATCTCCATGCCGAAGGTCTGGCCCTCCTCGACGGTGATGACGCCGTCCTTGCCGACCTTGTCGATCGCCTGGGCGATCATGTCGCCGATCTCCTGATCGGCCGACGAGATCGCGGCGACCTGCGAGATCTGCTGGGTCGAGTCGACCTCGATCGAGTTCGACTTGATCGACTCGACCGCAGCGGCGACACCCTGTTCGATGCCCCGCTTGAGGCCCATCGGGTTGGCGCCGGCGGCGAGGTTGCGGAGGCCTTCGCGGACCATCGTCCACGCGAGGACGGTGGCCGTGGTCGTGCCGTCGCCGGCGACGTCGTCGGTCTTCTTGGCGACTTCCTTGACCAGCTCGGCGCCGATGCGCTCGTACGGGTCCTTGAGTTCGATGTCCTTGGCGATCGACACGCCGTCGTTGGTGATGGTGGGAGCGCCCCACTTCTTGTCCAACACGACGTTGCGGCCCTTCGGGCCGAGCGTGACGCGCACGGCGTCGGCCAACTGGTTCATCCCGGCTTCGAGGGCTCGGCGAGCCTCGGAGTCGAATGCGATCATCTTCGCCATCTTGTGTGTCCTCCGTTGGACGTGTGCTGTGAGTGTCGTTGCGTCGCCGGAGACCCCGGCGGACGCCGGTTAGCACTCTACGGCTTCGACTGCTAATCCCGCAACCGACCGATCGGGCCAACCCCACCGTTTGCGTTGCGATTCGGGTGGGACCGGGTCACCCGAATCGCAACGCAAACGGAATGTGGCCGGCTGTCAGGCGGGCTGGCCGTGGCGGCCTTCGCCGGCGGCGAATCGGGCGGCGCCGGCGAGGGTCTCACCGGAGGCGATCGTCGCCCGGCCGAGCCGGGTCTCGTGGGAGAGCGCGGCGCCGAGGTCGAGCGACCACTGGTCGTAGCTCGACGCGCGATCCGAGCGGAGGCAGATCTGCGGGAGCGCGGCGATCTCGGTGGCGAGGGTGAGCGGCCGCGGCGAGCGCGTGGCCGGGTTCGACGACCCGGTTGGCCAGACCGATCCGCTCGGCCTCGACACCGTCGATGCCGCGTCCGGTCAGGATCATGTCGAGCGCACGGCTCTGGCCGATCAGCCGCGGCAGCCGAACGTGCCACCGTCGACGAGCGGCACGCCCCACCGACGGCAGTACACGCCGAAGGTCGCGTCGCTCGCGGCGACGCGCAGGTCGGCCCAGCAGGCCAGTTCCAGCCCACCGGCAACGGCGTGTCCTTCGACGGCGGCGATCACCGGCTTGGCGAGCTGCAGCCGGGTCGGGCCCATCGGCCCGAGCGACCCGACGATCTCGTCGGAGTCGATGTCGAGCACCGAGTTGCCTCGTCCGTCGGAGATCCCCTTCAGATCGGCCCCTGCACAGAAGGTTCCGTCCGCTCCCGTGAGCACGGCGACCATTGCGTCGTCATCGGCCTCGAAGTCGACGAAGACGTCGTAGAGCAACTGCGCGGTCGGCCCGTCGACGGCATTGCGCACCTCGGGCCGGTCGATCGTGACCACTCGGACGGCGCCATGATCCTCGACTCGAACTGCCATCGCCCCAGCCTCGCGCGGCGAACCAGTCACGTTTGCGTCGCGTTTCGGATGACCCGCCCCAGCAGAAACGCCACGCAAACGTGGGTTGGACCGAGCTGGTTGGCGCGTCGGGTCAGCCGCCGGCGACGGCGGGGATGATCGAGACGGTGAGGCCGTCGTCGACCTTGGTGTCGAGGCCGTCGAGGTAGCGCACGTCGTCGTCGTCGACGAAGACGTTGACGAACTTGCGCAGCGCGCCGTCCTCGTCGACCAGCCGCTCGCCCATACCCGGGTGCGCCGCTTCGAGCGCCGCGACGATGTCGTTCAGGGTGCCCGGCTCGACGGCGACCTGCTTCTCGCCGCCCGTGAGGGGGCGCATGGTGGTGGGGATGCGAACGGTCACTGCCATGGCCGGGATGCTACCGCTGCGATTCCCGACTCATGCGGTCGACAATCCACTCGCGGGTATGGTCGGCCGCGTGTCCCTCCGCCCGGTGAGCCGTCGCCCGATCCGTCGCATCGTCGCCGCTCCCGACAAGTTCAAGGGCACGCTGCGCGCCGCCGAGGTCGCCGCCGCGATCGGGCACGCGTGCTGGGAGCTGGGCATCGACTGCACCGAGGTGCCGATGGCCGACGGCGGTGACGGCCTGCTCGACGCGCTCGGCGGGCCGAATCGCACCTCGACCGTGACCGGGCCGCTCGGCGATCCCGTGCGCGCCGAGTGGCGCCTGTCGAAGGGCACGGCGGTCATCGAGATGGCTCGGGCGAGCGGCGTGACGCTGGTCGGCGGCGCGGCGGGCAACGATCCGCTGAACGCCACCACCACGGGCACCGGCGAGTTGATCGACCACGCGCTCGACGCCGGTGCTCGCCGGATCATCGTCGGACTCGGCGGCTCGGCGACCACCGACGGCGGCTTCGGAGCCATCCGGGCGATCACGGCGATTGCCCGCCTCAAGCAGGTCGAGTTGCTGGTCGCGTGCGACGTCACGACCACCTTCACCGACGCAGCAGAGGTCTTCGGGCCGCAGAAGGGCGCCACCCCCGCACAGGTCGCACTGCTCACCAGGCGTCTGCACCGGATGACGCAGATGTTCCTCGACGACTTCGGCGTCGACGTCACCACGATCCCCGGCGGCGGCGCTGCGGGCGGGCTCGGGGGCGCCCTGGCTGCACTCGGTGGGACGCTGCTGCCGGGCTTCGAGCTGGTCGCCGACGAGCTCGACCTCTACGACCACCTCGACGGCGCCGACCTGGTGATCACCGGCGAGGGATGCCTCGACGACACCAGCTCCGCGGGCAAGGTGGTCGGGGGTATCGCGGCGCTCGCGGCCGAGTACGGGATCCCGGTGCTGGCGATCGTGGGGTCGGACGAGCGCACCGACCGCTCGACACCGCCGAACCTCGACGTGGTGTCGCTCACCGACGAGTTCGGGGAAGCCGAGGCGTTCGCCGAGCCGAAACGGCTCGTCGAGCAGGCCACCGCGACCTGGTTGGCCGCCCGGCGTTGAGACAGCCCGCTGGCCGGGCTCAGCCGGTGGTGGTTGCGGTCGTGTCGCCGAGCGTGGTGTCGGTGGTCCCCGCCGACGGGTCCGGGGCGGGCGTCACCGAGGCAGTCGGCGCGGAGAGCTGGGCGATCGTCTTGTCGGCCTCGTCGGTGCCGAGGAGCACGAGCACTCCCGCACCGTTCAGCGAGCCACCGTCGACCGGTGCCGGCGTCGGCACGACCTCGACGGTGAGGCCACCCATGCTGCGCGCCACCGACTCGGCGACGGCCTGCGCCGCCGCGATGGTCGGGTCGTACTGCACGATCGACGCGGCGAGGCCCGACTGCGTGGAGTTCGTCGCCTCGCCCATCGTGAAGCCGATCGTGGCGAGTTCGGTGGTCATGCGACCCGCCGAGCCCGGCACACCACTGGCATTGGCGACCAGGACGGTGGCGCCCTCGGTGACGAGGGGCGGCTCGGTCGTGGTGGTCGAGGAGGTCTCGACGACCGAATCCGGCGTGCTGTCGACCACGGAGTCGACCGGCGTGCTGCCGCCGTCACCGGCAGATGGGCCGTCGTCGGTGATGTTCTGGAGGATCAGGAAGCCGACGATCACGGCGACGACCGCCAGCACGATGCTGATGGTCGAGCCCATCGGCGATCCGCCGACACCCTGACGGGGCGAACGGCGGGCGGGCGTCGGTGTCACCGGTGCGTCGGGGTCTTCGTTGCTCATGCGTGCGCTCCCTCTCCTGCCGCCATCGACGAACCGTCGAGGCGGGCTTTGCGGGCTCGAAGGCGCAGCCGCTTGAGTCGACGGACCACGAGCGGGTCGTGATCCATCGCAGCCGGGTCGTCGAGCACTTTGGTCAGTTCCGCATGGTATTCCTCCGGCGAACACTGGAATCGCGCGCGGATGACCTGGTCACGCGGTTCGTCGTTGTTCCACCACGCGCGTTCGAAATCGAGCATGGCGGCGGAGCGTTCGTCGAGCATCACCGCACAGGTTGGCCGCAAACGGTCGCGGATTACAAGCACCCACGCGTCCTGACCTCGTTCGCGGCATCGTTCGCGGCATCGTTCTCTGCACCGTTTCGGTAGCGTGCGGCGGGTGCAACGTCCGTTCATCATCGGCATCGCGGGCGGCAGCAGTTCGGGCAAGACGACGGTCACCGAGCGCCTCGCCGCACTCACCGGCGACGACCATCTGTCGCTCATCGAGCTCGACTCGTACTACCTCGACCTCGGCGACGCACCGATCGACGAACGGCGGGTGGTCAACTACGACCATCCCGATGCCTTCGACTGGGCACTGCTCAACGATCACCTGGCCGCGCTCGCGAACGGGGCGTCGGTGCCCGTGCCCGTCTACGACTACGCCCAGCACAACCGCAGCGACCAGGTGCGCATCGTTGCGCCGGCGCGGATCATCGTCGTCGACGGCATCCTCGTCTTCTGGGACCGCGCCTTGCGCGAGCGGTTCGACCTCAAGATCTTCGTCGACACCGCTGCCGACATCCGCCTGATCCGCCGTCTCCGGCGCGACGTCGCCGAGCGCGGTCGCACCCCCGAGTTCGTGATCGAGCAGTACCTCGAGACGGTCCGACCGGCTCACGAGCGGTTCATCGAGCCGAGCAAGCGCTACGCCGACGTGATCATCCCCGAGGGCGGCCTCAACCGGCCGGCGCTCGAGGTGCTGCTGGCGCGCGTGCGTGAACTGACGCTCGGCGACGACTGAACCGGACGAGTCTGCTCGGATCTCCGTCCGCCGATCAGCCCGGGTGTCAGTGACGGTCCGAGAGCCCCATGCGACGTTGGAGTAGGGGTACGTCGAGCACGCTGACCCGGCCCCGGCCGATGGCGACCACCCCGTCCCGTCTCGCTTGACGAAGCAGGCGATTCGCGGTGGACCTCGTGATTCCGGCGATCGACGCCAAGTCGGACTGCTTGAGGGGAATCGGCTCGCCGTCGAGCGCATCGAACCGCACGGCAACTCGATGCAGGCATCGGTACAGACGCTGCTCGGCCGGAACATAGCGGGCCTCCATCAGCAGCTGGCTGGTGGCATTGAGACGCTCGCTCAACAGGAGCGTCAAGAATCGGCTGGTCTCAGGGCGTCCGGCGCTCAGGCCTTCGAAGGTCACCGGATCGAGGGTCAACGTCTCGGTCGCCGTCATCGCCACCGCGGTCGCCGATCGTGGACCACTGCCCGCGACGAGCACGCGCTCGCCGAAGCAATCGCCAGCGCGGAGCACGTCGACGATCGCCATCTCGCCGAGCACGGTCGTCAACCGGATCGCCACGTGACCGGAGTCGATCAGGTGCAACGCTCCTGCGGGATCACCGGCGTGGAAGACCACCTCGTTGCGTGCGTACCGGCGCCGGCGGCAGGCGGCACGGAGCTCTCTCTCGTCGAGCCCCGCGGTCGCGCTCAGCTCCGTCCAGTCGAGCGACGACGAGAGATCCGACACCTCATCGACACTAGTTGCGCTGACGGAGCAGCCCGTTGTGTCGCCGAGCGCACACTCCATGTGTGCGGTGCGAGATTGTTGCTCCGACCGATCCGGAAGATGGTGGTGGGGTGTCCCGTTCCGCCCAATCCGGTCGCCTGATCGCTGCGTCGATCAGCGTTGCGGGGATCGCTCTGCTCGTCGTCGGCCTGGTGCACGCGACGACGGGGCGGCCAACTGAGGGCGCCGGAGGATCCGGGACAGCGGCAAACGCCCCCGCTGGCGGGGCAACACACCTCCCCCCACCGACGGTCACGGCCGCGGCACCCGTCACGACAGCCCTCGCACCCTCCGCCGACACCGTCGCGCCCTCCGCCGACCCCGTCGGACCCTCCGCCGACACCGATGCTCACTCCACGTCCGCGACTCGCCCGATCGAGCCGGTTGCCGCACAGATCGGGCCGATGGCGCGACCTGTGGTCGCGCTCTACGGAGATTCTCTGGCATGGGAAGCGCGCTACGCATTCGCCGATTCCTTCACCGATCACCCCGACGTCGAGGTGCACACTCGCACGTTCGGCGGCACAGCGATTTGCGACTGGCTCGACCTCATGGCTGCCGACGCCGCATCCCTGGCGCCCGGCATCGTTGTGATCGAGTTCAGTGGCAACAGCTTCACCAACTGCATGCACGACGCGAACGGCGTTCCGCTGTCCGGCGAGGCGATCGACGAGCGCTATGCGGTCGATGCTGCCAGGGCGATTGCGATCTTCGCCTCCGTCGGCACCCACGTGGTCTTCGCAGGAGCCCCGGTGTTCGGACCCGACGCGGCGTCGGAGGGCGGTCGTCTGAACAGCCTCTACAGCGGGCTCGCTGACGACCACGACGGCGTGTGGTACACCGACGCCGGTCGTTCGGTACTCGCCGGTGACAGCTACACCAGCACCCTGCCGTGCCTGTCGTCGGAGCCGTGCGGGGGTGGTGACACCGCCGAGGGATTGCTCGTCAACGTGGTTCGCAACCCCGACGGAATCCACTTCTGCCCGGTCAGCGGCGATGCCGCCCAGGGTGTCACCGACGACTGCCCCGAGTGGTCGAGCGGGGCCTACCGCTACGGCCGGGCACTCGCCCAACCAGTCCTCGATGCGCTCGTCGGGTCGAGCTTCGGCTGAACCCCTCCCCCACACCACACCACACACCACAGGGTGCTGGATCCCGATCACGTGGAGCCGGGTGCGAGGATCGAACTCGCCACCTCATGATTACAAATCAAGTGCTCTACCAACTGAGCTAACCCGGCAATTGCAGATACGCAGGCTAATCCGACTGGAACCAGAACCTCATCGAGCAGATGGGACCGTACGGGGGAGCGAGACTGGCTACGGGGACCGTGTCCGCCACGTTGATCTTCGGACCGTTCTGTGTCCTCGTGGCTCCATGCGAGCGGTGCGGTGGGGGTGCTGGCACGACGTGTCTGGACAGGGCTGTCCCCTCGCCCGTCGCGATGCCGTTGCTTACCATGGGTTCATGGGCGGACCGACACCCACCCACACACGGCACCTTCGGACTGCGCTGTGAGGTCGCTCGGCCCGATCCTCATGCTTGCGAGGGCCGAGGCGCGCAGTCGTCGTGCCGCGATTGTGGCCGTCGTCGCAGCGGCAGTGCTCGTGAGCGTTGCCGCTCTGACTGCGGCGGCGGGTGCTCGCCGGACGGCGACAGTCGTCGATCGGATGGTCGCCCACCAGGACATGCCCGCCTTCGCTGTCGGGACGTATCAAACGACGAACGCCGGCGACGCCGCACGATTGCGCCGGGCGGAGGAGGCGTTGGTCGACCTCCCAGGGGTCGACCAGGCGATCGCAGTTGCGAACATCTACGTGGCCGACGGACCCCCTGACGGCGCGTGGTTTCTCGCGATCGGTACCGGTCTCGACGGCCGGTATCTCGATTCGGGGTGGACTCCTCCGTTGCGGGAGGGCCGCCTGCCTTCGCTGGACGGCACGGCTGAGGTGGCGTTCGACGCTGCGACGGCGTCGCGACTGGGACTGCGGGTGGGTGATCAGTTCGTGGCCCCGACGATCTCGGCCGAGACCATCGAGGCCCTCATGAGCGGGGAGGCGTCCGATGCCGATGTCACCGCCGACGGCCCTGAACTCGAATTCTCGGTCGTCGGGATCTTCCGCGAGAGCGTGCTCGACGATCCAAGTGCCGGCTTCGGGTTGGCGTCGCCCGACACGGCTGGGTACCTGGGTCAGGCAGGTGTTGCCGACGCCTACTTCGTCTTTGACGGCGACGCCGATGTCGACGTCGACGCGGCGGTGGCTGTGGTTTCCCGGACATCGACGGGGGGTCGACGTACATCGCCGACACCGACTTCGAGCTCGACCCCGTTCGTAGCACCGTCGACGTGATCGCAGCCGGGCTGGCGTTGTTCTCGGCGATCGCCGCCGTGGCGGGGATGATCGCTCTGAGCCAGGTCGTCGCCCGCCAGGTTTCCAACGGTGGGCGGGTCGCGAAGGTGGTGGGTGCGCTCGGCATGCGCGATCGCCAGACGACCGTTGCGCTCGCGCTCCCGTCAGCGGTTGGCGCCGGCACGGGCATCGTGGTGGGCGCCGTTGCCTCCGTCGCGCTGTCGCCGGTGTTCCCCACCGGCCTGGGTCGCCTGGCCGAACCGAACCCGGGCGTCCGCGTCGACTGGCCGGTGCTCGTCGTCGGCTCGCTGGTGCTCATCGTGTTCGTGGCGGCGTCGGCGTTCGTCGCCGCGCACCGCAAGGTGCGGACCGGTGATCGCGACGACCGACCGCCGTCGCGCCGCAAGCCGTTCGAGCTCCGCAGCGGGCTGCCGTTGTCGGCGGCCATCGGGTCGGGATTGGTGCTCGTGCCGAACCGGATCCGCTCGGGCGTGCGACCGGCGTCGGCCGTGCTCGGCACCGTGCTCGGAGTGTGCGGGGTGATCGCGATCGCGGTGTTCACCGTCAGTCAGGAGACGACGGCCAGCGATCCGATCCGGTACGGCTGGAGCTGGGACGCGGACACAGAGATCACTGTCGACGATCCCGAGCAACTCTTCGCAGCGCTTGCCGTCGAGCCTGCGCTGGCTGCGGTGGGCGTGGCGACGTGTGGGCGAGCGAGGATCGGTGACGAGGTCGCGGAGCTGTGCTCGATGGACGTGTTGTCGGGATCGATGCCTCTCACGTACCTCGCCGGTCGTGCACCAGCCTCCCCGGACGAGGTCGCAGCTGGTCAGGCGACGATGGCGAGCAACGACCTGTCGATCGGCGATCGCGTCGAGATCACCGGCTCGAACGACACCACCCGGATCGTGGAGGTCGTCGGCGTCGTGGTGATGCCCGCCTCCGGGGGCCCGGCGAGTGGGCTGATCGCCACGCCACAGGGGATGCAGGTGCTCAGTGAATCGGACGGTGATCCCATCCGTGACGCTCAGTTACGCCGAGGGTCTCGAGCCCGCGGAGGTGGAACGGATCCTGGCCGATGACTACGGCGTATTTCCTGCGGAGTTGACCCGCGCCTCGCCACCGTCGTTGGTCACACGACTCGACCTGGTGCGCCCCACCCTGCTCGGGCTGGCTGTGTTCCTCGGCGTGCTGGGCGTGATCGGCCTGACGCACTTCCTGATGCTGTCGAGCGCGCAGCGGCGTCACGAGACGGCCGTGCTCGAGGCGATCGGATTCGTCCGGTACCAGACGATCGCGATCATCGTCTGGCAGGCGGCCACCATCGCGGCGATCGGCCTGATCGTCGGCATCCCGCTCGGCGTCGTGCTCGGCCGGTCGGCGTGGATCGAGTCGGTCGACCAACTCGGGATCGTCGACACCGCAACCGTCCCGGGGCTCTTCTGCGCCATCGTGGCGTCGGCAGCGCTCCTCGGTGCATCGGTGATCGGTCTTCTCGTGGGATGGCCCGCCACCCGAGAGCGACCGTCGGCTGCGCTGCGTCACGAGTGATGGTTTCGTGATGGTCAGGCAACTGTGCGTTTCGAGTTCGAACGACCGTGATCCCGTGCGGCGGCGAGGTCATCCAGCCAGGTGTCAGGCGAGGTCTTCCCAGCCGACCAGTGAGAACGTGGTGATCAATCGGTACTCGAGGCTGGTCGGCAGTCGGTTCGTCTTCGTGCACGCGACGACCGACACCGTCTCACCTCCGACGCGGCGGGTGGCCGCGAGGATGTCGTCGGCGTACTTGCTCGTGATGAACTCGGCAACCATCCGGTACGTGTAACGGCGTTGGTCGGAGGTGTAGATGATCAGCTCGTCGCCGCCCTGGATCAAGTGCTGGTAGCGGTACGGGCCCCCGGCTTCGGTGCGGTGGCCGAACAGCACGATGTTGCTGCCTTGGCCCACCAAGCCGGTACCGGTCCAGTGCCAGGTCCTTCCGGAATCGACCGTTCGCTTCGCGTCGCCGTCGATCACCCAGTGGCTGAGCCCGATCCTGGGGATCTGGACGATCCATGGCGTCGGACCACCCGGTGGCGGCGGGCTGTACGGCGCGCTGGTCGTGATGCGCGCCGGAGTGCCCGTGTACCAGCCCATGACGTCGCAGATGACGTGCGCGGCGCCATAGGAGTAGCAGGCGACACCAGCTGTGCTGATCCGTGTGATCGCATGGTTGGCGACCGTCTGGCCCGACCCGGTCACGTTGAGGTTCGACACCTCGCGAAGAACGGTCTGCGCGGCGTACAGCGTGAAGAACCCGGCGTCGACGGTGCTGGTCACGGTGAGGTTCATCGCGATGGCCTGCGCGCTGGTGTTGATCGGCGCCGGGAGCGTGAACTGCGTGGTGCCGCGGTGCCACACCCGCATCTTGGCGCGGCGGGTGTCGTGCACTCGCGTGGGGGTGATCGGCACGAACAGCCCGTTGGCGGACACCGCCTTCGGGTTCGGCCCGGTCATGTAGCCGACGACGTCGAACAGCAGATGGGCGCCGCAGAAGTTGTAGAGGTCGACGCCCAGGGCACCGCCTTCGGAACCCAACCTCGTGATCACGCCGACCGCACGTGTTTCCCCGGCACCGACGTTCAGGTTCGAGGTGTCGGGTACGGCAGTGCCACGAGGGAACGCCGTCACGAAACCGGGAACCGCAGCGGTGACGGCGGTCAGCGTGCCGACGACCGCCGTGGCATCGGACGGGACCAGCCCGTTCAGGTTCACCCGGGAGATCGACCCCACCGCCGGCGGCGCCGACGAACGGGTGTCGAGCGCACGAACTGCCGACTCGAAGGCGACGAGGCGACCCGAGGCGACCGGCTCCGACGTCGGCCGGTACACCCCGATCAGGTCGACGATCAGATCACAGTCGACGTACGACGTGAGATCGATGGCTCCGCCGCCAAGCTTGATCGTGACCAGATTCGCGACCGCTCCGTCGAAGGCTCCCAGGTTGACACTCGACGTGTCGGGCATCGGCTCGCCGCCGGGGAACACCGTCACGAAGTTCCAACCGGCCCCTCGACTCACCGCCGTGACGCTGAGCACGGCGGCGACCGCGTCGGCCGGCACACCGGGCTGGCTGGTGATCCCGACCCGGATCCACTTCGCACCCAGCCGTTGGTAGCCGTAGCCGACCGGCGCGCCGGGGCGGGTTCGCGTGTCGCACAGACGTCGCTGTTCGACGACCTCGAAGAAGCTGGCCCCTGGTTCGACCGCCTGTGCGGCGCCGGAGAGCAACGTGGCACCGGCGACAGCACCGACCGAGCCGGCGATGAACGCCCGACGGCCGAAGGGATGCGCCGAGGCGGTGCCGTGCGGCGACGGCAGTTCGGCCGCTGGAGGCGCGTGTCGTCCATCGAACAGAGAATTACGACACTTTCTGACGCGACCGCGCAACTTCGTACAAGGCAATCGCCGCCGCGGTCGAAACATTCAGTGAACTGACATGGCCCGCCATCGGGATGCTGACGATCGAGTCGCAGCGTTCGCGCACCAATCGCGAGAGCCCCGCCCCCTCGGCACCGAGCACGACACAGACCGGCTCGGTCGCGAGCGGACCGATCTCGTACAGGCTGCGATCGGCTCCGTCATCGAGACCCACGACCCAGATGCCGCGCTCGGAGAGCTGCTTGAGCGCGGCGGGCAGTCCGGGTACGAGGGCCATCGGGACGTATTCGACAGCTCCTGCCGACGCCTTGGCGACCGTCGGGGTGACGTGAACCGATCGGTGACGTGGGAGCAACACCCCGCTCACCCCGGCGCCGTCGCAACTCCGGATGATCGCTCCGAGGTTGCCCGGATCGGTCACGCCGTCGACCGCAACGAGGAACGGCGGTCTGCCGGCGCCGGGCCCCACCCGGAGGAGCTCGCCGAGATCGGCCTCGGGAATCTCGGCGGCATGGGCGAGCACGCCCTGCGGTGCCTCGCTTCGAGCCTCGCGCTCGAGTCGCGCCCGGGCGACGTGCAGCAGCGGCACCCGACGCGCTGCGGCGATCTCGACGATGTCGGCGACCGCGGCATCGCCTTCGAGCTCGGCGCTGATCCACACCTCGTGCACCTTGCGCCGCTCGGCGATCAGCAGCTCGCGCACGGCCTGGCGACCCTCGACCTGACGCCCGCCGAGCCCCTTCGCCCCACCGCCGGCTCCACTGGAACCGCCGCTGCGAGCAGCGCCGTGCGACGAACCCTGCCGTCCACCCGGCCGTCCGCCCGACTTGCCACCCGGCTTGCCACCCGACTTCGACGGGGGTTTGCCGCCCGGCCTGCCACCCGGCTTCCCGCTGGACCCGGCAGGCGGCTTGCCTCCCGGTGAGCGTCGAGCGCTGGAGCCGCCACGACCCGACGACGAACGACCGCTCATGATGCTGACCATCCGCCGGACCGATGGATCAGGGCCGTGGCGAAACAGACCACGCCCTCGGAGCGGCCGATGGCACCGAGCTGTTCGGCTCGGTTGCCCTTCACGGTGACCGGCGCGCCGACCGCTGCGGTCAGATTTCGTTGCATCTCGTCACGGTACGGGGCGATCTTCGGCTGTTCGCACACGATCGCGCAGTCGATGTTGGCCGCCCGCCAGCCATCCTCGGCGAGCATGGCGGTGACGTGGCGGAGCAGCGCCATCGAATCGGCGCCGCGCCAACGTTCGTCGGTGTCGGGGAAGTGCATCCCGATGTCGCCGAGACCGGCCGCGCCGAGGAGCGCGTCGGCGCAGGCATGCGCGACGACGTCGGCGTCGCTGTGGCCCTCCAGGCCGATCACCCCGTCGAAGTGGCATCCGCCGAGGACCATCACCCGCTCGGGGTCGGTGCTGAACCGGTGCACGTCGAACCCCTGGCCGACGCGGAAGTCGGTGTCGCTCACGGCTGGTCTCCTTCGGCGGTGACGGCGAGCTGGTCGCGGGCCCAGGTCAGATCCTCGGGCACCGTGATCTTGCGGTTGGTGGTCTCACCGGCGACCACCGCCACCACGCCGCCGAGTCCTTCGACGAGCGCTGCGTCGTCGGTGGCGTCACCACCGGCTTCGTGCGCGGCCCGCAGCACACCCGCTCGGAACGCCTGCGGTGTCTGGACGGCCACGAGCGCCGACCGGTCGGGCGTCGACACCACGACGCCATCGGCCACGACTTTGATCGTGTCGGTCACCGGGATGCCGGGGATCGCCGCGTCGGCCCCATCGTGTACCGCCGCGATCGCGCGCCGGTACAGCTCGGCGCTCGCGAGCGGGCGCGCAGCGTCGTGGACGCACACGATCGTGGCGTCGGCCGGGACCGCGGCCAGCCCCGCCCGCACCGAGTCGCTCCGGGTTGCCCCGCCTGCGACGGCCCCTTCACGGACGGCGTCCTGCGGCGGCACCACGACGACGACCCCGTCGGACACGCTGCGCGCAACGGCAACGGAACGATCGATCACGCGCACGGAGCCGATCATCTCGTACTGCTTGGGCGTTCCGAACCGCCGACCGCTCCCACCGCCGACCACGATGGTCCAGATCCGCTCGGCAAGAGGCACATCGGCGCAGGGTAGTACCGTGACCGATGTCATGGCTCACGAAGAGATCCTCGCCCGAACCGACTTCTTCGCCGACGCCTCGCCCGACGCGCTCAACGCGGTCGCTGCGTCAGGCCACGAGCTGCACCTGATCCGTGGTGACGTGCTGTTCAACGAGGGCGATCCACCCGAGGCGCTGTATCTCGTGCTGCGCGGACGCATGGCGATCGCTCTGGCCAACCCGATCGATCGGCGCGAGAGCGTGGTGGCGCTGATGGAGCAGGGCGACCTGTTCGGCGAGATGGGCATGCTCGACGACGGGCCACGTTCGGCGATGGCAAGGGCCCTCGAGCCGACGACGGTGCTGTCGATCCCGTACGAGCAGGTGCTCGCGATGTTCGACGAGAGCCCGAAGCTGTTGTGGAACGTGGCCCGGCTGCTCGCGCAACGCATCCGGGTCACCGACGAGGCGCTGGCCGACTCGGTGTTCCTCGACGTCACGGGGCGCACCGCGAAACGACTGCTGGAGCTCGCCGACGGCACCGACGAGTTCACGCTGCCGGTCACCCAGGAGGAACTGGCCGGGATGGTCGGCGCCTCACGCGAGCGGGTCAACAAGGCGATCGCCAGCTTCATCCGGCTCGGCTGGCTCGAGCAGAACGACCGCTCCTACCGCATCACCCAACGCGACCGCCTCGAACTCCGCGCCCGCTGACGTACACGATGTGCCTGGCACATCGTGTACTTCACGTCGTGAGCCAGGTGTGGGCGCGTTGGAAGGCGTCGGCGGCGTCGGTCGGGCGATGGGCAGGGCGTTCGGGCGCGTGGGCGAACCCGTGCTCGGCGTCGGGGTAGCGCACGACGTTCACGCCCGCTGCTTCGAGCGCCACGACATCGTCGGGCGGTGTGTAGGTGTCGTGCTCGCCGATGATCGCCAACACCCGACCGGGATGACCGGCCGCGAGATGGTCGAGGGGCTCGCCCTGGGCCGGTCCCTTCCAGGCCTCGGGCAGCCGGATCATCCCGTAGAAGCTCGCGATCTTGGCGAACCGGTCGCTGCGCGCCGCCTTGAAGCAGTACATGCCACCCATGCAGAAGCCGATCAGGCCGACCCGATCGCACTCGGTGGCATCGGCGGCCTCGAGCAGGTCACGCAGATGGGCCTCGTCGTCGAGGTTCGGTACGGCGGCGAAGCGGGGCTCGACGTCGTCGCCGAGGTCGAGTCCGGGGAACGGCTCGACCGCGCAGACGTTCATCGACCACACCGACGCCAGGCGGGCGACCATGTCGTCGAACAACGGGCGCAGCCCGAAGATGTCCGGCGTGATCACCAGCCCCATCGTCGGATCGCCGGTGCACTCGGCGAATTCGGCCTCGGTTCCGGACGGCAACGTGATGCGCATCGACCCGAACCTAGTTGCGGGCGAAGGTGTCGATCATCAGCCGGACGTCGTCGGCGAGCGGGTACAGGATCGGGCAGGTACACCCCGATGCGACGTACTCGTCGACCTTCGCCCGGACCTCGTCGGGGGTGCCGGACGCGGTGATCATCTGCACGATGTCGTCGGGGACCAGCTTGCTGGCCGCGACGACCTGGTCGTGCGTTGCCGGCCAGGTGAGCACCTCGCCGATCTCGTCGAGCAGCGTCTGGGGCACGCCCGACGCCTTCATGATGTGGGGCTGCTGGCCGAGGTACTGCGTGACGAGCAGGCGGGCGCCGTCGAGCGCAGCGTCGCGATTCTCGTCGACCGAGCACACGACGAGCTGCGGACGGTCGATGTCGTCGAGGCTCCGCCCGGCCTTGGCGGCGCCGCGTGCGAGTGCCTCGAGCGCGCCGACGTTGTAGCTCGGCGACACGAGGTAGTTGAGCACGGCACCGTCGGCGATCTCGCCGGTCAGCTCCATCATCTGCATGCCGGTGGCACCGATGTAGATCGGCACGTCCTTCGGGCGGCGCTCCTGGTGCACGTAGTCGAGTTCGACACCGTCGAGCTGCACGTGGAACCCGTCCATCGTGACCGTCTCGTTGTTCAGGAGCCCGCGCACGGCATCGACGACCTCACGCATCACCTTCAGCGGACGCGACCGGTCGATGCCCACCTTCGCGGCGAGCGGATCCCACCATGCGCCGAGCCCGCAGATCATGCGGCCCGGCGCCAGGTCGTCGAGCGTCGAGAACGTCGACGCGAGCCGAGCGGCGTTGCGTGTCCAGATGTCGATGACGCCCGAGCCGATCTTGATCCGGTCGGTGCTCGCCGCGAACGCCGCCATCGGGACGACGGCATCGCGCACGAGGCGGCTGTCGGCCTGCCACACCGCGTCGAACCCCTTGGCCTCCGCGTACTTCACGAGTTCGATGCCCTGGCGGATGTCGTGGGCGTCCTGGAGGTACAGCGCAACCGGATACGTCATCGGGTCAGCTTCCCACGGCATCGGGGGCGTCGCCAACGACGGCGATTCGGTTCCAGGCGTCGCTAGCGTCCTGCGGCGAGGTCCCCCCGACGATGTTTCTCGCCTTCAAGGAAATGGCCCGCGCCAAGGTGCGCTTCGCGCTGCTGATCGCCGCGATCGCACTCCTGGTGTTCCTCATCCTGTTCCAGCAGTCGTTGCAGAACGGATTGATCACCGGCTTCATCGGCGCGATCCGCGAACAGAACGCACCGGTGCTCGTCTACAGCGTCGACGGCCAGCGCGTGCTGCAGGGCAGCGTGATCACCCCCGACATGGAGGCCGACATCCTCGCCGCGCCCGGCACCGGTGAGACCGGCCCCATCGGGCAGGGCACGTTCACCGGCCTGCCGAGCGGCAACGCCGACGGCGAGACGTTCGACACGACGCTGATCGGCTACGTCCTCGGCCCGGACGGCAACGGCATCGGCGCACCGACCACGGTGATCGACGGTCGCCTCCCCACCGCCGACGACGAGGCCGTCGTCAGCGACGCCGACGTCGAACTCGGCTATGGCGTCGACGACACGGTCACGCTGTTGCCGGGCGGCAAGGAGATCACGATCGTCGGCGTTGCCGAGAACGCGCAGCTCAACGTGTCGCCGACACTCTTCGTGTCGTACGACACCTACCTCGACGCGATCAAGAGCGTCAACCCCGACGCCGGTACGCCGCTGCCCAACGTGCTCGGCGTCATCCCCGCCGACGGCTTCACACCCGACGAGGCGGTGGCGTCGATCAACGACCAGTCGCTCGAACTCGACGCCCTGACCCGGGAGGACGCTGCGGCCGAGACGCCCGGCGTCGCCCAGGTGCAGCAGTCGTTCAACATCATCTTCCTGCTCTACGGTCTCGTCGTGCCCTGCGTGACCGGGCTCTTCTTCCTGATCGTCACGTTCCAGAAGGCGAACTCGCTCACCCTGTTGCGAGCCATCGGTGCGCCGGCGGGCCGACTGGTGTCATCGCTCCTGATCCAGGTCGTCGTGATCATCGGCATCGGCCTGCTGATCGGCACGCTCCTGTACTACCCGGTCTCCCAACAGGCGCTCGGCGGCATCGCCCTGCAGTTCGAGACCGCTGCCGTGATCTTCTGGTCGGTGCTCCTGCTGTCGCTCGGCGTGCTCAGCTCGCTCGTCGCCGCCCGCCGCGTGCTCAACATCGACCCGATCGAGGCGACGACCGGCCAGGGGGTCGGATCGTGAAGCTCGCGCTGAAGGAACTCCGCCGCCGCCCCGGCCGCTTCGCCACCGCCACGGTGATCCTCACGTTGATCGCGATCCTCCTGATGTTCCTCGGCGGCTTGCTCGACGGCTTGATCGCCTCGTCGACCGGGGCCATCCGAGCCCAGAACGCCGACGCCATCGTGTACTCGGACACCGCGCAGGCATCGTTCGTGCGCAGCCGGATCGATCCCGAACTCCGCGCTCAGGTCGAAGCCGTCGAGGGCGTCACCGAGGTCGGCGGGATCGGCAACGTCCAGCTCGGCGCCCGAGTGCCGGGCAACGGACCGCGTGATCTCGCCAGCGTCGCGCTGTTCGGCTACGAACTCGCACCCGACGGCGTGCCCGACGCACCTCCGTACGGCCAGGCGTGGGCCGACGAGAGCATCAAGGCCGACGGCGTCGAGGAGGGCATGATCATCGAGGTCGGCCCGGCCCGCACGCCGATCGAGATCGTCGGGTTCGTCGCGGACACGAACTTCAACGGTCAGTCGAGCCTGTGGGCGTCGCCCGACACCTGGCGCGACACCCTGAGCGCCAACCGTCCCGACGCCCAGCTCGGACCGGACGTGTTCCAGGCGTTGATCGTGCGCGGCGACGGCGACGACCTCCCCGACGCGATCGACGCCGCGACCGGCGGCGCCACCGACTCCTACACCGTCGACGAGCGCGGTCAACGCGATCCCCGGCGTCACCGAGCAGCAGGGGACGTTCAACCAGATCATCGGCGTCACCGTCGCGATCGCGCTCGTCGTCATCGGTCTGTTCTTCGCCCTGCTCACGGTGGAGCGCACCAGCCTGTACGGCGTGCTGAAGGCGCTCGGGGCGAAGTCGTCGACGATCTTCGCCGGCCTCGTCGCACAGGCCGTGGTCGTCACGGCGATCGCCGCCCTCGTCGCCGGCACGCTCGTGATCCTCCTCGATCTGCTGCTCCCACCCGGATCGATCCCACTGCTCGTCACCCCGTCGCGCATCATCCTCAGCGTCGTGCTCCTGCTCGTCGCCGCCGTCCTCGGCTGTTCGTTCTCCCTCCGCCGCGTCCTGCGTATCGACCCCGCCTCAGCGATCGGAACCACCTCATGACCGGAAGCACTCCATGACCACCGCACCCGCTGCCGTGTCGACGGCACTCCAACTCAACGACGTCCGCAAGGTGTACACGATGGGCGACGGCTCCGACGTCGTCGCCCTCGACCACGCGACGCTCACCCTCGGCAGCGACGAGATGGTCGCGCTGGTGGGTCCGTCGGGCTCGGGCAAGACCACGCTCTGTTCGATCGCGGGCGGCATCCTGTCGGCGACCGAGGGCACGATCGTCGTCGGCGGCGAGGACATCTCGAATCACGACGCCAAGGAGCTCACGAAGTTCCGCCAGGACAAGGTCGGCTTCGTGTTCCAGTCGGTCAACCTGGTGCCGTTCCTGAACGCCCGCGAGAACCTGCTCGTGGTCGACGAACTCGGCAAACGAACGGGCGCGCCGGCACGGGCCCGTGCCGACCAGCTGCTCGAGGAGCTGGGGCTCGCCGACCGAGCGAAGAACCTGCCGTCACAGCTGTCGGGGGGTCAGCGCCAGCGCGTGGCGATCGGGCGGGCGTTGATGAACGATCCGGCGCTGGTGCTGTTCGACGAACCGACCTCGGCGCTCGACACCAAGCTCGGCGAGCAGGTGATGGAGCTGATCCAGGGCGAGATGAAATCGCGTGGCATCGCGGCAATCGTCGTCACCCACGACGAGCGCATCACCCACTACTGCGACCGCAGCGTCCACATCGTCGACGGCCGCCTCGAAGCCTGAGGTCCCCCGAGCCCGGGTCTGCGGGAACCAGCTTGGTTCCGGAAGACCCGGGCTGGGGGAACCACGGAAACTCGTTGCGGGGTGCATGATCTCGATCGGGACGAGGCATCCTGGCGGCCATGGCGTCAGCGATCCAGGCACGGGCCCTCCGACGGACCTTCGGCGACTTCGAAGCGGTCGCCGGAATCGACCTCGACGTCCCCGACGGCCAGATCTACGGCTTCCTCGGACCCAACGGTGCCGGCAAGTCCACCACGGTCAAGATGCTGTGCACGTTGCTCGGCATCACCTCGGGGACGGCCACCGTCGCCGGGCTCGACGTCGACACCCAACCCGACGAGATCCGCCTGTGCATCGGCGTGGCGTTGCAGGACTTCTCGATCGACGGCAAGCAGACCGGCCGCGAGATGTTGCAGCTCCAGGGCCGGCTCTACGGGTTGACCAGGCACGACATCGCGCAGCGCATGGACGACGTGATCGGCCTGGTGGACATCGGCGAGGCGATCGACAATCGGGTCGAGTCGTACTCGGGCGGCATGAAGCGGCGCCTCGATCTCGCGATGTCGCTGATCCACCGCCCACAGGTGCTGTTCCTCGACGAGCCGACCACCGGTCTCGACCCGGTCAGCCGATCGTCGGTGTGGGCCGAGGTCCGGCGCCTGAACCGCGAGTACGGCACGACGATCTTCCTCACCACGCAGTACCTCGAGGAAGCCGACGAACTGGCCGACCGTGTGGGCATCATCGCCAACGGCCTGATCCGGGCCGAGGGCGCACCCGATGCTCTCAAGCGCGAGATCGGCGCCGATCTCATCCAGGCCGAGGTGGAAGGCGATGTGGCGGCGGCCGCCGACGCCGTTCGTGCCGTCGACGGCATCGACGAGGTCCAGATCCACCACAACGAGCTCGCCGTGGTGACCGCCGATGGGGCCGGCCTGATCGCGCAGGTCGCCGTGGCGCTCAACGGATGCGGGGTCCCGGTGCGATCGCTCACCCTGCGCACCCCGACGCTCGACGACGTGTACCTGCACGTCACCGGCTCGCACTTCGCCGAGAGCGACGAACCCAACGAACCCGATCCGGAGGCATCGTCATGACGACCACCACCACGACCACGGTGGCCGTCGGCGTCTGCGCCCCTCGCACGTCGCTCGTCGAGGTTGCACGACTTCCTCACGATCGCCGGTCGGGCGATCCGCGGCACCTTCCGCGAGCCCGAGTTCTTCATCCCCGCCCTGATCACGCCGGTGTTCTTCTACGTGGTGAACGTCGGCGCACTGCAGGACTTCGCCCAGGGCAGCGGCGCCGTCGAGGACTTCAAGGCGTTCCAGCTCCCGGTGGCGATCATCTTCGCGGTCACCGGCATCTCGCGTGCGGGTGCGCTCGTCACCGACATCCAGAGCGGCTACTTCGACCGGCTCCTGCTCACCCCGATCCGCCGGCCGATGCTGCTGCTCGGCTTGATGGCGGCCGATGTCGTGTCGATCATCGCGCTCACGATTCCGGTGATCCTGCTCGGTCTGGCCTTCGGCGTGACGTTCGTGACCGGGTTCCTCGGCATGATCGTGTTCATCATGTACGGCGCCCTGTGGGGGTTGGCCTTCGCAGGATTCCCCTACGCGATCGCCCTGAAGACCGGCAACCCCGCAGCGGTGAACTCGAGCTTCGTGCTGTTCTTCCCGTTCGCGTTCCTCACCACGACGTTCCTGCCGGAAGAGGCCTTGACCGGCTGGTTGCAGACCATCGCCAAGTACAACCCGGTCACCTATGTGCTCGAGGGTCTGCGCAGCCTGATCACGGTGGGCTGGGACTGGAGCTCGCTGGCGGCGGGCGCCGCGGCATCCATCGGGCTGATGGTGGTCAGTTTCGGCCTCGCCTCGCTGACGATGAAGGGTCGGATCGACCGAAACTGACCGAATGTTGAGTCACTGGTTGTCAAGTGATCTGATGTTTGTTACCTTCACTGGTGCAACACATCCACACTCACCTTCGACCAGGAGGCCGCAATGCTCTTGCAGAATTCCCCGTTCCGTGAACTCGACTCGTTCTTCAACCAGCGCACCCCCACCCGCTCGGCGTGGGTCACCGGTCGCCCCATGCCGATGGACGCCTACCGCCGTGGCGACAACGTCTGGGTCCATCTCGACCTGCCGGGCGTGGCCGCCGACTCGATCGACATCTCGGTCGAGCGCAACGTGCTCACCGTGTCGGCCGAGCGCAACTACCAGAGCCAGGAAGGCGACCGCGTCTACTTCGACGAGCGCCACGAGGGCACGTTCCGACGCCAGGTCAGCCTCGGTGAAGGCCTCGACGCCGACGCCATCGAAGCCGACTACACCGATGGCGTGCTGACGCTGCGGATCCCTGTCGCCCCGCAGGCGCAGCCCCGCAAGATCACCGTCGGCACGGGCCAGCTCGCCGTCGACGCCACCGCCACCGACGCCGGCTGACGCGGCGACGCCGCACTGCCAGTCCCCCGACGCACACCCGTTTGCGTTGCGCTTTCGGTGACCCGCCCCACCGAAAACGCAGCGCAAACGTGGGCTTTGGCGCTCATTGATCCGATTCTGTGGATCTGGCCGATCGATCGACCGGGTCGTCACGTCGACCGGGATCGAACCGGGTCCGGACGGGAACAGCCGGAACTCCGGCGGCGTTGACCTCGACATGCAGATTGCCGACGCCCTCGACTTCATCCGTGACAAGCGCAACGGAATGCTGATCGCTCTCAAATCCGATGGGCGGCCACAATCGTCCAACATCGCGTTCGCCGTCGGCGACGACGGCGTGATCCGGATCTCGGTCACCGACGGTCGCGCGAAGACGGCCAACCTCCGCCGCGATCCTCGGGCCTCGCTGCACGTCAACCGCGACGATTTCTGGGCCTACGTGGTGATCGAGGCCGACGTGACCTTGCTCCCCGTCGCCGAGTCACCCGACGACGCGACCGTCGATGCACTCGTCGACTACTACCGCGCAGTGGCCGGCGAACACGACGACTGGGACGAGTACCGCCGGGCGATGGTCGCCGACCGCCGGTTGCTCCTGGAACTCCACCCGACCCACGCCTACGGCATGCTCGATCGGTGAGTTACATCGCGGGTCTGACCCCTGATGTAATCAGGCGTTCTTGGGGAGTTCGGAGAAGGGGACGACCTTGTCCTGGTTCGGTTCCTTCGGGAGGCCGAGGACGCGCTCGCCGATGATGTTCTTCTGCACCTGATCGGTGCCGCCGTAGATCGGCGGCGCCTGGGCGAACAACGCCATCTCGGTGACGAAACCGAGGAACGGATTGCCGGTCGCCGCGTCGAGCGACTTGCGATGCTCGGAGTCGTACGCGTGCAGCATCCCCTGCGGTCCCACGATGCGCAGGCCGAGGTCGCGCTGGAGGCGCACCATGTCGCTCATCGAGAGCTTGGCGATGTTGCCCATCCCGGCGATCTCCTCGCCCTTGGCCCGCGCGGCCTTCACCCGCAACTGGCTCATCCGACCGATCTGGCTCATCGTGTAGAGACGGACGAGGTCCTGGCGGATCGTCGGATCGTTCGCGACGCCCGCACCCTGCGCGAGGTTGATCATCATCTTCGATGTGTCACGGAACGCCGCACCGCCGCCGGACGTCGAGGGCTTCTTCGGATCGCGGACGTAGTCGCCCGCGCGAGTGTCGAGATGCCCGCCGACCGTGCCGGGAATCGCCGCGCTCGCGGAGCTGCTGCCACCACCGGAACCCAGGCCCGCGCGCTCGTGCGCGAGGGTGGTGTTCGCGACCGCCCAGCCGTTGTTGAGGCCGCCGATGACCGCATCGGCCGGCACACGCGCGTCGGACATGAACACCTCGTTGAAGAGCGCCCGACCGGTCAGCTCGCGCAGCGGGCGAACGTCGACGCCCTCCTGATGCATGTCGATCGCGAAGTACGTGATGCCCTGATGCTTCGGGACGTCGGAGTTCGTGCGGGCGATCAGCATGCCCATGTCGGCGTAGTGGCCGCCGGACGTCCACACCTTCTGGCCGTTGACGATGTACTCCTCGCCGTCGAGCAGCGCCTTGGCCTGGAGACCGGCGAGGTCGGAGCCGGCGCCCGGCTCGCTGAACAGCTGGCACCAGGCCCGTTGGCCGGTGACGATGTCACGGACGTAGCGGTCGATCTGCTCGCGGGTGCCGTGCGTGGCGATCGTCGGTGCGGCGAGCAGCAGGCCGAGGCCGCCCGGGGCGCCGAGGGCGCCGAACTCGGCGATCGTGTTCGAGACGAGCACGGCATCACCGCGCGACAGTCCGCGGCCGTATGCGTCCTCCGGGAGTGTCGGCGCCGACCAGCCGGCCAGCCCGAGGCGTTCCCACCACTGCGCCACCGTGAGGTCGGGGTCCCAGTTCTCCTCGAGCCAGGCACGCACTTCGTCGACGACGTCGTTGCCGGTCGAGGAAGGCCGTTCGGTTGTGTCCGTCATGCGAACAGCATCGCCGATCCGGGCGACCCGATCCGCACCGAACCGTCACGAGCGGGAGGGGGTTGCATCCCTCACGACATATCGCTACACTAGCGATATGTCGTTACGCATCAAGTAACGACTCGACACACACAGGAGTTCCATGAACGACGAATTCACCATCGACATCGACGACACCGACACCGCTGCGTCCACCAGCACCCCGCGTTCGCGCCGGGGCTCCGGACGAGGCGGCCGACGACGAGGACCGGGAGGCCACATGCATGATCACCACGACCACCACCGCGCCGAGCACGACCGAGGAGGTGGACGAGGTCGCGACGGGAGAGAGGGCCGCGGCGGTCGCCACCGGGCTCGACGCGGCGCGGTCCCGCTCGCCATCTTCACCCTGCTCGACGAGCGTCCGATGCACGGCTACGAGATCATCACCGAACTCGAGTCGCGCAGCGACGGACGCTGGCGGCCGAGCCCCGGGTCGATCTACCCGACGCTCGATCGCCTGGAAGAACGCGGCGCACTCACCTCGACCGAGGTCGACGGCAAGCGCCAGTTCGGTCTCACCGATCGCGGGCGCCAGATCCTGGCCGAACTCCGCGACGCGCAGGGAGACGACGCCGACGAGCCGTGGAACCAGTCCGGCACCGGCGGACGCGGCGACATGCGCCGCCTGATGTCGGAGCTCGGTGGCCAGGTCCGACAGATCGCCCGCTTCGGCTCGGCCGATCAGCGCGACGCCGCCACCAAGGTGCTCGAGGACACCAAGCGCCAGCTCTACGAGATCCTCGCCCGCCCGGCCAGCGACCCCCGCGAGTAACCGTTTGCGTGTCATTTCGGATGACCCGCCCCATCCGAAGTTGCACACAAACGTGATGTCAGTCGCCCGCGAGTAACCGTTTGCGTGTCATTTCGGATGACCCGCCCCATCCGAAGTTGCACACAAACGTGATGTCAGTCGCGCTGGGTGCGGCCGTTGAGGAAATCGATCGAGCGGGCGACCGTGGCGGCGACGAAGCGTTCGAGCTTGGGCGCGGCGATGAATCGGGCGGTCGCGTCGAGCGGGAGCGTCGAGCCCGAACGCGCCGACTCGAGCGCCGCCGCTCGTGACGTCTTGACCGCGTGGGCGTGGACGATGAACGCCGTCGTCCCGTCGAGCAGCGATTGGCGCTGGAGTTCGGCGCCGTAGACGGCGAGGTCGGGCGCGAGCGGCTCGACCTCGTGGCGCTCACCGACCCGCGTGTGCCACTCGTGGCGCCCGTCCACTGCGCGAGGAACGTCGTGAACAGCACCAGGCGCAGCAGGTCGGGCGAGGCCGCACGTCCACCCCTCCGTCGACAGCGTTGGCATGGTGCCAGCGCACCGCGTTGGCGTAGGTCAACCCGTGGGTGATGTCGAGCCAGCCGAAGTCGTCGGCGAAGTCGAACTCGCCCGCGACGTCGTAGCGCAGCATGCGCTCGCTGACCGCCCGCACGACGACGTCGAGCACGTCGTCGACCGACGCACCCGACCGGAGCGCTGCCACCGTCGCCTCGACGGGCGCCGTGCGTCGATCGCCGAGCAGCGCGGCGAGCAACGTCCCGTCGTCGGACCACCCAACGGCCGGCACGATGTCGGCGACGGCGGCCAGATCGACGCCCGCGAGCGCCTTCATGAACGGGCGCATGTACGGCAGCTTGTCCTCGCGGGTGCCGTACACGAGCGTCGGCACGAGGTGCGGCAGCACGGTCGCCGCACGATCCCAGCCGATCATGTCGAGCAGCTCGAAGGCCTTCTGGGTGTAGATCGCGCCGTGGCCGTAGGAGAGGTGATGGTCGCTCACCACCGAGGTGAACCACGGGCGAAGGTCATCGGCACCGTCGCCACGCTCGATCGCGGCGAGCACGTACGCCTGCGCGTCGGTGGTCCGTTCGGCCTCGATCGCAGCCCTGAAGGCGGCGGCAGTGGACTCCTGCGCCGACGAGGGATCCGGCAGCGGATTGACCGGACGATTGCGTTCCGACTCGGCGATGCCCATGATCCCCTGCACGATCGGCAACGCCCGCTGGTCGCCCTCGTACAGGTCGATCATCGCCAGGCAGTCGGTGGCGGATGCGATCGAGTGTCCCCAGCCGAACTCGGCCCGGGGAGCGCCGTGGGCGATCGCTTCCCAGATCAACTCGCCGGGATTCGCGTCGGCCTGGAGGAGCCGGACGACGTCGCGTGCGACCTGGCCCGTGTACTCACGCTCGATGCCGCTGCGCAGACTCGCCAACAACTGCGGACGTCGGGACGCGGGATCGGGCCGGTTGATCGACACCTGGACGGCGCCGTCGTCGGCGACCGCGACGTGATGGGTCTGGACTCCTTCCTCGCCCTGCACGCAGGCACCATCGGTGACCCGGAACTTCCAGTTGTGCCACGCGCAGGTGACGAGGTCGCCGTCGAGCTCGCCCTGGGTGAGGCCGTACCCCTCGTGGGGACAAGCGTGGTCGATGGCGTGCAGACCATCGCTGGTGCGCACGAGGCACACGCGGTGGCCGTCGACCTTGATCATCTTCATGGCGCCGACGGGGAGGTCGTCGAGGTGCAGATCGGGGTGCAGATCGGGGTGGCGTTCGAGGTCGGGGCTGAGGGTTGCGTCCATGAACGTGCACGGTAAAACTTCAACAATGGTTGAAGTCAAGGGCGAATCCCGGCGAACGTTCTCCGTCGGTGAGGTCGCCGCCCGGTCGGGTGTGGCGACGTCGGCGCTGCGCTTCTACGAGGCCAACGGCTTGATCGTCAGCGAGCGCACCGAAGCCGGCCATCGTCGGTATGCGGCCGATGTGATGCGCCGGGTCGGGTTCATCAAGGTCGCCCAACGGGTCGGGCTCAGCCTGGGCGAGATCAAGGCTGCGCTCGACTCGCTGCCGTCGGGGCGCACGCCGAACCGCCGCGAGTGGGCGAAGCTCGCCGCGTCGTGGCAACCGATCCTCGACGAGCGCATCGCACTGCTCGAATCGATGAAGGAGAAGCTCGACGGGTGCATCGGCTGCGGCTGCCTCAGCCTCGACACCTGCGCGCTGTACAACCCCGACGACATCGCCGCCGCTCGCGGGACCGGCCCCCGCTACCTCCTCGGCGACTCCCCCGCCACCTGACCCGTCGGCCACCAACCCCGTTTGCGTTGCAGAACGGATGGACCGGGTCACCCGAAATCGTCACGCAAACGGGGATGGGCAGCGTGGGGTTGGGGCCCGGGTCAGCGGTCAGCTTCGGCGCGTGGGGAGGCCCATTGGCAAGACGTTGCGCCACTCGCCGTCGGCGGCGTGGAGGGCGGCGGCGACCGCGGGTGCGGTCGGCACGAGGCCGATCTCGCCGACGCCCTTGATGCCGTAGGGCGAGCGGGGCTGGGGCACCTCGACGAGCTGCACCTCGATCTCCGGCACGTCCTTGGCCCGCAGGATGCCGAGCGACCGCAGCGTCATGTTCGTCGGGAAGCCCGTCTCGGGGTCGGTCGGGAACTCCTCGGTCAGCGCGTACCCCAGGCCCATGTGCACCGACCCCTCGACCTGGCCCTCGACGAGGGTCGGGTTGACGGCCTTGCCGACGTCGTGGACGGCGACGACCTTCTCGATCTCACCGGTCTCGGGGTCGGCGATCACCAGCTGGGCGGCGAAGCTGAACACAGCGTGGATCGTCGGATTGGTCACCGACGGATCGCCGAGCTTCTGGGTCCAGTCGACGACGTACTCGCCCTCGTAGTCGACGTCGACCTCACACCCGCCCGCCAGCGCTGCGGCCGCGGCGTCACTGACCGAGCCGGCCACCATCAGCGTCCCGCGCGATCCCGTCGTCTGTCCGAAGCCCAGCTCGCGGGTCGTGTCGACGATCACGTCGATCCGGTTGGGGTCGACACCCAACTCCTGCGCTGCCACCTGCAGCGCGACGGTGTGCACACCCTGGCCCATCTCGGTCCAGCCGTGGCGCACCTCGATCCGTCCGGGCGCGTCGCCGACCGCGGGGAGGAACCGGATGACCGCCTTCGACACCTCGCGGAACCCGTTGCCGAGGCCCGAGTTCTTCAACCCGAGTCCGAGCCCGACCGCCTTGCCGGCGGCGATCGCATCGTCGTACGACGCCTTGATCTGATCGAGGCACGCCTCGGCGCCGCCGGCACCGTCGTCCATGATCTGGCCGGGGCCCCACTCCTCGCCGGGGCGGATCACGTTGCGCTTGCGGATCTCCCACCCCGAGATGCCGACCTGCTCGGCGAGGCGGTCGAGCACACCCTCCATCGCGAACTGCGCCTGGTTGGCGCCGAACCCGCGGAAGGCGCCGCACACGAGGTTGTTGGTGCGCACGGCGATCGTCTCGATGTCGAGCGACGGCCACCGGTACGGCCCGCACGCGTGACCCGCCGCCCGCTCGAGCACCTTCATGCCGACGCTCGCGTACGCGCCGGAGTCACCGATGCCACGGACCTTCAACGCGGTGACACGCCCGTCGGCGTCGCAGCCGGCCCAGTACTCCAGCTCGATCGGATGACGCTTGGCGTGCATCCGGAAGCTCTCCTCGCGTGACAGCGTGCACTTCACCGGGCGACCGAGCTTCCATGCGGCGAGCGCGGTCTGGGCCTGGTTGCTCATGTCCTCCTTGCCGCCGAACGCACCGCCGTTCGAGACCAGTTCGACGGTCACCCGGGCCGGATCGACGTCGAGCACGGCGGCGATGTCGTTGCGGTCGTCCCACACGCCCTGGCCGCCGGAGTAGACGTGCAGCGTTCGGTCGCCGCCGTCGCCGGTCGGCACTGCGACCGTCGACTCGGGTTCGAGGAACGCGTGCTCGATCCGCTGGGTGTGGAACGTCTCGTGCACGGTGAACGCGCTGGCGGCGAACGCCTCGTCGAAGTCGACGCCGCGCGTGTATGCGCTGGTCGACAGCACGTTGGAGTCGGTGCCCCACACCGACATCGGCGCGGTGTCGGCCAGAGCGGCCCGGGCGTCGGTGTTCGGTGTATGGACGTCGTAGGTCACCTCGACGAGCTCGGCGGCGGCCCGGGCGTGGTCGCGGGTGTCGGCGACGACGACGGCGAGCACGTCACCGGCGTACGACGTGCGCCCGCCGACCGGGATCATCACCGGCCAGTCCTTGTAGATGATCCCCACGCGCAACTCGCCCGGCAGGTCGTCGGCGGTGAGCACCGCCTCGACGCCCGGCGCCGCGAGTGCCGCCGAGGTGTCGATCGCGACGATGTCGGCGCGGGCGTGATCGGTCAGATGGAGCGCGGCGTGCAGCAGACCGGGCACGCGGATGTCGTCGATGTAGCCGCGGTCGCCGAGCGTGAGCGGCGCTGCCTCGTACTTCGCGCCACCACCGCCGACGCGGTCGGACAGCGCCGGCGAGCACACCGTGCCCTGCGCGACCGCTTCGATCGCGTCGAGCACCTTCACGTAGCCGGTGCAACGGCACAGGTGGGCGCCGAGATGCGGCGCCATCTTCTCGCGTGTGAGCTCGGCGCCCTTCTTGTCGATCTGCGACTTGGCGCGCATCACGATGCCGGGGATGCAGAAGCCGCACTGGAGCCCGCCGCAGGCGGCGAAGGCGTCGGCGAACGTCTGGCGCTCGGTCTCGTCGACACCTTCGAGCGTGACGACCGACGACCCTTCGACCTTGTCCATGTCGCACTGGCACGCGACGATCGCCTTGCCGTCGACGAACACCGTGCAGCATCCGCACTGACCCGACGGCGAGCAACCGTCCTTCGGCGAGGTGATGTCGAGCTCCTCACGCAACGCCGCGAGCAGGTGCGGGTGCGATCGCCGAACGGTGACCGGCGTGCCGTTGACGGTGAACGAGACGCGGGCGTCGTCGTCTCCGGTGATGGCGGCGGGCGCGTCGGCGAGTTCGGTCACGCTTTACAGTTTGTCAAAGCGCAGCGCCACTCGAAAGCCCATCCGCATGAACCCACGATTACATCAGGGGTCAGCAGGACGCCGAGGCAGCGAACAAGGATGACGTGCCGAGGTGTCATGAATCAGGGACGTTCGCGAGGCGGGGTTGAGTTTCGGGCGATCTCGTCGAGGTCGGCTGGGAGCGGAACGTCGGTGCTCGGGAGAATTGGCGAGCAGACGGTCTCGTGGGGAGGTCGAGCGGACACAGAAGTGGGCGAAGTCGGTGGCGACCGTGACGCACGGGGAGCATCCGGAGCCTGATCCCAGGTGATCGACTGACATAGCTGTGCCGGCAAGCTGAATCGGGCGTGCGCGTTCGGCGACGTGGATGGTGACCGATGACGGCGAGATTCACGCCGCGGAGCGAGTTGACCTGGTACGACCTGACCCCCGCCGAGGAGGCCGCCTACGACGCGCCCTTCCCGAGCCGGATCTACCTGGGCGGACCGCGGACCTTCCCGTCACTGATCAACCAGGTTCCGGGCCAGACCGCCGAGGCCTGGGAGGGCCTGATGGCCTTCGACGAGCCGTTCCTCACGCTGTGGGCCGCCAACGACCCCGGCCAGCTCGGCGGGTGCGCCGCCCAGCAGAACCTCATCGACAACGTGCCGGGTGCCGAAGGCCAGCCCCACGACCGTCTCGACGAAGCCAGCCACTTCCTCCAGGACGACCAGGGCACCGAGATCGCCAACCGTCTCGTCGACTGGTACGCCACCGTCAATGTGCCTGGCGATTGAGACCGGCGCCGGCGACGAGCGCGTCGGTCACGACCTCCTCGAAACGAAGGGCCGGCGAAAGACAGCGCAATGAACGCCGCGTTACGCCGGGGGTCTGACCCCTGGCGTAACAACGCAGAACGGACGTTACATCAGGGGTCAGACCCGTGATGTAATCGTCAGCGGCAGGCGGGGCAGCGGACCGAGAGCGCGAAGTGACCCAGGGAGAGTTCGAGGCCGTACCTCTGCTCGAGGCGTTCTGCGAGGCCGTCGAGCTCGTCGGCAGGGATGTCGGTGACGGCACGGCACGTTTCGCACACGGCTGCAACGGTCCGCACACCGGTCCACCGATACGCCGCTGGGCCATGGCCGAGGTGCACGTGTTCGATCACGCCGACCTCCTCGAAGTGCGACAACGACCGGTACACCGTTGCGGTGTCGATGTCGTGGTGCCGCTCGGCGAGCTGTTCGGCCGTCGTCCGACCGCCGTGATTGAACAGGTCCTCGAGCAGGATGCGGCGAGCCTTCGTGATGCGCCCGCCACCCTGCCGTACCAGCTCGACTGCCTCGTCGAACGCCAACGCCATTGCCTCAGCGTAGGTCGTAGACCACCCACGCACCGCCCGCCTGGAGGAGCAGCCGCGATCCGTTGGCGGTCAGCCCACTCGGCCCGGACACCATCCCACCGTCGCCGTCATCGAGATCGTCGACGACGAACGTCTCGCCGTCCAGGCTCGCCAGCAGCCACAGGTCCGGGTTGTACTCCTGCTCGAAGGCGGGCTCGTTCTCGTACAGCGCCTCGTTGGCAGCCTCGATGGCCTCCCTCGGGAAGACGACCACGACCTCGCCGGTCGTCGGATCGGTGACCGTGACACCCGCGAAGTCCCACGTGATCGGCCCCTCCTCGTCGCCACGTCGCATGTCGGACGTGACGACGATCTCACCGGTGAGGACGTCGACGATTTCGACGACGCCGGTCGAATTGTCGACCGTGAGCCGATAGCCGTCGGCCTCGACGACGAGTGGCGGAGGAGGCGGGCCGGGTTCGGTGGCGTCGAGGATGACACCCAGACGATTACCGGAGCCCCACCCGCCCGCGGCATTCGCGGGGAGCCCGGGGATCTCGAGTTGCTGCGGCGAGCCGCCGCGTTCGTCGAACCGATAGAACTGGACCCCGTCCGGGGTGTCGACGAAGGCGATGATTCCGCCGTCGAACGTGAACGATGCGGTGACGTAGTAGGCGTCGTCGACCGGCAACGGGTCGATCGACCAGGTGAGGCCGTCCGCCGAGTACCGGACGTCGGAGCCGAGGCCGACGAAGCCAGCCGGCGTGGCGACGATGCTGTCCATGGGCCCGGACGTCTGCGACGGCGCCGGGACCCCGTCCCACCTCGCCGCCCAGGTCGTCGGCACGAAATTTTGCCCGGCGAGGTATTCCGCGACCTCCGGCGCCACGCCGAGTTCGTCCCAGGTGTAGACGATCGCGTCGCCCCCCTCCGCCTCGATCGTGATTCCGGTGTCGTCCTGACCGAACGAGAACCCGGTCGTGCCCACGTCGAGTTCGGCACGCACCTCGGCGGGAACGAGCTCGAACGGATCGAGTTCGACGTTGGCGTACACGTTGGCCACCCAGCCCGAATCGTTGGCTGCGAAGCTGGACGGTTGGACCGACCAGTCGGCACCGTCCGGGAGCTCGAAGGGCGGTGGCGGTACCACGATCTCCTGCACGTTCCAGTTGACGAGATCGACCGTCGTCGCGACCCGAACGGAGCCGTCGCCGAAGTTGCTGTTCGGGCCCTGCGTGCCGTACCACACGACGAGTCGATCGCCGACGCCGGTCGCACCCGAGATGTAGCTGGCATCTGGGGGCATGACCACCTCGATCGGCTCCCACGTGACGCCGTCGGTGGTGAAGCGGACGTCGAGTGTCGGTGGCTCCTGCGACTGGGCGGAGTAGATGGCTGCGGAAGCCTCCGGGTTGGCAGCGATGATCTCCGTGACGACGTCGAGCAGACCGGCTTCCTGGAGCATCTGCATGGCCTCCTCGATCGTCGGCGGGAGGTCACCTCCGAAGAGGTCCCTGACCTCCTGCGGGAACAGCGCGGTCACCTCTTCTGGCAGTTCGGCGGGGAGCGGCTGCGGCGCGAACGCCTGTGACCCGACGAGGAAGCCATCCCGCCACGCCGCGGACCACTCGCCGTACTCGGGCGCACCGCCGACGCCGGCGATCTGACCGGGCAGACCCGGTCGCTCGATCACCTCGACGGTCTGCGCCGCCGCAGCGGTCGAGAGTTCCGTCGTCGCCGGCTCCTCGTCGCCGATCGACGTCGATGGCGACGACTCGTCGGGTTCCTGGACATCGGCGATGACCAGACTGTCGGGTTCGTCGTCCGGGGTGACCGCGACGACGGCCACGGTCGCTCCAGCCAGCAGGGCGACCGCACCGAGGCCAGCCATCAGCTGAGACCCGACGGCGACGGCGGTGGGTTCTCGTGCGGACTGCGGCGAGGTCGAGGTCGCCCACCTCGATGGTTTCCGCGATGTTGTCGAGGCCGCGGCGGAGATCGTCATGGTCGGTCATCGTTGTGCTCCATCAGCTCGGAGAGGTGGGTCAGTGCTCGGCTCAGCCGGCTTTTCACGGTGCCGGGAGCGATGTCGAGGGCGGTGGCGAGTTGCTCTTCGGACCAGTCGAGGTAGTAGCGGCCCACCACGACGGTCCGGTGATCGACCGAGAGCTGGCGGAGCGCGCTGACGAGCGCCTCGTCCTTCGGCGCCGTCGGCCGCGCCTCGCCGTCGATCTGCAGTCCGAACCGCTCGCGCCGTATCTTGCGCCAGCGCGACCGTGCCCAGTTGATGCCGGCCCGGTACACCCATCCCTCGGGATTGGCGAGCACCGACACGGTCGACCAGCGCTGCAGCGCGCGGGCGAACCCCTCGGCGGCAGCATCCCGGCCGAGATCGGGATCGCCCAGCGCGAGCGTCATCGCGCGGACCATCTCGGCGTGGTGCTGCTCGAAGAACGTCGCGAAGTCGGCGCGGACCACCTGGATGGTCATGAACTCCGGTTCCCCCGGTTGGATGTCCACCTCCCCGATCGTCACACACTCAAACGCACGAGAGGGCCATTCGGTTCCCTCCCGTCGCGTTGGCGCTCGCGGCGGGGCGGGTCAGGGGGTGGCGAGGGGGCCGTACAGCTCGGGGCGCCGGTACTTGGCGAAGTCGAACAGCGTCTCGGTGTACTGCTTGCACCAGTCGAGGTCGCACTCGGCGACGATCACCTCGTCGCCGTTCGTGGCCGCCTTCGCGAGCAGCTCACCCGACGGCGCGAAGATCGACGAGTCGGCCAGCGAATCGACGCCCTCCTCGACCCCGCCCTTGGCGACGCCGACGACGAACGTTCCGTTCTGGTACGCGCCTGCGGACATCACGAGCTGGTTGTGGAAGCCCTGCAGCGGATCCTGCGACGGGTCGGGCGCGTAGTGCAGCGGCGTGTTGTAGCCGCACAGGATCAGCTCGACACCCTGCAACCCCATCAGCCGATACGACTCGGGCCAGCGCCGGTCGTTGCAGATCATCATCCCGACGCGCCCACCGAACGCGTCCCACACCCCGAACCCCTCGGGCGACGGCTCGAAGTAGTAGCGCTCGGCGTGCTGGAACGGACGGTCCGGTTCGTTGCCGGCGTGACCGGGAATGTGCACCTTCTTGAAGGTCGCGACGATGCGTCCGTCGCGCTCCACCAACGTCTGCACGTTCCACCGGTGCTGCGTGCCATCGGGCGCGTCCTCGAGCAACGCGTAGCCGAGGCTGAACCCGATCTCGAGGTGCTTCGCCTCGTCGAACAGCGGCTGGGTCGCCTCGCTCGGCATCGAGCGTTCGTAGAAGTGGTCGGCGGTGGTGATGTCGTCGACGAACCACCGGGGGAAGAAGGTGGTGAGCGCGAGCTCGGGGAACACCACCAGGTCGCTGCCCTGGCTGGCGGCCTCCTGGAGGAGGACGATCATCCGCTCGACCACGTCGGCGCGTTCGTCCGCGAGCTGGACCGGGCCGAGCTGGGCGCCGGCGACGGTGACGATGCGGGTCATGGGCTCAGTCTTGCAGCGACCTGCACGAGGCGCTGGCCGCCGTGATCGACGATCCATGCCAGACCAGGCCGGGGCGGGATCATCGACCGCCGCGGGAGCGTGGCGCCCAGCAGCTCGCCGTCGACCTCGCCCATCGACGTCATGATCAGCCCGCAGCGACCTCGCGCCACCTCGCGCGTCCAGTGCCCGTACGCGACGCGCACCGCTTCGAGGCGTGCCGCGACGGCGAAGGTCACGCGAGGTTGGGCGAGCAGCCGTGTGAGCGCGCCACCGGGATCGTCGACGCGCTCGGCGTCGTCGACGACGACGAGGATCGATCCGAGAGCGTCGAGCGCTGCGACGTCGGCCTCGATCGGTCGATGGCGGTCGACGTGGATCGACGGCGCCGCCCGGATGCGCTCGACGCCACGCGAACTCGACCTGCCGCAGCGCCGTCGACCGTCCCGTCCGGGCGGCACCTCCGATGAACACGTGGTCGCCGACCGGCACCCGCAGCCACGACGGCTCGAGGTCGTCGGCGCCGAGCCCGATCGGCAACTCGACCGGACGCCCGGGCGACCGCTCCGACGGACACACGACGACCTGAGCGTCGAACTCGTCGGCATCGACCACGTCCGGCAGCACGAGCACGGGCGCCGCCCGACCGGCGGTAGTCGTCGTCGACGCGGCAGGGTCCACCGATGCGAGATGGCGCGCTGCGTCGGGGTCGAACACGATCTGGCCCTCCAGCCCGGACTCGACCACCCGCATCCGCCCCGGCACGCCGGCCTCGAACCGCCACGTCGCCGCGCGCGGCACGGCCAGTCCCGCAGAGGACACGCCATCGGTGGTGACGACGGCGACCATTCCCACGACCGGGCCGTCGCGCAGCAGCCGGTCGAGCCGCCGCGCTGCCCCGCCGTGGTCCACATCGCCGAGTGCGTCGCGGACTGCGGCGTACCCGTCGATCACGACGACGACCACCGGCTCGCAAGATGCACCGCTCGAGCGGCGGTCGAGTTCCTCGGCGAGTCGGGCCAGCAGCCGGCTGACGCGCTCGGTCTCCGCCAGGCGAACGACCGCGCCGCAGTGGGCGCTCGCCTCGAACGCGCTCCACACCGCGGCGCCCTGCGCGTCGATGACGTACAGGTGCATCGCGTCGGGATCGGCATTCCGCACGCACTGCGCCACGACGGTGGACGCGGCGGTCGTCGTGCCGGAACCGACCGCACCGACGAGCAGCAGCGTGCCCTCGTCCGGCTGCCACCCGAGCGGGCGGCGACACTGTCCGGCCGGGTCGTCGAGCAGCCCGACCGCGGTGTCGTCGCCACCGAGGTCACGTGGTCGGACGACCGCCGGGAGCGCGTCGACCCACGGACGATGCGGCGTCGCCGTCCCCACCATCGTCGCCGCGTGGCCGATCGCGTCGACGAGCCGTTCGAGCGCCGTCGGCTGGCCCGGCACCGGACTCGTAGCCGAAGCCCTGGATGCGCCGGCGGCGACCCGCTCGACCGTCAACCGGGTCGAGGCGGGACGGACAGGACTCGAGGAGTCGGCGACCTGGAACACGATCAGCTCGTCGGGACCCAACCGCAACACCGCTCGGCCGGCCGTCCCTGGTGGGAAACCTGCCGGCAGGGCGTCGCCGACCACATCGTGTGCGTCACTGCGGTCCTGGAGCCGGAGCGCGATCCGCAGGTTGGTGTTGGCCCGGATGTCATCGGTGACGACACCGGCCGGACGTTGCGTGGCCAGCACGAGGTGGATGCCGAGGCTGCGACCGCGCTGGGCGATCGACACGAGCGCGCCGAGGAAGTCGGGGAGTTCCCTGGCCAGCGACGCGAACTCGTCGATGACCACCACCAGGCGCGGCAGCGGTTCGGCGGCGGCGCGGCGGTACGCAGCCAGATCGTCGGAGCCGGCGGCGCGCAGGAGTCGCTCACGGCGACGCACCTCGGCGTCGAGGCTCACCAGCATCCGCGCGGCGAGACCGTCGTCGAGGTCGGTCACGACACCGACCGTGTGCGGGAGCCGGGCGCAGGCGTCGAACGTCGAGCCGCCCTTGTAGTCGACGAGGATCATCGTGACGTGGTCCGGACTCGAACGTGCGGCGAGCGACACGACCAGCGTGCGCAGCAGTTCGCTCTTGCCCGAGCCCGTGGTGCCGGCGATCAGGCCGTGCGGGCCGTCGCGTGCGAGATCGATGTCGACGACGCCGTCGGCCGACACGCCGAGGCAGGCGACCGGTGCTGGATCGCGGCCACCCTGCTTCCATCGTCGTGCGATCGCCGTTGCGGTGTCGTCGCCGATCGGTTCGAGTTCGGCCAGCGCGACGCGTGGCGGGACCGCGCGTGCGCCGTCGTCGTCCTCGGGGTCGAGCAGCGGGGCCAGCCGTCGCGCCGCGGCCTCGGCCGTCGTCGACGAGATGCCGGCGACGACGATGTCACGGTCGAGCGCGGTCCAGGCTGCGCCGCTCGTCTCGATCCACCTCGCTGCACCGGTGTCACCCACCTCGAGGACCCGATCGACGATCGCCGGCACCGAGATGTCGGCAGCGACGATGGCGATGCAGGTGACGCCGCCCCGATCGAGCCGGCGGCGCAGCGCGCTGGTGCGGGCACTGAGCAGCGCCGGCGCATCGACGACGATCACCGTGCGCCGGTGGCGAGCGTCGTCGTCAGCCCCTCGCTCCATCGCCTGGGTCAGTGCCTCGGCGTCATCGGCGGCGACCAGGCACGGTCGGTGTCCGGCCTGGGGGAGCCAGCTCACCCAGCTCCATCGACCGGGGTCGGCGGCGACCACCTGGAGTTCCCAGTCCGCGGGCCCGTAGTCGGCGGCCAGCTGGACGATGATCGATCGGCACAGCGACTCGGCGACCGCCGTCGAGCCGTGGACGGCGATCGTCGACGACGCTTCGAGCGCCAGCGGGACGGCGACGTCGTCGAGACGTTCGCATCCCTCGATCGCAACGAGCAGCTCCGCGTCGAGGCGGCTGCGGTCGTCGACGGCGATCGGCGGCACCCAGCGAGAGGTGCCCCGGCCGACGGTGACCCACAGTGCGTCGTCGTGGTCGCACCGACGCGACCACATGCCGGCAGCGTCGCGGTGGATCCGGTCGAGCGCATCGACGACGCTGCGATGACGCGCACGATGGTCGCGTTCGGCTCCCGATCGGGCACGGTCGAGGGCACGCTCGAACTCGACGACGGCTCGGCGGTGTTCGACAGCGGTGCGACGGCGATCGCGCCGGACGACGATCGCGCCGACGGCCCACGTCGCGAGCGACGCCACAGCACCGACGGCGGCGAACGCCGCGAACAGCAGCTGGCCGAGCACGGCCGCCAGGACGCCGGCGCCGAGCGCTGCGACGCCGGCGCCGACCAGTGTCGTGAGCGGTGGGGAGTGGTGGACGGTCGGTGGCCCCGGGATCTCGAGCGCGGCAGGCGGGGAGCCGACTGCCGCGGCCGGGCCGCGTCGCACGACCAGACGCCAGGGGTCGCGTTCGGCGGGTGCGACGCTGCCGGTCGCGATCGGGCCGGTGTCGGCGGCGTCGCGACGGACGAGGAGGCGACTCGAGCCGATCGAGAGAGCGTTGTCGACGGGGTGAGCGCGTCCGCACGGAGCCCCCGAGATCGTCGCCGGGAAGACTCCGGTCAGCTGCGTGAACGCGACCGTCCCGTCAGCGTCGACGTCGAGGATGCCGTGGTGCAACTCGACCGCCGGGTCGTCGACGCGGACCGCCGCGGTTGCCGCTCGCCCGACGGTGTGGCGGCCGGGTGGCAGCGCGATCCAACGTTCGCAGGCAGGCCCGACCGCGATCGCGACCTCGACGCCGCTCCCGGATCCTGGTGGGCGGCTCGCACGGTGGTGCGATCGAGATCCTCGAGCCGACGCGCAATCCTGCGGCGACGAGCCGTTCGGTCGGAGCGACCGGTCGGTCGTCGATCGCCAGCGGCATGGTGGCGGGGAGGTCGAGGGCCCGAGCCAGATCGGCCACCGAGTCGGTCGCCGCGTGCGGATGGATGACCACACGCGCTCCGTCCGGTCCGATCGCCTCGCACACCGGGAGTCGTTCCATACGTGCCCAGTGGGCGCCGACCCCCGCATTCCGGAACCCCCACGAGCACGCACCTCCCCCACCCCACCCAGCGATGAGCCAACCGCCCGAATACCGCCACTTCGCTCATCGCAACGGGCACGACTCTCCCCGCGATGAGCCAACCGCCCGAATACCGCCACTTCGCTCATCGCAACGGGCACGACTCTCCCCGCGATGAGCCAACCGCCCCAATACCGCCACTTCGCTCATCGCAACCGACCGGATCGGGCGAAAATGGGGGTTGAGCTGGGGCTGTGAGTCGGAGCGGGTCCTGGGATCGAGGCGCTGTGAGGGGGATCGCCGCGGAAATTCGGGGCGGGGAGACGAGCTGTGAGGCCGGCGGTGAGGGTGCTTCGTCACGGTGGCCGCCATGACCGCAACCGACCCGACCACGACACGCCGAACGACACCCGCCGGCACCCCGGAACGCTCGCACCTGCTCGAACGTCTCGACGTCGAGTGGGCCCACCTGCGGACCTCCCGCCGGGCGCTGCGCACGGCTCGAACGCTGGGCCGAGCAGTACCCCGACCATCCGCTCGCCGACCTCGTCGTAGAACTCACCGACCTCGATCAGATCCGACAGGCAACACAGCGGCGCGACGGCGCCGAACGATCGGACGACACGATCCTGCTCGCCCTCGTCGAGCTGGCGCGCAGCGACGAACTCGCCGGGCGCATCGTCCTCCAGCACCTGCTGCCCGCGCTGATCTCCAACGCCCGCCGCTACCGGTCGTACACCGATCGCGCCGACCCGATCGCCCAGATCGTGCCGGCAGCCTGGCTCGCGATCCGCTCCTACGACGTCGAACGCCGACGCCACCACGTCGCCGCGTCGCTGACCTCCGACGCCGTGTTCCAGGCCTTCCGGCGCCAGCTCCGCCGCTGCGCGGCGAGCGAGGAGGCGACGGCCCCGGGGTCGTTCGCAGGGGCCGCGCACCACGACGGTCCCGCGACCGCGCTCGACGAGTTCGTCACCGTGCTGCGCGAGGCACGGCGCGCGGGCGTGCCGGCGTACGACCTCGACCTCCTGCGCCAGCTCGTTCGGGTCGGATCGCCCGGCATCGTCGCCCAGCAGCGCAAGGTCACGCCACGAACCGTGCGCAACCATCGAGATCGCGCCGTCGACCACGTGCGCACCGCGCTCGTCTCGCCGTCGCCGCATGAGCGGCGCGCGGTCAGGCGCGTTGGGTGAAGTTCGGGTGGCGCTTCTCGAGGAACGCCCGGAAGCCCTCCTGGGCGTCGGGGATCATCGCCGCGCTCGCCATCGCGTCGATCGCCACCTCGTAGGCGTCGGGCTGGTCGAGGCCGACCTGGGCGTAGAAGCTCCGCTTGCCCAGCGACTTCGACAGCCCGCTGCCGCGAGTCGCGCGACCGATCAGGTCGGCGACGGCCGCGTCGAGTTGATCGTCAGGGACCGCCCGGTTGATCAGGCCCCAGTCGGCGGCGGTCGCCGCATCGATCGGGTCGCCGGTCAACGCCATCTCGAGCGCCCGCTTGCGTCCGATGTTGCGGGACACGGCGACCACGGGCGTATGGCAGAAGAGCCCGCCCTTGCCGCCGGGGATCGCGAACGCGGCGGACTCGGCGGCGATCGCAAGGTCGCACGTGGCCACGAGCTGGCAGCCGGCCGCCGTGGCGAGCGCGTGCACACGGGCGATCACCGGCTGGGGGATCCCCTGCACGGTGTCCATCATGTCGGTGCACACCTCGAACAGCCGGCGGGCGTCGTCGAGGCTCGCGTCCACCATGTCGCCGAAGTTGTGACCGGCGGAGAACACCGGACCGTTCGCGGCGAGCACCACGCCGAGGGTGTCCGTCGCTCCCACCTCCTGCAGCGTCTCGGTCAGTTCGACCATCACGTCGAGCGCGAGCGCGTTGCGCTTCTCGGGCCGGTTGAGGGTGATCGTGGTGATGTCGCCGTCGCGGTCGACCAGCAGGTGCTCGTAGGTCATGGTCCGAGTCTCGCGCCGGGCGCACCCTATGGTCGCCACCATGAAGTTCGGAATCATGTTCGCCAACACCGGCCACGGATCGTCGCCCGAGGGTGCGACCGCCGTCGCGACCGCCGCCGAAGCCGGCGGGTTCGAGGCGATCTGGACCGTCGAGCACGTCGTCGTCCCGTCCGGCTACGAATCGAAGTACCCGTACGACCCGAGCGGCAAGATGGCCGGCGGCGCCGAGGAGTTCGACCTTCCCGACCCGTTGATCTGGCTGACCTGGGTGGCGGCGAAGACCACCCGCATCAAGCTGGCGACCGGGATCCTGATCGTGCCGCAACGCAACCCGGTGATCACCGCGAAGGAGCTGGCGACACTCGATCACCTGTCGGGTGGACGCATGGTGCTGGGCGTCGGCGCCGGCTGGCTCGCCGAGGAGTTCACCGCGTTGAACGTGCCGTTCGGCGACCGCGGCAAGCGGCTCGACGAGTACATCGCGGTGATGCGCGCGCTGTGGTCCGGCGAGAAGACCACCTTCTCCGGCCACTACTTCGACTTCGAGAACTGCATCTCGCTGCCACGGCCCGCCAATGGCACGATCCCGGTGATCGTCGGCGGCCACAGCACGGCGGCGGCCAAGCGGGCCGGTCGCCTCGGCGACGGGTTCTTCCCCGGCAGCGCGTCGGCCACCGAGATCGGTGAGTTGATCACGCTGGTGCGTCAGACCGCCGAGGACCACGGCCGCGACCCCGACTCGATCGAGATGATCGCCGGCGCCGGCGCTCCTCCCGGACCGAAGCTCGACGCCCGCATCGAACAGCTCGCCGCGATCGGCGTCACGCACGCGATCGTGCCGACGTTCCGGCCCGACGCGCTCGCCGAGATCGGCGAATCGCTCAACGCCACCTACGGGCACGCCTGAGCATCGGGAGCCCGCCCGCCGATACGGTGCGGGGATGGCCAGCGACACGATCCCTGCCCGCCGCGAACGAGCTGAACTCTGCGACCTGTTCGCCGAACTCGGCCCCGATCAGCCGACACTGTGCGGCGACTGGACGACGCGCGACCTTGCCGCCCACCTCGTGGTGCGCGAGCGGCGCCCGGACGCGGCGATCGGGATCATCGTGTCGAAGGCGGCCGGCTACACCGACAAGGTGCAGGCAGGCGTCGCCGCGGGCGACTGGGACGAACTCGTCGACACCGTCCGCTCGGGCCCGCCGATCTGGTCACCGACGAAGATCGGCAAGATCGACGAACTCGCGAACACCGTCGAGTTCTTCGTCCACCTCGAAGACGTCCGCCGCGCCCAGCCGACGTGGGAGCCGCGCGATCTCGACGACGACCTCACCACGGCGCTGTACGGCGTGTTGGGGAAGATGGCCAAGCGGCTGGTGAAGAACTCCCCGGTCGGCATCGTGCTCGAACCCGACGACGACCACGAACCGATCGTCGCCAAGGAGGCCGAGCCGTCGGTCACCGTGCGGGGCCCGGTCGGCGAGCTCGTGATGTTCGTGTACGGGCGCCAAGCGCACAGCAGCGTCGAGGTGCTGGGCGACGCCGACTCGGTGGCTGCCGTCAACGCGGCGTCGTTCGGGATCTGAGCAGCGCCGATGCCCTCGCGTGAACTGAACGAAGCCGTCGTCGCGGTCATCGGGGCCAACGGTGGGCTCGGCCGCGAGATCACCGCGGCGTTGACCCGGCGGGGTGCCACCGTCGTGCGCTGCACCCGCTCCGGCGGACCCGACAGCGACGTCACCCTCGATCTGCGTGACGCCCGCGCGGGCGACGTGCTGCTCGAACACGTCAGCGCCACGCACGGGCATCTCGACGGCGTGGTCGTCGCTGCGGGCATCGTCGCGTTCGGCGACCTCGTCGACACCGACGACGTCGTGATCGAGGAGCTGTTCCTCACCAACGCGATGGGTCCGATGTGGCTGGCCAAGCACGTCGCTCCCGCCCTCCAGGAGTCGCAGGGCTTCTTCGTCAACCTGTCCGGTGTCGTCGCCGAGACGCCGATGCCGGGAATGGCCGCCTACTCGGCGTCGAAGGCTGCGGCGGCCGCCGCGACCGAGGCGATCCGCCGCGAGTTCCGCCGCATGAAGGTCGCGGTGATCGACGTCCGCCCGCCGCACACCGAGACCGGCCTGGCCACGCGACCGCTCGCCGGGACGGCGCCGAAGATGCCGGTCGGGCTCGATCCGTCGGCGGTCGCCGAGCGAGTCGTGGCGGCGATCGAGCAGGGCGACGCCGCCGTCGGGTCCGCCGACTTCAGCGCCTGACGGAGCCGTCGACGCCGAGGTGCGCTCGGATGTGACGCGTCAGGATCCGGGCGATCTCGGCGTCGTCGAGTCCCTCGTGGTGTGCGAGATAGTCGAGCGATTCGGCCTGGAACATCGCGTCGACTGCGGCGATCACGCCGGCGCGATCCTGCGTGGCGACAGCGTCGAGTTCGGGAGCGAACTGCGTCTCGAGCTGGGCGCGCATCTGGCCCCGGACGTCCTCGTAGGCCTCGGCGACGGCGGGCTCGTCGGCGCGCAGCCGAATGGCGATCCGGGTGAGCGGTGCAAGTCTGCGATACGCGGCCAAGCGGACCTCGATGAGGCGGGCGATCCGGGTGTCGAACGATCCGTCGCCCAGACCCTCGACGTCGAAGATTGCATAGTCCTCGCCCATCACCCGCTCGATCGCCGACAGCATGAGCTCGGTGCGATCGTCGAAGTACCGGTACACGGATCGGTACGACACGGCGGCGCGTTCGGCGATGGCCTCGACGGACGGTTCGCCCAGTCCGTCGCCTTCGCGGGCGAGCTCGATGAGCGCATCGAGCACGGCGTCCTTGTTGCGGTTGCGACGGGCGGTGCGCCCGTCGATCACGAGGTCGCTCCCGCTCAGCTGTTCGTTGGAGAGTTGTTCTACCACGGCGTCCTCCGCGGAGTGATTGATGGTCATGACGTGCCTCCCCAGGGGCTCGAACCCTGAACCAATGGATTAAAAGTCCACTGCTCTACCATTGAGCTAGAGAGGCGGGACCGG
>CAVOZQ010000002.1:0-55873 GCA_963700945.1 uncultured Alphaproteobacteria bacterium
GACCACCTAACCGAGATCGCCGAGATCCTCGCCCAGGGCCTCATCCGTCTCCGCGCCCGACAGTCAACGGAACTCTCCGCCCACAGCGGAGAAAGTCGACTGGACTTCTCGCCCACCAGAGCGGTCATGCCGTCCGACGACAACGGCCGGAGACGACGCGATGACCGACACCGTGCTGGCCCAGGCTGGCGGCGCTGAAGACCGCGTCGATGCGCGACCTGAAGCAGCAATGGCGCGAGCTCTTCGACAAGCCGAGCCGCCGCCCTACAACCGCCGCTTCCTGGAGAGCCGGCTCGCGTATCGGATCCAGGAGCTGGCCTATGGCGGGCTGAAGCCCGAGACGGTGCGGCGCCTCGAGGCGCTGGGCGAGGAGCTCGACGGCGGCAAGCGCGAGATGCGCCGCAAGCCCGCGCCAACGACCGGCCGATCGCCGGCACGCGGCTGATCCGCGAGTGGCAGGGCGTCGAGCACACGCGTGACGGTGCTCGCCAGGACGGCTTCGAGTAGCAGGGCCGGCCGTACAAGTCGCTCTCGCGCCGTCGCGCGCGCGATCACCGGCACCCGGTGGAATGGCTGGATCTTCTTCGGCCTGAAGAGCCAGAAGGCACGGCCATGAAGCCAAGCCGGTCCGCCCGCAAGCTCCGCTGCGCGGTCTACACCCGCAAGTCGACCGAGGAGGGCCTCGACATGGAGTTCAACTCGCTCGACGCCCAGCGCGAGGCCTGCGAGGCCTACATCGCGAGCCAGAAGGCCGAGGGCTGGGTGCTGGTTCCCGACCGCTACGACGACGGCGGCATCTCCGGCGGCACGCTCGAGCGGCCGGCGCTGAAGCGCCTGCTGGCCGACATCGAGGCGGGCCGCATCGACGTCGTCGTCGTCTACAAGATCGACCGGCTCTCGCCGCTCGCTGATGGACTTCGCCAAGCTGGTCGAGGTGTTCGACCGCCACAACGTCACCTTCGTCAGCGTCACCCAGTCGTTCAACACCACGACCTCGATGGGCCGGCTGACGCTCAACATCCTGCTCTCCTTCGCCCAGTTCGAGCGCGAGGTGATCGGCGAGCGCATCCGCGACAAGTTCGCCGCCTCCCGGGCGCGGGGCATGTGGATGGGCGGCTGGGCGCCGCTCGGCTACGAGGTCCAGGACCGCAAGCTGGTGGTCGACGAGCCGAGGCCGCGATGGTGCGGATGATCTTCGAGCGCTTCGTCACGATCGGCTCGGCCACCGACGCTCGCGAGGACCCTGGCCGCCGAGGGCGTCACCACCAAGCGCGGCCGGCCCGTCGACAAGGGCTTCCTCTACAAGCTGCTCAACAACCGGGTCTATGTCGGCGAGGCGGTGCACAAGGGCGTCGCCTATCCCGGCGAGCACGAGGCGATCATCGACCGCGCAGCTCTGGGACAAGGTGCACGCGCTCCTCGCCAAGCCCGCCCGCAGCCGCGCCGCCAGCACCCGGGCGCAGACGCCGGCGCTGCTGAAGGGCCTGATCTTCGGGCCGACCGGCCGCGCCATGTCGCCGACCCACACCCGCCGCAAGGGCAAGCTCTACCGCTACTACGTCAGCCAGGCCGTGCTGAAGCAGGGCAAGGACGCCTGCCCGATGGGCCGGGTGCCGGCCGCCGAGATCGAGGCCGCGGTCGTCGACCAGCTGCGCGGCATGCTGCGCAGCCCGGAGATCATCGTCGCCACCTGGCGGGCGGCCCGGACCGAGAGTCGACGACATCACCGAGGCCGAGGTCCGCGACGCGCTCGACCGGCTCGACCCGCTCTGGGACGAGCTGTTCCCGGCCGAGCAGGCGCGCATCGTCCAGCTCCTCGTCGAGCGGGTCGAGGTCGACCGGCTCGGCATCACCGTCCAGCTGCGGGCCGACGGCATCGGCGCGCTCGCTCGCGATCTCGCACCCCGGACCAAACAGCCAGCGAGGGCCGCATGACCGTCGATCACCAGCCAGCCAGCGATGGCCATACCATCACCGTCCGCGTGCCCATGACCTTCCGCCGCTTCGGCGGCAGGAAGCTCGTCATCGTGCCCGAGGGGGACGAGGCCCCCGCCCCAGAGCCGCCGGAACTCGACAACCCCCTGATCCGCGCCCTCGCCCGCGCGTTCCGCTGGCGCAGACAGCTCGAGGACGGCACGCGCAAATCACTCGGCGATATCGCCAGAGCCGAGAAGATCAGCTCGAGCTACGTCACCCGCATCCTACGACTGAGCACATTGGCGCCGGACATCGTGGAGTCGATCCTCGACGGAGAGATCGAAGGACTGGGGCTGATGCAGCGCCTAGAAAGGAATTTGCCATTGGCCTGGGCGCACCAACGGCATGTGACTTCGAAGCGAGGCCTCTATCTCAGCGAACCCAGGTATTGCCGCTCTTCGGGTGGCCGATGATCAAGAGGCCGGTGCTCCGCGCTCTCTCGAGCTCGAGCTCAGCAAGGCGGCAGCGGGATGCCAGCCGCCAGGATTGCGGCAGGAGTTCGGTCGAGCCCAGTGCCAGTGCCTCCTTGACGTTATCGCTCAGCATGGCCTGGCCTCATCATTGAGAAGAAAGGGTCGGGAAAGGTGCGGATCACGAAGCATCGGCGGACTCCGGCTCAAGTGGGGGCAGCCCCTTGCGGCGGCGCCGAAACGGTCTGAACTCCGCCTTGGAAAACGATCGCTTGCCGCACATCCAATCCTCCGGCCGTTCGCGAATCCACCGTTCCAGATGCGCGTTGAACTCGGTCATCATGGCCCGCACCTGCGCTATCTCGTCGGTGACGCTGGGTGGCGGCAAAAGCGGTCCCACGGCACTGATCTTGAAGCGCGCCGGACCTAGCCGCTCGACACGAACGGCCACGAGATCAGCACCGGTCTTTAGTGCCAATCGAGCTGGCGACAGGGTGGTGGCCTTGGTCTTGCCGAAGAATGGCAGCTCGTCGCCCTCGTCGACCCGATGGTCGGCGACGATGCCGATCGGCCGGCCCGACCGCAGGTGCTGGAGCAGCGCCTTGGCACTACCGTCACGTGGCAGCAGCCTGGAGCCCATCTTCTCGCGATAGCCGCGAAGCCGCTTGTCGGCGGAGCCTTCGCCGATCGGCGCGTAGACAACGGCGAGATCGACGCCCCAGAGCCGCGGAGCGGCTGCCAGCACCTCCCAATTGGCCAGATGGCCCGTCGCGAAGACGGTGGGCCGCTCGCCACGGAAATTGGCCTCGAGATGCGGCGGGATGGCCGGGACGATGCCAATACCCGCTTCCTTCGCCTCCACGCCGAAGGCGCCGAGATGCGGATACTCGCCTGCACTGGCACCCATGCCCCGCCAGATGCCCTTGGCGATGCGGTCGCGCTCAGCGTCGCTGAGCTCCGGGAACGCGACTGTCAGATTGTCGATAAGCTTCTCTTGCTTGGAAGTATGCGGCCCCACCGCCGCCAGGACAGCGGCGCCAAAGCGCGAGGCACGCTCGGGCGACAGCCGCGCGCACAGGCTCCAGAACGCGAGCATCCCGACGTCCTCGAAAACCGAGGTCGCACCAACAAACTTGGGCCTGCGCTTCAACCATTTGCGCGCCCGGATATTGCTGACGAGATAGGCCAATGGGCGGGCTCCTGGACGCTCCCGTCAGGCCGCCTGCTGGGCCGCGTTGGGTGCCGTCGTGGCGGCGGCGCGGGCCATCACCTCAAACGCGTCATGGCGGACGTGGTTCTTCGCCATCTCGGCCTCGACCATCTCACGGGTCACCTCGCCCTGCTCGATGCATTCCGCCAGGAGGCCGAAGAAGAACGCCTCCTGCTTGGGGTCCGGATGACGCTTGTAGGTGCCGAGCCCACCATAGCGGCCGAGCACGGCCTCGCGCGCCCGGCGGAACCAACCCAGTGGTGCGAAGCGGCGGGTCTTGCTCGATGGGGTGAAGTCGACCGGCAAGCCGGTCTTCCAGGGCTGCGTCCAGCGCTTGGTGTTGTGCAGGAGCTTGGTCGCGGGGGTCAGATGGTCGAAATCGTTCCACTCCGCCTCGAGCTCACCGATCGAATCCTTGGGCTCGAGCTTGAGGCTGATCCACTCCATGTAGTCGCGCTTGCCCTCGAACATCTCGTTGAACTGCTCCTCGACCCGCCAGTGGGTGAGCTTGGCGCAGTCCATCAGCATGACGCTCGACGCGAACTCCTTGTCGCCGCCGCGCTTTCTCGCCATCAGCGCCTTGCCGCCCATGTCGCGGCTGAACAGCGGCATGACGTCGGCAACGGCGAAGACGTCCGGATCGACCATCAGCGCCCTGCCCTGGTAGCCCATCAGCTCCGGCGGCGTGAAGCGCAGCGGCGTGAACGACTGCAGGTCGTCATAGAGCCATTCGCGCTGCAGCCCGTCGCGCAGGTAGCGCCGCCCCTCCACCGTCTTCATCCAGGGAAAGTCCTCGGTCGAGACGATCTTGACGTCGAAGGCGTCCGGCGTCTTGCTGTTGCGCCGGAACGAGTGGCGGGACACCAGGGCACCCAGCATCTGCTTGGGGTTGGTGTGGATAAAGACGGTTGGCTTCGGCTCGCTCATCGATGTCTCCCGAGGCAGAGATGCGGTGTGGCTCCACTGCCGGATGAGCCGATTACCGAAGGAGACGACGACCACGTCGGCCTGCCCAAGTTTCTTGCACTGCTCCCAGCCACGCAGCCATCGCTGCAGAACGATCTGCCGATCGGCGCCGAGAAATGGCTTGGCTGGGTAGAGCACGTCGGCGCGCACCATATTCTTACTGGCGCTCGAAAGCGCCGGGCGGATCACGACGAGATAGCCCGATGGGGGCAAGGCAGCTATCTCTTGCTAGCAATAGTGGGCGCTTCGGCCTGCACCCACCACTCGAAGCATGGACGATTCATTATCTCGACCACCAGAGCAAATTCGATGTAGTAAACGCGGGCCCGCTACTCAAGCCGCAACATCGAGCCATCGGGCCTTCTCACGAACGCTTGTCTCAGAACGACAACAACCGGAGCCAGCCGAGGCCGCCGCGTAACGATGTCGGCCCCGCTTTATTGCCAACCGCGGAGCAAAATCAGACCGATATTATAGTGGGTCCCTTGGCCCGGACATGAACAGGCGGCGTCTTTGACCGGCGGCCTGGCGTACAGTTTCTCGTCCCGTTCGGGGCTGAGGTAGCCAAAGGATGAGTGGAGGCGCCTGGGGTTGTATTTCTCGATGAAGGCAGGAGCTGCTCCGCGGCACCCTCTGAGGTTTCGAACTCGAGCGGGTAGATTTTTTCAACTTCAGGGGCTTCTTGAGCCTCTTCCTCTTGGAGTTATCGTACGGATTGCCGCACCGTGCCATTGAGCCGACGAGCTTGGCCTGATGAAGGCTATTGCGGTATTTCTCGGCGGCGTATTGCGACCCGCAGTCGCCGTGGTGCACGCAACCAGGAGATGGATGGCGCAGCGCGATCGCTACGTCGAGCGCCGCCAGCGTCAGCCGCGCATCGATCCGCCGGCTCATCGAATGACCGATGATCCGTCTGAACCAGGCGTCCATAATGACGGCGACGTAGGTGATGTCGGCGCCTTAGAGCCGGTCCGGCCCGTCGACGATGATGGCCCTCGTTCAGTTCGAGAAGATCGGCTGGTCGTGATGTAGCGGCGCCGGCGCCAGCTGTTCCCGGCGGAACCGGGCTGGCCAGCAGTGGTCATGGCGCTCGATCAGCCAGTTCTCGTTTTGGCTCTGCTGGAACTCCATCAGGGCAAGGCGGAGTTCCTCGACAGTAGCGAAAGTCTGGACCCAGAACAGGTTCTCCTTCAGGGTCAGGATGAACCGATTGGCGCAAACGTTGCCCTCCGATGGAGGAACGAAGAGCGGAGACGAGGTAACTACCAGCCAGCGGATCTCGGTCTGGAAGTCGTGCGACATGTATTGGCTGCCGCGGTCGTCGAGCAGGCTCAGCCCGGCGGCCATTTCCTCGCCGATGGCGCCAAAACGGGCATTCACGCCCTGGCGCAATGGCTCCATAGCTTCGTGGCGCGTGTCGCAAAGGGCGGTGCGGATGGGCCGGCCAGACCCGAACGCCATGCGCAAGACCTTGACGATCAATATCGAAGCGGACGCGTGAGGCGATCCGAAGCCACGGCCAGCGCGTCGCTGATCCGCTAGTGGTAGCCGTAGACCGGATTGAGAGTCGTCGCAACGAGCTGGTCCAGGGCCACTACGGTGTCCGGGCGGAGCGCTTCGCGGTAGCCGCCGACCTGGCCCTTGCGCACCTTCCCCGTCTCGATTGCCCCCGCCTTGGTCTGGCCGAGCCGATCAGACTGGAAATAGCCCTCGCGCTCTTTTCGCTGCAGGCTCGCAAATGAGGCGAACTCAACGACCTGGGTCACTAGTTCAGGCTCTACTGTCTCACCCATGAACTTAAACAAATCAGCAAGACGCCCAAACGTGTCTGCGACAAGGTCCTCATAGCGGACTATGTGAGACAGCGGCAGCTGGCCGCGCTCGGTCGACCATCGGTTGAGGTACCCGATGGCACGAGCGGCACCGAAATTCGGATCGAGAACGAAGCTGTCGAGGTCCAGCTTCCGGGCTTGCTCGGGGATCAGCTTGCGCCGCAATTCACGCTCGCTGGCCCGGTACTTGACATGAAAATAGAGCGAGACGGCGACGTCGCGGGGATCGCGAACCATGAACACCACACGCTGCGATGCTGTGGCGCGCACCTGCGCCGGACCCAGTTCCGGATAGGGGAACCTAGTATCTGGCGCGAAAAACACTTTGGGCACGGCTGTGACCTTATGGTGCAGGTTGGCACCGTCGATAAGCTCCTTGTCGGACAACCCGAACCGGCGACTGTAATAGTTCGAGATCAACACGCGCAGCCAAGTGCGGCCACTCTTGGTGAAGGAGATCACGAGTACGTCGGCGACAGCGAAGCTCTCGACCCGCTCGGCGGTCAGACGACGGTCTTTCTGCGCCAGCCACCAATCACGCATTGGCCCGAGCATCGGCGCCAATGGCCTCAATGTCGCTTCTGCGAGAGCACAGCGCAGCTTTTGAGGAAAAGTTCTTGTGGAACATCCATGGTCGCCAATTCGGGCTCGAGACCATGTCCGCGCAGCTCATCGATGCGGCCGCGGAAATAGCCACGCTGCGCCACATAGAGCCGCGACCACAGGCCCTTGTTTACATCGGCAAACGGCTCGATGTTAAAGGTGTGTTGTTTGGCGACACGCGCCATCTCGGCAAGTGCTTGCGGTCGCACCGCCTCCATCTGCTCCAGCGCCAGGCTCGTATAGACGAGATCGAAGGCCTCGTCCGCGTAGGGCAATGCGGCGGCGTTGCCGCGGGTGAAAGCGACCTTGCGAAAGGCTGACGGATCGGCGAGCGGCTGCGGCGCATAAGCCTCTAGCGGCGCCGGCAGGCGGCGGTGCGTCGACTGGAACCGCCGGGCTGCCCCGACGCCGGCCGCGGTTAGCTCGAGCCCACAAAAGCTAACCCCCGGAAATCGCCCGGCCAGGAGCAGCAGATTGATGCCGTTGCCGCAACCGATCTCCAGCACGCGCTGTGGCCGAACAAGCTCGATCACCGCGATGAACAGTGCCTGGCGAAACCGAGTGGCGCCGATATCACTCGCCATCACTTTGCGGTCACCACAAAGCCAGGGCGTGAAATTTTTGGGGAAGTCTTCGATCGAGTACGGGTAATCGGCGGTTCGTGCCCAGGATCGTTCGTACTCGGCCTGGACGGTCTCGAGTGAGCGCGCAACCGCCTCTTTCTTGAGCTTGGACGGCTTGAGAAAGCGGCGCAGAAGTCGCCAGCGGCGGCGCCGCGCCTCCTTTTTCCAGGCCGCGCTGTCCTGCTCCGCCGCCACAAACGGCTCGAAGAGCTGCAAGATATCCGGCGCGCTGGTGGCGAGCTGCGTCTCTGCCAGCGGCGTCAGTCTCGTCACGTTCTCTGCCTCCTCAGGCGAGGGAGCTTTTCTCGGGCCAGAGCATTGCTGGCGCCCGGCGTTTGTGGCCAACACACGCCCAGTCTAGCTCCAGGATAGGCGGCAGTCGATCTAGGCGGCAAGGCCCAACCGCACCAAGCCCGCACCGGCCTGATACAGGCAACGATCGATCATCGAAAGCTCGGTCTGGAACTCTGCATCGCGCTCCACCACAATGGACGACGCAGTGCGGAGTTTGCCGTTGCCGCGCAAGAGATGCGGCACCCGGTTCAACGGCTGGCCCGCAATCATCCGATCCGCCGTAGCGCTGTAGTCGAGATCGAGAAAGCTGCCGATCCGGCTTAGCCAAGTCCGCGGATCTACACAGAGCTGGTCGTAATCGACCTCGATCCCGCGCTCGCCAACCGTTTCCATGTGGCTCGCCATCTTAGCCAGAAATGCCTGATGTCGCCGGCCGAGCTTGACGACCTTGGTCACCCGCGCCGGGCGATATGCCGAGATGATCTCTCGCCCGTAGAGCCGTCGGAGCCGCGAGTTCAGGACGGCAGCACGATTGCGCACCATGTGAATGATGCGGAGATCCAGCGCCGGATTGGCGACCAGTTCGGTGACCCGGTCGATCCGATGCGCAACGTCGACGACGATCGGCCTGCCGGCATGCGCGGCGATCAGCTCGACTAGTCTCGCATCGTCGCGCGGCCCCTCAGCGTAGGCGTGACCTATATCGAGCCAGAAATCGCACTCGCTAACTTTCCCGCCGCAGGAGCAGATGTTGTAGTCAGCGAAGTGGCGCTTTTCGGGGAAGTCGGCAAGCTCACCCGTGGCAAAGGTCGCCGGATGCTGACCGAGGATCATCGCCGTGATCGTCGTACCAGAATTAGGGAAGCCCGCGAGCAATACGGCTTTGGCACTCATCGCGTGCGCTCTGCGAGCGCCCCGCTGGCTTCCAACACGTCGCCGGCAGCGTATCCGAAGGCAGAAAGATCAGTCGCCGCGACCATGGCATCGATCCGCGCGAGCTCGCCCGCGCTGAAGTGGCTGCGATAGCCACCGACCTTGCCCTCTCGCACTTTGAAGGAGCGTAGATCGTTCGGGTCGCCCGGACGCAGTTTGTCGCTCGCGAAGAAACCCTCGGCCTCCCGGCGCTGCATCTGCTCGAATCCGCCGAACGCCACCGCCGCGTCGATTTCCTCAGCGTCGGCCTGCCCGTCGATGAACGCCATCAGGCGGCTGAGTTCGGCATTCGGCCTTACGCGCAAATCCTCATAGCGAACCGCCATACAAGCCTCCAACGAGGCGAGTTGCACCTGCCAGCGGCGAAGAAACGCCAAGACCTGCGGTAGCTTGCGCTTGATCACGTAGTTGAAGATCGGCTCCTCGGCGTGATCCGGTCCCATTCCCTTGCGCGCGTCCCGCATTGACTGGAAATAGGCCGAGACAGCAACGTCGCAGGGATGACGAACCAGTAGCACGACTTTTTTGCCAGCCAAGCTACTCGTGCTGAACAGCGGCGTCTTCGCGGCGTCCTTCTGATTGTCGTGAGAGAACAAGATCCTGGGCACCCGCCGATCGAGCTGGCACAGCCGCTCGAACTGCAGAACCTCGTTCTCGGGCAAGCCGAAGCGGTTGATGTAGACGTGCGAGATCATTGTCGCGAGCCAAGTGCGGCCGCTTTTTGCATGGCTCACGACCAGCACTTCGGCGTTGTGCGCCTTATAACGGCGCTTAGCCGCCAGCTTCAGGCGCCTCAAATGCACGTAAAGCCCGCCGCGACCATGGCGTCCAATCGACCACTCGGCCGTTGCCATCTCCGTGATACCCAAGGTTAGACTCGTTTATACCACGCGGCAGCGCCACGTGATCAATCGCTTGACATGCTAGCCGGATATGGGTTCCCAGCTCAATGGCGATCACCATTGAGATCGACCGGTGACCTGGCTTTTGTGGCGTGATCGACGGCTGTTCACGACCGTCGTCGGGCTTGTTCGCGATGAGGCGCTGATCTGCGACCTGGCTCAGGCATTAGGTGCCGCAGCACTGCGCCGGTGCCAAGCGCCGACCAGCGGCCAGACCGACAAGTGCCGCACGCTCAGCCTTCGCGTGAAGTCGAACGAGCTTACCGTCCCCTTGGGTCGAGTTCGTCGGCGGCATGAGCAACCGTGCCGGCGAAGTTACGGTGTGTACTGATGCGGTGGCTGCCCCCACCGAGCGGCATCTCTTATGCCATGACGGTTCTGGATGAACCATGTGGAGGGCACGAAGATGACCAATCAGATCGGTCTACTGGCGATTGATCTGGCGAAAGGCAGATTTCAGGTCTGTGCTGTCGGGCCGGATGGGACGGTTCTTTACAATCGAGCGCTTTCGCGGACACGGCTGGCGGCTCTTTTGGCCGAACAGCCGGCCTGCGTTGTGGCGATGGAGGCTTGCGCGACCTCGCATCACTGGGGGCGAGTAGCGCAAGGTCATGGCCACGAGGTGCGGCTGGTGCCAGCGATCTACGTCAAGATCCCATGAGGAGCTGGAGAGGCAGCGCTGCTACAGCAGACTGACCTCTCCATCACTTTCTGGGAGGTCACCATGACGCTTGCTTCTCAACGCTCCTGCGCGCCCGCGGCGATCCGCACCGATCTCGGCGCGATCTTCGTCTCCCTCGAACTCAGCCGGTCGACTTGGCTCGTCACTTCGCTTTCGCCTGGGAATGGCGAGAAGATGTCGCGCCACAGCGTGCGCGGCGGCGATCTCAGTGGATTGCTCGAGCGCTTCGCCTCTCTCCGGGAGCGAGCGTCGGTGCGCACTGGTAAGCTCTTTCCGCTGGTCGTTGTCCAAGAGGCAGGCCTGGACGGCTTCTGGCTGCACCGGGCGCTCGAGAAGGAGGGTATCGAGAGTCACGTCGTTGACGCCGCCTCGGTAGCGATCTCGCGGCGCCGAAGGCGCGCTAAGACCGACCGGATCGACGGCGAGAGCCTCGTGCGTACGCTCTTGGCCTAACAAACGCGGCGAGCCACGAGTCTGCGCCAAGGTGCGCGTCCCCACGCCAGAGGAAGAGGATCGCCGGCGGCTGTGCCGCGAGCTCAAGAGCCTCATCGGGGAGCGAGTCCGTCACGCCAATCGTGTCCGCGGCGTTCTATTCGCCCAAGGTGTTGCCGATTATGATCCACGACGTCCCGACCGGCGCGTCCGGCTCGATGCGTTGCGGACTGGTGATGGTCGGCCCCTGCCGCGCCACCTGAAGTCGATGATCATGCGCGACCTGGGCGTTCTCGATCTGCTCGACGCCCAAATCAATCAAGTGCGCGCTGAACGCGAAGCCCTGATCATGACCGAAGCTGAGGCGGGTCCCGGCCGGGCGATCGTGGCCTCCCTGCTGACGCTTAAGGGGATCGGCCCGGGATTTGCCGGAGTACTCTGGTCGGAGGGACTGTTTCGCCACTTCGACAATCGACGACAGCTGGCCGCCTATGCCGGTTTGGCGCCGACGCCTTGGCAGAGCGGTTCCGTGAACCACGAGCAGGGCGTCTCCAAAGCCGGCAACCCTCGCCTTCGGGCGATCCTCGTCGAGATGGCCTGGCTCTGGCTGCGCCATTAGTCCGGCTCGGCGTTGGCGCGCTGGTATCACGACCGGGTGCGGCGCAGCGGTGGACGCATGAAGAAGGTGGCAATCGTGGCACTGGCGCGGAAGCTTCTGGTGGCGCTGTGGAAGTACGTCACTGCCGGCGTGATCATTGAGGGCGCTGCCATGAAGAGCGCCTGACCGCTCAGCTTCCTTTCGCCCTCATCACGCCATCCACCGGGGCTGCATCGGGGCCTCGGCGGATCCGGGTGGACGGACCGACGAACGGTATGGCCTCAACTTCGAGCGCCGAAGTTAAGAAGGGTCCCGTCCCCTCGAGCCTGACCCGCAGGATGCGGATCATGGTGATGCCGACCAGGATCGGCGACCGCATGTGAGCTTGAGCGTGGCTAAGACGGTGCGCTCGCCTCGATTGGGCTTGAACCTGCGATCCGCGAAACGAACGGAGATCATCAAACATGCCACCGTAACACAAGACGACTTGCACCAACGCTCCTCATGTGAGCCGTTCGTCAAGCGGCAGAAGAACGATCGCGCGGATGCGGAGGCTATCGCTGAGGCGGCCCTACGTCCCAACATGCGCTTTGTGGCGGTGAAGGACACAGAAACTCAGGGGCGTACAGTGGCGTTCCGCACGCACCAGTGCCTGGTCCGGCAACCTCGACGCCCGGGAGGGCGACAAGCGGGTGCACGCGCGAAGCTGGGACCAGCGCATCCCGCGCGAGTTCGTCTGAACGGGCAGTCTTTGAGCGGCGCGGCCTTTGGAAGGCGAGGAGCATCACCGGCGGCAGGTTAGGGAACCGGCTCGCTCTTTGGGCGCTACCTGCCGATTCTTGAGCCTGAAGCCACCCGATACCCTGCTCGAAGTCGAACTAATCCCAGCGCAGCCTGCACAGTTCGCCTGCCGTCCGGTTGCCGGTGAAGTCGATCTCGCCATCAAGCGAGCTTATGATCAGCTTCATTGGGCAGGTCATACAGGCGGAAGCCGCACATCTCCGCCATTCTGGTCCGCCGCCATTTGCAACCCTAAAGCGACTGATCGCGTCGTAATTTGGTCGCGAGCGATGTTGTGTGCTAGTCGCTGCTCTGGCGCGTGAGCGCGTCTTGTTCATGCGCGTTTTTTGGGTCGTCTTTCCAAGATGCGCGGCTGTCCGTTCGACCACCGACCAGACCAAGTCCGGCTTGGGTTTCGCCAAGGCCACGTTCAATGCGCCCTGTGTCATCGTCTGCGGAAACATGTTTCGCAATCTCTCGTCAGAACTCAACTCGATCGTCGCCATAATCGTCACCTGAGATGGCGAGGGGCCCCCGCAGCAACGATGCCTGCCAGCCTCTGGCCGGCAGGGCCCGGCCACGACGGTTGGCGCCGATATCGGAGCCGTGCTGCCCAGGAATGCAGCCGCCATGCCTGAGGTCCGCGAGAGGAAGCAGCACCGGCTCGCGTTATCCTTGTCCCAGTCTATGCTACAATTGAATGTTTTTCGGCCCGGGCTCGACGCCATCCTCTTTGATCTCGACGGCGTCGTAACCCAGACCGCGAGCCTGCACGCCCGCGTCTGGCGGCGGCTGTTCGACGAGTTTCTGGCCGAGCGGGCGCAACAATGCGCGGGCGGCCCGTTTCGGCTGCCCGAGGACTATCACGACCATGTCGACGGCAAGGTGCGGGTCGAGGGCGTGCGCTCGTTCCTGCGCTCCCGGGGCATCGAGCTGCCGTTCGGCGCACCCACGGATAGCCCGCAGAGCGACACCGTCTGCGGTCTAGGCAATCGCAAGACGGGTCTCTTTATGCAGGTCCTCGACAGTGATGGGGTCGAGGTCTTCGAGGGCACGCTCGCTTTCCTTCGGGCCGTGCGGGCGATGGCGCTCAAGACTGCCTGCGTATCGTCCTCGCGCACCTGCCGCAAGGTCCTGGAGAGAACGCGGCTCACAGACCAGTTCGACGTCATCTACGATGGCACCGACCTGGAGCGGGAAGGCTTGCCCGGGAAGCCGCAGCCCGACGGGTTTCTCAGGGGAGCAGCGCTGATCGGCGTCGAGCCGCGCAATGCCGCGGTGGTCGAGGACGCCGTCGTCGGCGTGGCAGCCGGGCGTGCCGGCGGCTTCCGCCTGGTGATCGGCGTCGACCGTGGTGCGGGTCGTGATGCGCTGCTCGATGCCGGCGCCGACATTGTGCTATCCGATCTCTCTGAGCTGATGACGAATCGCGCATGATGCCGCGCTGCGCCCGCCGCCGAGTGCAAGGTTGAGCCTGTGCTACGCAAACGCCTAGTCCCACCCCGCGACATCTTTCCGATCAGGCCATGGCGCCTGGAGACCATCCATTTCGCGCGTGAGCTGGGCGACCAGTTCCTGGGCCCGAGCGAGACCGCATTCGCCCAGGCGAACGGCTATCTCGGCCTGCGCGGCAGCCATGAGGAGGACCGGCCGGTCAGCGAGCCCGGCACCTTCCTGAACGGCTTCTACGAGAACCGGCCGATCGTCTACGGCGAGAGCGCCTACGGCTTTCCCAAGGTCGGGCAGACCATTCTCAATTGCCCGGACGGCAAGATCATCAAGCTCTACGTCGACGACGAGCCCTTCGACCTCGAGCGCTCCGAGATGTTCTCCTACAACCGCCGGCTCGAGATGGGCGAAGGCCTGCTGCGCCGCGAGGTCGTCTTCGTGACGCCGACCGGCAAGCGCATCCGCCTGACCAGTACCCGCCTCGTGTCCTTCCACCACCGCCATCTGGCGGCGATCTCTTATGAGGTCGTTGCCGAGGACACCGATGCCGAGCTGATCATCTCGTCGGAGATGATCAACCGGCAGCCCGCTGCCGGTCGAGACCGCCGACCCGCGCATGGCTCAGGGCTTCATCGGCCGGGTGCTGCGCCCGGAAGGGCACGTCAGTCGACGGCTGCCGGGCGATCCTCAGCTTCACCACCCAGAGCTCGAGCCTGACGCTCGGCTGCGGCATGGACCACGTGGTCGAGACGGAAAACGCCGTCGTCACCGATGCCCGCGCCGAGGACGACTTTGCCGCCGTGGTCTTCCGGGTCCGGGCCGAGGCCGGGCAAGCCGGTCCGTCTCGTGAAGTTCCTCAGCTACCACTACGGCGCTGAGACGACGCCGCAGGAAATCCGCTCGCAGACCGCCTGGACCCTCGATCGCGCCCTGGAGGACGGCTTCGATCGCGTGCGCGAGCGGCAGCAGGATTACGTCCGGGCGTTCTGGGAGCACGCCGACATCGAGGTGGAAGGCGGCCAGTCGCCGGAGAAGCAGCAGGTCATCCGCTGGAACCTGTTCCAGCTCTTGCAGGCCTCGGCCCGCGCCGAGGGCCACGGCATCGGCGCCCGTGGCCTCACCGGCCAGACCTATGAGGGCCACTATTTCTGGGACACCGAGATCTACGTCCTGCCGTTCCTCGTCTACACCAACCCGCGGATGGCGCGGAGCATCCTCAAGCACCGCTACGACCAGCTCGGCCAAGGCCCGGGCCCGAGCGCGCGAGCTCGGCCATCCCGGCGCCAGCTTCCCCTGGCGCACCATCAACGGCGACGAGGCATCGGCCTACTACGCCGCCGGCACCGCGCAGTATCACATCAACGCCGACATCATGTACGCCCTGCGCAAATACGTCGACGCCACCGGCGACAGCGACTTCCTGCATCGCTACGGCGCCGAGATGCTGGTCGAGACCGCCCGCTTCTGGCTCGATCTCGGCGGCTTCACCGGTCAGGACGACCGGCGCTTCGTGATCAACGGCGTCACCGGGCCGGACGAATACACGGCCGTGGTCAACAACAACTACTTCACCAACCTGATGGCGCGGGAGAACTTCCGCTATGCCGCGGAAACCGTGCGCGCGCTCGAGCGCGACCATCCCCAGGTTCTCGCCGATTTGCGCAAGCGCACAGCGCTCGAGGCGCACGAGATCGATGCCTGGATGACCGCGGCAGAGCGCATGTACCTGCCGTTCGACGAAGAGCTGGGCATCCACCCCCAGGACGACAGCTTCCTCGACAAGGAGCCCTGGGACTTCGCCGGCACCGACCCGGAGAAGTACCCACTTCTGCTGCACTTCCACCCGCTCAACCTCTACCGCCACCAGGTCATCAAGCAGGCCGACACCATCCTCGCCATGTTCCTGCTCGGCGATCAGTTCAGCGCGGCCGAGAAGAAGAGCAACTTCGACTATTACGATCCGATCACGACGCACGATTCGTCGCTATCGGTCTGCATCCAGAGCATCGTCGCCGCCGAAATCGGCTACCTGGAGAAGGCCCGCGAATACTTCAACTTCGCCGTCTCGATGGACCTCTCCGACGTCGGCGGCAACATGAAGCACGGCGCCCACATCGCCTCGATCGGCGGCAGCTGGATGTCGCTGGTCTACGGCTTCGGCGGCATGCGCGACTTCGGCGGCAACATCACCTTCCGGCCCCGCCTGCCGGCCGACTGGCACCGACTGCGCTTCCGCATCACCGTGCGCGGCAACCGCCTCCACGTCGACATTGGCCAGGCAGAGACCACCTACCGACTCGCCGAAGGCACCGGCTTGACCATCGCGCATGAAGGCGAGGCCTTGGAGCTGACCCCAGAAACGCCCACTGGAACCCGCCGGAACGCAACTTCAACGTGACCGACGACAGCACCAGTGCGGCAGTTGCTGGCCCAAGCGACAAGGCGATCGGGGAGAGAGATCGGTTGCCGACCCGCAGCTTCGGCATCGGCCATCGCATCGCCTGCCACATCGAGCGCGAAGAGTTCGAAGCCTTAGAGTTGGTGATCACCAAGCCGGAGCCGGCAGCGGCCGAGACGGCGGCGGGTAGGAGAAGGACGCGGGGGGTGGCATCCCCGCGGCTCCATCGCGATTTCATTTTAAGGCGAGGGTCTGCGGTGAATGCGCAACCGTGCTGCTACGAAAGTCTCGACCGATGGCGGCCGGATGACATCGGATTCCGGCGTGTTGGTGCTGGCAGAGATCGAGCGCAAGATCGGTCTCACCGACCAACTAGACGGCTGCCTCAAGGAACCATACAAGCAAAGCCTCGCCCGCTTCGCCATCCCCTGCCAAATGTCGTATGGTTTTCAGTCTCGCCCTCATCCGAGAGGGATTCGAAACTGCCTCAATCGGCTGTGCGCCTAACTCATTGATTAAAAAGAAAAACGAAGCTGTTGACCGATTTGGCCAAGTCAACAGCCGACGGAGAAAACGGCGCAGAGAGAGGCAAACAGGGAGAAATTAGCCGCCTACCCGGTGAACGGCCGCTCCAGAAAAGTCTTTTATTTCAATGGGGTTTAGCGGCGACACGCTGGCGGCAGAGACCCTGCGCTATGGCCAGAGCTGGCGGAGCGAAGGGAACTGGGGTCTAACCTTCTTCGCTAATCGGGTTGGTCGGGGCAAGTCCTTTCAGGCATCTTTCTCCTACAGTTCTCGCGTCCGCAGGCAGGCTTCATTCTTCGCTCCGTGGTCGGCGCTTGGACCGCCACAAGTTGGGGCCAGAGTGTGGGCTGACGCATCAATCTCTGAAAGTTCGTGCTTCGAGCCGTTGCCGGCACGGGCGCAGAAGGTTCGTCGATGTCGTCGGGCCCGCGTCCTGCCGGACGCATCCGCCGCAGCGGATCCCTTGGTGTTGCTCTCCTTCGTTTCTCAGGCCGGCGCCACGTCACCGTTACGGCGCGCGTGAAACTCGGTCCCGTCCGTCCACATTCTGTGCATGATCACCGCCAGGCGCCTCGCGACGGCGACCTGGGCGCGCAGCTTGCCGCGCCGCTTCATGACCTCGAGGCCCCAGCGCTTCAACCAGCTCCAGCTGCTCACCCGGGTCAGCAAGACGTTCGCAGCCTCGGAGAGCAACGCGCGGACCATCCGGTCGCCGCACTTGGTGATGCCGCCATTGCGATCCACCTCGCCCGAGGCGTACTTGCTGGGCGTGAGCCCGAAATGTGCACCGACCAATGAGGACTTCCGGAACCGCGTCGGGTCCTCCACTGCCGTGCGATAGGCAAGCGAGGTGATCGGGCCCACGCCGGGCACCGTCATCAGCAGCCGGCAGATCGGATCGACCTTCACGCTGTCAAGTACGAGACGGTCGAGATCGGCCAGCCGATCCATGACTTCGCGCCGTGCGCGCAGGATCGCGTCCCCTGCAGCGCCGAGCACGGGATCACCGTCGATCAGCTCAAGCACCCGTGCCTCGAACCCGGCCGGCGCCACCTTCCCGATCTTCAGCCCAAACGCCTTGAGGATCCCACGCAGATGGTTGTCGAGCGCGCCGCGCGTTTTCACCAGCAGCTCCCGGCTCCGCAGGACGGCGCGGATGCGGTGAGTGTCCCGGCTCTTCACATGGACCTCGCGATACCAGCCCGCCTGAAGCGCCCATGCGATGTTGCGCGCATCAATCCGGTCGGTCTTCACCGGCATCACGCTGGTCGCCGCCTTCAAGTGTCGCGGATCGAGGCAGACAACCGGAAAGCCGGCAGCGACGAGACCGTCATGCAGTGCAGGTGCGAGTGACCCAGCCTCGAGCCCAACCTTTTCAAGACAAAATCCCGTGGCCTCCAACCAAGCGGCAATCGTCTCGGGCTCGGTGCCGACCTTGCCCTCCTTCAACACTTTGCGGCGCTCATCAACGACGCAGATCGACGTCTCCTTCAGCGATACATCCAAACCCGCGTAATACATCATGGCGTCTCTCCGTTACTCGGCTCGTTTCCGGATCTTGCGATCCGCATCAGCCTGGAGGACTATCTCGCTCCCGTCACCCGTAGCGCCGGCGCGAAACCAACCCGATTACCCCATCTCTGGCACGTAAGCCATTGAATTACAAAAATTCATGAAAGACGACAGTCGGAACATGCACCGGAACTGATCAGCCGGGGCGCTACGCGCTGTCATACCCACTCGGCAAGTTCGATGGTGATGCCTTCTGGCCCTTCAACAAACACGAGCTTGCGGTCGTGATAGGTCATCAGATCATTGCGCAGCTTCACCCCGTGGGCCGTCAGTTTCTTGACGATCCCGTCAATGTCCTCGACCGCAAACGCAAGGTGATTGAAGCCGGGACGTGCCAGGTTGCTGAGTTCGGGATCGTGTGAAAGATATGGCTTGCGATAGTGCAGGAGCTGCATCTCGAAATGCGCTTCCGCCCCCGGCAGGACCATGGTCACATGGTCAGACTCAATGTCTGGCACGCCCATGTAATCGGACATTACTTTACCAGAGATGACTGCTTCGATCGTCACTTCAAAACCGAGAAGCTCGAAGAAGGACCGAGCTTCTGCTAGATCGACCACCGCCACCGTGACGTGATCAGGACGCTTGAGCATGGTTTTCTTCCTCTTTGTCGGCATTCAAGCTGTTGGGGCATCCGGCCCACCAAACTTGCCCGCAGTTGCTCGGCCAAAGTGGAAGGAAGACGCCGCGGTCGTCTACGTGTATTCGCTTGGTGTTCGCAACTAGGGGCGCTTACCACAATTCTTGCGTGTAGGCGGGCAGCTGGTTCAGCTTCGTACGACTTCGAGTATGACAGTCACGAGAAGGCCACGGCAATGCTGAAAAGAGCCGCCCTCGCCGATGATATTCACTACGCGTCGCTGATGGAGGTTTCCGGTCTCATTGCCAGGGGCGAACTGTCGCCGGTTGCGTTGACCGGGGCGATGCTAAGTCGCATCGACGCACTGAACCCGGCCCTGAATGCCTATCTGCTGGTGACCAGCGAAAGTGCCTTGGCAGAGGCTGCGACTGCGGAAGCCGAGATCACGGCCGGGCGCTGGCGAGGACCGCTGCACGGAGTACCGATCGGCCTCAAGGATCTGTTTGAGACCAGGGGCGTTCCGGCGACATTCGGGACCATTTCACAGAAAGTCGTATCGGACAGGGACGCGACGATCGTTCATCGTCTGAAACAAGCGGGGGCTGTTATTCTCGGCCACCTGCATCTGCACGAAGGCGCTTTCGCGGACCACCATCCCCTGCTCGGCAATTGCATCAATCCCTGGAATGCCGACTACTGGCCCGGCGGATCCTCGTCTGGATCGGGTTCCGCGACGGCGGCCGGCCTTTGCTACGCGTCGCTCGGTACCGATACCGGCGGCTCGATACGATTTCCATCGGCGGCCTGCGGCGTCACCGGGCTCAAAGTCACCTGGGGTCGCACGAGCCGCTTTGGCGTGTTCGCCTTGGCTAAATCCCTCGACACGATCGGTCCGATTGCACGGTCGGCAGCGGACTGCGCGGCCATGCTTTCAGCCTTCGCCGGACCGGATCCGAACGACCCAACTTGCCTGGACGCGCCAGTGCCCCACTACCTGGCCGAACTCGAGGGCGTCTACGGCGCGCGCGATCTCAAGATCGGCGTCGACGAAGTATATCTCAGCGACGGCGTCGATCCAGAAGTTGTCTCCGCGCTATCCCACGCGATCGATACATTTCGGGACATCGGCGCGACGATCGTTTCCGTCAGCGTGCCGGATTTCACTGAGGCGATCCGGGCCGCGGGCGTGATCATCGACGCGGAGTGCGCCTGCTATCATCGTGCCGCTTTCGCCGAGAAGAAGGACGAGTATGGCCCCGCCCTGCGAGGGGCGGTCGAGCGCGGTTTCGGCTACGATCCGACCCTGCTTGCCGGCGCATACATTCGGAAAGACCGCTTCCGGGGAGAATTCCGGCGCTGCCTTTCTGGTATCGATGCGCTCGTCTCGCCGGTCTACGGAGGGGTCGGCATTCGCTACGACCACATGCAAGCGGCCCTCACGGACCTCAATTCATTTGTGCGCTATACCGCGCCATTCAACTTCGCCGGCGTCCCCAGCGTCACCTTCCCGTGCGGTCTCGCCACGGTCGGCATGCCTATAGGCGTCCAGCTAGTTGGCGGGCATCTTGGCGAGTCGACGCTGCTACGAGCCGCTCATGCCTTCCAGCAGGCGACTGACTGGCACCTTCGCCATCCAATGCATAGCTGATGCTACCAAGGACGATTTTCACGCCGAGAGAAAAGCTCGACGCGTTATGTCCAAGCCCCGGGCAGGAACCTGAACAAATCCTTCTCTGCAAACAATTTCGACGGTCTTGCATCGTTTCAGGATCTTTGCATTGACGCGTCTGTCCGTTGCGGCGGTGACGACCCTTTGAACATGTGGCATAGAGCAATCCGGGGTATCGATTTACGGGGAGAACGTCAGGTGTCGGTACCGAGAGACAGCAAGCGGATGATGGCGCTCCAAGAGGAGCTACATTCGCATCTGCCCTCAGAAGCCGCTCTGCGAGTCAAGGCATTGGAGAGCCTGCTCGTCGAGAAAGGGATCGTTGACAGCGCAACGGTCGACCGCTGGATAGATGTGTTCAGCGATGAGGTCGGGCCAAAGAACGGCGCGCGTGTCGTCGCCCGGGCCTGGACCGACCCGGCTTTCAAGCAACGGCTCATGAACAATGCCAGCGAGGCGATCACCGAACTGGGCTGCCCGAGGCTGGAAGCCAACCATCTGATCGTGGTCGAAAACTTGCCGCAGCTACACAACGTCGTCGTCTGCACGCTGTGCTCCTGCTACCCATGGGGCGTGCTTGGGGCGCCGCCCACCTGGTACAAGTCTTTCGAATATCGTTCGCGGGTGGTGCGCGATCCGCGTGGCGTGCTGAGGGAATTCGGACTGGATTTCGGCGAAGACGTGGAGGTGCGGGTGTGGGACAGCACGGCCCAGATCCGTTACCTGGTATTGCCCGAACGTCCGGCCGGCACCGAAGGGTTCGACGAAGAGCAGCTTGCCGCTCTGGTTTCGCGTGACGCGATGGTTGGAACGGCAAAAGTCGCGCCACCTACCGCAGGAGGCTAGGTTTTGGACGGTGTGCACGACATGGGCGGCATGCACGGCTTTGGCGCCGTCGATCCGGTGCCCGACAGGCCGCTTTCGAAGAACGACTGGCAAGCTCGGATGTTCGCCATCGAACTGGCCTACACGCAGCCCGGTGGCTTCAACGTCGACTGGACACGCCATGCTATGGAGTGCATGGCGCCGGCAGCCTACCTTTCGAGCGAGTATTTCGACCGCTGGTACTGGCGCGATGTCGGTATCTTGTTCAACGCCGGCTGGGTTTCGATCGAGGAACTGAAAACCGGACAGGCCCTGAGCATCCCTGAGAATGTAGGCGAGCCGTTGCCGCCGGAGGCGGTGCCGGCGATTCTCGAGCAGGGCGTCGATACAAGCCGTCCGGCCACCGGAACTGCTGCTTTCAAGCCGGGCGACAGGGTTCGCGCGCGGTTTCACGCCCCTCTCGGAGCGACTCGGCTGCCGCGCTATGCGCGCGGCCATGTCGGCACAATCGAATCTTGTCATGGCTGGCACGTGCTGCCGGACACCAATGCGCACGGCGAGGAGCGTGCCGAACCGCTCTACAGTGTCGGCTTTCTCGCCCATCAGCTCTGGGAAGAGGTGACGTCGCCGATCGACAAGGTCTTCGTCGACCTCTGGGAGGGCTATCTTGAGCCTGCCTGAGATCCCGCTTCCGCATAGTGCCGGCTTCACCGAACCCTGGCAGGCCGAGGCGCTGGCCCTTGTGGTGGCGCTGCAGGAAGCGGGCCGAATTTCACCGGACGATTGGTCTGCCACTCTCAGTGAGGAGATCGAGAACGCCCGCTTCGCGGGCGATCCGGGGGACGGCACCACTTACCACATCCATGTGCTTGCCGCGCTGGAACGGCTTATCCTTGCGAAAGGCCTTCTCGGGGCGAAAGAGTTCGGCCGTCGTCGCCACGACTGGGAGGAAGCGTATCGCCGCACACGCCACGGCCAACCCGTCGCTCTCAACCCCGGCAGGCAGTAGTTCCGCGGGATGTAAATCGCGTTGAATAGGAACTCCACCATCGATTAAGACAACCCATCGATCCGGTGGAACAAATTTGATTTGGACCGGGGTCCCAATTGGATGCCGATTGTAACGCGTCCGAAAGCCAATTTGGACGGAGAATTCAAGGCATTAGCATGAAAACCAAGTGGGGCCCCATTTGCATGCCAAGTCACACTCGAATACGTGGAACCGAAAACGGCGCCCACCCAGGAGCGCCGTTTCCACTTGTGAGTGGCCCTAAGTTCGGGGCTGGGTCAGAGCCCCGCCAATCCCATAACAAACTGGGCCCACGACATAGGAGACAGGCGCCGCATCAGCGCTCAGCGCGGCTCGAGTTGCTCCTCGCCCATGTCGTCGCGGCGACCGGTGACCGCGCCCAGGATGCGGCGCTGCCAGTAGGGGCTGCCGCAGATCAGCACCTTGCCGGTGCCCGAGTAGGTGCGCATCCAGCGATGCCCGGAAAGGTAGTGGCTGGCGAGGCTCGCCGCCGCCCGGCGCATGCGGTAGTTGAGCGAGCCGGTCCAGGCGATCACCAGCCGGCCGTCGACCTTGACCTGCTGGTCCTCGAGGGTCAGCTCGCGCACCGGCCCATAGGCATTGAGCGCCACCTGCCCGTCGCCGCTCACATGGAGCCGGAAGTTGATGAACCCGTCGCCTGCCCAGAGCGAGGTCCACATCGGGTCCCGGTGGATGCCGATCTCGACGGAGCCGTCCGAGGCCCAATAGGCGCCCCGCTCCAGCACCCATGAGCCGCCCTCGAGGTCGAAGATGTGGTAGCCACCAAGGCTGGCCTTGAGGTTGAGCTCGCCCGTGCCCGAGAAGCGCGGGCGGATCAGCGACTGGTTGCCGACGGCACAGCGGATGGCCTCGCCCATGCCCGGCAACGGCGCGCGGAGCTCGATGTCGCCGCTCATGTAGGTGACGGCGTGGCGCTCGGTGCGCACGGTCTCGTCGGTCGAGCGTGATACGGAGGAACCGCATGCCCTCGAGCTCGATGATCTCGTAGCGGGCCATCAGGCCGACGCCCGGGCGGCGTGCGGGCTCGGCATCACGGCAGCAGCCCGAGCTCGCGGTAGGCCCGCTCGGCGCCAGGATGCAGCGGCGCCGCCAGCATCGTCCTCGGCCAGCGCCGACGGATCGAGCGCGCTCAGCGTCGGATGCACGGCACGAACCTCCTCGAGGTTCGCCAACAGCTCCATGGTCATGAGGTAGACGACATCCTCGGCCACGTCGGCCCTGGTGACGAGCGCCGCATGGCTGCCGAAGCTCGGCACGTCGGCGGGCAAGCCATAGAGGCTGCCTGGAATGTCGTGCATCTGGAGATATGGCCGCTCCGCGACGACCGCCTGAACGGCCGGTCCGTTGAGCGGTAGCAGCTGGGCGCCGCAACGCTGCCGGACCGAGCGGATCAGGCCCGACGGATGGCCGACCACCTCGAGGAACGCCACGATGCGCCCGTTGCACAAAGCATCCTCGAGAGCGCCGCTGCGCAGCTCCAGGATACGTCCGGCGCCCGATGACCCGTCAATGTCGAGCGCCCGCAGCAGCATGTCGAAGCTGCTGCGCGAGCCCGAGCCCGGATGGCCGCCGTTGATCGGCATCTCCAGGAGCTCGACCGGGTTGTCGATGACGATCTGGCTATCGACCACCAAGGTCGCGATCTCGACATGCAGCGGCATGATCGAGCGCAGCTCGGTCATCGGCCGGCCGGCCCAGGGCCCCAGCGCGTTATAGGCCTCATACAGGACGTCGCCCTGAAGAATGGCGAACTCGAGCTGATCGGCCTCGAGCATTCGCGCATTATAGACCGACCCGGCGGTCGCCTCGACCGAGCAGCGCAGCCCGTGCAGCTCGCGCTCGCGGTTGACGATGCGGCAAAGGCCACGCCCGATCGGGTAGTAGACGCCATTCGGCGAGCCGGTGCCGATCGAGACGAAGGTGTCGCTGAGCGCCAGCGCCGGCGCCGGAGAGCCGAGCAGCAGGAGCAACGGCAACGAGGGCCAGGGCGAGCAGATGGAGGAGACGGGTGATCAAGCGGCTAGGCTGCACGGTCGTCCTCGCTCATCACCACATCGTAGATCAGCTGGAAGTTGCTCGCGTCGACCCCGAGCTCACTGCGCAAGGGGCGATCCATGGCGAGGATCACGAACAGCATCACGCCCAGGAAGAACGAGACGAGACCGCTCAGCAAGAGGTGCGAGCGGAAGCGCATATCGAGCATCCAGCAGCATCATCACCGTGATGGCGGCGCCGATGGCGACCACATACCAGAGCACGCCCGGAATGCGGATATCAACGGCCGCCAATCGCTGATGGCGGGCCGCAGCGACCTCACTGAAGCCGCGGAAAACCTGGCTGTGCAGGAGCTCGCGCGAGCGGCTGGTGGGCTCGTACTCGGCCAGTCGGCGCTCGATCAGCTGCAGCCGGTTCGAGCCGCCATAGGCGATCTCGCCCCGGCGCTGCGCCGGGAAGTCCTCATTGATGATGAACAGCGTGTAGTCGCGCAGCAGGAACTCGAGGTCGCTGCGCAAGGGCTCTGGATAGGTCGCAAAGCTGCGATAGAGCGAGCCGATGCCGGCCGCCTCGACATTCACCAGCTGCTTGACCTGCTCGGCGTTCTGGTAGGCCGCGACCGACAGAAGGCCGAGCAGCAGCGCATAGAACAGGCTGAAGCCGCCGCTCGCGTGACTGACGAGTTCGTTGACCCGCGGCTCCGGCCGCAACCACGCCCAGAGGATCGGCCGCACGAAGATGAGGCCCGCCCAGGTCACCGCGACCAGGAAGAGCGAGCAGTAGAGCCATGAGCTGCAAGGCCGAGAGGCTCTGCAGCCACTCGATCAGCTCTTCCGCCACGTGCCCTCCGGCCGTCGCTGCAACCCGTTCATGGCATTTCCCCGACATTCTCCATTTGGCGCCGGATCGATGGTCAGGGTGGCCTCGTTGGAGGTAAGAAGCAAGCGACGCGGGCTCTTTTGCACCGCTCTCGATATACGAACGCGTGCCTTCGGAGCGGTGAGCGCCATTCGCCCTGATGCGAAGGCGAATTTGTGGGAACCCGGGCGCACCTCGCCTGAATTTTCCGAAAATGGCTGCTTGGCGGACGCAACGGGCTTGGTCTGGGCCCCAAAGCCGTTTTGACGTACTATCAGCGGCGCTCTTGCGCGGACGTGGGTTCCTTCACGACGTCATCGAGCATATTCTCGCACTTTATCCGGCGCCAAATGGGGGATGTCGGTTTGACCCTTCGCAGGTCGCGCCGGGAGAAGGAGAGCCTTGGATGTCAAGCGTTGGCGCTGGTAGGCTAGCGCGGACACCGATGCGGCGCGACAGCGCTCTTGGCGCCGCGCTCGCCATGCTGGGCGTTCTGGCCATCCTGGTCTCGGGTGCTGCCTTCGCTGCCGAATGGACCAGCACGGCGGCGCTGCAACGGGAGATCAACGACACCCGGGATGTTGCGCTCGAAGTGGCGAAGGCCGTCCAGCGCGTGGAGCGGATGAACGCGGCGCGGCGAGACAGCCTGAGCGCGGAAGCACGCCGTTCAGGTGCCGCCGACATCTCGGCGCCGATGCTGCGGGCGGCCGGCTTGGACGTCGATGCCGTGCGGTCTCAAGTCAGAACGACCGAAGACCGCATCGAGCGGCGCGAGACGGAAATCGACCTTCTCGACCAACAGTTGGAGCGACAGGAGGCGAGGCAGCGAGCAGATGCCAAGGAGGCGCTGGCGGCAGAGGTGGCGCAGCAAGGGCCGTTAGGTGAGCTGCGGGCAGTGAGCGCGGAGCTGCTCGAAGCCCTGCGGCGGCTGGCCGACGCCGAAGCCGAGCAGCTGGTCCTTGCCGAGGAGCGCCTGGCGCTGCTCCAATCGAGGGTCGAGCTGGGCGCCATTCGCGACTTGGGTGGGTTCGAGGAGGATCCGCGGGTCACCGCGCTGCGTGCGATCGTCTCCCGACAGACCAGGGATGGCACGCGCCTGGCGAACGAGGCGGCCGCGATCGAGCCTGACTTCTGTCGCAAGCGGCATGCAGAAGCAGCTGTTGGAGTTGCAGGCGGACGACGCGATCGCCCGCGCCACCCAGCGCCTCATCGATCTCGATTTGCTGAGCATCCAGAGTCAGATCGGCTTTCTCGATGAGCTCGCTGGCAATCGTGCGGTCCCGGTGCGGGTTCTGCGTGATGGACGAAGCGAGCTCGGCGTCTTGCGCAGCCGGCTCGAAACCCAACTGCAAGAGCTCACCGACGAGCGGCTCGCGCTGTCGGACCAGCGCAAGCTGATCGATGGACAGGGCGGCGAGGCAAGCGACCTCGTCGAGGCTCAGCTAGCTTTGGTGGGAAACCTTGAGGAGCTGCTCGACTTCCAGCAGGCGGACATCGGCAAGCTGCAGCAGGAAATCGCAGAGTCGGCGGAGTTGCTGGACGCCGAGATTGGCGGACGCGAGCTGAGCGCACTGGCCGAGCGCCGCCCTTTACCACTGGGCCCCCACCATCGAGATCTGATCGGCCGCGAGCTGGCACTTCTGCCGAAGACAATCCTCGAGCGCGGGCGCGGGCTGGCTGACGCGGTTGAAGCGAGGCTCGCCTCGCCCTCGGGGTCGCTCGCAGCGCTGATCGCCGGAGCCTTGGCCGCCATCGGAATTGCCCTCTGGTGGTTCTACCGGCGCGGGCTTCGCAATCTGGTGTCATTCGACCCGAACGGCTTGGCGAGCATCCCGATCGAAGCTTTCCGCCTCACCCTGCCCACGCTGCTGCCAGTGCTCGCCTGGTTGGCAGTGGCGTTGCTCGCCGATCTCGATCCGCGGTCGATGTGGTTGATTGCTGCGACGCTCGCGCTCTGGCCAGCGGTGAGCCTGCTCCTCCATGCCCACAACCTCTTGGCGGCAACGGCCGGACGAGCACCTGGCGCCGATCGATCGGGACGTTCGGCACTCATCGCCGCGGCGTGCATCGGCGCGATCGTGCTGGTCGTCCACGCGGCGCCGACGCTCCCATCGCTCGGCTACGTCGTCGATCGCTTCGCGTTCATCGGTGTCGCCCTGGCGTCAATCGGCGCGTGGACCCTGCGCGGGTCGCTTCTCGCCGCCCTGCGGACCCAGCCACAAATGCCGGCTACATGGCTTCGCTTCCTCGAGGTCGTCACTGTGGCGGTTCCGGGTCTGCTGGCGCTGGCAGCAGTTGGCGGTCTTGCCGGCTGGGTCGATCTCGGGTGGACGATCGCCGGCGGCGTAGGCGGCGTCACGGTGGCGATCGGCCTGGTGGCCTGCGTGGCGTGCGTGCTCGGGACCATCACACAGCCGATGCGGGCGCAGATGGGAACGCATCGCAACATGGCCGCCTTCGATGCCGCTGTTCGCCTGACCCTCATCGGTCTCGCGATCGGAGCCGCCTGGTACCTGGTCGCCACCTACACCGAAAGCGCCGCGGTTGCGGCGAGCTTCTGGGTGCTCGCCATCGCCGTCGCGCTGCCGTTCGTGCTGCAGCCGATCGAAGCGCTGGTCGAGCTCCTGTTGCGGATCGACCGGGACCGCCCGGAGGATGGCGCGGTGAGTGTGCTGGCGATTTGCGTCGACCGAGGCGTGAGGGCACTGCTGATCGTTGGGGCGGCACTAGGGCTCGCCTCGCTCCTCGACTTCGATCTCGCCGCTCTCGCCTCCGGCGACACGCTCCAGGCCAAGATCGTCCGGGCCGCCTTCAACATCGCCTTGGTGGCTTTCCTGGCGGATTTCGTCTGGCAGCTGGCCAAGACCATGATCGACCAGCGACTGGCGATCGAAGATGGCGGTGAAGAAGGCGAGCCGTCGGAGGCTGGCGGCGAAGGCGGCGGCCAGGGCGCCTCTCGCCTGCGGACCTTGCTGCCGCTCCTGCGCAAGTTCTTGATGATCACGCTTGCCGTGATCGTCGCCATGCTCGTGCTGTCGTCGCTCGGCGTCAATATCGGGCCACTGCTCGCCGGCGCCGGCGTGGTCGGCCTGGCGATCGGCTTCGGCGCTCAGACGCTCGTGCGCGATATCGTCTCCGGCGTTTTCTTCTTGATGGACGACGCCTTTCGCCTCGGCGAGTACGTCGATGTCGGCGAGGTCAAGGGCACCGTCGAGAACATCTCGGTGCGCTCGTTGCGGCTACGTCACCACCGCGGTGCGTTGCACACCATACCGTTCGGCGAGATTACCCATCTGAGCAACTACAGCCGTGACTGGGTCATCATGAAGCTGGAATTCCGGGTGCCCTTCGACACCGACATGCAGCAGGTGAAGAAGATCTTCAAGCGGATCGGCGCCGATATGATGGCCGACGAGGAGCTCGGGCCCAACCTGCTCGATCCACCCAAGTCGCAAGGGGTCTTCCAGATGGACGATTCGGCGATGATCGTCCGCGCCAAGTTCATGGCCAAGCCGGGCAAGCAGTTCGTCATCCGCCGCGAGCTCTATCACCGGGTGCAGAAGGAATTCGACGCCGCCGGGATCGAGTTCGCCCGCCGGCAGGTTTCGGTCTTCGTCCCGCCGGGCGTCGACCCCGAGACGGCCGATCTGGCGGTCCAGGCGGCCGCCGCCGAGGAGCCGGCGGGGACCAAGAAGGGCGTGCAGGCCGCGGAGTAGGCAACGCAACGAACACGCCGGCTGGCACTGCTCTCGATGTGGAGGAAGTACATGCGCGCATTTCTCGCGGCGATCGTCCTGCTCGGGTCGATCACCGCAGGGCCGATCGCCGAGGGACAAGAGGCGCCGCTGCGAATCGGGGTCCAAAACGAGCGGCCGCCGTTCAGCTTCACCGACGTGCAGGGCGAGTTGCAGGGTTTCGACGTGGCAATCGCCAGGGAACTCTGCGCCACGATGCAGACACCATGCGAGCTCGTTCCGCTGGACTTCCCCGCCCTGATCCCAGGGTTGCGGAACGGCAGCATCGACGCGGCGGTCGCCTCGATCTCGATCACCGACGAGCGACGCGAGCTGGTCGACTTCACCGAGCGGTACTATCGCGCCACGACCCGGTACGTGGCGCGTCCGGACACGGTCGAGGATACGTCCGTGGAGCAGCTAGCCGGCAAGATCGTCGGCGTGAAGCGCGAGACCACCCACGACCGCTATCTGTCGAGCACCCTTGCCGACGTCGTCTCGATCCGGCGCTACGGCCATTCGGACGAGGTCTTCGTCGATCTGGCGCTCGGCCGCCTCGACCTGGCGCTCGGCGATGACATCTCCCTGATCGAGGGCTTCCTCAAGACCGAGCTCGGGACAGGTTTCGACATTCGTCGATCCGCCGCTCGATGATCCGAGGTGGTTCGGATATGGCGAAGGTATTGCGGTGCGCAAAGGCAACGACGAGCTGCTCGGTCGGCTGCGCGAGGCGCTGGGAGACCATTCTGGCGAACGGCACACATGACGCGATCCGCCGCCAGCACTTCGACTACGACATCTATGGCGATAGTGCCCCCGTCAGGACGACCGAGGGCGAGAACCACGACGCCGCCGCGAACGGCCAGTGGTGACTTGCCTCTAGCAAGGGGCACCGAGGCGACGTCGACAGCAGTCGACGCGCCGACGCCCCAGCGGGCCATCCGGAACGTGCGGAGGAGCCGCCCGCGCTGAAGAGATCCACCGGCTCTGTCTTGCGCGGACGGCCGCTTTGGCGCGCGGGTTGACTTGAGCGTTTTCGATGGTCGCAGGGTGCGGCCATGCGTCCGGCCTGTTGCGCGGTGCAGCTGACCGCTGGCCCGGATGAAGTCCGCTGGCCGGATCCCCATGACGTTATCGAGATCAAGACCCGGACAATGCCTCGGGGTGTCCCGGTAGCGGCCCCGTTTGATCGTCATCACTCACATCTGCCCTCAAGGACAAGAAAGGCGCAAAGGCAGCAGCGGTCGCCACAGGACGGAAGATCGCCGTGCTGATCTGGCATTTACTGACCAAAGACGAACCCGTACCTTTCGGCCCGCCCCGCCTTCGTCGCGATGAAGATGCGCAAGCTCGAACTCAAGGCCGAAGCAAAGCGCGCGCATGGCAATGACTTGAACCGCCCCGGGTTTGCCGGAGATGCGCGGCAGTTTGGCCTTGAGCCAGACTTCAAGCCCGTCGAAGACCTACTCGCCGGGCGCGGCATCGACGCTTCCTACGAGACCGTCCGGCGCTGGGTGCTGAAGTTCGGCGCGGTCGATGCCAAGCAGGTTTGCCTGCGACAGCCACGGCCCTCGGCGCGCTGGCACTTTGAAGAGTTCTTGGTCCACATCGACGGCCAGATCCACTATCTCTGGCGCGCCGTCGACGACGAAGGCGAAATGCTCGACTTGATTGTCCGGCCGCGGCGAGATCGACATGCGGCGATCGAGCTTCTGCGGCAGACTCCTGAAGCGACAGGGCTACGTGCCGGTTGCCGTGGTCACGGACCAGCTTCGATTCTACGGCACCGCTCTCCGCTCTTCGATATGGGGGCTTGGCCGACCGCCATGTCGCCGACGGGAGGTCCTAACAAGCAGGCGGAGGTGTCGCATCAGCCGACGCGATAGCGAGACCGTCAGCACCGTGGCTCGCGCTCGCCGGGATCGGCGCAATGCTTGCGCGCCGTCCGCGCCGTCGTCTACAACGAGTTCAACATCCAGCGCCACCTCGTCACCCGCGGCACAATAAATCCGGATCGCCGTTATCGACGCGCCTGAGACGCGAGCGTCCGTTGCACGCTGGAGGCGCAGCATCGTAACGGAGGGACGTAGCGGCTGCAGGCGATGCCCAATGCCGGACAGTTTCAGCCGCCGACCGGCCGTCGCGATGTGAACCGCTATGACCGCAAGCTGCGGACCGTAGTTCTATAGGTCGGTCGATCAGCCACTTACTCGTCGCTGAGGATCTCGCGCGACTATGCAACGCTCGGCGCCAACCCTGGTGCAGGTGATCAGGCTTGTCCGAGCCGGGGAGCGACGCCAGCGGCGCCGCTCCCGCGAACTTAGGAGCCCGGCTTGACGGCTTCGCCGGCGTCCTCGAGCGCATCACCGGTCGCCTCGAGATTTTCGCCAGTATCTTGCTTGACGCCTTCCCAGGTGTCGCCGCAAGCGGCGAGGGAAACCGCCAACAGGCCCAAGGCCAAGAAGTTCAGAAACACTGTTCGTATTGCCACGACGTTGTCCTCACGTTTTGTCGGTTCAATCAAACTTGATCATCGATCGCTGGCGGCGCATTGTAAGATCGGGCGCCAGAAAAGGTTTCGTAGCTAAAATAGAACGCGGACGAAAGTGTGAAAAGCGGTTCGTGAACCGACATTGCCTAGCTGACGCCGGTTCCATAGCCAGAGTGCGTTCGCCAAGAGCACAAGACAGAGCGAGAAGGGCTGCCCTTGGTCACTTCTGAGTTGCCAAGAGATTGCTTCAACAGATTGAGCGCGATCTGCGCCGTCTTCAGGACAAATTGTCCGGAGTAGCTCGTCTGGCGGCGGTCCGCGACATCGGCGAGCGGCAGGGCGGCACCGCCTTCGTCGTCACCAGCCGGCGCACCCCCCAGGCCGTGGTCGAGGGCCTGCGCGCCGGCCTGCCGCCCAGTGCCCGGCTCTTCGCCTGGGGTGATGCGGCGGCCGGCAATCCCTACGCGGCGCTGCTCGGCATGGCCGATGCGGCACTGGTCACCGCGGACAGCATCTCGATGCAGACCGAGGTGGCACGCCAGGGCCTGCCGCTCGGCATCATCCCGCTCGCCACGCGCTGGTGGGGCGGCCTCGACCGCGGCCGCAGACGCGCGTTGCGGCGGCTCTCCACCGGCCCGCTCAAGGGCCTGGCCAACGGCCTGGCCCGGCTCGGCCTGCCGATGCAGATCCGCGACTTCGAGGCCTTCCAGGACGGGCTGGTCGCCAAGTGTTTCGCGGCGCGCGGCACCACGCCGCCGCCGCCCTCGGCCAACGTCGCCAGCGACGAGCTCGAGCTGGTCGCCCGCCGCATCGAGGCGCTGGTCCGAAACTCGAATCCTGCAGCAAGCGCCGCCGCCTGACAGGGCATTGCGCCATCGACGCCGGCGCTGCGTCAGAGCCGCACCGCAGGCGTACGTCGATCCTTTCGGATTGACAGGGCCGCCGCGCCGGAGATTTAACATCGCTTCAATGGAAACCGCGTTGCTCCGCGGCCACGCAGGAAATCGTCATGACAGTAGCATCACGTCTCGCCGCCACCGCGCTTGTCGGCGGGATCTTTCTGGCCACCGCCGCGCCGGCCCAGGAAGCGACCACCGAGCTGCCGTCCGAGGATCGCTGGCGGTTCGCCGTGGCCCCCTATCTCTGGATGATCTCGCTCGACGGCAACACCACGGTCGGTGGCCTCAAGGCCGACGTCGACGTCCCCTTCAAGGACGCGCTCAAGGATCTCTCGTTCGGCGGCATGGTGCTGGCGACCGCCCGCAAGGGGCGCTTTGGCTTTGCGATGAATGGTGTCTTCACCCGCGTTTCGCCGGACAATTCGGTGGGACCTTTCGACATCGACACCACATCGGATCTGGCCCAGCTCTTCGCTGGCCCGTTCTATCGCGTGGTCGACTGGCAATACGGTGCGACCGCCAGCGGTCAGCCGCTGCGGTTCGCGCTGGAGCCCTATGTCGGTGCCCGCCTCAACTATCTGCGGGTCGAATTGGAGGTGCGCGGCGGGCGGCAGTTCGAGGAGAACGAAACTTGGGTCGATCCTGTCGTCGGCACACGGTTCGGGGTCGATCTCACCGAGCGTTGGCTGCTGGCGGGTGCGGCGGATGTCGGCGGCGTCGTTGCCGGCTCCGACTACTCGTGGAACGTGCAGGGCTATCTCGCCTACCGGACGCAGCTGTTCGGCCGCGATACCGTCCTCTCGCTCGGCTATCGGGCGCTGCACACCAAATACGACCACGGCAACTTCGAGTGGGACGTCACCCAGCACGGCCCGATCCTCGGCACCTCGATCCAGTTTTGACCGAAGTGCCTGAGGCAGGTTAGCGGGTCAGCAAGTCACAAACCGCGGGCCACACCCTCTGACTCTCGGAATGGAGCATGCCGGTATCGTGCTCGTCAAAAGTATCGTCGTCGGCAATGACCGCTCCCCGCGATCATCAAGCATGCTCAATTCAACCCAAGCGCCAACGGGACCGTCCCTGCAGACCGAGGCTCCTACTCTTTTCGCCGCGGTGGAGCCTGACGGCATTCGGCGATGTCGGCGGTTTGGGCTCTGACCTGAAGCGGCAGGCAGCCAGGTGGATCCGCTAACGTTTCGGACTCAACGGCGGCAACAAGAACGCGATATTCGTCGCCGGCTATCGCGCGCCTTCCCAGGCCAAAGATGATGGCGATGGCTGTGGTCTGTCCGAATGGGACGCGACTATGTGCGGACCGGCACTCGGCCTTTCACTGACCTTCTCAGAGCAGAGGCATGCTACGTTCTTCAGCTGCGCGATGCTGCATCGTGCGCGTTTCGGACGGTCTCTCGCCGAAGGCACGACGATAGTAGCCGGCGAACTTACCGAGCTCGTCGAAGCCCCACTTGGTAGCGATCTCGGTGACCTTCGCCAGCTCGGGTGCCCTTTTGGCCAAGAGATCGCAGCGAGCGCCGTTCAGGCGAACGAGCCGCATGTATTCCGACGGCGGCATCCCCAACGTAGCGCGGAAGGCGCGATTCAAGCGCAGCCGCGACACGCCGCATACCTCACACAACTCCTGTACCGTCACGCGGTGCCACGCCTCGGCTTCGATATAGGCCGTCGCCAGCGCCAGGATGCGCTCGTAGGCTCCGCAGGTGCGGGCATGGCGATCGGCCGCTTCGCCACCGACCAACTGCTCGATAGCGGTGCAGAGGGCCTCCTCCGCAAGGTCACCGATCAGCTCGGGGGCCATGGCCGCCGAGCTGGCCGGACCGAGTGTCCGATGCAGCCGGTGAGCCGGGTCACGCAGCGGCTGCGGCAGCGCCACGGACGCCGGAACGAGCAGCCGGCGTCGATCGATGCCGATCTCCTCGCGATCGGCGAGCGTCAGGAGCGCGTTGGTGTCGATCGACAGCGTCAGGTAGTCGGTCGTGCCGGGGTAGAAGGCGTCGTGGTCGTGTCCGCGGGGGAAGAGTACGAAGGCTTGCGCCGCCGAGGGTCTGCCGAAATGGCGAATCGTGCCGCCGGTGCTGCAGGTGACCGCAAGCGTCGTCAGCGTCTCGGAGAGCGCGCCACGGGTCTCGACCGAGCCACTCGCCCAACCGGCGGAGACGAGGATGTCGCCGGCTTGCGCATGCTCGGCCCAGCCACGCAACGGCAGAGGTGACAACTGCCGCACCGACAGCAGCGTGCCACTGACCGCACGCTGAAGATCTTCCAGCTTCTCGAACCGTATCGGCATGCGGAGCGCCTCTGCGCCATGTCGAGCGCTACTGATACATCCGGCATAGCCACGCTCCCCGCAATTTGGCAGGACAACGCGCAATAGGCAAATTGCTCACCCAACAGGCAAGAATTCGAAATGTTGCCAAGACAGCACTTGGCACGGCAACGGCTCCAGGGAGACGTCGAAATGCAACCAGTCAATCAAGTGCTCAAGCGTGCCTTGGTCGCCGCAGCGCTGGTCTTGCCGGGCGCGGCTTCGGCACAGGAACAGCCGCTGAACTTCCTGATGATCTGGGGCGATGACATCGGCTACTGGAACATCAGCGCCTACAATCAGGGGATGATGGGCTACGAGACGCCCAATATTGACCGAATCGCGGATGAAGGGATGCTCTTCACCCACGCCTATGGCGAGCAGTCCTGCACCGCAGGCCGGGCGTCGTTCATGACCGGGCAGTCGGGCTTCCGCACGGGTCTGCTCAAGGTTGGCCTGCCAGGCGCGAGCGAGGGGATGGACCCGCGCGATCCGACGATCGCCGAGTACATGAAGTCCAAGGGCTACATGACCGGCCAGTACGGCAAGAATCATCTCGGTGACCGCGAAGAGCACCTTCCCACGAACCACGGCTTCGACGAGTTCTTCGGCAATCTTTACCACCTCAACGCGGAGGAGGAGCCGGAGAACGTCGACTATCCGGCCGACTTCGAGCTGCCCGACGGCACGACCTTCGCCGAGCGCTTCGGGCCACGCGGGGTGCTGCGGGCCACCGCCGACGGCGAGATCGAGGACACCGGGCCACTGACACGGGAGCGCATGGAGACCATCGACGAGGAGGTGACCGCGGGTGCCATCGACTTCATGGAGCGTGCCGTCGAGCAGAACAGACCGTTCTTCCTGTGGTGGAACTCCACCCGCATGCACATCTTCACGCGGCTGAAGGAAGAGAGCCAGGGGGTCACCGGCCTCGGCATCTATCCCGACGGCATGGTCGAGCATGACGGCCATGTGGGCCAACTGCTCGACAAGCTGGAGGAGCTCGGCATCGCCGACAACACGGTAGTGATGTACTCGACCGACAACGGTGCGGAGAAGTTCCTGTGGCCGGACGGCGGCACGGCACCGTTCCGGAACGAGAAGAACTCGAACTGGGAGGGTGGGTTCCGGATTCCGCTCTTGGTGAAGTGGCCCGGCGTGATCGAGGCGGGGCGTCAGTCGAACCAGATCATCAGCCACCTCGACTGGTTCCCGACGATCATGGCCGCGCTCGGCGACACCGACATGAAGGAGCGGATGCTGACCGAGACGCCGTTCGGCGAGGACAACACCAAAGTCCATCTCGACGGCTACAACTTCCTCCCCTACTTCGCCGGCGAGACGGACGAGGGGCCGCGCCGCGAGTTCTTCTACTTCTCCGACGACGGGTCGCTGCTGAACCTCCGCTACAACCGCTGGAAAGTGGTCTTCGCCGAGCAGCGGGCGCACGGCTTCGACGTCTGGCAGGAGCCGTTCGTGGCGCTTCGGCTGCCGAAGATCTTCGATCTCTACGCCGATCCGTTCGAGGCCGCCGACCACGAGTCGGTCGACTACCCGAGGTGGCGGCTCGAGCGGACTTACCTGATGGGCCCGGCACAGGCATTCGTCGGGCAGTTCCTCGCGACATTCGAAGACTATCCGCCGCGGCAGAAGCCTGGCAGCTTCACCATAGACCGTGCCCTCGAGGCACTGCAGACCGGCGGCACCGGCAGCAACTGATAAAGATCAAGCTGAAGTTCAGTTTGTGCGCAAGCCACGGTGGCCGGCCCGGGATCCGACCAAGGAGCCACTCGGTCGTTGTCGCCTCGCCCAGCTTTCCCCGCCGTGTCCCGGAGGGGAAGGATCTCTGGGGCCAACAGTGCATACTGGCGCCAGGGTTGTCTACGGAGACTCGGGAGCGGCGATCGTCGCCGCTCCCGCTTTTTCGATCAAAAGCTAAACTGTAGGAAGGAAACGCGTCGTCATGGAGATGATCATCGGTCTCGTTCTCCAGGCCATCGCCGGCATGGTCGGCGGCGGCATCGCCGGCCAGGCCATCAAGAGCATCGGCATGGCGTTGCTGCCCAAGCTGATCTCCGGGGCGATCGGCGGCATTGCCGGCGGCTCGATCCTCGGTGCGCTGCTCGGCGGCGGTGATCCTGGCGCGGCGGCCGACGCCGCTGCGGCGGCGACCTCCGGCGGCCTCGATATCGGCGCGATCATCACCCAGCTCGTCGGCGGCGCCGCCGGTGGCGGCATCCTGACGGCGATCGTCGGCATGGTGCTCGGCAGAAAGTAGCCCTGCCAGCACGACCAAACGGGGGATATCAGGTCAGCCTGATGGCGTCGTCCTGACGCGACGGCCTGGGGAGGACACTGGGCGAGCTGGCTTGGCCGTGATTTACCGACCGAGGCCGAGTGGGAGTTCGCGGCGCGCGGGGGGCTGGATGGCGCCACCTACGCCTGGGGCGACAGCTACGATCCAGTTCAGGGCTGGAAGGCCAATAGCTGGCAGGGCAGCTTTCCGGTCACCGACGAGGCCTTGGATGGTCATCACGGGACGGCGGCGGTCGGCTGCTACGAGCCGAACGGCTATGGCCTCTTCGACATGGCGGGCAATGTCTGGGAATACGCACGCGACTACTACCTGCCCGGCCACTTCGACGAGCCGGCGATCGATCCGCAGGGACCAGATGCCGTGCTTTCCGCCCGCTACAGCCCGACGGGCATGCCGCAGGTGACGGTCAAGGGCGGGTCTTGGCTCTGTGCACCCAATTTCTGCCTGCGCTACCGGCCGGCGGCACGTCGACCGCAAGAGCCCGATCTCGGCTCCAAACATATCGGCTTTCGCACCGTCAGCCGTGAACAGGAAGATTGAATTTGGGCACCACTCGCCAACACCAAACTCGCCAAGCGACAGTGGGATCGGCGCGCAATTCGCGCCAGTATGGGGCTATCAAGGGGATGGAAATGCGAACCAGAACTCGCACCGGACTTGCACTGATAGCCCTGCTCGCGATCGTGGGATGCGAGGGCTTCGGTCGGGGCGTGACCCAGGCGGTGCTGGAGGGCTCGAGCGAGCCCACCGAGGATACACGCAGCTGCGAGGTTGAGGGCCGTCCATTCCCCGGCATCGAGCCCTTTCTCGAGGCCCAGGACCGCTTGCCGCCCTTCAGCGAAGGCGAAACCGGCCGACCCGAGGTCAAGGTTCTCTACGTCCACGGCATCGGCACCCATGTGCCGGGGGACGGGACGGCACTGCGCAACAACGTCGCGACGTCGCTCGGCCTGGATGATCCGGGCGCCGCGGCAAAAGCGGATCGTGATCGCCCATCCGCGAGTTTCCCGACCAGGACCTGGGCGAGATCAACATCTCACGCCTCACCGATGCGGAGCGCCGGCGCGACCTCTTGTTCTACGAGCTGACCTGGTCGCCGATCACGCAGTCGGACAAGGACCTGCTCGCCTTCGACAAGGAGCAGGACTACGTGCTGCGTCGCGCGGCAGTGAACCAGGCGATGCGCACCTTCGTCAACGATATCGCCCCTGACCCGCTGGCTTATGCCGGGTCGAAGCGCGAGCCGATCCTGGCCTCGGTCTCCCAGTCGGTCTGCTGGATGGCGGCCAGGAGCTGGGGCGAGCTGCCGGAGCTCACCGAGAATACGGCGTGTGGGCCGAACCTGCCCGCGTTCGGCAGCCGCTTCGCCGTTGACGACATGGTGATCATCACCCACAGCCTCGGCAGCCGGGCGACCCTCGATGCGTTGCAGAGCATGGCCGATCTGCCGATTCGCACCGACCCGAAGCTCGCAGAGTTCGCCGACGAGCTCGCCCGGAGCGATCTCCAGGTGTTCATGCTGTCCAACCAGCTGCCGCTGCTCGAGGCGGGGCGCGAGGGCCAGCAAGTGGTCGGGCAGAATGCAGCCTATTGCGGGCCAAACCCCACGAAACCCGGGCGCTTCTTGGAGCAGACGCGGATCATCGCCTTCTCCGACCCCAACGACCTGATGAGCTACCCGGTGCCGGATCAGTTCGCCAACAAGTACATCGAGTCGCGGCTTTGCCCGAGCGTCACGAACGTCACGATCAACGTCGCCGCGGTGAACTCTTTCCTGGGGCTCGGCGAGGTCGCCAACCCGCTCGGCGCGCATATCGGCTACGGCCCCGATGAGCGGGTCGGTGCCCTGATCGCCAGCGGCGCCGGCAACCCCAACGTGGCGCCGATCGTGGCAGAGCGCTGCACCTGGCGCGAGACCGACGAGAGCCTGATGCGGTAAGGGAGGTGACCATGGCCACTTTGAGACTGATGTGGCAGGGCGCATGGCCTGGGCTGTGCATCGCTGCACTGCTGGCGCTATCGACGCCGCTCGGCGCGCAGGAAGCCACCGCGCCCGACCCAGCAGCCGACCCGGCGGCGGCGGAAGTGTCGACCGACATCGTGGTCGTCGACGACGAGGTGCGCGCGCTCGTGGCGCCGGTGGCGCTCTTTCCCGACCCGCTGCTCGCGGTGATCCTGCAGGCATCGCTGTTCCCGGTCGACGTCGTCCAGGCCGACCGGTTCATCCAGCGCTACCAGGAGGACCAGACGCTCGAGCCGTCGGAGGACTGGGATCCGTCGCTCTACGGCCTGCTCAGCTACCCCTCGATCCTGACCGAGATGAACGACCATCTCGACTGGACCGAGGCCATGGGCGACGCCGTCTATGACGAGCTGGAGGCGGTCCAGGATGCCATCCAGGACCTCCGCCAGGGCGCCTATGCCATGGGCGTGCTGGCCACCAACGACGTCCAGGAGGTGATCGTCGAGGAAGGGATCGTGCAGATCCGCCCGACCACCGAAGAGCTGATGGCGATCCCCGAGTATGACGGCGTCGCCCTGCTCCAGTCGCTCGAGCCGGTGAGCGACGCACCGCCGGCAGCGGCAACGGCCGACGCGGCGGCGAGCGACGAGGCAAGCGTCGAGAGCGACGCCGACGTCGCCGAGCGGGAGGCAGCGCTGGCCCAGCGCGAGGCCGATCTCGCCGCGCGCGAGGCCGAGGTGGCCGAGCGGGAGCAGGCCGAGAACGAGGCGGCGGCCGCTGGCGGGGAGGAGGCCGTCGCCGAGGCCGAGTATGTCGACCAGGCGACCGAGTACGTCGAATCCCCGCCGCTGTCGATCCCTACGCCTCCAGCTATGCCGCAGCGGCACCGACCTACGCCGAGCCGCCGGTCTACGCCGCACCGCCACCGCCGGTGGCCTATGCCCAGCCGTCGAGCTCGTTCTGGGGAACGACGGGAACCTTCCTCGGTGGTGCCGCGGTCGGCGGCCTGCTCGGCTACGCCATCTTCGACGATGACGACAACAACAATAATGGTGGCGGCAACAACAACCGCCGCAACGACATCAACATCGAGGACAGCACCATCGTCGTCGGCGGCAGTGGCGACCGACTGAACCTCGATCGCGACACCAAGAAGCGCGTCAACCAGGATCTGCGCGACCGGCGCGATCGCGCCGACGGCAACAACCGCAATCGCAGCCGCTCCGAGCGACGTGACCGCGATGCGCAGATCGCCGCCCTGCCGAGCAAGAGCCGCGACGCGAGCCGCCAGCGTGAGCAGCGTCGCGATGTCAGCCTGCCACAGCGCGACCGGGAGCGTTCGGCCAAGGTTCAGAGCCGCGACAAGCGCGCAGCACCGGCGCTCAAGGCACCCAAGCAGAAGAAGGGCGCCGTCGCCAACGTCAAGCGGCCGAGCCAGACCAAGAAGGATGCCAGCCGCGGCAAGCAGAGCCGCGAGAAGGCAGCGACCAAGCGCGGCCAGGCGCCGCAGCGCCAGCTCGCCCAGCGAGGTGGCGGCAGGTGGCAAGAAGGCGTTGGGCGCGAAGAAAGGCGGCAAGCAGAAGGCCAAGGCAAAATCCAATCGTGGCAAGAAGAGCCGCGGCAAGAAGCGCGGCTGAGGAGTGCATCGATGAGCAAATTCGGAAAGTTGACCTTGGCCGCCGGTCTGGCGGGCAGCGTGCTGCTTGGCGGGTCGGCGCTGGCGCAGCAGCCGACCTTTGCCGATCCCGAGGCGGCGCTCGAGGCCTTCCGCGAGGCGCTGTTCGCGCCCGCGGGCTCAGGCCAGCTGCTCGAGCTCCTGGGCGACGAGTATCAAGACGAGCTGATCGGCGGCGACCCGGCGACGGTTCGCCAAACGCTCGATGCGTCACGCAACGCCGCCGCCGAAGCGCTGCTCGTGGCCCCGGGCGAGACGCCCGACACCTACGAGGTGCTGCTCGGCCGGGCCGGCTGGCCGATGCCGATCCCGCTCGCGCGTGGCGCCGATGGCTGGTTCTTCGACACCGAGGCCGGGCTCGAGGAGATCATCGACCGGCGCATCGGCGAGAACGAGCTCGCGGTCATCGCGGCGGCGCGCGCCTATGTGGCGGCACAGGAGCTCTATTCAGCGGCCGACTACGACGATGACGGCGTTCTGCAGTTCGCGCAGCGCCTGATCAGCAGCGACGGCCAGCGGGACGGCCTGTTCTGGCCCACGGCCGCCGACGAGCCGCCGAGCCCGCTCGGGCCGCTCGCCGCCGACGAAGCCGACTACCTCGCCTACTACCAGTCCGGCGAGGCCTATTACGGCTACAACTTCAAGATCCTGACGAAACAGGGCGACGCGGCGCCGGGCGGTGCCTACGACTACATGGTCAACGGCCGCCTGCTGACCGGCTACGGGCTCCTGGCTTGGCCGGCCGACTACGACAACTCGGGCATCATGACCTTCATGATCAACCATCTGGGCGACCTCTACGAGGCCGATCTCGGCGAGGAAACCGCCGAGCTGGCAGCCACGATCGATGCCTATGATCCAGGCGAAGGCTGGACGATCGTCGAGGATTAAGCGGCTCCGGCCGGGCGGCAGCCGCTGCTCGGGCCTCGCCGCTGAGCTCCACATGTCGCGCATCCGCGCCTTGACGTCGGTGCGGATGCCGGGCGCCGGCCCGCTCACGGCGTCGGCGGCGACCGGCGGCCAGCCGATGCTGGTGAAGCGATCGAGGATGGAGTCCGGCACGAAACGGCTGCGCGCGGCATAGACGTGGCGGTCGCCACGGCCGGGCTAGCCATGATGCTCCCCCTGTGAATTGGTCCATCACTAGATTGAGGAACGAGGAGGACCCGAGTTGGCCAGGAAGCCTAATACGGCGAAGAAGATTCTCGCCAAGCTGCGGCAGGTAGACGTGTTTCACGGTCGATGCATTTCGATGGCGTAGTCGATCTGGCAACTGAGTGTCGGCGAGATGGTGTACTCGCTGGCACCAGCACTAAGGTGCGCACGTCAATGACCATGCCGATTAAATCAGGAACCTGAAGCACTGGAACGAGTGGCTTCAAACGATCGTTCCCTCCACCTCGATCAAGAACTTCCCGGTGCCGAACGCCGCCGGTGCCTCCCCAACACCGAGCCCGATGCTGTCGAGCTGTGGTGTTCCCCAGACCGTCTCCCCAGGTGCATTGAGGTCCCAGCCGGAGCTGCCGCCGCGGGAGATGACGGCGACCCGGTTAACGGCGGTGCCCGAGCCCGACGCATTGATGGCGGCGAGCAGATAGGTCTTGCCAGCCTCGAGCAGCACGGCCGTGGCGAACGGAAAGCGGTGAGCTGGAGCTCCAGAGAGCTGCTGGCGAGCGTGCTGCTGGTGCCGAGCACCGCCAGTGACCGTGTCGGCCGCGGTGACACCACTGACCTCGGCGATCTGGGCGTAGTGGTCCTCGCCGATGCTGGTCGCGTCGATGTAGGCGCGGAGGTGGCTCACCAGGATCGACTGGTCGGGAATGAAGAGCAGGCCCTTGGTGGCGTAGGCCGAGGTCGAGCCGGAGCCGAACGTGCCGGTGGCGCCGGAGACAAAGCCGCCGCTGCTGCCGCCACCGCCGCCGCCGGTCACCGGCAGGGTGGCGAGGCTGGTGATCCGCCCCTGGGCGTCGACGGTGACGCGGGGGACGTTGCCGCCGTCGCCGTAGCTGCCGGGGGTGACGCCGGTGGCGCCCAGCGCCGCCTCGTACCCCCAACCCATTTTCCAGCAACCTTAGGACTTCAGCCTCCCCGACGACTGGTGGGATCCCGTCTCGTTCGTCCCTTTGCCCATACTGTGGATCGGCGGTCGATTTCAGGCGAGTATGGCGCCGGGCTGCGGCAGTGGGGATGCCGGAGCCCGACGGTGCCGCGGGCGTTGGGCGTCGGTGGGGTCGTGACGGAAGGGCCAAGAGATCGGAACGGAAGGTGACCTCTTGGGCCATCCACGAGCAATCACCGCGCCTGCTGGTTGCAACCGAGGTGACCGATGGTGGGGGGCAACTGCGGACTGCTATGGGCTGCCCGCCCCTGTGGCTGCTAGTTCAAGGTCTCGATGACCTCGCCCTCGGCGACCACGGGCGCCTGGACCTTGAGGTCCGGGGCGTTCTTCTTGATCCAGGCCGCGGCGATCTGGACGCTTTCGTCGGTGCCGGCCTTGTCGTTGCAGAGCGTCACGGTCTGGCCGCCATCATGCGTGCGGGCCATCGCGTATGACTTGATGCCGTGGACCGCACCGATTACGACTTTGACGTCATCCTTGCGCTGCTCGAGGAGGTCGAACAGCTCCTTGGCACCGGGGCCGGAATAGGTTCGCGTTACCATGTGCATAGAGTTTTCCTTCCCTGATTTAGTTGGCCGTTTTTCTTAGCAGAAATTTTTCTTTGCTTCAGCACGTATTCTGCCTGCAGCTCATATTTCCAAGTAGCCAGCAATGGTCGATCAGACAACATCCAGGGTTGGCGGAGAGCGTCCGTGCGTTCCCGTCTGGTTGAAGATCGATTAGCCAGTTGCGCAGCCATGGCTACGCAGCTGAGAGGCGCGGACCTCGGCTAGGGCGCTTCCGCCGAACACTCACTATTTGGTAGACGCGGCCGCCACTGAGTTCGATCTGGACGCTCTGCCGCTCACCTTCGAGGTGCTGACCACCGATTGTCAATTAGTGGCCCTTGTTATCCGGCCTCTCTTTCAACGTCGCGCTTAACAGCGTGTTGACGAAATCCGCCTGATGGTGATTCGGTGACAGTGGGACGGCAGGGAGGGACGGCATGGCGTTGGGTCGGCAGACAGAGCGGCAGAGCGAGCTTTTGTTGAGCTGGTCGGAGCTGCCACGGTCGCAGGGCCATCCGTTCTACGACCGGCTGCAGGAGATCCTGCGTGGTGCCGGTTTCGACCGGCATGTCGAGACGCTCTGCCAGCCGCATTATTCGTCGGTGGCCCGGGGTCGCAAGTCGCTGCCGCCCGGGCGCTACTTCCGCATGCTGCTGGTGGGCTACTTCGAGGGGATCGACAGCGAGCGGGGGATCGAGTGGCGTTGTGCGGACAGCCTGAGCCTGCGCGAGTTCCTGCTGTCTGGCGAGCCGGGAGCGGGTGCCGGATCATTCCTGGCTGTCGCGGACCCGCTCGCGTCTGCCTTTGGAGGTGCATGACGAGGTCTTCGCCTGGGTGCTGCAGCGGCTGGCCGAGCACGGGCTGATCAAGGGCGCGCGGATCGGGGTCGATGCCTCGACGATGGAAGCGAATGCCGCGCTGCGTGCCATCGTTCGCCGGGAGACGGGCGAAGGCTATCGGGAGATGCTGAAGCGGCTGGCAGCGAGAGCGGCATCGAGACGCCGACGGCGGACGACCTGATCCGGCTCGATCGCAAGACGGCCCGGCAAGAAGCTGTCGAACGAGGACTGGGAGAGCCCGACCGACAGTGATGCCCGCATCGCCCGGATGAAGGACGGCCGCACCAGGCTGGCCTACAAGCCCGAGCATGCCGTCGATCTCGACACCGGCGCCGTTCTCGCCGCTCCCGTCCATCACGCCGACCGCGGCGATACCAAGACCCTGCCGGAGACGCTCGAAGAGACGACGCGGAACCTGGCAGCGATCGAACTGCGCACCGACGACCGAGGCGCCCGCGGAGCTGGTCGCCGACAAGGGCTACCACAGCCGTGATGGCCTGAAAGAACTCCACGACAGCCCCTGGAAAACCCGCATCGCCGAGCCGACACCACCGACCGGCAAGGGTGGCATCCTGCGCTGGCATGGCGACGACCAGGCCAGAAACGCCGTCTACGCCAACCGCCGCCGGCTGCTCTCGGGCGTCGCCAAGCAAGCCTTCAAGCTCAGAGCCGAGATCGTCGAGCGCGCCTTCGCGCTGACCCTCGACCGCGGCGGCATGCGCCGAACCTGGTTGCGCGGCCGCGACAACGTTCAAAAACGCTACCTGATCCACATCGCCGGCTACAATCTGGGGCTCGATCATGCGGCTGCTGACCGGTTCCGGAACGCCCAGGCGATGGGCTGCAGCCCATCCGACCGTCTTGTGGGTCTGCATGCCCCTCGACGAGGCTTATCTGGCCGTCTGGATCGCCATGCTCACCGAAAACGAACCGCTACCAGTCGCTGGCGCCTGCTTGATCATCGCAACGGCGAATCGCTGAAAGCCCAATTCCGCAACACGCTGTTAAGTAATGCTGCCTTCGATCGCCATCAGGAATTTCCCCGTCCCGAACGCTGCCGGCGCCTGTCCGACACCAAGACCAATGCTGTCGAGCTGTGGCGTGCCCCAGATAGTTTCACCGGGCGCATTGAGGTCCCAGCCGGAGCTGCCACCACGGGAGATGACGCCGACCCGATTGACGGTGGTGGCGGATCCGGAGGCATTGACGGCAGCAAGTAGGTAGGTCTTGCCGGCCTCGAGCAGCACGGCCGCAGCGAATGGAAAGCGGTAGAGCTGCAGCTCGAGGGAGCTGCTGGTGACCGCTCGCACTGGTCCCGAGAAACGCGGTGACCGTGTCAGCTGCCGTGATGCCGCTGAGGTACCGTTGCCCAAAGCGAGCGCGCACCGCTTGCGATTCATTTCCACCATCGCCCTGCCCTGCCGTCCGGCGCTGTTCGTATTGGCGGCGGGCCCGGAGAATGACTAAGACACCGGACACACGCCGGCGCATCGAGGCTGCGGCGAGGAGGAGGGCCTATGGCCGAGTTCAGGGTCACCTATTTCGATATCGCCGGCAGCCGGGGCGAGGAGGTTCGCCTGGCACTCAAGATCGCTGGTCAGGCGTTCGACGACAATCGCGTCGACCGTGAGGCGTTCTTGAAGCTGAAGCCCGACCTGCCCTTCGGGTCGGTGCCCGTTCTCGAGGTCGAGGGCCATGGGGTCTTCAGCCAGACCAATGCGATCCTGCGGCTCATCGGCCGCCTCCACGACCTGCATCCGCAAGAGCCGTTCGAAGCCGCGCGCCACGATGCCCTGATGGATGCGGTCGAGGACCTGCGCCACAAGATCTCGCCGACGATGCGCATCCAGGATGCGACGGAAAAGAAGGCGGCACGCCAGCAGCTCGCCGTGGACTTCATCCCGCAATGGGGACGCGGCGTGGAACGCCTTATCGGTGAGGGCCCGTTTGTCGGCGGCGAGCGCCCGAGTGTCGCCGACATCAAGCTCTACATGGCGGATCGGTGGCTCAGCAGCGGCATCATCGACGATATCCCGAACGATGTGTTCGATCGCTGTCCGAGGCTCAAGGCTGTCGCCAACGGAATCGCGACCCACCCGGCTGTAACGAGCCGGGGTTAGAGCAACCGACAGGCACGCCGTGGGCCCGGTTCATCGCAGGCTCTCCGCCATCATGGTCACCGACGTGGTCGGCTTCTCCGGCCAAATGGAGGCCGACGAAAGTGCCACCCTCGCCGCTCTTGCGGAGCTGCGCGCCCGGGTTCTGGAGCCCCGCCTCGCCGCGCATCATGGCCGCCTCGTCAAAGTCATGGGCGATGGCGTGCTGGTCGAGTTCGCCTCCGTGGTCGATGCCGTAGCCTGCGCCGCCGCCATCCAGGGCGATCTGGCAGGCACGCCGATCGAGGCAGCAGCGGGCAACTGGATCGTGCTGCGCATCGGCGTCCACCTGGGTGACGTCGTGATCGAGGGCGACGACCTAATGGGCGACGGCGTCAATGTTGCGGCGCGGCTGGAGCAGCTCTGCCCGCGTGGCGGCGTGCTCGTCTCGGGCGAGGTCCATGACCAGCTCGGCGGCAAGCTGGATGTGGCACTGGACTTCGCCGGCGAGCGCCAGCTCAAGAGCATCCGCCGACCGGTTCGGGTCTACGCACTCAGGCTCACCGGCGTGGCGCGGCTGAAGCCGGGCCCGCGGCTTGGGCGCCGCTTCGTGGCGCTGGCCGCGGCCGCGGTGTGCGTCATTATCGTCGCCACCGGTCTCCTCGCCTGGCAGGGCTTTTTCATCCCGTCGGCATCTGGCGGAACGCCGACGCTCGCGGTGCTGCCCTTCGAGAATGCCGGCGGCGACCCGGCCCAGGACTGGTTCGCTGAAGGCATCACCGACGAGATCCTGATCGCCCTAGCCCGCTCGCCGCTGCTCTCCGTTGTCGGCCGAAACTCGAGCTCGGCCTACAAGGACCCCGGTGCGGATCAGCAGGCGATCGCCGGGCAGCTGGGCGCGCGCTACCTCGTCACCGGCCGGGTTCAGCGCTCGGCCGACCGCGTGCGGGTCACGGCACGGCTGACCGATGCGCGAACCGGCACCGATCTCTGGTCGGAGAAGTACGACCGCCCGCTGACTGACGTCTTCGCCGTCCAAGACGAGATCGTCGGCGTCATCGCCGCCCGACTCGACGCCCGGATCCAGTCGGTCGAGACGGCGGCCGGCCGCAGCGCCACCGAGGTCGGTGCCTACGAGAAGGTGCTGCAGGCCCGCGCGCTTCGGCACAGCGACGCCAGTAAGGAGGCGACGCTCCGCACCCGGGCACTGCTTCAGGAGGCCCTGGCGCTCGATCCCAATTCGGCGTTGGCCCACGCCGAGCTAGGCTTCACCTACTACCGCGAGATAGCGAGGCGGTGGAACCAGGCGCGCAAGAACGAAGCGCTGGCCACGGGCATCGCCGCGGCGTCACGGGCGCTCGAGCTCGACCCCTCGCTCGCCTTCGCCAACGTCACCATGGGCAACCTGCTGCTCCGCCGGCACGACTTCGCCCAGGCCGAGAGCTTCATGCGCCGCGCCATCGAGCTTAACCCCAACGACCCGGACAGCTATGCCGGCCTCGCCAACGTGCTGCTCTTCGTCAACCGGGCGAAGGAGGCATTGCCGATGATCGAGAAGGCGATCGCCCTCGATCCCCTCTACCCGCCGCTCTACGACAACTATCTCGGCCGGGCGCTCATGTTCACGCGCCAGTTCGAGAAGGCCATCCCGGTGCTCCAGGAATGCGTCCGCCGCTTACCCGACTCGTGGTCCTGCCACAGCTACCTCGCCACGGTCCAGCACTTCACCGGCGACGACGCGGCTGCCGCCAGCGCCTTCGCGCGGATGCTCGAGCTCGCCCCCTACAAGACCGTGGCCGAGTATCTGGCGCTCAGCGACAACCAGCCGGGCCCCGAAAGCGATCTCCTGGTCGAGGCTTTCACCGCTCTCGGCCTGCCGCCCGGCTAGTGCAGGCTCCAACCCCTTCAGGCCGGCCACCATGTCCATCACCACCTGGGAAACGTCCGAGTGATGGTGCACCATCACCCATTTCCCGGCATATACAAGAACCCTGCCGGAGGTTCGCCAAATCGTCGCTTCATCTGGAAAATAAGGGTTTATGCGTGCAGCTGCAGGTGCCCGAGGATAATTTCGGTCAGAATATTATTGGGCTCAATCATGGCCTCAATTGCTTCAAAATGGTGGTGCCCGAGTGACTCAACATATGCCGTCGTACTTGTAGATTTAGCCCAAGCATCGGCAAATTCTCTGGACTGGCGCCGAAACTCGCCGGTTTCCTGTCCTCCCACAACAACACTGTTTGGTATTGCGGTCACAGGCTTCTGATCCTCCCCCTGTGAATTGTTCCAGCCTCATGTTCAGGAATGAGGAGGACCAGAGATGGCGAGGAAGCGTTACAAGTCAGAGGAGATTTTCGGCAAGCTGCTTCATGCAGACGTTCTGCACGGTCAAGGCATGTCGATGTCGGCAGCGATCTGGCAACTGGGTGTTGGCGAGGTGACGTTCTGACGCTAGCGCACGGAGGTAGGCTGAGATGTGACCAGCGCCGCCGACTCAGGGAGCTGGAGAATGAGCCGCTTCAAACAATCGCCCCCTCCACCGCGATCAGGAACTTCCCCGTCCCGAACGCCGCCGGCGCCTGCCCGACACCGACGCCGATGCTGTCGAGCTGCGGCGTGCCCCAGACGGTCTCGCCGGGCGCATTGAGGTCCCAGCCGGAGCTGCCGCCGCGGGAGATGACGGCGACGCCGGTTGACGGTGGTGGCCGAGCCGGAGGCGTTGACGGTGGCGAGCAGATAGGTCTTGCCGGCCTCGAGCAGCACGGCCGTGGCGAACGGAAAGCGGTAGCGCTTTAGCTCCAGAGAGCTGCTGGCGACCGTTGCACTGGTGCCGAGAACCGCGGTGACCGTGTCGGCCGCGGTGATGCCGCAGACCTCGGCGATCTGGGCGTAGTGGTCCTCGCCAATGCTGGTGGCGTCGATGTAGGCGCGGAGGTGGCTCACCAGGATCGACTGGTCGGGGACGAAGAGCAGGCCCTTGGTGGCGTAGGCCGAGGTCGAGCCGGAGCCGAACGTGCCGGTGGCGCCGGAGACAAGGCCACCGCTGCTGCTGCCGCCACCGCCGCCGGTCACCGGCAGGGTGGCGAGGCTGGTGATCCGCCCCTGGGCGTCGACGGTGAGCCGCGGAACGTTGCCGCCGTCGCCGTAGCTGCCGGGGGTGACGCCGGTGGCGCCGAGCGCCGCCTCGATCGGCAGGACGTCGCTGCCGGTGGCGTAGACGAGGAGCCGCTGTCCGGCACCGACCGGCACCGTGGCGCCGCCGCCGGGACCGCCAACCGTGACCTCCTGGCCCGTGGTGTTCTGCACGTAGAGGAACTTGCGCACCGCCGGCAGCTGCAGGGTGACGGCGGACAGCCGGCGTGCCCGTGAGCACCACCGCTGCATGACGGCGCATGTCGGTCTCGCTGATGGCGATCGTCCCGCCGGCCGTGACGTCGATCTCGAGCGCCGCGGTCATCGCCAGGTCGAGCGCATCGATGGCGTCGTTGATCGTCACCTCCTTCTGGTTCTGCGAGGCGGCGACATGCGGGATGGCGAGGTTGGGGCTGGGCATCAGAGACTCGCGATGGGTGGGAAAGCCCCGGCCGACCACGGCCGAGAGCTGGAAGACACGAACGTGAACGACGGGCTGCGGGCTGCCGAAGTCGGCGACCTGCTCGGCGGCGGTGTAGGTGGCAGCCGGGCCGGTCAGACCGTCGAGGGTGCGGACGACATCGCCGTCCGGCCCGTCGAGGATGTCGACCTCGTAGGCCTCGCTGGCCTCGCCGAGCGGCACGGTGCCGGTGCCGTCCTTCAGCTCACCGCCGATCCGGGTGCGACGGACCCAGGTGATGGCGAGATCCCCTGCCCCGTCGCGGCTGCCGATGACGTGCACCGGCGCCAGCGGCATCAGGTCCCTGCCGCTGATGGCTCCGCACCACCGTCTCGGCATCCTCGAACAGGCTGCCGAAGCCGACCGCCCGCCAGGAGCGTGACAGACCCAGATCACCGAGCGGGACCACCAGCGTCTCGATGTCATCCGCATCGAGCAGGACGAACAGCTCGCCGGCCTGGTGACCATCGACGAAGACGTCGGTGCCGCGCCGACCGCGCAGGAGACCCGACAGCGTGTATGAGCCATCCGGGTTCAGGGTGACATCGCGGAACTGGAGGATCTCGGGCTCGCCATTGCTCTTGAGCAGGAGCGCCGCGTTGGCGCCGGCGAGCATGGCCTCCTGGGTGACGCTCTCCAGCCGCTCGCCGCCGGTGGTCATGAAGACGGTGAGGCTGTTGATCTCGTCGGTGCTGAACGGCGATGTCGGGCTGCCCAAGGCATTGGCCGCGGCGCCCCAGGCGGCCTCACCGAGCGCCCTGCCCGTCTGCGTCCAGGCCGAGCCGTCGGCGCTGCGGTAGAGCGCGGCGCCAGGCCAGCCCGGCGCGCCGTACCCGGCCATGAGGTAATAGGCGCGGGATGCCGAGCCGCCGGTGTCGTCAGCGTCGCGCAGCAGCGGCAGGTCGACGAGGATCAGCCTGGTCGCGGCATCGCCGGCGATGGCCTGCGGCAGCCGACCCTGGCCGGCATCGGCAATGGCCGACGAAACAAAGCTTGCCGTCGTCTCCGACACGCCCTGGATGGCGAGCGTGTAGTCGGCCCCGACATCGACCCGGGTGAGCCGCGTCCGGAAGGTGCTGCCCGACGGAAAGACGACGTCGATCGACATCGGTCGGTTCCAGGGCCAGCCGGTCCGGCGGCAGCTGCGCCTCGTAGGCGCTGCGCTCGAGCCAGGCCGCGACCAGGGTGCGCTCGGCGATCCGCTTGGCGGTGGTGGCGTCGAGGACGATCGGCAGCTGCAGGCTCAGCTGGTGCCGCGAGCCGGTGGTCCCAGCCGCTGAAGATGCCGAGACCCGCTTGGCGCTCTGCGTGCCCTGGCCGTAGTCGGCGTCCTTGTCGATGTGGACGACGCTGACCCGCTCGGGCAGCTCCAGCTCCTGGGTCCGCCGCTCGCGCCAGGCCTCGCCGGTGCGCTCGTCCATCGGCAGCAGGTCCTGGGCGTCGATCGTCGCCACGGGCTCCCGCCCACGCAGGCGGAAGGCCAGGCGATCGTCGCTCTCGACCGCATCGAAGAAGAACGCCTGGGCCAGCGGCTCGAGCGCCGATCGGACGGTCGCCTGGCGGCCCAGCAGGTAGCCAGGCACCGAGATCCGTCATCTCACCGGTGTCCAGATCGCTCTCGTCCAGACCGGCACGCCGGCAGAGGTCCGTGACGATGGTCGCCAGGCTCTCGGCCTCGCCACCGCCACGACCGAGGAACAGCCGCGCCCAGCCATGCGTGCCGCCGACGAGCAGCGTGTCGCTCACCGCGTCATAGACCTGCGGCCCCGCCTCGCGCACATCGCTCGGCCAAAGCTCGTCGCGGACGACGACGCCGGTGGCGGTGTCGAGCTGCACCACCCGGTCGCCGCGCATCAGGGTCCAGTGCTGGCCGATCAGCCGGCTCTGGCTGAAGAACGGACCGTCATAGACGATCTGCAAGGGAACGGCGGTCTTCCAGACGATGCCGTCGCCGGACCGCCACTTCAGCGTGTAGACGGTGCCGGCGACGCCGCCCTCCGACATCGTCACCTGGAAGATGACGCTGTCGTCGGTGGCATCGTAGGTGAGCCCACCGGCCGCCTGGTAGAAGCCCGCCGCACCCGCCTCGATCTCGCTTGGCGCGAAGGAGGCGACCTTTTCCAGCTCGACACCGATCGTCGCCCCGGTGAGCGGATCGAGACCGGCGGTGGCGGTGACGCGGAGCCGGTAGAGGGCGAGGCTGGTGTGGCTGGTGGCGGTGCCGCTGCCGAGCAGCCAGCCCTCGCCGACACCCTCGGCGACAAGCCCACCGACGACACCCCGCACCCGCGCTTCGTCGAGGCGCTCGCCGGCGCCCCAGACATAGCTCATGTCATCGGCACGCAGCAGGCCGACATCGTTGAAGGTCGAGCCGGTGAGCAGGAAGTCGACCCGGCCGTCCGAGCGCATAGGCACTGACCATGCCGAGCCAGCCGAGCAGCACCGAGCTGGTCGTGGTGTTGCTCAGCCACGAGGTCGCCTCCCCGAACCGGCCGACCTCCTTCAGCGCGTCCGGCTCGACGCGAACGATCGGCCGGGAATTGCCCGAGCCGACATTGAAGTAGAGGTGACCGTCGGGACCGCAGAAGAGCGTGCCCGGAAAGTGGCGCGGCAGGGTGTCGGTGACGTCCGTCATCCGTCGCTGCCGATCTTCCCGCATGGTGCGGAGATCGATGCGGCGGATGCCGGCCAGCGCCGGATCGCTGTCGCTGCGCAGGACGTAGGCGGCCCCGCGCCGCCAGTCGACGGCAAGCCCGCTGGTCTGGCTCGAGGGGAAGAAGCCACCCTCGGCCTGGCTGATCAGATCGGCCAGGAGCCAGGGCTGCGCGCCGGTGCTCTTGAAGGTCAGCTCGGCGGTGATGTTGGGGATGCGGTTGCCGAAGTCGGCGAGCGGCAGGTCCTCGACGACGATGATACGCCAGCCCGCGATGCGCCGGCGCCTGCCCCTCGCCGACATGCGCCTCGATCAGCGGATCCGGCAGCTGCGTCTCGTCGCCGGGATGCAAGCGAAAGCGCAGGCCGCGCTTCGCCACCGTGGGGCTGGCCCCGGTCTTGTCGTAGATGAGCTTGCCGTCGGCCCAGAGCCGCAGCACGTCCTCGGCCGGGCCCTCGGCGAAGGCGATGGCGAAGGAGGCGGTGTAGGCATAGCTCACCGCGGTCTGGCTCGCGCTGGCACCGCCCTTGCCGCCGGCCTGGCTGCGCGCCACGTTGCGCTGCTCGGTGATCCCCGACGACCAGATCATGTTGCCGGCGAGGCGCAGCGTGCCGTAGGCGATGGCGATCGGTGCGCCATAGGCCGAAGAGGTGACGGTGAGATCGCCGAGCCTGGGCCCCTCGACCCGGCTCTCCGGCCCCTGGCTCGGGAACAGCACATTGCCGAGCGCGCGCCCGCCAGCCAGCCCGCGCCTGGGCCGACGCCGATCGCCGTGCCCAGCGCGGCACCGCCGGCGGCAACCAGTATCGCCATGGAGAGATCTCAGAAGCTGACGGTCAGGAACGATAGCGGAAGGCGAACTTGACCTTGGCCGGCCACTCGCCGGCGTAGGGCTCCTCGATCACCTTGCGCCGCAGCGCATGGGCGTGGAGCAGATGCGGCTGCCCGTGCTTCGTCGTGAGGAAGCCGCAATGGCAGGGATAGGCGGCGTCGGCGAAGACCAGGATGTCGCCGGCAGCCGCCTCGAGCAGCGGGACGGGGTCCATGCAGGCGCGGAAGTGCTGGACGAAGCCCTGGCCCGCGGGCCGACGGCCATAAGCCGACGTGTCGTAGTCGCAGAGCCCCAGCGCACGCCCGACCAGCACGACGAGGCCGGCGCAGTCGATGCCCTGGCGGGTGCGGCCCTGGTGGCGCCAGGGCACGCCGAGCCAGGAACGCGCGGCCGCGACGATGGCGTCCGGATCAGCGGGCATCTGGATAGCGTCATCAAGAGCGTCATGCACCGGGCACGTAGGGCTCGCCCCGGAAGTTCAGCACATTGGCGAAGCGGTCGATGCAGGTGGCGAGCCGCTTGTCGCAGCCGGGATGGATGCGGAAGGCATCGCCGCTCTCGATCGCGTAGCCCATGGGCAGGAACAGCTCGATCTGGCCGGTCGCCTGCGTCCAGCCCTTCACCTCGATGGAACGGCCGGCATTGGCGCCGGTCTCCCAGGTCAGCACGCCACCGGCGAACCAGCCGTCGACCGCGCGCGGCTCGTCGATGCGCGGCGGTGAAGACCGCCGCGATCGGTGACGTCGGTCACGAGACCGGCACGGCTCCAGGCTTCCAGCGCCTCGAACACGGCGCTGCCGTCCGCGGTCTGCTCGCCGACGGTCGTGTCGTAGGCGGGCTGTGCCGCGGCGGTCGTGCCGGCGACGACGCAGCGGTAGATGCGGTTCTCGAAGTCCGCGGCGGTCGGCACCGATGCCGTCGTGTCGGTAACCACGGCCGAGACGGCGTCGAAGGCCGCGTTCGACTGGCTGCCGGCGACCAACTGATGCAGCAATCGGATCCGCAGAGCCCGCGTGCCCGACGGAAGCTGGACCTGCGAGACGCCGCGTTGCACCCAGCTGTCTTCCGGGACGATGGCCTCGAAGCCGGTATCGAGGATGGTGGCGAGCACGGTCATCGCCGCCGTCCAGGGCCTCGACGATGACGCGCCCCAGATCGTCGGGGAACGAGTTCGCCCGGCTCACCGACACATCCAGCCGATAGGCGTCCGCATCGATCTGCGCTGGATCGAGACCGCTCGCGACCAGGTCGATGGACTGCGCCAGCTCACCCGACGCCGAGATGCCGCCTTCGAGGTAGAAGCTCCCGGCCGCAGGCGACAGGCCGCCATTGCTGGCGTCGTGCACGTCCCAGTCGCCGGACACCTTGGTCCAGCCGGTCGGCGTGAAGCCGGCACCGTCACCGGCGCCATCCGCCTCGAACCCACCGTTCACGACCGGCAGCGCGAAGCTGACCGGCGTGCCGGTCGTCCGCACGCGCACGACATCGCCGACGCGCATAGGCGGTCGACCGCGCGATCTCCGGCGGGTGGATCGGCACCTTGCAGCGATGGTCGCCGAGATCGGCGCGGCATTCCGGGCTGTAGAGCTCGCCGATGCGCTGCGAGAGCGCCTGGGTCAGGCCGCGCAGCTCGGTGCGGAAGATCCCCTGCTCGCTGAGTGTCACCTCGCCGAACCAGCCGCGGCGCATGCGCAGCGACGCCCATCGACGGATCCGCCCAGTTGACCAGGAAGATCCGCACCTCGGCCCGATCGAACAGGCCGGCGCGCAGCTCCTCCTCGGTGATGGCGTCGCTGTCGAAGACGCCCTCGATGTCGAGATTGTCGACGCCCATGCTCGGCATCGTTGGCGATCGCCGTGCGTGAGTAGCCGCCTTCCGCCTGATACACCTCACCGTCGACGACGAGATCACGGTCGTGATCGGTGAAGCGGAACACCACGCCGTCCGTCCGGGTGATCCGCCAGCAGGTGGCGAGCGTCGTCACCGGGCCCGCCAGATGGGCGGCGAGCGCTGTCGATGTCGACCTTCATGGCCGGATCTCCAGCACCGGGATCTGGCCCCAGCTGCCGAGCTGGTAGGTCTCGATGGTCAGGTCCATCTGGTCGCTGTCGAAGCGCACCGGCACGTCGAACGCGAAGTCGGCGGTGATCTGGACGCCGACGGCAGGGGCGGTGGTGAACGTGACGAGGCCGGTCGCGGTGTCGACGCTCCAGCCCGAGGTCGCCTCGACGCCGTCGCGGTAGATCTTCACCGTGCCAGGGACGGGCTTGGTGATGACCCGTGTCTCGAGCTCGCCGCCGCTCGCATAGTGCTTCACCAGCTGGAAGCTGGTCGTGCGCGCCGTCGCCGACCCCGAGGCTCTGGGCGAACGCCTGGTAGTCGGTCCAGTCCTTGAAGCGAAAGCCATAAGCCCGGCCCCTGCGCGCCCGAAAGAAGGCGATCAGCTCGGCCACCTGCTCGCGCTTCTTCAGCCCGTGCGCGACGTTCCAGCGACCGCGGGCCATCGCCCAGTTGGCGTTGCGCCGCTCGTGGCCCGACACCGTCGTGATCACCGTGGTCGAATAGCCGGGCCCGCCCGACGCCCCATAGGAGATGTCGGGCGGGAACTGCACCTCGTGAAAGCCGCT
>CAVOZQ010000003.1:0-31892 GCA_963700945.1 uncultured Alphaproteobacteria bacterium
CTACGAGGGGCAAACGAAGGCAGCAGCGCATGAGTTTGCCCTGGCCATGTCGCTCTACGACGACGATCGTCACGCGGCGCTCACATATCAGTATGGCCTGAATCCGAAGATTGCGGCCTCCAGTCTGCGCAGCTCGGCACAGTGGCAGCTCGGCTATCCCGACCTTGCGGCAAAGGCGGCCGATCGGGCGATCGACGCGGCGTCGCGGCTCGGCCACACCAACACCATCGGGTTCGCGCTGACTTGGGCCGGACAGCTCAGCTCTCACCTGCTTCGCGATGGTGCCACGGTTGCACGCCGCGCCAGTGAAACGGCTGCCCTCGCCGAACAGCAGGGCATGCCAACGTGGCGGGCGATGGCGGAGATGGGCGTCGGCTGGAGCGAGGCCGTCTCGCTCAAGAGGCCCGAGGGACTGGAGAGAGTTCGGCACGGTATCGCCGCCCTCGAAGCATATGGCACAAGCTATTTCCACACGTTCCATCTGCTCCGGTTGGCCGAGGCGCAGCTGGCGCTCGGCTCGCCCGACAGCGCCCTGGCGACCCTGAACGATGCGCTGGCTGTCGGCGAGCGGCATGAGGAAGTCTGGCTCGAGCCCGAGCTGCGCCGGCAGCGCGGCCTCATTCGTCTCGACCTCGGCGACGATGCCGTGGCGGCGGAGGCAGACCTGCACCAGGCACTGACCCTGGCCCGCGAGCGCGAGACCCGCTCCTGGGAACTCCGCGTCGCCCGCGACCTTTCCCGGCTCTGGGCCGAGCGCGGTGAGCGGCAACGAGCCCAGGACCTCCTCGCCCCCGTCTACGGCTGGTTCACCGAAGGTTTCGACACGCCCGACCTCGTCGAGGCCAAGGCGCTGTTGGACGAGCTGCGATAAGCGATAGAGCCTAGCCAAGCGTGAGGCGTGTGCTGCCTAAAGGGCCGAGCGCCTCGTCCTCCCAGGCGCCACGGACAAAGCACGGCACCGCGAAGGCGCCGTGATCGGACCAGAGCACGCTCAGGACCTTCCGATCGCGCCGTACCTCCAGGCCGTAGGGGAGCTCCGGACGACTGCGCTGCTGTTCGAGCGCGTGTCGATACGCCGGCGAGGTTGCCTCCTCGGCCGACGGGTCGTTGAACGGTGTCCAGTGAGTGAAGAGCCAGGAATCCAGCTCCAGCTCGATCAGGCGCACGACGTCACGCTGCACCTGCAGTCGGCCATTGCCGCGGATCAACGGCAGCAGGTGATCACGGATCGCGAGCGCCCGATCGCTGCCAGTTGCAACAAGCTTCAGCCCCATAGGCATCCCTAACAGGTTACTCGCGATCACTGAACCGGTTGCGGAAGTCGATCCGGCTGCGGTCGTGTCGTGGCTGACCGCCGTAGATCTTCTCGGCGAGGAACTGCTCTTCTTCTGCCAGATCGGCCTCATCGACGTCGCGGAACCAGGCCCTCGGACGGCCGTCCTCGCCATTGCTCCAGCGATAGCCGCGCTCCTTGAGCCGGTCCTTGAGGTCGAAGTCGGTATCCAGCGCCCAGATCCGCCAGGCCCGCCGCCGGGCGTTCTCGAGGAACACCGGCAGGATCGGCTGACCGCTGATCGGCAGGGTCAGCGACAGCAGGTGCAGCACGGCCTGGCAATCGTTGAGCGCGCGATGACCGTCGAAGAAATAGCCGAACCGATAGAGCAGGTAATCGAGGCTGCGGCTGCGCAGGCCCTCGGCTGCCCAGGGCACGTGCTCCCGCGAGCAGCCCCAAGGCGTGTCGATGAAGACCGGGAAACGCAGCTCCAGAAATGGGGAAGACTCGGTGGAAGCGGTCGATTGTGGTAGTCTCGGTTTGATCAATCGCGCTCGATAGAGGCAAGCCAAATGGCGTAGAGTTCCGAGAAGGTGTCTCCTGAGCGTTAGCCTTCTGGCGCTCATCATCCTAGGCGGGCAACCGACGACGGCGCATGCCTGCGGTATAGAGACCGATTGCGAAATCGGTATGCGCACATATCGGATCATGTTGCCAACGGATCGCATTGAGACGGACATGATCGGTGCGATCATCTTTGCTCACGGCTTCCGAGGCTCGGCGGCGAAAGTGATGCAAAACGAGGGATTGACCGCCCTGGCATTGGACCTCGGTGTGGCTTTCGTTGCAGCCCAGGCGGCAGGACCGGAGTGGAACGTCCCGAATATTCCGACCGTCGATTCCCGAGACGGCATCGACGAACTGGCGTACTTCGACAATCTTGTTGCCGACCTGACAAAGCGCTTCAATGTGGACCCATCAAGAGGATGGTTCCGTCGTCGGATCTCATCCGGCGCGATGATGGTCTGGAAGTCTGCGCCTGCTTCAGAGGGACCTCGTTTGCAGGCTTTGTCCAATGTCAGGACCCTTTTGGGCGCCAGATTCCGAAAGCTTGTCCAACTGGTGCCGTGAACCTCGTACATTACCATGGAAGAGATGATCCGATTGTGCCTCTGCACGGACGGCCGATAAAGGATGCTCATCAAGGAGACGTATTCGAAGCTGTGGAGTTAATGACGCGAACAGGCGAGTATCGGTCGTTGGCCGACAACGGCTACCTGACTTGGAATGCTCGAGCTGGGCAGACGGTTCACAACACCTCCTGGAACTTTGTCTCTTCGCCGGAGAGCATTCATTCGAGGTCGAGAACGTGTCACGTGCTGCCCAGCTCTTTTTGCCTGATTAATTGGCGAGTATGAGAGGATGCTGCCAGCGTTTGATGTAGCTTATGAGCGGTTGTCACCCATTCCGACGACATGACCGCTTGATCCCGAACTGCGCTCGGCGCAACCCGCAGGCGCGGGTTCGAAGTGTCGGAGCAGAACCACTAGCAGACTGCTTCTGTGGTTGCCGCCCGCAGTGCACGTTGGCGGATCAGTCGGCCTGGCACTCCCGGATTGTCGTCCCGTCGACCAGCTCGATGCTCTCGACCACGGGCAGCGAAGCGGCTCGGCGGCATCGAAGTAGGAGCTGGCCTGCTCGACCCGGACGACCTCCGGGAACTCGCGCGCGTGGTTCGCCGGGTAGTAGCCGAGGTGCATCATCGCGACGAACTGCCTGGCGACCCTGCCGGCGTGGTCCGGCGTCTCGGCCTGGATGACCAGGGTGGCGTAGTGCTCGTCGTCGTAGGCGTGGACACGGAAGAGCGGCATCGATGTCTCCTTCAGCTGGGCCGTTGGCCGCGCCAGGCCCTGACCAGTCGGCCGACCAGCATGTCGTCGGTCTCGCCTGGCAATCGCTTCTGCTGCAGGCTCTCCATGGTGTCGTCCTCCAGCGGCACCAGCCAAGTGCCGTCGGGCTGGCGGACGCCGGTGCTGGCGAACGGCAGGATGGCGAGGTCGGCGAGGTCGCGGTAGGTGGCGTCGCTGAGACGGATCGTGGGCATTCTTGGACGTCCCGGATGAGCGGCCCCGACCACCGGGGCCTGCTACGAGCCTGAGCCCCACCGGGCCGGACCCGGCGGGGCTGGCAGGTGCCGCGGCCGGCTCAGGCAATTCGGTATGTGCGCCGACCCTGACCGTCCTTGGTCGAGGTGACCTCGAGGCCGAGCTTCTTCTTGAGGGCGCCGGAGATGGCGCCGCGAATGCTGTGTTTTTGCCAGTTGGTAGCCTCGGCGATCTCGTCGAGGTCGGCGCCCTCGGGGCGGCGGAGCATGGCGATCAGGGTCGCCTGCTTGGTGCCTTCGCGGATCTGCGGCTTCGCCTCGGCGGTCGCGTTCTCGGCAGCCGGCGCTTCGGCGGCGACGCTCTGGTAGGCGGCAAATCCGGCCGGCGTCAGGCCGACGCTCTCGCCGTTGGTGGTGGCGAGGCCCTTCTTGGTCAGGCTGGCGACCAGCCCCGGCAGGCTCGTGGGGGCGATGGTCTCCGGCCCCTGGTCGAGGCAGTCGCGCCAGACGCTGCCGGCCTCGTCGAGGGTGGCGGGCTCGGCGCCGTTGACCGGGGTCATCAGGTTGCGGGCGATGTTGACCAGCAGCTTCCGCTCGCCCCGGGTGAGCTTCGGCAGGGGCTGATCCTCGACCGGGACCGTTGTGACGTCGGCCGTGCTCGGCACCTGTCGGTGATCTCGGCCAGCCAGTCGGCGGGGCTCAGCCGGCCGTCGAGCAGGCCGGGCGCGGCGTCGAGGATGGCGTCGGTGGTCAGGCCCAGGGCCGTGGCACGGCGCTCCAGGGCGGCCAGCGCCTTGTCGCGGTTGGCGGGGTTGCGGGTCTGCCCGTCGAGGGCGGAGAGGATGGTGGCGAGCTCGGCCTTGGAGAGGTTGGTCGGCATGGGTCGGGTCTCCGGATCGTTGGGCCGCACCCTTGCGGCCCCTACGAGCCCGAGCCCCGGCTGCGGTGCAGCGCGGGGCAGAGGCCGGATGATCCGGGCTCAGGCGGCGGCGTCGGCCTCCAGCTCGGCCTCGACCTGCATGTGGCCGACCAGGCCGGTCAGGTAGGGCAGGCCCTGCGGGATGCCGGTCTCGCGGGCCATCAGCCGGCCGATGCGCCAGCCCATCCAGGTATCGACCGCGGCGCCGATCGCGGTCTCGAGGCTGCGGCTGGCAGCCAGATGGTTGGCGACCTCGTCGGCGAAGTGGCGGCCGTGGCGGCTGTCGAGGAAGTCGCGCACCGCGGTCTCGGGCAGGCCGGTGCATTCGGCGATCTTGGCCATCGCCACCGGCCAGGCGGCGGCAGGGTCGGTGCTGTGCGCGATGCTGCCCCAGAAGCCCCAATCGGTGTTGTTGCTGGTCAGGCTGGTCATCGTCGGTATCCCTCGGCTCGTTGGCGTGGGTGCATGAATTGCTTCGATCGGGGTGCTTATCCAGTGGAATATCGCTCTGCCGATCGAGATTAAGTCGTTGACTTGGAACGCTTATCGCCATGCGGGCCACGAGTAATCGCCAGCTCGCCGACGCTCTCGGCGTCAGCGAGACGGCGGTCAGGAAGGCGCTGGCCGCGGGCCGGATCAGCCGCGATGCGGACGGCGTCTTCGACGTCGCCCAGGTGCAAGCGGCAATGGGCCGGCAATACCGATGCGGCGCAGCAGCGACGTCGACCCGGCAACCCGGTCGCCGGCGTTGAAGCCGGTGCCGGCCGCGGCCGTGGACAGTGTCCGCGAGACCCTGCGGGATCAGGGCGGCGAGCCCGTCGGCGGCTCGCCGAGCTTCCTGCAGGCGCGGACGGCGAACGAGGTGCTCAAGGCGCAGGAGCGCAAGCTCCGGCTGCAGCGGCTCAAGGGCGAGCTGATCGACCGGGCCCGGGCGACGGCGCAGGTCTTCACCCTGGCCCGGCAGGAGCGCGATGCCTGGGCGCAGTGGCCGGCCCGGGTGGCGGCCGATCTGGCCGCGGCGCTCGGCCTGGAGACGCACACCGTGCAGACCGAGCTGGAGGCGGCGGTGAAGGCGCACCTGGCCGAGCTCGCCGAGCTCAAGCCGCGCTTCGACTGATCCATCACCATCCCGAGACGAGACACGGCATGCGCGAGTGGCTGACCGACGCCCTCCTGGTGGGCCTGCTGCGACGGACCGTCGGCCAGTCGCGCTGCTGGTGATCGTGATGACGCTGCTGCAGTGCGCTCGTCGGCGCTGATCGGCTGAGCGATGCCCCTCGACGACTACGACGGTGCGTCGGCGATCGCCGCGGCCTGGGCCGATGGCCTGCGCCCCGATCCGACGCTCACCGTCTCCGCCTGGGCCGATCGGCATCGCGTGCTGAGCCCGAGGGGTGCCAACGAGGCCGGCCCCTGGCGGACGTCTCGCACGCCGTACCTGAAGGAGATCATGGACCACCTGTCGCCGTCGCATCCCTGCCAGCGGGTGGTGTTCATGAAGGGGGCTCAGACGGGCGGGACCGAGGCAGGCAACAACTTTCTTGGGCTACGTCATCCACCATGCCCCGGGGCCGATCCTGGCGGTGCAGCCGACGGTGGAGCTGGCCAAGCGGTTCAGCCAGCAGCGGGTCGAGCCGCTGATCGAGGCGAGCCCGATGCTGCGGGAACGCGTCGCGCCGGCGCGGTCGCGGGACTCGCGGCAACACGGTGCTGAGCAAGACCTTCCCCGGCGGCATCCTGGTGCTGACCGGCGCCAACTCGGCCGTGGGCCTGCGCTCGATGCCGGCCCGCTATCTGTTCCTCGACGAGGTCGACGCCTATCCGCCCTCGGCCGACGAGGAGGGCGACCCGGTGGCGCTGGCCGAGGCCCGGACCCGGACCTTCGCCTGGCGGCGCAAGGTGTTCCTGGTCTCGACCCCGACGATCAGGGGCACGTCGCGGATCGAGCGGGAGTACGAGGCCTCCGACCAGCGGCGGTTCTTCGTCGCCTGCCCGCATTGCGGCCACTGCCCAGTTCCTGACCTTCGAGCGGCTGCGCTGGGAGAAGGGCAAGCCCGAGACCGCGGCCTATCACTGCGAGGGCTGCGAGGAGCGGATCGAGGAGCGGCACAAGACGGCGATGCTCGCCGGTGGCGAGTGGCGGGCGACGGCCACCTCGGCCGATCCGCTCACCGTGGGCTTCCACATCTCCAGCCTCTACTCGCCCGCTCGGCTGGCTGTCGTGGGAGCGGATCGCGCGGGAGTGGCTGGCGGCGCAGGGCTCCGACGAGGCGATCCGGAGCTTCAAGAACGGCGTGCTCGGCGAGACCTGGATGGAGAGCGGCGAGGCGCCGGATTGGCAGCGGCTCTATGATCGGCGTGAGCAGTGGCAGCCCGGCACGGTGCCGTCGGGCGGCCTGTTCCTCACCGCCGGTGCCGACGTGCAGAAGGACCGGATCGAGGTCGATGTCTGGGCCTGGGGCCGCGGCCTGGAGAGCTGGCTGGTCGAGCACCTGGTGATCGAGGGCGGTCCCGGGCAGTGCCGCGAGCTGGGCGGGGCTCGATGCCGTCTGCTCGCCCGTACCTGGCCGCATGCATCGGGTGCCACGATGGCGCTGTCCAGGCTCGCCATCGACACCGGCTACGAGGCACCCGCCGTCTATGCCTGGGCCAGGCGTGCCGGGTTCGCCCAGGTGGCCCCGGTCAAGGGGGTGGAGGGCTTCAACCGGGCGAGCCCGGTCTCCGGACCGACCTTCGTCGACGCCACCGACGGCGGCAAGCGGCTGCGCCGTGGGGCGCGGCTCTGGACCGTGGCCGTCTCGACCTTCAAGGCCGAGACCTATCGCTTCCTCCGGCTCGACCGGCCGACCGACGAGGCGACGGCGGCGGGCGAGGCCATGCCGGCCGGCATGGTGCACCTGCCGTCCTGGATCGACAGCGAGTGGGTCAAGCAGCTGGTCGCCGAGCAGCTGGTGACGGTGAAGAACCGGCGCGGCTTCCAGAAGCTGGAATGGCAGAAGCTCCGGGAGCGCAACGAGGCGCTCGACTGCCGGGTCTATGCCCGCGCGGCCGCCTGGATCGCCGGGGCCGATCGCTGGCCGGAGCGCAAATGGGCGGAGATGGAGCGTGAGCTCGGCGTCGCCGGCACGACGAGCAGGCCGAAGAGAGCAGCGCTGCCGCAATCGGCCGACGCCCGCACAGCAACCGATCAAGGTCGCCGCGCCGACTGGCTCGGTGGTCGGCAACGCAACTGGTTCCGATGATGACCACCTGGACCGAGACCGAGCTCACGGCCCTGCGCCGGGCCTACGCCTCGGGCACGCTGCGGGTCAGCTATGACGGCAAGTCGGTCGAGTACGGCTCGGCCGAGGATCTGCTGCGGCGCATCCGGCTGATCGAGGGCGAGATGGCGCGGCCGCGACCGGCAAGCCCAGGCCACAGCCGCAGCTTCGCATCGTTCGCCAAGGGCTGAGTCCATTGAACTGGCTGGATCGGACGATCGGTGCGGTGGCACCGGGGCGGCGCTGCGCCGTGCCCGCCAGCGCCAGGCGCTGGGCCATCTGAGCCGCGCCTACGAGGGGGCCGAGCCGGCCGGCGGACGGACGGCTGGGTGACCGCCGGCACCAGCGCCAATGCCGAGATCGGCCCGGCACTCTCCCGGCTCCGCGAGCGCAGCCGTGATCTGGTGCGCAACAACCCCTACGCCACCAAGGCGGTGCAGGCGCTGGTCAGCAACCTGGTCGGCACCGGCATCATGCCGCGGGCGCGAGCGAGCCGGCAGAAGCTGGTCCGCGATGCCGACAGCCTGTGGCAGCGTTTTGCCGAGACGGCGGACGCCGACGGCCAGACCGACCTCTACGGCCTCCAGGCCCTGGTCGCCCGCACCATGGCCGAGAGCGGCGAGGTGCTGGTCCGGCTCCGCGATCGCCGGCTCGAGGACGGCCTGCCGGTGCCGCTGCAGCTGCAGCTGCTCGAGCCCGATCACCTGGATGGGACGAAGACCGGCGAGCTGCCCGGTGGCGGGTTCGTGCTGCAGGGTGTGGAGTTCGACCCGCTCGGGCAACGGCGGGCCTACTGGCTGTTCCCGGTCCATCCGGGCGAGGTGGCGAGCTTCGCGCGGACGCGGCTGGTGAGCCAGCGGGTGCCGGCGGACCGGGTGCTGCATCTGTTCGAGCGGCTGCGGCCGGGACAGGTCCGCGGCGTGCCGTGGTTCGCGCCGGCCATCGCCAGGCTGCGCGATCTCGACGAGTACGACGACGCCGAGCTGGTCCGAAAGAAGATCGAGGCCTGCTTCGCCGCCTTCGTCACCGGCGACGAGGATGGTGCCACGCTCGGCGCCAGCTCGACCGATGCCGAGGGAAGGCGGATCGAGCGCTTCGAGCCCGGGATGATCGAGTACCTGCCGTCGGGCAAGGACGTCCGCTTCGCCACGCCGGGGGCGAGCGGCGGCTACGCCGAGTACATGCGGGTCCAGCTGCACGCCATCGCTGCCGGCGTGGGGCTCACCTACGAGCTGCTGACCGGCGATCTCAGCCAGGTCAACTACTCGTCGATCCGCGCCGGGCTGATCGAGTTCCGCCGGCGCATCGAGGCGCTGCAGTGGCAGCTGCTGGTCCCCGGCCTCTGCCAGCCGGTGTGGCGGCGGTTCGTGGCGGTGGGCCAGGCGACCGGTGCTCTGCCACCCGGGACGATCGGCGCGGAGTGGACGGCACCGCGCTTCGAGGCGGTCGATCCCTTGAAGGACATCCAGGCCGACATCCTGGCGGTCCGGGCCGGGCTGATGACGCTCAAGGAGGCGATCGCGCGGCAGGGCTACGACCCGGCCAGCGTGCTGCCGGAGATCGCCACCACCAATGCCGAGCTCGACCAGCTCGGGATCACCCTCGACACCGATCCGCGCAAGGCCACCAAGACCGGCGCCGCCAAGCCGGTGGACGAGCCCGACGACAAGCAGGAGACGTCAGATGACTGAGGCCGCGCTGGCGACGGCTGCTGCGCCAATCCCGACGATGCCAGAGCATATCGACCTGCCGCTGCAGCATCGCCACGAGGTCCGGCTGCTGGGCGACAGCCTCGGCACCGAGACCCGCACCGTCGAGGTGGTCTGGTCGACCGGTGCCGCGGTCCGGCGCAGCGATCCCTGGACCGGACGTGCCTATGACGAGGTGCTGTCGCTCGAGCCCGGCCATGTCGATCTGAGCCGGCTCATGAACGGCGCACCGCTGCTCGACAGCCATGCCGCCTATGCGCTGGCCGGGATCATCGGCGTGGTCGAGCGGGCCTGGCTCAGCGACGGTCCTGATGGACCCGAGGCCCGGGCGGTCATCCGCTTCAGCGAGCGGGCCGAGGTCGAGCCGCTCTGGCAGGACGTCAGGGCCGGGATCATCCGCCACGTCTCGGCCGGCTATCGGGTCCGCACCTACCGCATCGAGGAGGATGCCGACCCGCCGGTCTGGCGCGCCGTCGACTGGCAGCCGGTCGAGCTGTCGCTGGTCGCCGTGCCGGCGGACGCGGGCGCCGGCCTGCGAAGCAACCATCCCACCCATCCCTGCCGGCTCATCCGCCGGCCCCATCCCACCGCGCACGGAGATCCGCGCCATGAACGACACCATCACCCGAGATGCACCCGGCCGAGACCGCCGAGACCAGGAGACCGAACCCGTGACCACCGCGACCGACGACACCGCGACCGAGGACGAGGCGACGACCCAACGTCGCAGAGCACGACGAGGCGCCGCCCGACGACGCCGTGGTGCACGCCCCGACCCGCGCCATGCGTTCCGCCCTCGAGGCCCAGCAGCGGCGGGCAGCCCCGGCCGAGACCGTGACCCGCCAGGCTGTCCCCGACGCGACCGCCACCCGCGCCATCGCCGAGCGGGTCTTGAAGGACGAGCGCGAGCGCGTTGCCGGCATCACCGACGCGGCGCGCAAGCTCGGCGTCGACACCGGCATCGCCGACGACCTGGTCCGCCGCGGCATCGGCCTCGACGAGGCCAGGCGCACGCTGATCGACAAGGCGGCCGAGCAGGACCGGGCGATCGAGACCCGGCCGCATCACGTCCGGGCCGGCACGCTGGACGAGGTCGAGACCCGACGCGTCGCGGTCGAGAACGCGCTGCTGCACCGCTATGATCCCGGCCGCCATGAATTGAGCGAGCCGGCCCGCGAGTGGCGCGGTCTCAGCCTGATCGAGATGGCGCGCTCGCTGCTCGAAGCCGCCGGCGAGCGGCCGCGGGGGCTCAGCCGCGACGAGATCGCCACCCGGGCGCTGCACAGCACCTCCGACTTCCCGCACATCCTGGCCGCGGTCACCGGCAAGACGCTGCGCGCCGCCTATGACGCGGCACCCCGGACCTTCATGCCGATCGCCCGGCGGACCAGTGCCGCCGACTTCAAGCAGATCCACCGCCTCCAGCTCGGCGAGGCGCCGCAGCTCGAGAAGGTGAACGAGAGCGGCGAGTTCAAGCGCGGCAGCATCGGCGAGGGCAAGGAGAGCTACCGGGTCGAGACCTGGGGCAAGGTGATCGGCATCACCCGCCAGGTGATCATCAACGACGATCTCGACGCCTTCACCCGCGTGCCGGCCCTGTTCGGCACCTCGGCGGCGACGCTGGAGAGCGACATCGTCTGGGGCATCGTCATCGACAACCCGGCGATGGCCGACGGCAATGCGCTCTTCCACGGCAGCCACAAGAACCTCGCCGGCACCGGCACGGCCCTCGACGTCCCGAGCCTCGGCAAGGCCCGGACCTCCATGGCCAAGCAGACCGGGCTCGACGGCAAGACGCTGCTCAACCTCCGGCCGACCTTCCTCGTCGTGCCCGGCCGCCCTCGAGCTCGCGGCCGAGCAGCTGATCGCCCAGAGCCTGGTGCCGGCGAAGACCACCGACGTGGTGCCCAACTCGATCCGCAGCCTGGCGGTCATCGCCGAGCCCAGGCTCGATCCGGCCTCGGGTGCGGTGCCGTGGTTCCTGTTCGCCAGCCCGGCCTCGATCGACACGATCGAGTACGCCTATCTCGAGGGCCAGGACGGCGTGTTCATCGAAAGCCGCACCGGCTTCGACGTCGACGGCGTCGAGATCAAGGCCCGGCTCGACTTCGGCGCCAAGGCCATCGACTGGCGCGGCATGTTCAAGAACGCCGGCGTGACCCTGAGCTGATCGCCGGCCGACCCGCATCCCACCCGATCCCCAACACTGAGGAGCCAGAGATGGCCAAGAACCATATCCAGCCGGGACGCGTGCTCACCGTCCCGGCCCCCACCGGCGGCGTGCTCTCCGGCGCACCGGTGCTGATCGGCAGCCTGTTCGGCGTCGCCCAGCACGATGCCGAGGAGGGCGCCGACCTCGAGATCCTGACCGAGGAGGTGGTCGAGCTGCCCAAGGCCGCCCCGCTCGCCATCGACATCGGCGACCGGCTGTTCTGGAACACGACCGACAGCGTGCTCGACAAGACGGCCACGGCGCAGGTCTGTGTCGGCATCGCCGTGGCAGCGGCCGCCTCGGCCGACACGGTCGTCCGGATCAAGCTCGGCGCCGTCACCCCGGCCGGGACGTGACGGCCTTCGCTGCCGCTACGGACGTGCTCTTCGCCGACCCGCATCTGGCACGGGATGCCGTCTACCGCCCCGCCGGGGCCGGTGACGGCATCCCCGTCCGGGTGATGCTGCGCCGGCCGGATCGGATCGAGAGCTTCGGCGAGACGCGGCTCGCCGCAGACACGACCTTGCTCGACGTGCGGCACGGCGAGGTGCCGAGCTCGCCGCCGGCGACACGCTTCGAGATCGACGGCCGGACGGTCGTCGTCCAGGGCGAGCCCGTCCGCTCGACAGCGAGCGGCTCGTCTGGACCGCTCGACACTGCGGCCGGCATGAAGCTCACCGCCACCACCATCGGCAGCCTCGGGCAGATCATGGCCGAGGAGGTCAGGGCCGGCGAGAAGGCGGCGACCGTCGCCGTGCGCCAGGCCGGCGACGGTCTCAAGACCGCCTGGCGGGCGCAGATCATCGGCGCCGGGCTCGGGACACGGCTCGCCAAGACCATTCGCAGCCAGACCTATCCGCGGTCCGGCCAGAGCCTGAACGCCGCGGTCGTCGTCTGGTCGAAGGCACCGGTGATCGTCGGCGCCCACGACACCGGGCCGCTGATCCGCTCGCGAAACGGCTTCTGGCTGGCGATCCCGACACCGGCCGCGGGCAAGTCGCTGCGCGGCGGCCGGATCACGCCCCGCGAATGGGAGCGCCGCAACGGCCTGCGGCCTGCGCTTCGTCTATCGCCGGTCAGGTCCCAGCCTGCTCGTCGCCGAGGGGCGGCTGAACACCAGGGGCCGTGCCGTTCGCTCGCGCTCGAAGACCGGGCGCGGTGCCGCCACCGTGCCGATCTTCCTGCTCGTGCCGCAGGTCAAGCTGCCCAAGCGGCTGGATCTCGCGCGGGATGCGGTGCGGGCGCATGAGGCCGTGCCGGGGCTGATCGTGGGGAATTGGGCAGGGTGATCGGCGGCTGATCAATGTTGCAGCCGCTTTAAATGAGGAAACCACGAGCCTGCCCACGGCCATCAATTCCGCTCAAATGCTGCTTGGCTTTCTCGTTGACGGGACCGCGGCGGTCCGTTCGGTAGTGCGGGCAAACGGCCCACGCGCCGAGAAAAATGCTTGTTCCACCCGTGTGCTGCCGCACCTAGAGCAATGATTTTACCGCCGGGGCGGAGCCCTTTGTGTTGCCAGTCTTGATCGCGCCCAGTCGCTGTTGAGGCTCGTGGCTTAATAGTGGGATAGAGGTGCACTCGGTAGAGGTCGAAAGCCTTGAACGAGCGGAATGCCGGTTGAAACCATAATCAATTCGGTCATCCTTGGGGCATCGTAGCGCCGGAAAGGCGCTCCGCCCTCGTCATGGCTTGCACCCCGTCCCAACCGCGAACGCCGAGGGTCTCGGACGGGCGCTCGCCGAAGTGCCGCCGATAGGCGCCGGAGAAGGCCGCGGGTCGCGTTACCCCGGCGCGATCGAGAATCTCGGCGACGCTCCTGTCGCGGCCGCGCGCTGCGATCAGCGATTGGCGCACGTCATGCAAGCGCAGCAGCCGGAAATAGGCGAGCGGCCCGACACCGTAGGCCTCGTTGAAGGCCAGTCGCAGCAGCCGATCACTGACGCCGAAGGCCGCGCAAAGATCGATCGCTGTCAGGGATGTCGCTAGGCGATCGCGCAGGAAGCGAGTCACCCGCTCGACCAGGCGAGCGCGATCGCTCTGGCACGGCGTAGTCTTCTCGTCGCCGGCTGAAACCACCGCGTCCAGCAGTGTCCTCAAGCATAGAGCCTCGGCCTCCGCCGAATGCAGCATGCCGTCAGCACCGAACAGGAACGCTTCCAGGCAAGCCTCGAAGCGGGCCAGAGCTCGCGGTTCGGGGCGAAGACCACGCCAAGTCGTCCAGTCCTCGTCCAGCGCACCGCCGGAGAGCACAGTCGCTGCCCGCGCCACGGTCGATGCCGGCACGATCAAGCCGCGAATGCGCGCGCCCTGCTCGGTGCGGTTGTCGTAGGCGACATGGGCGCCTCGCATGAGCAGCGCGCCGCGCGCCAGCCGGCGGCCCTGCCACAAAGTGCCTTCGCTACGTGCGCCAATCGGGATGAAGGTGACCGTCTCGGCGCCGCCGCCCCTGGTATGGATCGACTGGCTGGTCGCGACATGGAAGGCGCGCAGCTGCGGCCCGACCGCGACCTGCAAGTCGCCCTGGAAGGCGCCACGGGACATCTGTGTGAAGCCGCCGTCCCATTGCGGAAACGCCGCGGCGAGTCCGTCGAAATCGTTGATGCTCCGCCGAACGCGTTGCACACCGGCAGGCGCCCCATACCGGCGCTCGGACGGCGGGACGAGCCTGTCAGCTTGCCGAAAGCGTATCATTCCCGAAACTAACTCACATCCCAATCCGGGCTTTCGATAAGTCTCGAACTCCCGCCGTGCTTCGCTCGCAGTCGCGCGGCCCTACTCGCCGCCGACCCGTATCATGGGCCGGCACGGCACGACCAACGCATCGCCATCGGCAGCGCGAACCGCGACGACCCTTACCGCATTTCCCACGTTTGTGGCGAGATCATCAACTATCCGCCTGGATCATGAGACTAGGTAGCAAGAGTGACCCTTACCGAAAACACCATGAGAACCATTCGGCGTAGCCAGCCGACCCGCAGTGTCTGGGCATCCGCGCTGACGGCCCTCATGGTCGCGATGGCCGCAATCGGCGCCGCCGCCCAGGAGGAGACCTCGCGTCCGAACATCCTCCTGCTCGTCGGGGACGACATCGGCTTCGGCGATCTCGGTTTTGCCGGCGCGGCGACGCAGACACCGAACATCGACCGGCTGGCCGAGCAGGGTGCGCTGTTCACGCGTTTTCACGCTTCGCCGGTCTGCTCGATCTCCCGCGCCATGCTGCTGACCGGCAACAATCCGATCGAGGTCGGCCTCGGCGCCTTCGACTATGCGCTCTACCCGCCCGCGGAAGGCTATCCCGGGTATGAGGCGTACCTGACGCGAACCACCGTCACGATTGCCGAGTTGCTGCACAACGCCGGCTATTTCACCGCAATGGTCGGCAAATGGCATCTAGGCGGCACGCGCCATGGCGGCGAAGGCCCGCACGAATGGGGCTTCGACCGCAGCTACGCCATCTACACCGGCGGCGCCAACCACTGGAATTCGGGCGTCTTCCACGTCGACTTCGCAGGACCCCGAACAGCGCGCCGCGATCGAAGCCGGCCGCGTGCCGCAAGAGCCCTATTTCGAGAACGGCGTGCAGGTCGAGCGCCCGATGGGCGTCTTCTCCGACACGCTCTGGACGGATCGCATGATCGGCTATCTCGAAGAGGCGCGAGAGGCGGACAAACCGTTTTTCGCGTACCTCGCCTTCACAACCCCGCACGCGCCGCTGCAGGCGCCGGACTGGCTGATCGACAAGTATGTCGACCACTACCTCGCACTCGGTTTCGAGGGCCTGAAACGCGCCCGCTGGGAGAGCCAGAAGCGCCATCGAACTCATTCCCGGCGATGCGCCCATGCCGGACCGCACGGATAACCCGCTGCTTGGTTCCTGGGACTCGCTATCCGAGACCGAGAAGCGCGAGCAGGCACTGATGATGGCGACCTACTCCGCGATGATGGAAAGCCAGGACTTCCACGTCGGCTTGCTCCTGAATTATCTGCGCGAGACGGGCCGGCTTGACGACACCTTGATCGTGTATCTGTCCGACAACGGTCCCGAAGGGCTCGACGTCGACGGCGAGCTGAGCAGCCCGGTCTTCAACGACTTCATCGAAGGCTTCTTCAGCCAAGACATGGAGGACATCGGCACCGGCGATCGCTTCGGCTTCATCGGCACCGATTGGGCGAATGCCGCGACCGGCGGGCTCAGCTGGTGGAAATGGTTCATCGGCGAGGGTGGCGTGCGCGTCCCGATGATTATCCTCCCGCCGCGCGACAGCGCCTTCGACCTGGCAGGCGCCAGAACCGCCGAGTTCGCAGCCGTAAAGGACCTGCCGATGACCATCCTGGATTACGCCGGGGTCGAGCACCCGGGTGATCGCTTTGGCGACCGCGCCCTCGTGCCGCCGACCGGCGTCTCGATCCGCCCCTATCTCGAAGGCGAGGCGCCCGCGCCGCGCTCCGAGGACGACTGGTACGCCTTCGAGCTCTTCGGAAACGCTTATGTTGTGCAGGGCGACTACAAGGCGATCCGCGTGCGCCCGGGCATGTATGGCGACGGCGTCTGGCACCTCTACGATATCCGCAACGACCCCGGAGAGACCCGCTCGCTCGAGGCGGAGATGCCCGAGCGTCTCGCCGCCATGGTCGCCATCTTCGAAGCCTACGCCGAAGAGAAGGGGATCGTCCCCGTGAGCGATGACTGGAACCCCTGGCACAGCTCCTCGGAGGTCGAACAGTGACGCAGCCCCATGACGCCGGGTCGGCGGGCGCCATGCCCGATCGGGACCCCATCGGCGCCTTCGATCGGCTCAACGCGGCCGTGCTCATGGCGGTCACGCCGGAGCACGCGGCGGTGAAGGCAGCCCGCCGCGCGTCGCAGGCACCGATCGCGGCCCGTCCCGGCCCGTTCGCGATGCAGCCGGACCACGTCGCGATCGAGGGCCTGCGTCTGCGCTACGCCACGGGCGGGCGCGCCGAAGGGCCCACCGTGCTCATGCTCAGCCCGCTGCCGCAGAGCATCCTTTGCTACGACCAGATCTGGCCGACTCTGGCCGAACGGTTCCGCCTCGTCGCGCTCGACCTGCCGGGCTTCGGCCGCAGCGATGGCGGCTACGAGGTCATGACCTTCGAGGCGCAGAGCCGGTTCCTCGACGCCTTCGTCCGCCAGATGGACCTGCACGACCTTCACATCGTCGGGCCGGACGTCGGCATGCCGGTGGCACTGCACTACGTGATCCACCGTGAGCACCGGGCGTCGAGCCTGATCGTCGGCGACGGCCCTTGCGTGGCGCCAACCGCCAACGGCAGCATCATCGACAAGGCGGTGAACAGCGCGTTCTGGCGGGCCATCTTCCGAATCGCCGGCGCCGGCGCCTTCGTCGAGGGCGCGAACCGGCTGGCCTATGTCAACTACACACCGAGCAACGCCGAGGTCGCCGATTACGTGGCGTCCTACAAGGGGCGCATCGGGCCGGTGATGGCATGGTTCAAGGCCTACCCGGACAACCTTGCCACCATCGATCCGTATCTCTCGGATCTCGACCTGCCGGTGCAGCTGTTCTGGGGCGACCTGGACAAGTTCCTGCTGCTCGACACCGCAAAGCGCGCTCATCAACGACTGAAGCGCAGCCGGCTCACGGTCTTCGACGGCTGCGGCCACTTCTCCTACCAGGACCGCCGGGACGCGTTCGCCCGGATGGTGATCGACTGGGTCGAGACCGGACACACGACACTCTCACCGAACGCCCAGAAATAGCTCGCCCGGAGTTCTCGATGGCCAAGCCCGACAACCTGCACGCCGAATGCGCCGTCCTGGTCGACCTGCCGGCCGAGCGCTTCGACCTCGCCGACTGGATCGTCAACTTCAGCAATGCCGACTACATCGCTTGCACGCCCGCAACCGGCGCGCACCAGCACATGAACGTCTACCGCGACCCGGACGGCGGACCCGTCTTCCGCAACGACGAGTTCTCTGGCGGCTTCCAGATGACCCAGCTCTACCGCGCCGAGATCATGGAGAAGAACCACGTCTTCCTGGCGAGCCCGGCGACCAAGGGCCGCTTCCTCTGGGTCGTGCCGATGACCTTCCAGGTCACCTGGGACATGGCCGTCGAGCGCGTCGACGACAGCACCGCCAAGTTCACCTGCCGAGTCGGCGCCCGCCTCAACCCGGTCTACTGGTTCCTCAGCAAGCTGATCCGCCTCGACTACTGGGCCCAGGCCCACACCGAGGAAGAGACCCCTCATTTCGCAGACTGCGCTGCCCGCTGGGCCAGCCGCGCCGACGCCGACCGACCTGCCCACACCAAGGTGGATGCGTGAGAGGCTGGAGCACGGACTTAACGGGAAGGTCCCTCCACGCCATCCAGCTCATTCTTTAAAGCGGATTAAGCAGAGCCACTGCGAACCTCTTCACATAACTACCGTCTGCTGACACCACGCTCGGCGTCGAGCGAGGCTTTCAATGGGCTGCTCGACGGGTCGCGAGCCGACCCACGCTAGCTTAAGCCACCTCCGTGCTTGATGTCCCGCAGTCGGCTCTCCGAACTTGAGCTGGACCGCTGATGTCTCGACGCGAACAGATCCTCGCGGCCCTGACCTGCATGTCTCAGCGCGCATCTCGCCGCCACCGTCCGCCGCAACGAGGTGCTGCCGGAGAAGGTCCCGGCTGCCGGCCTCGTCATCCTGCGCGACGGCGATCCCGGCGAGCCGGACGTGACGCTCAACCCGCGCACCGAGTTCTACAGCCACCGGGTCGAGATCGAGGCCTACATGCCGCGCGATGCCGACTGGCGGCGGCGAGGCGGCGCTCGATGCGCTGCTCGGCTCGATCGGCACGGCGCTGCGGATCGATCCGTCGCTCGGCGGTCTCGCCGAGAACCTGACGCCGTCGGCACCCGAGACCGGGGCGCTCGCCATCGAGGGCGCGGCGCCGATCCTGACCGCCCGGCTCGTCGTCACGGTCGAGTACCTGGTGAGCGACCCGCTCACCGCCTGACCTCTTCCTCCTGGAGATCACGTGATGCCCAAGGTGCGCGCCTACGGCGCGGACGCCACGCTGAAGGCTTGCCGCGAGGCAGCTTACGGTGTGGCACCGCTCACCGGCTATCGAAGCCTCGACTTCAAGTCGACGGACCTGTCCTCGGCCCAGCCGCTGGGCGACGACCCGCTGCTCGGCCGCGGCCGCAATGCCCAGGATCCGTATCGCGGGCTGATCACCGACGAGGGGCAGCTCGACATCCCGCTGGATCTGCGCGGCACCGGGTTCTGGCTGACGGGCCTGTTCGGTGATCCGGTGACGACGGCGGTCGCAGCCACCGGCACGATCGCCTTCGCCGTCAACCCGTCGCCCGGCGACACGATCACCCTGAACGGCACGGTCTGGACCTTCGTCTCCGGCACAGCCTCCGGCGATGAGACCGAGATCCAGGCGAGCCTCGAGGACACCCTCGATCAGCTGGTCAGCGATCTCAACGCCTCGGCCGATCCGGAGATCGCGACGTGCACCTACTCGCGGCCGACCGGCACGCAGACCCTGGCCATCGCCTTCGACACGGCGGGCCCGACCGGCAACGCGTTCACCATCGCAGCATCGGCGGCGACCGTCTCGGCCGCGACGCTGACCGGCGGCGGCTATGCCCATGTCTGGGAGAGCGGTGCCGACGACATCCCGAGCTACACCATCGAGGTCGGCCATCCCAAGCTCACCACACCGGTGTTCTTCCGCCACCTCGGCACGGTGATGGAGAGCCTGAACTTCGAGATGGGCCAGGAAGGGCCGGCCAATGCCCGGCTGCAGCTGGTGGCGCAGGGCGAGGAGCAGTTCGCCGCCACGGTCGACGCCAGCCCCGACGCCTTCTCGCTGCGCCGGTTCAGCCAGGGCCGCGGCTTCATCCGCCGTGGCGGAGCGGCGCTCGCCGGCGTCACCGGCGGCAGCCTGACCTTCTCGAACAACCTCGAGCGGGTGCGGGTGATCCGCGAGGACGGCAAGATCGAGGCGGCCGATCCGACCTTCGCCTCGGCCGAGGGGTCGATGTCGGTGCGCTTCGACGGGGCGACGCTGGTCGCCGAGGCCGCCAATGGCGATCCGGTCAGCCTGGAATACGGCTTCACCTTCCCCGAGGGCTACGCGCTCCGCTTCGAGCTGCCGCGGGTCTTCCTGCCCAAGCCCAAGTACTCGGTCTCCGGCCCCGGCGGGGTCGAGGCCAGCTTCGACTGGCGCGCCGCCTTCGACGACAGCGAGGGCACGATGCTGCGCGCGCATCTCCTGAACGACGTCACCAGCTACACTTGAGGACATCACCATGATCCGTCTCGACCTCTCCCGCGAGCCGCGCTGGCTCGATCTCGGCCACGGCGTGCGCCTGCGCGTCGCTCCGTTGACCACCTCCTTCATGGCGGCCGCCCGCAGCGATCCCTCGGTCACCGGCCTGCCCGAGGGTGCCTCGAACGAGACCATCGCGGTCACCATGGCCAAGGCCCTGGCACGGCTCGTCGTGCTGGACTGGGAAGGCGTCGGCGATGCAGACGGCGAGCCGGTGCCGGTCACGCCGGAAGGGATCGACGCACTGCTCGACATCCTGCCGCTCTTCGAGGCGTTCCAGCTGCGCTACGTCTCGAAGGGCCTGCTGCTGGAAGAGGAAAAAAACGGCTCCGCGCCCTCAGCCAATGGCACTTCAGCGGGGGCGACCGGTACTGCCGATCCTGCCGCGGCACCTGCACGCGAGTGCCCCGCCGTCCTGAACCGGCCGCTGACCATCGAGGGCTGGCAGGTCTGGGATCTGGCGCAGCGGCTCACCGGCCAGCTGCGCGCCGTGCCGGGGGCCATCCTCGGCCTCGACATGACGGCAGCCCTCGCCATGGCCGATGCCCTCGGCATCGACACGCTGGCCTGCGCCGAGCTGCTGCCCGAGGTGGAGGGCATGATGGTGCGTGGCCTCAACGCCCAGATCAGGGCTGAGCACGATGGTTGAGAAACGCGTCTCCGTTCGCCTCGCCGTCGTCGGCGGCCGCGAGGTCCGTGCCGAGCTGCAGGGCATCGGCGAGGCCGGCGAGAGCAGCATGCGGCGCCTGTCGCGCGAGATGGAGGCGGCCAACACCCGCGTCGCCGCCTTCTATCGCCGGCTGCAGATCGCGGCTGCCGCCGCCGCCACGGCCTTCGCCGCCGGTGCCGCGGCGATGATCCGCTCGGGCCTGCAGGTCGTCGACGCCCAGGCCAAGCTCGCCCAGTCGCTGGGCACCACGGTCGCGAGCATCCAGGTGCTCGAGCGCGCCGGCGAGCTGGCCGGTGTCTCGATGTCGGGCATCGAGCAGGCGACCAAGGATCTGACGCGCCGGCTCAGCCAGGCGGCCGCCGGCACCGGGCCGGCCGTCGCTGCGCTGGAGCGGCTCGGCCTCTCGGCCTCGGCGCTGCTCGCCCTGCCGCTCGACGAGCGCGTCGGGCGGATCAACCAGGCGATCCTCGACTTCGTGCCGGCCGCCGAGCGCGCGGCGGTCGCCGGCCAGCTGTTCGGCGAGGAAGGCAGCATCGCCATCTCCCGGATCGACACCGGCACGCTGCGGCAGGCGACCGAGGATGTCCGCGACTTCGGTGTCGTCGTCTCCGAGCAGGATGCCGACCAGATCGAGCGCACCAACGATGCGATCTCCCGGCTCGGCCTCGTCTGGCGCGGGCTGTCGAACCAGCTGGCCGTCGCCGCCGCACCGGCGCTCGAGGCGGTGGCCGATGCGATGGCGGCGCTCTCGCGCACGACGGGTCCGCTCGGCCAGGCCATTCGGCTGCTCTTCGACAATATCGGTCGGCTGGCGTCGAGCGCCGCTGCGTTCGCCGCCTTCATCGCCGGCCGCTGGGTCGCCGGCATGGTGGTGGCCGCCGCCTCGGTGCGCGGTCTCGCGACCGCGCTGGTGTTGCTGCGCGGTGCCCTGATCCGCACCGGGATCGGTGCGCTCGTCGTGGCGGCCGGCGAGCTGATCTACCAGTTCGGCCGGCTGGTCCAGGCGAGCGGTGGCTTCGGCGCGGCGCTCGGTCTGCTCGGCGACGTCGCGAGCGAGGTCTGGGAGCGGATCGGGATTCTCGCCGAGATCCTGCAGGCGCGCATCGGCGCTGCCTGGAGCGGGATCCAGGCCAGTGTCGCAGAGGCGCTGCAGGGCGCGCTCGAGGCCGTCGTCAGCTTCGGCAATCAGACCGTCAGCACGTTCCAGGGCGCCTTCGATGCGATGGTCGTCATCTGGAGCAACCTGCCCGAGACCATCGGCGACCTGACGATCCGGGCTGCCAATGCGCTGATCGCCGGCCTGGAGGCGATGCTGAACGGTGCCGTCGGCGGCATCAACCGGCTGCTCGAGAGCGTGAATGCCGGTCTCGCGGCGATCGGCGTCGAGCGGCCGATCACGCTGGTTCCCGAGATCGATCTCGGGCGGATCGAGAACGAGGTCGCCGGTGCCGCGGATCGCGCCGGCACGGCAGCCAGCGAAGCCTTCGCGGCCGCGTTCGAGACCAATGCCTTCAACGCGCCGGACCTCGGTCTTTCGACGCTTCGCGGAGGATGCGCGCGCCGCTGCCGATCGTGCCCGCGAGACCGCGGCGGCGCTCGGCGAGCTTGCCGGTGCGCCGCTTGCCTCGGTGGCGGCACTGCGTGAGGCGATGGCCGGCGCCAACACGGAGATCGACAACGCGGCAGCGGCGACCGAGCGTCTCGACACGGCCTTCGAGGCGATCGGCGGTGCGGGTGGCGGCTCGGCAGGAGAAGCCGGAGGCACGACCGGATCCGCGGCGGGTGCTGCGGAAGCCAGCCGGACCGCCGGTCAGGCGATCGGCGCGGCGGCGGACCAGGCGGTGACCGGGTGGGCCGCCGTTCGTGACGCGCTGGCCCGCTATGCCGACGACGCGATGGACTGGGGCAAGGGGGTGGGCACTGCGCTCACCAGCGCGTTCCGCAGTGCCGAGGATGCACTCGCCAGCTTCGTGACGAGCGGCAAGATCGACTTCAAGGGTTTTGCCGACAGCCTACAGGCCGATCTCACCCGCATCGCCATTCGCTCGGCGATCCTCGGGCCCCTGGCGGGTGCGCTCGGCGGCGCGGGCGGCGGGGCGACCTCCGGCAGCCTGTTTGGCGGCGGCGGTGGTGGGCTTCTGGCGGGCATCTTCCACCAGGGCGGCGTCGTGGGTGGCCCGGCCACGGAGCGTCTCGTTCCTGCCTTGGCCTTCGCCGGCGCACCCCGTCTCCATGACGGCGGCATGGCGGGGCTGCGCGCCGACGAGGTGCCGGCGATCCTGCAGCGCGGCGAGATGGTGCTGTCCCGGGCGCAGGTCGCCGCGATGGGCTCGGCGCGGGACACACCGCCGCCCGGTCAACGTGGTCATGAACATCACGACGCCGGACGCGGGCAGCTTCCGGCAGAGCCAGGGGCAGATCGCCGCCGATGCCGCCCGCGCGATGCAGCGGGCGCGGCGGAATTTGTAGGCGGCAGGCCGCAAAAAAGCGCCGGCGCGCTCTGAGAGCGGCCGGCTGAGTTGCACCAGGGAGAATGAGGGAGAGGGAGGCTGATCGAGGAAAGCTCAGTCGCAGGCGTCGGATTTGCCGATATTGCCGATTTCGGAGCAGGCGGTGGTGTTGACGCCGATGGCGGCGTTGGTGTTGCGGTTGACGAGGGTGAGGTTGTTGAGGTTGCCGCCGACCTTGGCGTGGTTGACGGTGCCGATGGCGGTGCCGGCCTTGGAGTTGACGCCGATGGCGGCGTTGGTGTTGCGGTTGACCAGGGTGAGGTTGTTGAGGTTGCCGCCGACGTCGGCGCCGTCGATGGCGCCGATGCGGGTGTTGGCTTCGGCGTTCTTGCCGATGGCGGCGTTGGTGTTGCGGTTGACGAGGGTCAGGTTGTTGAGGTTGCCGCCGATCTTGCTGTCCTGGACGCTGCCGATCCTGGTGGTGGCGGTGGCGTCCTTGCCGATGGCGGCGTTGGTGTTGCGGTTGACGAGGGTCAGGTTGTTGGCGTTGCCGCCGACCTGGACGCCGCCCTGCTGGGCCTGGGCGTAGTCGCCGAAGCTGGCGGCGGCGAGCAGCGAGAGGGTGAGGGCGGCGGCGCTGAGCTTGAGGGTGGTCATCGGGAGTCTCCTCGGGGTTGGCTGGGTCCTGATCCGTCGTCTGCGGCCGGTGCCGGGGCCTCCCCGGCTGGTGGTCCGCGTCGTTCGATGACCCGAGAGTGCCGCATTTCCGCCGAGAGGTAAGGCAGGGGATTTTCCTGGGTCGGTGCGAGCGTGCGACGAGATCGCCCGCACAACTGAAGGAGCGTCGACGATGATCACGACCGCGATGCGCGGCAGACCCTGCCGCCGGCCTTGTAACGGCTTAGCTCGCTTCATTCATGAGGGCAATTTGGCGTCCGGGATCAGTCGCGCGTGATGCTCGCGCGGTGGACGCGATTTCGATCTGCGATGTCTGGTTTGGCGGTGGACGGGAAGGGCTCGATCGCGCTACGACATCCACAGCCCTGCCAGCGCTAGGATCGTGGCCAGCGCCTGCGCCACCCGCTCACTCCCTGGCAGCAACTTCTCGGCGGCGACGAAGAGGGCGAGGCCGGCGATCCAGTAGAGGTTCATGATGCCGCCGACGAACAGCAGCGCCATCAGCGCCCAGCAGCAGCCGACGCAGAAGGCGCCGTGCTCGATTCCCATCGCGAAGGCACCCGACGCGCCCGGTCGACGGCGCTCGACGAGGAAGAGCGATCGGGCTGCGGCAGTGCTTCAGGCAGACGCGCTTGAGCGGGCGTGAGCTGATAGGCGGCGGCAGCCAGCAGGGCTGAGCCGCCGACCAGGCCGCTGGTTAGCGTCATCATCGCCGGCGAGACTAGGCCGCTGCAGCTCGAGCAGCCACTGCAGGCCAGGTCGCGATCAGGCTGAAGCTCGCCCAGACGAGCAGGTAACCGAGCATGAAGGCGGCGGTCGAGCGAGGCCGGCGGCATGCGGCTCGGTCGTGCGTCTGCACGAGGGCGGTGTAGAGGAGGACGGTGGGCGCAGCGCTCGGCAGCATCATCGCCACCATCATCACCCACCACATCAGAAAGACGAAGAGACGCGTAGTCGGCCGACCATGCCGCCGGCATCAGCATTGACGGGATGCTGATGTCGTCCATTCTCGTCTCGGCCATCGTGGACATCTCGATGGCCGACATGGGCATGCCGATGCCAAGCACCGTGTAGGCGGCCGCCGCAGCTACGACGCCCGCGATCGCCAAGAGCACGATCGACCGGTCGTGGCGCAGCAGCCGTTCTGTCAGGCCGCTGTCCGCCATCGGCTCTTGCCCGGCCTAGGCTGCGGCGTCGAGCACACCCTTGTGGGACAGATGAACCCGGTTGAACTGGCCGTAGCTGCTCTTGTTCCTCTCGAGGCTGAAGGCGCCCTTCGTCACCGTCGTGGCGCTGCCGATCTCGGCGATCCGGTACTCGAAGCCCTGCGGCAGATCGATCCGCACCCGGTGCTCCGCACCGGTCACGGGGTTCCGGATCGGCTCCGCCTCGATCTCGAGGACATCCTCGATGACGACGCGGCCATGCCTGCCATCGACGTCGATATCGGTGTGGATCGGCTTGAACAGCGTCGGATGCTTGTGCGGCGACATCGCCGAGAACACCCACCACATGGTCGCCATGTCCTCGGTATCGCCGCCGCTCATGATCCTTTCCAGCGCATCACGCTGCTCGGGCGTCGCACGCTCCTCGATGATGACCTGCATCTGGCCGTTGCCCTCGTGAACGGCACCCGGGAACTTGAGCAACCATGCGGCGCGCAGGCCGTCGAGCGTGACGCCGCCGTAGTGGCCACGCTCGATCTCGACGACGGCGGCCGCCTCGCAGCCGCCATGGGTAGGCAGGTCATTGAACTGGCAGGGGCAAGCGTAGCTGCAGTTGCAATTGCCCAGCTCGAGGCCGTGGATCTCCCAAGGTGTCATCGGCTCTCTCCTCTAAGCGATCGCGAGCGGCACTTGCCTGTGCAAGACGCGATCGGCGGTCGATCGGACGGCGGTCGTATCTCAAACTGGTTCAAGCTGAGTTCGACCCGACCTTCTCGACCAAACCAAGCGACGCCGTGCTGCCGCCTAGCCGGCGTCCAGGAATTCCCGCACGAGAGTGTTGAACTTCTCGGGATTCTCGAAGCACATGAAGTGCGAGCCGCCCTCTTCCTCCTCGAAGATGGAGAGGCGCGCGCCCGAAATCTGATCGGCGATCCAGGCCTGCGACTCCGGCGGGAAGACGCTCTTGCGCGCGCCGACGACGAGGCAGGGCAGCGTGATCCGTTGGATCGCATCCCGCCAATCGCGCGTCGCGTGATCGAGCATCAAGGCGGCTACTCGCGCGGCGCCATGTTCACCAGGATCCGATTGTCCTGGATTGCCGCATGACGTGCAGCGGAGCTTGCGCTCGAGGTCCATGAGCCGGGTGTGGTCGGGGCGACCATGGGTCAAGGCGGTGGGATAGACGCGGCCTTTATGGCCGCAGGTCGGGCAATCACCGACGATGACCATCGCTGTCATGCTGCACCCGATGCCGCAGATCGGCGAGCCTGATGGTCTTGTCAGAGCCGCTGGCGGTACGTGTTCGCGTCCGATGGGTTCGAGAACGATCCGACGCGCAGCAGCCGGATCGCTGCGCAGCGCAAAGGCCAGCACAAAGCGGAGCTCGTCCTCGTCGGGCCAGCGGCGCATGACAGAACGCTAGATGAAAACATAAAAAGAACAAGCAGGGCGTAGCAGCCTGGTCTTCGGTACCGGTTTTTGCTCGGTCTCCCCTCTCAGCAAGAGCAGGCAGGCATGAGCGGCTTTCACGAGGTGCAGTTCCCGCCCGACATCTCCTATGGGGCGTCGGGTGGGCCCGGCTACTCGACCACGGTGATCACGACGGTGTCGGGTCATGAGCGGCGCAACGCCAACTGGGCCGATGCGCGGGGCTGGAACGTGGCGCATGGTCTGAAGAAGCGCGAGCAGGTGGCGGAGCTGATCGCCTTCTTTCGGGCGCGGAGGGGCCGGGCCTACGGCTTTCGCTTCAAGGACTGGACCGACTACCAGGCGCTGGCGCAGAGCCTCGGGGTCGGCGACGGCGCCACGACGAGCTTCCAGCTGGTGAAGCACTATGCCAGCGGTGGGGAACTCGAGACGCGGGTCGATCACCAAGCCCGTGGCCGGCTCGGTGAAGATCTACCGCGACGGCGTCGAGGCCATCTCAGGCTGGAGCGTCGACACGACCACCGGGCCTCGTCACTTTCGGCACCGCACCTGCCGTCGGCGTGCAGGTCACCGCCGACTTCGCGTTCGACGTGCCCGTGCGCTTCGACAGCGACCAGATGGATCTGACCATCGAGACCTACCAGCTCGGCAGCTGGGGCCAGATCCCGGTGCTGGAGATCCGGCCATGAAGTCGACATCGACAGCACTCGCCACCCACCTCGCCGGTCCGGTGACGACGCTCGCCACCTGCTGGCGGATCACCCGGACGGACGGCGTCGAGTTCTTCTTCACCGATCACGACCGCGATCTCCTGTTCGAGGGGAACGTCTATCAGAGGGCAGCTCCGGCTACTCCCGGACGGCGATCGCCAATGATTCCAGCCTCAGCGTCGACAATCTCGACATCGAGGGCGTCTTCGACAGCGTCGCCATCACCGAGGAGGAGCTCCGCGCCGGCCTGTTCGATCAGGCGGAGGTGCGGATCTTCCTGGTCAACTGGGCCGATCCGTCGATGGGCTCGCTGCGCATGCGCCGCGGCTGGTTCGGCGAGGTGACACTCAGCGAGCAGGGGATCTTCCGCACCGAGCTGCGCGGCATGACCCAGGCGCTCTCGCAGCGCATCGGCGAGCTCTACAGCCCGGAATGCCGCGCCGATCTCGGCGATCATCGCTGCAAGGTGCCGATCCTGCCGCCCGAGATCGCGCGGTCCACCGCCTATGCCGTCGGCGATGTCGTGCGCGTGCGGACGACCGGCACGCCGGTCAGCATCGCGCTGCCGATCGTGAACGGCGGGTTCGAGGCGGATGGCGCCGGCGACGGTGCCGGCTTCACGCCGACCGGCTGGACCAGGGTGTCCGGCGACTGGGACGTGCACGACGCCAGCAATGGCGAGCTGTCGCCCGCGGCCGGGGGTTTCTACCTCGAAGGCGGCATCTCGGCTTCGGGTGAGCTGGCGCAGGCCATCGACCTGGTCGCGTGCGGGTCTCGATCCTGCGCAGATCGATGCGGACGCCTATCGGCTGGATGTGTCGGTGAGCCGGGCGAACTCGTTCCCCGACGATCTGGGGCGCGTCATCGTCGAGGCCCTGGACGGGGCGGCGAGCGTGCTCGCCACCATCCTCGACACCGGCTTCGAGGCCATCGTGCCGGAAGACAGCTGGGTGCGAACGCGGCGTCTCGCAGGCCCAGTTTCCGTCGGGCGCGCGAGCCTGCGGATCCGACTGCTGCATCAGCTGGTCACCGGCAGCCAGTCGAACGCGGCCTTCGACGCCGTTTCGGCGACGGTCACGGACACGACGGCGTCGGTGCCGACCTCCGCGGACTTCGAGAATCGCATCTACCGCTGCGTCGTCGCTGGGACTACAGCGGCGTCACAGCCCGAGTACAACACGACCGTCGGCGAGCAGACCACGGACGGCAGCGCCGTGTTCGAGGCGCTGGAAGCGTGGAGCAGGGCCGGTCTCGTGACCGACGTCACCGATCGCGCCGTCTTCATTGCCGCCCTCGACGAGCCGCGCGCGGTCGACGGCTGGTTCGCCGGTGGCGTGCTGACCTGGGAGACCGGCGCCAATGCCGGCCGTTCGATCGAGGTGAAGAGCTGGACCCAGGCCACGGGCCGGATCGAGCTGTTCCTGCCGATGGGCTACGCGATCGAGAGCGGTGATGCCTTTCGCATCCACCCCGGCTGCGACAAGCGGCTCGCGACCTGCATCGACCGCTTCGCCAATGTCCTGAACTTCCGCGGCGAGCCCTACGTGCCGGGGCGGATCTGCCTGATGAGTTACCCCGATGCCCGCTGAGCCATCCACCATCGTCGCGACCGCGCGTTCCTGGCTCGGCGTGCCCTGGCGGCATCAGGGCCGCACCCGCCAGGGCGTCGACTGCGCCGGCCTGGTGGTGCTGGTCGGCCGCGCGCTCGAGGCTCTGCGACTACGACACGTCGGCCTATGGCCGTCGACCCGAGGGCCAGGGCTTCGTCCAGCACTTCCGCGCCTGCATGGACGGCATCCCTCTGCTCGGGCAGGCCCCGGCGACATCCTGGTCTTCGCCGACGCCGCCTATCCCTGCCATTGCGGCTTCCTGACGGTGAAGCACGAGCAGCCGCATCTGCTCCACGCCCATGCGCTCCGCCGCAAGGTGATCGAGGAGCCCTACGCCGGCGAGTGGCCGGCCAAGGTCAAGTTCGCCTTCCGCTTCCGTTCCTGACCGTCAGCTTCTGAGATCTTGCCATGGCGATACTGGTTGCCGCCGGCGGTGCCGCGCTGGGCACGGCGATTGGCGTGGGCCCAGGCGTGGGCTGGCTGGCGGGCACCGCGCTCGGGGCAGTGCTGTTCCCGAGCCAGGGGCCGGAGAGCCGGGTCGAAGGACCCAGGCTCGGCGATCTCACCGTCACCTCCTCGGCCTATGGCGCGCCGATCGCCGATCGCCTACGGCACGCTGCGCCTCGCCGGCAACATGATCTGGTCGTCGGGGATCACCGAGCAGCGCAACGTGGCGCGCAGCCAGGCCGGCGGCAAGGGCGGTGGCGGGGCGAGCCAGACCGCGGTGAGCTATGCCTACACCGCGTCCTTCGCCATCGCCTTCGCCGAGGGCCCGGCCGAGGACGTGCTGCGGCTCTGGGCCGACGGCAAGCTGATCTACGACAAGACCGGGGCCAGCCCGACGGTGGCGAAGCGCGGCCTGCGCTTTCGCTTGCATCCCGGCGACGAGACGCAGCTGCCGGATCCGCTGATCGAGGCGCATGTCGGCGACGGGCAGGCGCCGGCGCATCGCGGGCTGGCTATCATCGTCGTCGAGGACCTGCCGCTCGCCGACTTCGGCAACCGCATCCCCAACATCACCGCCGAGCTGACCTTCAAGAGCACCGGCGCACAACCCTGGCTCCTGGCCGATCTGATCAGCCAGGCCGAGGGGGGCTTCTTCCCCTCGAGCCAGACCAGCGGCCTTGCCGTCGACTGGCGGCGCGGGGCGGCCTACGTCCTGCGCAGCGACAGCGATGCGGCGTTCGCCGGTATCCGCCGCATCGATCTCCGCACCATGCGCGAGGATCGGCAGCGGCGGATGACGGACGTCACCGACACGCTGCCGCGCCACTTTCCGGGCACCCTCTTCTGCGGTCCCGACGGTCACCTCTACTTCAATGTCGGCTCGGGCAATTCCCGGCCGATCGTTCGCGTCGAGCCGGACGCGCTGAAGGAGGTGGGCCGGTTCGGCGAGGCGACCTCGTGGCTGAGCAACACCACGACCAGCTCGGTGCTGCTCGGCTGGCTCGGCATGGTGAGCGCCTATGCGCCCACGGGCCGGGTCGACTTCCTGCTCACCGGCTCGATCTTCAACGATGTCGGCCTGCTGCGTGCCGATGACATGAGCTATGTCTGGGGCGCCGGCGAGCGCCTCGACGAAGCGCGGGTGCGGGGCGTCGTGGGTGGGCTTGTCGCCGAGGGTATCGGCGAGGGCTGGCTCCTCGGCAGCGGCACCGGCACCAGCCACACCAGCCTCGCGCTTTATCGGCTCCGCGTCACCGCCACCGCCGGTCTCGATCCGCTCACCGGGGCGACGATCGGTGTCGAGCTGGAGACGGTTGCGACCTTCGCGCCAAGCGAGATCGAGGCGGGTGCGGCGGGCTTCTACCAGGCGGCCGGTGGGCTCACCTACGATGCCACCGACGACAGCGTCATCTTCCAGGTGACGATGTCGGAGGGCGGCGTCGCCGGCACCGTCTACACGCTGAAGTGGCGGACCGGCGACGGTATCGTCTGGAAGACCGCCGTCCCCTTGCAGATCGTCTATGACGGTCCGTTCTTCAGCCAGAGCCGGCTCACCGGTCAGCATTGGACCCTGATGCGCGGCGACCGGGTGGTGCAGCTCGACACCGCCACCGGCGTCGTCGTCAGGGACGAGCTTTGGCCGAGCGATGTGCGCGAGGCGGGGCCGCAGGTCTATGACGCGGTGAGCGACACGCTGCTCGTCGGCGGCACGTATGGCTGGGCGCGGCTGTTCCTCGGTCGTGGCGGCGGCGAGGCCGAGAGCCTGGCGACCATCGTCACGGACCTCTGCCGGCGTGCCGGTCTGGACGAGAGCGATCTGGACACCGGTGAGATCACGGAACTCGTGCCTGGCTACCTGCTGGGCCGCCAGGCGACCGTCCGCTCGGCGCTCGAGCCGCTGGCCCAGGCGTTCTTCTTCGATGCGGTCGAGAGTGACGATCGCTTGGCCTTCCGCCTTCGGGGCCGGGACCCGGTGGCGACGATCGACGCCCAGGACCTGCTGCCGATGGACGAGCGCACCGGCGAGGCCTGGCGCGAGCGGCGCACCCAGGAGCTGGAGCTGCCCGAGCGGGTCAGCGTCGTGCACATCGACAAGGACGCCGACTACGGCCAGGGCACGCAGAGCGCCAAGCGGGTCTCGGCATCTTCACCGGCTGGGACGACCGGCTCACGGCACCAGCTGAGTCTGCAGCTGCCGATCGTCCTCGATGCCACCACCGCCAAGCGGATCGCCGAGCGCACCCTGGTCGCGGCCTGGCTCGAGCGCAGCGCCTACGAGGCACAGCTGCCGCCCGACCGGCTGGCGCTGGAGCCGACCGATGTGATCGAGGTCGTCTTTCCGTCGGGCAGCACCTTCCGGACGCGGCTCACCCGGGTCGATGTCGGGGCCGACTACACGCTCGCCATCCAGGGCGTGTCGGAGACGACGGCAAGCTTTGTTTCGTCGGCCATTGCCGATGCCGGCCAGGGTCGGCTGCCGCAGGCCATCGCCGGCGATGCCGCGACCAGGCTGATCCTCGTCGATCTGCCGCTGCTGCGCGATGCTGACGACACCGGCGGCTCAGCATCCCGCGCCTATTACCTGATGGCCGGGTACGGCGCGCCGGGCTGGCCCGGTGCCGCCCTATATCGCAGCACCGACGGCTCCGCCTGGTCCCAGACCGGCAGGGCGGTCGGTGAGGCGGCCTGGGGTGCAGCGGCCAATGCCTTGGGCAGCCCGACATCGCCGTTCAGCACCGACGAGGTCAACAGCCTCACCGTCTTCATGACCACCGGCGGCGAGCGGCTGGAGAGCGTCACCCAGGAGGCGATGCTCGCCGGCGCCAACGCGGCGCTGCTGCTCAAGAGCAATGGCGAGCCGGAGATTCTTCAGTTCCGCGATGTCACGCTCAACCCGGATGGCTCATACACGCTGTCGGGTCTCCTGCGCGGTCGGCGCGGCACC
>CAVOZQ010000004.1:0-22863 GCA_963700945.1 uncultured Alphaproteobacteria bacterium
ATCCACAACTGGCACGGGATGCCGTCTACCGCTCTGCCGGGGCCGGTGACGGCATCCCCGTCCGGGTCATGCTGCGCCGGCCGGATCGGATCGAGAGCTTCGGCGAGACGCGGCTCCTCGCCGACACGACCTTGGTCGACGTGCGCACGGCGGAGGTGCCGATGCTCGCCGCGGGCGATAGCTTCGAGATCGACGGACGACGGCTATCGTGGTGCAGAGCGAGCCCGTCCGTGACAGTGAGCGGCTCGTCTGGACCGTGGACCTGCGGTCGGCATGAAGCTCACCGCCACCACTATCGGCAGCCTCGGTCGCATCATGGCCGAGGAGATCCGGGCCGGCGAGAAGGCGGCGACCATCGCCGTGCGCCAGGCCGGCGAGGGTCTCAAGACCGCCTGGCGGGCGCAGATCGTCGGCGCCGGGCTCGGGCCACGGCTCGCCAAGACCATTCGCAGTCAAGCTTATCCGAAGACGGGCCAGAGCCTGAACGCCGCGGTGGTCGTCTGGTCGAAGGCGCCGGAGATCGTCGGCGCCCACGACACCGGGCCGCTGATCCGCTCACGCAACGGCCTCTGGCTGGCGATCCCGACCCCGGCCGCGGGCAAGTCGCTCCGCGGGGGCCGGATCACGCCCCGCGAATGGGAGCGCCGCAACGGCCTGCGGCTGCGCTTCGTCTATCGCCGGTCGGGCCCCAGCCTGCTCGTCGCCGAGGGGCGCTTGAACACGAAAGGCCGTGCGGTTCGCTCGCGCTCGAAGAGTGGGCGTGGTGCCGCCACCGTGCCGATCTTCCTGCTCGTGCCGCAGCTCAAGCTGCCGAAGCGGCTCGATCTGGCACGGGATGCGGTGCGGGCGCAAGACGCCTTGCCGGGGTTGGTCGTGGGGAATTGGGTGGATGTGCGATTTTCGCCTTAGTCAAAGGAAGTCCATTGCATAGTACTATATGCGCTGTGTGCAAAGCCTGGCCCGTTGTTCGCCAATCGCGTGCAAACGCGTGAGGGCTAGTTTCAATGTTGTCAACTGCTTTCTTTGGAACGCCTCCAGCAATGACAGCAAGCGTAGGTTGACTTTGTCCTCGCGGCTGTAGAAGAGATTCCTGTTTTTGTACCGCTCCAATTGCAAGCCATTGCGATCTGGCATCAGAACAAACTTCTCGACCGCTTTGCCTCCCCGGACGACCTTGTAGGCCTTCGGCATGTCATCCAGCAGCCCGTCATGAATGACGAGATTTCGGACAAGCTCGATCTCATGCATTGGTTCTTCGGGCTCAAACAACGTGCCGACTTTAAGGTCCCAGCCAGTCCGTCGCCGATCTCCAAACAGTATCTTTGACGAAGATAGCTTGGGATAGTTCCTGAAGTCCCTCCGTAGGTGCTCGATCTCGAAAACCAGCTTAGTCGTATAATCGAGCAGGCTATGCAGCCGTATGTAGATTACGTTGAGTGTAGCGGTCAGGCTGGTCACCGTTGGGGACTTGACCCATCGCACGCCATCAGGTTCTTGCGCCGAAGACAGGAAAAATTCTTCGAGATTAAGAATTCGATAGAACTCCCCGATCAAGAAGCAGACCTCCAGTGTGCATCCTTGAATGCCAGATACTAGCTTGCAGCAATCGTAAAGATAGAGAAACTGATAGAGGTCGGGTAGTTCTTTGAGAGCGCCTAAGAACTTCTCGAAGTTATCGCGAGAGATGGATGATTCCGAGTTCAGGCCAGCTTCGTAAATGAACGGGGGCAAAGCGGGCAGGCGCTTATGGTACCCATCCAATCCTCCAAATATGGCCGCCGCGAACGCATCGTGCAGGTTCACGCATTCCGCATCTATCTCGTAGAGAAGATCACCATGAAGTGGTCGCCACGCTCCTTGCGAGTCGCGCACAAAACAAGGCGTGTCGAAGCTTGGCCTCGTGGTTTGCGGAATGCCAGTGAGCGTTAGAAAAATGGTGGGAGTCGCTTCGGTCACATCCAGTCCCTGTGATTTCATCCGGAATTCTTCAGTCGATGTTCCCCATGCGCTGGGGTGCCCGGCGAGGTCGACCATACCCGCGTCGTCGCGACCATCGACGAGGTCATGGCCAAGGGGGCCGATCCCAGCATCGCCACCGCCATCTTCACGCCGACATCTGAGGTCTCCGCGCCCGCCGCTCCTCCACGCTCAACGTCATCCATCTCGACACCTCCGTCGGCTCAGATAAGCCGTCTGCGATGTCTCAAGGAACCCTGGGGCGGGGGATGGCCATGCCGATGAAGGCGCCGAGCGTGAGGGCCCGGACTGATGCCACTCGTCATGCTTGCCAACGTCGCGGATCGTTCGTCGCTGGGGCAGACGTCCGACGACACGCCTGAGCAAGCGAACGCACGCACTCCCGCCACGGGCCCCGGCTCGTCCGCACCGGCGATGCCGTCAGATGATGCTGAACAGCTGCGCACCCGCCGCGAGCTTGGTTTCCCAGCCGATCACCTGACCGTCGTCGTCGACGATCGGCACGTCCATCGCCTGGTACCAGAACCGGGCGCTCAGCGCATGACTGAGGCCGGTCAGCGCGATGTCCGCCAGATAGCCGCTGATCTCGATCGCCTCCTCCGGCCAGACGATGCCGCCGATCTCGCCCTGCAAGTGCGCCTTGAAGGCGAGTGAGACGGCAACGCGGTTCTCGGCCGCGGGCGGGGGCGGGACCATGGCAATGCCGACGTTGGTGCCGACGGTGACCGGCGCCGTGCCCCAGCGCGGTGTCACGGTCCACACCACGTCGGTCTGCCAGACCTTTCCCGGCATCACGGTCGGCCCGGGAAAGAGATTTAACGTGAGCGGCACCGCTTGGCGGAGCGCGATGGTGAAGCCGGCATTGCCGTAGGCGATACCCCCTTGAACCAGCCCTGTCGCCGAGGTGCCGCTGGTCGGCGGCGTCCAGCCGAACGAAGCACCCGTGACTCCCACCGGTGCGCTGCCAAGTACGACGGGCAGGCCGGTGACAGGCGCGCCGGTCTCCTGGTCGCGCGCGTTGACGACGAACGAGATCGCTTTGCCGCCGGGCGCGCTGTTCGGAGCGACCTCGAGATCGAGACGGCCTTTGGAGACGAGGGTCGGCGGGCCCTCAATATTGCTCGTCTTGGAGCACATGGCCTGCACCGCCCAGAGTCTTGGCCCTCTTCGAGCGCGGTGGGGAGTTGCAGCGTCGTGTCGCCGGTCCAGGTCTGGTCGCCGGCGGCGCGCTCGACCCAGTCGACTAGCAGGTGCACGCGCGCGCCCGGCAGGCAATTCGCGACCCTAACGGAGCGGTCGCCCGGCCGCACCGGCGTCACGATCTTGGGCGAAGGCAACGTCGCGGGCAGCGGCTGAACCCGCTCGGCCGCCGTCTCGCTCGGCGCCGAGCAGCCCCTTTGGCGCACGACCACGACGTCGTCCTGCACCAACGGCAGCCAGACCGGGAGGCGCGTCGTCGGGGTCGTGACCACGATCACGTCGGACAATGGCTGGCCCGTGTGCTCGGAGAAAACCTGCGTCAGAACGCCGTTGAACAAGCCGGTCGCCGGCACCGCTCGCATGCAGTCGAGCAGCGGAGCCACGATCGCCGGTGTTGGCGGCGGCAGGGCGCCGGAGCCCGGCCGGGTGAACTCCAGGCTGGAGCCCGGCGGGCTAGTGAGCCCGCACAGCGTCTGGCGCGCGACGATCGCCATGACGTCGCCGCTGCCGCCGATCTGTTCGGGCAGGTCCACCTGCTCGACCGAACCACCGATGCCGACCGAGCCGATCTCGGTCTCCGCCGCTTGCTCGTACACCCTGCTCCACAAGGTAAGCACACCGCCGGGTTTCAGTCCGCTCACGACCACGCGCCTCGCATCTGGGCAGAAGGGCTGCAGCATGGGCGCCGGCGGCGTCACCGCGGGTCCGACCGGCACGTCCACGCCGGCGCTGACGCCCCCGCACCCTGGCAGCCGCTGGCGCGCCGTCAGCATGCCTTCTTGCAACGGGCGCACGCCGGTCGCCCAGTAGGTTTCGGCGATGTTGACCCAAAGCTGGCTGCTGTCGCGGTTTTCGGTCTCGAGCTGGCCGGCTGGGATCATGGCCGAGACCAGCACGGCGGTGTCGCAGGCCCGTAGCGGCCCGGCGATCGCCGGGACCGGCAGGTTCTCGCGCTGGGTGATCGAGGCCAGCGGCATCGAGACGGCGACCGCGCTGGTCTGGGCGTCGATCGACTGTACCGCCGAAAGCGTCTGGCCGGCGGCCAGGGGCGACGGGTCGAACGATGCCCAGGCGCAGGTGCCGATCGCCTCGAACTGTGTGAGCAGCGCGTTACCGAACTTCAGCGTCACCTGCGCCCCCGGCACGAGGCTCATGAGCAGCACCCGGTCCATGCATTCCGTCACCGGCGAGCCGAACACTGGCTGCGGCAGCGGGATCGGGACGTCGATCACGGTGACCGGGTTGTTGGACGGCGTGCTCTCGTTGCCGCCGATCGCCTGCGTCGCCGCGACCGTTTGGCCTGGCGCCAGCCTGCGGTCGAGCCCGACCCAAAGATTGCCGTTCGACCCGGCGAAGGCCGAGCCGACGCGATCGCCATCGACGAGTAGTGCCAAGTCGGCGCCGCCGAGTGCGCCGGAGACGAGAACCGCGGTACTGCTGGGCAGGATCGGGCCGTGCACGACCGGGGCCAATGGCTTAACCATGCCTCACCTCTCATTATTGCCCGTCCACTCACCCACCGGGAAAAGTCAACGGGAACTAATCCAAGCCCTTCCGCTTGGTTTCTTTCCAAGCAAGTTCGATAGTTTAGCTTTGCGCAGCAAACTGCGCAAATGGAGTCATATACGGCATCGATCAGAACCCCTATCAACGGGCATCCCCAGATGCCCGCGACCAATCCTCTCTGCGACCGACGATAGCGCTTCGCCAGCCCCAATTCGGGTGCGATTTGAATGCCTGGCAGGACTCCAGACCGCGAACTTGAAGCAACCGACCGCGATCGGCAGGTTGGCGACGCCAATTGATAGAAGCGGAGACATGGCTCGGCCGTCCGCGTACATCGGTGGGCGCAACGGGAAAGCTCGCTCGATCATGCTGACGGTGCCATTGAGGGCGGCCCGCGCAGCCTATAGAATTGATGAGACCGATGATGCCCACGAAGACCGCGCGCGGCAGCGCCGCTTCGGCCATCTGGTACAGCGCATGGCGGCCGTGCCGCACCAGCCGCGCGCCGGTCTTGATGAGGCGCTCGCGCAAAGAGGTCAGCGACCGCTCTCGATCGCTTTCGGCATCGCCAGCGTCCTTCGGAAGTTGGCAAGGTTGTGTAGGCGAGCACGTGCAGCAGCCGCCGCACCGTGTTGGCCGGAAAGCGCATGCAGGACATCACGCGCGCCGCCAGGTCAGTCAGACCGAGCGCGTCGTCCAGTTCTCGGTGAAGGAGCAAGCCGCTGTCGGAGCTGATCGCCGAGCCTCGGAACGCGAGCTTTACCGAGCAGTCGAATTGGAGGCGCTGCGCCCCGATCTCGGCTTCGCTCGTCGCGTCTGTCCGCAACTCGCCGCTCCATCACCGTTAACCTGTTGACGGCGATGGGAAATCTTACGCCGACGTTCGTTCGAAGCAGCATCCATCTGCGAAATGCGGGTTCATAATGCTTAAAGTATCTTCGGCTGAGAAGCCTAGCATGGCACGAATGCATTTGCGCAGAATTACGGACGAGATGGCCCTCCTGCATAGCGTTGCTGGTTGTTTTCGCCGCAGTTTCTCTGATGAGGCACTTATGTGACCCGCTACCTAGCAAATTCATCCTACTGGCTTCAAACGCCTTTCTGCAGACGCTGCGCGCCATCGCGCTGCGCGCTGAGCCAAGGCGGCGCGGACACAACTGCCGCTTGCGTTCGAGACCGCCTATTGAAGGCCGCCGCCAGGCAGCTTTATTGAGGCATCATCAAGCACTTCGACTGACGGGCCAGCACGGGATTGGGCAGCATCTGGGCGATCTGCAAGCGCTCAGGCGGCGGCCTTGATGTTCTGGTTGAGGCTGAAGAAGTTGGTCGGGTCGTATGTCCGTTTCAGCTCGGCCAGGCGGTCGTAGTTGTTGCCGAAGGCGGCCTTGATGACGTCGGGGCTTTCCTCGGCGAGGAAGTTGAGCAGGTAGCCGCCGCTCGAGAAGGGCTGCATGGCGTCCGAGGCGGCGCGCGCCCAGGCGGTGTGGGCGGCGTCCTCGGCCGGATCGGTCCACTGCGCCATGAAGCCGATGTCGTACTCGGCCTGGCGCTGGGCGAAGGCGGTCTCCGCCGGCCCGATGCGGCTGGCGGCACCGGCGTAGAACTCGACGGCGATGGCGGAGAGCGGGGAGGCCATGCGGCCGGCGTGCTCGACCAGGGTGTCGATGGCGTCATCGCCGAGTGCCTTGATGAAGGTCGATTTCCAGTAGTTTCGGGTTCCGTCCGGGAAGGCGTCGTCGAGCAGCTTCTGCATGGCCGGGAAGGGCATGGGCTGGACGGCGTCCGCGAGCGGGCTGCCGAACTGCCGCAGCGGAGCGATTGCCCGCTCGCCCTCCTCGAGGTCGCCACACCAGCAGGGAATCACGGCAACGGCTGGGTGGCCGTCGGGCGTCGTCAACAGTGCGGCATACGCGGTGAGGTCGAGGGGGGCGGTCTTCATGAAGTCGCGGTAGTGGCGAAGCACCGCTGCCGCTTGGTCGCGGGCGTGAACGATGAGGCCGCCCAGCACGGTCGAGACCGGGTGGGCCTTGAAGGTGAACGACGTGACGACGCCGAAATTGCCGCCGCCGCCGCGGAGCGCCCAGAAGAGGTCCGGGTGCTCGGCGGCGCTGACGGTCCTGAGCTTGCCGTCGGCGGTGACCAGCTCGAAGGCGAGCGCGTTGTCGCAGGTGAAGCCGTATTTGCGGACCAGCCAGCCGACGCCGCCGCCAAGCGCCAGACCGCCAACGCCGGTCCGCGAGACCACGCCGGCCGGGACGGCGAGGCCGTGGAGGTGGGTCTCGCGGTCGACATCGCCGAGCGTCGCACCACCCTGAACGCGGACGGTGCGTGCCACGGGATCCACCATGACGCCGCGCATCAGCGAGAGGTCGAGGACGAGGCCACCGTCGCAGAGCCCTCTTCCGCCGACATTGTGGCCGCCGCCACGGACGGCGAGGAGCACGTCGTGCTCCCGGGCGAAGGCGATGGCGGCGATGACATCGGCGGTGCCGAGCGCGTGGACGATCAAGCCCGGATGCTTGTCGATCATCGCGTTCCAGATGCGCCGGGCGCCATCATAGGCGGGATCGGTGGGGCGAATGACCCGGCCGGCGAGGGTGGCGGCGAAGGAGTCGATGGTATCGTCGGCGATGACATCGCCGGACCGATTCACGAGCGTTGTCGCTGGCATTTTCTTTCCCCCCCAACATAGCGCCAACTCAAGCGTTCAGTTTATCAGATCGAACGATCGTCGGGGAGTTGGTTCCAGGGCTGCAGGTGCCCGGGGTTTCACAGTCGTTCGACCTGCGATGCGACGATGGGCTCTGCTTTGGGACTTCCAAGGGTCTTCTGAGTTCGATCCTCCGCAATTGATACTGTGATAATGAGAGCGGCAGTTGATGTCTCGACGCGAGAACGTCCTGGCGACCTTGACCGAGCGGCTGCGCACGAACATCGCCGCCACCGTCCGCCGCAATGAGGTGCTGCCCGAGAAAGTGCCCGTAGCCGGCCTGGTCATCGTCCGCGACGGCGATCCCGGCGAGCCGGACGTGACGCTGAACCCGCGCACCGAGTTCTACAGCCACCGGGTCGAGATCGAGGCCTATCTGCCGCGCGATCCGGCCGACGGCGGCGAGGCAGCTCTCGACGCGCTGCTCGGCTCGATCGGCGCGGCGCTGCAAATCGACCGGTCGCTCGGCGGGCTCGCCGAGAACCTGACACCGTCGGCACCGGAGACCGGGGCGCTGGCCATCGAGGGCGCGGCGCCGATCCTCACGGCCCGGCTCATCGTCACGGTCGAGTACCTGGTGAGCGACCCGCTCACCGCCTGACCCCATCCAGCAGGAGATCATCTGATGCCCAAGGTGCGCGCCTACGGCGCGGACGCCACGCTGAAGGCTTGCCGCGAGGCAGCCTACGGTGTGGCACCGCTCACCGGCTATCGAAGCCTCGACTTCAAGTCGACGGACCTGTCCTCGGCCCAGCCCTTGGGCGATGACCCGCTGCTCGGCCGTGGCCGCAATGCCCAGGATCCGTATCGCGGCCTGATCACCGACGAGGGACAGCTCGACATCCCGCTCGATCTGCGCGGCACCGGGTTCTGGCTGACCGGCCTGTTCGGTGATCCGGTGACGACGGCCGTCGCGGCCAACGGGCACGATCACTTTCGCCGCCAACCCGTCGCCCGGCGACACGATCACCCTGAACGGCACGGTCTGGACCTTCGTCTCCGGCACAGCCTCCGGCGATGAGACCGAGATCCAGACGACCCTCGAGGACACCCTCGACCAGCTGGTCAGCGATCTCAATGCCTCGGCCGATACCGGAGATCGCGACGTGCACCTACTCCCGGCCGGCCGGCACGCAGACCCTGGCCATCACCTTCGACACGGCGGGCCCGACCGGCAACGCCTTCACCATCGCAGCATCGGCAGCGACCGTCTCGGCGCCGACGCTCACCGGCGGCGGTTACGCTCATGTCTGGGAGAGCGGCGCCGACGACATCCCGAGCTACACCATCGAGGTCGGTCACCCCAAGCTCACCGCACCGGTGTTCTTCCGCCACCTCGGCACGGTGCTGGAGAGCCTGAACGTCGAGATGGGTCAGGAAGGACCGGCCAACGCCCGGCTGCAGCTGGTGGCCCAGGGCGAGGAGCAGTTCACCGCCACCGTCGACGGCAGCCCGGACGCCTTCTCGCTGCGCCGGTTCAGCCAGGGCCGCGGCTTCATCCGCCGTGGTGGTTCCGCGCTGGCCGGCGTCACCGGCGGCAGCCTGACCTTCTCGAACAATCTGGAGCGGGTGCGGGTGATCCGCGAGGACGGCAAGATCGAGGCGGCCGATCCCACCTTCGCCTCGGCCGAGGGCTCGATGTCGGTGCGCTTCGATGGGGCGACGCTGGTCGCCGAGGCCGCCAACGGCGATCCCGTGGCGCTCGAGTACGGCTTCACCTTTCCCGAGGGCTATGCGCTCCGCTTCGAGCTGCCGCGGGTCTTCCTGCCCAAGCCCAAGTATTCGGTCTCCGGCCCCGGCGGGGTCGAGGCCAGCTTCGACTGGCGCGCCGCCTTCGACGATAGCGAGGGCACGATGCTGCGCGCGCACCTCCTGAACGACGTCACCAGCTACGCTTGAGGACATCATCATGATCCGCCTCGACCTCTCCCGCGAGCCGCGCTGGCTCGACCTCGGCCACGGCGTGCGCCTGCGCGTCGCTCCCTTGACCACCTCCCTCATGGCGGCGGCGCGCAGCGATCCTTCGGTGACCGGCCTGCCCGAAGGGGCGTCGAACGAGACCATCGCGGTCACCATGGCCAAGGCCCTGGCACGGCTCGTCGTGCTGGACTGGGAGGGCGTCGGCGACGCCGACGGCGAGCCGGTGCCGGTGACGCCGGAGGGGATCGACGCCCTCCTCGACATCCTGCCGCTCTTCGAGGCGTTCCAGCTGCGCTACGTCTCCAAGGGCCTGCTGCTGGAGCAGGAAAAAAACGACTCCGCGCCCTCAGCGAATGGCACTTCAGCGGGGGCGACCGGTACTGCCGATCCTGCCCCGGCATCTGCGGCGAGTGCCCAGCCGTCCTGAACCGGCCGCTGACCATCGAGGGCTGGCAGGTCTGGGACCTGGCCCAGCGGCTCACCGGCCAGCTGCGGGCCGTGCCGGGGGCCATCCTCGGCCTCGACATGAGCGCTGCCCTCGCGATGGCCGATGCCCTCGCCATCGACACGCTGGCCTGCGCCGAGCTGCTGCCCGAGGTGGAAGGCATGATGGTGCGCGGCCTCAACGCCCAGATCAGGGCTGAGCACGATGGTTGAAAAACGCGTATCCGTCCGCCTCGCCGTCGTCGGCGGCCGCGAGGTCCGGGCCGAGCTGAAGGGCATCGGCGAGGCCGGCGAGAGCAGCATGCGGCGGCTGTCGCGGGAGATGGAGGCCGCCAACACCCGCGTCGCGGCCTTCTATCGCCGGCTGCAGATCGCCGCTGCCGCCGCTGCCACGGCGTTCGCCGCCGGTGCCGCGGCGATGATCCGCTCGGGCCTGCAGGTCGTCGACGCCCAGGCCAAGCTCGCCCAGTCGCTGGGCACCACGGTCGCGAGCATCCAGGTGCTCGAGCGTGCCGGCGAGCTGGCCGGTGTCTCGATGTCGGGTATCGAGCAGGCGACCAAGGATCTGACGCGCCGGCTCAGCCAGGCGGCCGCCGGGACCGGGCCGGCCGTCGCCGCGCTCGAGCGGCTCGGTCTCTCGGCCTCGGCGCTGCTCGCTTTGCCGCTCGACGAGCGCGTCGGGCGGATCAACCAGGCGATCCTGGACTTCGTGCCGGCCGCCGAGCGCGCCGCGGTTGCCGGTCAGCTGTTCGGCGAGGAAGGCAGCATCGCCATCTCGCGGATCGACACCGGCACGCTGCGGCAGGCGACAGAGGATGTCCGCGACTTCGGTGTCGTGGTCTCCGAGCAGGATGCCGATCAGATCGAGCGCACCAACGATGCGATCTCCCGGCTCGGCCTCGTCTGGCGCGGGCTGTCGAACCAGCTGGCCGTCGCTGCCGCACCGGCGCTCGAGGCGGTGGCCGATGCGATGGCGGCGCTCTCGCGCACGACGGGTCCCTTCGGCCAGGCGCATTCGGTTGCTGTTCGACAATATCGGCCGGCTGGCGTCGAGCGCCGCTGCGTTTGCCGCCTTCATCGCCGGGCGTTGGGTTGCCGGCATGGTGGTGGCTGCCGCCTCGGTGCGCGGCCTGGCGACAGCCCTGGTGTTCCTGCGGGGTGCCCTGATCCGCACCGGGATCGGTGCGGTCGTCGTGGCGGCGGGCGAGCTGATCTACCAGTTCGGCCGGCTGGTCCAGGCCAGCGGTGGCTTCGGGGCGGCGCTGGGTCTGCTCGGCGACGTCGCGAGCGAGGTCTGGGAGCGGATCGGGATTCTCGCCGAGATCCTGCAGGCGCGCATCGGCGCTGCCTGGAGTGGCATTCAGGCGAGGGTCGCCGAGACGCTGCAGGGCGCGCTCGAGACCGTTGTCAGCTTCGGCAATCAGACCGTCAGCACGTTCCAGGGCGCCTTCGATGCGATGGTCGTCATCTGGAGCAACCTGCCCGCGACGATCGGCGACCTGACGATCCGTGCTGCCAATGCGCTGATCGCCGGCCTGGAGGCGATGCTCAACGGTGCCGTCGGCGGCATCAACCGGCTGCTCGACAGCGTGAATGCCGGTCTCGCGGCGATCGGCGTTGAGCGGTCGATCACGCTGGTTCCCGAGATCGATCTGGCCCGGATCGAGAACGAGGTCGCCGGCGCCGCTGGTCGCGCTGGCACGGCAGCCAGCGAAGCCTTCGCCGCCGCCTTCGAGACCAATGCCTTCAACGCGCCGGACATCGGTCTTTCGGCGCTTTGCCGAGAATGCGCGCGCGGCCGCGGATGGCGCCCGCGACACCGCGGCGGCGCTCGGCGAGCTGGCCGGTGCGCCGCTTGGCCTCCGTGGCAGCACTGCGTGAGGCGATGGCTGGCGCCAATACCGAGATCGACAACGCGGCAACGGCGACCGAGCGTCTGGATACCGCCTTCGAGGCGATCGGCGGTGCTGGTGGAGGCTCGGCAGGAGAAGCAGGAGGTGCGAGGCGGATCCGCGGCGGGTGCTGCGGAAGCCAGCCGGACCGCCGGTCAGGCGATCGGCGCGGCGGCGGACCAGGCGGTGACCGGGTGGGCCGCCGTTCGTGACGCGCTGGCCCGCTATGCCGACGACGCGATGGACTGGGGCAAGGGGGTTGGCACTGCGCTCACCAGCGCGTTCCGCAGTGCCGAGGATGCGCTCGCCAGCTTCGTGACGGGCGGCAAGATCGACTTCAAGGGTTTTGCCGACAGCCTACAGGCCGATCTCACCCGCATCGCCATTCGCTCGGCGATCCTCGGACCCCTGGCGGGTGCGCTCGGCGGCGCCGGGCGGCGGCGGGGCATCCGGCAGTCTGTTTGGCGGCAGCGGTGGTGGGCTTCTGGCGGGCATCTTCCACCAGGGCGGCGTCGTCGGTGGTCCGGCCACGGAGCGTCTCGTGCCTGCCTTGGCGTTCGCCGGCGCACCCCGTCTCCATGGCGGCGGCATGGCGGGGCTGCGCGCGGACGAGGTGCCGGCCATCCTGCAACGCGGCGAGATGGTGCTGTCCCGGGCTCAAGTCGCTGCGATGGGATCGGCGCGGGACACACAGCGCCCGGTCAACGTGGTCATGAACATCTCGACCCCCGATGCGGGCAGCTTTCGGCAAAGCCAGGGGCAGATCGCCGCCGATGCCGCCCGCGCGATGCAGCGAGCGCGGCGGAATCTCTGATCGGCTACTCCGCCAGGATCTTGTTGACCTCGCCGGCAACGGCTTGACCCAGCGTCTGGTTCGCGGCGGCCGTGAAGTGAATGCCATCAATGCCGTCGGTCTCGATCACCGTTCCAGCGTCGAAGAAGTGCTCGCCGGCGACGGCTGTAATGCCTGCGTAGACCTCGGGCAGTGCCATGCTCTTGTCCCGCGACCCTTCGAAGATCGGTGCCGCCATCTCGCCGATCGTCTCGCCGAGCGGTGGCGGACTGATCAGCAGCACCTGCGGCGTCTCATAGTCGGTCCAATCCCAGCCCGGTGACTCGTGGACGATGTTGATGAGCTCGCCGGCGCCGAGGCCGATCTCGAACGGCGTTCGATCGAGATAGGTCTTGGTGTCGTTGGTCCCGAGCATGATGATCACGAGGTCGAGCGGCTCATGACTTGCCATCGCTGAAGGGAGGTAGTCGGCACCATTCAGCTTCGGATCGCTCGGATCATCGATGTTGGTCGTACGACCACTGAGACCTTCGACGACGAGCTCGTAGTCGTCGCCCAGAGCATTCGCGAGTGCCGTGGTCCAGCGATCCTCATAGGCGTGGCGTTGTGTGGGCACCACGGGATCGGATGGCGTCCAGCCCCAGGTGAGGCTGTCGCCAAAGACGAGAATTCGTTGTGGCGACTGATCCTGGGCCATGGCGGGAGCGGCAAGGCCAACCGCCAACACAGTCGCAACGAGCAATCTCACAACACGTTCCTCCACTGATCTTGTTCTGGGATCTTCGTATCGATCTCCGACAGCTTGCGGGGCGAGCCAGGGCGGGTCAACCAGAGAACGACATTGATATCGGCCTACAATGCCTCAAAAGTTGCGATGGGGCCGAGCAGCCGATGTTCTGCTGAGGCAAGGGAGACCGTCAGATGGCCACCTCTATTTGGTGATCACGTCTCAACCCGGATCGGGGCACCAACCGACGACATCGGGCTCACCGCCGCCGAACGGTCCGGGATCTGGACCGAGACGCAGAAAGTAGCCGAGTGCTTCTGCTACAGCGAGGATCCCGCACGGTTCTGAGGCCGTCCGCCCAACGTCCTGATGGGCACCCGTCTCGTGCTCGAACTTCGATATCGTTACGGGCGCAACGAAGGTGTCAAAAGCCTGGTTATCGAATTCGGCACTCTCGTCCATGACGAGGCCGCGCGGCGGCCGGTCCGTCGCCGGTCAGTGGCAATAAATGTGCCGCCGGCCGACCGCGGATGGCACGACAACGGCCTCGCCGAAGGCCTCTACCAGCCGATGCACGGCGCGCCAGCCGGTGCAATGACCGGCCACTATGCTCTTGAGCTCGAACCCTTTCATGTCTTCGATGGTCGCCGGTATCCGAGGCTCGGCAGCTGCACCGCTCAAATGGAGGCCGCCCATGACGCCATAAAGCGGCAGCGGGGCGAAGATCTCGCGGGCGTGATGAAGGACATTGATCACGCCGGCATGCGAGCAGGCGGTGAGAACCAGGATACCGAGACCGCGAACGTTCACGGCCATCCAGCGCTCGTCGGTAACTAGCGGATCCGGCTGCCAATCGCCGTCAGCGTCTCGGGCGACCTGGCCCGGCATGCCGAGCTCGTAGGTGGTGCGGCGGGGGATCTCGCCGCTGAGATAAAAGAGATCGTCGAGCAGCATGCGCGCCTCGGGTCCGGCAACCACTTCGCCACCGGCAGCGGTGATCGCTGCCTTGGAGGGCACTTCGCCCATCGGCATGAGGCCGACGCCGAGCCGTGGCATCGCGCGGGCGACGAACATTCCGTCATTGACGTGGACAGGAACGGGCCTGCCGCCGTTCGCCTTGGTAATGAGACTGAGCGCGGTCTCGATGCCGCCGACATGATCCCAGTGGCCGTGCGAGAAAACGGCAGCGTCGATGCTGCCGAAGTCCAGACCCAACCGGTCGCCGTTGCGCTCGACGCCATAGCCTTCGGGGCCAGTATCGAACAGCACGGTGCGGACCTGCTCACCGCGGGTCACCCGCACGACCAGAGAGAGGCCCCACTGGGCGCAGCACAGGCAGTGCCCGGCAACCTCTTCGGCACCGGCAGCGACGATGTTGGTGATCTCGCCGGTGACCGAAGCCGGCAGGGTCGAGAGGAGGTCGCTGACATTGTCGACCAGAACAAGGACGTCGCAGGAATCGACCGCATCGAGCCGCATCGTGCATACTCCTCATCGGGTCAGCACGAACGCGTCCCGACCCAAGGATTTAGTATAGCCCAACGGCGGGTCGGCCGAAATAAGCCGCTCGCCTTTTGTTGCGCTCGGCGACCGGTCACAGGATCGGGGTCAGTGCACCCTTGCGCACGAGGTCCATGAGCCGGGTGTGCTCTGGCCGGCCATGGCCAACGCGCTGGCATGGATTCGGCCTTTGTGGCCGCAGGTCGGGCAATTCACCGTGATGACATGCCATTGCCGGAGATCGGCGAGCCTTATCGCATAGCGTGGCGGTATGTTCCCATTATGTTCCATAACTGATCGCTACCGTGCGCAGGCGATCCTGACAAGAGCAGGCAGGCATGAGCGGCTTTCACGAGGTGCAGTTCCCGCCCGATATCTCTTATGGAGCGTCGGGCGGGCCCGGTTATTCGACCACGGTCGTGACGACCGTGTCGGGTCACGAGCGGCGCAATGCCAACTGGGCGATGGCCCGCGGGCGCTGGAACGTGGCGCATGGCCTGAAGAAGCGCGAGCAGGTGGCCGAGCTGATCGCCTTCTTTCGGGCGCGCAGGGGCCGGGCCCACGGTTTCCGCTTCAAGGACTGGACCGACTACCAGGCGTTCGCCCAGAGCCTCGGGATTGGCGACGGCGCCATGACCAGCTTCCAGTTGGTGAAGCACTACGCGAGCGGTGGAGAGCTCGAACTCGTGTCGTTACCAAGCCCGTAACCGGCTCGGTCAAAGTCTACCGCGATGGCGTCGAGGCGACGTCGGGCTGGAGCGTCGATTCCACGACCGGGCTGCTCGCGTTCACCAACGCCCCTGCCGTCGGCGTACAGGTCACCGCCGACTTCGCGTTCGACGTGCCGGCTCGCTTCGACAGCGATCAGATGGACCTGACGATCGAGACGTATCAGCTCGGCAGCTGGGCACAGATCACGGTCATGGAGATTAGGTCTTGACGCGCAAACCTTCTAATTGCCAGTAAGATTGGTCGCACGGCGGCGCCAATTATCCTCGGCCTCGAGTTGATGGAACATTGCAGCTGCCGGCTCAGGCATCTGCTCGGGCGCGCCAGGCCGCGAGAACGCCTGCTTCGATAGCTGAGCCACGGCGCCTACAGCAGCGCTTCCCAAGGTGACGATCTCGTTGCCCGCCAGCCCGTAAGCCGCAAGTGGCGCAAAGATCCCTGGCGCGACGGTCGCGGCCGCGATAGCGACACTGCCGGCGACGACGAGCGCCGTCACGATCGTCTCGGATCGCCAAGTGCGTCCGGATCGCTCCACGAAGCTGTTATATCGTTTGATGGCGCGTTCCAGCCGCTCGGTAGCGTCCTCCGCCGGGATTCCTTTCAGCAGTACCTCCTGTTGCCAATCGAAGAAGTCGCGACGCGCATCGAGGAAGTCTTGCTTGGTCGCAAAATCCAGCGCGCGCTTAAGCAATTCTTCGCCATCGCGCTCGTTAGGCACGAGGATTCGGGCCGCCACCAGTCCGTTCATGCGTGCGGTCTTTTCCGCCAAGTCTATTTGTTGGTCAGAGGCAACCTGTTGAAGATTGCGAACGGCTACCTGGTCTTCAGATTGAAACGCCGAATAGACGAGAATTCGATCGACACCACGAGGTTTTTCATAGTTCTGCGCGCCCATAACGAGCACGCGTCGAGTGGCTTCGTAACGAGCTGCGGCCTGGACCTCACCATCGGCATCTTCAGCGACATATTCAAATATCTTCTGCCAATCTTGATGGTCTCGTTCGGTCCACTCTCTCTTGATTGCCAACGGCCCTAGTTGCTTCAGTCGATCAGCAGGGTCCCAGCCGCTTTTCGCCCACGCGGGTTTCGCGTCCATCCTTGGGACGGGAAAAACCAGCCGATCGTAAAGCAGGATGTCGCACGCCATCCGCGCCGCGTCGCGGTGATCAATGACGGAAAACGCTCCCCAGCGTTCGGTCGTCAAAGTCGTTTCCCTTCAACAAACCTGCCGTAACAAACGATGAAGAGTACCACATTCGCACTTGCCGCGCATCTCGCCGGCGACGTGACGACGCTCGCCACCTGCTGGCGGATCACCCGGACGGACGGCGTGGTGTTCCGCTTCACCGATCACGACCGTGATCTCGTCGTCGACGGTGAGGTGTATCAGGCGGAAGGCGGCTACTCGCGCACGGCGATCGCGAACGATGCCGGCATGGGCGTCGACAATCTCGACATCGAGGGCGTGTTCGACAGCGACACGATCAGCGAGGCGGACCTCCGCGCCGGCCTGTTCGACCGGGCCGAGGTGCGGATCTTCCTGGTCAACTGGGCGGATCCCTCGATGGGCGTGCTGCGGTTGCGCCGCGGCTGGTTCGGCGAGGTGACACTCAGCGAGCAGGGGATCTTCCGCACCGAGCTGCGCGGGCTGACCCAGGCGCTCTCGCAGCGCATCGGCGAGCTCTACAGCCCTGAGTGCCGAGCCGACCTCGGCGACCAGCGTTGCCGGGTGCCAGTCCGGCCGCCGGAGATCGCGCGTGATACCACCTATGCCATGGGTGAGCATGTGCGGGTGGCGACGGCTGTCGGCAGCGGCTCCGCCGTCTACGCCAACCGAAGTCTACGCTGCATCGTCGCCGGCACCACGGCGAGCGTGGCGCCGGTCTACGACACCACCCTCGGCGCCCAGACCACCGACGGCAGCGCCGTCTTCGAAGCCATGGAGGCGTGGACGCGGACCGGCATTGTCCTGGAGGTCACCGACCGCAGCACCTTCACCGCCAGCATCGACGAGCCACGCGCGGTCGACGGCTGGTTCACCGGCGGCCTCGTCACCTGGGAGAGCGGCGGCAATGCGGGGCGCTCCGTCGAGGTCATGTCGTGGACGCAGACGTCGGGCGAGATCGCCCTGTTCCTGCCCATGGGCTACCCGATCGAGCCAGGCGACATGTTCGCCATCCACCCCGGCTGCGACAAGCGGCTCGCCACCTGCATCGACCGCTTCGCCAATGTGCTGAACTTCAGGGGCGAGCCCTACGTGCCGGGACAGGATGCGCTTATGACCTATCCAGATGCCAGGTGACGGCGAGGCGATCGTCGCGGCCGCGCGTTCCTGGCTCGGCGTGCCCTGGCGCCATCAGGGTCGCACCCGCCAGGGCATCGACTGCGCCGGCCTGGTGGTGCTGGTCGGGCGAGCGCTGGGGCTCTGCGACTACGACACGTCGGCTTACGGCCGTCGCCCCGCGGGCCAGGGCTTCGTCCAGCACTTCCGCGCCTGCATGGACCCCGTCCCGCTGCTCGAGGCGGTTGCCGGCGACATCCTGGTCTTCGCCGATGCCGCCTATCCCTGCCATTGCGGCTTCCTCACGACGAAGCACGGGCAGCCGCATCTGCTCCACGCCCATGCGCTTCGTCGCAAGGTGATCGAGGAGCCCTATGCCGGCGAGTGGCCGGCCAAGGTCAAGTTCGCCTTCCGCTATCGTTTCTGACCGTCAGCTTCTGAGATCTCGCCATGGCTATACTGGTTGCCGCCGGTGGTGCCGCGCTCGGCACGGCGATCGGCGTCGGCCCAGGTGCGGGCTGGCTCGCCGGCTCGGCGCTCGGGCAATGTGCTGTTCCCGAGCCAGGGGCCGGAGAGCCGGGTCGAGGGGCCCAGGCTCGGCGATCTCACCGTCACCTCTTCGGCCTATGGCGCACCGATCGCCATCGCCTACGGCACGCTGCGCCTCGCCGGCAACATGATCTGGTCGTCGGGGATCACCGAGCAGCGCAACGTGGCGCGCAGCCAGGCCGGCGGCAAGGGCGGCGGCGGGGCGAGCCAGACCGCGGTGAGCTATGCCTACACCGCCTCCTTCGCCATCGCCTTCGCCGAGGGCCCGGCCGAGGACGTGCTGCGGCTCTGGGCCGACGGCAAGCTGATCTACGACAAGACCGGGGCCAGCCCGACGGTGGCGAAGCGCGGCCTGCGCTTTCGCTTGCATCCCGGCGACGAGACGCAGCTGCCGGATCCGTTGATCGAGGCGCATGTCGGCGACGGGCAGGCACCGGCGCATCGCGGGCTGGCGTATATCGTCGTCGAGGACCTGCCGCTCGCCGACTTCGGCAACCGCATCCCCAACATCACCGCCGAGCTGACCTTCAAGAGCACCGGCGCGCAGCCCTGGCTCCTGGCCGATATGATCAGCCAGGCCGAGGGTGGCTTCTTCCCCTCGAGCCAGACCAGCGGGCTTGCCGTCGACTGGCGGCGCGGGGCTGCCTACGTCCTGCGCAGCGACAGCGATCCGGCGCTGGCCGGTATCCGCCGCATCGATCTGCGCACCATGCGCGAGGACCGGCAGCGACGGATGACGGACGTCACCGACACCCTGCCGCGCCACTTTCCGGGCACGCTGTTCTGCGGTCCCGACGGTCACCTCTACTTCAATGTCGGCTCGGGCAATTCCCGGCCGATCGTTCGGGTCGAGCCGGACGCGCTGAAGGAGGTCGGCCGGTTCGGGGAGGCGACCTCGTGGCTGAGCAACACCACGACCAGCTCGGTGCTGCTCGGCTGGCTCGGCATGGTGAGCGCGTACGGCTCGGACGGCCGGGTCGACTTCCTGCTCACCGGCTCGATCTTCAACGATGTCGGCCTGCTGCGTGCCGATGACATGAGCTATGTCTGGGGCGCCGGCGAGCGCCTCGACGAAGCGCGGGTGCGGGGTGTCGTCGGTGGGCTCGTCGCCGAGGGTGTCGGCGAGGGCTGGCTGCTCGGCAGTGGGACGGGAACGAGCCACACCAGCCTCGCTCTCTACCGCATCCGCGTCACCGCCACCGCTGGTCTCGATCCGCTCACCGGGGCGACGATCGGCGTCAGCCTGGAGACGGTTGCGACCTTCGCGCCAGGCGAGATCGAGGCGGGCGCCACGGGCTTCTACCAGGCGGCCGGTGGGCTCGCCTACGATGCCACCGACGACAGTGTCATCTTCCAGGTGACACTTTCCAACGGCGGCGTCGCCGGCACCGTCTACACGCTGAAGTGGCGGTCCGGCGACGGCATCGTCTGGCAGACCGCGGTGCCGTTCCAGATCAACTACGAAGGCCCGTTCGTCGGGCAGAGCCGCCTGGTCGGCCAGCACTGGACCCTGATGCGCGGCGACCGGGTGGTGCAGCTCGACACCGCGACCGGCGTGGTCGTCCGGGACGAGCTTTGGCCGAGCGATGTGCGCGAGGCGGGGCCGCAGGTCTATGACGCGGTGAGCGACACGCTGCTCGTCGGCGGCACGCAATGGCTGGGCGCGGCTGTTCCTCGGTCGTGGCGGCGGCGAGGCCGAGAGCCTGGCGACCATCGTCACCGACCTCTGCCGGCGTGCCGGTCTGGACGAGAGCGATCTGGACACCGGCGAGCTGACGGATACTCGTGCCTGGCTACCTGCTCGGCCGGCAGGCGACCGTCCGATCGGCGCTCGAGCCGCTGGCGCAGGCGTTCTTCTTCGATGCCGTCGAGAGCGATGATCGCCTGGCCTTCCGACTGCGGGGCCGTGACCCCGTGGCGACCATCGACGCCCAGGACCTGCTGCCGATGGACGAGCGCACCGGCGAGGCCTGGCGCGAGCGACGGACGCAGGAGCTGGAGCTGCCCGAGCGGGTCAGCGTCGTCCACATCGACAAGGACGCCGACTACGGCCAGGGCACGCAGAGCGCCAAGCGGGTCTCGGCATCTTCAGTGGCCGGAACCACCAGCTCACGGCACCAGCTGAGCCTGCAGCTGCCGATCGTCCTCGATGCCACCACCGCCAAGCGGATCGCCGAGCGCACCCTGGTCGCGGCCTGGCTCGAGCGCAGCGCCTACGAGGCACAGCTGCCGCCGGACCGGCTGGCCCTGGAACCGACCGATGTGATCGACGTCGTCTTTCCGTCGGGCAGCGCCTTCCGGACGCGGCTCACCCGGGTCGATGTCGGGGCGGACTACACGCTCGCCCTCCAGGGCGTTTCGGAGACGACGGCAAGCTTTGTTTCGTCGGCCATTGCCGATGGCGGCCAGGGCCGGCTGCCGCAGGCCATCGCCGGCGATGCCGCGACCAGGCTGATCCTCGTCGACCTGCCGCTGCTGCGCGACGCCGACGACACCGGCGGTACCGGTTCGAGGCTCTACTACCTGATGGCCGGCTACGGCGCGCCGGGCTGGCCTGGTGCCGCGCTATACCGCAGCGCCGACGGCTCGGCCTGGACGCAGACGGGCCGGGCGCTCGGCGAGGCCGCCTGGGGCGCCGCGGCCAATGCCCTGGGCAGCCCGACATCGCCGTTCAGCACCGACGAGGTCAACAGCCTCACCGTGTTCATGACCACCGGTGGCGAGCGGCTGGAGAGCGTGACCCAGGAGGCGATGCTCGCCGGCGCCAACGCGGCGCTCCTGCTTAAGAGCAATGGCGAGCCCGAGATCCTCCAGTTCCGCGATGTCACCCTCAACCCGGATGGCTCATACACGCTGTCGGGTCTCCTGCGCGGTCGGCGCGGCACCGATGTCTTCGTCGATGGTCACCAGGCCGGCGAGCTGTTCGTCCTGCTCGATGCGGATGACATCGAGACGCTGGTGGTCCCGCTCGGCGAGCTGGGTCTGTCACGCTCCTGGCGGGCAGTCGGCTTCGGCAGCCTGTTCGAGGACGCCGAGACGGTGGTCCGGAGCCACACCGGTCGGGATCTGATGCCGCTGGCCCCGGTGCACGTTGCCGGCAGCCGCGACGGGTCAGGGGATCTCGCCATCACCTGGGTCCGCCGCACCCGGATCGGCGGTGAGTTGAAGGACGGCACCGGCACCGTGCCGCTCGGCGAGGCCATCGAGACCTATGAGGTCGACATCCTCGACGGTCCGGACGGCGACGTCGTCCGCACGCTCGACGGTCTCACCGGCCCCACGGCAACCTACACCGCCGCCGAGCAGACCGCCGACTTCGGCAGCCCGCAGCCCGTCGTTCACCTTCGTGTCTTCCAGCTCTCGGCCGTCGATCGGCCGGGGTTTTCCCACAACCGCGAGTCTCTGATGCCCAGCCCCAATCTCGCCATCCCGCACGTCGCCGCCTCGCAGAACCAGAAGGAGGTGACGATCAACGACGCCATCGACGCGCTCGATCTCGCCATGACCGCGGCGCTCGAGATCGATGTCACCGGCGGCGGGCACGATCGCCGTCGCCGACAGCGACATGCGCCGTCATGCGGCGGTGGTGCTCACGGGCACGCCAGCTGCTGCGGTCACCCTGCAGCTGCCGGCAGTGCGCAGGTTCCTCTACGTGCAGAACACCACCGGCCAGGAGGTCACGGTTGGCGGTCCCGGCAGGCGGCGCCACGGTGCCGGTGGGTGCCGGACAGCGGCTCCTCGTCTATGCCACCGGCAGCGACGTCCTGCCGATCGAGGCGGCGCTGGGCGCCACGGGCGTCACCCCCGGCAGCTACGGCGATGGCGGCAACGTTCCCCGGATCACCGTCGACGCCCAGGGCCGGATCACCAGCCTCGCCACCCTGCCGGTGAGCGGCGGCGGCGGTGGCGGCAGCAGCGGCGGCTTTGTCGCTGGCGCCACCGGCACGTTCGGCTCCGGCTCGACCTCAGCCTACGCCACCAAGGGCCTGCTCTTCGTGCCCGACCAGTCGATCCTGGTGAGCCACCTCCGCGCTTACATCGACGCCGACCAGCATCGGCGAGGACCACTACGCCCAGATCGCCGAGAGGCGTTCGAACGGATATCTGCCTCAGGTCATACCCATGGCTGACCGTCATCAGTGGGTGATCAGCGGGAATCGGCCGCAACGGAGAACTGCTCAACACCTTTGCCATCTCGCGACGAAATGCGTCGGAAAACTCGGGAGCTCCGCAGACGGACGCCCCCAGAATCACGCCACCGTTCTCGACAAATTCTCGCAGCACGTCCATTTGCGTTTGGTTCAATGAAAAATTGGTGCGGCCGTGCACCCACAGAATTGAAATGTTTTGTAATTGATTTGTATCGAAGCCAACCGGATCGGGCAGCGCAGTGACGGGGAGATCGGTTCTGGTCGCAATCAGAGTCGCGGCATGAGGGAGCCCTCGCCTTGCTTCCTGGCCCCCCGCATCGACGGCCAAAGTTGCCAATTGGATCGAATCACGTGCCGGCAGTGACGGGTTCGCAGCGTCGATTATGAGGCGGCCGTCCAGTTTGTCTTTCAGCTCGCGACCGGTCGCATAGGCGATCAAGTTTTGTCCGATCCGAGTTGCCAATACGCTGAAGTTCGAGCACAT
>CAVOZQ010000005.1:0-83594 GCA_963700945.1 uncultured Alphaproteobacteria bacterium
GTCGGTCTTGTCCTCAGTGCCGCAGGCGGCGAAGCCATGCGCGAGGTTGCCGCAGGACAGGTGACCCCGCTTTGGGCCGCGGCTCGCCGCGCCCTCGAATCTTGTCGAGATAACGCTGGCGCTTGTCGTGCGAACGGCGGACGAGCCGCTCGGTGACCTCGCCCAGGCGGGCATTGATCGCGTTCATCGTTCATCTCCTTGGGCACGGAACATTATTCGGCGTCCTCGTGCCAATTGCGGTTGTCGCGCTCGATGAGCGCAATAGCGGCGGATGGCCCCCAGCTGCCGGCCGTGTACGGCTTGGGCGCCTCGCTGCGCTCGCGCCAGGCGTCAAGGATCGGCTCGACCCAGTTCCAGGCCGCCTCTACCTCGTCCTTGCGCATGAAGAGCGTCGCGTTGCCCCTGACGACGTCCATCAGCAGGCGCTCGTAGGCGTCGGGATAACGAACGTCGAACGTGTCGGCGAAGGACAGGTTCAGGGGAACGTTGCGCAGCCGCATGCCACCCGGACCCGGGTCCTTGGTCATCAAGAAGAAGCGGACGGCCTCGTCAGGCTGCAGTCGAACGACAAGGCGGTTGGCCACTAGCCGACCGCTGGCCTCGCCGAAGATCGAATGCGGCACCGCCTTGAAATGGATGACGATGTCCGACTGCCGCTGCGTCATGCGTTTGCCGGTGCGCAGATAGAACGGCACGCCGGCCCACCGCCAGTTCTGCGACCTCGGCCTTGAGCACGACGAAAGTCTCGGTGGCGGAAGTCGGCTGCTCGAGCTCGGTCAGGTAGCCCGGCACCGGCTGGCCACCGACGGCACCCGCCTGGTACTGGCCCCGCACCGTGTGGCTCGCGACCTCGCTCGGCCCGATTGGCCGCAAGGCGCGTAGCACCTTGAGCTTCTCGTCACGAACCGCATCGGCGTCGAAGGTGAATGGCGGCTCCATCGCGACCAAGCACAAGAGCTGCAGAATGTGGTTCTGTACCATGTCGCGAAGCGCGCCAGACGTGTCGTAGTAGCCGGCCCTGCCCTCGACGCCGAGGCTCTCGGCTACGGTGATCTGGACGTGATCGATATGCGCCGAGTTCCAGAGCGGCTCGAAGAGCGCGTTGGCGAAGCGCAAGGCGAGGAGGTTCTGCACGGTCTCCTTGCCGAGATAGTGGTCGATGCGGAAGATCTGGTGCTCGGCGAAAACCGTGCCCACCGCATCGTTGATCGCCCGGGCCGACGCCAGATCCCGGCCGATCGGCTTCTCCAGCACGACGCGGCTCTCGGCGGTGATCAGTTGATGAGCCGCGAGGTTCTGCGCGACGGGACCGAACAGTGACGGCATGGTCGCGAGATAGAAGACGCGGACCCGATTGGTCTTGCCGTTCCGTTCGAGCAGATTCGCGAGCTTTCGCCATCCTGCCGTGCCCGTTGCGTCCAGGGCAATATGCTCGAGCCGCCGCGTGAACCGCTCCAGAACGTCGCTACGGATCTGCGCCTCGGGTGTGTAGCGGCGTATCGCGGCCTCGACCTCCTCGGCGTAGGCCTTTCGCCCGAGCTCGCGCCTGGAAACCGCGATGATCCGGCTCTCCGGCGCCAACTGCTCGTCGCAGTCGCGCCGGTAGAGACCCGGCAGCAGCTTGCGCATCGCCAGGTCGCCGGTGCCGCCGAAGACGACGAGGTCGAAGAATCGACCGGTAAGAGTCGTGCGCTCATCGTTGGGAACTCCGCAGGTCGGCCGTCATGGCTGAGCCTGCTCAAGGTGATTGGGCAACCAGCGCCTCGACCTGATCCCGCGTCGGGAGTGCCGGTATGGCCCCCCGCTCGATTGTTGTGAGCGCGCCGACCGCATTGGCAAAGCGGCCGGCCCGATAGAGGAAGTCCCTGTCGTCAAGGCGATCGAGGTCGTGCATCAATCCGGCCAGCAGCCCTGCAACAAAGCCGTCGCCAGCGCCGGTCGTGTCGACCGCCGCCACCTCGAATGTCGGTACCCGGAGCGCGCCGTCCCGCGTCACGAGGATGGACCCGGCCTTGCCGACCGACAACACCATGAGCTTGAGCCCGTCATGCCAGAGCGCATCGCGCATGGTCTCGGGCTCACGCTTGCCGGTCATGAACTCGAGCTCGTCATCGCTCAGCTTGACGATCGACGCCCGCTCGATGCCGGCGCGAATGCCGGCACGGGCGTCATCGGCCGAGGCCCATAGCGGCAAGCGCAGATTGGCGTCGAAGCTGACGAGCTTGCCCGCGGCCTTGGCGGTGTCTGCGGCGAACAGTACGGTATCTCTCGGACCCGGTGCAGCCAGGCTGATCGAATCGAAGTGAAAGATCGGCGCTGCGGCGATCGCTCGGCGATCGACCTCTTCCTTGGCGAACAGCATGTCGGCGGAAGGATGGCGATAGAACAGAAAATCGCGCTCGCCGTCAGCCTTCAGGCTGACGAAGGCGAGCGCCGTTCGCGCCCGACCGTCGAACCGCAAGGGTGCGGTATCGACACCTTCCGCATCCAGCGTCGCCGCGAGGAGATGACCGAACACGTCATCACCGACCTTGCCCATGAAGGCACTTTTCGCGCCAAGACGCGCCAAGCCGACAGCCACATTGGCAGCAGCCCCGCCGGGCGCCCTCCGGAATGTCTCCACCTCGGCCAAAGGCAAGCCGCTCGTCGTTGGCACGAAATCGATCAAGAGATCGCCGAAGCACAAAACATCAGTCATCGCATCCATTTCCCCACCTGATCCACCCGAGAGTAGCAGTCTCCCGCGATCGCCTCGATAGCCGCGCAAAGCCCAGCGATCCCGGCATCAGGCCAAGCTCTTGAACAACACATCGCGATCGGCGGCGAAGTTCGCGAGCAGCGGCAGGCAGGCGCCACCCATCGCCCGAGCGAAGGTGCCGATCGTGCCTTCGACGACCGCAAAGGGGCTCAGGCCCTGGCGCTCGAGACCGGCGATCGCCACACGGGTAACATCGAGCAACCTGGCCCGCTCGACCGATGGCAAGGCACCATCAATTACCACCGCCTCGAAATCGAGCACGGCGCAGGCGGAGACGGCAGCGATCGCCAACGCGCGGCCGGTTGCCTCGAGCCACTCGTCAATGACCTCTCGCGGCCCCGTCCAGCATTCGGTGGAGTTCCAGAGCCCCTCCGGCGCCGCACCGACGGCAGTGAGCTGTCGTTCGAGCCGGTAGATCGAGGCGCAACGGATAAGCTGCTGTACGCCACCCTGCCCATCGGGCACGAGCATCGAGCCAAGCGCGCCAGCATTGCCTGCGCGTCCTGGAAAAAGGCTGCCATCCAAGACGACCCCGCCGCCGACAAATGTTCCGACGTAGAAATAGACCGACTCGCAATACCCACCACTGTCACCGAAGACCATCTCGGCACCGCACGCAGCGGTGATATCGTTGCAGACATAGACTGGAAGCCCAAAACGGGCACGCAGCGGTGATTCCATGTCGGCGTCACGCCACTGGTCCAATTGACCGGCCGGCGCGCCGATCTCATCGGCCCAACTCCAGATCTCGAAGGGCACGGCCAATCCAATTCCACAAACGCGCCGGCGTGCAGGCGGCGCCAGAGCTGCCAGCATTTCCTCGATGCTGGAGAGAGCGAATGCCTCGAGCTCGCCCGGGAGCGGGTACCGGTACGTTTGGCGACGGCTGGACAATACCTTGCCGGTCAGCCCGACGAGCACGACCTCGGCGCTGCGCCGCCCCACCTTGAAGCCGAAAGCATAAGCACCGGTTGGATCGAGCGCGAATGGTACCGATGGCTGGCCGACACGGCCCCGCAACTTGGCCTCCCGCTTGAGCAGTCCATCCGCCTCGAGCTGCTTGACGATGACCGAGACCGTCTGTGCCGAAAGGCCGGTAAGCCTCGCGATCTCCACCTTGGCCATCTGACCGTGCCTGCGAATCAGCGATAAGACCAACCGTTCGTTGTATGCGCGCACACCTGACTGATTGGTACCGCGGCTCTGCGCATCACCGCGCTGACGAGGCTCCTGGATGGCAACCCCGATCATACAGCTTCCTCGCTCGCTTCGCTGGCCATATCGGATCAATGCCATGGTGATTGCCTATCGTCAATTATTAAATCCACCAGAATTATTAATTGACGAAACGGACCTGCTGGCCTAGTAATGTCTTCGCGCGGGAACAGCCCGCAGCAAAGTCAGGGAGAGAAACCTTATGAGACGCCATCAGCTTCTTTGCACCACCATGGCAGCGGCCCTGGTCCTCGGCCTCGCCAGTTCGGCATCGGCTCAGGAGATGATCGTCGGCCTGATCACCAAGACCGACACCAACCCCTTCTTCGTGAAGATGAAGGAAGGCGCCGAAGCCAAGGCCGAGGAACTCGGCATGGAACTGCGCGCCTATGCCGGCCGCTACGACGGCGACAACGAAACCCAGGTCGAGGCTATCGAAAGTTTGATCGCCGCTGGCGCCGCCGGCATCCTTATCACGCCGTCTGACTCCGCGGGCATTGTCCCGACCGTACAGAAGGCCCGCGACGCAGGTCTCCTGGTGATCGCGCTCGACACACAGCTGGAGCCCTCGGACTCTGCTGACGCAACCTTCGCAACCGACAACTTCCGCGCTGGCGAGCTGATCGGTGAGTGGGCCGCAGCCACGCTCGGCGAAGAGGCGGCCAATGCGAGGATTGCCCTGCTCGACCTCAGCGAGGCCGGCATCAGCGTCGACGTCCAGCGCAATCAGGGCTTCCTCACCGGGTTTGGCATTGACGTCGTCGATCCGCAAGTGATGCGCGACGAGACCGACGAACGCATTGTCGGCAACGACATCACGCAGGGTGCCGAGGAAGGCGGCCGAACCGCCATGGAGAACCTCCTCCAGCGCGATCAAGGCATCAATGTCGTTTACACAATCAACGAGCCGGCAGCGGCTGGCGCTTACGAGGCGCTCAACGCATTTGGCTTCGCCGACCAAGCGCTGATCGTCTCGATCGATGGTGGCTGCCCGGGCGTGAAGAACGTCGAGGAGGGCATCATCGGTGCCACCTCGATGCAGTTCCCGCTGCTGATGGCATCCTTGGGTGTCGAGGCGATCAAGACCTACGCCGAAACCGGCGAGAAGCCCGAGAACACCGAAGGCTTAGACTTCTACAATACCGGCGTGGAGCTGGTCACCGATCAGCCGGTCGACGGCGTTCCCTCGATCACCTCGGCGGAAGCCATGGAAAAGTGCTGGGGCTGAACCGCTCGACCGCGGTCATCGACTAGCGACTTAGCATCGACGACGGCGGGCATGCCGAGGCACCCGCCGTCGTCAGGAGCCCAGGGAGGGTCCGATGGCGGAAGCAACCGGCACGCCTGAAAAGCGTGAAATGCAGGACTTCGAGAAAGTGCTCGGCGACAGCAGCACCGAGGTCGCCCAGTTTGACGAGCCCAAGCGCAGCCTGCTGCAACATGTTCAGCATTTTCTGCATTCGCATCCGACCGCGGTGCCAGTCATCGTGCTGGTAGTAAGCGTCCTCGCTTTCGGCGCCGTTGCGAATAATTTCTTCACGCCTTTCAACATGACGTTGGTCGTCCAGCAGGTGACGATCATTGGCATTCTTGGAATAGCGCAAACGCTGATCATCCTGACTGCTGGCATCGACCTCTCGGTGGCCGCCATCATGGTTCTCTCAACGGTTGTGATGGGCAGCCTGGGCGTCAATCTCGGCGTTCCCTCGATCATTGCGGTGCCCATTGGCCTCGTCTGCGGCATTATCTGCGGCGCCATCAATGGCGGGCTCGTCACCGTCTTCCGGCTACCCCCTTTCATCGTCACCCTCGGCACCTGGAAGATTTTCTTCGCCCTGGTCCTCTGGCTCTCGAGCGGACAGAGCATCAGAAGCCAGGACATCGACGCCGAGGCGCCCTTGCTCAAGGTCTTCGGTGGTACTTTTCAGTTCATGGGCGCGCAGTTCACCACGGGCTCGGTGATGATGCTCGTCCTCTTCATCGTCTTTTGGTACGTGCTGAACTGGACCAGCTGGGGCCGCCACGTCTACGCCATCGGCGACGACCGCGAGGCTGCGGCTCTCTCCGGCATCAACACCAACCGCGTGCTGCTCTCGGTCTATGCCGTAGCAGGCGGGCTTTGCGCCTTCGCCGGCTGGGTCTCCATCGGCCGCGTCGGCTCGGTCAGTCCGCAAAGCTTCTTCGAAGGCAATCTCGATGCGATCACCGCCGTCGTGATCGGCGGCACCTCGCTATTCGGCGGCCGCGGATCGATCATAGGCACGCTCGTCGGCGCTTTGATCGTCGGCGTCTTCCGCTCCGGCCTCAATCTCTCCGGTGTCGACGTTCTTTGGCAGCAATTCGCAGTCGGTGCCCTGATCATCATCGCCGTCGCCATCGACCAGTGGCTGAGAAAGGTCTCCGCGTGATGTCTGAAGCAATCACTCCGGTCCTCAAGGGCCGTGGACTCACCAAGCGCTACGGCAAAGTCGTCGCCATGAACCGCGCAGATTTCGACCTGCTGCCCGGCGAGATTCTCGCCGTGATCGGCGACAACGGCGCTGGCAAGTCGACCATGGTCAAGGCAATCTGCGGTGCTGTGGTGCCTGACGAAGGCGTTATCGAACTGGATGGCCAGCGGGTCAACTTCACCAGCCCGATCGACGCCCAAAGCCACGGCATCGAGATCGTCTACCAGAATCTGGCTCTCTCGCCTGCGCTTTCGATCGCCGACAATCTCTTCCTCGGCCGTGAGATCAAACGCGAGGGGTTCCTCGGCAAGTATCTAAAGATGCTCGACAAGAAGCAGATGCACGCCTTCGCCAGGCAAAAGCTGTCGGAGCTGGGACTCGCCACGATCCAGAACATCAACCAGTTGGTCGAGACTTTGTCGGGCGGTCAACGGCAGGGCGTCGCCGTGGCCAGGGCCGCAGCATTCGCAAAGAAGTTCGTGGTCATGGACGAGCCGACGGCAGCGCTCGGCGTCAAAGAGAGCCGCCGCGTCCTCGACCTGATTCAGGACGTCCGCTCACGCGGCATGCCAATCGTGCTGATCTCGCACAACATGCCGCATGTCTTCGAGCTCGCCGACCGAATTCATATCCACCGCCTCGGCCGCCGGCTGTGCATCGTCGATCCCAATGACGTTAGCATGTCGGATGCAGTGGCACTGATGACCGGTGCCATGGCGCCACCTGAAAGCGCCGCAGCTTGAGCTGAATAAGCTTACCGTCCGCCCACGGTCATTCCCGCGGGCGGACGACTGCTTTCCTGGCGCCGCCTCGGACCTCTTTCTCAGCCCGGCAACTCCAAACCAAGCGACGCCCACCCAGTGCCTTGCCCGGAGCGGTGCCTTCTGCCAGCGAGTTGGCCCGACACTAGGCCGTTGCCGACCCGAGGCCGCATAACGCTAACGCTCACGCCAAGATCAGAGACACGGATGCCCCAAGCCAGCCCGGCGAAAGCCTTATTTCTGCGCGAAGAAACCGGCGGTGTCTGGATTGCGTGTTGAAGTCCGCACAAGTTGGTGAGAACATTTATGAAACATCGATTTCGGAGCGGACGATGAACAAGGCACGTTTCAGGCGTTTGTGCGCAGGCATGAAGAGATTGAGTGTCGGGCAGATGCGGGCGCTGCGAGGCCAGCTTCGAGCACTCGATACGCGCATCGAGGTTCTTTCGCGCATCGATGCCCGGGGACAGGCGCTCACCGAATGTGTTCACTGTGCCGCGCCTTCGTTGCAGCGCTGGGGCGAGACCCGAACGGGGTTGCCAAGGCTGAGATGCAAGGCCTGTCGTCGGACATTCTCCTCGGCCACCGGGACGGTGCTGGAGCGCATTCGTCGGCCCGAAAAGCTGCTCGCGGTGCTGCGTGACATGATGTCGACAAGCCCTCGCTCATGTCGAGCCCTGGCGCGATGTCTCGAACTGGACAAGACGACCGTCTGGCGTTGGCGCCTGAGCCTGCTCCAGGCGCTCATCGGGGCTGGTGCGAGCGAATTGAACGGTATCGTCGAGGCCGATGAGAAGTTCTTCCGGGAGTCGCGCAAGGGCAGCCGTGAATGGGTTGATCACGAACGCGACCCGACCCGTCATGCCGAGCCCGACCGCCCGCGTTGGCGTGATTTCCGGCGCCTCCGGCTGCTCTTCCCGGCCGGATTGTCGGCGTGGCAGATACCAGTCTTGACCCTGACCGATCGAACGGGCGCGCGGCGCGCCGACGTGCTCCCCGATCGCCGCGCAACGAGCCTCGTCTCCCGGCTCGAAGCCCATGTCGGACAGGATGCGGTCCTCTGTACGGATGGTGACAGTGCTTACGATCTTTTCGCACGACAACGCGCCATGCCGCACTATCGCCTTCACCCCAAGAAGGGTCCACGGGTCATCGCCAAGGCTTTCCACATGCAGACCGTCAACAATCTGCACAGCCGCTTCGAGACCTTCATGAAACCATTCTGCGGACCGGCAACCAAAAACCTCCCCGCCTATGCCGCATGGTTCGTCTCCAGGCTCGTCGGCAATCAACAAGACGCAGAGAATGCCGCTTGGCAGATCGCCCTCGCTGCTTGATCAACACCCAATCCAGACACCGCCAAGAAACCGGGTTCTTCGTTGGTGCGGTGACGACGGCGGTCCTCGTGACGGTCGGCAGCGTCTGGTTCGACGTTCTCGGCCAGTCGCTCATGACGCCCGAGCTCTTCGTCTGGGTCTTCGGGGTCATGATTTGGTGCGCGTTCGGGTCGTCCGCCACGCGGAGAGTTCTGGCTGAGCTCCTGGGCGAGCCCTACGGCACCCTGATCCTCACGCTATCGCTGATCACCATCGAGGTGGTGCTGATCGCTGCGATCATGCTCATTGGCGACCGCAACCCGGTGCTGGCCCGCGATACGATGCTCGCGGTCGTCGTGATCGTTTTGAACGGCATCGTCGGCGCGGCGTTCCTGATCGACGGCCTGCGGCACAGAGAGCAGACCCTCAACCTCCAAGGGGCTCGAACCTTCCTCGCCGAACTCATCCCCCTGGCGACTATGTCGCTTGTCCTGCCGCGCTTCACCAAGTCGACGGTCGACCCGACGCTGACCACGCTCCAGGACGTCATGTTTGCGACGATCACGATCGCACTCTACCCCACTTTCCTCGCCGTCCGCACCAGCCGGCATCACGAGTATTTCCTCCAGCCGCCCAGTACCGATGCCCAAGCCGACGACCCGCAGAAGCCGCCGCATCATGCGGTCCACTCCGTCGCCTACCACGCGGTTCTCCTGGTCCTGACGATGCTGCCGATCGCCCCTCCTGTCGAAGAATCTGGCGCTGCTGGTCGATTCCGGCATCGTCTCGCTGGCGGCATCCTCGTCGCCGTTCTCGTTCTGTCGCCCGAGGGCATGGCCGGGATCCATGCAGCGCTCGCCAACCAGGTCCAGCGTGCGGTCAACATCTGCATTGGTTCGGCGCTGGCGACGATCGGCTTGACCGTACCCGCCGTACTGGTCATCGGCCAGACCGTCTTGCTCGGACTCGACGAGGCGGAGATGGTCCTCTTGCTCCTGACCCTGCTGCTGAGCGCGCTCACCTTTGGCGTCATCCGCACCAACATGCTCCAAGGAGCCGTGCACTTGGTGATCTTCGCGGTCTACATCGTGTTGATCTTCAGCCCCTGTGCTTCTGGTGCCTTCGCTTCTCAGCCAGCGACCTTGATCAGCAGCTTGCCGAAGTTGCTCCCCTCGAGCAGGCCGATGAAGGCGGCGGGCGCGTTCTCCAGCCCCTCCACCACGTCCTCCCGGTAGTGCAGTTGGCCGGTCCGCACAAGCGCACCGACCCGGGCCTCGAACGCGGGTCGGCTGGCCTCGTGGTCGGTCACGATCATGCCCTGCAGCTTTAGCCGCTTGACCAAGATCTGGCGGATCAGCAGCGGCATTCGGTCCAGCCCCGGCGGCAGCTCGCTAGCGTTGTAATGCGCAATGCCGCCGATCACCGGCATCCGCGCGTGCAGATTGAGCAAGGGCAGCGCTGCTGCTGTCACCGCACCGCCGACCAGCTCGATATAGATGTCGATGCCGTCCGGGCAGGCCGCCTGCAGCCGCCCGTCGAAGTCGGGCGCATGGCGGTCTAGGCAGGCATCGAAGCCGAGTTTTTGCGTCGCATGGGCGCATTTGCGGGCACCGCCGGCGACGCCAACGACCCTGCAGTCTTCGAGCTTGGCGAGCTGCCCGGCAACGGCACCGACCGCGCCGGTCGCGGCACCCATGACGACGGTCTCGCCTGGCTTCGGCTCGGCCAGCTCCATCAGGCCGACCCAGGCCGTCAGCCCAGGCATGCCGAGCACGCCCAACGCCGTGGACACGGGCACCAGCTTCAGGTCGACGCGGCGGAGACTGGAGCCGGGCAGCGCCCAATGGCTCTGCCAGCCGCCGCCCCCCGCAACGATGTCGCCGGGGCGATAGGCTGCGTTATGGCTTTCGACGACCTCGCCGACACACTCGCCGACCATCACCTCACCCGGCTCGATACCTCGTGCGTAGCTCTTCGCCCCGCTGATCCGCCCGCGCATGTAGGGGTCGAGCGACAGCCAGAGCGTCCGGCAGAGCACCTCGCCGACGGCCGGCTCCGGCATCGGCCCCTCCACCACCTCGAACGTCCCTGCCGTTGGTGCGCCCACCGGTCGTCCGACCAGGCGGATCTGCCGGCATGTGGTCATCGGGTCACCTCGCAGCTGTGGCTTGTGCCCGGCCTTGAAACGCGATTGATCGCCGGGCGCCAGCCGGGCGGATGGCACCGACAATTGACAGATCCGTGGCTTGCCGCGACCGTGACCGCATCAATAACCGGCCAACGGCCCCGTGCATGCTCGCCTTCGTCGTCCAGCGTCTGATCCAGTCGATCATCGTCATGCTGGTCGTCGCGTTCGCCTGCTTCGGCCTCTTTCACTACGTGGGCGATCCGATCAACAACATGGTGGGTCAGGAGACGTCGATCGCGGACCGCGAGGCGCTGCGCGAGCGGCTGGGGCTCAACGACCCGATCATCGTGCAGTATGGCCGCTTCGTCGGCAATGCCGTGCGCGGCGATTTCGGCATTTCTTATCGGCTGCAACGCCCGGTCGCGGCGATTATCGCCGAGCGCCTGCCCGCGACATTGGAGCTGGTATTTGCGTCGGCGCTTGTCGCCCTGCTCATCGGCATTCCACTCGGCCTCTATACCGGGCTCAACCGCGACGGCGCTCTGGCACGTCTGGTGATGACCGTGTCCCTGGTCGGCGTGTCGCTGCCCACTTTCGTCATCGGCATCGGCCTGATCTACATCTTTGCCGTCAACTTGCAGTGGCTGCCGTCCTTCGGCCGCGGCCAGACCGTCGATCTCGGCGGGTGGACCACCGGTTTTCTGACCGTCTCGGGTCTCAAGGCGATCATCCTACCGTCGCTCACCCTCTGTCTCTATCAGCTCACGCTCCTAATGCGCCTGGTCCGTGCCGAGATGCTCGAGGTTCTCCGCACCGACTACATAAGGTTTGCCCGTGCCCGCGGGCTGACCAACCGGAAAATCAACTTCAGCCACGCCTTGAAGAACACCCTCATTCCGGTGATCACCGTCACCGGCCTCCAGCTCGGCTCGCTGATCGCCTTCTCGATCATCACCGAGACGGTTTTCCAATGGCCGGGCATGGGCTTCCTCTTCATCCAGGCCGTCCAGTTCGCCGATATCCCCGTGATGGCGGCCTATCTCGTGCTGATCGCCTTCTTCTTCGTCGCCATCAATTTTCTCGTGGACCTGCTCTACGTCGCCGTTGATCCCCGGCTGCGGGTCGGTCGTAGTGGCGCCACCAACTGACAGTGAGTACCATTGTGTCTCCGAATAACTTCCAGTCAATGCATACCACTGTCGAAAACAAACCTGATCCAGCAGTAGATACCTAATCCGATATGGTGACCAGGATTTTGACCAATTTATGCTGCAGTCGCCTGTTCATTTCTCCTTCACGATCCGACGGTCTGGAGTCGATGGCTCGTCCAAGGTGAAACGAGCCAGCTTCGGGCATAGGAGGAGCTGGCATGAACCGAGGTGCATGGGCCGCAAAGGTCGCAACGCTGCTCCTGGCGGCTTGCGGCGGTGGTGGCGGTGGATCGAGCGGCAGCGGCTCGACTGACGCGTCGACGCAGCAGATCGGTCTCGTGCCTTCCCCAACGACGACGGCCCAAACAAACACGGTCATCGCGCAAGGCGGCACGAGCGACGGGGTCACGAGAATAACCGGCTCGAGCAACGGTGGCTCCAGCGTCAGCCTTGGCGGTACGACCCAGTCCTGGAGCGCTGCCGCGATGTCAGTGGGCGGTATCGAGCTCACCGAAAGCGCCGACGGAGCAACAGTCGTCATCACCAGCCCTCGCATCACCGCGCCGTCGGGTGGGACGACCGGCTTCGAGCATACCAGCTTCGGCATCTGGCTCGAAAGCTCGGCCAACGGCGTGCTGATCGGGTCGGGCAACTAGGTCCAGCAAATCTCGAGCTTTGTCATCGGCGACGCTACGGCTGTCGGCGACATGCCGCGCGACCGTGATCTATCGCGGCAACGCCGTCGCCGTCGAGCGCCGTGATGGTGCGACCTCGCGGCCACTCGATGGGCCGTTGAGCGCCGAGATCGACTTCGGCAGCGGCCGGATCGATGCCACGACCGACCTCAAGGGCTCGATCGACGGTGCCGCGTTCGACCGCGCCAGCATGACGGAGCTCGCCATCAGCAGCAATCAGGTCAATGGCACTGCCACGTCCAGCCGGTGCCGCGTCGGCAGTGCCCAAGGCGGCTTCGCCGACCGAAGCGCCCCGGAGCTGGGCGGCGTCTTCGAGCTCGAAGGTCCATAGACAGTGCATGGTGCCTTTGCCGGCACCAAACGCTGAGTCGGGGGCTCAGCCACAGATCGGCCCCAGCGGGCCGTCCAGCCGACCCGTCGACGGGTGACCTGCCTCGCATTGGTGGTCCGGGGTGAATGTTAGTGTAGCGTCGGTCCTTCTGCCAAGCCGGTCGGGAGGCGGAGCGTAGCGGAGCCGGACGACCGGCTTGGTGGGCTGATTGTTTCCGGCGCCGGTGGCCGATAGCCCAGGCTGCTATGCGGGCGTCGGGTATTGTAGTGGCGGCGCCACGCCTCGATCAGTACCTTGGCCTCGGCCAGCGAATAGAAGACTTCGACATTTAGCAGCTCGTCGCGGAGCTTGCCATTGAACGAGTCGTTGTAGCCGTTCTCCCAGGGGCTGGCCTTCTCGATGTAGAGCGTCTTGACGCCGAGCTTGCCCAGCCAGTTGCGAACCGCGTGGGCGATGAACTCCGGCCCCCGATCGGAGCGGATATGGACCGGCGGCCCGCGCTCGGCAAACAGCCCGGTCAGGGTCGCCAGCACATCATCGCTGTTGAGCCGCCGTGCGACGGTGATCGCCAAGCACTCGCGGCTGAATTCGTCGACGACCGTCAGCATGCGGAATTTCCGGCCATCATGGGTGCGATCCTCGACAAAGTCGTAGGCCCACACGTGTCCCGGATGAGCTGGGCGCAGACGCGTGCATGAGCCGTCATTGAGCCATAGCCGGCCACGCTTGGGTTGCCGGGCGGGTACTTTCAGCCCCTCTCGCCGCCAGATCCGTTCGACCCGTTTGGCATTCACCGTCCAGCCCGCCTGCCGGAGCAGAGCGGTGATCCGGCGATAACCATAGCGGCCATAACAGGCAGCCAACGCGATGATGTCGGCCGTCAGGGCCGCTTCGTCATCGGCAGGCATGGGCGGTTTGCGCTGGGTCGAACGGTGTTGTCCGAGAGCCTTGCACGCCCGACGTTCGGAAACCTGCAAGGCGTCCGTCACATGTTCCACACAGCGCCGGCAACGAGCGGGGCTCAGTAACTTCCCGACGCTGCTTCCTTCAGAATGAGCTTATCGAGCGTCAGATCCGCTACCGCCCTGCGAAGCCGCCCATTCTCGCGCTCCAGTTCCTTCAGACGCCGGGCCTGGTCCAGCTTCAGCCCGCCATACTCCTTGCGCCAGCGAAAGTAGCTTTGCTCGGTCACGCCGATCGCTCGAGCTGCCTCCGCAACCGTCTTGCCCTGCGCGATCAGCACCTCGGCTTCACGCAGCTTGCCGATGATCTCCTCGGCCGTGTGCCGCTTCCTCGCCATGAACCCCTCCTCGATGGTCCTGAACTAAACTAGCTCGCGGACCACCCACACGGGGCAAGGTCAACCACCGGTGAGATCGATGCCATGGACCGGGTCGATCTCAAGACCATGCACCTACTCAAGCGCAGCCCCGCGATCAGTATGCACAGCGTCAACGGCAATCAGCACTACACCTTCGCGATGCGGACCGACAGGCCCCCTTCACCGACAACAGTGTGCGCCTCGCCCTTAAGCACGGCCTCGACCACGAAGCGATGCTTCAGACCGTGCTGCGCGGCTACGGTGCGGTCGGCAACGACCACCCGATCGGCGAGGGCGATCAGTTCTTCGCATCCGCGCTCGAGCAGCGGACCTACGACCCTGACAAGGCAAAGTTCCATCTGCGCGAGGCCGGACTGGAGTCCCTTGCCGTCGACCTTTCGGTCGCCGATGCGGCGTTCGCCGGTGCTGTGGATGCCGGCGTTCTCTACGCCGAGCACGCAGCGCTGGCCGACATCGACATCAACGTCGTTCGCGAGCCCAACGACGGCTATTGGTCGAACGTCTGGCTGAACAAACCCTGGTGTACCGTGTATTGGGGCGGCCGACCTACGGCGGACTTGATGTTCACGACCGCCTATGTTGCTGGCGCGTCATGGAACGACACGTTCTGGGACAATGAGCGCTTCAACGAGCTCTTGGTCCAGGCCAGGGCCGAACTCGACCAGCCACTGCGCGCCGAAATGTATCACGAGATGCAGGAGATCGTCCGCGACGACGGCGGTGCCGTGATCCCGATGTTCGCCCCCCACGTCTTCGCCACCTCCGACCGGATTGGCCAAGTCGACACTTTCACCAGCACCATGGACATGGACGGTCACCGGTGCGTCGAGCGCTGGTGGTTCACCTGACCGGCTGAGGCTGGAGGACGTTGCATCCGCTGATCCGTCTGATCGGCGAGCGGCTGGGATTCGGGCTTTTAACCCTCCTGGTTATCTCGCTGATCATCTTTCTCGGTGTCGAGTTGCTACCGTCGGATATCGCCCAGGAGATTCTGGGCCAATCCGTAACGCCCGAGACCGTTGCCGCTTTCCGCACCCAGCTCGGGCTCGATGAGCCGCCGTTGACGCGCTACGTCAACTGGCTCTGGAGCATGCTGCAAGGCGACTTCGGCCGCTCGCTGGCGAGCCAGCGCGAGATCGGCGAGCTGATTGGCACCCGCCTCTACAACACCCTCTTCCTCGCGGCGCTCGCGGCGATCATTGCGGTGCCGCTCGCCCTGACCTTGGGCGTTCTCGCGGCACTGTGGCGCAACTCGCTCTTCGATCGCGGCGTCAACACGGTGGCGCTCGCCGCTGTCTCGCTGCCGGAGTTCTTCATCGCCTACATCTCAATCCTGTGGCTCGCCGTCACCCTCGGTGTCTTCCCCTCGATCAGCAATATCAGCGCCGAGACGGGCTTCTTCGAGCGGGTCTACCGCACCCTTCTGCCAGCGCTGACCCTGACCTTGGTGGTCGTCGCCCACATGATGCGCATGACCCGGGCCGCAATCCTCAACCTCATGGCCAGCCCCTATATCGAGATGGCCCGCCTGAAGGGAATCCGCAAATGGCGGGTCATCAGCCACCACGCCTTGCACAACGCGCTGTCGCCCATCATCACCGTCGTCGTCTTGAAGCTCGCTTTCCTGATCCTCGGCGTGGTCGTCGTCGAGGTGGTCTTCGTCTATCCAGGCCTCGGCCAGCTGCTCATCGATTCGGTGGCGAAGTGCGACCTGCCGGTGGTCCAGGCCTGCTCCTTGATCTTCGCCGTCACCTACATCCTCTTGAATCTCCTTGCCGATGTGCTCGCGACGTTGAGCAATCCCCGACTCAGGCATCCGCAATGATGGCAGCAGCCCTCAAGCTGGTCCGCTCGGCGCCGTGGAGCGCCCGCTTCGGCCTCGTGCTCATCGTGGTCTACGTGGTCTTGGCCCTCTTCGCGCCGGCGAGAGCCCCGTTTGGCGAGCGCGAGATCGTCGGCGCCGAGTACAAGCCCTGGTCGTCAAAGTTCCTCCTCGGCACCGAAAATCTCGGCCGCGACATGCTGAGCCGGCTCATTTTCGGCGCGCGTAACACGGTGGGAATCGCGTTGGCGACCACATTGCTGGCCTTTTTTATCGGCGGCGCGACCGGCTTGGTCGCGGCCACCCCTCGGTGGCTGGACCGATCAGGCGCTGTCACGGCTGGTCGACGTCATGATGGCGATCCCCCAGCTCATCTTCGCGCTTCTCATCCTGACCATCGTCGGCACTTCGGTGCTCTCGCTCATCCTAGTCATCGCAGTCCTCGATCCGGCCCGCGTCTACCGCCTCACTCGAGCGGTCGCCATGAACATCGTGGTGATGGATTTCGTCGAGGCGGCAAGGCTGCGTGGCGAGGGGCTGTGGTGGATCATCCGCCACGATGATACTCCCCAACGCGATGCCGCCACTGGTCGCCGAGTTCGGCCTGTGTTTCTGCTTCGTCTTCCTGTTCATCAGTGCGCTCTCCTTCCTCGGGCTCGGCATCCAGCCGCCGACCGCCGACTGGGGAAGCATGGTGCGGGAGAACGCCACGTTGATCAGCTTCGGCGACATACCCCCCCTCTTGCCGGCCGCCTGCATCGCGCTCCTGACCATTGCCGTGAATTTCGTGGTCGACTGGTTCTTGATGAAAACCAGCGGGTTGAAGGAATGAGCGAAGGTGAGGTGCTGCTCGAGATTCGCGGCCTGCGCATCGAGGCGCATGTCGGCGAGGACTGGGCCGAGATCGTCCACGGTAACGACTTGACCCTGCACAAGGGTGAGGTGATGGGGCTGATCGGCGAATCGGGCGCCGGGAAATCGACCATCGGGCTCGCGGCTATGGGCTTCGCCCGCGACGGTTGCCGGCTTTCCGGCGGCAGCATCGTCTTCGACGGTATTGACCTGATGGCGGTGCCAGAACGCACCAAGCAACAGCTGCGCGGTGCCCGTATCGCCTATGTGGCGCAGAGCGCGGCCGCAGCGTTCAATCCGGCGCATCGCCTGGTCGACCAGTTCTGCGAGGCCCCACTCGAGCATGGGCTGGCGGGACGGCGGGAGAGTGAAGCCTACGCCATTGAGCTTTTCGGCAGGCTGCGCCTGCCCGAGCCCGAAACGATCGGCTTTCGCTATCCACATCAGGTGTCCGGCGTACAGCTGCAGCGTGCCATGGCGATGTCGTGCCGGCCGCACCTCATCGTCTTCGACGAGCCGACGACGGCGCTCGACGTCACGACGCAGATCGAAGTGCCGGCGGCGATCCGCGACGTGGTCGAGCAGTTCGATGCGGCGGCGCTCTACATCACGCACGATCTCGCCGTTGTGGCGCAAATGGCCGACACCATCATGGTGCTACGCTATGGCAATATGGTCGAGCTCGGCGAGACGCGGCCGCTGCTGGCGGCACCAAGCGACCCCTACACCCGCGACCTGCTGCGCGTGCGCAGCTTCAGCAAGCCCGCGGCGAGCGCGCCCGCAACCGACGTGCCATTGATCGAGCTGCAGGACATCTCGGCGCATTACGGCCCGGTCCAGGTCCTGGAATCGGTCAGCTTCTCCTTGCACCGCCAGCGGACCGTGGCCATCGTCGGCGAATCGGGCTCGGGCAAGAGTACGGCGGCGCGCGTCATCACCGGCCTCCTCCGACCGTCCGGCGGCCGCGTGCTCGCCAAGGGCCAGCCGCTCCCCGTCGACTACCGCCGGCGGTCGAAGGATCAGCTGCGCCAGATGCAGATGATCTACCAGATGCCAGACACCGCGCTGAACCCGCGCCAATCGATCCGCCCAATCATCGGCCGGCCCGCCGCCTTTTATCTTGGCCTGTCAGGCAGGCAGCTGGAAGAGCGTATCCGCGAGCTCATCCGACTGATCGAGCTCGAGCCGGACGACTATATCGACCGCGTGCCGTCCGCGCTGTCGGGCGGGCAGAAGCAGCGAATCTGCATCGCCGGGGCACTGGCCGCCGAGCCAGAGCTGGTGATCTGCGACGAGGTGACCTCGGCGCTCAACCAGCTGGTTGCCGAGGAGATTCTCAAGCTGCTGCAGCGGCTCCAAGACGAGCTCGCACTGGCCTACATGTTCATCACCCACGATATCGGCACGGTCCGCGCTATCGCCGACGAGGTAGTGTTCATGCTCAACGGCAAGATCATGGAGAGCGGTCCCCGCGACGAGATCTTCACCCCGCCTCACGACCCCTACACCGACAGGCTATTGGCCTCAGTCCCGGAGATGGACCCGGACTGGCTCACGCATCTGCTGGAAGAGCGGCAAATCGCGGAGTGAGGCCGTTCAGCCCTTGCTCCCGACCGGCAGCTTGGTCTCTGGCGTCAGGTTCTGCTCCGCCTCGGCCATCGGCTGCGAGGTGAAGCCATTGAGCTCACCGATCTCCTGTGCGTCCCGCTTGATCATGACTGGGCTGGTCACATAGGCGGTCGTCAGCTCGGCCAGCGACCGCAAGGCATGCATGTGGATGCGCTCATACCCATGGCTGGCGTCCACGCCAAAGGTGATCAGCGCCGTTCGCACGTCGGCCCCGGCCTCGATCGCCGAGGCACTGTCCGAGCGGTAGAAGCGAAACACGTCCTTTTGGAACCTGATGTCGTTGTCGCGGCAGAGCTGCACCAGCTTCTTGGTTAAGTGAAAGTCGAAGGGCCCGGTCTGGTCCGCCATGGAGACCGTGACGCCGAACTCGTCACTGTTTTGGCCTGGGGCAGTGGTGCCGTTGTCGATCGTGACCATCGAGGCGATGTCGGCAGAGATCAGCGACGAGGCCCCGACCCCCACCTCCTCGGCGATCGAGAAGAGCCAATAGATGTCCACCGGTGGTGGTGTCTGGCTCTGCTGCAACGCCCTGAGCGCCGCCAGCATCACAGCGACACCGGCCTTGTTGTCGAGATGGCGGGAGACGATGAAGCCGTTGTCGAGGAACTCCGTGCCGGGATCGATGCCGACGATGTCACCCACATCGATGCCCAGCTTGACGAGATCGGCGCGGCCCCGTGCGAACGCGTCGACCCGAACCTCGAGGTTGTCCCAACCTATGGGCTGGGTGTCGATCTCCTCGTTGAACGTGTGGCCAGACGCCTTGAGCGGCAAGATGGTGCCGCGATAAGCGCCGCTCTCGCTGAAGATCGTGCAGCGGCACCCCTCGGCGAATCGTGCCGACCAATGGCCAATCGGGCATACGGCGAGACGGCCATTCTCCTTGAGCGACCGAACCTGGGCGCCAAGCGTGTCGAGATGCGAGATGATCGCCCTGGCCGGGCGTCTCTTGACGCCGGAGATCTTGCCGCGAATGGCGCCGCGGCGGGTGATCTCGACGCTAACGCCCAAGGTGTCCAGCTCGGCACAGACCGCGCGAACGATCGTGTCCGTATAGCCCGTCGGGCTCGGGATCGCGAGGAACCGCTCGAGAACGTCGCGGCAATAGTCCGTATCGATTATGAGCCGCGTCATGCGGCGGCCCCACGGCTCCGGCGAGCGACAAACGGCATCGACAACGGAAAGAGTAGGTCGACGAAACGCTCTGCCGTCGGCTGCGGCTCGTGATTGGCGAGCCCCGGGCGCTCGTTTGCCTCGATGAACACGTAGGCCGGGCCGAACGGCGACGGCACCATCAAGTCGATGCCGACCACCGGGATCTCGATGGTTCGCGCCGCCAGGACCGCGGCGCCGACCAGCGCTGGATGGACGTTGTCGGTTACATCGTGGATGGTGCCGCCGGTGTGCAGATTGGCCGTATTGCGGACCTTGATCTCGGCGCCGTCCGCCGGCACGTCGTCGAGCGTAAGCCCCGCCTCCGCCAGGCAACGTGTCGTTTCGGCATCCAGGGGTATTCGACTTTCGCCTCCTGTCGCCGACGCCCGCCTGCGGCTCTGGCGGTCGATCAGGTCACGCACCTTGGACTTGCCGTCGCCCAGAATGTGCGCCGGTCGGCGAATCGCCGCCGCGACAACGCGGTAGTCGATGACCACGAGCCGGAGGTCCTGGCCTTCGGCGCAGGCTTCGATCAGCACCCGATCGCAGAGCTTTCCCGCCTCGGCCACTGCCTCGACGACCGCCTCGATGGAGGTGAGCCCGACCGCGACGCCGCGTCCCTGCTCACCACGGGCCGGTTTGACCACGACGCTGCCGTGCTCGGCGAGGAAAGCCGCGATCGCGTCCTCGTCATCGGCGACGATCTGCGCTGGCACCCTTACACCGGCGCGCTCGAGCACCCGCCTTGTGACGGATTTGTCGTCGCAGATGCTCATGGCGACGGCGCTGGTCAGCTCGGACAGACTCTCCCGGCAGGCAACGCTGCGGCCGCCGGAGACCAAACGAAAGAAGCCACCCTCGGCGTCGATCATCTCGACCCCGATGCCCCGGCGCCGCGCTTCGTCGACGATGAGTTTGGCGTACGGGTTGAGCTTCTCGTCTGGGCGCGGCCCCAAGAACAGCTTCTCGTTGATGGGGTTCTTGCGCTTGAGCGTGAAGATCGGGACGCGCTTGAAGCCGAGCCGCTCGTAGAGGGCGATTGCCTGCTCGTTGTCGTGCAGCACTGAGAGATCGAGCAGCTCCGCGCCGGACTGCTTGAGCAGCTCGGCCAGATGGCGGACCAGACCATCGCCGATGCCCGGCCGGCTGGTCTGCGGATCGACGGCGAGGCACCAAAGCGAGCTGCCCTTCGCCGGGTCGCCGAAGGCGCGGCCGTGGTCGCAGCCCATGACCGTGCCGATGATTCGCCCGGTCTTGTCGTCCTCGGCGACGAGGCAGGTGACGACCCGGCTGTCGCGTCGCTGCCAGAAAAAGTCCGGGCTAACGGGCACCATCTTCTGCGCCATGAAGATCCGATTGACCTCATCGGCGTCACGACGCGAGCTCAACCGGCGAATCGTAAAGCCACGGGGCCGCCTGCCGCCGCTCCTCAGGGTCGCAAGCTCGAGCCTGTAGGTATGCGACGGATCGAGAAACAGCTCCTGCGGCGCCTTCGCCAGGACCACATGCGGATCAGCGATATAAGCGGCGATGTCGCGCCGGCCCGGGCCTTCGGCCCGGATCGCGGTGACCAGGCTGTCGGCACTCTCGAAGGTCTGGCCGAAGATCAGCCTGCCCCACCCCATGTCCACCACCGCGTTGCGGCCCGTGGCATCAACCTTCTGCACCACCGGCAATCGGCTCTGCTCGGCTTCATGTCCCATCGATCAGATCCCGTGCTTCTGCAGCCACATCTCGAGCACGGCCACTTGCCAGAGCTCCGAGCCACGTAGCGGTGTGATGTGCGCCGTCGGCTCGGCAAAGAGCGTTTCCAAGTAAGATTCCTGGAAAATGCCGCGCTGACGAGCAGCACCGTTGGTCAGCGTCTCGCGCACCAGATCGAGATAGGGTCCGGCGATGTACTTCAGCGCCGGAACCGGGAAAGTAGCCCTTCTTGCGGTCGATCACCGCGCTCGGGATCACTTTGCGGCTGGCCTCCTTGAGCACGCCCTTGCCGCCATGCGCGAGCTTGTGCTCGGCAGGAATGCGGGCAGCGAGCTCGACCAGCTCGTGATCGAGGAACGGCACCCGGGCCTCGAGCCCATGCCGCATGGTCATGTTGTCGACGCGCTTCACCGGATCGTCGACCAGCATGACCGTGCTGTCGAGCCTGAGCGCCTTGTCGACGGCTGCATCCGCCCCGGGCAACCCCATCGCTTCCCGCACGAAGTCACGCGCGGCATCGCCCTCGGCCCAGTAGTCTGGATTCAGGTGGCGCTCCAACGTTGCTCGGTCGCGGTCGAAGAAGACGTTCGCATAGTCGGCCACAGGATTGTTCGAGGCGGTCAGCGGAGGGTACCAATGGTAACCGGCGAACACCTCGTCCGCGCCCTGGCCGCTCTGGACCACCTTGATGTGCTTGGCGACCTCGCGCGACAGCAGGAAGAACCCGACATTGTCATAGGACACCATCGGCTCGGATTGTGCGGCGATGGTCTCGGGCAGCGCGTCGAGCAGCTCCGACGATGGCACGAAGATCTTGTGGTGCCTAGTGCCGTAGGTCTCGGCAATGAGGTCGGAATAGGCGAACTCGTCGCCTTTCTCGCCATGCGCCTCCTCGAACCCGATCGAGAACGTGTTGAGATCGTTCTGGCCCATCTCGGCGAGCAGGCCCACGATAACGCTGGAATCCACGCCACCGGAAAGCAACACCCCCACTGGCACGTCGGCGACCATGCGACGTCTGACCGCCGCCCGCAGCGAACTCGAGCACCAGATCGCGCCATTCCTCGAACGGCCGCTCGATGTCCTCGACACTGCGCTCGAACTCCAGCCGCCAATAGATTTCGTCAGTGAACCGACCGTCCGGCTCATAGGTCCTGATCGTCGCCGGCGGCAGCTTCTCGATCCCGTTGAGGATCGTGTGCGGCGGCGGCACGACGGCATGAAAGCTCATGTAGTGCGCGAGGCCGACCCGGTTGATCGAGGTGTCGATGTCGCCCGTCGCCAGGAGCGCCGGCAGCGAGGAGGCGAAACGGACACGTCCCGACGTCTCTGCCAGATAGAGCGGCTTGATGCCGAATCGGTCGCGGGCCAGCACGATCCGGCCGCTGTCGCGCTCCTCGATGGCAAAGGCGAACATGCCCTTGAAGCGCTCGACGCAGCGCGGACCCCAGGCGTGGTAGGCCTTCAAGATCACCTCGGTGTCGCCGCTCGAGAAGAAGCGGTAGCCTTTCCCCTCCAGCTCAGCGCGGAGCTCCGGGTAATTGTAGATGCAGCCGTTGAACGCGATCGACAGGCCGAGCTCGCCGTCCGTCATCGGTTGCGCGGCCTTCTCGGAAAGATCGATGATCTTCAGCCGCCGATGACCGAAGCCGGTACCGTTGCGGAGCAACATGCCGCCGCCATCCGGTCCACGCGGCACCATGACCTTCATCATGGCCGCTATGGCCTCGGCCGAGGCCTCGCCGCCATCGAAGCGAAGGTCACCGCAGATACCGCACATGCAAGCTTGATCCCGTGATTGGTCGATTGAGACGATGCTAGGAGGGTCGGTCGAGGGCCAATTCCAGAAAGTCCATGACGACCCATCGTCGCTGGCGACCATAGGCAGACGGGACTGGTTTGGCAAAACGCCATTAGCCCGCAGCATGCCAGGCTGGCGCCGCGCGCTAGCTCCAATTCATGTCGCTCAATGGGTAGCTGAGGGCATCAGACGCCCGATAACGGCAGCCGCTATGCCGCCCAGCACGAGCCCGATCAGGCCCGAGGCCAGAGCGCCGACGAACCATGCGATGATCGGCTCGAAGCTGCCGACGAGAGCCGCCAGTGAGGCTGCCACATGATGCGCCGCTTCCGGCAACGCATGGAAGCCGAACGCCTCGAGCCCGTGCAGAATGATCCCACCTCCGACCCACAGCATGGCGGCCGTGCCGACGATGCTCAGCGCCTGGAGGAATCCGGGCATCAGCCGGACGACGGCACGTCCGGTGGGCCCGCTCACCGGCCCACCCCGGTTCGCCATGGCGAGGCCGACATCATCGGCCTTTACGATCACGGCAACGACCCCGTACACGAGAACGGTGATCCCGATGCCGACGATGGCGAGCACCACGGCCTGCATGACGAACGAGTTCTCCGCCACCGAGGCGAGCGTGATCGCCATGATCTCTGCCGACAGGATGAAGTCGGTCCGAATGGCACCCTTGACCCGCCGCTGCTCCTCCTCGGGGCTGAGAAGGGCCGTCGGCAGATGCCTCCTCACCTTTTCGCGTCGAGCCGTGCGCGTCCGCCTCGGCACCATGCCAGCCCAGCGCATGCAGCACCTTCTCCGCACCCTCGAAGCAGAGATAGAGCCCACCGACCATCAGCAGCGGCGTGATCACCCAGGGTGCCAGCAGGCTGAGTGCGAGCGCCGCAGGGAGCAGCAAGAGCAGCTTGTTGCGCAGCGAGCCCAACGTGATCTTGGCGATGATGGGCAGCTCGCGCGACGCGGCGAATCCCACGACGTAGCGGGGCGTCACGGCGGTGTCGTCGACCACGAGGCCCGCCGCCTTGACTCCGGCGCGCGTCGCCTGTGCAGTGACATCGTCCAGCGAAGCGGCGGCGATCTTTGCAATGCCGACGACATCATCGATCAGGCCGATCAGTCCAATGCTCAAGCCATCGGTCCCCAGGCTGTGCTCCGGCAAGGTCCAGAGCAGGCTCGCACAGAGCCATCCCGCACCAGCCATCAGACTGGCCGGCTACGCGCCGCTGTTCTTGGCACAGCGGGCCGTCGTTGGCCACGGTACGCAAGCGTGACACGGGTTGACCAGTTCCCGGCCGTTCACGACCTTCGTGTGACGAGGGTTGACATCCGCCCCCACGACAACAGCGCGGACGATTGCTGAAAGTCGGGATCGTCGGCACGGGCATGGTCGGCAGCGCCGCCGCCAATGCCATCGTCGTGGACGGGCAGCGCCAACGAGGTCGTATTCGTGGACAAGGATGCAAAGCGGGCGCTCGCCGAGGCGGAGGACATCCTGCATGCCACGCCGTTCACCAATATCGCCAAGGTGCATGCCGGCGGCTATGCCGATCTCGCAGGTGCCGATATCGTCATCCTCGCCGCTGGCGTCAGCCAGAAGGCGGGCGAGACCCGCTTCGAGCTGCTGGAGCGGAACACCGCCGTCTTCGCCGAGGTCATCCCGGAGAGCCTGCGTGCCGCGCCAGACGCCATTCTCATGATCGCCACCAACCCGGTCGATGTGATGACGATGGTGGCAACGAGGCTCTCCGGCTTGCCGGCGCCGCGGGTGATCGGGTCCGGCACGATTCTCGACACGGCGCGGTTTCGGGCGCTTCTCGGCCGGCATCTCGACGTCTCACCCAAGTCAGTGCATGGCTACGTGCTCGGCGAACACGGTGACAGCGAGGTGCTCTGCTGGTCGATCTCGGACGTGGGCTCGGTCAAAGTGGAAGACTACGCACGGCAGATCGGCAAGTCGCTTCGACGCGGCAGCCAAGGAACGGATCGACGAGGGCACGCGGCGGGCCGCCTACCGGATCATCGAGGGTAAGGGTGTTACCTGGTACGGCATCGCCGGCGGGCTGGTGCGAATCTGCAGGGCGATCGGCCGCAACGACAAGTCGGTGCTCACAGTCTCGATGCACGGCGCAGAGATCGAGGGCGTGGGGCCCCTGGCATTGTCCCTACCGCGCGTGCCGGGCCGGGCGGGCGTCACCGGAACGATAAGGCCGATGCTCAGTCCGCGGTAGAGGGCCGCGCTGAGGCGAAGCGCCGAGGTCATCGTCGAAGCGGCGGGGACCCGACACACTAGATCTGTGCCGATTGGCGATGAACGGCCGTCGAGCTTGAGCAGGCGCTTTCTGCAAGAGGCAGCCTCCTCAGCCGACACGCTATGGTCGCACTAACCGGAGGTGAATCCGTAACGCGCCGTCATGACAAAGGCTGCGCCTGGCGTCGGTTGCTCAAAAACGGCGATCGCGTCGACGACGAAAGGATCAGCCGTGACGGCAGCGGCGCGGTCTCGGAGAAAGGGCAACAGCACTGCGTGTTCCGCACCACCAAGCCGCTCGGTGAGCGTCATGTGAAAGCTGAAATCATCGAACACGTAGGGATAACCGACGCTCTCGAGCTGCTGCAGCTGCCGCGCAGTCAAGAGATTCTTCAGACGCCGCGCGCGCTCAGCGTCGCTCAGCGGCGCTCGCCAGCCGTCAAAATCGCGAACGCAATCCGCCGCGAGTTGATCGAGCTGCGCTGCCGGCAGGCTCGGCACGAGGGCGATGAAGCCCTTGAGATCGCCCACCGCCAATGGTGGCAGCTCGAAAGGCTGGCGCGCGGCGGCGAATGCGGCCACTGCATCGTAGAGGTCACGCGGGCGACGCCCTGCGGCCAGGCGAAAGGGCGCCTTCAGTGTCGCATGGAAGCCATAGCGACGCGGCGAGGTCGTCACGCTCGCCAGTCGGTCCGGCACGATGCCAGGAACGCGCGGCTGCGGCAAAGCCTCCCCGGTGGCATGATCACGGCCGAGCCAGCTCGTGCCGAAGCGATGGAGCAGAGTACCCGAGGCCGCCGCGTAGTAGAGCGCATAGCGATAGGTCATGCCGCCCTGCCCTAGGCCACCCGCTCGCCGGCAACGAGCACGCTGCGAACAATCGGTCGGCGGTCGATCGGCTTCACCCGGATGAGATCGGCGCGCAGGCCAATGGCGACCCGGCCCCTGTCCAGGAGACCGGCCACCGCCGCCGGACGACTCGTCACCAGGGCGATCGCCTGCCAGAGCGGCAATTCGACCGGTGGCTCCGTCAGGCGAAACGCGCCCTTGAGCAGGCTTGCCGGAATGTAATCGGAAGCGAGCAGCTCGAGTAGCCCGGCCGCGGCCAGTTCGCCGGCGGCGATATTGCCGGAGTGCGAGCCGCCGCGCATCAGGTTCGGCGTCCCCATTAGCGTCGGCAGCCCCAGGTCGCATGCCGCCACGGCCGCCTCGCGCGTGGTCGGGAACTCGGTGAAGGCCGCGCCGAGCGCGACCGCCTCTCGAACATGTTCAAGAGTGGCGTCGTCGTGCGTCGCAAGCGGAATCCCAGCCGCTTGCGCCCTTTGGGCCAGCGCCCGCCGATTGCCCGGAGCGATCTCGCGCGAGGCATCGACCAAGCGGTTAATATGCTCATCAACCCGCGCCGCATCGGCCTGGAAGATCTTCAGATAGCGCTCGCGATAGACATCGATGTCCGGCGACTGCCGATCCCCGGGCGCGTGATCCATCAGCGACATCATCGCGACATCGTGCGCCGCGGCATGGGCCTCAAAGATCGCCTCGATCGCCGGATGGGTGACCTCGCAACGCAAGTGGAGGCGGTGGTCCACCTTGAGCATGCCGTGGTCGCGGGCGTGGTCCAGCCCGCGCAGCATTGGCTCGATCATCTCGGCGCGGATGTCCCAACCCGCTGCAGCGCCAATCGTCAGGCTATCGAAGACGGTGGTGATGCCCGAGCTGGCGATCTGGCCATCATGGGCGATGGCGGCAGCGACCCCGTCCCAGGTGACGCCAGAACGTGGCTGGAAGTGCTTCTCGAGGTTGTCGGTATGCAAGTCGACGAGGCCGGGCAGCAGATAGTCACCATCCAAGTCGACGGCACCACCGATGTGGCTCGCACCCCGGTCGACGGCGACGATAAGTCCGTCGCGAGCAACGACGGTTCCCCGGATCACCGCATCGTCCAGAACGACCCGCGCATTGGTCAGCACCAGCTCGGCCGACCGTGCCCTGCGGAGGCCCTCAGTGTGAGGTTCGAATGACATGCTCCAGCCAAACAGTGACGATTTCGGTCGGACGAGGTTAGTGCCTCGGAAGCGCCGCTACCACACTGAAGCGTCGACCGGCACGATCAAACCAAATTGAGGTTAACGAGCGCTGAAAGGGGTCAAGGCGCACTGATTTCGATAATGGCCTGCAACGCCTCGAGACGGATAGCCGCCATCATTTCGTTGCTCTCGTCGCAAAAGGTCTGCGCTTCATGGAGAAGGCGCGTAACACGCTCCTGGTCAGCGATGCTCAGTTCCCCGCCCGATTCGGCGACCATGTTCTCCCCATAGGCGATCTCCTGCTCGCAAATCCGCTCGGCCTGGGGTGCGATGGCGTCGGCCACAGGACCCACCGACTCATCCTGGGCCACAACGGAGCCCATCGGCGCCATCGCCGCAACGATCACGATGGCCAATATGCTGTGCAACTGAACTCTCCAAGAGAACGACGATCAGAACCCTGCAATCAAGCATGAACCAGAGGTCCCATCGTACAATCACGACACCATGATCGTCCGAATTGCGAGCCAATGAACCATCAATGCAGATGGATGACGCGCCCCGCAATCGTTCGAAGAATTCAAGCTGTCGCGCGGGGCCCGATGCATATGGTACGACGAATCTCGTCGGTCTTTAGTCCAAGAATCATTGGCCGGCGGGTCTTCTCGAGGATCGCCACGTCGTAGAGTTCCTCGACAATGCCGCCGAGCCGGAGCCAGTGCAGCGTCTCGCCCGAGACCAGATCGACCACCAATAGACCGGCCCGCGCCTCGGCGCCATACCGCGCCAGAGCCGCCGCCAGCGGCAGCCCCTCGAAGGTCCGATTGCCGCGGGGGCGCGACAGGCCGATCACGGCATGTCGACCACGACAAGCGAGTCCCCGGGCGTAGCCCGGACAGAAGGCCAGCGGCTCGAGCTGCCCGGTCTTACGGTCCACCCGGCCGAAGCGCCCCGTGCCGGAATCGAGCAGCCACAGCTGCTCACCCTCGCCCGCGTCATGAAGGCGCGGAGAATGGGGCATGGCGAGACCGTCGACGACCACCTCGCCGCCAGAGACATCGATGACCAACCCGCCATCAGTCCGGTGGTCGCGCCAGCCGTCCGGCGTGTCCGTTCCAGCGACGGCGGTGACATAGGACGGGTGTCCGCCGCGCATCGCGAGGCCGTTCATGTGACAGCGATCTTCCGCCGCCAACCGGCTGATGAAGGACGGTTGCCAGTAGGGCCGAAAGCTGGTGGCGACATCGGGTGTCGCGAGGCACGAGAAGAGCGTGTTGACGAAAACCGGCCTGCCGTCCTCGAGCAGAGCCACGTCATGGATGTCTAAATCCCCCGTCGTCCAGGCGAGCTGCGGCACGAACAGGCGATCGTAGCCCTGGTGCGTTTGACCGCCAGCCAGCGCATCGTCGAAGCGCCAGAGTTGATAGAGCGTCGAGAGGTAAAGCTCAGGGCCACGAACAGTGAGGCCCATCGCCCGATTAAAGGTCCGCTCGAACACCGCGAGCCTGCCATCCGGCTCCACACCCAGCAGGAAGAGCTTGCCGGTCTGATACGTGGTGAACGCGAGCCCCACCTGGGCTTCGGTGAGCCAGCTCGTGAAATGTCGAGAGACCTCAATCTTGAGCGGGACGGCGGGCGTGTCCGACACAATCGACGCCGCCTAGATCTGCTGCCAGCCGCCGTCCGCGCCCAGCACCCATTCACCGGGCGAGGCACGCTCGATCAGCTTCTGCCCGGCAAGCTGCGCCACTGCTTCCACTGGCACCCCCTGCCGCTTGGCAATGGCCGCATACTCGGCGCGACGTCTGGCGTTGATCTCCTCGGCCATCGCCCGGATGTCGGGCGGCGTGTCAGCGCTGACAACGCCCAGATAACCGTCGATCCGCTCGCCGAGATAACCTGCGCGCTTGGCGTCGACCAACGCATCTGCCGATGCCGCCTTAGCGCTTCCAGCGGCCAGCAGCGCGCCGGTGCAGACGAGCAGCCCAGCGCCAAGCGCGCCACGGCGTGTCAGCCCACGGCCGATTGTCAACTCGATGGTCATCGGGGCTAGCCTCCGAACAGCTCTGGATCGTCGAGCAGCTCTTCCAGATCGCGCTCGACGCGGACCCGAACCTCTTGCTCGATTTTGACGTTGAGATTGATGACGATGGGCTCCTTCGGTGCCTCGAGCTGGACCCGCGGCTGGCACGCGGCGGTGACGAGGCCGAGCGCCAAGATCAGAGCCGGGAATTGGCACGTCTCAGTCCTGATGCCGGGCCAGGGCATCGCGGACCATCGCTGGCAGTGCCATGACATCGCGCCCGGCCAAGGCGAGCGGCAAGAGCGGCGCTTCGAGAGTGACATTGAGCTCAATGGGATGGCCCTCGTAAAGCTCCGGGTTCGCGCCCTGGAGCTGCAGCGCTATCGTCAATTCCTCGTCGAGATACCCGCGCACGGTAGCGGTGAGCGTCTCATAACGAAAGTCGCCAAGTGCGCGAAACATGAAGGCGACGCTCTCGCCCTGGTCGGCCAGGGCTCCGGGCGGCGCGGCCGGTCTGGTAGCGAAGCACCCCTGGACCACGCGACCTGATCTCGCCTTCGTCGATATGCAACCGGCCAGAATCCTTGAAGCTGAAACGGAGATCGGCGTCGATGGTTCCCTCGGCATCGAGGGCCTCGATCGCGAGGCCCTCGACCAAGGCCTCAAGCCGCACGCCCTCGATCCGCAACCGTTGCGGCATCGCCGTTCGAGGCGGCTGAATTCCCGCAAGCTCAATGCGGCCATCGATCGGGCCGACCGGTCCATAAGGCATGCGAAAACCCAGATCCTCGATCAGCAGAGCCGCCGGTCCCTCCGGCCAGGTCAGCTCGGCCTGCACGGTTCCCGAGACGCTCGAGAAAAACGCGCCGAGCGTTGGCCAGAGCGCGGCGGGCTGCAGGCCATCCGGTACGAAGTGGAGCCGATCGGTCACCAGCCGGAGCGAGCCGTCGTCACCACCGAGGCTGGTCCCGTCGAAGCGCAGCACGACGTCCCCAGCCCCACTCGCCAGCACCCCGTTGGCCCGCCATCCTGTCTCGCCCGATCGAAGCCGGGCGCTCGCCCAGAACGGCAGCGCCACCATTGAGCCATCGATCCGATCGACGCTGAGCGCGACAGGCGCGGTCCCCAGCCGGGCCACCTCGATCCGCTGCAGCCGGACTTCGTGCTCCTGATAGGCCAGCGTCACTTGGCGGATGTACACCCGCTCCAGCAAGGGCAACGCCTCTGCCCCCGCCCCTTCCAGGCACGCCAAGAAGGTGAGGAAACCTGCGGCGACCAGCCTCAGCCCAGCGCTTCCGTCGCTTGCCCCGTCGGATGCAGGCCCCCGCCGAGAGCCTGACGACCGCCGCCGATCACATGAACGCTGGAGCCGACGATCAGCGGGTCCGGTGCATGGACGAGCTTTGGATCCTTGTCCGGATAGGGCAGATGGCTGAGGAAATGCCGCAAGGTCTCGAGACGGGCACGCTTCTTGTCGTCCGACTTGACCACCGTCCACGGCGCGTCGGCCGTGTCGGTGTAGAAGAACATCGCCTCCTTCGCCTCTGTGTAGTCGTCCCACTTGTCGAGCGAGGCGAGATCGATCGGCGAAAGCTTCCATTGCTTGAGCGGCTCGTGCTCGCGTTGATGGAAGCGACGGCGCTGTTCTTCGCGCGTGACGGAGAACCAGTACTTGAAGAGCCAGATGCCGCTGCGGACGAGCATCTGCTCGAACTGCGGACACTGGCGCATGAACTCGAGATAGTCGTTGGGCGAGCAGAACCCCATCACGCGCTCGACGCCAGCCCGGTTGTACCAGGAGCGGTCGAAGAAGACGATCTCACCGCCGGCCGGCAGGTGCTGGATATAGCGCTGGAAGTACCACTGCCGCTGCTCACGCTCCGACGGCTTCTCCAATGCCACCACGCGCGCACCGCGCGGGTTGAGGTGCTCCATGAAGCGCTTGATGGTGCCACCCTTGCCGGCGGCGTCGCGTCCCTCGAAGAGAATGATAACCTGCTGCTCGGCCTCCTTGATCCAACGCTGCGCCTTCAGCAGCTCGACCTGCAGCTCGGCCTTGTGCTCCTCGTAAGGCCGCCGCGACATCCGTGAGTGATAGGGATACTCGCCCGTCTCGAACAGGCGCCGGATGGCGGCCGGGTCGCGCTTCAAGCGCGCCAGCTCATGCCGCAGCGCTGCCGCTTGGCGACGCGCGTCGGAATGCTTCCCCTTGTCCAGGCTCAGCTCCGCCGCGTCGGCCGTGCCGGAGTCCGGCGTGGCCTCGCCGTCGGTCAGCAGATCATCTGCAACCGCAGCGCCATTCGAATCCTTTTTCATGCCTGCCCCTCACGGTGATATCGGAGGGTCATGGCCTGCCACCAAATCGCCCCGGTCGCATTGACACGCATCAAAAAGGCTCGACTTTGCTCAGGAGCCCGGCCCCACCTCTATGGCAATGACCTCGACGATGCTGACATCGACCTGGTCGCCAACCTCCAGCGTCTCGACGAACGCCCGCATGTCCGGGTCTACCACCTCGACCGTCCGCTGCAGACCAGACTGGCCCGTAAAGGAGACCATGCCCGTCTCGGCGTCGAAGGCATCGAAGGTCACGGTGGTGGTCAACTGGTTCAAGGTGGCGCCAGCCGGCCGCTCCCCCTCCTCGGCTCGTGCCACGACGGTCGCCAGATCCATGCCGATCGGCTCCTCGCCGGGGGCCGTCAGGCTCGCGGCGATGCCGCCGTAATGGAGCACATTCACCGAATCGCCGACCTCGACCTGCTCGAGATTGCGGACATCGTCCGGCACATCGAACGTCAGGAAGCGGCCGTCCTCGGTCTCCAGGAGGACCTGACGCGCGGTCAAGTCCACATCGTGGACGAGCGCCGAGCTGGTCACCGTCTCCTCGACGATGGCGCCGTCCGCCTGAGCCTGAACGGGCTTGTCCCAGGGTAGGATGAGCGCTGCCCCGAGAGCTGCGGCCAGAAGAGCGGATTTGTCGTGTGACACGGGAAGTCTCCTCACTCGGCGGCCACGGAGTAGGCCTGGTACTTCGGCAATAGTCGATGCGGCTTTTTCAAGGCATCGCGGCGGAACGGCTCGCCCAGCTCCTGGGTCACCATGATCTCCAGCACGGAGGGACGGCCGCTGGCAATAGCCTCCTTCAGAGCGTCGCCGACCTGATCGGGCCCGTCGACCTTGATGCCGTTGGCACCCATCGATTGCGCTATGCCGGCGAAGCTCGGGTTGTCCAGGTTGGTGCCGACATAGCGGTCGGCGTAGAAGTCGACCTGGTTCTTCTTCTCCGCACCCCATTGCTGGTTGTTGAAGACGACGGCGACCGCAGGGATGTTCTCCCGCACGGCAGTCAGGGTCTCCTGCAGCGACATGCCCCAGGCGCCATCCCCGACATAAGCCACGGCCGGCCGGTCGGGACTGGCCACCTTGGCGCCGATCGCCGTCGGGTAGGCGTAGCCGCAATTGCCGAAGCTCATCGCCGCAAAGAAGCTCTGCGGCTGCTCGAAACGCAGGTACGAGTTTGAGACCGAGCAGATATTGCCGATATCGGTCGTCACCATCGCGTTCGCCGGCATCGCCTTCTCCAGCTCGCGCAGCGCCCGCCGCGGGCCGATGGGCGTGCCGTCGGCCTGCCCCCATTCGTTTAGCTCACTCTCCCAGGCCTTCTTCTGCGCGGCAATCTCGCTCAGCCGGACCTCGCGATTGCCGTGCGCCGCAATCGCGCGATTGCCGGTCTCGAGACGCTCGCGAATGGCCTTCGTCGCCGCCTTGGCGTCGCCGCACACACCGACCGCCGCCTGCTTGACGAGGCCGATCCGCCGCGGATTGGCCTCGACCTGGATCAGCTTCGCACCCTTCGGCCAGTAGTCGATGCCATGCTGCGGCAGCGTTCCGAACGGGCCGAGCCGCGTGCCCAGCGCAACCACGACGTCGGCCTGCGCCAGCAGCTTCATCGCCGCCTTCGAGCCCTGATAGCCGATCGGCCCGCACCACAGCGGATGCGACCGCGGGAAGCTGTCATTGTGCAGGTAGGTGTTGATGACCGGCGCCTGCAGGTGCTCGGCGAGCTTGACCACCTCGTCGACGCCCTGGCTCATCACCACGCCGCCGCCCGAGAGGATGACCGGAAACTTGGCCTCGGCGATCAGGGCGGCCGCCTCGTCCAGGCTCTCGGGGCCGCCGGGGCCCCGCTCCACCCGGATCGGCTGCTGGATGGTGTAATCGGCTTCGCCGTAGAACAGGTCGCGCGGGATGTTGAACTGGGTCGGGCCGCGCTCCAGCATGGCGTAATCGAAGCAGCGGCCGAGCAGCTCGGCCATCCGGCCCTGATGCGCGCAGTGGGCCTGGTACTTGGTGATCTTCTCGAAGAACGGCAGCTGCTCGGTTTCCTGGAACCCACCCAGGCCCTGGGTGTTCGAACCGGTCTCGGGCGTGATGACGACCACCGGCGAATGCGCCCAGTAGGCCGCCGCGACGGCGGTCACAAAGTTGGTTATCCCCGGGCCGTTCTGCGCGATGCAGACGCCATGCCGACCCGAAGCCCGGGCATAGCCGTCGGCCATGTGGCCAGCGCCCTGCTCGTGCGCCACCGAGATGAAGCGAATACCGGCCGGCTCGAAGATGTCGAGAGCGTCCATGTAGGCCGAGCCGACGATCCCGAAGACATGGGTGACGCCTTGCGCCACCAGCGTCTCGACGAAAGCCTCTGACGGCGTCATCAGCGTCATTGCAGAACTCCCTGTTCCAAATTTCGCAGCCAGAGCACGGCTCAGGCACGGATTCGTGCATTCTTGGGATCGTAAGCAGGCGACAGCGAGAGGGCCGCCGGCACCCGCTCCAAGCCGACCTCGACCTCGAAACGCGGTCGCCTGCAGCCATTCGCCCGTCACACCCGCCACGTTCGCGGACATAGCCCATGCCAAGCGATGCGTCGATACGGTGGCCGAAGGCACCCGAGGTGACCGCACCGACCAGCTCGCACGCCGGCCCAGATCGGCTCCTCGTGATGCAACAGCTTCGTCTTGTCGAAGAGCCTCACCTGAACGAGCCGCCGGCGTGGCACGCCAGCCTCTCTCTGCCGCAGCAACGCCTCCCGGCCGATGAAACTGGGCTTCTCCCAGCCGACGGCGAAGCCGAGCCCCGCCTCGACCGGCGTGTCTTCGACCCCGATGTCGTGGCCGAAATGGCGGTAGCCCTTCTCTGTCCGGCAGGCATTCATCGCGTGAAAGCCGGCATGCCCGAGACCGAACGCGGCACCGGCCTCGAGAAGCACCTCGAGCACGTGGGCTGCGAACTCGGCTGGTATGTAGAGCTCGTAGCCGAGTTCACCCACATAGGTGATGCGGCTGGCGCGCACCCGCGCATAACCGAGTTCAAGGTCGCGCGAGGTGGCGAAGGGAAACCTCTCATTGTCCAGCGTCTCGCCACTCACGGCCTCCAGGAGTGCGCGGCTGCATGGTCCCATCAGTCCCAGCATTGGCATGCCGGACGTGGCATCGAGCACGCTGCAGCGGGCATCATCCGGGATGTGCCCCTCGAGCCAGGCCCGGTCGCGGGTCTGCCCGGCGGCTGTGGTGACGACGAGGAAGGTGGCCTCGCCGGTTCGGGTCACCGTCAGATCGGCCTCGATGCCACCTGTCTCGTTCAGCCATTGCGTGTAGACGACACGCCCCGGCGCCACGTCGAGCTCCGCCGCGGAGACCGTGTTCAAGACCCTAAGCGCGTCGCGCCCAGTGACGACCAGCTTGGTGAAGCTCGACTGATCGAAGAGCGCCACATGGTCGCGCACGGTCAGACACTCCGCTGCCACCTGAGTGTGCCAGCTCGGGCGCCCCCAGCTGTAGGCATAGCGTTGCTCGACGCCCGGCGGCGCAAACCAGCCGGGCCGCTCCCAGCCCGATTGCTCCGCCATCACCGCACCCCACTCGATCAGGCGATCGTGGAAAGGCGAGCGGCGGGCACCCCTCGCTGTGGCATACTGGCGATCCGGCCAGTGCATGGCGTAGAGCAGGCCCAGAGTCTCGGTCGTGCGGTCGCGCAAATAGTGCCGATTGCCCTGAAAGGGCTGCATCCGACGGACGTCGACATCGAGCAGGTCTGCCGGCATGCGCCGCTTGTCGATCCACTCCGCCAGCATCTTGCCCACACCTCCCGAGGACTGGATGCCGATCGAGTTCATCCCGCAGGCGACGAAGAGATCCCCGACCTCAGACGTCTCGCCCAGGAGGTAGCGATCATCGGGCGTGAAGCTCTCCGGCCCATTGAAGAACGTCTGGATGCCAGCGGTCGCCAGAACGGGCAATCGGCGCGTGGCAGCCTCGAGAATGGGCGCGAAATGGTCGAGATCGTCCGGCAGAGTGGCGAACGCGAATTCGTCGGGGATGCCTGTCATGCCCCAGGGCTTCGCCTCGGGCTCGAACGCGCCGAGCAGGATCTTGCCGGCATCCTCCTTGTAGTACGCGCATTCATCCGGCACTCGCAGCACCGGTAGGTCGCGCGGCAACCCCTCGATCGGCTCGGTGACCATGTAGAAATGCTCGGCCGCATGTAGCGGCAAGGAGACCCCGATCTCGGCGCCCAGCGCTCGGCTCCACATGCCAGCAGCGATAACCGTGCTTGCGGCCCTCACATCGCCCAACGCCGTCCGGATGCCTACGGCACGGCCCTGCTCCACGATGATCCGATCAACCCGCAGCTGCTCGCGGATTTGAACGCCCGCCAACCGCGCGCCCTTGGCATAGGCCATCGTCACGTTGGTCGGGTCGGCTTGGCCGTCATTGGGTAGGAAAATGCCACCGACCAAGTCGGCTGTCTCCAGCAGCGGGTAACGAGCCCTGATATCGCCTAGCCCCAGAGCGTGAACCTCAAGGCCGAACGACTTGGCCATCGAGGCGCCACGCCGCTGCTCCTCGAAGCGCTCCTCGTTGGTCGCCACGCTGATCGAACCGTTTTGCCGAAACCCGGTCGAGAGACCGGTCTCCGTTTCGAGCTCGAACAGCAGCTCCGAGGTGTATTTCGCAAGCTCGGTCATCTGCCGGCTGGCGCGCAGCTGGCCGATCAGGCCCGCCGCATGCCAGGTCGTGCCGGAGGTGAGCTGGGCTCGCTCGACCAGCAGGACGTCGGTGATGCCGCGCTTGGCGAGGTGGTAGGCGATCGAGCAGCCGATCACGCCCCCGCCGATGATGACCACGTCCACTGACGACGGCAGGCTCTGCCCCATGACGTTTCCTCCGGCCGCAACGGCCACCGCGCTGCAGTCGCCGTTCTAGGCGAACCATTTGCCGCCCGACAAGGCGACAGGATGATGCAAACGAGGCGCGAGACGGCGTGCGATCGCCCTGCTTGGCAGCGGAAATCCTTCGCGCCAGAAGCGCGAGCAGGCTAGTCTGGTTGATAGTCAGCAGCGAAGGGAGAGACACGGTGCGGATCGGCGTTCCAAAGGAGATCAAGAATCACGAGTACCGCGTCGGCCTGACGCCGGACAGCGTCCTCGAATTCGTCTCGCATGGTCACGAGGTGCTGGTCGAGACCAGCGCCGGCGCCGGCATCGGCATGGATGACGAGATCTACAGGGCAGCAGGCGCCACGATCGCCGCGACGCCGGGCGAGTTGTTCGAGCAGGCCGAGATGATCGTGAAGGTGAAGGAGCCGCAGGCCAACGAGCGCGCCATGCTGCGTCCGGGTCAGCTGTTGTTCACCTATCTCCATCTGGCGCCGGACGCCGAGCAGACCCGGGACCTTATCGCCAGTGGTGCTGTCTGCATCGCGTATGAGACCGTGACGGACGCGCACGGCCATCTGCCGTTGCTGGCGCCGATGTCGCAGGTGGCCGGCCGGCTCGCCATCCAGGCTGGCGCCCATTGCCTCGAGCGGGCGCATGGCGGCTGCGGCATCCTCCTCGGCGGGGTGCCAGGCGTCGAAGGCGCGAGTGTCGTCGTGATCGGTGGTGGAATGGTCGGCGAGAACGCCATCATGATGGCGCTCGGCATGGCCGCCGACGTCACGGTGCTCGATCGCAATGTCGATGTCCTGCAGCACCTCGCCCGCCGCTTCGGCCCGCAGCTCAACACCGTCTATTCGCAGAAAGGGACTCTCGAGCGTTACGTCACCGATGCCGATCTGGTGATCGGCGCCGTCCTCGTCGCCGGCGCCAGCGCGCCTAAGCTCGTGACTGCGGACATGGTTCGCCGCATGCGCCCCGGCAGTGTGCTGGTCGACGTCGCTATCGACCAAGGCGGCTGCTTCGAGACGTCGAAACCGACGACGCATACTGAGCCGACCTATATCGTCGACGGCGTGGTGCACTATTGCGTCGCCAACATGCCGGGCGCCGTGCCAAAGACCTCGACGCAGGCCCTCAACAACGTCACCCTACCCTATGCCCTGGCGCTCGCGGACAAGGGGTACCGCGCGGCGCTGCTTGAGAACGCGCATTTTCGCAATGGCCTGAACGTCCATCATGGCCAGATCACCCATCGCGCGGTAGCGGAGGGGCAAGGTCTTCCCTATGTCGATGCTGTATCAGTGTTGCAGGCCTGAGCCTGACCAGCAGTGTCGGGTGCCAACGCCCGGGCCGCCGTCCTGCTTGTGACCTGCTTGGCGATCGCCTATGTCCGTGCTGATCGGCAAAGTGCGGCATCAGAGCCGTTGATTGTTCGCAGTGTTGCCGTGGGGTCGCAACGACCGGGCATATCGACGAAGCGATCATGACGCCGCTGCAACGGACCACTACCCTCGGCATCATGGACGTAGCCGAAACAGACCGATTGGTGGTGAGCGAAAGCCGGGTTGCGATCACGCCGCCGCATATTGCGTTTTGCGTCAGTGATCTGAACACTGGCGGCGTCCAGCATGCCGTCTTGCGCATCTCCGAAGCCATGACAGCGGTTGGCTGCCGCGTAAGCGTGCTTATCTGCGAGCCTGGCGGCAAGCTCGAATCGGCGCTGTCACCTAAGGTTGAGCCGATCTGGCTTTCGCCTTCCAGCAAGACCTACGCAAGGATCGAGGCGCTGCAGGCCGACCCTGGCGCATGGCGCCTCATGCTGCGCCCCATTCTGCGGCGCCGCGAGACCCGAACGTTGCCCTATCTCCCTGCTCTTGCGGACTATCTGCGCAAGGTTCGGCCCGACACACTCTTCACGACCGCACCGGCGCTCAATGTCTGGGGCTACTTGGCAAAACGCCGTGCTGGCGTTGCCACCCGACTGATCGTCAGCGAGCGCACGCACTTCTCGGCCGGCAAACCACGCAAGATCGAGCGCAAGCAGGTCCTAGCACCGCTCATGGGCCGTGCCTACGCGGGAGCGGACCACGTCGTCACGGTATCGCACGGCGTTGCCCGCGACCTCGTCGACAATGTGGGCATCCCACGAAAGCACATTACGGTTCTACACAATCCGACCATTGGCCCAAACTTCGCGGAGCGGATGGCGGCACCGGTGGACCATCCCTGGTTTGCCCCTGGCGCGCCGCCGGTGCTGTTGGCGGTCGGGCGGCTCGCTGGACAGAAAGACCTGCCAACGCTGCTCACCGCCTTCGCGCGCGCGCGTGAGCAGCGAGTAATGCGCTTGGTCCTCCTGGGCGAGAAGAACCCCGGTGCGCGATCCGGTATGGGCAAGTCCAGCGTCGCCGAGATCATCGAGGCGCACGGCACTGGCGAAGACATCGAGCTCCTGGGCTACGATCCCAATCCGATCCGCTACATGGCGCGCGCCGATCTCTTCATCCTTTCCTCGCGCTTCGAGGGCTTTCCCAATGTCCTGCTTGAGGCGGTCGCCAGTGGCTGCCCGGTGGTCAGCACCGACTGCCCGAGCGGCCCCTACGAGTTGCTCGACGGTGGTCGCTACGGCCGGCTGGTGCCGGTCGGCGATCCGGACGCCATGGCGGCGGCCATCCTCGCCAGCCTCGATGCACCTGTCGACCGGCAGGTACTCAAGGAGAGGGCGGCCCTGTTCGATTTCCAGCACAGCGTCACCGCCTATCGAAACGTCCTGCTCGGCCTGCCGCAAGACGACACCTATCCAGAGCCCACGGCCTGGCGATAGCCGGTGATCGCTCGATCGCCACGGCACAGCTCTCGAGAGCAAGGGACGCTCTGAAGATGGCAGGCGCAGTAAGGGACCCGCTCGCGGCCTTCCGCCTCGATAGCAAGGTTGCCTTCATCACCGGCGGCGCCTCGGGGATCGGCGCGGCAACGGCGCGCCTCATGCCCGCCGCCGGGGGCCACGGTCGTCATCTTGGATCGCAACGAGGCGGCGGCGGCCGCGACAGCCGCCGCGATCGGGGTCGGCTGTGAGGCGCAAGTGCTGGACGTCGGTAGCGAGCCAGCCATTCGCACGGTCATCGCCGAAATCGCCGACCGCCACGGCAAAATCGATATCGTCGTCGCCAATGCCGGCATCGACATTCGCCGGTCGGCGGCCGAGTGCTCGCTGAAGGAGTGGAACGCCGTTGTCCAGATCAACCTGAATGGCGTGTTTCTTTCCGCTCGAACGACGGCCGAGCACATGCCGAACGCCGGCGGCGCCGTTGTATCCACAGCCGCGATCATGAGCTTCTCTGGCGGCGGCCTTTATCCAGCCTTCAGCTACACAGCTACATGACGACCAAAGGAGCGCTCGTGAACCTCACCCGCGCGCTGGCCGTTGAATGGGCCGGCCGTCACATCCGCGCCAATGCAGTAGCGCCTACCTGGACAAGAACGGAGTTCATCCAACCGCTGCTCGATAATGCCGAGATCGTCGCCACACTCGAATTTATCACCCCGATGCGGCATTTGGCCGAGGTCGAGGAGGTGGCGAGTGCCATCCTGTTCCTGGCGAGCGACGCTGCCGCCATGGTAACAGGCCATACGCTACCGGTGGATGGCGGCTTCCTGGCCCAGTAGCGACCTACACAGTGGTCAGCGCAGCCAAGCGCGAGGTCCGCCGTTGACTCCCGATCGGTGGGTTGGTCAGGGCAACATCCCTCTGCTATAGAACTGCAGCGCTTCGGTCCTCGACCAGGAAACACTCAGGCTTGTCCTCCATTCTGACCAACGATACCAATCCCGTGTTCTGCGCCGTCGATCGCCGCGACCTCGAGGGCGCGTTCGCGCTGTCGAGTCATCTGGCACCAGCACTTGGTGGCATCAAGCTCGGCCTCGAGTTCTTCATGAGCCAGGGCCCGGAAGGCATTCGACGCATAGGCAATATCGGCCTGCCAATCTTCCTCGACGCCAAGCTGCACGATATCCCAACCACGGTAGCAGGCGCCATGCGGGGTGTCGTCCAACTACCGGTCGCCATGGTGACGCTGCATGCGACGGGTGGACTGGAGATGATGAAAACCGCCGTCGCTATCGCCGATGCCAGCGAGCAGAGGCCCTGGGTGCTGGCCGTCACCGTGCTGACCAGCCTCGACGACGCTGATCTGGTGGCGACGGGCCAGCAGGGCTCGACCACAGAGCAGGCGCTGCGGCTGGCCGAACTGGCACTGCGCGCTGGGTGTCACGGCATCGTCTGCTCGCCGATGGAGGTGGCCGCGATGCGGGAAGCGTTCGGGCCGGAGCCTCGGCTCGTCGTTCCGGGTGTCCGTCCGAAGACGCGCGGTGATGACCAGAAACGTACGCTCGATCCGGTCGAGACGATCGCTGCCGGCGCCAGCTGCCTGGTGATTGGCCGGCCGATCACGGCGGAGCCCGACCCGCTCTCGGCAGCCCGCGCCATTGCCCAGAGCATCGCCGACGCCCGCGGAGCCGCTTGATGCTGGTCGCTTCTTGATGCGGGTCGACGTCAAGATCTGTGGGCTGACACGCACCGCTGACCGAGATCTCGCGATCGCGGGCGGTGCCCGTTGGCTGGGCTTCATTTTCTACCCACCCTCACCGCGTGCCCTTAGCCCGGCAGCTGCAGCCACCCTGATGCACGGACGGCCGGGTCGGGCCGAGGCGGTCGGCGTCTTCGTCAACCCGGACGATGAATGGCTCGATGCCGTCCTCGCCGAGGCGCCGCTCGACCTGATCCAGCTGCACGGCGACGAGACGCCTGAGCGCGTCGCAGCCGTCAAGGCGCGGACGGGTTGCCGCGTGATCAAGGCGCTGTCGGTTGCCAGCGCGGCGGATGTGGCACGACACCGGGCTTACGCTGATACAGCAGATCTCATCCTATTCGATGCCAAGCCGCCGAGCGAGCCGGACGCCATTCCCGGCGGCAATGGCCTCGCCTTTGACTGGCGGCTCCTGGCTAGCCAGACGATTGCTCTCCCGTGGCTTCTTGCAGGCGGGCTCGACGAGGCCAATTTGCAGGTTGCGGTCGAGCTTACTGGAGCGCCGGCTGTCGACGTGTCGTCACGGCTTGAGACCACGCCGGGCATCAAGGACCCGGCTCGTCTGGAGCGACTACTAACCCGCGCCCGCGACCTCGCGGTCGTCATCGCTTGAACGAGGAAACGATGGCAACGGCCAGCATGGCAGCCCAGCGCCCCAACAGCTATCGGGCGGGTCCCGACGAGGATGGGCATTTCGGCATCTACGGTGGCCGCTTCGTCGCCGAGACGCTGATGCCCAATATTCTGGAGCTTGAGGCCGCCTGGCAAGCCGCCAAGACCGACCCGGCTTTCGAGACCGAGCTGCATAGCTGGTTCAAGGACTATGTGGGCCGCCCCTCACCACTCTACTTGGCGCAGCGGCTTACCGACCACCTGGGCGGCGCCAAGATTTATCTCAAGCGTGACGAACTCAACCACACAGGCGCCCACAAGATCAACAATTGCGTCGGGCAAATCCTGCTCGCGAATCGTATGGGCAAGAAACGGATAATCGCTGAGACTGGAGCCGGCCAGCACGGTGTAGCAACGGCTACGGTTGCCGCCCGATTCGGCCTCGAATGCGTCATCTACATGGGCGAACGGGACATCGAGCGACAGGCGCCCAACGTGTTCCGGATGCGCCTCCTGGGCGCTAAGGTGGTGCCCGTGACCTCCGGCTCGAAGACCTTGAAGGACGCCATGAACGAGGCGCTCAGGGACTGGGTCACGAATGTCGACGACACCTTCTACATCATTGGCTCGGTTGCCGGCCCGCATCCCTATCCGGCGTTGGTGCGCGATTTCCAGAGCATTATCGGACACGAAGCGCGCGCCCAGATCCAAGAGAAGGAAGGCCGCCTGCCCGACCTGCTGGTAGCTGCCGTCGGCGGCGGGTCGAACGCCATGGGTCTCTTCCATCCCTTCCTCGACGACCCAGAGGTGCGCATCGTCGCCGTCGAGGCGGCCGGTGACGGAATCGACACCGGCCGGCATGCGGCAGCAATGACGGCCGGCGAGCCTGGCGTGCTGCATGGCATGCGCAGCTACCTGATGCAGGATGCGGACGGCCAGATCATCGAGCCGCACTCGATCTCGGCCGGGCTCGACTACCCCGGCATCGGCCCCGAGCATTCCTGGCTCAAGGATATGGGCCGGATCGAGATTGCGACCGCAACCGATCAGGACGCGCTCGAACTCCTTCGGCCTCTGCGCCAGGCTCGAGGGCATCCTCCCGGCGCTCGAGCCCAGCCACGCGCTGGCCGAGGTGACCAGGCAGGCGCCCTGCATGGGCAAGGATCAGATAATCATAATGAATCTCTGCGGCCGCGGCGACAAGGACATTGGCACAGTGGCGCAGCACATGGGCGTAACACTTTGATCGACAAACTTCTTAGGGGCTGCGCGCGATGAACGGATCGCGTCTTGACCGGCGCTTCAAGGCACTTCGCGACGAAGGCCGCGCCGGTCTCGTAACATTCGTCTGCGGCGGCGATCCGGAGCCCGCCGTATTTCAAGCGATCTTCGAAGGCCTGCCGGCGGCGGGTGCCGACGTGATCGAGGTCGGGATGCCGTTCTCCGATCCGATGGCCGACGGCCCATCGATCCAGGCCGGCAGCCTTCGAGCACTCGGCGCCGGCATGACACTGCCGCTGTTGCTCGAGCACGTCACTCGCTTTCGCGCACAAGACGACGAAACGCCGATCGTGCTAATGGGGTACTACAACCCCATCCACAAGTTCGGCACCGAGCGCTTTCTCGAAGCCGCGATCGCGGCCGGAGTCGACGGCCTGATCGTCGTCGACCTGCCGCCCGAGGAGGATGCCGAGCTTTGCCTGCCGGCCCTGGCAAAGGGGCTCAATTTCATCCGACTTGCAACGCCCACTACCAACGATCTCCGGTTACCCAAAGTCCTTCGCAACACCTCGGGCTTCATTTACTACGTGTCAATCACCGGCATCACGGGGGCTGCGGCACCGGTCGCCAACCTTGTGGGTGAGGCCGTGGACCGGTTGCGGCGGCACACAGACCTGCCCGTCGCTGTCGGCTTCGGCATTCGCGAGCCGGCGCAAGCCGCCGCCATCGCCCGGCTGGCAGACGCCGCCGTCGTCGGCTCGGCGCTGGTAGATGAAATCGCCCGCCATGTCGCCGCCGGCGACACTTCCCATCTCGCCGCCGCGGTGCACGGCAAGGTCAGTGACCTCGCCGCAGCCGTTCGCACGGCACGCAGCCAATGAACGGGCAGCAGCTGCCATGAACTGGCTCACCAATTACGTCCGCCCGCGCTTCCAGGCGCTGGTCCGCAGCACCGGCAAGGCCGAGGTGCCGGAGAACCTCTGGCATCAGTGCCCGTCCTGCGAGCGGATGATCTTCCACCGCGACCTCGAAGCCAACCAGCGGGTTTGCCCGCATTGCAACCACCACATGCGGGTCGGCCCCGAGTACCGCTTCCAAAGCCTCTTCGACGAAGGCAGCTGGACGCAGATCGAGCTGCCCAAGGCGCCGATCGACCCGCTCAAGTTCCGCGACGCCAAGCGCTACTCCGACCGGCTCAAGGAGGCGCAGGCGAAGACCAAGACCCAAGACGCGCTGCAGGCGGCCCACGGCCGCGTCGATGATCTTCCGGCGGTGATCGCCGTCATGAACTTCGACTTCATGGCGGGCTCGATGGGCGCCGCCCTGGGCGAGGCATTCGTCACCGCCGCCCGTCTCGCGGTCCTGCAGGATGCGGCCTTCATCATCGTCACGGCATCGGGCGGCGCGCGGATGCAGGAGGGTGCCCTTTCCCTCATGCAGATGGCGCGAACGACCATCGCTGTCGAGGAAGTCAAGGAGGCAGGACTACCGTACATTGTCATCCTGACGGATCCAACCACGGGCGGGGTCACGGCATCCTTTGCCATGCTGGGCGACATCCATATCGCCGAGCCGGGGGCCGTGATCGGCTTCGCCGGGGCGCGCGTGATCGAGCAGACGATCCGGGAAACCCTGCCCGAGGGCTTCCAGAAGGCCGAGTATCTGCTCGAGCACGGCATGGTTGACATGGTCGTGCACCGCTTCGAGATGCGCCAGACGATAGCTCGGGTCCTGGGGCTGCTGCGCCGGCCACGTGCCGCCGCTACGGCCGCCGCAGACGATAGCCCTCAAACGGCGGTCGAGAGCGAGCCCGCCAATGACGACGTGCCCGATGATTCTCATTTGGTCCGTGACGCGGCCGATGACTGAGCACTGAGGGCCAAAGGTGACCACGTTCGGCAGCGACCTCATCCTGGCGCGGCTGCAAACGCTCCATCCAAAGCGCATCGATCTGTCGCTGGGCCGACTCCTGCGGCTGCTCGACCGGCTCGACCACCCAGAGCGGCACTTGCCGCCGGTCGTGCACATCGCCGGCACCAATGGCAAGGGCTCGACCCTGGCCATGCTGGATGCCATGCTGACCGCATCGGGCCGGCCCGTTCACCGCTACATCTCACCGCACCTGGTGAGCTTCAACGAGCGCATCCTGCTACATGGCCAGCCGATCGAGGAAGGCCTGTTCGCCGAGGTGCTCGATCGCTGCGAGCGCGCCAACCAGGACGACCCGATCACCTTCTTCGAGATTACAACGGCGGCGGCATTTCTCGCTTTCAACAGCGTGCCGGCCGACTACCTCTTGCTGGAAACCGGCCTCGGCGGTCGGCTGGATGCGACCAACGTCGTCGACCAGCCGGAACTCACCCTCATCTCACCCGTCTCGATGGACCACGAGAGCTATCTCGGCACAACCCTGCCCGCGATCGCCGTCGAGAAGGCCGGCATCATCAAGCGTGGCGTGCCGGCTCTCGTGGGGCCGCAGGAGCCGGAGGCCTTGGCCGTTTTGGACGCCAAGGCGGCCTCGGTCGCGGCACCGATCCACGCCTGTGGCCGTGACTGGCACTTTGCGGCAACGGCGAACGGCTTCGTTGTCGAGGCCAAAGGCACGTTGCTCGAGCTGCCGCGGCCCGGCCTTCAGGGTGCGCATCAGCTCCAGAACGCAGCACTTGCAGCGATGGCCGGCTTGCGGCTCGGGCTGCCTATCGACAGCATCGCCCAAGGCATTCGCGCGGCACGATGGCCCGCGCGCCTGCAACTGCTGCCCGGAGCCGCTTTCCCGGTGCTCGGCATGGCGGAGGTCGAGCTGTGGCTGGATGGCGGCCACAACCCTGCAGCCGGTATCGCGCTGGCCGAGAGCCTGCCGGTGCTGGCGCGTGGCCGCCCGGTCGAACTCGTCGTCGGCATGCTAGAGACCAAGGACACCGCCGCGTTTCTCAGCCCGATGCGCGGCCTGGTCCGCCACCTGCACGCCATCGCCGTGCCCGACGAGCCGTCGTCCCGGTCGCCCGAGGAGATTGCCGCCGCGGCCAGGGACCTCGGCATCGACGCCACGGTGCAAGGGAGTGTCGACGACGCACTCCGGGCGGTCGGCCAATCAGCCGATGGGCCGATGGTGACGCTGATCTGCGGCTCACTCTATCTGGCCGGGCAAGTGCTCCGCCGCATCGCCTGACGATCGGCTTGCCAAGCCTCTGCCGCAACAGCAGCCGGTCCCAGTCGGGGAGGCGGCACGGCTCGGCGTCTCACCTCGATCCGTCAGCGAGCCCCACCCGTTTACGCACCCCGGCAGAGCTGGCAAACAGGTGGCGGTTGCGGCGCGGCTGGTCGCTGGCCGTGGTCATGCCAAAGCCAGCACCTATCTAACACTTCGCCTCCACCGCCGAAGGGCGCCAGCTCCCGTGACCACCACGCCTGCCGAGTTCATCCACGCCATGCGGCTGCTGCCGGCGGGCGTCACCATCGTCACCGCTGCCGACGGTCGGCGGCGCAATGGCTTCACCGCCACCGCCGTCTGCTCCGTCTCGGCCGACCCGCCGCATCTCCTGGTTTGCGCCAACCGGGAGACCGAGACACACGGCACGATCATCGCGAGCGGCCATTTCGCGGTCAACGTGCTGCGGGCCGATCAAGCGGCTCTCGCCGATCGCTTCGCCGGCCGGACCGGCTTCGAGGGTGCTGCGCGCTTCATCGGTGGCCCCTGGTTGCGACTGCCGAGCGGCTCGCCGGCCCTGCAGGATGCCTGCGCCGTCTTCGATTGCCGGGTGGTTGAGCGCATGCCGGTGGCCACCCATGATGTGATCATCGGCCAGGTGATCAACGTCCGGGCAAATGGCGATTGCGACGCGCTCGCCTACGTCGATCGCTTCTATGCCCGCGCCCAAAAGGGTACCTGATTATCCGTTTTTCTCATCCAGCGATGATGGCCCGATACGGGCGCGGCTTGGCCTGCAGCGCGGCCCACATCAGGCGCTCGGTTATGGTGTCGAGTTGGTAGCGGCGGTTGAAGCGCCAGGCGAAGCTGGCGAGGTAGCGCTGGGCGTGTTTCTGGCTGACGTGGTGGTATGTTCCGGCGAGCGCCGTCTTGATGTTGCCGAGCGTCGTGTTCACCCAGTTGAACGACGGCCACTGCGCTGCCTTCTTGCCACTGCCGCTGAGCATCGGGAAGTGGTCGCAACCGGCGGCCTCGACGCTCCGCCAGCACGACAGGCCGTCGCTGACGATGTTGGTGCCGGTGGCGAAGCTCGACCGGGCCAGCTTGGCGATCTCGGCTTTGCGGAAGCCCTTGACCACGAGCAGCTTCAGGCGCCTCGGCTTGCGGTCGAGGCTCGTTTCGACCGCAGCGACGAACGGTGTCTTGCCGGCCGCACCGCGCCCACGCTTGCCGCCGCTGCGCACGCCGCCGAGATAAGCGTCGTCGAGCTCGACCCGGCCGCTCATCTTCGGCTTGCCGGCGTCGCGTTCCGCCATGGCGGACATCAGCTTCTGCTTCATCAGCCAGGCGGTCGGCTGCCGCACACCCAGTCGTCGCGCCAACTCGATCGAGCTGATCCCGCCCTTGGCCTGCGTCAACTCGTAGATCGCGCGAAACCACGTCGTCAGCGGCAGCTTCGTGCTGTGGAAGATCGTGCCCGCCGTGAACCCCGTCTGATGCTTGCAGGCGTTACACTGGACCTGCTTCCTGCTCTTCATCCGCGAATACTTTTCACAGCCGCACCGCTCACAGATAAAGCCGCGGCCCCAGCGCATCTCGAACAGCACCGCCAGGCATTGCGCCTCGGTCCCGAACCGCGCCCGAAACGCCAACTCGCTCAATCCACGCATCTTGGCCGCCAGATTATTCACTGTGCTCGCCTCCAATCCACCATAACCACATGATTCTGCTAGCATAGCTCTAGACGAAAATAATGGATAATCAGGAAAGGATTTGAACGAGCCGCAGAGCTGATCCGCACGCGCCAAGCACTGGGCTTGCGGGCCACCTCGCCTGCCGTCAGCCGAGACGCAAAGCGAGGATCACGGACACGGTCAGGAGCGAGAAGGCGGTGGAGAGCAGGATAGCCGTGGCCGCCTCGGGCTCGCCTGCCCGGTAGCGCGCCGCGAACAAATAGGCATTGACCCCGGTCGGCATGGCGGCGAGCAGAATAGCCGTATCCGACCACGGCGATGCAATGTGGAGGACATAGTCGACCAGCAGCCAGACCACGACGGGCTGCAGCACGGTCTTAAGACAGACGGTGACCAGGGTCAGGCCGAGGGCGCCCTGGATGCGGTAACCCGCGAGCGACGCACCCATCGCGAAGAGCGCTGTCGGCAGCGCCGCCCGGCCCAGGAGCTCGGCGCTGGCAGAAATCGGCGACGGCAGGGCGAGGCCGGTCGCGGCGAAAGCGATGCCGCCCAGGAGCCCGATCAGGATCGGATTGGTGCCGAGGCCGCGTGCAACGCCGAAGAGCTGGGTGCCGATTCCCCCAACAGCTCCGTCGCGCTCGAGCAGGATTGTGACGACGGTCATCATGATCGGGCCATGAAAGCTCACCAGCATGAAGAGCGGCAGGCTGGCCGTCTCGCCGAGCGCGCGCAGCACCAGCGGAATGCCGAGCAGGATGACGTTGCCGTAGCACGACGCGAAGCCGATGATCGCTCGCTCCGCGGCACCCTTCCGGCCAAGCCGCCGTGCCGCAAGCGCACCTAGGGCAGCACTGACGGTGACACCAACGAAATACGCCACCAGATAGCTGGGCACGAACTCCTTGGGCGTCCCTGCCTCGGCCATGCTCCAGAACAGCATGACCGGCAACGCAATCTGGAAAACGAAGCGCGACAGCGCCCGGGTCGAGGCAGCATCGAAGAGGCCGCCGATCGCCGCCCCGTAGCCCACGCCGAGAAGGGCAAAAACGGGCAGCACGATATCGAGGAAGACCGTCACGCGAGTGCCGGCGAGCGCTGATCGCAGCCAGCCAATACGCCGATACCGCGCGTTAAGACTTTCTTTGGAGGTCCGGGCTTAAGCTTCGACCATTGCCTGCCGACCGCATGGTGGGCTTCGGCGCAAAAGGAGTAGGGCACGTGAGCACATACGCGCAAGGCGGCGGCATGGTCCTGGACGCCACCCAGAGCGTCGAGCGGACAGCGCGATGCGATCGCTGGTCGCCGCCCGTCGCCACGCTCTTCATCGTCTCGACGTCCCTCGCCCTTTGGGCCGCGATCTTCTTTGTGGTGGACCTCATCGCCGGTTGACCGCGAAAGCACCCCGACGCTCGGCTCCGGCCGCATGCGCGCCACGATCGATCAGCCGCGCCAGCGACCGACGAGCCACGACAGGCTGACAAACGCGATCGAGACGAGCAGCATCAGCGCCGAGATCGCATTGACCTCAGGCGTGATGCCGATGCGAATCATCCCGAAGATGTAAACCGGCAGGGTCGTCGCACCGGCCCCGGCGACGAAGTAGGTGATGACGAAATTGTCGAGGCTGATGATGAAGGCGAGCATGGCACCGGAAAGGATGCCCGGCCAGAGCAAGGGCAGCGTCACCTGCCGGAACGCCTGCCAGCCATCGGCGTAGAGGTCGGCCGCAGCATCGCCGAGCGCCGGATCCATCCCCTCGAGACGAGCCCGGATCGGCAGGTAGGCGAAGGGGATGCAAAAGACCGTGTGTGCGACGACGACGGTCAGGAGCCCGAGCTGAAAGCCGATCGCGACGAAGAAGAGCAGCGTCGCAACCGCGGTGACGATCTCGGGCACCAGGAGCGGCAGGGCCAAGAGGCCACTCATTGCCGTCGTGCCGGTAAATCGGCCCCGCGTCATAGCGAGTGCCGCGAGCAGTGCCGAGACTACGGCGAAGAGCGTGGCTGTCCCGGCCACGATCAACGAATTGCCCGCCGCCCGCATGATGTCGGCATTGCCGAGCACCGCACCATACCACTGCAGCGAGAAGCCGGACCAGATGGTCGCCAGCCGGTTCTCATTGAAGCTGAGGACGATCAGCAGGACAATTGGCAGGTACAGATAGGCTAAGAAGACCGCCGTCGTCAGGCCTAGCCCGCGAAACTGCCAGATCGGATTCGCCGGATTGACCCTCAACTCCGGCTGCCGTCCGGCGCGCGCCGAAAGCGGGTCACATGCACCACCATCGCCAAGAGCACGATCGCCAGCAGCGCAAAGGCGAGCGCCGAGCCGAAGGGCCAATTTCGGGCGGCGCCGAACTGACCTTGAATGAGGTTGCCGATCATCAGCGACTTGCCGCCGCCGAGCAGCACGGGTGTCACATAGGCGCCAAGGCACGGCACGAAGACGAGGACCGCGCCGGCGGCGATCCCCGGCTTGGCCAGTGGAAGGACGACGCGCTTGAGCGCCTGCCATTTGGTGGCGTAGAGATCGTAGGCAGCCTCGACCAGGCGCCAATCGAGCTTCTCGAGGCTCGCATAGATCGGCAGCACCATGAAGGGCAGAAAAGAGTAGGTCAGGCCGATGGCCACCGCCCAGGGCGTGTAGAGCAGGCCGGTCTCGACCGGACCGAAGCCGAGCGAGGACAGGAAGTTGTCGAGCAGGCCATTGGACCGCAAGAGCAGGATCCAGGCATAGTTGCGGACCAGGAGATTGGTCCAGAACGGTATGGTTACCAAAAAGACCAGAATATTCCGGCGCACCTGCGGCTGCAGCGCCATGAAGAGCGCCGTCGGCAGGCCGATCGCCAGCGCCAGCGCGGTGGTGAGGAAGGCGAGCCAGAACGAGCGGGCGAAGATCTGCAGGTAGTCGGTGTTGACGACCAGCTGGTCGAAGAGATCGCGCTCGAAGAGAAACGCGACATAGGCGTCGGTGCTGTGGCTGCCCCAGACGACGCCGCCATTGGGTGCGCGCTCGAGCACCGAGACATAGGCCATCATCGCCAGCGGCAGCACCATGAAGACGCCGATGATCACCGCCGCGGGCAGCAATTGCAGGAGGCGACGCCGGCTCAACAAGCGCTCAGTCCTCGAGCAGTCGAACGGCGTCGGGCGGGATCACGAGACTCACCCTGTCGCCCGGGCTGAAGCCCTTGCCGAGCCCATCATGGTTCTGGACCCGAACGACAAAACGGAGGCTCTGGTCGAGCCTGAGGTGGTGGATTGTATCGGTGCCAAAATAGACCACCGTCTCTACCGTCGCCCGGAGACCATCGGGCGCGGGCCCGGCGATGGCAACGCGCTCCGGGCGAACCGCAGCGGTGACCCGGCGCCCGGGCTCGGCGACCGCGGCCAAGGCCACACCAAGCCCCCCCGGCAGGATCAAACTCTGGCCGTCATCGCCGATCTCGCCATCGAGAAAGTTCGTCTCACCAATGAAATCGGCAACGAACCGCACCAATGGCCGCTCGTAGATATCGGCCGGGCTGCCGATCTGCAGGATTCGGCCGTCGGCCATGACGGCAATTCGGTCCGACATCGTCAGCGCCTCTTCCTGGTCATGCGTGACGAAGATGAAGGTGATGCCGGTATCGGTCTGCAGCCGCTTCAGCTCGAGTTGCATCTCCTTCCTGAGCTTAAGGTCGAGCGCCGAGAGGGGTTCATCGAGCAGCAGCACCTTGGGCTGCGGCGCCAGCGCGCGGGCCAGCGCCACGCGCTGCTGCTGGCCGCCGGAGAGCTGCCCGGGCTTTCGATCGGCCATCCCATCCAGCTTGACCAGCGCCAGCATGGCATCAATGCGCGCCGCCTTCTCGCTCGCCGGCACCTGCAGCATGTCGAGCCCGAAGCCGATGTTCTCGGCCACGCTCAGATGCGGAAAGAGCGCATAGGACTGGAAGACCGTGTTCACCGGGCGCTGATGCGGCGGGCGACGCCCCATCGCTTCACCGCCAAGACGGATCTCGCCCGAGGTTGGCTGCTCGAATCCGCCGATCAGGCGGAGAAGGGTGGTCTTCCCACAACCGGAGGGCCCGAGCAGCGTAAAGAACTCGTTCTCGGCAATGGCGACCGACACCTCGTCGAGCGCCCGCACGGCGGTCGGCCCGCTGCCGAACACTTTGCTCGCCCGTTCCACATCGACGCTGGTGATCAAAGCTCGCACTCCCGCAAGAGCCCGTCGCCTCGGACAGATACTTTCCGCTGCGAGGAAGACGCCTCGCTCAAGCGCCGTCAAGGCCGCTGTCAGAGGGCGCCGTCATCGGTCGCCGCCAAAGGAGCTCAATCCGGTGCGATCACAGCGAGTGCCTGCGGCAGCACTGTCAGCTCCAGTGGTGTCTCGGGCACCAGCTCACCATCGATGTTCACGCGCCGGGACCGATCGGTGACCATCGTGATTCGTCGTCCGACGAGGTGGAAGATATCGGGGCTGAACGCTCCCTCGACACGCAGGGCCGCGAGATGCCGGATGAGCTGCGACACGGGCTCACTCCGCAAGGCATAAAGGTCGAGCTTCGCATCGGCGATCGAGCTCGTCGGCCGCGGCTCCAACCCGCCCCCGTGGAACCGGCCATTAACCACCGCAACATGTACGAAGGCGCCTTCATGCCGCTCGCCGTCACAAGTGATCTCGACCGTAAAGGGCCTAGTCCGCCGCCACGCCAGATAGAGCACACGGGGATAGTTGAGGACGCCGAGCCAGCGCTTGGCCTCACCGCTGTGCAGGGCAGCCACCGCGGCGCCGAGGCCGACGCTCGCCGCATTGAGGAAAGGGCGGCCATTCGCCGACCCCAGATCGATCCGCCGCACCGTGCCGCTCCGAACGAGCGCCAGCTGCGCGTCGCGGGCATCAGGCAGCCCAAGATTGCGCGCCAGATCGTTCGCGGTGCCGAGCGGAATGACGGCGAGCGGCGTGCCTACCTCGAGCAGGGCAGGCAGGGCGGCGGCAATCGAGCCGTCGCCTCCGGCTATGGCGATCCGGTCGACTTTAGGACCACGCTCGCGAATGAGCCGCAGGAGCGCATCCTGGCCATCTGGGACCTGGAGCGCGACTTGCAGCCCCAATGCCCGAAGGTCCGGGACCAGCGATTCGACCTGGTCGCCTCGGCGCGCACGTGGGTTGCCAATGAGCAGCACTCGGCCAGGGTGATCCGTCAAGCCGTCAGCCACGCCAACGAGCACTTATCCACGACAGCTGTCTCCCTGCCCGCCAGCCGGCTACCGAGTGAGCAGGCTCCTCGATGCTCAACCGCTTCGAGCACCATAGCCCCCACCGGTCGGCGTCTGGATGGCAAAGACATCGCCAGCCATCACCTCGCAAGCGGCACAGCCCTCCAGCTTCTCGATCCGCCCATCCGCACGCTCGATCCACTGGTCGCCGCACCGCCCGGGGTCGCCGCCGGCGAGGCCGAAGGGTGGCACCCTTCGGTGATTGCTCAAGATCGCTGCCGACATCGGCTCGAGGAAGCGGACCCGGCGTAGCGTTCCATCACCGCCACGAAAGCGCCCTGCCCCGCCCGATCCCTCCCGGATGCGATGCTCCTCGAGCAGCACCGGATAGCGCCATTCGAGAATCTCCGGATCGGTCAATCGCGAGTTGGTCATGTGGGTATGGACGCCCGAGGTGCCGGGGTGATCGGGCCCGGCGCCACTGCCGCCGCAGATCGTCTCATAGTATTGGTGGCAATCGTTACCGAAGGTGAAGTTATTCATCGTGCCCTGCGCCGAAGCGAGTACGCCTAAGGCACCGAAGAGGGTGTCAGTGCACCACTGGGAGGTCTCGACATTGCCGGCGCAAACGGCGGCAGGATAGGTGCAGGCAAGCACCGAGCCCTCGGGGATGACCAGCTCCAGTGGCTTCAGACAGCCGTCGTTCAACGGGATATCGTTGTCCACGAGCGTGCGAAAGACGTACAGCACTGCTGCCCTCGTAACCGCCGCCGGCGCGTTGAAGTTCCATTCCTGCTGCGCGCTCGTGCCGGTGAAGTCCAGCCGGGCCGAACGCCTGACACGGTCGACCGTGACTTCGACCTTGATCACCTGGCCCTGGTCGTGCGCGTAGGTGAAGCGCCCATCCTTAAGCCGATCGATTACCCGCCGGACGCTCTCCTCGGCATTGTCCATGACGTGCGCCATGTAGGCGCGCACCGTGTCGAGCCCGAACTGACCGACCATCCGCTCGAGCTCGGCGGCACCCTTGGCACATGATGCCACCTGCGCCTGCAGGTCGGCGATGTTCTGGCGCGGGTTGCGGGCCGGATAAGGGCCCGATTCGAGCAGCGCCTGCAGCTCGTCGTGGAGGAAGCGGCCCTGGTCGACCAGATGAAAATTGTCGATGAGGACGCCCTCTTCGTCGATATGCTTGCTGAACGGCGGCATCGAGCCCGGGGTGATACCGCCGATATCGGCGTGATGCGCCCGCGACGCCGTGTAGAACTGCACCTCTCCCGTCGCGCCGAAGACCGGCATGACGGTGGTGACGTCGGGCAGATGCGTGCCGCCGTTGTACGGATTGTTCAGGGCGTAGACGTCGCCGGGGCGCATGCCACCGCCGCGCAGGCGGATGATGGTGCGCACCGATTCACCCATGGAGCCCAGGTGCACGGGCATGTGTGGGGCGTTGGCGATGAGCCCGCCACCGTGATCGAAGACGGCGCACGAAAAATCGAGACGCTCCTTGACGTTGACCGAGTAGGCGGTGTTCTGCAGCGTCACCCCCATCTGTTCGGCAATGGTCATGAAGAGATTGTTGAAGATCTCGAGCAGAATCGGATCGCAGGTCGTACCCAGCGCCACCCGATCCGACAGCGCTTCGACACGGCTTAGCACCACGTGGTTGCGGGCGGTGACCTCGAGCGCCCAGCCCGGCTCGACCACGATCGTGGTTGTCTCGCCGGCGACGATGGCCGGGCCCGGCACCCGGCTCCCGGCGCCTAGAGACCTCCCGCCGGTAGATTTGCGCCTCGAAAGATGCCGCCGGCTGGTGCGGCGCCTTGGCGGTGAAGATCTCTGTTTGGCCGACCGGCTTCGGCGCGTCGCCGCAGGGCGGCTGCTCCGGCTCGTCGATATCAGCCATCAACCCGATCCCCTCGAGCGTCAGGGTCTCGGCCACGAGCTCACGCCCGTCCACCGTGAAGCCGTAACGTGATTTGTGCTCCCGCTCGAAAGCCTCGCGCATCGCGGGCTCCGTATCGAGCGGCACCTCGATCGCGGTGTCGGTGCCGGCATAGCGGACATGCACCCGTGCCTCGAGCCGCATCTGGACATCACTCACGCCCTGCTCGGCCAACTCCGCCGCAGCGTCATCGGCGAGCTCGCTGCGCGCCTCCGCCAGCAGGCCTGCCGCCGCTACGTCGAGCTCTCGGTCGATCGCGCGCTGGCGGATTACACGAATATCGGCGAGCCCCATACCATACGCCGAGAGCACCGACGCGAACGGGTGAACCTGGACGCGCCCGATGCCCAGGAGATCTGCAACCTGGCAGGCATGCTGGCCCCCGGCGCCGCCGAAGCAGACGAGTGTGTAGTTCTGCACATCGATGCCGCGGGCGATCGATATCTCCTTGATCGCGTTCGCCATATTGTCGTTGGCAATAGCAAGGCAGCCCTGGGCGATTTCGGCGGCTGACCGTCGCACGCCGGTGGCCCGCTCGACCTCGTCGGCAAGCGCTGCGAACCGCTCTTCGACGACCTCGACATCGAGCGGCGCGTTGGCATCGGGGCCGAAGACATGCGGAAAGAACTCGGGCAGCAGCTTACCGACCATCAAATTGGCATCAGTGACGGCCAAGGGTCCGCCGCGGCAATAGCAGGCGGGGCCCGGATTGGCGCCGGCGCTCTCCGGGCCCACCCGAAATCGCTGCCCGTCGAAGGCGATGATCGAGCCGCCGCCCGCGGCCACGGTGTGGATCTTCATCATCGGCGCACGCATCCGAACACCCGCCACCTCGGTCTCGAAGGCCCGCTCGAACTCGCCCGCATAGTGCGTCACATCGGTGGACGTGCCCCCCATGTCGAAGCCGACGATCTTTTCGAAGCCGGCGATCGCTGCGGTCTTGGCCGCACCGACGATGCCACCGGCTGGACCCGACAAGATCGCATCCTTGCCCTGGAACTTGTGGGCATCGACGAGACCGCCGTTAGACTGCATGAACATCAGCCGGACACCGGCTGTCTGACGATCGACCCGATCGACGTAGCGGCGCAAGATGGGCGACAGATAAGCATCGACAACCGTCGTGTCGCCGCGGCCAACGATCTTCATCAAGGGCGAGACGGCGTGGCTTACCGATATCTGCGTGAAGCCGATGGATTGCGCTATCTCCGCGACCCTGGCCTCGTGCTCGGCATGCCGGTAGCCGTGCATCAGAACGATCGCGATCGCCCGAAACCCGTCCGCATAGGCGGCCTCGAGGTCGCGGCGCGCCTGCGCCTCGTCGAGCGGCCGATCGATGCTGCCATCGGCTCGCAGTCGCTCGTCGATCTCGACCGTTCGGGTGTAGAGCTGCTCAGGCAGCACGATGTGACGGGCGAAGATATCCGGACGGTGCTGATAGCCGATCCGCAGGCAGTCGCCGAGCCCACGCGTGATGGCCAGCAGCGTGGGCGTGCCCTTGCGCTCCAGAAGCGCGTTGGTGGCGACGGTCGTGCCCATCTTGATTGCATCGATCGAGGCCACGGGCAGCGCGTCGCCGGGCGCAAGACCGAGCATGTCGCGAATGCCCTTGAGTGCTGCGTCCTCGTACTGCTCTGGGTTCTCCGAAAGCAGTTTCTTGATCGTGATCGCGCCATCGGGCGCCTGGCCCACGATATCGGTGAACGTGCCGCCGCGATCGATCCAGAACTGCCAGCCGGTGGGCATGCGCGTCGCCTCATGCTCTGTTGTCTCGGCCCGACGCTATAGAGGAGCCCGAGGTGGAAGACGAGGCACTGATCCGAGCCATCGAGCAGGCGAGCCTCTGGGCATGGCCGCCCGAGCGAACGGCAGGCGTCGGCGGCTGGCTCCTGCGCCAGGGCACAACCGCGACGCGCCGGCAGAACTCGGTGCAGACACTGGCCTTCAGCGGAGAGCTCACGATCGACGCAGCCATCGCGAAAGTCGAGACCTGGTATGCGACGTACGACCGCCGGGCCTGCTATCAGCTGACTGATCTCAGCCAGCCGGCGGGTCTTGACGCGCTTCTCGCCACACGGGGCTATGCCCCTGAGGCGCCGAGCGAGGTCATGATCCGACCACTCACCAAAATGCCGCCTCAGCCAGCCGACGTGACGCTAGAGGGCCGCCCCACGGCCTTGGTGATGGCGGCGCTGGCCGATGTCTACATGGCACCCGCCGAGCGCACCGCGCGCGCCCGGCTCTTCAGCCGGATCAGACGCCCTTCGACGTTCGGCGTTGTCACCGTCGACGGAACGCCCGTTGCCGGCGGGCTGTGCGTGGTCGACGGCAGCCTCGCCGGGATCTTCGCCATGCGCTCAGCCGTGCCGAGCCGCCGCCACGGCCACGGCCGGGCGGTGCTCGGGCGGCTGCTCGGCTGGGCCTGTACCATGGGTGCTGTCACCGCCTACCTCCAAGTCGAGACGGCGAACTTGCCGGCCAGGACTCTCTATGACCGTGCCGGCTTCCAAACCCTTTATCGCTACCACTACCGGATTGCGGGCTGAACGCCCAGAAAGGGTCCGCCCTGCACCACCCACCAATAAAAAATGGGGCGGTCCGAAGACCGCCCGAGGCTGGCGAGCTGCTGGACTAACGGCCTGCCGAGCCGGCCCGAAGGCCGAACAGCGACAGCCCGCAGGAGAGATCAGCAATCGTAGTAGAGCACGAACTCGTAGGGGTGCGGCCGCAGCCGGATCGGGTCGAGCTCGGCCTCGCGCTTGTAGGCGATGTAGTTCTCGATGAAGTCGTGCGTGAACACGTCGCCCTGTATGCAGGAAGTCGTGATCGGCCTCGAGCGCGTCGATGCGCATCGGAGAGCGTCCCGGCACGCTCGGGATCTCGGCCAGCTTCCTCGGGCGGCAGGTCGTAGATGTTCTTGTCGATCGGCTCGCCCGGGTCGATCTTGTTCTTGATGCCGTCGAGGCCGGCCATGAGCATGGCCGCGAAGGCGAGATACGGATTGGCCGACGGATCGGGGCAGCGGAACTCGACCCGCTTGGCCTTCGGGCTGTTGGAGTACATCGGGATGCGGCAGGCAGCCGAGCGGTTGCGCAGCGACCAGGCCAGGTTGACCGGCGCCTCGTAGCCCGGCACCAGACGGCGGTAGGAGTTGGTGGTCGGGTGCCGCGAAGGCCAGGATCGACGGCGCGTGCTTCAGCAGGCCGCCGATGTAGTAGCGGGCCATGTCGCTGAGCCCGGCATAGCCGGCCGGCGTCGGCGAAGAGCGGCGGTCGCCGTTCCAGATCGACTGGTGGCAGTGCATGCCCGAGCCATTGTCGCCGATAGAGCGGCTTGGGCATGAAGGTCGCGGTCTTGCCGTGCGCGGCGACGTTCTTGACCACGTACTTGTACTTCATCAGGTTGTCGGCCATCGACAGCAGGGAGTCGAACTTCATGTCGATCTCGCACTGACCGCCGGTCGCCACCTCGTGGTGGTGACATTCGACCAGCAGGCCGATCGACTGCATGATCAGCGCCATCTCCGCGCGCAGGTCGTTGCAGCGTGTCGGTCGGCGGGCACCGGGAAGTAGCCTTCCTTGGGCCGGATCTTGTGCCCAGGTTGGGGCCTTCGTCGCTCGGGCGTGTTCCAGTGGCCCTCGGGCGAATCGATCTCATAGGAACCGTAATTGACCGTCCTGGCCGTAGCGGACGTCGTCGAAGACGAAGAACTCGGCCTCGGGGCCGAAGTAGGCGGTGTCGCCGATGCCGGACGACCGCCAGATACTCCTCGGCCTTGATCGCCACGCCGCGCGGGTCGCGGCGGTAGAAGTCCTTGGTCACCGGGTCGTGCGATGTCGCAGATCATGACCAGCGTCTTGTGCTGCATGAACGGATCGAGAACGCGGTCGTGACGTCCGGGCGCAGCAGCATGTCGGAGGCCTGGATCTCCTGGAAGCCGCGGATCGACGAGCCGTCGAAGCCGAGGCCCTCCGCTAGCGTTGTCCTCGCCGAACACCGAGCGCCGGATACGAGGTGTGCTGCCACATGCCGGGCAGGTCGGTGAGGCGGAGATCGACCATCTCGACGTCGTGATCCTTGATCGCCTTGATCACGTCGTCGGCCGACTTGCATCCCAAAGTCATGGGTGACCTCTTGCTTGAAACGTCGCGTCGGCCGACCTCGGCCGATCGCGTTGGCCGCCACTCCCGGTCGAGCGACGCGGCAGGCCTAGTGCCGGCGTGGCGCCGGCCGGCTAACGCTCAGACGGCGTCGGCGCCGCGCTCACCGGTGCGGATCCGCACCACGTCCTCAGATCGGAAGCACGAAGATCTTGCCGTCACCGATCCGGTCGGTCTTGGCCGCCTGCTGGATCGACCTCGACCGCCCGGTCGACGATGCCGTCGTCGACCACGAGCTCGATCTTCACCTTCGGCAGGAAGTCGACCACGTACTCGGCGCCGCGATAGAGCTCGGTGTGGCCCTTCTGTCGGCCGAAGCCCTTGACCTCGGTGACGGTCATGCCCTTGAGACCGACCTCCTGCAGCGCCTCCTTCACTTCGTCGAGCTTGAACGGTTTGATGATCGCTTCGATCTTCTTCATGCCTTGGGATCTCCCTCCGCGTGTTTCCTGCCTCGGCCCGCCGGACGCACTAGGCGTCTGCCGCGGCAGCGCCTCGGGCTAACGGAGCCCAAAGCGCTATCTGTTCCAGCTACCCGGATTAAGCACGGACCGTGCCAGCTTACTGCCAGAGGTAGGGCAAGGCCTGCCGCAAGACAGCACGCAAAGACGTCCGCCTCATCCGCTGCGCAATAAGTGATGAAAAAGTGCGCAGTGTGCGTGAATTTTCATCAGCAAGCTGCGGCGGCCGGGTTCTTGACGGCGCCTCGCGTTTAAGCCACATCACCCGCATCCCTCATGGCGGGCGTAGCTCAGTCGGTTAGAGCGCCAGGTTGTGGCCCTGGAGGCCGCCGGTTCAAGTCCGGTCGCTCGCCCCATTCCCCACTGCCACCAGTGCCGTGCGCAAGCATCCCTGGCTTGACGCACCCGCTCGTAAAGGGCAATGCGCCTTCCACGGGGGACCGCCGGCGTCCATAACGGCCGCCCTTGCAAGCAGTCGAGGAACAGCGCACATGCACCGCCTGCTCGCCGGCCCCAGCTACGCCTTGGCCCTGCACGCTGCTTGCTGGGCCCTGCCGGCATCGGCCGCAACGCTCACCTAATTGGCGAGCAGCGAGCCTAGCACGACGGATCCCCATGCACCGGCGACCGCACCGGTGATTGGCTTTCTCAACAGTATCGATGAGGGCCTCGTCCGCCGCGGCCCGGACACGGCGCTCCAGCCTTCCCTTGCCACGGCCTGGGAGCCGATCGGCTGCGAAGGCTGGCGCTTTACGCTGCGCGACGATGTCAGCTTTCACGATGGCACCACCTTCGACGCCGAGGACGCGGTTTTCTCCTTCGAGCGGGCCGCGTCAGAAAATTCCGACGTCAAGACGTTCCTCACCACCGTCGAGCGCATCGAGCCACCCCTACCCGCTGAAGACGGAGTTCGGCACCAAGCAGCCTGACCCGCTCTTCGTTTAGGGGATCGCCTCTTGATTGATCATGGATAAGGACTGGACGGAGGCCCAAGGGGCCGATTTGCCGGGTGCGGCAGCAAGTTTCGCCACCAACCTCCAGACCAACATTACTGATCCATTCCACCTGATCAGGCGCACCCTCGACGGTGAGACAGTGCTCGAGCCGTTCGCCCAATGGTGGGACATCGCCGATCCCAACCCCGAGCGCGCCGTCTACCACCCCATGCCCGCCGACGGCACCCGAGTTGCCGCACCGCTTCCCGGTGCGCTCGAAATGATGGAACCGGTACCGCTCCAGGAGGTGCCACGCCTCGTGGCCAGCCAAGACATCGGGGTGCTGAGCGGAATCGAGAGCCGCTTCATCTTGCTGAACTTCTATCACGCGTCGTACACGCGGACGTCGGCGATGCGGGCGGCGGCGACCCGTTCGCCCACGTCAGCGTGCGGCGCGTCATCTACCCGGCGACATCCTTACAGGCCATCGTCGCGCAAATCGTGCGCGGCCAGTCGCAGCTGTCCGGGCTGCTGACCCGCCTAGGCGCCGCGGGCCACAAAGCCAAGGACGACACCCGCCTGCCGATAAACATAGAGGCGGTGAAGGCCCTTCTGGCCGAGGCCGCCTATCTAGGAGTGTTGCGCCTGACGCTCCGACGCCCGCTGCATCAACGACGAAGCCATATGCACAGCCCTGCGGCCGATGTTGGCGCAGATCGGCATCGACCTGGACGTCGATGCCGCGCCGTGCCGTGCAGGGACTGGGGCGAGTTGTCGAGGGCCCGCTTCGACATGTACCTCCTCGGCTCGTCAGCCGGCACGTTCGAGACCCAGCACCCGAAGCTTCTCTTCATGCCGATACCCAACGAGGGGCTCAAGCTCGGCGGCTGGAATTTCCGCAGATACGGCAAACCGTTGGTCGACCAGCTGTTGCAACACATCCAGCGAGAGCTGGCTCCCCCGGCACGCCAGGGCTTGGAGGCGCGCCAGCGGTCGGACAATTTTTTTCTTTTTCGCTGGGTCAGGGTCGACGGCTGACGCGAGTGGTGGCACGCTTGTTGCTGGGCTTGGCCGACCGTTCCGCTGACCAAGCGGCGACCCAACGAGCAAGAGGAACGCACCAAGATGAGCTCCCAGACGTGGCTTAGCAGCACCGCTATCTTCACGCTCGCGAGCGGCCTGGTCGCTTTCGGCGCGGTGGCGCAGGATCTCGACGAGGTGACCTTCGGCACCAACTGGAAGGCGCAGGCCGAGCATGGCGGCTACTACCAGGCGGTGGCCACCGGCATCTACGAGGAATACGGGCTCGACGTGACCATCCGGCCGGGCGGACCGCAGGTCAATCACCCGCAATTGCTGGCCGCCGGCCAGATCGACTTCAACATGGGTCGGCCATGTTCGGCGCCTTCAACTACGTCCAGAACGACGTGCCGATGGTGACCGTCGCGGCGATCTTCCAGAAGGATCCGCAGATCCTGATGGCGCACCCGGATCAGGGCATCGAGAGCCTCGCCGACCTGAAGGGCATGCCGATCCTGATCTCGACCGGTGCCCGCACCACCTACTGGCAATGGCTGAAGATCGCCTACGGCTTCACCGACGACCAGATCCGCCCCTACACCTTCAATCCTGGCCCGTTCATCGCCGATCCCGGCATCGTCCAGCAGGGCTATCTGACCTCGGAGCCGTTCGCCATCGAGCGTGAGGCCGGCTGGGCACCCAAGGTCTTCCTGCTCGCCGATGCCGGCTATGACACCTACTCGACCACCATCGAGACGAGCTGGAAGCTGGTCGAGGAGAACCCGGACCTCGTCCAACGCTTCGTCGATGCGACCATCGACGGCTGGTACAGCTACCTCTACGGCGATCCGACACCCGGCAACGAGCTGATCAAGGCCGACAACCCGGACATGACCGACGAGCAGATCGCCTACTCGATCGCGAAGCTCAAGGAGTACGGCATCGTCGATTCGGGCGACGCCGAGACGCTGGGCATCGGCGCCATGACCGAGGCGCGCTGGAACGATTTCTTCGCGCTCACCGTCGAGGCCGGCCTCTTCCCCGAGGACCTCGATCTCGGCCGCGCCTACACCCTCGACTTCGTCAACAAGGGCGTCGGCCTGGAGATGAAGAAGGAGCTGACCGGCGGGTGATGGCTCGAGTCGCCCATGCCGAGGCGGCGCAGCCGGCCGCCGCCCGTGGCCGGCTGCTGCAGCTGCAGGGCGTCTCCAAGACGTTCTCCAACGGCACGGTGGCGCTGCAGAATCTCAATCTCGGCATCGGCCGGCACGAGTTCGTCAGCCTGCTCGGGCCCTCGGGCTGCGGCAAGAGCACGGCGCTGCGCATCATCGCCGGCCTCGGCGGGGTCAGCACCGGCCGGCTCGATCTGGCCCGACGGCGAGCCACGCCGGCGCGACATCGGCTTCGTCTTCCAGGAGCCGACGCTGATGCCCTGGGCCACCGTGTTCGACAACGTCCATCTGCCGCTGCAGCTGCAGGGCCAGGGTCGCCGGCGAGGCCAAGGACCGGGTCGAGGAGGCGCTCGCGATGGTCGGCCTCCAGGACTTCGAGGGCGCCTATCCGCGCGAGCTCTCGGGCGGCATGAAGATGCGGGTCTCGATCGCCCGCGCCCTGGTCACCGAGCCGCGCTGCTGCTGATGGACGAGCCGTTCGCCGCCCTCGACGAGATCACCCGCTTCCGGCTCAACAACGACCTGCTGCGGCTCTGGCGAGGACCAGGGCTGGACGGTCGTCTTCGTCACCCACAGCGTCTACGAATCGGTCTATCCTGTCGCCACGGATCGTCGTCATGGCGGCGCGGCCCGGCCGCATCGTCGACGAGATCGACGATCGACGCGCCCTATCCGCGCGACGAGGCGTTCCGCACCTCCGGCCCTACAACGCACTACTGCCGCGCGCGTCTCGGCCACGCTGCACCGCGGCGATGGACGGAGAGCAGGCCTGATGCCGACGTGAGCGAGCGCCGACCGGCGTCATCGGCCGTCCAGGACGCGGCGATCGCCGAGCGCCGCGGCGCGATCGAGCCGCCGCGACCGCTGGCTCGGCTGGGCGATGCCGCTCGGCCTGGTCGCTCCTCGCATCGCCTCTGGGAGCTCGGTCGTCCGGATGCAACGAGATCCCGCACTACATCCTGCCCGGCCCGATCCTGGTCGTCGAGACGCTGGTCAGCGACTGGGGCACGCTCTGGCCCTCGCTGCTGGTCACCCTGCACGATCACCTTCATGGCGCTGGCCGTCGCGATCATCGGCGGCGTCGGCCTCGCGGTCCTGTTCACGCATCTCGAAATGGGTCGAGCTGTCGCTCTTCCCGTTCGCCGTGATCCTCCAGGTGACGCCGATCATCGCGATCGCGCCGCTGATCCTGATCTACGTCGACAACACCCACGCTGGCGCTGCTGATCTGCGCCTGGATCGTCGCCTTCTTCCCGATCCTGTCGAACACCACGCTCGGGCTGAACAGCGCCGACCACAACCTGCGTCGATCTGTTCCAGCTCTACGGCGCCAGCCGCTGGCAGATGCTGCGCTACCTGCGGCTGCCGTCGGCGATGCCCTACTTCCTCGGCGGCCTGAAGATCGCGGGCGGCCTGGCGCTGATCGGTGCCATCGTCGCCGAGTTCGCGGCCGGCACCGCCGGCACCGGCTCGGGCCTCGCCTACCGCATCCTCGAGGCCGGCTACCGGCTCAACATCCCGCGCATGTTCGCGGCCGCTGATCCTGATCTCGGCCACCGGCATGCTGATCTTCATGGCCTTCACGCTGCTGTCTCCACCTGATGCTGCGCAAGTGGCACGAGAGCGCCGTGAAGCGGGAGAACTGAGCGGGTGCCGGCCCTGCCAGCAAACGGCAACGGCACGCTCATGGACGCCACCGTGCCGGCCGCCATGGTCGCGGGCAGCCTGCAGGACACCGACGGCGACGGCTGCACCCGCCTCGATCTCCGCATCGAGGCGGGGCGGATCGCCGAGATCCTGCCCGCGCGCCGCAGCGAGCCCGGACCGGACGTGGTCGATCTCGCCGGGCGCATGGTCTGGCCCTCGCCCATCGACATGCACACCCATCTCGACAAGGGCCACATCTGGCCCCGCGCCGCCAACCCGGACGGCAGCTTCATGGGCGCGCTCGAGACCGTCCGGGCCGATCGCGAGGCCAATTGGCGAGCGGCCGATGTCATGGCACGCATGGATTTCTCGCTCCGCTGCGCCTATGCGCACGGCACCAAGGCAATCCGCACCCACCTCGATTCGATCCCGCCGCAGGACGGGATCTCCTGGCCGGTCTTCGCCGAGATGCGCGCAGCTATGGGCCGGGCGGATCGAGCTGCAGGCCGTGAGCCTCGGTCTCGACGCTGGACTTCGAGGGCGATGCGCGACGCATCGGTCGCCGACATCGTCGCCGAGCACCGTGGGCTCATGGGCCTCGTGCCGCTGATGGCTCCCGACCTCGACGCCAAGCTCGACCAGTTCTTCGAGCTGGCCGGCACCCGCGGCCTCGATTCTCGATCTGCATGTCGACGAGACAGACGACCCGGCGGCGCGGACGCTGCGCGGCGGTGGCCCGGGCAGCGCTCAGGACCGGCTTTGCCGGCAAGATCACCTGCGGCCACTGCTGCTCGCTCGCCGTCCAGCCCGCCGACGACGTGGCCCAGGTGCTCGACCTCCTGGCCGAGGCGAGGATCGCCATCGTCTCGCTGCCGATGTGCAACATGTACCTGCAGGACCGCCGACGCCGATCGAACCCCGCGCTGGCGCGGCGTCACCCTGCTGCACGAGCTGCGCGCCCGCGGAATTCCGGTGGCCATCGCCTCCGACAACACGCGCGATCCGTTCTACGCCTACGGCGATCTCGACCTGGTCGAGGTCTTCCGCGAGGCCGTGCGGATCATGCATCTCGACCACCCGATCGGCGATTGGCCCACGCTGGTCGCCTCGGCGCCGGCGACCATCATGGGCCTCGCCGGCTGCGGCATGATCGAGCAAGGCGCCGCGGCGGACCTCGTCGTCCTCGAGGGACGAAGCTACAGTGAGGTGCTGTCACGGCCGCAAAGCCGGCGGACGGTGCTGCGGCGGCGGGCGGCCGATCGACACGACGCCGCCCGACTACGCCGAGCTCGATCATCTCTTTGCCTGACCTTCACGATCGCTAGCGCCGGAGACCGCCATGAGCGACGTTGCCGCATTGCTGGGGGAGCTGGGCGAGATCGCCGTCGAGACCCAGCCGCAGAAGGTCCGCAAGCGCAGCCGTGACTTCTACTGGTACAGCCCGATCCTCAAGCGCCAGCTCGACCACGTGACCGCCGACGCCGTGGTGACGCCGCAGGACGAGGCCGAGGTCGTGGCCGTCGTCGCCGCCTGCCATCGCCACAAGGTGCCGGTCACCGTCCGCGGCGGCGGCACCGGCAATTACGGCCAGGCGATGCCGCTCGAGGGCGGCGTCGTCCTCGATCTCTCGGAGATGAACCGCGTCAAGGAGGTCGGGCCTCGGCTGGGTCCGTGCCGAGGCCGGCGCCAAGCTCGCCGAGATCGATCGCGCAGTGCCAGTCGCAGAGCCGCCAGGAGCTGCGCCTTCATCCCTCGACCCACAAGACCGGCACGATCGGCGGCTACATCGCCGGCGGCTCGTCCGGCATCGGCTCGATCACCTGGGGGATGCTGCGCGATCCCGGCAACATCATCGAGACCCGCGTCGTCACCATGGAGGCCGAGCCGCGCATCCTCGAGCTGCGCGGCGCCGACATCCAGAAGGTCAACCACGCCTACGGCACCAACGGCATCATCACCGAGCTGGTGGTGCCGCTGGCACCCGCCTATCGCTGGTGCGAGGTCATCATGGCCTTCAACCACTTCATGGACGCGGCCCGCTTCGCCAACGCCATCGGCCGCCAGGACGCGCTCCTGAAGAAGCTGGTGAGCGTCATCGCCGCCCCCGTCGGGCACGAGTACCTGCGCCCCGACCTCATCGGCCGATCCGAGAGCATGGTCATCTTGATGATCGCCGAGCACGCCATGGATGCGTTTGCGAGCCTCGCCGCTGCCAGCGACGGCCGCATCGCGCTGCAGCGCTTCGCCGACGAGGCCAATGGCAGCGACATCCCGGTCTTCGAGCTGACCTGGAACCACACCACGCTGCACGCGCTCAAATACGACCGAACGATCACCTACCTGCAGACGCTCTACCCGCCGCCGCGCCACCTCGAGAAGGTCGAGGCGATGCATCGCCATTTCGGCGACGAGGTGCCGATCCATCTCGAGTTCGTCCGCTTCGACGGCGAGATCACCTGCTTCGGCCTGCAGCTGGTCCGCTACTCGACCGACGAGCGGCTGCTGGAGATCATCGACCACCACAACCAGAGCGGCTGCCCGATCTTCAACCCGCACGAATACACGCTGGAGGGCGGCGGCATGAAGCGGGTCGACCACACCCAGCTCGACTTCAAGAAGGAAGCCGACCCCTTGGGCCTGCTCAATCCCGGCAAGATGATCGGCTGGGACAACCCCGACTACGACGAGAGCGCCGACCGCCGCTTTCTCTACGACAAATGACGACCCTGGCGCCGGCACTCGACGGCCTCGACGTCGAGACCCAGCCGCAGAAGGTTCGCCGCCGCAGCCGTGACTTCTACTGGTACAGCCCGGTCCTCAAGCGTCGGCTCGACCACGTCACGGCCGACATGGTGGTCACGCCCAAGAGCGAGGCCGAGATTGCCCGGGTCCTTGCCCACGCCTTCGCCACCGACACAGCCGTCACCGTGCGCGGCGCCGGCACCGGCAATTACGGCCAGGCCATGCCGCTCAAGGGCGGCATCGTCCTCGACCTCTCGGCCCTGAACCAGGTGCTGCACGTCGAGGGCTCGGTCGGTCGCTTTGCGGCGGGCGCAGTGCTGCGCGATATCGACAACGCGCTGCGGCCCAGTGGTTTGGAGCTGCGCTTTCACCCCTCGACCCATGAGCTGGCGACGATCGGCGGCTTCGTCGCCGGCGGCTCTGGCGGGGTCGGCTCGGTCACCTGGGGCACGCTGCGCGACCGGGGCGCCGTCCACAAGCTCCGGCTCATGACGATGGAGGCCGAGCCTCGGGCAATTGAGCTCACCGGCCTCGATGTCCACCTGGCCATGCACTGCTTCGGCACCTGCGGCGTGATCACCGAGGTCGAGCTGCCGCTGGCCCCAGCCTATGACTGGGTCGAACTGATCGTCGCCATGGACGATTTCATGGCCGCAGCCCGGCTCGGCAACACCATCGCGCACGAGGATGCCGTCACCAAGAAGCTGGTAACCGTCATCGCTGCCCCGGTGCCAGGCCAGTACCTCTTGCCGAGTCTGGTCGACGAGAGCGCCAGCACGCTCCTCTTGATGGTCGCCGACTTCGCCACCCCGGTCACCCGCCAACTCATCCAGGCAGCCGGCGGCCGGATCGTCCGCGAGCAGCGCGGCGCGGAAGCGAGGACGAAGCTCTACGAATACGCCTGGAACCACACCACGCTGCAATCGCTGAAGCACGACCGCACGCTGACCTACCTCCAGGTCGCCTACCCGCCACCGACCCACCTCGAGCGCGTCGAGGCGATGTGGCGGACCTTCGGCGACGAGGTGCCGGCCCACATCGAGTTCATCCGCATGCGCGGCGTGCTCGGCTGCTCGGGTCTGCCGCTCGTCCGCTTCACCACCGAGGAACGCCTGTTCGAAATCATCCGCTACCACCAGGACAGTGGCTGCCCGATCTTCAACCCGCACGTCTTCACGCTCGAGGAGATGGGCCGCAAGGACGTCAATGAGGCGCAATTGGCCTTCAAGCGCCAAGTCGACCCCAAGAATCTCCTCAATCCGGGCAAGATGCTGAGCTTCGACGACCCGGAGAAGATGACCAAAGCCAAAGGCTTCTTCACGTTTTCGGGGTGACGCCCACATGCGCAGCCGGTCAGCGACCCGTCACGACATCCTGCGGCATCGGCCCGTCTTTGAGATTAGCGAGCGGATAGCGCGAGACTTCGTCGAGCAGGGCCAACAACCGGCCGGCCACATAATCGATCACCTGCTGGCCGCGCTCGCCGTCCGCCGCCGCCGCGTTGCCGGCCGCCCCACTGTCGTCGACATCCTGCGCCTGCCAGCCATAGCCTGCGGCACCGAGCCCCATCAGGATCGGGAAGCGGTTGGCCTCCCGCTTCGAAAGCGGCACGAAATCCATGGCATCGTCCATCACAACGAGATCGGGCCGCAGCGCCAGCATCACCGCCGTCTCCAGCTCGCCCGCATGGATGCCGTGCTGCCGCTCCGCCGGGTCGATCACACCCTCGGGCAGCCCGAGCTGGCCCCAGGACAGACACGCCACGAGCATGTCGTGGTCGATCCGCAGCTGCCGCGCCACGATCTGCATCACCTGGATCTGACCGCCATGGCTGTTGAGGATGACGAGCTTGCGGAGCCCCGCCCGGCGCACGCTGGCCCCGATCTCGTACCACATCCGCCTGAGCGTCTCGGCCGTGTGGGTCAGCGTTCCCGGAAAATCAATATGCTCCTCGCTCCGCCCCACCCAGGTCATCGGCAGGACCGTGGCCGTCAGCTCGGCCGGCTTCAGCTCCAGCATTCGCGAGATCATGCCCTTATTGATGCAGGCATCGACCATCACTGGTAGATGTGGCCCGTGCTGCTCGATGGCGCCCACCGGCAGAACCGCCACCCATCGGTCGGGATCGACCTGCGCAAAATCGGCGCTGCGCATCTCGTGCCAGTAGGGCCGGGGCAGAGTGGGCAAGAGCGAGGCCTCCTTCGGAGAACGCAATGACGGATCGGCGGCGGGCCGTGACTCCGGCCAGTATCAAGGCGCCCTTCGGCCGCTACAATCACGGAATTCTGGTGTCGACGCCAGCACCCACCCTGCATCTCTCGGGCCAGCTCGGGATTGCGGCGGACGGCACGATCCCCGATGACATCGAGACGCAGACCGAGATCGCCTTCGCCAATATCGAGGCCATCCTCGCCGAGGCCGGCCTCGCCCGGCGCCACGTGATCAAGCTCACCACCTACCTGATCGAGCCCGAGGACCGCCTGGCCTACATGGCCGTCCGTGACGCCTGGGTGGTCGACCCGGCACCTGCATCGACGCTGATCTTCATCAAGGCGCTGGCCATGCCGGCCTTCCGGGTCGAGATCGAGGCCCTGGCAGTGGGCGACGCCTAATGCGCGTGCTCTACGTCTACTGCCATCCGCTCCCCGAAAGCTTCCACGGCGCTATCAAGGAGCAAGCCGTTGCCGCCCTGGGTCGCGCCGGCCACACGGTCGATCTCTGCGACCTCTATGCCGAAGGCTTCGATCCCGTGCTCTCCCCCCATGGCCGCCGTACCTACCACGACGAAGACATCAACCAGGAAGGCCTCGAGGACTATGTCGAGCGCCTGCGGTCGGCCGAGGGCCTGGTCGTCCAGTTCCCGACCTGGTGCTTTGGGCCACCGGCGATGCTCAAGGGCTTCTTCGACCGGCTCTTCATGCCGGGCGTCGCCTTCGATATCTCCGACCCCGCCAACGTTCGACCCATGCTCCAGAACATCAAGAAAATGGTTGGCGTTTCGACCTATGGCCGCCCGTCGTCCAGGGCCCTGCTCGTCGGCGACCCACCCCGCAAGCTCATCAAGCGCTACCTCCGCTGGTTCGTCGCCCGCGGCGCCCCGGTAGACTACCTTGCCCTCTACCACATGAACGTCGCACCGCTGGACAAGCGGAAAGCGTTCATTGCCAAGGTCGCGGCCGCCATGGAGCGGTTTTGATGCGCGCCCTGGTCGTTCACGCCCATCCGGTGGCAGAGAGCTTCAACCGTTCGCTCAATGAGCTGGTTTGCACGACACTTCAGGCATGCGGCCATGAAGTCCGCAATATTGATCTTTACAGCGAGAACTTCACCCCGGCCATGAGCGCCGCCGAACGCCGCCACTACCATGATGAAGGAAATAACCTCGCGCCCGTCCGCACCCATCTCGAGCACCTCGCGTGGTGCAACGGCCTGATTTTCGTCTACCCGACCTGGTGGTACAGCCAGCCGGCCATGATGAAGGGCTGGCTGGAGCGGGTCCTCGTCCCGCACGCTACATTCATCATGCCCAAGGGGAGCAAGCCGATTCAGCCACTACTGCAACATATCGGCTGCCTCGGCGGTGTCTCGACCTATGGCGCGCCCTGGCTCTGGACTCGCTGGGTGGGCGATCCGGGCAGGCGGATCATCATGCGCGGTCTCCGTGCGCTTGTGCACCGGCGCGCCCGCACCTTCTGGGCTGCCCACTACAAGATGGACAGCTCAACTCCAAAAAGCCGGGCGGCGTTCATGGTCGACGTGACCAGGAAGCTCGAAGCGCTACCGCTCGAGGTGCCGAGCGAAAAGCTGCAAATGCGGTTCGACTGACTTCGCAGTCAGATCCAGCTCAGCCCTGGACGGTGAAGCCCGAGCCGCCCCTATGCATCGTGAAGCTGCCATGCGCTACCGAACCGGCCCAGTGCGCGGTCTTCTCGAAGCCGCCGAACGGGTAGAAGTGGACATCGCGAATCAGCTCGGCCCAGCCGTCGCGGCCGCCGGCGAGATCGATGATCAACGCATCGGGCGTCGCCTGACCCACCAGCTGGAAAAGCTTGCCGCCGGCTCTGGTAAGCATGCTCATGGAAGCGTTGACGCCACAAAGCTTGGCATACTTGACGAGGCTGGTGAGCGACGCCGGGCCGGCCACACCGATCCGCACCGGCAACCGGTTGCCGGAATCGCCGATGGCCTGGGCCCAGGCGAGCATTCCCTCAGCATCGCAGCCGAACTGCGTGACAATGGTGACTGGCAAGCCGGTTCGCTGTGCATACGCGTTCTTGCGGGCCAGCGCCTCGGCCAAGCCGTTGTGGTCGATATCCGGGCTGCCTTCCGGGTGTCCGGCGACGAACAGCTGCTCGAAGCCCAACCCCTCCATGACGCCGCTATCGAGCAATTCGAGCGAGCTGGAGAGGCTGCCGGCCGCGTCCCTGGCGCCACCGGCGAGCATTAGCGCCTGCCGGGCCCCGGCCGCACGGAGCGCCCGAGCGTAACGTTCGAAGTCGGGCAAGGATGCCAAGTTGCGCGCTGGCACATGCGGCACCGGCACCATGCCTTCGGCTACCAGTCGCTCGGCGAGGGCCACGATCTCGCTCGGGTTCTCGCCAGGGATGAAAGCGATAAAGACTCGGCTGCCGCGCGGCAGCACGGCGGCAAAGCTCTCGACGTTGCGCGCCTGCTTGGGCGTCGTCTCGATCGAGAAGCCCTGCACCAGGTTGATGATCTGCATTCGAGGATCGCTGACGACACCAGCGAGCCCCGCATTGCCGAAATCGAGATATGCCATGGCCGACCACCCCTTGCCGCCTGACGAGCCGCATCGGCCCTGTGCTGGATAGTTAGGGGGTGCCTGCGCCGAAAGATCGCTAGCCTACGACTTTGTGTTCTCTACCCGCGACCAAGTGCCCGAAAGGGCACTCCAATGTGACGAACCGTTGCCGGACGGTGCACCAACTCAACTGTCGGCGGCCGCGAAATCCCAATAGAGCTCGCGCGCCCGGCGGTAGACGGGCCCGACGCCAAACGCCTTGTCCTCGACCCGGGTGATCGGCAAGACCTTGCCGTAATTGCCGGTGGTAAAGACCTCGTCGGCCGCCATAATGTCACCTGCAGTCAACGTCGTCTCCTCGACCCGAACGCCATCGGCGCGCAATAGCTGCATGACCCGCTGCCGGGTAATGCCGTTAAGGAACGTTCCGTTGCAGACCGGGGTGAGCGCCACCCCGTCCTTGGCGATCCAGAGATTGGCCGTTGCGAGCTCGGCGATATTGCCCGACGGATCGCTGGTGATCGCGTTTTGAAAGCCACGCCGCTGCGCCTCGGCGAGCGCACGTTGCATGTTCGGATAGAGGCAGGCCGCCTTGGTGTCGGTCGGCGCCGCGTCCCGTGCCGGCCGTCGATAGCTCGAGAAGCAGACGGCGAACTCGCCGGGCGTCGGCATCGCCAAGGTGTGCAGAGCTAGGACGAAACGGGTAGAGTCGGGCTCCGGCAACACAAAGCCCCGCATTGCGAAGAACATCGGGCGAATGTAAAGCTCGTCCCCCTTCGTGAACCGCGCCACACCTTCTCGGCAGAGTGCCACGATGGCGTCCGGCGACAGCTGCGGCTCCAGCAGCAGGCCGCGCGCCGAATCGAGCACTCGCGCGCAATGCCGGTCGAGATCCGGCGTCCGACCATCAAAGGCCCGCGCCCCGTCGAACACCACGCTCGCCATGAAGAAGGCGTGGTCATGCGGGCCGATCAGCGGCGTCGCGCCATCCCGCCATTCACCGTCCCAGTAGCTGATCGCCGTCGTCATTGCCGTTCCCGTCATTTGCCTGGGGCCAACCGACCCGCCAAAGCCCATCCGCCAACAGACCACAATCCCAGCAATCCGTCAGCCCCAGACACGCCGTGCTACGCCGAGCATGTTCAGCCCGAGGATGCCCCGGATAGCACCCTCACCATAGCCCAGGCCAATCATGCCTTCGATGATCTCCGGGATTTGCTCGGGCGCCGCGATCTTGATGTTGAGCCCGCCCACATAGCCGTGCGCCGGCGGCCACCAATAGTCCTTGTCGAGCCCGGGCGGGTCGTCGTCCAGGCCGCCGGCAGGGTAGCTGTAGTCGATGCCGAGCCCGACATGCTCAGCACCATAACGTTGCGCCAGATGGTCGATCTGCCGGAGCAGCGCCGGCGTTCGCGCCGCCGGATCGTCGAGGAAGCGCCCGACACCATTGACGCAGACGATCCCGCCCGTGGCTATGCAAGCCTGGATCTGCTCGTCGGTGATGTTGCGCCCATCCTCGGTGAGCGCCCGCGCATTGGCATGGCTGAAGATCACCGGCGCCGTCGAGACGGCCATCACGTCGAGGCTGGTCCGGTAGCCGGTATGCGAGCAATCCATCAGCATGCCGGCTCGATTGATCGCGGCCACCACCTCGCGGCCGAGCCCGCTCAGCGGAATGTCGTCGTCGTAGCAGCCGCCGCCTACACCGTTGTTGCGGTTGTAGGCCAGATGCATCTGCCGCACGCCCAGATCGGCAAAAAGCTGCACCATGTCAGGGCGGCCCTGAAGCGGCACGGCACCTTCCAGATCGAACGCCACCGCGAGCCGGCCCGATGCGTGAGCGGCCTCGACGTCGGCGACCCGGCGCGCCTCGATGAAGAGATCCGGCCGGGCGCCGAGCTGCCGCCTGAAGCTGGCGATCACCGGCATGATCTGCTTGAGCGGGTTCATGTCCATGCCGATATTGACGGAGACGAAGCTGCAACCGGCCCGCCGATGCCGCTCCAGCACCAAGAGGTCGGCGTCAGGATGCAGGGGCAGGCAGACATGCGCGTCCCAGATCAGCCAGCGGGGCTCTTCCCTGCCCTTCGTCTCGCCCTGCATGCCTCTGTCTCCCTCGAGCGCGCCATTGCGCATTAACCGAACCTTAGGAGCAACGCGGGATACTGGGCTGTGGAAGGGATCCGGCGCTCTCCGGTCGGTCCCTGTCAACCGCAGCGCGAGTGTCGATGCAAGAGCCCAGTTCCGCCCCGGCACCCTCCGGCCAGCCGCCCCGACCATTCGGCCCGCCGTCCGCTGCTGCTGCAGCTTCCGAATGTCAGATCGATGATCGCCTCGACATCCTTTTGATCGAGGACAGCGCCGACGACGCCCGACTGCTGGAGACCTATCTTGCCGATTGCGACGAGCTGCAGCTCAGCTGGGCGCCGACGCTCGACGCCGCCCTGGCGCAGCTTGCCTCTCGGCCCTTCGCCGCCATCCTCCTCGATCTGTCGCTGCCCGATGCCAGGGGCGGCGACCTGATCGCGCGGGTCCAGACGGCGGCGCCGGATACCCCGATCATCGTCTCGAGCGGCCAGTCGGCTGAGGACCGCCTGCTGACCCAGGCCGTGATTCGCAAGGGTGCCGAGGACTTCTTGCCGAAAAGCGAGATGACCGCCAAGCTCGTGGCACGGGCCGTCACAATGGCGGTCGAGCGCCGTCGCATGCGGGCTAGCAGTCATCGGACAACCGACACGGCCGGCCCCTGGGGACAGCCCAGGGTGGCCCGCTTCGTCTGGTCTGCTGCCGACCGACAAGTGCAACTCCTGGGCGATGTCGGGCGGCTGTTCGGCGTCGATCCGGCGATCACCGGCGCACCCGACAAGGTCCTGATCCGCCGGCTTCCCGCCCGCATGCGCCATAGCTTGAGTGTCGCCCGCCGTGAGCTCCGGGCCGGTGCCGATCGCCTCTCTATCGTCCTGGTTGAGCCACCCGCGGCCGGCCGCGCGCACGATCTGGCCATCGACATCGTGGCCGAGCGTGACCCCGGCGGACAGATCATCCGGCTCGAGGGCTTGTGCCGCGAGGCGGTGATGCCGAGCGAGATCGAGTGTCTGGCTGACGGGACGGCGGCCGCGCTCGGCCACAAGCTGCGCACGCCCTTGACCGCCATCCGCGGCACGCTTGGTCTCCTGGCCGGCGGCGCCGTGACGCCGCTGCCGCCCGAGGCCAGGCCGCTGGTCGACCAGGCCATGGTGAATGCCGATAAGCTCGCGCGGCTGGTGGCGGCACTCCTGAATCCCGATGGTGCCTCGATCGCCGAGGCGCCGCTCCGCGCGGCGCGTCAGCCCTTCGGTGCCGCCCTAAACGACGCCGTCACCGCCCGGCAGCAGGCCATTCGCAATGCCGGGATCGACGTGCGCCTCACCTTCACCTGCCGGGCAATCGACCGGGCGATCGGCATCGACCGCTTGCGCCGTGCCCTGGACTGCCTACTGAGCCACGCCAACAGCGAGCCGGAGGTCGAGGGCAGCTTCAGCATCGAGGCCATGCCGGGTGTCGGCATGGTCTGGCTCAAGCTTTGCCGCATCCCGACCGAAGCCCCGACGCCGATCCGCGCCAATGAACCGGCTGCACGCGATACGGACCAGGCGGCGGCGGACCGGCTGGATGCGCTCCGCGTCGCCGTGTTCCTGGCGGAGTGAGCCATGCGAAGTGCCGTCTCGTCACCCCCACCTGATGCATTTGCTGCGAGCAGCCTCATGCAGCGGCCGGCGACAGCTCCGCTCGCCCGGGTGCTCGTCGCCGAGGACGATCCGGACATCCGCGCCGTGATCGAGCTTGCGCTCGGCAGGGTCGGCGGGCTGCAGGTCGTCGCGTGTACCGATGGCGCCGTCGCCCTGGCGCTCGCCCTGCGCGACCTTCCCGACCTGATCCTCCTCGATGTGATGATGCCGGTGATGGATGGCCTAGAAACCCTCGAGCGATTGCAGACCGAGGCCGCCACGTCGAGCATTCCGGTCGTCTTCATGACCGCGCGGGTTCAGCCGCGTGACCTGGAACTCTACCACGCCCGAGGCGCGCTTGCGGTGATCGCCAAGCCATTCGATCCGATGACCCTCGCCGGGCAACTGCGCCGGCTTCATGCCGATCGGAGCCCCACCAATGCTTGATCCGCTCGCCGACCTTCGCGCCCGCTTTGCGAAGCGAACCATCGAGCGCATAGATGCGCTGCATGACGCCATCGACCGAGTCGGCACGGATGCCGAGGCATCCGCCCGGATCGTCGAGCTCGCCCACCAGCTCGCAGGATCTGCCGGAACGTTCGGCTATGCCGCCCTTAGCCAGGCCGCGGCCACACTAGAGGCCTTGGCACGTCAGCAGGACAAGGGCGAGCAACCCTCCAATGCCGACCTCCTGCTGCAGCCCTTCGCGTCGGTCCAGGCGCATGCTCCCAGCTGACCTTGCCTCTTGGGTGTTCATTCCCGGCATTTGACGGCAAGAGTCTACCCCACTGCTGTAAGAAAGACTCTTGGGCTAGGCGTGTCACGGCTGCGCTACGACCACGCACGCGATGCGAGCGGCGATACGGCAATCGCGAGCTTCGACCGCGGCGCTGAGCCGGCTCTAGGGCATCAATCCGAAGACGGTCGTGAAAGCCCGCAAGCGAGGCTCGGTCGAGGACCGCAAGACGGGACCAAGAGACCGTCGCTCGACGGTTCTCAACGACGCCGGGGTGGCCATCGCGCTGGCCTTTCGCCGGCACGCGCTGCTGCCGCTCGACGCTTGCCTCCGGTCGCTCCCGGCGACACGCCCGCACCTGCCCCGATCGTCCGCCTATCGCCGACTTTGGCGCATCGCTGCCTTGAGCGGCATGGGAACAACCGCTTGCAGGATGTCGACAGCGACAAGCCTGCCAAGAAGGCGTTCAAGCCTTATCCCATTGGCTTCTTCGATCTCGACTTGCCCGAGTTGCGCACCGCAGCAAGCAAGCGCCATCTCTTCATCGCCATCGACCGCACGTCGAAATTCGCTTTCGCTCGGCTGGTCGAGCGCGCCAACACCGAAACCGCTGTCGCCTTCGTCGAAGCCCGGCTGGCCGCCGTGCTCTCCGAGCTTGTCCGAAAAGTTCGGGCGGTGTCTGGATTGGGTGTTGATCAAGCAGCGAGGGCGATCTGCCAAGCGGCATTCTCTGCGTCTTGTTGATTGCCGACGAGCCTGGAGACGAACCATGCGGCATAGGCGGGGAGGTTTTTGGTTGCCGGTCCGCAGAATGGTTTCATGAAGGTCTCGAAGCGGCTGTGCAGATTGTTGACGGTCTGCATGTGGAAAGCCTTGGCGATGACCCGTGGACCCTTCTTGGGGTGAAGGCGATAGTGCGGCATGGCGCGTTGTCGTGCGAAAAGATCGTAAGCACTGTCACCATCCGTACAGAGGACCGCATCCTGTCCGACATGGGCTTCGAGCCGGGAGACGAGGCTCGTTGCGCGGCGATCGGGGAGCACGTCGGCGCGCCGCGCGCCCGTTCGATCGGTCAGGGTCAAGACTGGTATCTGCCACGCCGACAATCCGGCCGGGAAGAGCAGCCGGAGGCGCCGGAAATCACGCCAACGCGGGCGGTCGGGCTCGGCATGACGGGTCGGGTCGCGTTCGTGATCAACCCATTCACGGCTGCCCTTGCGCGACTCCCGGAAGAACTTCTCATCGGCCTCGACGATACCGTTCAATTCGCTCGCACCAGCCCCGATGAGCGCCTGGAGCAGGCTCAGGCGCCAACGCCAGACGGTCGTCTTGTCCAGTTCGAGACATCGCGCCAGGGCTCGACATGAGCGAGGGCTTGTCGACATCATGTCACGCAGCACCGCGAGCAGCTTTTCGGGCCGACGAATGCGCTCCAGCACCGTCCCGGTGGCCGAGGAGAATGTCCGACGACAGGCCTTGCATCTCAGTCTTGGCAACCCCGTTCGGGTCTCGCCCCAGCGCTGCAACGAAGGCGCGGCACAGTGAACACATTCGGTGAGCGCCTGTCCCCGGGCATCGATGCGCGAAAGAACCTCGATGCGCGTATCGAGTGCTCGAAGCTGGCCTCGCAGCGCCCGCATCTGCCCGACACTCAATCTCTTCATGCCTGCGCACAAACGCCTGAAACGTGCCTTGTTCATCGTCCGCTCCGAAATCGATGTTTCATAAATGTTCTCACCAACTTGTGCGGACTTCAACACGCAATCCAGACACCGCCATCTTTTTCCTGATTATCCATTATTTTCGTCTAGAGCTATGCTAGCAGAATCATGTGGTTATGGTGGATTGGAGGCGAGCACAGTGAATAATCTGGCGGCCAAGGTGCGTGGATTGAGCGAGCCGGCGTTTCGGGCGCGGTTCGGGACCGAGGCGCAATGCCTGGCGGTGCTGTTCGAGATGCGCTGGGGCCGCGGCTTTATCTGTGAGCGGTGCGGCTGTGAAAAGTATTCGCGGATGAAGAGCCGGAAGCAGGTCCAGTGCAACGCCTGCAAGCATCAGACGGGGTTCACGGCGGGCACGATCTTCCACAGCACGAAGCTGCCGCTGACGACGTGGTTTCGCGCGATCTACGAGTTGACGCAGGCCAAGGGCGGGATCAGCTCGATCGAGTTGGCGCGACGACTGGGCGTGCGGCAGCCGACCGCCTGGCTGATGAAGCAGAAGCTGATGTCCGCCATGGCGGAACGCGACGCCGGCAAGCCGAAGATGAGCGGCCGGGTCGAGCTCGACGACGCTTATCTCGGCGGCGTGCGCAGCGGCGGCAAGCGTGGGCGCGGTGCGGCCGGCAAGACACCGTTCGTCGCTGCGGTCGAGACGAGCCTCGATCGCAAGCCGAGGCGCCTGAAGCTGCAAGTGGTCAAGGGCTTCCGCAAGGCCGAGATCGCCAAGCTGGCCCAGTCGAGCTTCGCCGCCGGCACCAACGTCGTCAGCGACGGCCTGTCGTGCTGGCGGAGCGTCGAGGCCGCCGGTTGCGACCACTTCCCGATGCTCACCGGCAGCGGCAAGAAGGCGGCGCAATGGCCGTCGTTCAACTGGGTGAACACCACGCTCGGCAACATCAAGACCGCGCTCGCCGGCACCTACCACCACGTCAGCCAGAAGCACGCCCAGCGCTACCTCGCCAGCTTCGCCTGGCGCTTCAACCGCCGCTACCAGCTCGACACCATGACCGAGCGCCTGATGTGGGCCGCGCTGCAGGCCAAGCCGCGGCCCGTATCGGGTCGTCATCGCTGGATGAGAAAAACGGATAATCAGGTAGAATTGAGTTTAAATCCCTATCTTCAGCGAGAAGCGGCGCTGATCGAGGATGGTTGTTCAAGCAATTGGATGGGCTATCTGTTCTGGCTAATCGACGAAGTTTAGGAGTCATCCTGATTATCCATTATTTTCGTCTACGAGCTATGCTAGCAGAATCATGTGGTTATGGTGGATTGGAGGCGAGCACAGTGAATAATCTGGCGGCCAAGATGCGTGGATTGAGCGAGCCGGCGTTTCGGGCGCGGTTCGGGACCGAGGCGCAATGCCTGGCGGTGCTGTTCGAGATGCGCTGGGGCCGCGGCTTTGTCTGCGAGCGGTGCGGCTGTGAAAAGTATTCGCGGATGAAGACCAGGAAGCAGGTCCAGTGTAACGCCTGCAAGCATCAGACGGGGTTCACGGCGGGCACGATCTTCCACAGCACGAAGCTGCCGCTGACGACGTGGTTTCGCGCGATCTACGAGTTGACGCAGGCCAAGGGCGGGATCAGCTCGATCGAGTTGGCGCGACGACTGGGTGTGCGGCAGCCGACCGCCTGGCTGATGAAGCAGAAGCTGATGTCCGCCATGGCGGAACGCGACGCCGGCAAGCCGAAGATGAGCGGCCGGGTCGAGCTCGACGACGCTTATCTCGGCGGCGTGCGCAGCGGCGGCAAGCGTGGGCGCGGTGCGGCCGGCAAGACACCGTTCGTCGCTGCGGTCGAAACGAGCCTCGACCGCAAGCCGAGGCGCCTGAAGCTGCTCGTGGTCAAGGGCTTCCGCAAAGCCGAGATCGCCAAGCTGGCCCGGTCGAGCTTCGCCACCGGCACCAACATCGTCAGCGACGGCCTGTCGTGCTGGCGGAGCGTCGAGGCCGCCGGTTGCGACCACTTCCCGATGCTCAGCGGCAGTGGCAAGAAGGCAGCGCAGTGGCCGTCGTTCAACTGGGTGAACACGACGCTCGGCAACATCAAGACGGCGCTCGCCGGAACATACCACCACGTCAGCCAGAAACACGCCCAGCGCTACCTCGCCAGCTTCGCCTGGCGCTTCAACCGCCGCTACCAACTCGACACCATAACCGAGCGCCTGATGTGGGCCGCGCTGCAGGCCAAGCCGCGCCCGTATCGGGCCATCATCGCTGGATGAGAAAAACGGATAATCAGGTTGGTCATTGACCAGGCCAATACTGCCACAGAATCAGCCGGGCATCCGACGTGTTGATGACCTTCGCGTCTTGAACGGCATTTTTCATACGCTGAGATACGGCGTCGGCTAGAGCATTTTCCGATCATTCGAAGTCGTATCCCGCGGCCTGGAAGTAGTTTTGGCATTCGGCCGGGCGTGAACTTTTCGATGGCGGCGCCGATGGCGTTCCAGAGGGCGTCGATGGTCCGGGCCGCCGTCTTCTGGAGCCAAGCCTTGATCTTGGCGAAAGCCATCTCGATCGGGTTTAAGTCCGGTGAGTAGGGCGGCAGGAAGCGAAGCTCGGCACCGGTGGCCTCGATGGTCAGACGGACGGCGGACGGCTTGTGGGCCGGCAGGTTGTCGAGAACGACAATGTCGCCGGGTCGTAGCGTCGGCAGGAGCACCTGCTCGACACAGGCCTGGAAGGCGGCACCGTTCATCGGCCCGTCGAGGACCATGGGTGCCGTCATCCGGTCGTGGCGGAGGGCACCGACGAAGGTGGCTGTCTTCCAGTGGCCGTGATTGGCCAGCAGGCCAATCATCCGCTTCATGGCATGACGACGGCCAGCAGGCCGTCGAGGGCGGCACTGGCGCCCGGCACCGCTCTCACCCCTGCGTGCCCGGCCGTGGCGTCTGGCCATCCCCTGCGGGGCCGTGGGGTCCCCGCAGCCCCAAGAGGCTTGGTCGAGGCACCGGTCTCGTCGATGAACACGAGGCGCTCGGGCGCCAGCTCGGGCTGGGCCTCGGACCAAGCCAGCCGCCGCTGCCAGACGTCAGGCCGCTGCTGCCCGGCGGCGTGCGCCGTTTTTCTTGAAGCTGAGCCCGTGGCGGTCGAGCAGCCGCCAGACCGTGCTGGGTGCCACCGCGAACCCGTGCTGCTGCTCCAGATGCGCCACGATCTCCGCAAGCGTGATGTCCGGTGTCTCTTCGATCCGCGCAAGGATTGCCGCGGCATGGGTCTCCAGCCAATGCGAACGCTTGTCACCCCCGCGCGGCTGCGGCTCGATCCCGCCCGTGCGGCGCCATTGCTGCAGCCACTTGATCGCCGTGGACGCGGCCACGCCGAAGCGGGCCGAAGCGGCCCTGCATGACATCCCCTCCACGACCGCGGCAACAACGCGGCGGCGCAGATAAAACGAAAGCGCAAGAGCCATGACGGCTGGCCTCCTTCACCAGCTCCGATCTTCAATCACAAACCACCGGCCATGGGAATTCCAAACGATTCCATCAGCTTAGAAAATGCTCTAGCGTGATTGTCCGCGCGAGCACGGGACGCGAACAATGATTTACAATTGTGTCAATCCCTAGTCCTGTCGCAAAATTTGACAATAAATGCTCACGAACTTGACCGAAGCCTCACATCTCGACGGCGCTATTGCCGTCGACAGTACCTATGTAAAGGTCCACCGCCCGGCTCGCCCTCCGCGGCCTGCTGACCGCGTCCCTCCAGCACTAGGATCAATGGTCCTTTGACCCTTGGTGGCACCCAGGAAAAGCGGCACAGGATCAGGCGATCGGCGTCTCACGAGGCGGGCGCTCCATGAAGAACCACCTCGTCACCGACCTCCTCGGCCAGCCGATCGCCGCCGCGATGTGCCATCGCTGCTAGTAGGCCTCCTTGTCGTGGCGGATTTTGACGAGCCGGTTCTTCTTGCTCGGAATGACCGTTTTGATGACAATGTCGCGTAGCTTCCGTCGCAGAGCGTCGGCGTCATGAGCGCGGTCGGCGATTAAGCGCTTGCAGGCTCGGACCTTGGCGAGCAGCGCCTCGACGCTCCTGATGCCGCAGTGCTGACCGGGGGTCAGGTGGATGGCGATCGGCCGGCTCAAGGATTCCCGTCGTGTGGCGACTATTCAAGACAAACTCGCTCGCACGTTCCACGGTCGTGTCGCCCTGGCTCCAATCTACATTTTCTGGCTGTGATTGGGCCCAGAGCCTAGTGGCACGACTACAGCCCGATCGAGTGGCTTTCGCCAAGCTGAAGGCTTGGCTCCAGAAGACAGTGGCCCGGGCCATCGACGACCTCCCGAACGCCATCAGCGCCGCCATCGAACAGTTCGCGGCCGATGAATGCCGAAACGACTTCAAGTCGGCAGGATACGACTTCGAATGAACGGAAATTAATCTAATATCTTAATTCGGAAATTAGTGCGATCTGGCTGTGGGCGGTGTCGAGGGTGCGCAGGCAGAAGCGATGGACGGCCGCGAGAATGTCATCCGCGGATTTGGTCGAGCGGAACGGTACGGGATCGGCGTTGACAGCGGCAATGTTTGCCTCGACAGCCTGCTGCAGCCCTTGCGTCGAACGATGGACACCGCGCCGGATCTGCCGCTCGGTGAGGTCGGCAATGAATTGCTCGCCCTGATAGACCCAGCACGCGCATGTGGGCGTTAGAAGAACGTGCCAGTGCGGCCGTTTGGCGAGGAAGGCGCGGATCGGAGCGGTCTTGTGCGTGGCGTAGTTGTCCATCACGAGATCAACGTCAAGGCTGCTTGGAACGACGCAATTGATCTGGCGCAAGAAGCTCAGAAACTCTTTGCCGCGATGGCGCGCATAGCACTTGGCGCTGACCTTGCCCGTGTCGATCTCAAGGGCGGCAGTCGTGCCGTGGCGCTTGTAATCGTGCGTGCGCCGCTTGGGTTGGCCCGGGTGCATCGGCAATAAAGGCTGTGAGCGATCGAAAGCCTGCACTTGGCTTTTTTCGTCGACGCACAGCACCGGTTCTCGCTCGGGCGGCGCCAGATAGAGGTCGACGATGTCGCGCACCTTGTCCACCAACAGCGTTTCTGTAGACAGCTTGACGGTCTCAGCGCGCGGAGGCTGAATTGACAAGGCCTTCTAGAGGCGCTAGATCGTCGACGGCGAGTAGCCGATGGTGCGTGCCATTGATTTCAGCGACCAGTGGGTGGCGTTCGGTGGCGTCTCCTCCAGCGTCTTGCGGATCGTCTCGGCGACGGCGACATCGCCAATCGTGGGCGGCGCACAGGAGCGCGGTTCGTCATAATGCCCGGCGCATCGACGCTAGGCAACCCGCCGGCGGCATTTGCTCACCGTGTTGGCGTCGATCCCGAGTTGCGAAGCAGGCGTCGGCAGAAAGCCGACGAGAAGGGCCGTGCACAAGCATCCCAAGATTAAGGCTTGGCTCGCGCGTTATCCGGCTGGACCTTCCATTTCATCTCACCTCGCCTTCCTGGCTCAACGTCGTCGAGGGCTTCTTCGCCAAGCTGTGCCGG
>CAVOZQ010000006.1:0-168160 GCA_963700945.1 uncultured Alphaproteobacteria bacterium
TCGCCGTCCATGCACATCGGCCCTGCAACGCCCTGCGGTGCGGGAAAGCAGGTGTAGTCGCCGGTTCCGGCACGCAGGATGTTGCCCTGGAGGTCCGAGACGGTGGCCGTGTCGCGGATATTGGGCGGTGCCGCCCGGAGCGCGTCCGCGATCAGCGCCGCATCGCCTTCAGCGCCCAGGGCGGGCCCACCGGCAACGATGGCTGCAAGGCAGGCGATCGCGCCGGCATTGAGGGTCGTGCGTTTCGAGACGGTCATCCGTCGGTCCTCCATCGGTGAAGAGGCTCCAACGTTCGCACGCGCCACTCAAGAGCAACATCGGTCAACTGGCGTAGCGGCGCCATCGACGATGGCGTAGGCCGGCGGCGGCCGAACCGAACCAAGGCGACAGCCGCGACGGCGGAGACCCCTGCGCCCACTGGCCTTTCCGTTCAGCGCATCCGTCGCGTGTACTCGTCGACCAATGCCCTGATCATGCGCTGGTAGGGCACTTTCTGCTTAGCGGCTTCACTCTTGAAGAACTCGACCGAGCGACGGCTCAAGGCGAGCGTCACTTTCACCGTGTCCTCGCGCAAGACGAGTTGGTCCGGCGGCGGCAGCATGTCGGCGACGCGACGCAAATCGCCCACGATCTCGCCCTGGTCGTCGGTGTCTTCAGCCGTTCTCGCGTTCATGCGCCCTCCGCCCCTTGCGCCAGTAGCCGGCACCGATGATCCGGATCGTGCTGCCCCGGACCGTGAAGCGAACCGTCATGATGCGTCCGTCCACCATGCCCAGGCAGAAATAGCGAGGCTCCGCAACACTATGGGCAGCATCCACCGCAATCACGCGCCGCAAGTCCAAGAATGCGCGCTGAGCGTCGACAAAGCCGACGCCATGCTTGACGCGATTGTGCGCATCCTTGGTGTCGTTCCATTCGAAGGTCCAGCTCACGATCCTACACGGACCATATCAATGCCCATATGAATAGCAATACATTCCACCATATCGCATGCCATCGGCTAAATGGCGTCAGGTCCCGTCTTTGCCATCTGCCCTCAATAGGCCGAACCGTCCTTCCGCGTGAACAGCCACTGGCCATCCGGCCCCATGGCGGCGGCGAGGTCGTCGTTCGGATAGCTGGCCGCATCGTCCGCCCGCCGGTCGCCGATCTCGAGGTAGCGAACGGTGGCTTCGGTCCGATTGACCAGTTGGTGCGCCACGCCGGCCGCCGGGAACCCTACGCACATGCCGGGCGCCAGCGCCTCCTCGCCCTGGTCGGTGACCAGAGTCGGCCGCCCGTCGAGGATGTAGACGAATTCGTCCTGCGTCGTGTGCCGATGCAGCAGCGCCAACTCGCCCCCCGGCAGCAGCTCGGTCAGATTCACACCAAACGCCTTCAGCCCGAACCGGTCACCCAGCTGCCGCTTCACCCGCTTCTGCATCCGCGCCGCAAACGGCTCCGGATAGTTGGACGCCTTGGCCCGCGGCGCCACCGCCAAGGCCTCAATCGCCAGCTTCGCCATTTTCTCCTCCTCATTCTTACTTACTCAGCAACCGTGGGAGCGAGGGGCCATCATGATTTCCCCCAAGCGTCAACTTAGCTCTGATCTACCAATCGGTGCGGAACAGATCCGATCTAAGCACCTCAAGATTGATTCAGATCAAAGCGCGCATCTCTTAATTCGGGAAAGCCATAAGCTGCGTTTCTGCGCTGGGCTCGGTTGAAGGCTGCAAGCGTTTGGCGCACCTCAACGAAATACCCACAGGGAGGTCCAATTAATGCAAGGCTTAGGCAAGTTTTCCATAGCACTCATGGCCCTGGTAATTGCCGTTCCTGTATCTGTCGATGCCAAAACTGCCAAGCGGCCCTTATCTGATTTTCTAGCCTCACAAGGCACTACGAGCAATTTCTTTCCACCCGTTCCAGACTATACTGGCTGGACTGACGGTGCTTTTGAAACGTTCTGCTTGATAGATTATGCCGGTCTTGCTGATGACTACATCAAGAGCAATTCTGATCAAGATCTTAGAACTCGCATCAACGGTTCTATTCTAGAGAAAGGGTTGTCTAACGATGGAGCAGGTATACGGATCGAGCTACACACGAATCATGCGATGGGATTCGCACAAAATATCGCCGACATCTTCAACTAGGTTTTTCGGGAGCTCCAACTATCTTTGGGAACAAGACTTTGGATATCGTTGCCGGCGAACCAGCGGCAACTGGGTCTGCGTCACTGCGAGTTGAGCTTCGTCTGCCTTCTCCCGGTGATCCCTTGCCCAATTTGATTGACTTGGTGGGTTCCCGGCCGCTTACGCGCCCGTGTATGTTATGTTCCGTTCGACGACAACGGACGGCGCCAATGGCGTTCTGAAGGTGGTCGAAGAAGCTCACAGTGGCCCTGATCTGGACAACCCCGGGGAGGTCATAATGATCTACACTCAGGAAATCTGCGAAGTTTTCGGGCGGGCGTTCGCGAAACTAAGCTCACCGCCAAAAGTAGAGGGCTTCGTCCCAGAGTCCCCATCTGGCTCTGCCTCAAGTCCGGAATGTGACCGCCAGCGTCATGAGGCTCGCCAGATGGGACATCCTCGGCCCCGCTCAGCTCGCCAACATGCCGGGTCAATGACCTTCGTAGAACACAGGCCTGTTTCCGAGCGAGCCGATGATCGTTCGAGTTCCTCCTCGCCCTGATCAGTGACCAGCGTCGGCCGGCCATCGAGGATGTAGACGAATTCGTCCTGCGTCGTGTGCCGATGCAGCAGCGCCAACTCGCCCCCCGGCAGCAGCTCGGTCAGATTCACCCCGAACGCCTTCAGCCCGAACCGGTCACCCAGCTGCCGCTTCACCCGCTTCTGCATCCGCGACGCAAACGGCTCCGGATAGTTCGACGCCTTGGCCCGCGGCGCCACCGCCAATGCCTCGACCGCCAGCTTCGCCATTGTCACTCTCCCTCTCTAGACGTGTCAGGTCGTCGGTACGGGCGACCCAAACTTCAGGGCCTTCGCGCCTTTCGCGCAAGCGGCCCAAGAAAGCCTTTGGAGGCCAGCCGTTCGCAGTCGTATAGAGTCTCGTTCGGCCGTAACGCGAGCACCTGCCGCGATCAGCGCGTGCTCTTCATCGCCAAGCAATGATCGCAAGTGCTTTCCCTCGTTGGCCTTAGAGGATCCGCCATGACGGCAATCGCGATCGACACTGAAACCATCGAATGGCTGGGCGTCACCTACCGGACCATTTTGAACAGCAGCGACACGGGCGGTGCGATGTCGATCGTCGAGAGCGTGTCGCCGCCGCAGTCCGGGCCGCCGCGCCACATCCATCACCAAGAGGACGAGACCTTCGTCCTCTTGACTGGCTCTTGCGACTTCTGGGTCGACGGCAGCCTCTGCCACAGGAAGGCCGGTGAGACGATCTTCGTGCGGCGCGGCACCCCACACACCTTTCGCGTGTCCGGCGACGAGCCCAGCCGCCATCTGACCATCCTGACGCCCGGCGGCTTCGAAGGCTTCTTCACCGAGATGGCCAAGGGCCGGTTCCGCATCCCGGAAGACATGGCTGCGATCAACGAAGCCGCCGAACGTCATCACCTCAGCTTCACCGGCCCGCCGCTCGGCGCCGAATAGGCCATCTGGGCCTCAAAACCGCTCCGCCCCGACCTCGCGCACCGCATCGGGAAAATCCCGGTAAAGCGCGAAGGTCACATTCTCGACCATGTGATTGACGCAATGGTGTAAAAGCTCATAGGGCTCGGCCCGGCTGGCAGCGATCAGGAAGGCCTTGTCGAGCTGTGCCAGGTCCAGAACCTCGATCTGGATGTGGAACTCGCCCATTGGTCGCGGCCCGAGGCCGAGCTTGCGGCGGCTGAGGCGGAAGCCCTCGATGGCGCCCTCGTCCTTGAGCTTGCCCAGCCAGTCGGCCGTTCGCTCGGCGAAGGTGAAGTCCGACATGCCCGGCTTCAGGTCGCACCAGATCTCGTAGAGGTTCATGGGCCAGGGGCTCCAACAGCGAGAATGAGTGCCAGATAGACCGTCATGGTGGCCGTCAGCGCCAGGAAGAAATTGCCCGACAAGCGCATCGCGATGAAGCCGATGGCGGCGGAGAGCCAGCCGGGCGGTCCGGCCACGAGCACCATCGGTGCCACCAGGGCCGCGAAGATGGCGCCCGGCATCGCCGTCATGAACGCCTCGACGAACGGGCTCGGCTGGACGCGCAGGGCCAGCCGATAGCCGCCGATCCGCGTCGCGTAGGTGGCAACCGCCAGCGCCATGATGACGGAGACCTCGATCATCGGCCCGCCCCCGCGCCCCGCCCACGACGATGCAGGACGGCCGCGATCAGGCTGCCGGCAACCGCACCGAGCACGATGTACCAGGTGCCGGCCAGGAGCTGCTTGGCCAGGACGGCGACCGCGGCCGACACGCCCCAGGGCAGGAGGTCGGCACGGCTCCGCCAGAAACCGGCGAGCAGTACGGTGAAGAAGGCGGTGGCGAGAAAGGCCAGGCCGAAGCGCTCGACCAAGGCCGAGACGTCGCCCGCCATGGTGCCGGCAAGCGAGCTCGCGACCCAGAAGACCCAGAGCGTCGCCCCGGCGCCGAGAAGGTAGGCGGCATCACGGCCACCACGCTGCGCCTCGGCCATGGCCAGCCCCCAGCTCTCGTCGACCATGAAGTAGAGGCTGCCATGCGCCCGCCAGCCGCCGATCGGCCGCAGCCAGGGCATGATCGCCGCCCCCATCAGCACGTGCCGCAGATTGAGGACGACGCCGCCGATAAGCAGCGTCATCACCGGCAACGGCTCCCGCCACAGCTCGAGTGCGAGGAACTGCGCCGCGCCGGCGAAGACGAAAGCCGAGAACAGCCCGACCTCGAGCGTCGAGAGCCCGGTCCGGGTCGCGAGAAACCCGTAGAGCAGACCGAACGCGACGATGCCCGGCAACAGTGGCAGCATGGCCAGCGCACCCCGCCTGGCACCAACGGCGGTGAAGACGGTCCCAGCGACACTCATCGGCTCAGGCCTCGATCCATCCCTCGCTAACCGCCACCGCGCCGCCGGCGACGGTGACCGGACCGACTGCACCGTCGCGCTTGGCCGCGGTGACGTCGATGACGCTCCGCCTGCCCATCTCGACGCCTTGCACGATCCGCCAGCTGCCATCCAGCGTCGACGCCGGGTCCGCATTGGCCAGCAGCACCGCCAGCCCGGCGGCAGCGGAGCCCGTTGCCGGATCCTCGGCGATGCCGTGCAAGGGCGCGAACATGCGTGCCCGAACCGTGCCGTCCGGCGTCGCGCGGGTGAACAGATAGACGCCATTGTCGAGCCCGGCGTCGAGCAGCGCCGCCGGCGGCATGGTGAGCGACGCCCTGGCCAAGGCATCGAGCGAGGCCAGTTCGACCATCAGAAACAGGACGCCGAACCCGGCCGAGCGCGGCTGGATGTCGGTGAGGTCGCCGGCATCGAGACCGAGCGCCGCCGCCACGGGCGCCGCATCGACCGGCGTTCCGATCGTCGACTGACCCGGCGCCGTGAATCGCGCCCGTGCCGGATGGCCGCCGTCGAGGTCGATGGCGACCGGCACATCGCCCGCCCCTTCCGCCAGCACCAGATCGAGCCCCGCCTCGTGCCGCTGGCCCAGGCCATTGCGCGCCAGAAGCAGTGCGGTGCCCACGGTCGGGTGGCCGGCAAAGGACAGCTCTGCCCTGGGCGTGAAGATGCGAATGTCGGCGCGAGCGGCAGCCGCATCGATGAAGGTGACGAACACCGTCTCCGAGAGGTTGAACTCACCCGCGATCGCCTGCATCTCGGCCGTCTCGAGCCCGCCGGCGTCGAGCACGACGGCGAGCGGATTGCCGCGGAAACGCTCGTCAGTGAAGACGTCGAGCGTCCGAAAGGCGAGGCGCCGCGCCATCACCACCATCTCCCTTGCCGCCGCTCGCCGCCTTCCCAGAAGGGCCGGTCGGCCTCGAGATCGTGCAGTGAGCCGATCGATGCCGATATCGCGCAGCAGCCGGTCGTCCAGCTCGGCCAGGGCCAGCCGCTCCCGGCGACGCGTTGCCCAGCGCTCGATGACCTGCGCGAGGCGCTTCGCGACGAAACCACCCTCGGGCAGCCATTGCCGCCTGAAATCCGCGATTGCACCGTTTATTGAGACCATTGCCATCACTCCTGCCATGCATTGCACCGAAATGATGATTCGCATTGACGGCATTTTCGAGTCAATTATTACATTGTCACCGTTACAATAGGGATGATCGATGACCGTCTCCGCTGCCGAGCTCGCCAGCAATGCCGGCCCGCGCTACCGGGCACTCGCCGACTGCCTGGAAGGGGCGATCAAGACGGCGCGGCTCAAGCCCGGCGAGCGGCTGCCGGCGCAGCGCGACCTCGCCTACGACCTCGAGGTCACGGTCGGCACGGTCGGCCGGGCCTATGCGCTGCTGCTCAAGCGCGGGCTGGTCAAGGGCGAGGTCGGCCGCGGCACCTTCGTGCTCGATCCGGGCCGCGGCACGACGATCCCGGAGCCGCGCCATCTGTCGATCTGGGGCGGCCCGCGGCCGCTGCACGACCTGGCCGTCAACCGGCCCGTGGCGGTGCCCGTGCAGGCCGAGGTGTTCCGCACGCTGGGCGAGATCGCAGCGCAGGGGCAAGACCTTGCCCATCTGCTCACCTACCCCCCCTATGGCGGCCTGCCGGCGCACCGCGCGGCCCTCGCCAGATGGCTCCAGACCTTCGCCGGTCCGGTCGACCCGGATACCGTCCTGCCGGCGCAGGGTACCCAGAACGGCATGGCGGTCGCGCTGGCCGCGGTCACCCGGCCCGGCGACACGATCTTGATGGAGGCGCTGACCTACGCCAGCAATCACGGTCTCGCCGGCCGCCTCGGCCTCAAGGTGCAGCCGATCGCCATGGATGACGAAGGGGCGCTGCCCGAGAGCCTCGACGCGCAGGCGCGCCAGCACCGCCCGACCGCCGTTATCCTCAGCCCGGATCTGCAGAACCCGACCCTGGCGACGGCATCGGTCGCCCGCCGCGAGGCCCTGATCGGGGCGATCCGCCGGCACGGCCTCGTGCTGGTCGAGGATGCCGTCTACACGCCGGTGGCCGCCACCGGCCTGCCGTCGCTGCGCGAGATGGCACCCGACGACACGCTCTTGGTTACCAGTCTGTCGAAGTTCCTGGCGCCCGGCCTGCGCTTCGGCTGCGTCGTGGCGCCGCCATCGCGCATGCCGCAGCTGGTCGCCGCTCAGGCGCATCTGGCCGTCGGCGTTTCACCCTTGATCGCCGAGACGGTGGCGCGGCTCGCGGCGGCAGGCGTCTTGAGCATGGCCCTGGAGCAGCAGCGCGCGGCCCTGGTCGGCCGTCGGCGGGTGGCGCTGGAGGCGCTCGCGGGGCAGGCCATCACCAGTCGCGACAATGCGCTGCACGTGCTGCTGGAGCTGCCGGCCGGGCTCGATACCGCGACGACCCTGCTCCATCTCGCCAACGCCGGCATCCAGACGACGCCGCTCGACGTCTTCGCCGTGGGCCGGTCGACCGCCCCGCCGTCGCTTCGCCTCTCGCTGGGCGCCGCACCCGACGAGGCGAGCCTCGCCACCTGCCTGGGCCTGGTGCGGCAGACCGTGCTCGGCGAGCAAGCCGCCCAGCCGGTCATCTGACCCGGCCGCGGGCGTCCGCAATCACACTGCCGGGCGGCGAACCAGCTCGGCCAGGATGTCGATCGGCGGCAAGTCCGCCGGCAAGGGCGGCTCGGTCGACGCGAGGAACGCATCGATCGCGGCCTCGGTGCGCCGGCCGGGCAGCCCGTCCGCCGGCCCGGGATCGAAGCCCAGCCGTTGCAGCTCGGACTGCACCGCCATGACGACCGCGTTTACCGGCAGCTCGCTGAAGCGCTCGCGGGCGGCATCGCCGGCGCCGCCATAGTTCTGCTCCGCTGCGTCGCGCGCCGCCTCGCCGTCGATCCAGGCGACCCGGGCCAGCAGCTTCGCCGCCGCCGCCGGGTCGGGACCGTCACCGATCAGCCCGGCATCACGCAGGGCCGCCAGATGCACGGAGCCCCAAGGATTGCCGGCCTTGGCCGCCTCGGCGAACCAGAACGCGGCACGCTCAAAATCGGGCTCGAGCCCCGGCGCGCCGTCGCGGTAGATGAAGCCCAGATTGATCGGCGCGTTCGGCTGGCCGCCCTCGGCCGCCCGCTCGTACCAGCCGATCGCCGTCTCGATGTCCGGCTCGACGCCGATGCCGCGCTGATAGGCGTAGCCCATGTTGTTGTAGCCGTAGATGTCGCCCGCCTCCGCCGAGGCCTGGAACAGCGGCAAGGCCCGGTCCCCCCGGCCCTCCTCGGCAAGTAGGTAGCCCAGATTGTTGTAGGCGAAGGTGTTGCCCTGGGCCGCCGCGCGCAAATAGAGGTCCATGGCCTTGTCACGGTCCTGCTCGACACCGTCGCCTGCCGCATACATCCGGGCCAGGCTGTTCATGGCGTAGGTTTCGCCGCCGGCGGCCGCCGTCTCGAAGAAGGTGATCGCCTTGTCGACATCGAGCGGCACGCCGCGGCCGATCAGAAAGAGATAGCCCAGCCGGTAGACGGCCAGCAGATGACCGGCCGCCGCCGCCTCCTCGTAGAGCTCGGCGGCACGCTCGTAGTCCCCCGCCTGCTCCACCGAGCGGCCGAGCTGGTAGATGAAGCGCGGCTCGTCGGGATAGGCGGCGACGGCCGCCTCGCAGGCCGAAATCGCGGCCCCAGTGTCGATCTCGCCCAAAAAATTGCCGAGCACGACGCCCTGCGGGTCGAAGCGGTTGCCGGCCAGCTGGTCGCACGGATCGGTGGTGATCTCGAGCTGCACCACATAGGCATCGCCGGCCGCTTCCGGCTCGGCGGTCGCGTCTCCTGCCGTCGGCGCGTCGCCCGCTGCCTCCAGCGAGCGCGTCACAGCGGGCACATCGGTCTGGGGCGCATCGCTCGCCGCGAGCGCCACCAGCTCGAGCACCGCCTCGTCGACACCCCGGCGCAGCGCCTGAGGCGGCAGGTAACGCAGCGACGCGACCTGCACCGGCACGGCACCCAAGGGCAGCTCCGTACCCGCCGGATCGACCGCGATCAGCCGCCCGTGCCGCGGCGGTTCGCGGAGAATGACGGCCCGCTCAGGCTGCGGCAGCGGTATCTCGACCGGCCCCGTGCCGACCACCACCGGCACCAGCACGGGCGCCTCGGCCACGTTCCGTGACGACGGCAGGCTCGGCAGCTCGGCCTCGAGCGACGCCAGCTGGACGGCGGCCTCAGCCGAGCCGGCATGCGGGCCCTCCGGGAAGAGGGCCAGGAACCGCTCGTAGTAGTTCGGCCGGTCGGCAGCAGTGACCAGGGGCCAGAGCAGGCTCGCGGCATCGCTCGGCGGTGGCGCCGCGCCGGCAGCGGCCTCGGCCGCCGAAACTTGGGGCGCCGAAATTTGGGCCGGAGCCGCCTCGGCATCGGCTGCTGGCGCCGGTGGCGCATGGAGCGCCGCGAAGAGCTCGTTCGCCAGGGGCGCGGCGGCGCTGCCGGCGACCAGCTCGACCCGCTGCTGATCGGCCACCGCCGTCTCAAAGCTCGCGAGCTGAACGCCGGCGATCGGCCCCTGCGGCTCGAGCCGGGCCAGATAGGCCGTGGCCAGCTGCGCCAGCGGCGTGTCGCCATGCGCGCGGGTGAACCGGGTGAGCGCCAGGCGCTGCTGGATCGGGTCTTCCTGGTCCAGGGCCCGGTTGAGCTCGGCAATCGCATCGGTCTGGCTCGGCCGGGTCGGCGCCGGGTTCAAGACCAGCGTGTCGCCGGTGAGCGACGCCTCCGTCCAGGGCACCTGGGCGCCGGCCGTGGCCGCGCGCACCCTGGCGCTCACCTTGCGGAACAGAAGCCCGATCTCGAGCCCCGGCTCGCCCAGATAGTGCGCCAGCGCCTCGGCGAACGGGCTGTTGCCGCCGGACGGGCCGTCGAGCGCCACCTGCCCGGGGGCAGTGGCATACGAGATAAGAAGCCCACTCGACGAGGTGGTCGGCGCCAGGCCCTCTCGCGGCGCCAGCGAGCGCCCGGCCTGCTGCGCCAGCTGCTCCTCGAGCGCGGCGATCGGGTTGTCGCGGCAGGCATCGAGAACGAGGATGCCGAACGCCGGGGACGCCGTCTCGATCTCGTGCAGCAGGAACGGCAGCACCAGCCCCTCGCGGCGCAGATCGTCCCGGCCGCGAACCTCGGCATCGACCGGCAGGAGGTAGTTGACGCCGTCCACCTGCACGCCGTGCCCGGCATAGTAGACCAGCGCGACCTCCGCGCCCGCAGCCTCCCGGCGAAAGCCGTCGATCGCCGCCCGCATGCCGTCATAGTCGGCGTCCCGGGCGACCCGCACGGTGAAATCCAGCCGCTCCAGGGTCCGGGCCAGGAGGGCCGCGTCCTGGGCCGGGTTGTCCAGCGCCGGCAGGCTCGCATAGGCGGCATTGCCGATCAGCAGCGCGTAGCGCTCGGTGGCGAAGGCCGCATGCGATACGCCCGAGAGCAGGAGGGCCGCCAGCGTCAGCCCGACGGTCCGGCGGAGGCGCGGCTTGCGGCGGCGAGGCCGGCCCGACGGCGGCGTGGCCGCCGTCGCAAGCCTGACCGACAGCCCGGCGGTCAGTTCCATCCGCCGCCACCACCACCGCTGCCACCGCCACCGCCACCGCCGCTGCCACCGCCGCCACCGCCACCGCCGCTGCCACCGCCACCGCCGCCGTTGTTGCCGCCACGATCATTGATCGCCGAGGTGCCGCCACCGGCATTCCAGTTGCGGCCGGAGGTGGTGGCCGGGCGCACGGGCGTCGACACCGGCGTCGGTGCCGCTACGACCGGTGCCGGCGCCACCCGGGCCGGTGCAGCCACCGCTGGCGCCGCCACGGGCTCGACCCGGGCCGGCTGGGCGTCGACCGCCGGTCGTGCCACGGCCGGCTGTGCCACCGGTGCGACGAGGCCGACGCTGTCGACATAGCCATTCGCGCCGATGTCCAGCAGCAGCTCGGTCGGGCCCAGCTCCAGCGCGCCCCGGGGCGACAGTGAGCGGGCCCGGCTCTGCACCGCCGCCGACTGGCTGCGCTCGGCGATCAGCTCGGCGATGACCCCGGCCGCCGCCTCGCTGCCCGAGCGGTTGTCGGCGCGGAAGGTGACGAGCGAGCTCACGTCCTGGGCCACGGCCGGCGCGGCCATCGCCACGACCAGGGTCATGGCGCTCGCGAGCCGGATGCTGGATGTCGTCGTCATGGCGTGTCCTTTCTTGCTCGGCCTCGCCTTCGGCCGGGTAACGGTTGCAGGCTCAGCGGCAGTCACGGGGCCGCGCAGGTGCCAAGCACGTCGCGCAGGCCACTCTGCACCGCCGGCATGTCGCGGGAGGGAATGGTGCACTGGCCGATCGTCGCCATGCGATCGAGCACGGCCAGATCGACCGCCTCGGTCAGGCGCGGCTCGTCGACGACCGCACCGTAGCGCTGGTCGAGGCCCTGCAGCACCGTGAAGCGCAGCGCTGCCACGTCACGGTCGTCGCGCAGGAAATTGCAGCGGGCGGCAACCGCGATGGCGCGGCCACAACGGCGCGCCTCGGCCAGCGCCGTGCCGGCATCGACCGCTGGCGTCGACGGACCGGTCAACGCAGGGACGTCCGGCACCCATTCAGAAACGTCGTTGCTGCCGCAGCTCGCGAGGAGCAGGCTTCCGAGCACCCCCGCGACATGAAGTCGATAGCGCATGACGCCTATCCTTCCTCAGTTGCATCGGCCCACCGCCCTGTCCGGCAGGGACGGACCTCGTGATGAGACAGTGGTAGGCGGGCCGATCTGGTGTTGCAAGCTAGAGAGGCATATCCCTTTAGGTTGCAGGACAATTGAGGCTGGCGAGCGCTTCTCGCCGGCTCAAGCGGCCGGCCGGCGAACCAGCTCGGCCAGGATCTCGATCGGCGACACTTCCGCCGGCAGCTGCGGTTCGGCGGCGCCGAGGAAAGCCTGGAGCGCCGCATCGGTGCGCCTGCCGGGCAAGCCGTCCACCGGCCCCGGATCGAAGCCCAGCCGCGCCAGCTCGGCCTGCACCGCCTGGACGACGGCCCGCACCGGCAGCTCCGCGAAGCGCTCGCGCGCGGCGCCGCCGGCGCCACCATGGTTCTGCGATTTTGCGTAGCGGCCGTCGGCCGCATCGAGCCAGGCGACCCGGGCGAGCAGCTTGGCCGCCAGCTCGGGGTCCGGCGCGCCCAACGCGCCGGCCGCGTGCAGCGACGCCAGATGCACCGATCCCCAGAGATTGCCGGCCTTGGCCGCCTCGGCGAACCAGAAGGCGGCGCGGTGCACGTCAGCGGCGACGCCCGGCGCGCCGTCGCGGTAGATGAAGCCCAGATTGATCGGCGCATTGGGCTGGCCGCCTTCGGCCGCCGCCTCGTAGTGCTCGATCGCACGAGCCACGTCCTGCGGAACGCCGATGCCGTTGTGGTAGACGTAGCCCAGATTGTTCTCGCCGTAGATGTCGCCCGCCGCCGCCGCCTGCTCGAACAGCGGCAAGGCGCTCTCGGTATCGCCCTCGTCGAGCAGCATGTAGCCGAGATTGTTGTAGGCGTAGCTGTTGCCGTTGGCGGCGGAAGCGAGAAACCAGTCGATCGCCTTGTCGCGGTCGGCCGGCACGACGTCACCGTCACGATAGGCGCGGCCGAGATTGTTCATGGCATGGGTGTCGCCCTGGGCCGCCGCGGTCTCGTAGAGCTCGCGCGCCTTGGCGAAGTCGACCGGCAAGCCGCGGCCGGTTTCGTGGAAGAAGCCCAGCCGGTTGACCGCTTGCCAATGGCCGAGCGCCGCCGCGCGCCGGTAGTGGGGCACGGCAGCCTCGGGATCACCCCCTTCGTCGATGGCCGTGCCCAGATGGTAGTGAAAGCGCGCAACCTCCGGGAACTGCGCCACGGCGCTCTCACAGGCACGGATCGCCCGATCGGCGTCGATCTCGTGCCGAAACAGGCCGAGCACCACGCCTTGCGTGTCGAAGCGCGTGCTGGCCTCCCGATCACAGGCATGCACGCCGATTTCGAGCTGCACCACCAGGCGCTCACCCAGGGCGCTGGCGGCACCCGGCGCCAGCGCCGCCACCATGGCCGAGCCGCCCGGCAACGCCGCGTCCGACGTCGCGGGCTGACCATCCACCGTCTCACCAGGCACCGCCTCGCCAGTCACCGTCTCGCTCGCCGGCTCCAGCGAGCGCGACCGGCCCAGCTCTGCGGCAGCCGGCGTCACGGCAGCCAGCGACAGCGTGTCGACGCCGGTGCGCATGACCAGCGGCGGCTCGTAGCGCACGCTCGCCACGCGGGCCGGCTCGTCACCCAGACGCACCTCGTCGCCAGCCGCATCGAAGGCGCGCAGGCGGCCATAGCGCGGCGAGTTCGATCAGCACGATGGGCGCCTCGCCCGCCGGCAGCGGCAGCATCACCGGACCGGTGCCGACCACCACGGGCACACGTCGCGTCCTCTCGCGCTCGGCACTCGAGCCGCTCGAGGGCACGGCCGTCGGCAGGGTCAGCGAGGCCAGCTCGAACGCGGTCGTCGCCGCCTCGGAGCGCGGGCCGTTCGGGAAGAGATCGAGATAGCGCTCGTAGTCGCTCGTCCGGCCGCTCGCCTGGACCAGGGGCCAGAGCAGCTCGGCCGCCTCGGCACCGACCACGCTGCCGGCGCGGGGACCGGCGAGCTGGCCGCCAATCGAGGACGGTGCCGGCCCGTGCAGGGTCGCGAACAGCTCGCCGGCGAAGCCTTCCGCCACGGTGCTGGCCATCAGGTTGACCCGCTGCCAGGCGGCGAGCGTCGTCTCGGGCGAGACCGGATCGGCGATCGCGACCGCGGCTGCGGTCGTCTGCATCTCGGCCAGATAGGCGCTGGCCAGATCGGCTGCCGGCGTGCCGGCATTGGCCTCGACGAAGCGGGCAAGGGCGAGGCGCTGGCGGCTCGGATCGCTCTCGTCCAGCGCACGGTTCAGCTCGGCGATCGCATCACGGGTGCCGGCGCCGGGATCCGGGTAGAGCACCAGCGGCTCGCCGGTGAGCGACGCCTCGGTCCAGGGCACCTGCGAGCCGGCCGTGGCGGCGCGCACCGCAGCGCTGACCTTGCGGAACAGAATGCCGATCTCGAGCCCCGGCTCGTCGAGGTAGCGGGCCAGCGCCTCGGCATAGGGGCTGTTGCCGCCGGCCGGGCCGTCGAGCGCCACCTGGCCCGGCGATGTGGCGTAGGCGATCAGCAGCCCGGTCGCCGTTTCGACCGGTGCCAGGCCCTGGCGCGGCCGGAGCGAGCGGGTCGACTGCTGCGCCAGCGCCGCCTCGAGCGCCGCCACCGGGTTGTCGCGGCAGGCGTCGAGCACCAGGATGCCGATCCCCGGCGACGCCCGCTGAAGCTCGTGCAGCAGCAGCGGCACCCTGACCGCCTGGCGGTCCAGGTCCTCACGAGTCCGGATGTCGGCGCCGACCGGAAAGAGATAGTTGACGCCGTCCACCTGCATGCCGTGCCCGGCATAGTAGACCAGCGCCACCTCGGCATCCTCGGCCGCCACGCGGAAACGGCTGACCGCCGCCCGCATCGTCTCGTAGTCGCCGTCGATCACCCGCTCGACGGCGAAGCCGCGCCGCTCCAGCGTGGCCGCCAGCAGATGCGCGTCGAGCGCCGGGTTGTCGAGCGACGGCAGATGCGCATAGGCCTCGTTGCCGATCACCAGCGCCTGCCGGCCACTTGCCGCCAGCGCCTTGCCGCTGGCGGCAGCACCGGCGAGCGCGACCCCGACGACCAGCGCCGTGAGAAAGGCCACGCCCCGCTGGACGATCGCAGGTCTGCTGCTCAGCTCTGACCACATGGTCCGCCTCCGCTCAGAAGGTTCCGGCACCGCCGCCGCCACCGCCGCCGGCACTGGCGGCACTACCACCACCGCCGCCACCGGAGCCGCCACCGCCACCACCGCCGCCACCTGACGAACCACCACCGCCGCCACTCGAGCCGCCGCCCCCACCGGGACCGCCCCCACCGCCGCCGCGATCATTGACCGCCGTGTTGAAGCCCGAGAAGCCCGTGTTCCAGTTCCCGCCGGAGCGCTCCTGGGCCGCGGCCCGGCGCTCGGCGGCGGTCTGGACCACCGGCGCCGCGGCCGGCTCGGGCGTGGACACGGGCGGCGCGGCGGAGCGCGCAGTCGCGGGTGCCGCCGGCGAAGCGGGTGGCGTCGGCGCCACGGCGGCGGGCTCGCTCCGGGTGACCGCCAGAGCCGTGGCCGGCCTGTCGCCGCTCAACCGTGCGATGAGGTCGTAGGCACCGATATCCAAGAGCAGCTCGTCCGCGCCCACGCTCAAGCTCCCCTGCGGCGCCAGCGAGCGGGCCCGGCTCTGCACCGCCGCCGACTGGCTGCGCTCGGCGATCAGCTCGGCGATGACCCCGGCCGTCGCCGCCGATCCGGCACGATTGTCGGCGCGGTAGGTGACCAACGCGCCCACGTCCTGGGCCAGCGCCGGACCGCCGAGCGCCAGCGCGACGGCGCTCGCCGCAAGCAGGCGCGGCCAGCACCTTGGGCAGGGTCGCGCCAGGGCGATGCTCGACATGCTGGTCTCCCTCGTGATCGGGTAGCGGCCCTGCGCGGCCGATGTTGCAGGCATCCGGCTCATGGCGCGGCACAGGCGCCGAGCACGTCACGGAGGCCTTCCTGCACAACCGGCACGTCAGACGGGGCGACGGCGCATTGGCCGATGGTCGACAGGCGGTCGAGCACCGCCAGATCGACGGCCTCGGTCAGCCGCGGCTGGTCGACGACGGTGCCGTAGCGCTCGCCCAGGCCTTGCAGGACGGCAAAGCGAAGCGTCGCCACATCCCGGTCATCGCGCACATAGTTGCAGCGGGCGGCCACGGCGATCGCCCGGCCGCAGCGCCGCGCCTCGACCAGGGCGGTCCCGGCATCGGCGGCCGGCGTGGCCTGGTGGGTGGGCAGCGTGGCCACCGGCTGCAGCTGGCGCGGTTCGCTGTCACCGCCGCAAGCCGCCAGTGCCAGGAGGGCCAGAAGCCCGGCGTAAGGACGTCGGCGTCGCATCTCATCCACCCTTTCGTTTCTGTGCCCACGCCCAAGCCTTTGATAATGCGAAGGCGCCCGAGGCTCTCGTTGACACTTTGGTACGTGGACCAGCCGGCCGAGGCAACCCGCCGCGCCGTACCACGGTAGGTCGGTCAGTCACAGAATCCGGGGCCGCCCAGCGTGCCCAGCTCGGTGCAGGCATAGGCGCCGGCGCCGCTCGCGGTGTTGGTGCTGGTGCCGACCGTGACCTGGTTGGTGATGTCACCACCGGCCTCGACGTCGCTGATCGTGCCCACCGCCATCTTGCTGACGGCGTTCTTGCCCTCGGCGCGCAGGGTCAGCTCGTCGATCTCTGTGACGTTGGAGATGTTGCCGCCGGCCGTGGTCCGCTGAATGGTGTTGCCGCGCAGCACGGCCTTGGCGTTCTTGCCCTGGGCCGAGGTGGTGAGCTTCTTGATCTGCAGCTCGTTGGTGATCGACCCGCCGGCCTTGACGCCGTCATTGCCCGACATCTTCACCTCGGCCGCGGCGGGCAGCGCCACAGCGGCGGTAAGCCAGAGACCGAGCACGAGGGCAATGCGGCCGGACGGGCGAAAGGTGGGGGTCAATCGGGGCATCTCGGTTCTCCTGAAGCCGCCGACGAGCGCGCTGCCCGCCGTCACCCGCAACCTGACCCCGAACGCCGGACGCAGACAGGGTGGAAAAAATCAGGCCTCGCCAGAGCCGAGGCGAATCGGCCTGGACCCCACCATGAAACGCGCCAAGCGGTCGGATCGTCAGCGCTGCGCCATGCGTATCGAGACGACCTTGGCACAGCGCGGCAGGCGGCCGAGCAAAGGATCCCGGGCTTGCTGCGATGAAAGCACGGACGATGCCGGGCACGTCGAACGACCGGCTCTGCATCACGCATAGTTGAAGCGCCGGCCGCTCGCCCGAAGTCTCTTTGCCCCGCGGAGACCACGCCGCTCCGGCGCCCTGCCCTACCGGGAACCGCCGCCTTCAGCAGCCAACTAACGAGTTCTGAGCGCCTCGATCAGCCCGCCTTTGGTCCTCCGGGGGCGGCCCGCCACGCCGAGTTCTCGCACCCGCTCGGTGAGCCGGCACCTCGATCGCGAAGCGCTTCATGAGCGGCATGGTCCGTGATCTCGTTGCCGTGATCGCGAGCCATGCCGCACCACTCCCTCTGGAAAGAGAAAATGTCCGGCACCCCGCCGCCGGCGCTCCCGCGTTCAATCCGAGTCGAGCCCTGCCGTCTCGCGCAGCAGGGCCTCGAGCTCCTCTCGCATCTCGCGCAGCGCCACTTCATGCTCCGTTCCCGCCAGGCGCCGGGCGGCGGCGTCGAACGCCCGGGTCACGTGCTCCTCGCCCGAGCGCACCTGGTCCATGACATCGGCGTCGATCTCGTCCAACAGGGAGCGGGTCGCGACCACGGCGCGATTGACCGTGCCCATGAAGGAGCCATCCGAATTGGGCGTGCGGCCGAAGTCGACCAGCATTTGCGCCAGGCGGCTGGCATGCCCGCCGTGCAGGTCGCAAAAGCGCTGGGCAATCGGGTGAAACGCCGGCTCGGCGCGGCTCACCATGGTCTCGAATCCGGCGCGCGCGTCGACCGTGCGGGTGTGCAACTCGGCCAGCGCATCTGCCGCCTCGGCGTCGGTGAGGGTGGGTCTGAAGTTCGTCGACATGGGCATCCTCGATGCGGGGTTGAAGCCGGCACCATAACCGCGGGACGCCGCCGAGGTTGCAGCCGGCACCGTGGCGGGCGCACGGCACCGGTCGCCCCGGGCGGGCGCAGCCTGAAGGCGAAAACTTCGGCAGTCTTTTAGCGCCGTCCGCGAGCATTCCGGCCATCGCGCGTTCGATCACGAAGTCGTGATCAAAGGTCTCGGCCCGGCGCCGTTCGCGCACCCGTGCCTCGCACCGCCAAGGCGCCGTATTTCCCGACCCCTGAAAAAGCCCAGCCTTACCCAGCAACTTGCCTCGGGCATAGTCCGTCTCACCAACCGAGGCGTTCCCAGATATCGCCAGCGAAACGGCCAATCAGGGCAAGCATCGAGCGGTACCGAGCTACGAACTGACCTTGCGATCATCGTTTTTATCGAGTCGTCAAGTACCCAGACCACTGATAAGCCTAGTGATGCCTGCGAAATCTTGAGCGGTTTCACTGAAATCAACCCCGAGGAGACTCCAGATGACCACCCTCAAGCTCAGCGCCGCGGCCCTCACCCTCTCCCTACTCGCCGCTACCAGCTTCGGCGACTACGCCCAGGCCCAGCAGGGCGGCGTTCAGGTCGGCGGCAACGCCAACAACCTGACGCTCGTCAACCGCAACACCAACGCCGCCATCGGCAAGGACGCCACCGCCACCACGAAGATCGGCAGCGTCCAGGACAGCAAGATCGGCGGCAACCTCAACAACCTGACGCTCGTCAACCGCAACACCAACGCCGCCATCGGCAAGAACGCCGAGGCCAACACCCGCATCGGTGCCATCGACGGCGCCGACGTCGGCGGCAACCTCAACAACCTCACCCTCGTCAACCGCAACACCAACGCCGCCATCGGCGTCAACTCCAAGGCCGGCACCGCGATTGGCACCGTCAACGACGCCAAGGTCGGCGGCAACCTCAACAACCTCACCCTCGTCAACCGCAACACCAACGCCGCCATCGGCGTCAACACCACCGCCTGCTCCGAAATCGGCAACATCGGCAAATCCGACGCCTGCGACTGAGCCGAGACACTGACCACCAAGCCGCCGGCCGGGCCGCGAACTTGGCCCGGCCGGCCAGCCGGAGATCCGTCATGCGCCGCACCCTTTTGCTCGCTCTGCCCATGCTCGTCGCACTCGGCCTCTCGAGCACCGGCGCCGGCACAGCGCACGCCGCCAGCAAGGAATACAACCAGCGCCCCTTCCTGGCCCCCGGCGAGAGCGCCAAGGTCCAGCGGGTGATCTCCAGCGGCCGGGCAATGCAAGGCAACCAGGCCGGCGTCGACGCCGGCAGCGGCAACAACCCGAACCAGTCGATCGTCAATACAGGCTGCGGCGAGCTCTCGGTCGGCAACGTGCAGACCAGCGGCCGGCGCGGTGAGCGGGTGCAGGACAACATCGTCGTCGCCCGCGAGATCATCAACGCGCCCATCAATTGCGGCACCCGCGGCCGGCGCTGAGCCGGCGCCGCCCCGACCTCGCCCATCGAAGCGCCGATCGCGCCAACGGAACCCCCAAGCCAACTCAGCCCCGAGCCAACTCAAGAAGCGAACGGACGGCCAGAGCCATGCCCAGCACCCAGCCGATCAAGCGCCTCACCCTCGCCGGGCTCGCCGCCCTCTCCATGACCGCCGCCGGCTGCGCCTTCACGCCGCCCGAGCAGGCCACGGTCGCCGCCCAGCCCAAGACCCTGCCGACCCGCACGCTCACCAGCTTTTCGGCCAGCCTGCGCTGCATGGACGATCTCTTCGTCCGCTTCGGCAAGACCAACTACCTGGTCACCGCCCAGGACATCCCGGACGCGACTGGCCAGGTGCAGACCGGCACCAAGGAGATGCTGATCTCGGCGATCTCGCAGATGTCGGTGAAGAGCAACGCCTTCAACTTCGTCGACTTCGAGGATTACGGCTCGGTCTTCGTCCTCGGCAGCTTCCTCGCCGACCCCGGCGGGCCGCCGGTCCCAGCCGGCTTCGAGGTGCCCAACTACTATGTCCGCGGCGCCATCACCCAGCTGGATAGCGGCGTCATCGCCGAGAGCATCGGCGGCGGCATCGGCATCGAGCAGGCCGATATCGGCGCCAGCGCGGATCAGGTGATCTCGGTGGTCTCGGTCGACCTCACCGTCGGCAACGTGCTCAACCGCCGCCTGCTGCCCGGCGTCGCCGCCAACAACTCCATCGTCGTTCGCCGCTCCGGCCAGGCCGTCGATGCGGGCGCCACGATCAGCGAGCTCGGTGCCAACTTCAACCTCAGCTTCAACCAGTCCGAGGGCATGCACTCGGCCGTCCGCAGCCTGATGGAGCTCTCCACCATCGAGCTCGCCGGCAAGCTGCTGCAGGTGCCCTACTGGCGCTGCCTCGAGATCGAGCAGACCAACCCCGAGGTGGTTGCGCTGGCCCGCGACTGGTTCTCCAGCATGTCCGGCCAGGAGCGCGTCAGCTTCGTGCAGCGGGCGCTCAAGGGCCAGGGCCGCTACCAGGGTCCGATCACTGGCCAGATCGACGCCGCGACCCGTGACGCCATCGGCGCGTATCAGGCCGAGCGTGGCCTGATCGCCGACGGAAGGGTCAATTTCGACCTCTATGCCGACCTCATTGCCTCGGATTTGGCGCTCGGCCGCGAGCCCGCCGTGACTGCCACCGCCGACCCGGTCATTCCGATCTCGACCGAGCCCGTGGCGCAGTCGATCAGCCTGAACCTGACGACCCCGCGCGGCCCTGCCCATCGCTACGCCGTCGGCGAGGCCATCGACCTCACGCTGCGCAGCTCCGGCGACAGCTTCGCCTACTGCTACTACCAGGATGGCGCCGGCCGGGTGTCGCGCATCTTCCCCAACCGCTTCGCCCCGGACCCCTATCTGCCGGCGCGCCAGCCGCTCTACATGCCCGGTGCCGCCCCGTTCAGCCTGGTGCCCGAGCGGCCCGGCGTCACCGAGGAGGTCCTCTGCGTCGCCGCCGGCACCGAGATCGGCACCCAGCTGCCGGCCATGCTGCAGGCCGACGACCTGACCCCGATGCCGGTCCAGGGTCTCGACCAGGTGGACCAGATGCTCAAGGCCTCGGCCCGTGGCAACCTCGCCAGCTCCAGGGTCAAGATCACCGTCACCAACTGAGAGAAGGGGCGGCGACCGCCGCCCCGCCCTCGCCCCCGCAATTCGCACCGAGGAACGCCGTCATGTCGTCCCCCGCACCAGCGCCTGTGCCCGTCTATCCCCGGATTCAGGGTGCCCCGACGCTGAACGTTCCGGCCCCGACCCGGCTCACCTCGGGCGGCTCGGCAACCGCCACCATCCGCACCGCGCCGCCGCCCACCAGGTCCACCACGGCCGACCGCGCCGGCGCATCGACGCCGACCGTACCGGCCCCGGTGACCGCGATCTGCGCATTTCCGACCTCGCCGGCCAGGACCGCAATCCGGCCGTCCCCGGTGATGCTGGCCTCGAGGTCGCCCGTGACCGAGGCCACGTCGATCACCCCGCCGCCGACCGCCGCCAGCTCGGCATCGCCGACTGCCCCCGCCCGCACCGTGCCGCCGATCACCTGCAGCAGCACCGCCGCGCCCAGGTCGCCGATCTCCGCCTCGCCGGTGAAGCCGTGCAGCGCCAGCCGGGTCCCGGCCGGCAGGTCGAGCACGACATCCACCGGCGGCCCCGCCGTGCCGCTGGAACTTGAAGCGGACGATGCCGAGCTGCCGCCGATGACGACATTGGAGGTGGCGCCGGACCCGGTCACCACGGTCATCTGCTCGACGACGGTGACCGAGGTGCCGCTCGACGGTGCGGTGACGACCAGCGTGCCGCCACTGCCCTCGACCTCGAGCGCGTCCACCGCATCCGCCTCGCCGGTCACCGTGAGGCGCGCCGCCTCCCCCTCGACCACCCGGATCTCGAGCCGGCCGGAGAGACCCACGAGCCGCGCCTCGTCGATGGTGAACGGCCCGTGCTCGGCCTCGGCGGCCATGACTGAACCTCCCAAGAACAGTGTCGCGAGCACCCCGAGCAAGGCACCCAATGGCTGGTCGGCCGTCCGCATGGCTGAGCCCTCCTCGCCGTTGGCTGGCCTCGCACTCTATCAAGAAAGCCGCCGGGGCCCCAAGCGTTTCGCCGCGCTGGCCAGCCTCGCCCTGATCCTGGCGATCGGCGCGCTCCCCGCCGCCGCCGAGATCGAGACCGGCGCCGATCGCCCCGTTCCTGCGCCCTCGCCGACCCGGGTCGGTGATGGCGGAACTGCAGGCAGCCTCGCCGGCGACGTCCGGGCGCGCTGCTGGCAGCACGGCAGCCAGATCTTCGACGTCACCGATTTCGCCAGCGCTGCCGTGCCACCCGAGCTGCGCGAGCAGGCCGTCAGCCTCAGGGCCAGCGGCCGCACCGCCGTGCTGCTGCCGTTCGCCGACACATTCTGCCTCTTGACCGTGAGCCCTTAACCGACCAACCCTGGCTTTGCCGGGGTCGGCCCCAACCCTGGCAGCGCCAGGGGTCCGCAAAGGAGACCTGTCATGCCGAAGACCTTTCGCCACGCGCTCACCGCATTCTGCCTGGCAACGACGCCGCTGGGCGTGGGTCTGGGCACGGTGCTCGCCCTGCCCGTCACCGTCGCCAACGGCCAGGAGCTGGTCATCTTCCGCGACGTGCCGAGCGTCGAGGAGCTCAACAGCGTGCTCTTCGGCGCGCCTGAGGAAGAGACGGCCGGGCCCAAGACCCGCTCCATCCGCTTCCACGAGGCGGCCCCGCCGGCCCAGCCGGCGCCGACCCAGGAGCCGACCACCAGTGCGGGCGACGTCGCCAGCACGGCCCCCATGGCCCCGGCACCGCCGCCGAGCGGGACCGCCTTGGGCCTCAACATCCTCTTCGAGTTCAACTCGACCAGCGTGATGCCGGAATCGATCCCCTATTTGCAGCGCCTGGGCGAGGTGCTGACGCTGCCCGAGAACGCGACCAAGGTCGTGAGCATCGTCGGTCACACCGATGCCTCGGGCGGCGCCGCCTACAACCAGACGCTATCCGAGCAACGCGCGCTCACCGTGGGCCAGTACCTGGTCGACACCTGGGCGGTCGATCCCAACCGGCTCGCCATCGAGGGCCGCGGCAAGAGCCAGCCCCTGGCCGGCACCGATCCCTTCGACGGGATCAACCGCCGGGTCGAGTTCTATGCGCTCGAGTAGGTCCGTCGCCCGGTCCAGGCCTGTAGCCCGGCGGGCCTCGCGGTGAGCGCCGTCGCCCACGACGGGCCCGGCGACACCCCCGCCCGCACCGCGACCCGGGCCGGCCTCCTGCTCTCGCTCTGGCAGGTCCGCGCCGACCTCTACCAGAGCCTGGAGACCCATACCCGGGACGCGCTCAGCGGCAGCAACAGCCTGGACCCCGACCAGATCGAGGACTTCATCGAGCAGCAGGTGACCACCGAGCAGACCGAGTACATCGCCCAGTTCCTCTTCGTCCTCAGGAGCGCCGGCTGCGCCGAGGCCGGCCCGATGGGCGCCTTCATCGACCGCCACAACCTCATGGTCGACCGCCTGCTGGCCGACCTCGAGAGTCAGGACGGCACATCCCGGCCGGTGGGTGCCCGCCACAAGCAGCGCCTCTGGCGCCTGCGGAACGCCCGCTTCAACGAGCGGATGAAGGCGGGCTCGCTCGACCGCCTGCGACGGCAAGCGCATCGTCCTGACGCTCAAGGATTTCGAGCGCTTCATGGCGATGCACATGGACCCGACCCTCTGCCGCGATCGCCTCGACGCGCTCATCCGCATCGGCCTCCTCGCCGACGAGGTCCGCCCCAACCTCCGCCTGATCTGGTCGGAGGGTGCGCTCGAAACCCTGGTCGCGGGCCATCTCGATGCGCTCGCCGACCGCCTCCACGAGGTCCGCCATGCGCCGCACTAGCCCCGCCACCGCGCTGCTCCTGGCCGGCCTCGCCTGGGGCGTCCTGACCGCAGCCCCGGCCGCCGCCGCCACCGACCTGCGCATCCAGCTCAACCCGGCCCTGGCCGAGCTCTACGCCCAGGACCCGGCCAAGGCCGAGCAGGTGCTGGACGCGCTCAACCAGATCATCGAGGGCAGCGCCCGGGAAAACCCGCCACCCGCCACCCGCTCGATCGACAACCCCGACTACCGCTCGCTCATCGAAGGCAACCCGCTCCTCGAGGAAGCCTGGCGCATCGACCCCAAGGCCGCCCTCGACCAGCTCCGCGAAATCGTCGCTGCTGGCGGAGGCAGCTGAACCGGCTACCAGCCAGGCGGTCGCTCAATCGACAGCAGCCGCGCGATTCACGCAAAGCGCCGACACGATACCATTCATGTGTCGTTCCCCCGAGCGCGGCCGCTCGATGGGACTTGGGGCGAGGGCGAGCTGCTTTTCCGCCCCGCTATCGCCAGGGCGACGAAGAGCCCTTGCGCATGGACTACCCCTCTCGACACACACTGACACTTCTTGCGATGAGTTGTGCTGCGCTCACGCGCCTGCCACGCCTGCGAGCCCCGCCGCAGCACCTTGACCTGCGCGGCGAGAGCCCCGACCATCGCGAGCAGCGACCGGCCGTGACGGTCGCCGCCTCCGCCCGAAGCTTCGAGAGCGCCACGCCGTCGGTGCCGCAGAACCCGCGAGAGTAGCCCATGAATGGTGCAGAAGCCCTGGTGGAAACGATGCTCGCCTCGGGCATCTCCGTGTGCTTCGCCAATCCCGGCACGTCGGAGATGAGCTTCGTCGCCGCGCTCGACACGCATCTGGACATGCGCTGCATCCTCTGCCTGTTCGAGGGCGGCGCCACCGGGGCTGCCGATGGCTACGCCCGGATGAGCGGCGAGCTGGCGGCCACGCTCCTGCACCTCGGCCCCGGCTTCGCCAATGGCTGGGCCAATCTGCACAATGCCAGGAAGGGCGGCAGTGCCGTCCTGAACGTGGTGGGCGATCACGCGACCCATCACCTCAAGCACGATGCGCCGCTGCAATCGGACCTCGAAGGCGTCGCCGCGTCGGTTTCCGCATGGGTGCGCCGCGTCGACGACGCGTCGGCCCTGGCGGCCGAAGGCGCGGCCGCCATCCGGGCGGCACGCAGCGCCGGCGGGCAGATCGCCACGCTCATCCTGCCGGCCGACGCCGCATGGACCGAGACCGCCACGGGCCCGACGCGCGCATCGGCCCCGCCCCCCCTGCACCGCCCCGACGCCGACCGCGTCGCTGCGGCGGCGAAGGCGCTCTTCGAGCCGGGCGCGGCGCTGCTGGTCAACGGCCCGGCGCTCCACGGCGACTTGGCCGAGCTCGCCGGGCGCCTCGCGACACGCACGGGCTGCCGCCTGCTGGCACCGTTCTTCGCGCCGCGGATCACCCGGGGCGCCGGTGCCGTGCGCTTCGAGCAGCTGCGCTACCGGCTCGACCAGAACCAGGCGTTCCTGGCCGACCTGCAGCGGCTCGTCTGCGTCGGCGAGGCCCCGCCCGTGGCCTTCTTCGCCTATCCCGGAAGCCCGAGCACGCCCGAGCCGGCCGGCTGTGCTGTCGACCGGCTGTGCTACCGCGACTGGGACATCGCCTGGACGCTGGATGCGCTGGCACGCTCGGCCGGCGTCGACGGCACCGAGGCCGTGCCGCGCATCAACTACGAGCCGCCCGAGGCCGCGCACGGACCGCTCGACCCGGACGCGCTTGGGCGCACCCTCGCCCGTCATCTGCCGGAAGACGCCATCCTCGTGAACGAGGCGATCACCGCCAGCTTCGCGATCTGCGCCCGCACCGACCTCGCCCGGCGCCACGATCGCCTCAACAACACCGGGGGCTCGATCGGCCAGTGCCTGCCCAACGCCATCGGCGCCGCCGTCGCCTGCCCCGACCGGCCCGTCTTCGCGCTATCGGGCGACGGCTCCGCCATGTACCAGCTGCAAACGCTCTGGACCGCCGCCCGCGAAGGCCTGGACGTGACCGTGATCATCATCGCCAATGGCGGCTACCAGATCCTCCACATGGAGCTGGCCGCCCTCGGCGTGCCCGACGCCGGCCGCAACGCACGGCGCATGTTCGACATCGCCGAGCCAGAGCTCGACTGGGTCGCCCTCGCCAAGGGCCACGGCGTCCCCAGCAAAAGGGCCGAGACAGCCGAGTCCTTCGCCGCCGCCCTGCAGGAAGCCGCCGCCACGAAAGGCCCGTTCCTGATCGAAGCGATCGTCTGACCCGTCAAAAATGGGACCAGTCAGCAATGCAGTCAGGGCACCGCTTCGACCAAACCGCAATGATCGCCCCCTTTCGACTGGATCGCGAAAGGGTGCACAGCGGCACTGGCGCCATTGGCGACCAAGCCCGCATCTTCGGTGATCATTCAGCCAACAGAACGGCGCTTTGGGCACGACGACCAGATGCACGTGCCAGAAGCACGCTATTGCGCATCAGGCACCACGCCCAGACGGCGACGTCTGCCGCCTTGCCGTTGGCCCAGCGCAGGTCGCAGTAGAGGCGATAACCGCTGTAAGCAAAGAAAACGATCTGACGCCGATTGCCACGTTGGGTGACGTGATGCGGCACGCCGATCCGCACGGCACGCGCGATCCTGGGTAAGCAACACGCTTGCCAGCGGGGCGGAATCGCTAAAGGCGGTTCGTGTCCCGCTTTGTTCGAGAGGAGGGCTGCCAGCATTGCTAAATTATTCCGAGAAAGCCGATCGGCCGCTCTCAGAACACACGAGGTATAAAATTCTCGCCGAACCTCGCAGCAAAGCTGCGTCAATCACGGGAAAGGCATCCAGGACTAAACTTGAACTAACTACGGCGACACTATGGCGCATTTTCCGAACGATATGCTAGCGCGGCCATTGTTCTCTACAAAAAACAGATCCGGAAAAAATTGAATGCCAAATTACAAGTAAAATAAATAGTATTTTTTGATCAGCACTTACTCATCAAGGACGATCTTGTCAACTTCATAACAATCGCACGTAACGGATTCTGCAATCTGAGAAAATGAGCAGCGAGGCAAATAGGCTATATCTTCTTGCTCCTCTATCAGCACCGACAACTACGATCTCTCTAGATCAGATTGCGAGTAGATTCGCTCGCTATCGAACTTCGATTGAACAGCACATCGATAGTCGACTGCGCTCGCCTGCCCGAACACGAACAAAATCGCAATTACCATCATTGCGACGGTAAAATTCTGCTTACTTTATTTAGAGTTTTGTTGTGTCATGCGCCAATCAACTTCGCAGTGACAGTTCTTTTTCTGTCCGATGCCGGCATTTGGCCTGCACAGACTGCGCTATCCGTTCGATCGCGCCACGCGCATGCGACGCCGTTGGCGCGGCAGAGCAGATGGCAACCGACGCCGTAGGCAAAGAAGACGGTTTGAAGCGGATTGGCAATTTGGGTGACGCAAAGCGGCACACCGGCGGCCACGGCTCGCGCGATCCTGCGCATGCACCTAGGCTAACAGCTAGGCGAAAACGGTAGAAACGGCTCGTGCCCCCTCTTGTCGGTTGGCGCTGGCAGGCGCCGCCATGGCACCGACACGATGGCGTTGACCGCCAAATTACCCACCGCCGTGTCTCGTCATTGCCTCGCATTTGTGGCAATCAGTGCCCCGCGCGGCAGGCGCGCCCCCAATTCTTGCGCCGCCTGGCCTGGGCAGCGCCCGGCCGGCACCAACCCGCACCTCTGAAGACCACGAACCGTCCGGCCCTGAGCGGCCCGGCAGAACAGGAACGTCATGGCCAAGAACCGCCTCGAGAAGAAGCTGCAACGCATCCGGCAAGACCCGAGCGGGGCGAAGGATTTCATCATCTGCGACGCCAAGGACGGCGACATGGGCGGCGGCATCCCCATGCCCGGCCCGGTGCTCGACAAGAAGGGCAAGCCCACCGGCCGCTACAAGACCGCCGAGGACCATCTCGCCCAGGTAGCGGCCCTGGTCGAGCAGGACATCCTCGACATGACCCTCCTCTCCTTGGGCAATCTCGACCGGCTGCTGGCCCGCGGCGTCTTCGCCAAGAGCAAGATGGCAACCGCCATCCGCGCCAACGATACCACCGACATCTGGGGTGCGCGGCACAGCCGCTACAAGGAGCAGCCATCGGTGCCGCACCGCACCGCCATGATCGAGCACGCCGCGGCACTCACCAATCTCGGCCTCTACTCGATCACCTTCATGAACGACGCCGAGACCGATGCCCTGGCCGGCGAGCTCTACCGCGAGTTCCGCATGGAGGCCGAGGCCTACGGCTTCAAGCACTTCCTCGAGGTCTTCAACCCGAATGTCGGCATGAGCGAGCTGGGCTCCGAGGAGGTCGGCCAGTTCGTCAACGACAACATCGTCAGGGTCATCGCCGCCGTGCCGATGAGCCAGCGTCCCGAGTTCCTCAAGATCGTCTACAACGGCCCCCGCGCGTTGGAGGAGCTGGTCGCCTACGATCCCTCGATCATCGTCGGCATCCTGGGCGGCGGTGCGGGCACCACCCGCGACACCTTCGAGCTTCTGAAGGCCTCCCAGAAAGGCGGCGCCCGGGTCGTGCTCTTCGGCCGCAAGATCAACCTCGCCGAGGACCCGCTCACCATCGTCGCCATGATGCGCCGCATCGTCGAGGGCGAGATCGAGCCCAAGGACGCCGTCAAGGCCTACCACGACGCGCTGAAGAAAAAGAAGCTCGCCCCCAAGCGCCCGCTCGAGGACGACAACCAGGTCACCGAGGCCGTCCTCAAGCTCTGACCTCGAGGTCCGATTTGGCGCCGCGAGCGACCTATAACGAACGCTTATGGATCACGCGCCCAGGCGACCCGGCCGTTGCATCGAGTGCAACGGCGGGTCAATTTTGGCGCCTCTAGCGCGACGAAACCCGAGCCGCGACGCATATAGCGCAACGGAACCCGAGAAATGACGCGCTATACGCGACATAAGCGAACGTTATGTCGCGTATAGCGCGTCATTCGCGGCGGACGAACCCGGGAACGAACCCGGCATGCGACGAGCGAACCCGAGAAAGCGACGAGCGAACCCGGCGCATCCGACGAACGAACCCGGCCGCTCGGGGTCGACCCCGAGCGCACGGTTTGTCGCACCCTGGGCGGCCAGAGCGACCGTTTCCGCCCGGCTGGACCGGCCCCGGACCGCCGCCAGAGAGCGCCCGGCCTGTCCGCGGCCAGAAACGCCGAACGAACCCGAGCGCGGCTTGACCGCGGCGGTAGCTCCGACTATAATCCTAGAGTGTTACGGGAGCAGCTCGACCGCGTAGCTCTCGATCACGGGATTGGCGAGCAGCTTCTCGCACATCTCGTGGGCGCGCGCCTCGGCGGCGTCGCGGTCGGTCATGTCCAGCTCGAGCTCGATGACCTTGAGCTTGCGCAAGGCCGCGACCTCGGCGAAGCCCAACCCGGCGAGCGAGCGCTGGATGGCCTGCGCCTCCGGGTCGAGAACGCCGGGCCTGAAGCCGATGGTGATCCTGGCCTGCATGCTGTCGCCTGTCGGATGATCTGGGCTGCTGGTTGGCTCGGCTTATTGAATGGTCTCGGGACCGCGCATGTCCCGGGGCCCGGCCTCAGGGAGAATGCCGAGCCGGCGCGCGATCTCCTGGTAGCCCTCCTCGACCTTGCCGAGGTCCTGGCGGAAGCGGTCCTTGTCGAGGCGCTCGTTGGTCTTGACGTCCCAGAGCCGGCAATTGTCCGGGCTGATCTCGTCGGCGAGGATGATGCGCATGTCCTCGTCCTCCCAGAGCCGGCCGAACTCGAGCTTGAAGTCGACCAGCTTGAGCCCGACGCCGAGGAACAGCCCAGAAAGGAAGTCGTTGACGCGGAGCGCCATGTTCATGATCTCGTCGATCTCCTGGTACGACGCCCAGCCGAAGGCGGTAATGTGCTCTTCGGTGATCATGGGATCGTTCAGCTCGTCGGCCTTGAGGTAGTACTCGACGATCGAGCGCGGCAGCATGGTGCCCTCCTCGATGCCTAGCCGCTTGCTCAAGGAGCCGGCGGCGATGTTCCTGATCACCACCTCGATCGGGATGATCTCGACCTCGCGGATCAGCTGCTCGCGCATGTTGAGCCGCCGGACGAAGTGGGTCGGGATCCCGACATCCTGCAGCTTCATCATCAAGTACTCGGAGATGCGATTATTGAGCACCCCCTTGCCCGTGATAACCGCGTGCTTCTTATTGTTGAACGCGGTGGCATCGTCTTTGAAATACTGGATCAGCGTACCAGATTCTGGACCTTCGAAGAGGATCTTGGCTTTGCCCTCATAAACTTGCTTGCGCCGGGCCATCTTCTCCGCCTCGGATATTTGGAACCGAAAACGGCGCCCGCCCAGGAGCGCCGTTTCCTTCGTTCGGTACGAGGTCTATAGCCGAGCCCCGCCCATCCCACAACAAACTGGGCAAACGGCCCAGCTCAGCGCGGCTCGAGCTGCTCCTCGCTCATGTCGTCCCGGCGGCCGGTGACCGCGCCCAGGATGCGGCGCTGCCAGTACGGGCTGCCGCAGATCAGCACCTTGCCGGTGCCCGCGTAGGTGCGCATCCAGCGGTGGCCTGAGAGGTAGTGGCTGGCGAGGCTCGCCGCCGCCCGGCGCATGCGGTAGCTGAGCGAGCCGGTCCACGCGATCACCAGCCGGCCGTCGACCTTGACCTGCTGGTCCTCGAGGGTCAGCTCGCGCACCGGCCCATAGGCGTTGAGCGCCACCTGCCCCTCGCCGCTCACATGGAGTCGGAAGTTGACGAACCCGTCGCCTGCCCAGAGCGAGGTCCACATCGGGTCCCGGTGGATGCCGATCTCGACCGAGCCATCCGAGGCCCAGTAGGCGCCACGCTCCAGCACCCATGAGCCGCCCTCGAGATCGAAGATGTGGTAGCCGCCAAGGCTGGCCTTGAGGTTGAGCTCGCCCGTGCCCGAGAAGCGCGGGCGGATCAGCGATTGGTTGCCGACGGCACAGCGGATCGCCTCGCCCATGCCCGGCAACGGCGCGCGGAGCTCGATGTCGCCGCTCATATAGATGACCGCCCGGCGCTCGGTGCGCACGGTCTCATGGTCGAGCGTGATGCGGAGGAACCGCATCCCCTCGAGCTCGATGATCTCGTAGCGGGCCATCAGCCCGGCGCCCGGGCGGCGTGCGGGCTCGGCATCACGGCAGCAGCCCGAGCTCGCGGTAGGCCCGCTCGGCGCCCGGGTGCAACGGTGCCGCCAGCATCGCGTCTGCGAGCGCCGCCGGATCGAGCTCGGCGAGCGTCGGATGCAGGGCCCGAACCTCCTCGAGATTCGCCAGCAGCTCCATGGTCATGACGTAGACAACATCGTCAGCCACGTCCGCCCTGGTCACCAGAGCCGCATGGCTGCCGAAGCTGCGCACGTCGCTCGGCAAGCCGTAGAGCATCGCCCGGAATATCGTACATCTGCAGGTATGGTCGCTCCGCAACGACCGCTTGAACCACCGGTCCGTCGAGTGGCAGGAGCTGGGCGCCGCAGCGCTGCCGGATCGATCGGATAAGCGCCGATGGATGACCCACCACCTCCAGGAACGCCACGAGGCGCCCGTTGCACAACGCATCCTCCAGGGCGCTGCTGCGCAGCTCCAGGATGCGTCCGGCGCCCGTCGGCCCGTCGCTGCCGAGGGCATGCAAGAGCATGTCGAAGCTGCTGCGCGATCCCGAGCCCGGATGGCCGCCATTGACCGTCATCTCGAGCAGCTCGGCGGGATTGGCAACCTTGATCTGGCTGTCGACGACCAGTGTCGCAATCTCGACATGCAGCGGCATGATCGACCGCAGCTCGGTCATGGGCCGGTCGGCCCAGGCGCCTAGGCCATTATAGGCTTCAAAGAGAACGTCGCCCTGCAGAATGGCGAACTCGAGCTGGTCGGCCTCGAGCATCCGCGCGTTGTAGACCGAGCCGGCGGTCGCCTCGACCGAGCAGCGCAGTCCGTGCCGCTCGCGCTCGCGATTGACGATGCGGCAAAGGCCTCGCCCGATCGGGTAGTAGACGCCGCTCGGCGAGCCGGTGCCGATCGAGACGAAGCTGTCGCTGAGCGCCTGCGCCGGCGCCGGAGAGCCGACCAGCAGGAGCAGCGGCACGAGGGCCGGAGCGGACAGACGGAGGAGACGGGTGATCCAGCGGCTAGGTTGCACGGTCGTCCTCGCTCATCACCACGTCATAGATCAGCTGGAAGTTGCTCGCGTCGACACCGAGCTCGCTGCGCAGGGGTCGATCCATGGCGAGGATCACGAACAGCATCACGCCCAGGAAGAACGAGACGAGACCGCTCAGCAACAGATGCGAGCGGAAGCGCATATCGAGCATCAGCAACATCATCACCGTGATGGCGGCGCCGATGGCCACGACATACCAGAGCACACCCGGAATGCGGATATCGACAGCCGCCAGCCGCTGATGGCGGGCCGACGCGACCTCGCTGAAGCCCCGGAAAACCTGGCTGTGCAGGAGCTCGCGCGAGCGGCTGGTGGGCTCGTACTCGGCAAGCCGGCGCTCGATCAGCTGCAGCCGGTTCGAGCCGCCATAGGCGATCTCGCCTCGGCGATGCGCCGGGAAGTCCTCATTGATGATGAACAGCGTGTAGTCGCGCAGCAGGAACTCGAGGTCGCTGCGCAAGGGCTCTGGATAGGTCGCAAAGCTGCGATAGAGTGAGCCGATGCCGGCCGCCTCGACATTCACCAGCTGCTTGACCTGCTCGCCGTTCTGGTAGGCGGCAACCGAGAGAAGGCCGAGCAGCAGCGCATAGAACAGGCTGAAGCCGCCGCTCGCGTGACTGACGAGGTCGTTGACCCGCGGCTCCGGCCGCAACCAGGCCCAGAGGATCGGCCGCACGAGGATGAGACCCGCCCAGGTCACTGCGACCAGGAAGAGCGAGCAGTAGACCATGAGCTGCAAGGCCGAGAGGCTCTGCAGCCACTCGATCAGCTCTTCCGCCACGTGCCCACCGGCCGTCGCCGCAACCCGTTCATGGCATTTCCTCGATCAGCCGCGCAGAGATGCCAGCGTTGGATCGGCTTGCCAATCCCAAAACCTGGACGTCTCGGGCGTCGGTCAGGATTAGGGCTTGTGCAGACCGAGCCTGCGGAAATGGTTGGTGATCGGGTAGCGACGGTCGCGCCCGAAGGCCTTCTCGGTGATCTTGACGCCCGGCGGCGCCTGCCGGCGCTTGTACTCGGCGATATCGAGGAGGTTGGAGACCCGCCGAACCGCGTCCTCCGGCTGACCCGCCTCGACCAGCTCCGCAGCCGAGCGGTCATCCTCGACCAAGCCCTTCAAGATGGCGTCGAGGACCGTGTAGGGCGGCAGCGAGTCCTCGTCCTTCTGATCGGCGCGCAGCTCGGCCGAAGGCGGCTTCTCGATCGTCCGCAACGGCACCACGATGCCCTCGGGCCCGAGGCAATCGGCGGGGCGGCTCCTGTTACGGTAGTGGCAGAGCGCGAAGACGGTCATTTTGTAGACGTCCTTCAGCACCGAGTATCCGCCGCACATGTCGCCATAGAGCGTGGCGTAGCCCACCGACATCTCCGACTTGTTGCCGGTCGTCAGCACCATCGAGCCCAGCTTGTTGGAGACCGCCATCAAGATCAGGCCGCGGATGCGCGACTGGATGTTCTCCTCGGTGATGTCCGGCGGCCGATCGCCGAAGAGCGGGCCCAGCATGGCGCCGAACGCCTCAAAGGCGGGCTCGATCGCCACGCTGTCGAGGCGGATTCCCAGGAGGGCAGCAGACGCCCCAGCGTCCTCGAGGCTCTCTTCCGAGGTGTAGCGCGATGGCATCATCAACGCGTGCACCCGGTCGGCGCCCAGCGCATCGACAGCAACGGCCGCGGAAAGGCCCGAGTCGACGCCGCCCGACAAGCCAAGCACGACGCCGGGAAAGCCGTTCTTCGTCACGTAGTCACGCAGCCCCAGAACCATCGCCCGATAGATCGCCTCGAGCGGCTCGGGTGGCGGCTCGACCCGGCGCTCGCCAGCCGCGCGCCACCGTTCGCCGTCTCGGGTCCACTGGGTCAGGGTCAGCGCCGGCGTGAACCACGGCGCCTGCGCGACCAGCCGGCACTCCGCATCGAGCGCGAAAGATGCACCATCGAACACCAACTCGTCCTGGCCACCGACCAGGTTGAGGTAGATGAGCGGCAGCCCGGTCTCCGTCACCCGTGCCACTGCATGCTGCAGTCGCGTGTCCTGCTTGCCGGCTTCGAACGGGGAGCCATTGATCACGATCAGTAGCTCTGCGCCGCTCTCCTCCAGCCCCTCGGCGACGTCGGGAACCCACATGTCCTCGCAGACCATCGCTCCGAGGCGGATGGCGCCGCCGCCCTTGAGATCGAGCCGCATAGGTCCGGGAATCGGGCCTGCGGCGAACACCCGCTTCTCATCGAACACGCCGTAGTTCGGCAACTCGTGCTTCGCCCTGCGTGCCTTGATCTGCCCATCGGCAAGAAGGAAAGCGCCGTTGTAGGGGCGCTTGCCGGCTTCGACCCAGGGTGCGCCGAGCAGGATGGCGGGCGCGCCATTCCCGGTCTCCGTTGCCAGCGCGTCGAGCAGAGCTGCCGAACGCTGGAGCAGCGCCGGCTTGAGGACGAGATCCTCGAGCGGGTAGCCGGTCAGCGCGAGCTCCGGGAAAACGACGAGATCAGCGCCAACAACCCGGGCTTCGCCGTGCAAGCGCTTGATCAGCAGCAGATTGCCGTCCAGGTCACCGACGGTGGGATTGCATTGCGCAAGGGCGATCGTGAGCGTGCTCGACAAGGTCGCATGTCCTTCGACCCGGCCACGCAATTTTGTTGACCGGTCCTATGATCCTGCAGCTATCTCTAGCCGCGCGTTGGACAAGGCACCAGCCGGTCGGGTGTCCTGGACGAGCGGCGGCAGCGCCTGGCCAGCATCACGAGGGAGCGCTTTTGGACCGCATCATGAGCATGGCGGTATTCGTCAAGGTGGCGCAAGCCGGCAGCCTGTCGGCGGCGGCGCAGGCGCTCGGACTCTCGAAATCGACCGTCAGCAAGCATATCAGCGCGCTCGAGGAGCACTTGGGCGTCCTCCTCTTGAACCGGACCACCCGTCGGCTGTCGCTCACCGATCTGGGTACCGCCTACCGCGATCACGCGCAACGGATCCTCGGCGACATCGAGGAGACGGAGATCGCGATTCAGGGCCATACAGTGGAACCCAAGGGCAAGCTCAGGGTCAACGCGCCGATGAGCTTCGGCATCCTGCACATTGCGCCGCAACTCCCGGGCTTCATGGCAGCGCACCCGCGCATCGAGATCGAGCTGGCGCTCGATGATCGGCGCATCGACCTGATCGAGGACGGCTTCGACGTCGCCATCCGCATCGGCCGGCTGGATGACAGCGCGCTGATCGCCAAACGGCTGGCATCCGTGGAGTTCATCTGTGCCGCCGCCAAGCGCTATCTCGACCGGCGGCGCCCGATCGAGCGACCCGAGGATCTGAGCGACCACAACTGCCTCCGCTACAGCCTCGGCCGCCAGCCCAATGAATGGCGCTTCGAGCGCGACGGCCAAGACATTGCGGTCAAGGTTGCCGGAACACTAATCGCGAACAATGGCGATGCGCTTCGCGAGGCGGCGGTCGGCGGCCTCGGCGTCGTTTATCAGCCGGCCTTTCTAATTGGCGCCGAGCTCGAGGCCGGACGTTTGCAGCCACTGCTGCAGCACTGGTCGACACCGACGATCGACATTCACGCAGTCTTTCCCGAGCAGCGCAGGCTGCAGCCGAAGCTGCGCCAATTCGTCGACCATCTTGCCAGCGCCTTCCGCCGACCGGGCCTCTGGCCGAGTTCAACGCCCGAGACGCGGAGCGCCGTCACCGCGACAGCAGGAGCATGAGCACCTCCGGCAAGAGCATGCTCATCATCGGTGCGGGCATTGTCGGCCTGGCAACGGCGCTTTTCCTCCAGGATGATGGCCATCAGGTGACCCTGGTGGACCCGGCCAAGCCTGGCAGCGGTACATCCTCCGGCAACGCCGGCATCATTAGCGTCTCGTCCGTGACCCCACTGATCACGCTCGAGACGCTTAGAGCCGTGCCGGCGATGCTCAGCAATCCAGTGGGCCCGCTACGCCTGCGCTGGCGGAACCTGCCCGGCCTCCTGCCCTGGCTAACCCGCGCGGCGCTGGCCAGCCGCAGCGCCACAGTCGAGCGAGCGACAATCGGCATTCAGGCCTTGGCCAGTCGTGCCCTTCGCGCGCACGAGGTGCTGATCCAGCGCGCCGGCGCCGGCGACCTCTTTCGCTCGGCCGGATGGGTAAAGGTGGCCCTCGACCAGGCGTCCCTGGATCGTCTTGTGGCCGGCGAAGTCCCGCTACTGGAGCGGTTCGGCATCGCCCATGAGGTTCTCGGGAGTCGTGAGCTGCAGGAGCTGGAGCCGGCTTTGTCGAGCGCTTTCGCGGGTGGGCTCTGGCTGACCGCCAATCGCGAGATCACCCACCCGCAAGCCTACAGTGATCGCCTGGCGGCACTCTTCTTCGAGCGCGGCGGCCAGCAGCGGCCCAGCCGGGTCACCGGACTCGCGATCGAGGACCATCGGGTCACAGGCGTCCTGACCACCGAGGGCACGATCGCGGCTGACACTTTGGTGGTGGCCGCCGGCGCCTTCTCCCGCCGGCTCGCTCAGGCTGCCGGCCACAAGGTGCCGCTCGAAGCCGAGCGCGGCTACCACCTCATGTTGCCGCAACTGAGACCCGGACTAAGCCGACCCATCTATTTCAGCGATCCGGGCTTTGTTTTGGCCCCCATGGACCACGGGACCCGGCTGACCAGCGGCGTCGAGCTCGCGAGCCTCGACGCCCCCCCGGATTTCAGCTTGCCGCGTCGACTCTTGCCGTTGGCTCGACGCTACCTGCCAGGATTGGAGCCGACAGTGCTCAGCGAGTGGCAGGGTTTTCGTCCGTCGCTACCCGATAGCCTGCCGGTGATCGGCGCCTCGCGTCGGCATTCCAACGTCTATTTCGCGTTCGGTCATCAGCATTTGGGCCTGACCCTCGGACCCATAACCGGCCGGATCATTGCTGATCTCGTGGCCGGACGCGATCCGGGGCTCGATCTCGCCGCATATGCCCCCGATCGCCGATTTTGGTGACCCATCGCGACCGCCGCCCTGACTTGCCGCAGCCGCTCTCGGCTGGCATCAATCGATCGCAAAAGTGCAACGACCGGCGTTCAAGGCATCGAGCGGTGGAAGGATCGGACGCGTGCGACCGGAAAGCGGCAGAGCATGGCAGGGTCAGTGAAGCGTGAGCCATTGCTCGTCGGCGTCGATGCCGGGACAACGAATACCAAGGCCGTCGTTTTCGACACGGTAGGCCAGGTCGTGGCGCAGGCGACCGAACCCACGCCCATTCGCTATCCGCGCGCCGAGTGGGCCGAATACGAAGGCGAAACGCTCTGGCAAGTTGCGGCGCGCGCCATCAAGGCTGCGCTTGAGCAGGTGGACGATGCCGGCCGCGTGCAAGGCATTGCGTTCGCCAGCATGGCCGAAACGGCGGTACCCGTAGATCGTGAAGGGCGCGCGACCGGCCCGGCCATCGCCTGGTTCGACAAGCGAAGCCGAGCGGAGATCGAGCAGATTGCCGAGCGGCTCGGTCGCGATCGCCTGTTCGCGATCACGGGGCTCGCGCCCGAGCCGATCTTCGGTCTCGGCAAGCTGCTTTGGCACCGCCGCCACCGCCCTGAGGCCTTTGCCCGCACCACCAAGTGGCTGAATGTCGCCGACTACCTCGCCTGGCGGCTCTGCGGGGAGATGGCGACCGATTTCAGCATCGCATGCCGTACTCTGGCACTCGACATCCGTCAGCGCCGCTGGTCGGATGAGATCCTCGACGCCATGGAGGTCGATTCTCGGCTGATGGCCCCCCTGGTGCCGAGCGGCACTGCGGTCGGCCGGGTAAGCGAAAAAGGCCGCGCGGCGACCGGGCTGCCACGCCACTGTGTCGTCGCTGCCGGCGGTCACGACCATGTGGTGGGCGCCGTCGCCGCTGACGCCATGCGGCCGGGTGTGCTGCTCAGCTCGACTGGAACCACCGAGGCGAGCCTCATGGGTTCCGCCCGGCCATCCATGGATCCGGCACTCGGCAAGGCCGGCTACGCCCAGGGCCTCTGCTATATCGAAGCGCCCGTGTACTACGTTCTCGGCGGCGTTTTCACGGCAGGGGGTGCAATCGACTGGTTCAGGCGCGCGATGGCCGACGGCGCCGACTACAGGACCCTCGTGGCGGAAGCAGCCGCCTCGCCTGCCGGCAGCCAGGGAGTACTTTTCCTGCCGCATTTGCGTCTCGGGACGGCACCCGAGCCCAATGCTCTTGCCAGGGGCGCCTTTCTCGGACTGAGCACTGACGTTACCCGAGGCGACCTGTTTCGCGCGGTGCTCGAAGGGATCGCTGCGGACAGCCGCCGCTGTGCCGACGGCATGCTCCCGTTGCTACCTGCGGCAGCACCTGAGGCCATCCGCGTGATCGGCGGCCTGACCCGCAATTCGCTCTACATGGCGATCAAGGCGTCGATCATTGGCCAGCCGATCACGGTCGTCGAGCTCGCCGACAGCGTCGCCGCAGGAGCGGCCATTCTCGCCGGCCTGGGCGCCGCAGTCTTTCCGAACCAGGCAGCAGCGGTCGCTGCCATGCGCGGAACCGAGACGCAGGTCGCGCCAGAACCCCTCTGGACGGAGCACTATCAGCAGCTCTATCGCGACGTGTATCACCCCGCCCCATCCGTCGTTCGCCCGCTACACGACGCGTTGGCACGGCCACCCTCTGACCAAGGCGTCTGAGGCAGCTGATAGCGCGGAATCAACTCCAACAGGCCCGCACCTTCGGCCAAGTCTGGCCACGCCGACCAAGTGTAAACGGCTTCGTTTCGCAAACCTGATTATCCGTTTTTCTCATCCAGCGACAATGACCCGATACGGGCGCGGCTTGGCCATCAGCGCGGCCCACATCAGACGCTCGGTTATCGTGTCGAGTTGATAGCGACGATTGAACCGCCAGGCGAAGCTGGCGAGGTAGGCTGGGCATGCTTGGCGCTGACATGATGATAGGTTCCGGCCAGTGAGGTCTTGATGTTGCCGAGCGTGGTGTTCACCCATTTGAACGGTGCCCAGCGCGCGGCCTGCTTGCCGTGGCCGGTCTTCATCGGAAAGTGATCGCAGCCGGCGGCCTCGACGGCTCGCCAGCAGGAGAGCCCGTCACTGACGATGTTGGCACCGGCGGCAAAGCTCGATTGGGCCAGCTTCTCGACCTCCTTCTTGCGGAAGCCCTTCACCGGCAACAGCTTGATGCGCCTGGGTTTGCGGTCGGCCGTGGTCTCGACGGCAGCGATGAACGGCGTCTTGCCGGCAGCGCCCCGACCGCGCTTGCCGCCGGTCCGTTCGCCGCCCAGATAGGCGTCGTCGACCTCGACGCGGCCGACCATCCTGGGCTTGTCTCGTCGCGCTCAGCCATCACCGACATCAGCTTCTGCTTCATCAGCCAAGCCGTCGGCTGCCGCACGCCCAGCCGCCTTGCCAGCTCGATCGAGCTGATCCCGCCCTTGGACTGGGTGAGGTGGTAGATCCCCGAAACCAGGCGGTGAGCGGCAGCTTGGTGCTGTGGAAGATCGTGCCGGCGGTGAACCCGGTCTGATGCTTGCAGCGATTGCACTGGATTTGCTTGCTGCACTTCATTCGCGTGTATTTTTCGCAAGCGCAGCGCTCGCAGATAAAGCCGCGTCCCCAGCGCATCTCGAACAGAGCGCCAGGCATTGCTCCTCGGTCCCGAAACGCGCGCGAAACGCCAACTCGCTCAATCCACGCATCTTGGCCGCCAGATTATTCACTGTGCTCGCCTCCAATCCACCATAACCACATGATTCTGCTAGCATAGCTCTAGACGAAAATAATGGATAATCAGGTTCGCAAAAGCATGCCTGACAACAACGGCAAGAACTAGTCTTAAGAACTTAAGAAAGTTTAAGATAAATTTTTCCTAAAAACTATCGAAGTCCCAATTACGCAAAAAACTCTCCGCGCTCAACGACCAGTCATCGAGGAGTTATTCGACCCTTACCTCTATAAACAGCGCATGTGAATAATTGGCGTCCGAAGCTTGCCAGCTCGAATGGGGTCGCGAGCACACTTGCGAAAAGGACGGACGATGACATCGGAAAAGCAGATCGCGGCCAACCGCTTGAACGCACAGCGAAGCACCGGCCCGCGTAGTCTCGAGGGCAAGGCAGCCAGTCGCCGCAACGCGATGACGCACGGCGCGCTTGCCAAAATCGTCGTGGTCGACGGCGAGGACGGAGGGGATTTCCAACTGCTGCTCCAGGGGCTGATCGACCAGTTCGACCCACAGACCGAGCTCGAGCAGCGCCTGGTCGACAAGCTGGCGATCGCCATCTGGCGCGACCGCCGGCTCGCCGAAAGCGAGAAGCTCCAGATCGAGGCGGTCAGGCGCCTGGCCGTCCGCGGCATGGTGATCCCGGTGGCCGACGGCTCGAAGCGATCGGCACTGATGGCATCAGATCTGGTGCTGCTCAGTCGCTACCAGGTTCCGATCACCAACGAGATCTTCCGCCTGGTCAAGGAGCTCCGCGCGGAAATCGCGCTTCGAACGACCACGATCGACATCCAGCCGGAAAGCAGGAAATAGTCCCGGGTTGCAGGCGGCCGACCAAGCGCGCCCCAGCTCTTGGCAGCGAAGCGTTCCAGCCGAAGGGCCAGCGCCTGGATTGGCCGCGGCGGCCGCCTGCGCCCCGCGACGTGGGAACGAGTGAGCGATGGCGTCCGATCCAGCTCATCGACGCATTGATGCTGGCAGCGCTCGAAGTGCCAGCTTGAACGCCTGCGTGCCGACCTCGTCTCGGCAAGACTGGCCGCCAACGCCGTAATCGTCGCTTTGGCAATGTAGGCAGGCCCCTCCGCTCGAAATCGGTCCTCGTAGAGCGGGGGACATGGCGACTTGAGCCCCCGCCAAGCGGCCAGAGCAGTCGCACGTGGGCGGTTAATGCAGCGGCACCCAGCCGATCTCGGCCGCGATCAAAGCTGCCAGCAGATGACAAGACACTTTTTTGGCTCGCGACTGATGGACCTTAACCTCTTGAAGGCGACGGCTAGCCACAATGCCTGGAACCGGGCCAATCGGGGTCCGGCAAACACTCATCCGAGGCTTGAACAATGCCTGTCAACACTCAACGCATCAGCGCAAGCAACCCGTCCGGTGCCGACGTCCACACGCCTCCTCCAACGCCAAAGCGCAAGAGGCGAACGAAGGCGCAGCAGCTAAAGTGCGAACAGGATCGCATCAGGTTCTTCCTACTTTTCAGGACGCTGGAAAGCGAGTTTCTGCCGCGTACGGTGCGTAAGCGCTTTCTGACGGTGGAGATCGCGTGGGGGTGCTCAATGGGTTCTTTCAACGACGCCCAACCATTGCCTTCCGGCCCCGGCGTTGTGGATCTGATCGAGTATGGTGGCCCCTTGCCGTCCAAGACCACCGGACGGCGGCGTTGGCGCACGATGCTGAGCGGCAACGCTACGAGCGGGTCCTCCATCGCTATCAGAATGACGCCAGTCATCAGGGAATTGGTCGAAGAGCTCCCTCCGTGGGAGCTTTTGCCGTTCGGCGAGCGGGCAACAGCCGGAACGGTCCACGTGCTCGCTATAAGAGCTTCTCAGGATTTCTGGCGCCGATGCGATTTGCTGGGTGACGATGATTGGCGACCGAGTTAGCGCAAGACGGTAAGGCGACCATGTGAGTTAGAGGCTGGCCACAATGCGGCCTGCCTCTCTCTCAGACGGGTCGAGTCAATGCGCCGATGCTCGGCGCGGCGATGCGATCCTCAATGCTTTGCCAAATGTCGTGACGCTCGCCTGCTGGGCCGGGTTGGACCGCAGCGACGGGGCAGGCTGCCTGATCCGGCGCGCTCGAGACGCTGACGTTTCTCGGCGCGCCTAGCAAGGTTGTGCTGACGCAACGGCGGCCGCAAGCTGCAGGGGCGTTGCCATGGCGAACACGTTGCCGTGCCCTTCGCCGGTGGATGAGGTGCCTGCCTGGGAACCCGCGCTTATTGGGCGGTTACGCGCACTTGTGCACTCAGTGGCCTGCAGCGGCTTCAGCGCGCAAAGCTGACGCCGGTCTTGAAAGGCAATGGGCAAGCAGGTCGATAGGGATCCGGCTGATGGGATCGCGTCGCCGCTGGCATTTGGGCGCCAATAAACGTCGCGCACGCGGACATGCAACTCCTGCTGGCCGAGTGAACGGGTCATCAGAGAGGTGATGATCATCGACGAACGAGGGTAGCTTCTTGGCGGTTGCAACGGTCGCGGGGCAGCCAGTTGGTGGAAGCGGCGAGAGGCGCTCGCGGAAGGGCGCGCGACGCTCGTCGAGCGAGGCGCCGACCTGGCTCGTCTATGCGACCTTGGCGCTGCTCGCCTGGGTGCCGCTGCCGATCGGTGGGTATGCCGAGTGGGCGTCGGCGCTAGCGCCGACGCTGACGGGCCTGCTGCTGCTTTGGCTGTTTTTCGCCTGGTGGCGTTCGCTGCCGCTCACCATGCCGGCCGTCCTGCCGCTGTCGGCGCTCCTGGTGATGGGCGTGGCGGCGTGGAGCGTGCTCCAGGCCATGCCGGGTGTCCTGCCGGTCGAGTGGAACCACCCGATCTGGGAGGCGGCGAGGGACTACGGCCCCGACGTCGAGGGCGTCGTGAGCCTCAGCCGGACGGCCTGGATCGATGCGCTGCTGCGTCTCTTGGGTGGTTGCGGGATGTTCCTCCTGGCGTTCGCCCTCGCCCAGCGGGGGGCGCAGGCGCGGCGGATGCTCTACGCTATCCTGGCGGTCGTCACGGCCTATGCGGTGCTCGGCCTGGGCCAGGAGCTGGTTGGGATCCGCCTTAGCGGCAGCGACGCCTATCGCGCCGACGTGGTCTCGACCTTCGTCAACCGCAACCACTTCGCGACATATGCCAATCTCGGCCTGGTCATCGCGCTCGGGCTGATGATCGAGCCGCTGCTGCGGGGTGATGCGGCACGGCAGGGTCGATGGACGATGCGGGTAGCGCGGGCCATCGGCACCGTGTTCGAGGAACGACGCCTGCCGCTGATGGCGGCGGTCGTCATCCTGCTTGCTGTGGTCGGAAGCGCGTCGCGCGGCGGCATTCTCAGCCTTGCCGGGGCGGTGGTCCTCCTGCTGGCGATCGTGTTCCTGGCCGGCCGCGCCAAGCGCTCGACCAAGGCCATTGCCAGCATCGCCACCCTTGCCCTGGGCTCGCTGGTCGTGTGGCTGACCGGCGACGTGCTGCTCGAGCGGTTTCAGGTCATCTTCGCCGCCGAAACGCTCGGCGAGCTCGATGGACGAATAGCGGGCTGGCAGATGGCGCTGGAGGCGATCGCCAAGCGGCCGTGGCTCGGCTACGGGCATGGCGCGTTTCTGGAGGTCTTCTATCTCGAGCATGGACCGGAGCTCGGGGCGATGGGGATCGTCGATCACGCGCACAACGACTACCTGCAGCTCGCGGCCGAGCTCGGCCTGCCTGCGGCCGGTGCATTGCTCCTGACCTACCTCCTCATCTGGGGCCACTGCCTCGGCAGCGCGCTCATCACGCACCGCCGCCAGACCTACGCGCTGATCGCGGCAACTGCCGGCGTCCTGGTCGCGCTCCACGCGATCGTGGACTTCAGCCTCCTGATGCCGGCTGTGTCGATGACCTTCGCAGCGATACTCGGCATCGGATGCGCCCAGGCCAGCCGCCGCGATGGTCGCTAAGCGTCAACAAGTTTATTGCAACAGCAAAACGTCGGGATCTAAGTGAAGCGAGCGGGCGACGAGAAGGGCGGCTCAGCCGAGGCGCAAGCAACGCTGATGACATCGACGGTGGTGGCAACGGCCGACATGCTCAGTCCTTGCCGTTGGAGAACGGGGGACGACGAGCCGCAACACGCCGGTGACGATCGCCATCCTCGCCAACGACCTCGATCCGGACGCGGCACCTGATGGGGAACCGCCGCTTCGGTTGGTGGCCCTCGCCCTGCCCCAGCACGGCCTGGTCGGGCTCAATCCCGGCCGGACGGTGACCTACACGCCCAACGCCGATTTCACCGGCATCGACGACTTCACCTATGTGATCGAGGATGGGCGGGGCGATCGCAGCCCGGCGGCGGTTGTCATCGAGGTGATCGAGGTCGCGCCTTGAGGGCCGCCGGAGACTTCGTCAGGGCTGCGGGGGTTCTTGGGGTCTATCGGCCAGTCGGCCTGCTTGAGGCAAGGGTCCACTCCGCGCTCACCGCCTGGCCTTCCTCGCCTTCGGTGACCCTGACGGCGCGACTGGCCGCGGATCGCCCGCGAGGGACACCGGATACTTCGTCGGAAAGGGCGGGCGCGTTGCTGGCCGGATACTTCGTCAGGACTGCGGGGATTCCTGGCGCCTATCGGCCGGTCGGCCTGCTTGAGGCTTGCTTGGCGCCTATCGGCCGGTCGGCCTGCTTGAGGCGGTTTCCGGCGCGCCTGACGGCGCGACTGTTCGCGGGTCGCGCGTTGCATCAGGGCTGCGGCGCGCGTTCTACCCCCACGATGGCAGGAAAGCCCGCTTCTACAGAAGTGGGTTTTTTTGATGTGATCGGTCGGAATTTCGGAAAACCATTGTAAAATCTTTGCGTTAACGGAAAGTTCGAGATTCTCATTTAGGATCGAGAATGGTGGAACAGGACTCACCCGGGTGGAGGGGGTGGGAAGGTTCTTGGGGGTGGTGCGTTTTTGGCATGGTGAGGGGGCACGAGGAGCGGGAGAGCTGGGCTGCGGTTGGTCTGGCGTGCTAGTGTCTCATTGGCGTTGATGGGCAGAGGAGTGTGTATGGCCAGCGCGTTGCCGAAGCCTTGGTCGGTGGACGAGTTTCTCGGCTGGGAGCGAGAGCAGGCGGAGCGATACGAGTTCGTCGATGGCCTGATAAGGATGATGACGGGCGGGTCCAACGCCCATGCGGCTGCCAAAGGGAACCTGTTTGCGGCGCTCCACGCTTCCGTCAAAGCGCCTTGCCGAGTGTTCGTGGACGGGCCGAAGATTATCACGACCACCGCAAGCCTTTACCCGGACGTCTTAGTGACGTGCGCGCCGGTGGTCATGACCGATGATACGGTGCGCGAGCCGGTGTTGATCGCCGAAGTGCTATCGCGGTCGACCGCAGGACACGATCGGGGGGCGAAATGGTTGGCCTATCGCGAGATCAAGGGTCTAGCGCACTACCTTCTGGTTTGGCAGGACGTGCGGCGGGTCGAGCTGTTCTCGCGGCGCACGGGCGGCTGGGAGCTGGCTATCTTGGAGCCACCGGCACCGATCGAGCTCGCGGCCCTTGGGGTCAGTTTTGGGTTCGCAGAGATCTATAATGGGGTGCTCGATCGAGAGTGAGGCCGCCCGGCAGCCGACGACGGACCATAACTTGGCCATATTTTACAGTTTATTTTTGGCGGTGTCTGGATTGGGTGTTGATCAAGCAGCGAGGGCGATCTGCCAAGCGGCATTCTCTGCGTCTTGTTGATTGCCGACGAGCCTGGAGACGAACCATGCGGCATAGGCGGGGAGGTTTTTGGTTGCCGGTCCGCAGAATGGTTTCATGAAGGTCTCGAAGCGGCTGTGCAGATTGTTGACGGTCTGCATGTGGAAAGCCTTGGCGATGACCCGTGGACCCTTCTTGGGGTGAAGGCGATAGTGCGGCATGGCGCGTTGTCGTGCGAAAAGATCGTAAGCACTGTCACCATCCGTACAGAGGACCGCATCCTGTCCGACATGGGCTTCGAGCCGGGAGACGAGGCTCGTTGCGCGGCGATCGGGGAGCACGTCGGCGCGCCGCGCGCCCGTTCGATCGGTCAGGGTCAAGACTGGTATCTGCCACGCCGACAATCCGGCCGGGAAGAGCAGCCGGAGGCGCCGGAAATCACGCCAACGCGGGCGGTCGGGCTCGGCATGACGGGTCGGGTCGCGTTCGTGATCAACCCATTCACGGCTGCCCTTGCGCGACTCCCGGAAGAACTTCTCATCGGCCTCGACGATACCGTTCAATTCGCTCGCACCAGCCCCGATGAGCGCCTGGAGCAGGCTCAGGCGCCAACGCCAGACGGTCGTCTTGTCCAGTTCGAGACATCGCGCCAGGGCTCGACATGAGCGAGGGCTTGTCGACATCATGTCACGCAGCACCGCGAGCAGCTTTTCGGGCCGACGAATGCGCTCCAGCACCGTCCCGGTGGCCGAGGAGAATGTCCGACGACAGGCCTTGCATCTCAGTCTTGGCAACCCCGTTCGGGTCTCGCCCCAGCGCTGCAACGAAGGCGCGGCACAGTGAACACATTCGGTGAGCGCCTGTCCCCGGGCATCGATGCGCGAAAGAACCTCGATGCGCGTATCGAGTGCTCGAAGCTGGCCTCGCAGCGCCCGCATCTGCCCGACACTCAATCTCTTCATGCCTGCGCACAAACGCCTGAAACGTGCCTTGTTCATCGTCCGCTCCGAAATCGATGTTTCATAAATGTTCTCACCAACTTGTGCGGACTTCAACACGCAATCCAGACACCGCCCCTTTTTTTGGGTTAATGGAAAGTTCGAGATTTTCATTCAGATTGGCGAATGGTGGAACAGGACCGGCGCAGAGAGAGTGAATGCTGGTGTTGGGTGGGTGGCGGGAGGATCATGGGCGTGTAGGCGAGGGAATGATGAGGCGTGGTGCGTGGCCTGGGCGGACAGCGGGTGGCGGATGTGGCGACACCAGGAAATGCAAAACCCGAGGAGGAGGCGGGCTTTCGCACTGTTCGATGAATGCTCCTAGATCCGGTCGGGAGTTCTCACGCGGTCAGGACTTTCGCCGGGCCGAGAAACACGAAACCCGCCGGGGTGGCGGGTTTTCGGGCTGGCTGCCGGAATTTCGGCGGAGGGCCGAGAGAGTTTTCAGGCGGCGGTGGGCTTTTTCGTTCTTGTCAGCGGCTTTTCGATCGCGGGCTCGGGGATTTCGTCAGACTACGGCGAATTTCTCGGCGGGCGTCCCCTGCCTTCCCGCTAATTTCTCTTGCGCATAATCGTCAGCCGCCTTTTGCGTGCCAGCGCCAGGCGGTTTCGATGATGTTGGTGATGCTCGAACGCGTCGGAGACCAGCCGAGGACTCGGCGCGCCTTCTCGGCGGAAGCGACCAGCACAGGAGGATCGCCTTCACGCCGCGGACCGAACACGATCCGCAGCGGCCTGCCTGACGCATTTTCGACCGCTTCGGCTATTTCCTTCACTGTATATCCGTTGCCGGTGCCGAGGTTGAAGACGTCGGAGATGCCGTCCCGAACGAGATGGGCCAGCGCCAGATGATGGGCGTCAGCCAAGTCGTCGACGTGGATGTAGTCGCGGACGGCGGTTCCGTCCTTCGTGTCATAGTCGCTGCCGTGGACCCTGAAACGGTATTGGCCATTGAGCGCGCCGATGATTGCCCTGGGGAATGACATGCGGCTCGGGATCGTGGCGCTCGCCGATCTCGCCATCGCCATCCGCTCCGGCCGCATTGAAATAGCGCAAGATGACGCAGCGCAACCCGTGACTGGCACCTTCATCGGCGATCATCTGCTCGGCCGCCAGTTTGCTCCGACCATAGGGATTGATCGGCGCCTGGGGGTGGCCCTCGTCCATGGGGTGCGCTGAGCCATGCCGTAGGTGGCACAGCTCGACGAGAAGACCAGGCTACCAACGCTGGCCCGACGCATCGCGTCGAGCAGATTAAGCGTGCCGCAAACGTTGGTACGGTAATACTGCTCTGGCCTTTCGATACTCTCGGCGACATAGGCCAATGCTGCAAAGTGCAAAACCGCGTCAGGCCTGGTATCCTCGAGGGCCGCCTGCACGCGATGACCATCCAGAATGCTGCCCTCGATCAGCAGCCCCCAGCGAACGAAGTCCCGCCAGCCGCGCGACAGGTCGTCATAAACCGCGACCTCCCAGCCGGCTTTGGCGTGCGCCTTGCAACAGTGGCTGCCGACGTAGCCGGCGCCGCCGGTGACGAATACCCTACCAGACATTCCGCCTCATGCGTCAGGTGACGAGGAACTGAAAGACTGCTCCCGCCTTGGGTTGCCCGCCTTCGCCGCCTCAAGGCGTCGGTCAATGATCGAAAGGGCTATGGCAATCTCGGCGAGGAGGCGCTGCAGCGCGTAGTACCAGCCAGCGGTGCCATCGAGGATGCAGCGCTTGACGAAGAGCGTGTACGGCAGGGCCAATAGCGGAGCGGGCCAGGCAAGACGGCGCATGCGGTCGATCAAGCCGAGCTCGGCCGCGGGCGCAGCGAGAAGATGGTCAGCCTCGCGCTGGGCATAACGCGTCTGAGAGCTCATCCATCGAGTGAGCGGCTTGCGATCATCATGGCTGATCGTTCCACGAAGCTCGCCCACCGGGCCATCAATCTTCACGCGATGCCCATGGCCCTCATTGCGGTAGCGTGCACGTGTACGGCGGTAAAGCACGGTCCGCGGCGGGTAGAGCGACGCGCGCAGTGGTCGTCCGTAAACCTCGTAAATGAATCGCGCTCGATAGCCTGCCAACGAGCCGTCGTCCTCCAGGCTATGCAACTCGTCTACCAGATTGGCGCTCAGCACGTAGTCGGCGTCGAGGGACAGCACCCATTCAGAGTCGATGAGCGACAGACCAAAGTTGCACTGAGCCGCGAAATCGACGAAGGGCCGATGATAAACTTCAACGCGCTGGTTCGCTGCAAGCAACTGCAGTGTCCCATCAGTGCTGCCACTGTCCACTACAACGATCCGATTGGCCCACGCCAGCGGGGCGAGCACTCGCTCGATGTTAGGCGCCTCGTCGAACGTAAGAAGTAGCGGAGTTGTCCGATCGACAAGCCGATCTGTCATTTGGCACGACGCGACGAGTTCCCGGCCGGTGCTATACGCCAGCGGCCGGGCATAGCTCAGTCCGTTAGGACGCAAGAAGGCGGCGGGCCGCCGCCAAGCACCCAGGTGTAGACATCGCGCATCTCGGCGGCGACGCGATCCCAGGTGAAGCGTTCCTCGACGAGGCGGCGACCTGCCTGCCCCATCGCGCGACGGCTGCCTTCCGGCGTGGTCATGAAGGCGACAAGTGATTTGGCCATTGCCTCCGGGGCGGTCTCGATCTGCACAGCGGCGCCGGCGGCGAAGCCTTCCGGCAGATTGCATTCGCGACTCATGAGGACCGGCAGGCCAGAAGACCAAGCCTCAAGCACGGCGATAGGCAGGCCCTCACTGAAGGACGGCAGCACGAAGGCGGCAGCGGCGCGAAGAGCGGCGGCCTTCGCGTCATTGAACAGCGGTCCCGTGAAGGCGACGTGACGCTCGAGATCGAGCTCGCGGGCCAGCGCCTCGATCGAGGCGACATAGGCCGGGTCGCCCCAACCGGTGACCTACAGCCGCCAGCCTTCGGCTCGCGCATCGACGACGACGAGTTGCCACGCCCGAAGCAGTTCGGCGAGGCCCTTCTTCGGGTCGATCCGGCCGAGGAAAAGAACGGTGCGTAACGCTCCGCTCGGCGGTCCCGTCTCGTCGGGCAGATCGACACCGTTCGGGACGATGGCGATAGGGTTCCTCAGGCCGTAGGTAACCTTGCCCCGTGTGGGTGGTCCGCGAGCTAGTTTAGTTCAGGGCCATCGAGGAGGGGTTCATGGCGAGGAAGCGGCACACGGCCGAGGAGATCATCGGCAAGCTGCGTGAAGCCGAGGTGCTGATCGCGCAGGGCAAGACGGTTGCGGAGGCAGCTCGAGCGATCGGCGTGACCGAGCAAAGCTACTTTCGCTGGCGCAAGGAGTATGGCGGGCTGAAGCTGGACCAGGCCCGGCGTCTGAAGGAACTGGAGCGCGAGAATGGGCGGCTTCGCAGGGCGGTAGCGGATCTGACGCTCGATAAGCTCATTCTGAAGGAAGCAGCGTCGGGAAGTTACTGAGCCCCGCTCGTTGCCGGCGCTGTGTGGAACATGTGACGGACGCCTTGCAGGTTTCCGAACGTCGGGCGTGCAAGGCTCTCGGACAACACCGTTCGACCCAGCGCAAACCGCCCATGCCTGCCGATGACGAAGCGGCCCTGACGGCCGACATCATCGCGTTGGCTGCCTGTTATGGCCGCTATGGTTATCGCCGGATCACCGCTCTGCTCCGGCAGGCGGGCTGGACGGTGAATGCCAAACGGGTCGAACGGATCTGGCGGCGAGAGGGGCTGAAAGTACCCGCCCGGCAACCCAAGCGTGGCCGGCTATGGCTCAATGACGGCTCATGCACGCGTCTGCGCCCAGCTCATCCGGGACACGTGTGGGCCTACGACTTTGTCGAGGATCGCACCCATGATGGCCGGAAATTCCGCATGCTGACGGTCGTCGACGAATTCAGCCGCGAGTGCTTGGCGATCACCGTCGCACGGCGGCTCAACAGCGATGATGTGCTGGCGACCCTGACCGGGCTGTTTGCCGAGCGCGGGCCGCCGGTCCATATCCGCTCCGATCGGGGGCCGGAGTTCATCGCCCACGCGGTTCGCAACTGGCTGGGCAAGCTCGGCGTCAAGACGCTCTACATCGAGAAGGCCAGCCCCTGGGAGAACGGCTACAACAACTCGTTCAATGGCAAGCTCCGCGACGAGCTGCTAAATGTCGAAGTCTTCTATTCGCTGGCCGAGGCCAAGGTACTGATCGAGGCGTGGCGCCGCCACTACAATACCCGACGCCCGCATAGCAGCCTGGGCTATCGGCCACCGGCGCCGGAAACAATCAGCCCACCAAGCCGGTCGTCCGGCTCCGCTACGCTCCGCCTCCCGACCGGCTTGGCAGAAGGACCGACGCTACACTAACATTCACCCCGGACCACCAAAGCGAGGCAGGTCACATTATTCTGAGCTGCATTTAACATCATCGTTAAGCGGGCTCCTGAAGTTCATTCGAGGGGCACGAAGAGAGGTGGCTGGGTTCGTCTGGACAGATTTCCGCTCGCGATAAGTGGAGCCTCTGCCGTTTGCCGTTGGGTGCCGTTTTCGGGGCGTCACGCCGGGAGGGCGTAGCCCGACCAGAGTGACGCCCCGAAAACGGCGACGCAATTCATGCTGCCGCGACCTGCGGCAGGCGGTGGAAGTAGGCGTAATCCGGCGTCCGGGCGTCAAGGCTCGAATGCGGGCGCTTGCGGTTGTAGAAGTCCAGATAACGGCCGATCGAAGCGCGGGCCTCGCGGACGCTGTCGTAGGCTCGGAGATAGACCTCCTCGTATTTCACCGAGCGCCAGAGCCGCTCGACGAAAACGTTGTCCCGCCATGCTCCCTTGCCGTCCATGCTGATGGCGATGGCCTGCCCCAGAAGGAGGCCGGTGAAGTCGGCGCTGGTGAATTGGCTCCCTTGGTCCGTGTTGAAAATCTCTGGCCTGCCATGCTTCGCCAGCGCCTCCTCGACCGCCTCGAGGCAGAACGCCACTTCCATCGTGATCGAGAGTCGCCAGGCCAGGACCCGGCGGCTGAACCAGTCGACCACGGCGGCGAGATAGACGAAGCCGCGCGCCATCGGGATGTAGGTGATGTCCATCGCCCAAACCTAATTCGCCCGTTCGACCGTCATCGAGCGCAGCAGGTACGGGTAGATCTTGTGGCCCGCTGTCGGCTTCGAGGTGTTCGGGCGACGGTAGAGCGCCTCGATCGCCATGCGCTTCATCATCGTCGCGACCCGCTGGCGACCGATCGCGACGCCCTCGCCACGCAACAGATCGCGCAGCATCCGGCTGCCGGCGAACGGGTAGTCCAGATGCAGCTCGTCGATCCGCCGCATGATCGCCAGATCGGCCGGCGGCACCGGACGGGCCTGATAGTAGAGGCTGCCACGGCTCAGCTTCAAAAGCGTTGCCTGCCGCGTCAGCGGGAGCGCGTGCTCGCGGTCGATCATCGCTTGACGCTCAGCATGCCGGCCTTGCCGAGCGCACCGGCCAAAAAATCGTTCTCCAGCGCCAACTCGCCGATCTTCGCATGTAGCGTCTTCAAATCCACCGCAGGTGCCGCCGCCGGGCCCGCCGAGCCGGAGCCGAACACCCCGGCGGCGCCTTCCAGCAGCTGCGCTTTCCAGGTCGTGATCTGGTTTGGGTGAACATCGAAGAACTGCGCCAGCTCCGCCAGCGTCTTCTCGCCCTTGATGGCCGCCAGTGCCACCTTCGCCTTGAATGCCGGACTGTGGTTCCGACGTGTTCGCTTCGTCATGTGCTCTCCTGATCCGCGGCGATCCTCGCCGCCCTCAGGCAGAAAATCCACTTATCCCACTGTCCAGATTCTCCGGGCCACCTCTAAGCAATTCGTTCAGCTGATGCAGAAAACTCCTTAGAAGACGGAAAGAACCATGCTGCCGGCGCAGCCGGCAAACATGCTCGAGGTCTTGGCGGCTATCGGGCGTCGCCCTACTTGCGCCCTGGTCATTCCGCTCCCTCATAGATGAGGCGCCCCGACGCCCGTTCGCGGCAGAGGCTGGCGAGATCCGCCTGGACCATGTCCTTGACGAGGTCGGCGAAGCGGGCGGTGAGGAAATAGATGAGGCCGACCGCGAGGCCGATCACGGTGTAGTCGTCGACCTGGACCATGCTCTCCAGAAAGAAGGTGTAGTAGGTGGCCTGGGTAAGCACGGCGAGGAGCGTGATCGCCACGGCGTTGATGACGAGCGCGATGTCGGCGGCCACGGCAGGCGAGCAAAGGGCGCACGGACGGTAGGCCAGAGTGCGCCTTGACGGGATTCCGCCAAGCTCAACGCCCAGCGGAGATTCCACGAGGTGTGCTGCACTATCAACCATCAGTCGATGTCCAGCTGCTGCGGGCCATGCGTGCCAGCCGCCAGGACCTGCCGCACGACGGCGGTCGGATGCTCGCCAAGTCCAGCGAGAACAATACAATATTTACCGTTTGACTGCACATCAACTGACTCAGTCAACGTAATACTTACGGCAATTCTTGTAGTAGGAGCCGACGCCGGCATAGCCGTACTGCTCCTGGCGCTGCATGTCGACCTGGCTGAGGAGGGCGCCGGCGACCTTCGCGTGGACGGCGTCGAGCTCGTGAAGGGCATTCTGCGCCTTGTCGGCGGAGGTCTCCTGCCAGCGGACGAGGAGGATGGTGGCGTCGACCAGCTCGCTCGTGGCCTTGGGGTCGCTGACCAGGAGCAGGGGCGGGCTGTCCACGACCACCTGGTCGTACTGCTCGCGAAGCAACGAGCTGGCGCATGCGCTTGGAGTTGATCAGCACGGACGGGTCGGCGGAGTGGCGGCGGATCGGGACGACGGTAAGCCCAAAATCGCTGTGGTAGAGAATGTCGTCGAGGGTGGCGTCGCCGACCATGTAGTCGACGAGGCAGCGCTCGGGCTCGATGCCGAGTTCATCCCCAATGGATGGATGGTGGAAGTCGAGGTCGATCAGCACCGTGCTCTGTCCGGCCTTCGCCATGCTGGTGGCGAGACTGGTCGCGAAGATAGTCTTGCCTTCGTTCGGGATCGACGAGGTGACCTGCACTACCCTTGGCGGGTCGTCGACATTGCTCATGCGCAGATAGGTGCCGACCGAGCGGATCGCCTCGGCATACGCGGAGCGCGGCTTGTCGAGCAGGTAGCTATGCGGCTTGAGCTTGCTTTTGGCGATCTGCTTGAGGAACGGCACTTGGCCGAGGCAGGCGATGCCGAGCCGTGCTTCGACCTCATTCTTGCTGCGGATGCCCTTATCGAGCTGCTCACGCAGGAACGCCAGGCCGAGACCGGCGGCGCCCGCGGCCACGAAGCCAAGTGCCGCGAAGAAGCCGACGCCACGCGAGCTCGGCGCACGTGGTGCTTCGGCCCGTGCGATGACACGTGCGTCGGCCTCGATGACCTGACGCTGCTCACGGCTCTCGGTGAGACGGATGAAGAAGGCGTTGTAGAGGTTGCGCTTGGCGTCGGCCTCGCGCTCCAGCTCGCGCAGGCCGATCGAGGCCTGAGCCAGCTCGACATTTTCCCGCGTGGCGCGCTCCATCTGATCGCGGACCGCCTGCTCGCGGGCGCCCAGCAGGGAGATCTCGTTCTGCAGGCTAGAGATGTAGCGGCCCACCTCGCCCGAGATCTGCCGGACGATGCCGTCCAGGTCGGCGCGCACCGAGACGACCTGCGGGTGGCGCTCGCCATACACCGAGAGCAGCTCGGCCTCGCGTTGTTTGAGCACGATGTGCTGCTCGACCAGCATGGCGACGAGGGGTGAATTGAGGATCTCACCCACCGTTTCGAGCGCGTCGGCGGCGCGCTCGCGCAATCCACGAATATAGGCGAGCCGGCCCTCGGTATCGTCACGCTCGGCCCGAACCTGGATCAGCTCCATCGACAGTTGAGAGAGCTCCGGCTCCGAGAGCGACGCCCCGCTGGTCTCGATCAGCTGGTTCTCGGCACGGTAGTCCTTGATTGCCTGCTCGGCCTGGCGCAGTTCCTCCTCAAGCTCCGCGACGCGGATCTCGAGATACGAGGCCGCGCGGCTGGTGCCGCCGACCTTACGCGCGAGCTGCTGATTGACGTAGGCCTCGGCGACAGCGTTGGCGACTTGCGCTGCCTCGCTCGGCCGTTCGGCAGTGAACGAGACCTGGAAAACGCGCGATCGGCCGCTCTGGCGAACGCCAAGGCCTCGCTCGAGGTACCCCGGAGCCAATTGCCGGGCCTCATCGGCCGTGTCGGTGACCTCAAGCTGGACGATCTCCGAGGCTAGGCCGGTGGCGACCAGAACGTTCGTCGGCACGAATTCGAGGAGCCGTGCGAACGGCTGCAGGGCCGGCATCAAGGTCGTGCCGCCACTCTCCGCCTCTGCGAGTTTGAGCTCCATCCGGCGGTCGAGGCCCAAATGGCTGATCACCGCATAGGCGATGTCGGGCGACCGCGCGATGCGCATTTCGGTCTCGAGCGAGGCCGAATCGGAATCGACGAGTCCTCCGGTCTCGGAATCGAGGCCGAAGGCGCGAGTATCGGTCGGATCGATCACGATCTCGGCGGTGGCCGTGTAGAGCACGGGCCGCGTCAGCCCGACCATGGCTGCGATGCAGGTGCCGATCACCGCTGTCGTGGCGATGAGCCAGAAGCGTCGCTCGAAGAAGAGCCAGAGCCAAGCAATGTCGATAACACCGTCGTCATCGTAATGCGCAACGCCCGGGTAGGTTCCGGGATACACTCCCGGGTAGGAAGAGCCAGCTGGCATTTCGCCTATTGATTGATTTCCGTGCTTATCAACCTTGCCGTTTATGCAATTCCTACTTGAGCAACTATTATTCGTTTTTTGCGATCCGTCCCAGGTAGTCAATAATCGCTTTACCAAACGATCGCCCGTTGTGGAGTACCATTAATGCACATATTGGTTGCAATGCAGCATGACGCGGATCCGTCAAACATACTGCACGAATTCAGTCATCGTCGGCATGCTTGCGCAGGGGTTGTGATGGCACCTCAACCAAGCTACCAGATACGGTTGGCCGGTCGATCGAGGCGTCGATCGAGCAAAATGTGACCCCAGGTCCCGCACCAATGCCATGCGGCTTAGTCGTGCTTGGATCGAGCCGTGCCATGTCCGCTGGCGCGCTTCTTTTGGGCAAGGCGCGCCGATGTGGAAGGACGCCAGCAGCGGCCAACTTCGCAGGCTCGGGCGGTTGCGCGGCAAGCCGCGTTGCGAATTGGCGCCTAACGGTGGCTCGACAATCAGGCCAGGGTCGCGTTCGCTATGTCCGGCCTGCCCGTTGAGCGCCCCTCCGTCCGTCGAGCGTCGCGACGAGGCCAACCGACGGGCGAAAAGCTACTTCGGGTGTGCCTAGTGTCGATCGGCTGGCGTGATCCGCGGTCCGGCGCTTGAACTTGCTCCTCCGTTCGGCAGAGAATTGTGGTCCGTGGGCGAATTCGTGAAAGCTTCCCGGATGCAGATCGACCTCTTCCAGCTCAATCTCAAGCGGCTCACTCTCTTCGGCGTCATGATGATCGTTGCCGCGGGGCTTGCCCGGGAGGGCTACGTGCTCTCCTTCGGCGAGGAGACGGCGCTGCGTGATCTGCGCCAGTTCTCGCTCAACGCCGAGCAGAACCTGGCTTCCTGGTACACCTCGCTGTTGCTTGCCGTTGGGGCGCTGCTCGCCTGGCTGGCCGGCAGCTGCGACTCGGCCGAGCCGCCGGCCGCCCGCCGGTTCTGGCAGCTCGTCGCGGTCTTGTTGCTGGCCGCGGCCGCCGATGAGACCGTGAGCTTTCACGAGGTCCTGACGCTCTTCCTGCCCGGTGTTCAGGAAATGAGCCCGCTCTTGCACTTTTCCTGGGTGGTATTGGCCTTGCCGCTGCTTGCGATCTTGGCGCTATGGTGCCTGCCGATGATGCGCCATTTGCCACGCGTCACATTCTGGGGGCTGGTGGCGGCGGCGCTCCTCTTCGTCGGCGGTGCCGTCGGGCTCGAGATGGTCGCGGGCTTGGTCATCGACCGGGCCGGCGAGACGAGCCTCGCCTACCGGGCGGTCTACATCCTCGAGGACACGTTCGAGATGCTGGGCGGCGCTGTTTTCATTCTCGTCGTGCTGCGCCACATTCGCGGCAGGGCGCCACGCCTGGAGCTCCGGCTGACGTCACCCTGAGCGCCCCTTGCTCCGCTGGCGACGCCAAGGTTGGAGCCGCGTTGGGTATCCTCGACGGCACTACCGACGCATTTGGCCGGAACGGTGCTCGCAGCTTTCGCAGCGAGTGAGCCGCCCCGCGGCCGGTCGAGATGCGACAGGTTTGGTCAGCTTTCGAGCGCTTCCAGCACCTTGGACGCGATCAGCTCTGAGACGCGGGCGTTGCTCTCCTGCGTCACGCCCGCGATGTGCGGGGTCAAGATCAGGTTGGGCGCCGCATCGAACCCCCGTGCGGCCTCGGCGGTCAGCGGCTCGCTCGCGAAGACGTCGAGCGCCGCGCCGCCGACGCGGCCGTCCCGCAAGGCTTGCGCCAGGGCCTTCTCGTCGACGACTCCGCCGCGCGCGGCGTTGATGAGCATGCCGCTGGGCTTCATCCGTGCCAGCGCGGCGCCGTCGATCAGGTTCCGCGTGCCATCGGTCAGCGGCACATGCAGCGAAAGGACATCGGCGGCGGCAAGGAGCGCATCCAGTGGCAGCTGCCTGACGCCGTCCCAGGCCGGGTCGCCGTTCGGCACGTAGGGATCGTGGGCGGCGACCTGCATGCCGAGCGCCAGCGCCTTCTCCTTGACCAGCCTCGCTATGGCGCCGAGGCCGACCAGGCCCATCGTCTTGCCGGCAAGCTCGCGGCCCATCAGGTCGTTGCGCGGCCATTCGCCGGCGAGCATCCGGGCCTGCGCCGCGTAGGCGCCGCGCATCAGCATCGCGGCCGTCGTGATGACGTATTCGGCGACGGAGAGATCGTTGGCACCGGTCGCAGGGATGACGGTGATCGACCGGGATTTGCACACCTCGAGGTCGATATTGTCGAGGCCAACGCCGAGCCGGCCCACCACCTCGAGTGACTTCGCAGCTTCCAGCAGGCTCCCCCTCACCTGAGTGCGGTTGCGAACCACCAGCGCGCGCACACCGACGATCGCGGCCGCGAGATCGGCCGGGCGATCGACCAGCGTTGGATCGTAGAGGGTCGGATGCCGGTCCCCGAGCGTGGCCACCGCCGTCTTGTCCATGAACTCGCTGATCACGATTGCCGTCATCGTCTGCCCCCTTTCGAGCGATCGCCTCGCCGGTACTGATACCTCGACCGGGTCGCACGGGTCGTGGTATCGGCAGCTTCAATTCATGGCAACAAGGCGTGACCGGGGGGCGGCAGGCAGCATGGCGCGGGTATTGACCCTCGGGATCACGGTCTTCGACACGGTCCTGCGCGTCGGCGAGATGCCGTGCGGTGGCGGCAAGTTCTACGCCACCGGCAGGGCCGAGGTGGTGGGCGGGATCGCCGCCAATGCCGCCATCGCCATCGTGCGCCTCGGCGGCGAGGCGATCCTGGCGAGCCGCGTCGGCGACGATCTGGTGGGCGAGCGGATTGCCGCCGATCTTGCGGCAGCTGGGGTCGACACCAGCATGGTCGAATGGCTGAACGGCGTCGCCAGCTCGATCTCGACGATCCTGGTGGACCAGACGGGTGAGCGGCTGCTGGTCAATCACAGCGACTCGGCTTTGTTCCACGGCCTGCCTCGCCTGGACGGCGTCGCCGTGGACGCGGTGATGACCGACACGCGCTGGCCCGAGGGCTCGCGCGCCGCCCTTTCCCGTGCCCGCGACCTCGCCGTGCCGGCCGTGCTCGACTACGACCGGGATGCGGAGCGGCTGCGCAGCGAGCTCTTGGCGACCGCGACCCACGTGGTCTTTGGCCAGCAGGGCCTCGTCGCTTTAGCCGGGACCAAGGATGTGGCGCTGGGACTGCGCGCCGTTCGCGGCATGACCGATGCCTGGCTCGCCTGCACCTCGGGCGGTGGCGGGGTGCATTGGCTCGACGGCGACACGCTTCGCCACTTGCCGGCCTTTCCGATCGCGGCCGTCGACACGCTCGGCGCCGGCGACGTCTTTCACGGAGCCTTCGCGCTGGCGCTGGCCGAGGGCATGCGGGAGGCCGCGGCCCTGCGCTTCGCCAGCGCCGCGGCAGCGATCAAATGCACGCGCTTCGGCGGCGGTGCCGTAAGCCCGACACGGGCCGAGCTCGCCGCTTTTCTGGGAGAGACGGTCTGATGCGGCTATCGCCGGGCAAGTACTGGGGCATGCGGCGGCTCGCCGACGATGCCGGGCTCTTTCGCATGACGGCGCTCGACCAGCGGCCGCCGATCATGGGGCTGATTAAGGAGCGCAAGCGGCTGGAAGCGGCGCCCGATGGCGACGTGGCAGCGGTCAAGGCGGTGATCGCCGAGACTCTGGCGCCGGCGAGCTCCGCGCTCCTGGTCGATCCGCTCTGGGCCTACAGCGCCTGCATCGGCCATGTCTCGCCGCGCCAGGGCTTGATCCTGACGCTGGAGGATCATCGCTTCGACGACGGACCGGGTGGCCGCACTTCCGCCTCGATCCCAGACTGGTCGGTCGAGAAAATCCGCAGGATCGGCGGCGACGCGGTGAAGGTCCTGAGCTGGTATCGGCCCGACGCCTCGCCGGCCGTCATCGCGCATCAGCAGGCTTATGTGCAGGCGGTTGGCGAGGCCTGCCGGCGCTTCGACCTGCCGTTCGTCTTCGAGCTTCTGGTCTACCCGTTCAAGGACGCGGACCACGACTATGTCGAGGACGCGACCAAGCGGCCGGAGATGGTGATCGAGAGCGTCAAGGCGTTCGCCGGGCCAGAGTATGGCGTCGACATTTTCAAGCTCGAGAGCCCGATCCCCGCTGCCCAGGTGCCGGAGCCCGGCGCGGCTGGGTCGGCCGAGGTTCAGGGCTGGTTCGATGCGTTGGGCGCGGCCGCCGGCCGCCCCTGGGTGATGCTCTCGGCGGGTGCAACAGGGTCGGCGTTCGAGCGGGTGCTGCACTACGCTTTCAAGGCTGGTGCCAGCGGCTTTCTCGCCGGGCGCGCCATCTGGTGGGAAGCGTTTCAGCACTACCCGGACCTGGAGGCGATGCGCAGCGAGCTTGCCCGGGAGGGGCGCATCTATCTCGAGCGGCTGGGCGCCTTGGCGGCGAGCCAGGCGCAGCCCTGGACCGCGCACCCACTCTTCGCCGATGGGATCGAGATCGAGGGCGGCGGCATCGACCTGCCCCGGAACTATCCCGGGATCGAGCCGTGATTGGCGTCGTCGCCATCGCCCGCAACACGTTCGACGTGCCGCTAGCGGAGGCCGTGCACGGGCAAGCGCTGGCCACGCTCGCCGGCCTCGGAATCGAGATCGCGGGTCCGCCCGCACTGGTCTACACCGCCGATGATCTGACGGCTGTCAAAGCTGCTCTGGCTGGAGTCGCGCTCGACCGGCTGCTGGTGCTGCAGGTGACCTTCGCCGACGCCAGTATGCTGCTCGAGCTGGCCCGAGTGACCGAGGCACCGGTGCTGCTGTGGGGCTTTCCCGAGAAGCGCTGGGGCGGGCGCCCTCGTCTCAACAGCCTGTGCGGCATCAACCTTGCAGCGCATGCGCTCGGTCGCGCCGGTCGCGACTGCGGCTATCTGTATGCCGAACCAGATGATGCCGTGGCGCTGCGGCGGGCACTCGACGCAGGATCGACGCCGCCGCCTCTCCCCGTTGCTGCCGTCGATGCCGGTGCAGCAGCGACGGCAGCGGCGGCTGCCGCGCTGGCCAAGCTCGACCAGTCGCGGATCGGCCTCTTCGGCGAGGCACCGGGGGGCTTCGAGACCTGCCGCTACGACGCGGGCTGGCTCGAGCGTGTCCTCGGGGTCGCTGTGGAGCCCGTGACCCTGGACGCGCTTTTTACCGCCGCCCGTTCCTTGCCGGCGGACGCCGTGGCGCCGGTCCGGGCACGCGCCGAGGCCGAGCTTGCGGGCCTGGCCGCGCTCGAGCCCGAGCCGGTCGAGGGCACGCTTCGGCTCTACGGCGCGCTACGGCAGCGGGTCGACGACGCGGGCTATGCAGGGGTCGCCGTGCGCTGCTGGCCCGAGACCTTCACCGAGATGGGCTGCGCGGTTTGCGGGGCCATGGGGATGCTGTCCGAGGACGGCGTGCCGGCGGCGTGCGAGGCAGACGTCATGGGCGACGTCACCAGCCTGCTCCTGCAGGCGATCGCCGGGACCCCACCCTTCCTGGTCGATCTGGTCGATGTCGATGCCGCGGACGACACCGCCGTCTTCTGGCATTGCGGCCTGGCGCCGCGCAGCATGGCGAGCGACGCGACACCGCCCAAGGCCGACATTCACGCCAACCGCAAAAAGCCGCTCCTCCAGTCGTTCGCGCTCAAGCCCGGGCGGGTGACGGTGGCGCGGCTCAGCCAGGCGCGCAACGCGCCATGCCTGGTGCTGGCCTCTGGCGAGATACTGGAGCGGCCCCTGCCCTATTGCGGCACAGCGGGTGTCATCCGATTCGATGCACCGGCGACGACCGTGCTCGACCGGCTGATGGGCCTTGGGCTCGAGCATCACGTGAGCTTCGCCTATGGCGAGCATCGCCAGACACTCGAGGCGGTCGCGGGTCGGCTCGGGTTACCGGTGGTGAAGCTCGACTGATTTGTCGCAGGCCCGGCAGTGGCTTGCCACCACCCCGCATGGTGCCGAGAATAGCAGGCGCAATCGAGCAAAGGGCAAAGCATGACGACTCGCGTCCAGTTGGGCGAGGCGCTCGGCCTTACCGGCGGCAAGCCCGTCGACGAGCCGGCTGTCCAGTCTTTGGCCCTGCGTCTGGTCATCCGGATAGGGGTCGTCGTGTTTCTGCTCGGCTGGTGCTTCAGCATCGTCCGGCCGTTTCTCGGCATCTTGATCTGGGCCATCATCATCGCGGTCGCAGCCTATCAGCCGTTCGCTTCCCTGCAGCGTCTCTGCGGTGGCCGGGGCCGCGTCGCGGCATCGGTCTTCGTTGCCCTGGCGCTGGCCCTCATTCTGCTGCCCACGTTCCTGCTTGCCGACACGCTCTTCGCCGGAGTTCGTGCCCTTGCCGCCGACCTCGCCGATGGAACGCTGACCCTGTCCGGCCCGCCGGCGTCCGTTGCCGACTGGCCGGTGATCGGCGAGCCGCTTCACCGCTTGTGGACGCTGGCCTCGTCAAACCTGCATGAGGCATTCGCGGAGCTTGGCCCCCAGCTCACCGCGATCGGGCAGTGGACCTTGGGTTTTGCCCGCAACTTGACGCTCGGCATGCTGCAGTTCGTGATCGCGATCTTCATTGCGGCGGCCATGCTCGCCAACGCGGCAAGCGGCGAGCAGTTGGCCGGGCGGGTGGCGACCGGGCTCGGCGGCGCTACCGGCCCGCGCTACACGACGCTCGCGGTGCAGACGATCCGCAGCGTCACCAAGGGTATTCTGGGCGTGGCGCTGATCCAGTCGACGGCGGCCGGCTTGGGCTTTCTCGCCGTCGGGCTCCCGGCAGCCGGTCTGCTCGCCTTCGTCTGCCTCATTCTCGCCATCGTCCAGATCGGCCCGACCCTGGTGCTGGTGCCCGCGGTCATCTACGGCTTCACGGCATTTCCGACGACGACCGCGGTGTTGTTCGCGATCTGGTGCGCCTTCGTCGGCGTTCTCGACAACATCTTGAAGCCCATTCTGCTCGGCCGCGGGGTGGCGCTCCCCATGTCGGTGATCTTCATCGGCGCGATCGGCGGCTTCCTCGCCTACGGCATTCTAGGCCTGTTCATCGGCCCGGTGGTCCTGGCGCTGGGCTACACCGCGGTCAGCGCCTGGCTCGCGGACGTTCGCGCCGATGCGGCGACGCCGGCGGCTGTGCAACGGCCATGATTGGGCTATGCTTGGCTCACACCGTGCGGAGGAGTTGTGCGTTCGGCTAACCCGCCCTTGATCACCGCCTGCCTTTGCTGAGCTTGTGAAGCCGTTGGCACGGGCACAAGTGTTCGAGGAGTTATGGGCCAAGAGATCATTATTCTCGACCCCTTCAACCAGTGGGAACGGGAAAGTTCGCCGTTTAGGGACACGGCTATGCGCTTTAGCTCCTTGATCCTGCTGCTCGTCTTGCTGATTGGTTGCACCACGAGGTCGATGGACCTGACAATCGCCGACGAGCTCGATGACTATGCGCAACTTCTGCGCGAGAATGGTTCGATGGGAGAGGCGGAGGAGATGGCGTCGAACGCCGAGAAAATGCGCGAATCGGATCGCCTGCGCCTCGAAGCTCAAGCAGCTTTCGAGCAAGGACGTCCTTATGACACGAGCTTTTATCTGGGCTTCGCGCCGGACGCTGCCTTGCGTGACTATGCCGACGCTCTGCGCGCGGCGGGCCGAAGAGCCGAGGCTAAGGAAGCCAACGACTTGGCCGTGCGCTATGTCGGCGCCCAGCTATTCAACGCCGAGCAGCTCATGCGCCAGTAGCTTGCCGACGATCCTGAGACGATAATCAAACTGTGTGAAAACCCGCTGTTCTGGTAGGTTTGCGTTCATCAGAATCGTAGGAGGCACCTTGATGACCCGGATGATGGCTCGGACACTGACGCTGACCAGCGCTGCCGTGCTGCTGCTCGCGGCCGGCACGGCGAAGGCCGATGGCGAGCTCTTTCTCTACAACTGGTCGAACTACTTTCCGCCCGAGCTTCTGGAGAGGTTCGAGGCGGAGACCGGGATCGCCGTCACCCTCGACGTCTATGACAGCAACGAGACCATGCTGGCGAAGCTGCAGGCGGGCGCCACCGGCTACGACGTCGTCGTGCCCTCGGACTACATGGTCGGGATCATGATCGAGGAGGGCCTGGCCGAGCGCATCGACGCCAGCGAGATGGAGAATTTCAGCCGGGTCACCGCCCCCCACAATGCGCCGCCAGCGGACCCGGAGCGCGCCTACTCGGCACCCTACATGTGGGGCACGACCGGCTTTACCTATGACAGCGCCAAGGTCGAGGGCGGTGCTCTGGACGAGACCTGGCGCGAGGTGTTCGAGCCGCGCGAGGAGCTGCAGGGCAAGATCGCCATGCTCAATGACGAGGTCGAGGTCTGGAACGCCGCCGCCTACTACCTGGACATCCCCAAATGCACGGAGGACCCGGCCCAGGCACAAGCGATCCTCGAGCTGCTCGAGGCGCAAAAGCCCTTTGTCGCCACCTACAACTCGGATGGCACGATCGACCGGATGTCGGCGGGCGAGGTCGCGCTGCACATGCAGTTTAACGGCGCCAGCCACCGGACCAAGCAGACCCTGCCGACGGCAACTTATGTCTATCCCGAGGAGGGTATCACCTTCTGGGCCGACAACTTCGTCGTGCCTACCGGTGCGCCCAACCTGGAGAACGCCAAGATCTTCATCAACTGGATGATGGCGCCCGAGAACGCCGCCGCGGCGTCAAACTTCACGGGCTACATGAGCGCCATCGACGGCGCCGCCGGGTTCATGGACGAGGCGCTGACGTCCAACCCGGCAGTCAACATGCCCGCCGACTATGCCGATCGGCTCCGCCCCAACGAGAACTGCTCGATCGAGTCGCGCGAGCTGCGCAACAAGGTTTGGACGCGGCTGCGGGTCTGAACCGCGGCCTCGTCCGCTGCAGGAGCGCATGATCGAGAGCTACCGCCTGGCACTTTGGGCAACCAATCTGCAGCCGCGTTTCGAGGTGCTCGACGCTTGGCTCGATCATGTTCGATCGCGGGCGCGACGGGCCGCCGCCGACGAAGCCGAGACTCCTGGTCTTGCCGGAATATGCCTGCGAGGCGTGGCTCAGCTTCAAGCCTCCGGGGCTGCGGCCGGACCAGGAGATTGCTTGGCTGGCGCAGATCGCCGGAGACGCACTGCCGGGCTTGCGCGCGGTGGCGCGCGAGACCGGCCTCGTGCTGCTGCCCGGCACCATGCCCTGGGGCCAGGATGGCGACTTCCGGAATCGTGCCTGGCTCCTGGCGCCGGATGGGCGGGTCATGGCCCAGGACAAGCTCTGCCTCACCCCCTTCGAGCGCGATCCGGAGAGCTGGCTGCTGCACCCCGGCGACGCCTTGCGGATCGTCGAGCTCGACGGGGTCAGGCTGGCCATCCTGATCTGCCTCGATGTCGAGCTGCCGGCGCTTTCCTGCCGGCTGGCCGACGCACGGCTTGATCTACTGCTGGTGCCGTCGATGACCTATACGGGCTCCGGCCATGCCCGGGTTTTCGGCTGCGCCAAGGCCCGGGCGGTCGAGCTGATGTGCGCGGTCGCCTGCACCGGGGTCGTCGGCGCGTCGCCCGGCACGACACAAAACGACCAGAACGTCTCCGGCACGGCCGTGTACCTCCCGTGTGAGCCGGAGCTCGGTCACTCGGGGGTGCTGCTCGAGACACCGGCCACGGGCGGACTGGCCGGCGAGGACCGACTCGAGATCGTCGACATCCCAATCGGTGCCTTGCGCCACTTGCGCGCGACGGGTGGCGAGGTCTGGCCCGGCAGCTGGAGTGCTGCGCATCTGACGATCAGCGAAGGATGGCAGGCTTGAAGACGGTCTTCAGCGAGCAGCACGCGCTAAGGGATGCCAGGACCGAGCTGTTCGGGGGCGAGCTGGTGCCGCCCTTCGAATGCCCGGAGCGGGCCGAGCTGATCCGGGCTCGGGTGCTCGAGGTCGGGCTGGGGACGGTCGTCGGCCCCGACGAGCACGGGCTCGAGCCTGTTCTCGCGGTGCATGACCCGGCTTTCGTGGCCTTCCTCGAGACGGCGTTCGAGCGGTGGCAAGCGGCGGGCTTCAAGGGCGAGGCCTATCCCTGCGCCTGGCCGGCGCGGCGCATGACCGTCCGCTGCCCGGAGCATATCGACGGCCAGCTCGGCTACTATGCGCTGGCCGGCGAGACCGCGATCACCGACGGCACCTATCCGGCGGCGCGCGCTGCCGCCGACGTGGCGCTCACCGCCGCGGCACTGGTCACAGCCGGGGAGCGCGCCGCCTTCGCGCTCTGCCGTCCACCCGGTCACCATGCCGCCTTCGACATGTATGGCGGCTACTGCTTCTTCAACAATGCCGCGATCGCGGCGCAGGCGCTCCGTCTGGCGGGCGCCCGCCGGGTCGCGGTGCTGGACGTGGATTTTCACCACGGCAACGGCACCCAGGATATCTTCGCCGCGCGCAGCGATATCTTCTTCGCCTCGCTGCATGGCCGGCCGGAGGAGGCGTTTCCCTATTTCAGCGGCTATCCGCACGAGCGCGGCATCGGCCCCGGCGACGGCGCCACGCTCAATCTGCCGATGCCACCCGGCACGGACTGGGTGATCTGGGAGGAAGCGCTGGGCCAAGCGATGCGCGCCATCCAGCGGTTCGGTGCCGAGACCCTGGTGGTCTCGCTCGGGGTCGACACCTTCGAGCGCGATCCGATCAGCTTCTTCAAGCTGAAGACCGACGACTTCAGCCGCATGGGTGCCAGGATCGCCACGCTCGGCCTGCCGACCCTCTTCGTCATGGAGGGCGGCTACGCCGTGGCCGAGATCGGCGTGAACACGGTGAACGTGCTGACCGGGTTCGAGACGGGCTAAGCCGCCAGGGCGTCGAAATAGCCCTCGATCGCCTGCAGCTCGACCTTGAGTATCGCGTGCCGCTTCGCCTGCTCGGCCTCCAGCCCCCAGGCCTCGATCTCGTAGAGCTCCTCCAGCAGAGCCGCCTCGAAGGCCGGGCCGGCGGTGAGCGCGCCCCGTGCCATGGCGAACCCCAGGACCAGCGAGCTGGTCAGGCGGGTGGCCGCGTGCAGGCCGATGAGCTGCCAATCGTCGAGTGCCGCGGCCGCTGCGGCCAGCGCGGCGAGCGAGGCCTCGGGTTGCGGCACCGGCTCCAGGGTGTTGGTCGTCACCAGCCGCGCGTCGAGCCGCTGCTCGGCCCATTCGAGCCACGGCTGCCAGATGCGCGCTTGGCGCGCGGCGAGGTCAGCGGGGCTCGCCTGGCAGTAGCAGAGCAGGTCAGCGGAGCCGTAGCCCATCACCTCGGTGATGGCGTCGTCGCGCTTGGCCGGCAGCTGGTCGACCACGGTGTTGGCGAGGCGGGTGAGCGGCATTGCGTCGGGGCGGATGGTCTCGCCCTGCCCGGCCCATTCGTTGGCAACCGCCGCCGCCAGCGCCGGCGTCGGCATGGCGAGCAGACGGCGGCCGGGCGTGCGCACCGGGCGGCCGTCGAGCATGATGGCATGCTTGCCCTCGACCTCGCCCGCCGTTGCCGTCTTGTAGAAGCGTTTCATAGATGGTCGAGCAGCTCGCCGATCTGGTCGACGATATGCAGGGCACCGGCCTCGGTCAGTGCCGCCGGCGGGTGGTTGCCATAGGACACGCCGATGCCGCGGCAGCCGGCGAGTCGTCCCATCTCGATATCGTAGGTCGTATCGCCGATGATCCAGGTGACGTCGGCGGCGAAACCGGTCTCGCGCATCGCGGCCTCCATCATCGCCGGGTGCGGCTTCGAGGGATGCAGGTCCGAGGTCTGCAGCGTCTCGAAGTAGCCGGCGAGATCGTGCTTCTCGAGGATCTGCACGAGACCGCGCATCGTCTTGCCGGTGGCCACCCCCATCACCGCACCGCGCTCTCGCAGGGCGGCCAAGGTCTCGACGACACCCGGGAAGAGCGGCTCCTCGTGATCCGGCATGGCGCGACGGGCGAAGAAGGCCTCGCGATAGGCGGCGGCGATCTGCTGGCCCATCTCAGGGTCGTCGCGGCCGAGCAGCACGCGCATGGCGGGCTCGAGCGAGAGGCCGACGATGTGACGAATGCGCTCCGGTGACGGCGCGACGAGGCCCACCGCCGCGAAGGCGTCCTGGGCGCAGGCGACGATGACGGCCTGGCTGTCGACGAGCGTCCCGTCGCAGTCGAAAACGATGAGCTGGGTCATGCACGGCCTTTGTTTGCTGGCACGCACTAGGTCGGGCTATACTCGGCGCGTGGTCAAGCAGGGATCGACGTCGATGGGTGACCTCGCCGCCAAGCGGATGACGTTGGCGGAATTCCTGGTCTGGGACGACGGGACGGACACGCGCTACGAGCTGGTCGGCGGCGAGCCTCGTGCCATGGCGCCGGCCTAGTGGGCGACACGGCGTCATCCAACGACAACGCCGCGGCGGCAATTCGTGACGGTCTCGGCAGGGATCGGCCATGCCGCGTCGTTCATCAGGCAGGCGTGCTGCTTAGCATCCATGGTGACGATCGCTTCTACGTGCCGGATCTGGCGGTCACCTGCGAGCGAGGTCAACGATACGCTCTACGTCGAGGAACCGAAGCTGGTCGTCGAGATCATCTCGCCGTCGACCGGGCGCACAGACAAGGACGATCAAGGTCCCTGACTACTGCACCCTCGATAGCCTCGACGAGATCTGGCTGATCGATAGCCGAAAGGCCGCTCGTTCATGTTTATCAGCGGCGGAACGGCCAGTGGATCGGCAGCGTGCCGCTGAAGTTGGGCCAGCACTTCGAGAGCGTGTTCCTGGGCAGCGAGATCGCGATTTCCGATCTTTACCTCAGGCACCGGTCTGGAGCTGTCTGCTGAGTCCGACGCTCAGCCCTCGTCCGGCCAGTCCTGAAGGCGGCTGAAGGGCAAGGCCTCGGGTTGCAGGCCGAGCCAGGCGAGCCCGTCCTTGAAGTGTGGTGGCGGGTCGGCCGCGAGGCGCAACGGACGTCCCTTGCCATGCGGCAGCTGGATCTCGCGGGCGTGCAGCATGAGGCCCTCGGGGGCCGTAGCCGGCTGTCCGTCGCCGCTCGGGCCGTACTTTCGGTCGCCGACGATAGGCGTGCCGATCGCCTGCATATGCGCGCGGAGCTGGTGCGTGCGACCCGTGAGCGGCACGAGGCCGACCCAGGCGGCGATCTTGCCGGCGCGAGCGATGACGCGGAAATCGGTCTGCGCCCGCTTGGCGTCCAGGGCGTCGGGCGTCATCTTCTCGCGCCCGTCCGGTCCCGCCTTGCCGAGCCTGAGGTCGATCACGCCGGCGTTGCGGTCGGGATTGCCCTGGACGATCGCCCAGTAGAGCTTCTTGACCTCGTGCTGCTGGAAGGCGTGCATCAGCCGCTTGGCGACGGCGGCACCGCGCGCCAGGACCAGGATGCCGCTGGTGTCGCGGTCGAGCCGGTGGACCAGCTTCGGCCGCTCCCCGTCCTTGGCGAGCGCGTCGAGCATGCCGTCGATGTGCCGCGTCGTCTTCGAGCCGCCCTGCACGGCGATGCCAGCGGGCTTGTTGAGCACGACGATCTCGGCATCGTCATGGATGACCAGGCTCTTGATGAAGCGTGCATCGTTGTCGCTCGAGAATGCGCCGGGTGACCTGCGGTGTGTCGTCGACCGGCGGGACGCGCACGGTTTGGCCCGGCTGGACCCTGGTCGCCGCCGTCACCCGCTTGCCGTCGAGGCGGAACTGGCCGGTGCGCAGGAGCTTCTGCAGCTGGACGTGGCCGAGCCCGGGAAAGTGCCGCTTGCACCAGCGATCGAAACGGAGGTCCGCCTCGGCCTTGCCGATCTCGCGGTGCTGCACGCCGCTCACGCTTGGTCATCCCTCATTTGCCGCTCGGCGCGCAAGTGCGCGAGCCACTCGCTCCGCTCCTTCAACCGCTTCTCCAGACCTTCCTCGGTGGGTTGATAGTAGCGCTCGCGAGGCATGCCGTCGGGAAAATAGCTCTGGCCGGAGAAGCGATCGGGCGCGTCGTGATCGTAGGCATAGCCTTTGCCGTAGCCCAGCTCCTTCATCAGCCGGGTCGGCGCGTTCAAAATGTGCGCCGGTGGCATCAGCGAGCCGTGCTCCCTGGCCGAGCGCCGGGCATCGGCATAGGCCTTGTAGACGGCGTTCGACTTGGGCGCGAGCGCCAGATGAACGGCCACCTGGGCCAGCGCCAGCTCGCCTTCGGGGCTGCCGAGGCGCTCGTAGACCTGGGCTGCGGTCACCGCCTGGACCATGGCCTCGGGCTGGGCGAGGCCGATATCCTCGTTCGCCATGCGGATCAGCCGGCGCGCCAGGTAGCGCGGGTCCTCGCCGGCGTCCAGCATCCGGCAGAGCCAGTAGAGCGCGGCATCGGGATCGGAGCCGCGCACCGCCTTGTGCAGGGCGGAGATGAGGTTGTAGTGCGCCTCCTGCTGCTTGTCGTAGACCGGCAGCCGCCGCTGCAGCGCCTGGGCCAGCGAGCTCGACATCGAGTGCGGGCTCCAGCGGCAGCTCGGCCAGGCTCTCGACCATGTTCAGGAGATAGCGGCCGTCGCCGTCCGCCAGCTCCAGCAAGCGTTCGCGGGCCGCAGCCTCGAGCGGCAGGGCGTGGCCCAGCGCCGCCTCCGCCCGGACGAGAAGCTGGCCGAGCGCCGCCCCATCGAGGCGCGCGAGTACCACCACGTGACAGCGCGAGATCAGGGCCGGGATTGAGCGCGAAGGACGGGTTCTCGGTGGTCGCACCGATCAGGCTCACTGTCCCGGCCTCGACCTCGTGCAGCAGGCCGTCCTGCTGCGCGCGGTTGTAGCGGTGGATCTCGTCGATGAAGAGCACCGGCCGCCGGCCCGATTGCGCCAGCTTGCGCGCGGCCTCGAAGGCTTTCCTGAGCTCCGCGACGCCGGACATGACGGCCGAGAGCGGGAGCAGCTGCTCGCCCACTTCCTTGGCCAAGAGCCTCGCCATGGTGGTCTTGCCGCAGCCGGGCGGGCCCCAGAGGATCAGCGAGCCGAGCTTGCCCGCGGCCAGCATCCGGCCGAGCGGCGAATCGCCGGCGAGCGCCGCCGCCTGGCCCACCACCTCGCCAAGGGAGCGCGGCCGCAGCCGCTCGGCAAGTGGTGCTGTCGGCTTGCCGTTGGGCGAGGCCGGTGGCAGCGCCGGCTCGGCGGCGAAGAGATCCGGCTCCGGCATCGCCGTCAGCCGATGGTCAGGTCGAAGACCTGTCCGCCACGCTCGATGCTGACCAGCCAGCGCTGACGCGGGTTGGCGAGAGCCTGCTCGAGAGCGTCCACGCTCGGAATCGGCCGCCCGTTGATCGCGGCCACGATATCGCCCGGCCGCAGCCGCAGCCGCGTCGCGAAGCTGCGCGGCGCGACCTCGATCACGGCCACACCCTCGGCGAAGAGGTCCAATCCGATCTCTTCATTGAAGGCTGGCGAAAGATTCGCCACGACGGCGCCGCTCAGGGGATGATTGCCCGAAAGCGCGCGCTGCGCCGGTGGTGGGTCGGCGGGCGGCGGCTCGAGCGGCAAGGGCAGCTGTCAACAGCGCACCGCGCCGTCGGACGGCTGAGCGTCACCTCCTCGCCGAGCGGCTCCAGCTGCAGGCGCAAATTGAGCGATGGGGCGTCCGAGACCTCTACCCCGTCGACCGCGGTGATGATGTCGCCAACCTCGAGCCCGGCAGCAGCGGCGGCCCCCCGCGGATGAACCCGCTCGATCAGCAGCCCCTGCGGTCGTTCGAGGTCGAGGGCCTCGGCGATGGCGGTGTCGATCGGGCTGATAGGCCGCCCCGAGCCAGGGCCGCCCGTCGGTGACGCCACGCTCGAGCCCGGCGATCCGGGCAGCGATGAGGTTGGCAGGAATGGCGAAGCCGATGCCGATGGAGCCGCCACCGCGCGTGAAGATGGCCGTGTTGACACCGATCAGGCTGCCATCCATGGCGACCAGGGCACCACCGGAGTTTCCCGGATTGATTGCGGCGTCGGTCTGGATGAACGAGACGTCGCTCTTGACGCCCGGGGTCGCCCTGGCCCGCGCCGAGACGATGCCGCTGGTCACCGTCTGGCCGATGCCGAACGGGTTGCCGATCGCCAGCACCAGATCGCCGACCTCGATGTCGTCGGAATCACCCAGCGGGACGACCGGCAGCGAGTGGCCGGCCGAGATCTTGAGAAAAGCCAGATCGCTGCGCTCGTCACTGCTCACCAGCACCGCCCGGATGCTCGCGTCCGGTCGCCGAGGATCACGGTGATCTCGTCCGCACCGTCGACCACATGATGGTTGGTGACGATCAGGCCATCGGCGCGCACGATGGTGCCCGAGCCGAGGGAGGTCTGGCGACGTGCCTCCCCGCGACGGCTGCCGAACGGCGGCACGTCGCCGAAGAAGTGGCGAAAGAACGGATCATCGAAGAACGGATCGAGGCCGGCCGGGCTCTGCCCGACCGTCCGGCTGGTCGTGATGCTGACGACAGCGGGCGCAACGGCACGCACCAACGGGCGCGAAGGAAAGCCGAAGGATGTCGGCATCCGCCGGCACGACCCGCGCAATCTGATCGGCGGGCGCCTCGGCGGCAGCGGCACCGACAGGCGCCGCCACACCGTGATCAGCGGCTGGCGGCACGCAACCCACGGCCAGCAGCAGCGCTACTGCCGCCAGCAGAGCTCGCGGGCGCCGCGGTCGGCCGAGACCAGCCGTTTGCTTACGCCGCCAGAGCTTCTTCGTCGTCCTCATCGCGCTGCACAGGGCCGGAGTCCTGCCCCTTGGCATCGATATCACGATCGACGAACTCGATCACCGCCAGCGGAGCGTTGTCGCCATAGCGGAAGCCGGCCTTCATGATGCGAACATAGCCGCCAGGCCGCTCCTGGTAGCGCGGTGCCAGGACGTCGATGATCTTGGCAGCAGTCGCCTCGCAGCGGGTTCGCGAGATCAGAAGGCGCCGCGCATGCAGGTGTCGCTGCGCCCCAGGTGACAAGCTTCTCGACCAAGGGGCGCAGCTCCTTCGCCTTGGGCAAGGTCGTCGTGATCTGCTCGTGCTTGACCAGCGCCTGGGCCATGTTCTGGAACATCGCCTTCCGGTGGCTCGATGTGCGGTTGAGCTTGCGGCCGCTACGCTTGTGACGCATGCTTGATCATCCAGTGCCGCGGCACCGGCCTCCTTGTCAAAACGGTTCTTCGACCTTGCGAGCCAGCTCCTCGACGTTCTCGGGCGGCCAGCCGACTGACGTCCATGCCCAGAGTGCAGCCCCATATGCGCCAGCACCTCCTTGATCTCGTTCAAGGACTTGCGGCCGAAATTGGGCGTCCGCAGCATCTCGCCTTCGGTCTTCTGCACGAGATCGCCGATATAGACGATGTTGTCGTTCTTCAGGCAGTTGGCCGAGCGGACCGAGAGCTCGAGCTCGTCGACCTTGCGCAGCAGGTTCGGGTTGAACGGCAGCTCGGGACGCCGCTCCTGCGGCTGCGCCAGATGCGGCTCGTCGAAATTGATGAACGGCCCAGCTGGTCCTGCAGGATCCGCGCGCGCCAGCGCCACCGCGTCGTCCGGGCTCACCGAGCCGTCGGTCTCGACGGTCATGATCAGCCGATCATAGTCGGTCTGCTGGCCGACGCGGGCATTGTCCACCCGGTAGGCGACCTTGCGCACCGGGCTGTAGATCGCGTCGATCGCGATCAGGCCGATCGGCGCGTCCTCGGACTTGTTCAGGTGCGACGGCACGTAGCCTTTGCCGCCACTGATCGTCAGCTCCATCGAGATCTTGCCGCCTTCGTCGACGTGGCAGATCACCTGATCGGGGTCCATGATCTCGACATCGTGCCCGGTCTCGATCATGCCGCGGTCACCACCTTCGGGCCCTCGACCTTCAGGTACACCCGCTTGGGCACGTCGCTGTGCAGCCGCACGCCCATCGACTTGAGGTTCAGGACGATGTCCGTCACGTCCTCGCGGACGCCGGCGATCGACGAGAACTCGTGCAGCACGCCGTCGATCTGGATGGCGGAGACGGCGGCACCCTGAAGCGACGACAGCAGCACGCGCCTCAGCGCATTGCCGATGGTAATGCCGAAGCCACGCTCAAGCGGCTCGACGATGATCTGTCGCCTCACGGTCCGGCCGGCGGCCCGGCTGAACGTTCGAGCTTCTGCGGCTTGATCAGCTCCTGCCAGTTTTTTTGGATCAAGGAACCATCCTCGCAAACGGTGTGATGGCCCCGAAAGGCGTTAGGACCGTCGCAGCACAGCAGGCCAAACTGGCCACCGTGCCGGACGGCCCGCCTGGGGCCTGAAAAACGAAACGTTCAGACGCGACGGCGCTTGCGCGGCCGGCAGCCATTGTGCGGTATCGGGGTCACGTCACGAATGTTGGTCACCGTGAAGCCCACGGCCTGCAACGCGCGGAGCGCCGACTCGCGCCCCGAGCCCGGCCCCTTGACCAGCACCTCGATGGTCCTCATGCCGTGCTCCATCGCCTTCTTGCCGGCGGCCTCGGCCGCCATCTGCGCGGCGAACGGCGTCGACTTGCGCGAGCCCTTGAAGCCCTGCGACCCGGCGCTCGACCACGAGATCGCGTTGCCCTGGGCATCGGCGATGGTGATCATCGTGTTGTTGAACGACGCGTTGACGTGCGCGATGCCGGAGCTGATGTTCTTGCGCTCGCGGCGACGCAGCTTGGTTTCCTGCTGGGCCATGGTCTACTTCTTCACCTTCTTCTTGCCGGCGATCGCCTTGGCCGGGCCCTTTCGCGTGCGCGCATTGGTGTGCGTCCGCTGACCCCGGACCGGCAGGCCCTTCCGGTGCCGCAGACCCCTGTAGCAACCAAGATCCATCAGCCGCTTGATGCTCATCGCCACCTCGCGGCGCAGATCGCCCTCGACCTTCAGGTCGCGGTCGATCGCCTCGCGGATGCGACCGAGCTCGGCATCTGACAGCGTGTTCACGCGCTGCGCGAACGGCACCTCGCATTGCTGCAGGATCTTCTCGGACGTCGTCCGCCCGATGCCGTAGATATAGGTCAAGGCGACCCCGACCGGCTTTTGTGCCGGAACATTTACACCGGCGATACGCGCCACTAGAAGCTCTCCTCGGCTTGCAGACTATTTCGGGCACTTCGACTGCGGGCTCTACGATTGCCAAGGCAAACGAATGCCACGAGCAAGCGGTTCCGGATCGGTCAGCCGATCCAGGGCCGCCGGAGTATAGATCGGCGTCCGGGCCTGTCAATCGATCCGCAGCGACCGAAGGTCGCGGATGGCAGTAGGCCAGCACCGATCCGAAGGACGGTCACCCGTCCCGGGCGAGCACCCCCTCGATCGCCCTCGTCACCTCGTCCATCGGCCGCATCCCGTCGACCACATGCAGAATGCCCAGCCCCTCGTAATGCGGCAAGACCGGCGCCGTCTGCGCGCGGTAGACCTCGAACCGCTTGTGCAGCGTCTCGACATTGTCGTCGGCCCTGGCTCCCCCAGTCTCCGCCGCACGCCCCTTGATCCGCCGGACCAATTCATCCTCGTCGACCCGGATCTCGATCACCGCGTCAATCGACTTGCCCTTCGATTCAGCATCGCCTCCAGCGCCTCGGCCTGCGCCAAAGTGCGCGGAAAACCGTCGAGGATGAAACCATCGCGGCAGTCCGGCTCCTCGATGCGGTCGGCCACGACGTCGCAGATCAGCTCGTCCGAAACCAGCTGGCCCGCTGCCATGACCGCCTCGGCTGCCTTGCCGACCGGCGTGCCCGCGGCGACCGCCGCACGCAGCATGTCGCCGGTGCTGAGGTGTGCCAGACCATGCGTCTCCTTAAGACGTGCCGCCTGTGTCCCCTTGCCGGCCCCGGGCGGGCCGAACAGGATGAGGTTCATCACGACCGCCTCCCCCGCAGCCGCGACTTCTTGATCAGGCCCTCGTACTGGTGGGCGATCAGGTGTGATTGGATCTGCGCCACGGTGTCCATCGTCACCGCGACGACGATCAGCAGGCTGGTGCCGCCGAAATAGAACGGCACGGAGTACTGCGAGATCAGGATCTCCGGCATCATGCAGACGGCCGCCAGGTAGAGCGCACCCACCGTCGTCAGCCGGGTCAGCACGTAGTCGAGGTAATCGGCGGTGCGCTGCCCCGGGCGAATGCCCGGGATGAAGCCACCATGCTTCTTCAGGTTGTCCGCCGTCTCCTGCGGGTTGAAGACGATCGACGTGTAGAAGAACGCGAAGAACACGATCAGGCTGACGAAGATCAGCAGGAACAGCGGCTGGCCGCGACCCAGAAGCGCGCTGACGACGGCAGCCACTCCGGGCCCGCCCGGCCGACGAAGCTGCCGAGGGTCGCCGGCATCAGCAGCAGCGAACTGGCGAAGATCGCCGGGATGACGCCCGAGGTGTTGAGCTTCAGCGGCAGATGCGAACTCTCGCCGCCGAACATCTTGTTGCCCTGCTGACGCTTGGGGTACTGGACGATGATCCGCCGCTGCGCCCGCTCCATGAAGACGATGAAGGTGATCACGGCGAGGCCCAGCACCAGGATCAGGACGATGAACAGCGGCGAGATGCGCACCGGTCCGGCCCAGCTCCAGCGTGCTGGCGAGCGCACCCGGCAGCGTCGCGATGATGCCGGTGAAGATGATCAGCGAGATGCCGTTGCCGATGCCGCGCGCCGTGATCTGCTCGCCCAGCCACATCAGGAACATCGTGCCACCGACGATGGTGATCACGGTGGAGACGCGGAAGAACCAGCCCGGATCGATCACCGCGCTGCCACCCGGCCCGCTCATCGACCTCGAGCCCGACCGCCAGGCCATAGGCCTGGCACGGTGGCCAGCAGCACGGTGAGGTAGCGGGTGTACTGGTTGATCTTCTTGCGGCCCGCCTCGCCTTCTTTCTTCAGCTGCTCGACGCGTCGGCGAGATCGCCGTCATCAGCTGCATGATGATCGAGGCGGAGATGTAGGGCAGGATGCCGAGCGCGAAGATCGACATGCGCTCGAGCGCGCCGCCGGCGAACATGTTGAACATGCCCATGATGCCGCCGGCCTGCTGCGCGAAGATTTGCGCCATGACCTGCGGATCGATCCCCGGCAGCGGGATGTAGGTCCCGAGCCGGTAGACGATCAGGCAGCCGAGCGCGAACCAGATTCGCTGCTTGAGCTCGGTGGCCTTGGCAAAAGCGCCGAAATTGATGTTCGACGCGAGTTGGTCGGCGACCGACGCCATGCCTGCTCCCTCAGCCCTCGCCTGGGGTCTCTGCTGCCGGCGCCGCAGCGCCGCCGCCCTGGATCACCACCTTGCCTCCGGCCCTCTCGACGGCGGCGATCGCCGCCTTGCTGGCGCCGACCACCTCGATGGTCACGCTGGTCTTGAGTTCGCCTTTGGCGAGCAGCCGCACCCCGTCGCGGGACCGCCGGAGGACGCCGCTCTCGACGAGCTTCGCCGCATCGATCGGGCTCTTGGCGTCGAGCCGGCCGGCGTCCAGCGCCGTCTGCAGCGTGCCGAGATTGATCACCACGAAGCTCTGCCGGGTCGGGTTCTTGAAGCCGCATCTTCGGCAGGCGCCGGTAGATCGGCATCTGGCCGCCCTCGAACACCCGGACGGCGCCGCCGCTCCGGGCCTTCTGACCCTTGTGGCCCTTGCCTGCGGTCTTCCCCTTGCCGGAGCCGATACCGCGGCCGAGACGCTTCGCCTTGTCGCGGGCGCCCGGATTGTCGCGAAGTTCGTTCAAACGCATCAGCTGTCGCTCCGCCCTCAGGCCTTCTGCGGCTCGACCCGCAAGAGATGCTTCACCTTCTCGATCCGCCCGCGGTTGTCGGGCGTGTCCGCGACGAGCCGCGACCGGTGCATCTTGTTCAGACCGAGGCCGACCAGCGTCTTGCGCTGGTCGTCACGGCGGCCGATCGGGCTGCCGGTCTGGGTGATGTTGAGCTTCTTCGGCCATCGCTTCAAGCCTCCGCCGCAGCGTCCGCGGCCGGCTCGCGCCGCCCGATGATCTCACCCACCTTCTTGCCGCGCTTGGCCGCCACCGAGCGTGGCGAGTTGACCAGGCGCAAGCGCCTCCAAGGTCGCCTTGACCATGTTGTGCGGGTTCGAGCTGCCGAGCGACTTGGCGACCACGTCGCCGATCCCGAGCGACTCGAACACCGCACGCATCGGGCCGCCGGCGATGATGCCGGTGCCGGGCGGCGCGGCGCGCAGCAGCACGTGGCCGGCGCCGAAGCGCCCGTCGATGTCGTGATGCAGGGTGCGGCCCTCGCGCAGCGGCACGCGGATCATGATGCGCTTCGCCTGCTCGGTCGCCTTGCGGACCGCTTCCGGCACCTCGCGCGCCTTGCCGCTGCCGTAGCCGACCCGGCCCTTGCCGTCGCCGACCACGACCAGCGCCGAGAAGCCGAAGCGGCGGCCGCCCTTGACCACCTTGGCCACGCGGTTGATGTTGACCAGCCGGTCGATCGAGCTCGCACGTCCTGGCGATCCTCGCCGCGCTGTGGACGTGCCATGGTCTTCCCTATACCAAACTGCCGCTCAGAACGTCAGGCCGCCCTCGCGCGCCGCATCGGCCGAGCGCCTTGACCCGGCCATGATAGCGGTAGCCGCCGCGGTCGAAGACCACCGTCTCGATACCCGGCCGCCTTGGCCCGCTCGGCGAGCAGCTGGCCGACCTGCTTGGCCGCGGCCATGTCGGCGCCGGTCTTGCAGCTCGCCTTCAGCGCCGTGTCCAGGCTCGACGCCGCCACCAGGGTATGGCCCGCCCGTCGTCGATGATCTGGGCATAGATGTGCTTGCTGGAGCGGAACACCGACAGCCGTGGCCGCCCGTTCGCCGCCTGCCGCAAGGCGATAGCGGGTGCGCCGCGCGCGGCGCCGGAAACGTTCACTGGGTTTCAGCCATGGCTACTTCTTCTTGCCTTCCTTGCGCAGAACCACCTCGTCGTCATAGCGGACACCCTTGCCCTTGTAGGGCTCGGGCGGGCGGAAGCCACGGATCTCGGCAGCGATCTGTCCGACCCGCTGTCGCTCGGCCCGATGATCGACGATCGCGGTCGGCGATTCGCAGTCGATCTTGATCTCCGGCGGAATCGCGAACTTGATGTCGTGGCTGTAGCCGAGCTGCAGGTTCAGGATCTTGCCGTCGACGCTGGCCCGGTAGCCGACGCCGGTGATCTCCAGCCGCCGGCGTGAAGCCCGTCGCTGACCCCGGTGACCATGTTGGCGACCAGGGTGCGCGCCAGGCCCCACATCTGCCGGCGCACGCTTGTCCTCGTCGCGCGGCCGGACGGCGATCGAGCCGTCCTCTGGCGCAGCTCCGACCTCGTCCGGCAGGGTTCGCTGCCAGCGCGCCCGAGCTTGCCCTTGACCTTGACCGTCTGCCCGTCGACCGCGACGTCGACCCCGGCCGGGATCGCTGACTGGATGTTTTCCGATCCGTGACATGATCAAAACACCGTGCAGAGGACTTCGCCGCCGACATGCGCCTCGCGCGCCTCGGCGTCGGACATCACGCCGCGCGGCGTCGACAGGATCGCGATGCCGAGGCCGTTGTAGACCTCGGGCAGGTCCTTGACGCCCGCATAGACCCGCCGACCGGGCTTCGACACCCGCCGCAGCTCGCGGATCACCGGCTCGCCGTTGTGATACTTCAGCTCGATCGACAGCTCGGCCTTGCCCGTCTCGGGCTCGCTCGCCGTGTAGCCACGAATGTAGCCTTCCCGCTGCAGCACCTCGAGCACGTTGGGCCGCAGCTTCGAGGCCGGGCTGACAGCACGCTCGCCTTCTGCGCCATCTGGCCGTTGCGGATCCGGGTCAACATATCCCCGAGCGGATCACTGACATCGACATCTTCAGTGCTCCAGTCCTACCAACTCGACTTGACCACGCCCGGCAATCTGGCCGTCCGAGCCAGGTCCCGAAGCGCGATGCGCGACAGACCGAACTTGCGGTAATAGCCGCGCGGCCGGCCGGTCAGCGCGCAGCGGTTGCGGATCCGCACCCTGGCGCCGTTGCGCGGCAGCTCCGCCAGCTTCAGGATCGCCTCGAACCGCTCCTCGGGACGGCCGTCAGCGATCCTGCACGATCGCGCCTTCAGCGCGGCGCGCTTCGGGCCGCCTGCTGCGCCACCAGCTTGCGCCGGTGCTTGTTCTTCTCGATGGCGCTCTTCTTGGCCATGCGTCGCGCTCCTCTCTCGTCACGTCGCGCAAACGGCATGTCGAAACCCTTGAGCAGCGCACGCGCCTCGTCGTCGGTCCGCGCCGTCGTGCAGATGACGATGTCCATGCCCCGGATCTCGTCGACCTCGTCGTAGTTGATCTCGGGAAAGATGATCTGCTCCTTGAGCGCCGAAGGCGTAGTTGCCACGACCATCGAAGCTCTTCGCCGAGCACGCCGCGGAAGTCGCGCACCCGCGGCAGGGCGATGTTGACCAGCCGGTCGAGGAACTCGTACATCCGCTCGCGCCGCAGCGTCGACCTTGCAGCCGATCGGCATGCCCTCGCGCAGCTTGAAGTTGGCGACCGACTTCTTGGCCTCGGCAGATCGCCGGCTTCTGGCCGGTGATCAGGGTCAGGTCGCCGACCGCCGCGGTCAGCTTCTTCTGGTCCCGGACCGCCTCGCCGACCGCCATGTTGACGACGATCTTGTCCAGCCGCGGCACCTGCATCGGGTTCTTGTAGCCGAACGTCTCCTGCAGCGCTTGCGCGGACCTCGTCGGTAGTGGTCGCTGCAGGCGGGCCATCGATCACCTCTCCTACCGATCGATGATCTTCGCCGGACCGCTTGGCAAAGCGGACCTTGCGGCCATCGTCGAGAAACTTGTAGCCGATCCGCGTGGCGCGTCGCCGTCCTGCGGATCCAGGTGGGCGACGTTGGAGATGTGGATCGACGCCTCCTTGTCGATGATGCCGCCCGGCATGCGCGGCGCTCGGCCGCTGTGTGCCGCTTGACCATGTTGACACCCTGCACGACCAGCGCGATTCTCGTCGCGCAGCACCTTCAGGACCTCGCCCTCGCTTGCCCTTGGACGCGCCGGCGATCACGACCACCCGGTCACCCTCTGATCTTGAACTTCTGGCCGCCATCACAAAACCTCCGGGCGCCAGCGATGATGATCTTCATGAACCGCTTGGCCCGCAGCTCGCGCGTCACCGGGCCGAAGATGCGGGTGCCGATCGGCTCGCCCTGCTTGTTGATCAGCACCGCCGCGTTGCGGTCGAAGCGGATCGCCGTGCCGTCCGGGCGATGCATCTCCTTGGCGGTGCGCACGATCACCGCCTGATGCACGTCGCCCTTCTTCACCTTGCCGCGCGGGATCGCCTCCTTGACGGCGACGACGATGACGTCGCCGACCGACGCCCAGCGCCGGCGCGAGCCACCGAGCACCCGGATGCACTGCACCCGGCGTGCACCGGAGTTGTCGGCGACGTCGAGGTTGGTCTCGACTGGATCATCAGCGCTCCTATCGCTCCCGCGCTGCGCAGCCGCTCGCGCCCGCAGCCATATCGGCCGACGCCGCACTTCCCAACGCTTGGTCTTCGAGATCGGCCGGCACTCCCGATGCGCACCGTCGTCGCCCGACCTTGAGCCGCGTTGCTCTCGTCATGCGCGGCGTAGCGCTTCGAGCGGCGGATGTACTTCTTGTAGAGCGGGTGCATGACCCGGCGCTCGACCTTGACGATCACGGTCTTGTCGCCCTTGTCGCTGACCACGACGCCCTGCAGCACGCGTCTCGGCATCGCTTCTCTCCTCAGGCCCGCCGCGGTCGGCGCTCGCCGCCGCTCATGCAGCACCGTCTTGATCCGGGCGATGTCGCGGCGCACCTGCGCTTGAGGCGGGCCGTGTTCTCCAGCTGACCGGTGGCCCTCTGAAAGCGCAGATTGAACTGCTCCTTCTTCAGCTGCCAGCAGCGTCGTCCTGCAGCTCGTCGTCCGTCTTGGCCCGCAGATCGCTCGGCCTTCATCGCGCCGCCTCCTCGCGCACACGCTGCACGAAGCGCGTCCGCATCGGCAGCTTGGCGGACGCCCGCCGGATCGCCTCCTCGGCGAGCTCGTGCGGGCACGCCGTCGATCTCGAACATGATCCGGCCCGGCTTGACCGGCGCCACCCAGTACTCGACCGAGCCCTTGCCCTTGCCCATGCGCACCTCGGCCGGCTTCTTCGACACCGGCATGTCCGGGAAGATGCGGATCCAGACCCGGCCGGCGCGCTTCAGGTGCCGGGTGATGGCCCGCCGCGCCGCCTCGATCTGCCGCGCCGTGACCCGCCCGCGGTCGGTCGCCTTCATGCCGAAGGCGCCGAAATTGAGCTCGGCTCCACCCTTGGCCATGCCGCGGATGCGCCCCTTGTGCGCCTTGCGGAACTTGGTTCGTTTCGGCTGCAACATCTAACTGGTCCTGTTCCCAGCACGGCCTCAGCCGCGCCCCGGGTTCTGCTCGTTGAAGCGCTTGTCGTAGCGCCATCGGGTCGTGCTCCATGATCTCGCCCCGGAACACCCAGACCTTGACGCCGCAGGTGCCGTAGGGCGTGTGCGCCGTCGCCCGGCCGAAATCGATGTTGGCGCGCAGCGTGTGCAACGGCACCCGACCCTCGCGATACCACTCGGTCCGCGCGATTTCCGCGCCGCCGAGCCGGCCGCCGCAGCTGACCCGGATGCCCTGGGCGCCGAGCCGCATCGCCGACTGCACCGCGCGCTTCATCGCCCGCCGGAAGGTGACGCGCCGCTCCAGCTGCTGGGCGATGTTCTCGGCCACGAGCTGGGCGTCGATCTCGGGCTTGCGGATCTCGACGATGTTGAGGTGGACGTCGCCGCCGCAGTCAGCTTCGCCAGCTCGCGCCGCAGCTTCTCGATCTCCTGCCCCTTCTTGCCGATCACCACGCCCGGCCGGGCCGTGTAGATCGTGATCCGCGCCTTCTTGGCCGGCCGCTCGATGACGATCCTGCTGACACGCCGGCCTGCGCCAGGCGCTTGTGCAGGAACTCGCGGATCTTCAGTCCTCGAGCAGCAGCGTCGCGTAGTCGCGATCCGCGTACCAGCGCGAGTCCCAGGTGCGGTTGATCGCCGACCCGCAGCCCGATCGGATTGACCTTTTGACCCATCAGGCGGCCTCCTCGCTCCCGCTCACGCACCACGATCCGCAAGCTGGCTGAAAAACTTCTGCGATGCGCCCAGCCCGGCCACGCGCACGCGGCCGAAAGCGCTTCATCACCAGACGCTTGCCGACACTCGCCTCGGCGACATAGAGCCGGTCGACGTCGAGGTCGTGGTTGTTCTCGGCATTGGCGATCGCCGACTGCAGCACCTTCTTGACGTCGTCCGACGATCCGGCGCCGGCGTGAACTCAGCTGCGACGAGCGCCTCGTCCACCTTCATGCCGCGGATCAGCCCGCCACCACGTTGAGCTTCTGCGGGCTCGTGCGAAGCAAGCGTTGCCACGCCATGGCCTCGTTGTCGGCCAGGCGCGTTCGCGCTTCGGCTTGCCCATCGGCCCTATCCTCCTCCTCGCCTTCTTGTCGCGCGCCATGGCCGGAATAGGTCCGGGTCGGCGAGAACTCGCCGAGCTTGTGACCGACCATGTTCTCGGTGACGTAGACCGGCACGAACTTCTTGCCGTTGTAGACGGCGAAGGTCAGGCCGACGAATTCGGGCATGATGGTCGAGCGCCGCGACCAGGTCTTGATGATCTCGTTGCGGCTCGAGCCCTCGCGCCTTCTCCGCCTTGTCGAACAGATAGCCGTCGACGAACGGGCCCTTCCATACGGAGCGGGGCATGCTCAGCCTCCCCTCTTCTTGGCCTGGTGGCGACGGCGGATGATCATGCCCTGCGTCTTCTTGTTCTGCCGCGTGCGCTCGCCCTTGGTCGGCTTGCCCCACGGCGTCACCGGATGACGACCGCCGGAGGTCCGGCCCTCGCCACCGCCATGCGGGTGATCGACCGGGTTCATGGCCACACCACGCACGGGCGGCCGCTTGCCCAGCCAGCGCTTGCGGCCGGCCTTGCCGCAGTTGATGTTCTGGTGGTCCGGGTTGGAGACCGCGCCGATCGAGGCCATGCACTCGGCGCGCACCCGGCGAATTTCGCCCGAGCTCAAACGCAGCTGCGCGTAGTCGCCGTCACGGCCGACGATCTGCGCGTAGGTGCCGGCCGAACGCGCGATCTGGCCGCCCTTGCCCGGCTTCAGCTCGACATTGTGGATCGATCGGTGCCGACCGGGATGTTCTTCAGCGGCGCCGCGTTGCCGGGCTTGACGTCGACCCGCTCGTCGGCGATCACCTGTCGCCGACCTGCAGCCGCTGCGGCGCCAGGATGTAGGCCTGCTCGCCGTCCTCGTAGACGATCAGGGCGATGAACGCCGTCCGGTTGGGATCGTACTCGAGCCGCTCGACCGTGCCGGTGACGTCGAACTTGCTGCCGCTTGAAGTCGACCAGCCGATAGGTCCGCTTGTGCCCGCCGCCGCGATGCGCAGGCCGTGATCCGGCCGTGGTTGTTGCGGCCGCCAGACTTGGTCAGGCCCTCGGTCAGCTTCTTGACCGGCTTGCCCTTCCACAGGCCCGACCGATCGACCGCACCAGCTCGCGCGCGCGACGGGCTCGTCGGGTTGTATTGCTTGAGCGCCATGCTCGCCTCAGATGCCCGTCGTCACGTCGATGGACTGGCCCTCGACCAGGGTCACGATCGCCTTCTTGATGTCGTCGCGCTTGCCCGGCCGTCCGCGGAACCGCTTCATCTTGCCCTTCTGGACCAGGGTGTTCACCCCTTGACCTTGACCCCGAAGATGTTCTTCGACCGCGTCCTTGATCTCGGCCTTGGTCGCGTCGAGGCGCACCTTGAAGACGACCTGGCCGTGCTCCGACACGCGGGTCGCCTTCTCGGTGATCACCGGTGCCACGATGACGTCGTAGTTGCGAGGCGTGGTCATGCCAGACGCTCCTCCAAGAGCTTCGCCGCGTCCTGGGTCAGGACCAGCACGTCGCGGCGCAGGATGTCGTAGACATTGGCACCCTCTTGGCGAGCAGGTCGACGGTCGGCAGGTTGCGGCTGGCCAGCGCAAAGTTGCGCTCCGGCTCACCGGCGACGACGAAGAGGGCCGAGCCGAGGCCGAGCTTGGCCAGTACCTCGGTCATCAACTTGGTCTTGGGCTCCGCCAGCGCCGCGACATCCAGCACGATCAGCTCGCCCGCCGCGGCCTTGGCCGACAACGCCGAGCGCAGGCCGAGCCGCCGCATCTTCTTGTTCATGTCGATGGCATGGTCACGCACCACCGGACCGAAGGCGCGACCGCCACCGCGAAAGATGTTGGCCCGCTTGCTGCCGTGCCGCGCCCGACCGGTGCCCTTCTGCCGGTAGATCTTGGCCGTCGAGCCGCTGACCTCGCCACGCGACTTCACCCGGTGCGTCCCGGCGCGGCGCTTCGCCAGCTGCCACGTCACGACACGGTGCAGGATGTCACGGCGCACCGGCGCAGCGAACACGGCGTCGCTGAGCTCGGCCGAACCCACGACCTCACCCGACAGGTTCTTGATCTCGACCTGCATGACCTAGACCTCACCCTCTTCGGCGACGATCGCTTCCATCGCCTCACCGGCCCTGACCACTGCCGCCGGATACGGGGCGTCCTCGGGCAGCGCCTTCTTGATCGCATCGGTGACGCGGACCCAGCCACCCTTGGGGCCGGGAACCCCGCCCTTGATCAGGATCAGGCCCTGGTCGCGGATCGACACCGACCACCTCGAGGTTCTGCACCGTGACGTTGCGGTCGCCCATGTGGCCGGCCATCTTCTTGCCCTTGAACACCCGGCCCGGGTCCTGGCGCTGACCGGTCGAGCCGTGGGTCCGGTGCGAGATCGAGACACCGTGGCTGGCCCGGAGGCCGCCGAAATTGTGCCGCTTCATGGCACCGGCGAAGCCCTTGCCGATGCTCATGCCGGCGACGTCGACGAACTGGCCGGCCACGAAGTGACCGACGTGGACGCGGGCGCCCGACCTCGAGCACCGCGTCGTCGTCGACGCGGAACTCCGCGACCTTCTGCTTCGGCTCGACCTTCGCCTTGGCGAAATGGCCGCGCATCGGCTTGCGTCACGTTCTTCGCCTTGGCCTTGCCGACGCCGAGCTGCACGGCCGTGTAGCCGTCCTTGTCCGGGTCGCGCACGGCAACGACCTCGCAGTCGTCGACCTTCAGCACGGTCACGGGCACATGGCTGCCGTCGACCCCGAAGAGCCGCGTCATGCCCATCTTCCGTGCGATCAGTCCAGTGCGCATCGACCTTCCGCCTCAGAGCTTGATCTCGACGTCGACGCCAGACGGCGAGGTCGAGCTTCATCAGCGCGTCCACCGTCTGCGGCGTCGGGTCGACGATGTCGAGCAGCCGCTTGTGGGTCCGGATCTCGAACTGCTCACGGGTCTTCTTGTCGACATGCGGCGACCGCAGCACGGTGAACCGCTCGATCCGAGTCGGCAGCGGAATCGGCCCGCGCACGCGGGCACCGGTCCGCTTCGCCGTGCCGACGATCTCGCGCACCGACTGATCGAGCACGCGGTGATCGAACGCCTTAAGGCGAATGCGGATGTTCTGCGTATCCATGTCGGATCGTGCCCTATGTCAACTGTCTCGTGCCTGGCCGAGGCCGCAACCCATCGGGTTGGGCTTAATCCGGCATGATTTCGGCGACGACGCCGGCGCCGACGGTGCGGCCGCCCTCGCGGATCGCGAAGCGCAGGCCCTCCTCCATCGCGATCGGCGCGATCAGCTCGACGTCCATCGTCACGTTGTCGCCCGGCATCACCATCTCGGTGCCCTCGGGCAGCTCCACCGTCCCGGTCACGTCCGTCGTCCGGAAGTAGAACTGCGGCCGGTAGTTGGTGAAGAACGGCGTGTGCCGGCCGCCCTCCTCCTTGGTCAGGACGTACGTCTCCGCCTTGAACTTGGTGTGCGGCGTGATCGAGCCCGGCTTCGCCAGCACCTGGCCGCGCTCCACGTCGTCGCGCTTCGTGCCGCGCAGCAGCACGCCCACGTTGTCGCCCGGCCTCGCCGCTGGTCGAGCAGCTTGCGGAACATCTCGACGCCCGTGCAGGTCGTCTTCGCGTCGCCTTGATGCCGACGATCTCGACCTCGTCGCCGACCTTGACGACGCCCCGCTCGACCCGCCCGGTCACCACCGTGCCGCGGCCCGAGATCGAGAACACGTCCTCGATCGGCATCAGGAACGGCCGGTCCATCGCCCGCTCCGGCTGCGGAATGTAGCTCGTCCACCGCCGCCATCAGCTCCAGCACCTTGCGCCTTGCCGAGCTCCTCGTTCGGGCCCTCCAGCGCCGCCAGCGCCGAGCCCGCGATGATCGGGATGTCGTCGCCCGGGAAACTCGTACGAGGACAGCAGCTCGCGCACCTCCAGCTCGACCAGCTCCAGAAGCTCCTCGTCGTCCACCTGGTCGACCTTGTTCAGGAACACCACGATCGCCGGCACGCCCACCTGGCGCGCCAGCAGGATGTGCTCGCGGGTCTGCGGCATCGGCCCGTCCGCCGCCGACACCACCAGAATCGCCCCGTCCATCTGCGCCGCACCGGTGATCATGTTCTTCACGTAGTCGGCGTGGCCCGGGCAGTCGACATGCGCGTAGTGCCGGTTCGCCGTCTCGTACTCGACATGCGCCGTGTTGATCGTGATCCCGCGCGCCTTCTCCTCCGGCGCCTTGTCGATCTGGTCGTACGACGTGAACGTCGCCCCCCCGCTCTCCGCCAGGATCTTCGTGATCGCCGCCGTCAGCGTCGTCTTGCCGTGGTCAACGTGACCAATCGTGCCCGATGTTCGCATGCGGCTTCGTCCGCTCGAATTTCGCCTTCGCCATCTCTCAGTCTCCGTCCTCAGCCCAAATCGATCGTGCGTGGTCGGTCAGGCGTATTTCGCCCGGATTTCCTCGGCCACCATCTGCGGCACCGGCTTCGTAGTGGTCGAAATGCATCGTGTACTGCGCCCGGCCCTGAGACAGCGAGCGCAGCGTGTTGACGTAGCCGAACATGGTGGCCAGCGGCACCATGGCGTTGACCACCTGGGCGTTGCCGCGCGGCTCCATGCCGGTGATCTGGCCGCGCCGGCTGTTCAGGTCGCCGATGATGTCGCCCATGTACTCGTCCGGCGTCACCACCTCGACCCTCATGATCGGCTCGAGCAGCTGCGGTGCCGGCCTTGGCCGATACCCTCGCGGAAGGCCGCCCGCGCGGCGATCTCGAACGCCATCACCGAGCTGTCGACGTCGTGATAGGCGCCGTCGACCAGGGGCACCGTCGACATCGATCATCGGGAAGCCCGCGATGACGCCGTTCGACATCGACTGCTCGAGGCCCTTCTGCACGCCCGGAATGTACTCCTTCGGCACCGAGCCGCCGACGATCTTGCTCTCGAACGTGAAGCCCGAGCCCTGCTCGCCCGGCTCGAACACCATCTTGATCCGGGCGAACTGGCCGGAGCCGCCGGTCTGCTTCTTGTGAGTGTAGTCGATCTCGGCCCGCTTGCGCGATGGTCTCGCGGTAGGCGACCTGCGGCGCGCCGACATTGGCGTCGACCTTGAACTCACGCTTCATGCGGTCGACGATGATCTCGAGGTGGAGCTCGCCCATGCCCTTGATCACGGTCTGGCCGCTCTCCTCGTCGACCCCGACGCGGAACGACGGATCCTCCTGCGCCAGCTTGTTCAGCGCCACGACATCTTCTCCTGGTCGGCCTTGGTCTTCGGCTCGACCGCGACCTCGATCACCGGCTCCGGGAACTCCATCCGCTCCAGGATCGACCGGCTTGGCCGGATCGCACAGCGTGTCGCCGGTGGTGGTCTCCTTCAGGCCGACCATGGCGACGATGTCGCCGGCGCGCGCTTCCTTGATGTCCTCGCGGCTGTTGGCGTGCATCAGCAGCATGCGCCCGACCCGCTCGCGCTTGTCCTTGACCGTATTCTGCACGTAGGAGCCGCTCTCGACGCGGCCCGAATAGATCCGCGCGAAGGTCAGCGTGCCGACGAACGGATCGGTCATGATCTTGAAGGCCAGCGCCGAGAACGGCGCGTCGTCGTCCGGCCTGGCGCGTCGATCACCTCGTCGGTGTCGGGCTTCAGGCCCTCGATCGGCGGCACGTCGAGCGGCGACGGCAGGTAGTCGACCACCGCGTCGAGCAGCGGCTGGACGCCCTTGTTCTTGAACGCCGAGCCGCACAGCACCGGCACGAACTTGCCGGCGAGCGTGCCCTTGCGGATGCAGCGCTTCAAGGGTCGCGACGTCGGGCTCGTCGCCCTCGAGGTAGGCCTCCAGCGCGTCGTCGTCGAGCTCGACCGCGGCCTCGATCAGCGCCGCGCGCGCGGCGGCTACGATGTCGACCAGATCGGCCGGGACCGCCTCGTAAGCGAACTCGGCGCCCAGGGTCTCGTCCTGCCAGACGATCGGCCCGGTTCTCGACCAGGTCGACCACGCCCATGAAGTCGGCCTCGGTGCCGATCGGCAGGTTGACGATCACCGGGTGGCACCGAGCCGGTCGCGCATCATCGCGACACAGCGATCGAAGTCGGCGCCGATGCGGTCCATCTTGTTGACGAAGCAGATCCGCGGCACGCGGTACTTGTCGGCCTGGCGCCAGACGGTCTCGGACTGCGGCTCGACCCCGGCGACGCTATCGAACACGGCCACCGCACCGTCGAGCACGCGCAAGCGAGCGCTCGACCTCGATGGTGAAGTCGACGTGGCCCGGGGTGTCGATGATGTTGATCCGGTGCTCTTTCCAGAAGCAGGTCGTCGCGGCCGACGTGATGGTGATGCCGCGCTCCTGCTCCTGCTCCATCCAGTCCATGGTCGCGGTGCCGTCATGCACCTCGCCGATCTTGTGCGACTTGCCGGTGTAATACAGGACGCGCTCCGTCGTCGTCGTCTTGCCGGCATCGATGTGGGCCATGATGCCGATGTTGCGGTAGCGCTCGATAGGGATTTGGCGGGCCATGGGTCTTGTTCCGTTCCGGTCCTGCCGAACTTACCAGCGATAGTGCGAGAAGGCGCGGTTGGCCTCGGCCATGCGCAGCGTGTCCTCGCGCTTCTTGAAAGCGGCGCCGCGTCCGTTCGCCGCGTCCAGCAGCTCGTCGGCGAGCCGGTCGACCATCGTCTTCTCGGACCGCTTGCGCGCGATGTCGATGATCCAGCGGATCGCCAGCGCCTGTCGCCGCTCCGGGCGCACCTCGATCGGCACCTGATAGGTGGCACCGCCGACGCGGCGCGACCGGACCTCGAGGGTCGGCTTCACGTTGTCGAGCGCCTCGTGGAACAGCTCGAGCGGATCTCGCCCGCCGGAGCGGGACTGCACGCTGTCGAGCGCGCCGTAGAAGATCGCCTCGGCGACCGATTTCTTGCCGTCGTCCATCAGGCAGTTGATGAACTTGGTCACCACCAGATCGTCGAACTTCGGGTCCGGCAGCACTTCCCGCTTTTCTGCCGCACGACGCCGCATCTCTGCTCTTCCTAGCTTGGTGGCTTACTTCGGGCGCTTCACGCCGTACTTGGACCGGCCCTGCTTGCGGCCGTTGACGCCCTGGGTATCCAGGGTGCCACGAATGATGTGGTAGCGCACGCCGGGCAGGTCCTTGACACGACCGCCGCGGATCAGCACCACCGAGTGCTCCTGGAGATTGTGGCCCTCGCCCGGAATGTAGCTGGTGACCTCGAAGCCGTTGGTCAGCCGGACACGCGCCACCTTGCGCAAGGCCGAGTTCGGCTTCTTCGGCGTGGTCGTGTAGACCCTGGTGCAAACGCCACGCTTTTGCGGGCAGGCCTGCATGGCCGGCACCTTGTTGCGCTTGGCCGGGACGTGCCGTCCCTGGTTCACCAACTGGTTGATCGTCGGCATAGTCCAACATTCCTCGTCTAGCGGCGCCCCGCAGTACCCGGACTTGCGGCGCGAACCTCATGATCCACGCAGCTTCCATCACTGCACGAACAAAGAAGCGGCCGAATGCCAGAAGGCCTCGGCCACCACCGTCCGCACCAATTATCGTCGCCTGTTAACCGGTGCAGCGTCTGATCCGCGAGGGTCACCGCCTGCACCCGAGATGAGCGTTCGTGGCTTCTAGGCGCCGCAGCTTTGGCCGTCAAGCCAATTCCCGGCAGCCGCATGCCTGCCATGCGGTCGCAGCAGCGCAGGCACGAAGCGTGGCGACCTCGCGTCGTCGCGGGAGGTCGCCACGCCGCTTCTCAGCTACTCCGCCGACGGCAGTTCCGAGAACGCCGGCAGGCGCATCGGGTCCTCGTCGGGGCCGATCTCGGTCGGCGGCGCGAACCGCTCGTCGCCGGCCTTGAGCTTCTTCAGGCGGGTCAGGACGCCGCCGGTGCCGGCCGGGATCAGGCGGCCGACGATGACGTTCTCCTTGAGCCCGATGAGCCGGTCGACCTTGCCCGAGAAGGCAGCATCGGTCAGCACCCGGGTCGTCTCCTGGAACGATGCCGCCGAGACGAAGCTCTGGGTCTGCAGGCTCGCCTTGGTGATGCCCTGCAGCACCGCGAAGCATGTCGCCGGCCGGCGATCCTCGAGCATCGCCCGCTGGTTCACGCGGTCGAACTCGATCCTGTCGACCTGCTCGCCGACCAGGAAGGTCGTGTCGCCAGGATCGACCACCTCGATCTTCTGCAGCATCTGCCGGACGATGATCTCGATGTGCTTGTCGTTGATCTTCACGCCCTGCAGCCGGTACACTTCCTGGATCTCGTGCACCAGGAACTGCGCCAGCGCCTCGACGCCCAGCACGCGCAGAATGTCGTGCGGCACCGGCGTGCCGTCGACCAGAGGGTCACCCGGCTTGACCAGATCGCCCTCCTGCACGGCAACGTGCCGGCCCTTGGGGATCAGGTACTCCGACGGGCTCCATGTCCTCGTCGGACGGCACCAGCTTCAACCGGCGCTTGTTCTTGTAGTCCTTGCCGAACTCGACCTTGCCGTCGATCTCGGCGATGATCGCCGGATCCTTGGGCTTGCGCGCCTCGAACAGCTCCGCCACCCGCGGCAGACCGCCGGTGATGTCGCGGGTCTTGGACGCCTCTTTCGGCAGCCGGGCGAGGATGTCGCCAGCCTGCACCTCGGCGCCGTTGTCGATGGTGAGGATGGCGCCCACCGGCAGGTAGTGGCGTGCCTCGTTGCCCGACGGCAGGATGATCGGCTTGCCTTCCTTGTCCTGGAGCAGGATCGACGGCCGGAGGTTGCCCGCCCGGGCGTTCTGCCGCCAGTCGATCACTTCCTTCGAGGCCTTGCCGGTCGTCTCGTCCTGGACCTCGCGGAAGCTCAGCCCCTCGACCATGTCCTGGAGCGCAATGACGCCCGACATCTCGGTCATGATCGGCAGGGTATGCGGATCCCACTCCGCGAGATCGCTGTCCTTCGTCCACGCGGCTGTCCGGCTCGACCCGCAGGCGCGCGCCGTAGGGCAGCTTGTGGCGCATCTTCTCGCGACCGATCTCGTCGTAGAGCACGATCTCGGAGTTGCGCCCGAGCACGACCGTCCGGCCCTGGCTGTCGGTGACGAGCCGGGGGTTGAGGATCTTCACCGTACCGCCGACCGGCGCCTCGATGCCGACTGCTCGGCCGGCCCTGCGCGGCGCCGCCGATGTGGAAGGTGCGCATGGTCAGCTGGGTGCCCGGCTCACCGATGCGACTGGGCGGCGATGACGCCGACCGCCTCGCCGATGTTGACCGGCGTGCCGCGGGCCAGGTCGCGCCCGTAGCAGGCGCCGCACACGCCGCCGCTCGCTCTCGCAGGTCAGCACCGAGCGCACCTTGATCACGTCGATGCGCAGCGCCTCGACCCGCCTGCGACCAGCTCCTCGTCGAGCAGCTCGTCTGCGCCGGGACCAGCACCTCGCCGGTTTGCGGGTGCGACGACGTCCTCGGCCACGGTCCGGCCGAGGATCCGCTCGCCCAGCTCCTCGATCACCTCGCCGCCCTGGACCACCGGGCAGGGTGATGCAGTGCTCGGTGCCGCAGTCCTCCTCGACGATGATGCAGTCCTGCGCGACATCGACCAGGCGCCGGGTCAGATAGCCGGAGTTGGCGGTCTTGAGCGCGGTGTCGGCCAGACCCTTGCGGGCGCCGTGGGTGGAGTTGAAGTACTCCAGCACCGACAGGCCTTCCTTGAAGTTCGAGATGATCGGGGTCTCGATGATCTCGCCCGACGGCTTGGCCATCAGGCCGCGCATGCCGGCGAGCTGCTTCATCTGCGCGGCCGAGCCACGGGCGCCGGAATGGGCCATCATGAAGACCGAGTTGGGCTGGCTGATGCCGGCCGGTCCTCGGGATCGCCGATCCTGCACGCGACTCGGATCGGCCTCCATCATCTCGTCGGCCACCTGGTCGGTGCAGCTGCGCCCAGGCGTCGACCACCTTGTTGTACTTCTCGCCCTTGGTGATCAGGCCGTCGGCATATTGCTGCTCGTACTGCTTGACCAGCTCCTGGGTCTCGCTCGACCGAGCCGCTCTTGCTCGCCGGGCACGACCATGTCGTCCTTGCCGAACGAGATGCCGGCCTTGGCAGGCATAGGAGAAGCCCAGGGTCATCAGCCGGTCGGCGAAGATCACGGTCTCCTTCTGGCCGCAGTGCCGGTAGACCACGTCGATCACGTTCGAGATCTCCTTCTTGGTCAGCAGCGCGGTTGAGCAGGCGGTCGAAGCTGCACCGTCGCGGTGCTGCGGCAGGATCTCGCACAGCAGCATCCGGCCGGGCGTGGTCTCGACCACGGCGCATCCTGCCGGACTCGCGCCTTCGTCGGCGCCATCGGTCCGGCGATGCGGCGACGTTGACCTTGGCGTGCAGCGACACGACGCCGGCGGCCAGGGCATGCTGGACCTCGCTCGACGTCGGCGAAGACCATGCCCTCGCCGGGCTCGCCGTCGAGCTCCAGCGACAGGTAGTAGAGGCCCGAGCACGATGTCCTGGGTCGGCACGATGATCGGCTTGCCGTTGGCCGGGCTGAGGATGTTGTTGGTCGACATCATCAGCACGCGCGCCTCGAGCTGCGCTCTCGAGCGACAGCGGCACGTGGACCGCCATCTGGTCGCCGTCGAAGTCGGCGTTGAACGCGGTGCAGACCAGCGGGTGCAGCTGGATCGCCTTGCCCTCGATCAGGACCGGCTCGAACGCCTGGATGCCCAGGCGGTGCAGGGTCGGCGCCCGGTTGAGCATCACCGGATGCTCGCGGATCACCTGCTCGAGGATGTCCCAGACCTCCGGACGCTCCTTCTCGACCATGCGCTTGGCGGCCTTGATCGTCTGCGCCATGCCGTAGAGCTCGAGCTTGGAGTAGACGAACGGCTTGAACAGCTCGAGCGCCATCTTCTTCGGCAGGCCGCACTGGTGCAGCTTGAGCTCCGGCCCGACCACGATCACCGAGCGGCCGGAATAGTCGACGCGCTTGCCGAGCAGGTTCTGCCGGAAGCGGCCCTGCTTGCCCTTGAGCATGTCGGAGAGCGACTTCAGCGGCCGCTTGTTGGCGCCGGTGATCACCCGGCCGCGGCGGCCGTTGTCGAACAGCGCGTCGACCGCCTCCTGCAGCATCCGCTTCTCGTTGCGGACGATGATGTCGGGCGCCCGCAGCTCGATCAGCCGCTTCAGGCGGTTGTTGCGGTTGATGACGCGGCGGTAGAGGTCGTTCAGGTCCGAGGTGGCGAAGCGGCCGCCGTCGAGCGGCACCAGCGGGCGCAGCTCGGGCGGGATCACCGGGATGACCTCGAGGATCATCCATTCCGGCCGGTTGCCGGACTCGAGGAAGGTCTCGATCAGCTTCAGCCGCTTGACCAGCTTCTTGCGCTTGGCCTCGGAGGTGGTCTCGTCCAGCTCGAGCGCGCAGCGTGCTCGCGCTCCGCGGCAGGTCGAGCTGGCCTTCAGCATCTCGCGCACCGCCTCGGCGCCGATGCCGACCGGGAAGTCTCCTCGCCGATACTCCTCGCGGTTGCGCATCACCTGCTCCTCGTTGAGCAGCTCGTGCGGCTTGAGCGGCGTCAGGCCGGGCTCGACCACGACGTAGTTCTCGAAGTAGAGCACCCGCTCGAGGTCCCGGAGCGTCATGTCGAGCAGGATGCCGATCCGCGACGGCACCGACTTCAGGAACCAGATGTGCGCCACCGGCGCGGCCAGCTCGATATGGCCCATGCGCTCGCGGCGGACCTTCGACTGGATGACCTCGACGCCGCACTTCTCGCAGACGATGCCCTTGTACTTCATCCGCTTGTACTTGCCGCACAGGCACTCGTAGTCCTTGATCGGGCCGAAGATCCGGGCGCAGAACAGGCCGTCCCGCTCCGGCTTGAAGGTGCGGTAGTTGATGGTCTCGGGCTTCTTGACCTCGCCGTAGGACCAGGCCCGGATCTGCTCCGGGCTGGCGATCGAGATCTGGATCTGGTCGAACTTCTGAGCGGTGCCGCGGGCTGGCCGAAGAAGTACATCAACTCGTTCATGGGTACCTGCTCCTTTCGATCGACCGGGGGGATCAGCTGGCGCCGGGACGCGGGGACCCGGCGCGCTGCGGTCAATCGCCGCTCAGATCCTGCTGCAGCTCGACGTTGAGGCCCAGCGCCTGCAGCTCCTTGACCAGCACGTTGAAGATTCCGGAATGCCGGCCTCGAAGGTGTCCTCGCCGCGCACGATCGCCTCGTAGATCTTGGTGCGGCCGGAGACGTCGTCCGACTTCACCGTCAGCATCTCCTGCAGGGTGTAGGCGGCGCCGTAGGCCTGCAGCGCCCAGCACTCCATCTCGCCGAACCGCTGGCCGCCGAACTGCGCCTTGCCGCCCAGCGGCTGCTGGGTGACCAGGCTGTAGGGGCCGACCGAGCGGGCGTGGATCTTGTCGTCCACCAGATGGCCGAGCTTGAGCATGTAGATGTAGCCGACGGTCACCTTGCGATCGAACGTCTCGCCGGTGCGCCCGTCGACCAGGGTCGACCTGGCCCGGAGAATGGCAAGCCCGGCGTCCTCGAGCAGCTCGACGATGTCGCGCTCGTGCGCGCCGTCGAACACCGGCGTCGCGATCGGCACGCCATGCGCCAGGTTGCTCGCCGAGCTCGAGCGATCTCGTCGTCGCTCGTAGCCGCCAGCCTCGGTGCTGATGCTCGTTGCCGAAGATGGTCGTCGTACTTGCCGACCAGCGGCCTCCTTGACGCCGGGCTCGTCGAGCCGATCGACCAGCTCGCCGATCTGCCGCCCGAGGTTGGCGCAGGCCCAGCCCAGATGCGTCTCCAGGATCTGGCCGACATTCATCCGCGACGGCACGCCCAACGGATTGAGCACGATGTCGACCGGCGTGCCGTCCTCGAGATACGGCATGTCCTCGATCGGCGCGATCTTGCGAGATCACGCCCTTGTTGCCGTGCCGGCCGGCCATCTTGTCGCCGGGCTGCAGCTTGCGCTTCACCGCGACGAACACCTTGACCATCTTCAAGCACGCCGGGCGGCAGCTCGTCGCCGCGCTGCAGCTTCTCGACCTTGTTCTCGAAGCGCTCGGTGAGGCGCTTGATGCCGTCGTCGAGCTGCCGCTTCAGGGCCTCGCAGCTCGGCCATCCGCTCGGCGTCGTCGATCGCGAGCTCCCACCACTGCCGGCGCGGCAGTCGCGTCGAGCAGCGCCGTCGTCGACCGGGCTGCCGGCCTTCACGCCCTTGGGGCCGCTGGCGACCGTCTGCCCTCGAGCAGAGCTCGCGCAGCCGGCCGTAGATGTTGCGCTCGAGGATATTGCGCTCGTCGTCGCGGTCCTTGGCCAGCCGCTCGATCTCGGCGCGCTCGATCGCCATGGCGCGCTCGTCCTTGTCGACACCGCGGCGCGAGAACACGCGCACCTCGACGACGGTGCCCGGTGACGCCGGGCGGCACCTTGAGCGAGGTGTCGCGCACGTCCGCCGCCTTCTCGCCGAAGATCGCGCGCAGCAGCTTCTCCTCGGGCGTCATCGGCGTCTCGCCCTTGGGCGTGACCTTGCCGACCAGGATGTCGCCGGCCTTCACCTCGGCGCCGATGTAGACGATGCCGGCCTCGTCGAGGTTGCGCAGCGCTCTCCTCGCCGACGTTCGGGATGTCGCGGGTGATCGCTCTCCGGCCCGAGCTTGGTGTCGCGCGCCATCACCTCGAACTCCTCGATGTGGATCGAGGTGAAGACGTCGTCGCGCACGATGCGCTCGGAGATCAGGATCGAGTCCTCGAAGTTGTAGCCGTTCCACGGCATGAACGCGACCAGGACGTTGCGGCCGAGCGCCAGCTCGCCCAGATCGGTGCGACGGACCGTCGGCGATGATGTCGCCGCTTCTGCACCTGGTCGCCGACCTTCACCAGCGGGCGCTGGTTGATGCAGGTGTTCTGGTTGGAGCGCTGGAACTTCCGCAGATTGTAGATGTCGACCACCGAATCGGCGCGCTCGACGTCGTCGGTGACCCGGATCACGATCCGCGAGCCGTCCACCTGATCGACCATGCCCGACCCGCTGGCGACGACGGCGGCGCCGGAGTCCCGGGCGACCACCGTCCTCCATGCCGGTGCCGACGAACGGCGCCTCCGGCTGCAGCAGCGGCACCGCCTGGCGCTGCATGTTCGAGCCCATCAGCGCCCGGTTGGCGTCGTCGTTCTCGAGGAACGGGATCAGCGCCGCCGCCACCGAGACCAGCTGCTTGGGCGAGACGTCGATGAAGTCGATCGTCTCGGGCCGGGCCAGGATGAAGTCGCCGTTCTCGCGGCAGCTGACCAGGTCGGCGCGAACCGGCGGTCCTGGCGTCGAGCTCGGCAGTTGGCCTGGGCGATGCGTGTAGCGGCCCTCCTCCATCGCCGAGAGGTAGACCACCTCGTCGCTGACCTTGCCGTCGACGACCCGCCGGTAGGGGCTCTCGATGAAGCCGTACTTGTTGATCCGGGCGTAGGTGGCGAGGCTGTTGATCAGGCCGATGTTCGGGCCCTTCCGGGGTCTCGATCGGGCAGATCCGGCCGTAGTGGGTGGGATGGACGTCGCGCACCTCGAAGCCGGCCCGCTCGCGGGTCAGGCCGCCCGGGCCGAGCGCCGACAGCCGCCGCTTGTGGGTGATCTCGGACAGCGGGTTGGTCTGGTCCATGAACTGCGACAGCTGCGAGGAGCCGAAGAACTCGCGCACCGCCGCCGCCACCGGCTTGGCGTTGATCAGATCGTGCGGCATCGCCGCGTCGATCTCGACCGAGCTCATCCGCTCGCGCACCGCCCGCTCCATGCGCAGCAGGCCGACGCGGAACTGGTTCTCCATCAGCTCGCCGACCGAGCGCACCCGGCGATTGCCGAGATGGTCGATGTCGTCGATCTCGCCGCGACCGTCCTTGATCTCGACCAGATGCTTGACGACCGCGAGGATGTCCTCCTTGCGCAGCACCCGGATCGTGTCCTCGGTCTCGAGCTCGAGCCGCGCGTTCATCTTGACCCGGCCGACCGGCGACAGATCGTAGCGCTCGGGGTCGAAGAACAGGCCGTGGAACAGGGCCTCGGCGGTGTCCAGGGTCGGCGGCTCGCCCGGACGCAGCACGCGGTAGATGTCGAGCAGCGCGTCCTCGCGGTGCTGGCAGCGATCGAGCGGCCAGGGTGTTGCGGATGTAGGGGCCGACGGTGACGTGGTCGATGTCGAGCACCGGCAGTCGTCGATCCCGGCCTCGGCCAGCTTCGCCAGCAGCTCCGTGGTGATCTCGTCGCCGGCCTCGGCGTGGATCAGGCCGGTCTCCTCGTTGACCAGGTCGCCGGCGACGTAGCGCCCGACCAGCGTCCTCGGCGGAGACGATAGAGCTCGGTCGACGTTCCTGCTCCTCGAGCCGCTTGAGCAGGCGCGGGGTCACCTTGGTTCCGGCCTCGGCCAGGACGTTCACCGCTGGCGGCGTCGATCAGGTCGTTGGTCAGCTTCTGGCCGCGCAGCCGATCCGGGCGGAACGGCGTCTTCCAGCCCTGCCCCGACGCGATGGATCGCGACGTCGTCGTAGAACTTGGCGAGCATCTCCTCGCGCGTCCATGCCGAGCGCCAGCAGCAGGGTCGTCGCCGGCAGCTTGCGCCGGCGATCGATGCGCACGTAGACGAGGTCCTTGGCGTCGAACTCGAAGTCGAGCCAGGAGCCGCGATAGGGAATGACCCGCGCCGAGAACAGGAACTTGCCCGAGCTGTGCGTCTTGCCCTTGTCGTGGTCGAAGAACACGCCCGGCGAGCGGTGCATCTGCGAGACGATGACGCGCTCGGTGCCGTTGACGACGAAGGTGCCGTTGTCCGTCATCAGCGGCATGTCGCCCATGTAGACGTCCTGCTCCTTGATGTCGCGCACACTGCGCGCACCGGTGTCCTCGTCGACGTCCCAGACGATCAGGCGGAGCGTGACCCGCAGCGGCGCCGCATAGGTCATGCCCGCGCTGGTGGCACTCCTCGACGTCGTATTTCGGCTCCTCGAGCTCGTACTGGACGAAGTCGAGCGCCGCCCGCTCGGCGAAGTCCTTGATCGGGAAGACCGACTTGAACACCTCCTGCGAGCCCGACGAGGTCGCGATCCGGGCCACCGGTGTGCATCTGCAGGAAGCCCTCGTAGGAGCTGCCGCTGCACCTCGATGAGGTTCGGCATCGAGCGTGACTTCGGGGATGTCGACCGAAGCTCTTGCGGATCCGCTTACGCGCCGTCATCGCCTCTGCCATTACTGCGTTCCGTTTCCCAAATCGGTGCACCGGCCGGATCGGCCGTGCAAGGAGTCGCATGACGCGCCGGCGCCATGACACAACGACAGAAAGGCGCGCCGACGCGGAGCGCATCGGCCGCCTTCTCGATCAGAACTTGCGTTGGCGCCGCCGCGCGACAAGCCGTCGAGAGCCGGGCCCGACGACACGCGTCAGACCCGGCAGGCGCCTGTCGCCCGCTGCCCCCGTACCGAGCTTACTTGACCTCGACGGTGGCGCCGGCCTCCTCGAGCTGCTTCTTGATCTTCGCGGCCTCGTCCTTGCTGACGCCTTCCTTGACCGCCTTGGGCGCGCGCCTCGACCAGGTCCTTGGCCTCCTTGAGGCCGAGGCCCGGTGATCGCGCGGACCTCCTTGATGACGTTGATCTTCTTCTCGCCGGCAGCGGCCAGGATGACGTCGAACTCGGTCTGCTCCTCGGCCGCCTCGGCTGCGGCCGCAGGCGCGCCACCGGCAGCGGCGACCGCCACCGGCGCGGCCGCGGAGACGCCCCACTTCTCCTCGAGCATCTTCGAGAGCTCGGCCGCCTCGAGCACCGTCAGGCTCGAGAGATCGTCGACCAGCTGTTCCAGATTCGCCATAGTCAAGTTCCTCCAACGGGTCCGTTAGTCAGGCCGCCCGGGCAATACCGGCGGCGAATGTCGAGAGCCGGCTCAGCCGAGCTCGGCTTGGCCTCCAGCACGCGGGCCACCTGACCGGCCGGGCGCCTGCAGCACCACCGACGAGACGGGTCGCCGGGGTGTTGATGAGCGACAGCAGCTTGGCCCTGCAGCTCGTCCAGCGACGGCAGCTCGGCCAGCGCCTTGACCTTGTCCGCGTCGAGCAGCGTCCCGGCAAGGCGCCGCCGACGATCTTCAGCTTGTCGTTCTTCTTGGCGAACGCGCTGACCACCTTGGGCGCCGCCACCGGGTCCATCGAATAGGCGATCGCGGTCGGGCCGGTGAACAGATCGCCGATCGACGCGAAGGCGGTGCCGTCGATCGCGAGCTTGGCGAGGCGGTTCTTGGTCACCCGAAACCGCGCCCCGCTCGTCGCGCATCCGCGCGCGCAGGGCGCTGCAGCTCGGCCACCGTACAGACCCATGTAGTGGGTCACGACGACGACCCCGGCACCACTGAAGATGCCGCGCAGACCATCGACGATCTCGGCTTTCTCAGCGCGGAGCACGGATGGCCTCCAAGATTCAGCCACGAAAGCGCGGCTCGGTCAGCAGCCCCAAGGCGCTTCGACCCAACCCGAGAACACGAAAAGACGCCGAGCGCTCCAAACACAGCCGCGCGCGCGCCCACTCATCTGAACTAGATGAATGGACATCGGCAGCTGCTGCGTAGCGCTCAAGAGCCGGGAGCATAGCGGCCTCGTCGCACTCTCGCAAGCGATTTTTTCGTCCGCTCGAGAGCCGGCGTTCAGCCGGCCGACAGCGACCCCGACCTCGAGCTTCACTCCCGGCCCCATGGTCGAGCTCAGATGCGGCCCGCTTCAGGTAGGTGCCCTTCGCGCCGCTCGGCTTGGCCCTGTTGACCGCGTCGACCAACGCCGCGCACGTTGTCGGCGAGCTGCTCCGGGGCGAAGCTCGCCTTGCCGACACCGGCATGGATGATGCCCGCCTTCTCGACGCGGAACTGGACCTGGCCGCCCTTGGCCGCCTGACCGCCTCGGCGACGTTCGGGGTCACGGTGCCGAGCTTGGGGTTGGGCATCAGGCCGCGCGGCCCGAGGATCCGGCCCAGCCGGCCGACCACGCGGCATCATGTCCGGGGTGGCGATGCAGCGGTCGAAATCGATCTGGCCGTCCTGGACCTGCTCGGCCAGGTCCTCGGCGCCGACGACGTCGGCGCCGGCCGCCTTGGCCTCGTCGGCCTTGTCGCCCTTGGCGAACACCGCGACGCGGACCGTCTTGCCGGTGCCGTGGGGCAGGTCGACGATGCCGCGCACCATCTGGTCGGCGTGGCGCGGATCGACGCCGAGGTTGAGCGCGATCTCGATCGTCTCGTCGAACTTGGCCGTGGCGCCGCCCTTGAGCAGCGGCGATCGCCTCGTCGAGCGCGTAGCAGCTCGTCCGGATCGACAGCCTCGCCCGCCGCCTTGCAGCCGCTTGCCTTGCTTGGCCATCGGCTCTAGCCCTCCACCACCTCGATGCCCATCGACCGGGCCGAGCCCACGATCATCTCGCACCGCGGCGTCGAGGTCGTTGGCGTTGAGGTCCTTCATCTTCTGTCTCGGCGATCTCGCGGCACTGCGCCATGGTGACCTTGCCGGCGATCGCTCTTGCCCGGCGTCTGCCTGCCCTTTGCCAGACCCGCCGCCTTCTTCAGGAAGTAGCTGGCCGGCGGCGTCTTGGTCGACGAACGTGAAGGTCCGATCGGCATAGGCGGTGATCACCACCGGGATCGGCATGCCGGGCTCCATGCCCTGCGTCGCCGCGTTGAACGCCTTGCAGAACTCCATGATGTTGAGCCCGCGCTGACCCAGCGCCGGGCCGATCGGCGGCGACGGGTTGGCCTTGCCGGCCGGCACCTGCAGCTTGATGTAGCCGGTGATCTTCTTCGCCATGGCAGGCTCTCCACTTCGCGGTCTGGACGCGGTCCGGAATCGCGGCGCTCCCGCTGCCACGCCGCCGGCTCCCTCGCCGGCGACGGACAATTGCATTGCGACGTCAGATGCTTCTCGACCTGGGAGTACTCCAGCTCGACCGGCGTCGACCGGCCGAAGATCGAGACCGACACCTTGAGCCGGCCCTTGTCGCTCGTCGACGTCCTCGACGACACCCTCGAACGAGCTGAACGGGCCGTCGGTGACCCGGACCTGGTCGCCGCTGACGAAGGACGATCGACGGCCGCGGGTGCTCGACGCCCTCCTGCATCTGGCGCCTGGATGCGCTCGGCCTCGGCGTCGGGGATCGGCGACCGGCCGCCCGCCGGCACCGAGAAAGCCCGTCACCTTGGCGGTGTTGCGCACCAGATGACCAGGTCTCGTCGTTGAGGTCCATCTTGACCAGCACGTAGCCCGGAAAGAACTTGCGCTCGGTCGATGACCTTCTTGCCGCGCCGGACCTCGACCACCTCCTCCGACGGCACCAGCACCTCCTCGAACAGAGTGCGTCAGGCCCTTCTGCTCGGCCTGCTCGCAGGATCGACGTCCTTCACCTTCTTCTCGAAGCCGGAGTAGACGTGGATGATGTACCAGCGCGCCGCCATCAGCCGCCCAATCCCAAGATCAGCGAATCGCCAGCGCGATCAGCTGGTCGACCAGGAAGAAGAACAGTGCCGCCAACGACCGACATCACGAAGACGCTGATCGTGGTCACGGTCAGCTCCTTGCGGGACGGCCAGGTGACCTTGCTCATCTCCTGGCGCACTTCGCGGACGAACTGCGCGGGCGATGTCTTCGCCATCTCGATCCACTCTTCGCTAGTCGGACTGGCCCGCAAAAGCGCGGTCAACCGCGTGTCTGCCCCGAGCCTTCGGAAATCTGCCGGCTGGCAGGAGTGGAGGGACTCGAACCCCCAACCCCCGGTTTTGGAGACCGGTGCTCTACCAGTTGAGCTACACTCCTTCGCCGGCCTTGCCTGCCACCGTGCAACACCGAACCCTGGCATTGCCCAGCGACAGTGCCCGGCAACCTCGAGGGCGCCGGGCGCAGGCTGTCTCTAGGCCAGCGGCCGCCCGAGGGCAAGCCCTCTCACCGAGCCCGCGGCAACCTGAACGCTGTCCTTGCTCCCGGCGCGACTGCCGCAGCGTCAATCCGGCAAGATTTCGGCGACGACGCCGGCGCCGACGGTGCGGCCGCCCTCGCGGATGGCGAAGCGCAGGCCCTCCTCCATGGCGATCGGCGCGATCAGCTCGACCTCCATCGTCACGTTGTCGCCCGGCATCACCATCTCGGTGCCCTCCGGCAGCTTCACCGTCCCGGTCACGTCCGTCGTCCGGAAGTAGAACTGCGGCCGGTAGTTGGTGAAGAACGGCGTGTGCCGGCCGCCCTCCTCCTTGGTCAGGACGTAGGTCTCCGCCTTGAACTTGGTGTGCGGCGTGATCGAGCCCGGCTTCGCCAGCACCTGGCCGCGCTCGACGTCGTCGCGCTTCGTGCCGCGCAGCAGCACGCCGACGTTGTCGCCCGCCTCGCCCTGGTCCAGCAGCTTGCGGAACATCTCGACGCCGGTGCAGGTCGTCTTCACCGTCGCCTTGATCCCGACGATCTCGATCTCGTCGCCGACCTTGACCACGCCGCGCTCGATCCGCCCGGTCACCACCGTGCCGCGGCCCGAGATCGAGAACACGTCCTCGATCGGCATCAGGAACGGCTGGTCCATCGCCCGCTCCGGCTGCGGAATGTAGTCGTCCACCGCCTCCATCAGCTCCAGCACCTTGGCCTTGCCCAGCTCCTCGTTCGAGCCGTCCAGCGCCGCCAGCGCCGAGCCCGCGACGATCGGAATGTCGTCGCCGGGGAACTCGTACGAGGACAGCAGCTCGCGAACCTCGAGCTCGACCAGCTCCAAGAGCTCCGGGTCGTCGACCATGTCGACCTTGTTCAGGAACACCACCAAGCGCCGGCACACCCACCTGGCGCGCCAGCAGGATGTGCTCGCGGGTCTGCGGCATCGGCCCGTCGGCCGCCGACACCACCAGAATCGCCCCGTCCATCTGCGCCGCACCGGTGATCATGTTCTTCACGTAGTCGGCGTGGCCCGGGCAATCGACATGCGCGTAGTGCCGCTTCGCCGTCTCGTACTCGACATGCGCCGTGTTGATCGTGATCCCGCGCGCCTTCTCCTCCGGCGCCTTGTCGATCTGGTCGTACGACGTGAACGTCGCACCACCCGATCTCCGCCAGAATCTTCGTGATCGCCGCCGTCAGCGTCGTCTTGCCGTGGTCAACGTGACCAATCGTCCCGATGTTCGCATGCGGCTTCGTCCGCTCGAATTTCGCCTTCGCCATGACCGGGTTTCCCGTTCCACTCTTCGTGTGCCGAACGAGCCGCGTCTGCGCGGCCCAGGATGTTGGAGCGGGTGAGGGGAATCGAACCCCCACCGCCAGCTTGGAAGGCTGGAGCTCTACCATTGAGCTACACCCGCGGCTTTCGATGTGCGATGCTCTCGACATGGGCGACCTGGTGGAGGGGGTAGGATTCGAACCTACGTACGCTGACGCGGGCAGATTTACAGTCTGCTGCCTTTAACCACTCGGCCACCCCTCCGGTGTCCGCCTGCGGCGAAAACGTGGCGCGGCATATCGCCTAAGTCACTGCCTTGTCAACTGGACGCCCCCCTCCTTCCCGCCTGGACCAGAGATGTCAGACCGCCCGCCAAGAAACGACAGGCCACGCTCCCCCGGCAAGCCCGGCAACCGCCCCCAGGGCCGCCAGAAGAGCCACGACCGGCAGGCGACAGGCGGTGACGCCCGCCCCGGCGGCAAGCCTGGCAAGCCGTCGATCCCTGGCGAGCCGGGACCCGAGCGGCAACAGGGCCGGGCCAACCCGCAGCAGCAGGGGCGGGGCGGCGGCCAGCGCCAGGGCCCGGGGCGGCGCGGTGGCGGGCGGCCGAACCCGGGAGAGCTTTGGCTCTATGGCGAGCATGCCGTCAGCGCCGCCATCAAGAACCAGCGCCGCACCGCGCACCAGCTTCTGGCATCCGAGGACGGTATGCCGCGGATCCGCGATGCTGCGGCCAAGCGTGGCCTGCGCATCACGCCCACGCCGAACGCCGAGATCGCCCGCCGACTGCCACCGGGCGCCGTCCATCAAGGGGTGGCCCTGCAGGTAGCGCCCCTCCCTGCCCTGCAGCTGGAGCGGGTGATCGCGATCCAGCCTGCGACCAGCCTGATCCTGGCCCTGGACCAGGTGACAGACCCGCGCAATTTCGGCGCCATTCTGCGCAGCGCGGTGGCCTTGGGGGTCAATGCGGTGATCGTGCCCGAGCGGCGCAGCGCCGAGCTCGGTGGTGCCGCTGCCAAGGCCGCATCGGGTGCCCTCGACATGCTGCCGATCGTCGAGGTCGTCAATCTCAGCAGGGCGCTGGTCCGCCTGAAGGAAGCCGGCTTCACCATCACGGGGCTGGACGCCGAAGGCACGGTGCCGATCGACCGGGCACCGGCCATGCCGCGACGGGTGCTGGTGATCGGCTCGGAGGGTGACGGCATGCGCCGGCTGACCGGCGAGCAGTGCGACGAGACGCTCTCGATCCCGATCGACCGACGAATCGACAGCCTCAACGTCTCGGTGGCAGCCAGCCTCGCCCTTTATGCGTTGACGCGCCGCACCCAGGCTTCCTAAATCCCGCCCACGTGCCGGCGTAGCTCAGCTGGTAGAGCATCCGCCTTGTAAGCGGGAGGTCGCGGGTTCGAACCCTGCCGCCGGCACCAGACAATCTTCCAATGGCAAGCGAAGCGGGGCTCCGCTATCCTTCGGTGCGAAGGGAGCCGGCCATGGGCGATCTCGCGCACGACCTCTACACTGAGGATTATCTACGCCTGGACCAAGGAGCAGGCGTTGGCGCTGCGCGTGCTGGCAGCCGAGCGGCGGAACCTCACCATCGACGCCGCCAGGCTTGCCGAGGAGGTCGAGGATTTGGGCAAGGAGCAGCGCAACGCCTGCCGCAGCCAGGTCCGCACCATCATCGAGCACCTCCTCAAGCTGCAGCTCTCGTCAGCGAGCGAGCCACGCGCCGGCTGGCAGCGCAGTATTTCGATGGCCCGCATCGCTCTGGACGACCGGCTGACCAAGACCCTGGTGCGCGACCTCGAGACCAATTTGGACCGCCTCTACCGTCAGGCGGCCGATCTCGCCCGCCAGAGCCTTGAGGCGCACGGCGAGCACGAGGCGGCTGCCAGCATTCCGACGCGGTGTCCTTTCACGTTAGGCGAGATCAAGGGCTGAAGGCGATCGCCCCCGGAACTCCCTGTGTCAAGTAAACCGGTCAACCACTCCCTCCTGACAATCCAAAGCGGCCCACGAATCACTGTTGGCGAATCGCTATTAATACGCGAACACTATCTGAGACGCGAAAACGTGCCCGATCCGCTGACGCGTGAGCACAAGTTTTTCTTCGAGGAATTTCAGCCCGCCGCCGCGGTCGCTTTGTACTTGGGTGATATCGATTCTCTTCAGTTCGGCGGCCCACGTGAAGGCATAGATTGTCTCCTTACGGGCCGATCAAAAACTGTCCGCATGGAAATTTCCGCTGCAGTAGATGGCTACAAGGACTCCCTTCAATGGGAGCATCTACAAGAATATGGCTCAGTCTCAGTCTACGATCGGGTCGATTTCCGTGGTTCGAAGCAGCAGCGGAAGCTGGTCGAGCAGGGCGAGGGAGAGGCCTACGACTGGGAGATCGGACTAGCGCCAGAACTACAAAAACTCATGATCAGCACCATTTCCAAGAAAATCCAAAAAGCAAAAAGTCGCCCGCTCTACCATGATGCCCTTCTGCTCATTGTAATTGATGATCACAAATACGCTTTTCTCAATGAAAACAAATTAGCAAAACTCGACCCTCTGTGCCGATGCACTTTGGCGTTTCAGGAGGGGATTGATATCTTTTCTCGGGTCTTAATCATTGGAATTAGTTGCAAGTATATCTTTGACAGCAAATACATGCGCGGAAGGCTGCTAGCTTCGTAGCTGGCACGGCTATCCTGCCAAGAGTTCCGGATCGACCGCGCGAAATGCCGCCCGCAACCGCTTCTCCTGCGCCTTGACCTCCTTGACGTGCCGAACCTTCACGTGGCCGAAGCCGCGGATGTGCTCGGGGAGGCCGGCGAGGTCGATAGCCGTGGCGAGGTTTTCCGGCTTCAGCTGTTCGGTGATCTCGTCGAGTAGCGTCTCGTAGTCAGTGAGAAGTTGGCGCTCCATGCGGCGCTCTTCCGTGCGGCCGAAGAGGTCCCACTTGCTGCCGCGGAGATGCTTCAGGCGGGCGAGGTAGGGCATCGCCTTGAGCATCCAGGGGCCAAAGCGGCGTTTTTGCGCCTCGCCGGTGCGCTGGTCGCGGCTGGCGATGGCGGGTGGGGCGAGATGCAGCTCCAGGCTGTCCCAGCTTTCGAACGTGCTCTCGAGCTGGCGGTTGAAGGCGTCGCCGCTGTAGAGGCGCGCCACCTCGTACTCGTCCTTGATCGCCATCAGCTTGAAGAGGTAGCGGGCGACCGCCTTGGCGAGCGTGTCGCTGCCGGGCACGGCTGCGGCCTCCGCCGCGCGCAGCTGCTCGACCTTCGCACGGTATCGCTCGGCATAGGCCGCGTCCTGGTAGTCGGCGAGGAAGGCCGCGCGGTGCTCGACGATGGCGGCGAGCGTCTCGAGTCTGTGCCGCTCGGGCTCGCCGGCCAGCGCATCGACAGCGGCCAGGTCGTGAGCGGCCCGACGGCCCCAGCGGAAGGCCTCCTGGTTGAGCCGGACCGCGACGCCGTTGATCTCGATGGCGCGCAGGATCGCCTCGGCCGAGAGCGGCAGCCAGCCGCGCTGCCACGCATAGCCGACAAGCAGGAGATTGGCGCCGATGGCGTCGCCCAGCAGCCGCTCGGCGAGGCGGGTGGCATCGAGCCGCTCGACCTGCTTGGCTGCGGCCTCGATGTCGGCCATCAGCCGGGCGGACGGGAAGCGCAGGTCGGGATCGCGGGTGAAGGCGCCGGTCATCGGCTCGGCGGTGTTGACCACGACGCGGCTGCGCTCGGGCGCCATCATCGGCACGGCCCCCTTGCCGGCGGCCACCATCATGTCGCAGCCGAGCACCAGATCGGCGGTGCCGGGTGCCAGCCGAGGGGCGCCGATGCTGCCCGGCGTCGACGCCAGCTTGAGGTGCGAGGTCACCGCCCCACCCTTCTGCGCCATGCCGATCTGGTCGAGCCCGGCCACGCCCTTGACTTCGAGGTGCGCCGCCATGCCGAGCAGGGCCGCCACGGTGATCACGCCGGTGCCGCCGACCCCGGCGACGAGGATCGAAAAGCCGCGGTCGAGCGACGGTACCGCCGGCTCGGGCAAGTCGCCGTCATCGACGCCGGAGGCCGGCTCGTGCCGCCTGAGCTTCGCCCCCTTGACCGTGACGAAGCTCGGGCAGAAGCCCTTCACACAGGAGAAGTCCTTGTTGCAGGCGGACTGGTCGATACGCCGCTTGCGGCCGAGCTCGGTCTCGGCCGGCTGGATGGCGACGCAGTTGGACTGCACGCCGCAATCGCCGCAGCCCTCGCAGACCAGCTCGTTGATGAGGATGCGCTCATCCGGGTCCGGGTAGGTGCCGCGCTTGCGCCGCCGGCGCTTCTCGGCGGCGCAGGTCTGGTCGTAGACGATGGCGCTCACCCCGTCGACGTCGCGCAGGCGCCGCTGCACGGCGTCCAGCTCGTCCCGGTGGTGGATCCGCGTGCCGGGCGCGAAGCGGGTGCCGATCGGGTATTTGGCGGGCTCGTCGGTGACAACGGCGATCTCGGTCACGCCCTCGGCCTCGAGCAGGCGGGTGATCGCCGCCGGGTCGAGATTGCCGGTCTCCATCTTCTGCCCGCCGGTCAACGCCACGGCATCGTTGAAGAGGATCTTGAGGGTGATGTTCTGCCCAGACGCCACGGCGGCGCGTACGGCCAGCGAGCCCGAATGGTAGAAAGTGCCGTCGCCGACGTTCTGGAACAGGTGGCGGCGGCCGGAAAACGGCGCGGCACCGAGCCAGGCGGCCCCTTCCCCGCCCATCTGGGTGAAGCCCGAGGTCTCTCGGTCCATCGTGAGCGCCATGGTGTGGCAGCCGATGCCGGCCATCGCCCGGCTGCCGTCGGGCACGCGGGTCGAGCTGCTGTGCGGGCAGCCGGCGCAGAAATAGGCGAGCCGGGCCATGGCAGGCGCGAAGCCGCTTGCGGACCGGGCCTGGGCTTCGAGCGCCGCCAGGCTCGGCGGCGGCTCGGGCAGCCGTCGGGCGATGGCGATGGCGATCTGCACCGCGTCGAGCGCGCCGTGGCTCGGGAACAGCGGCGCCCCGGTCTCGTCGGCCTTGCCGATCACGCGCGGGCGATGCGCCGCCGCGTAGAGCAGCTCCTTGAGCTGGCTCTCGATCAGCCCGCGCTTCTCCTCGACGACCAGCGCCAGCTCGACGCCCGCCATCGCCTGCTCGAGCATGACGGGCTCGAGCGGGTACGGCATGCCCACCTTGTAGACCGCGAGCCCGGCGCGGCGGCAGGCGGCCTCGTCGAGGCCGAGCAGCTCGAGGGCGGCCACCACGTCGAGCCAGGACTTGCCGGTGGTGACGATGCACAAGGCAGCACCGGCAGCGCCATGGCTGAGCCGGTCCAGCTTGTTCGCCCGGGCGAAGGCACGAGCCGCCTCGAGCTTGGTGGTGTGGACGCGCCGCTCGAGCTCGCCCGCCAGAGCACCGAGTGGCTGGTTGGTATCCAGGTCGATATGCCGCGGGCCGGCCATGACCTCGCTCTCGGGCGGGGTGACGATCGTGGGTGCGCCCGGCTGCAGCGCTATCGAGGCGGTGCACTCGACCGTGTCGTGGACGCATTTCAGCGACACCCAGCCGCCCGTGAAACGCGACATGGCAATGCCCAGGAGACCGTAGTCGAGGATCTCGGCGACGCCGGCCGGGTTGAGCACCGGCACCATGGCATCGACCATGGCGAACTCGGACTGGTGCGCCGTGGTCGAGCTCTCGCAGATGTGGTCGTCGCCGAGCAGCAGCAGCACGCCGCCCTTCGGATGGGTGCCGAACAGGTGGCCGTGGCGGATCGCGTCGCCCGAGCGGTCGACGCCTGGCCCCTTGCCGTACCATAGCGCGAAGACGCCATCATAGTCGGAGGGGCCGATCAGCTGCACCTGCTGGGTGCCCTGGCACGCGGTGGCCGCCAGGTCCTCGTTGACGGCGGGCTGGTGGTGGATGTGGTGGGCGTCGAGCAGCGGCCGAACCGACTGCAGGGCCTGGTCGAAGGCGCCCAGGGGCGAGCCGCGGTAGCCCGTGACGTAGCCGGCCGTGCGCCAGCCGCGCGCGAGGTCGCGGCGCTGCTGCTCGAGGGTCAGCCGGACCAGGGCCTGGACGCCGGTCAGATAGATCCGGCCGTCATCCTTCGTGTACTTGTCGTCGAGGCTGACGTCCAAGAGCGCCGGCAAGCTCGTCTCCCTGATGGCTGCACCACGGTCAGCAGCCCGCACGCCGCGCCAGCAGCGGGCGATGCCATGGCTGGGAATTGATCCTCAGCGGGCCTCGGTCAAGCTCGGCCGTCGTCCCGCCGCCCCACAGACCGAGCGCGGGTGCCCAGCGAGAGAATCCAGAGGCCGAGAAAGATGACGGCGCAGCCGGCGATCCAATAGGCCGCACGGTCGGCCATCGGCAGGCCGGCGGAGAGCCGGTTGGCGAGCGCTGCACCGCTACAGGCGACCACGGCACCGACGAGCCAGTAGACCTGACGCGGCAGTGAAAGCCACGCCCGAGGCTCAGAAGGCACCGCCGCCCGCCGCGCGAACGATGGTGATCAGCACGGCGGCGAAGATCGCCGAGGTGATGACGCCGCTGATGCTAGCGCCCAGGGCCTGCGGCATCACGATGGAGTTCGGCGTGACCTCGGAGACGACCTTCTGCGCCACCTTGGCCGTGGTCGGCACACAGCTAACCCCGGCGATCCCGATGACAGGGTTGTACACCTCGCCCCGGCGCTTGTGCCAGAAGTAGAGGACGTACCCGCCGAGCAGCCCGCCGATGCCGGAGAAGGTGAGTGCGATGATGCCGATCACCAGCAAGATCAGCACCTCGGGCCGGAGGATGGTGCTGGCCTCGCAGAGCACGCCGAGCAAAAGGCCGAGAAAGAAGGTGGCGCCGTAGAGGACGGGGCCGCTGAAGGTCTCCTGGTAGTGCCGAAGGCCACTCTCGCGAATGATGACGCCGATGAAGAGCGAGAAGAACAATGGCGCGGCCACAGGGAAGAGCAGGCATAGGGCGACGCAGGCGACCACGGCGAAGACGGTCTTCTCGCCCGAGGTGATGGTCGGCATCGGCTCTGGCGCCATGCGCAGGCCGCGAATGTGGCGTGGCACCATCAGCTTGATGAGGAACGGATAGCCGCCATAGGTCAGGCCAAGATAGAGGTAGGCCACGACCGTAATCGGCACGAAGAGGTCCTCCGACAGCATCAGCGCGGCGAAGAGGATCATCGGACCGTCGGCGCCGCCGATGGTGGCGGTGGCCGCCGCATCGGCGAGCGGCAGGCCCATGGCGATCGCCAGCGGGAAGGCGACCACCGTGCCGATCTCGGCGCACAGGGCGATGAACATGCTCTTGAACGGCCGGGCCATGACGAAGCCGACATCGAGCAGCGAGCCAATGCCCATGAAGACGAGGCACGCGATCAGGCCGTTGGAGAAGGAGAAGGCGTAGATCGGCTGCAGCCACTGGATCTGCAGCAGGTCGACCCACTGCGCGCCCTCGGACACCAGCGGATTCAAAAAGAGCGTGCCCATGCCGAGCCCGGTCTCGGCGTCGACCTCGAGCGTCATCTTGGGCGGCACGAACATCACGGCCGCGTTGACCACGGCCATGCCGAATCCCATCGGGATCATGATCAGCGCTTCGAGAACGCCCTTGCGGCCGAAATAGATCAATGAGCAGCCGACGGCGATCAGCAGCAGGCGACCCCAGAAGATCGAGGCATCGGAGTTGGCGAGCGTCGCGACGCCTTGAAAAATCTGCAGAAACTGGATGTCGCCCATTCGACCGGCCCGCCGCTACGCGATGGCCACGAGTGGCTGCCCGGCATCGACCGCTTGCCCTGCCGTGACATGGATCTTCTCCACGGTGCCGTCCTTGTGTGCCGTCACCACCTGCTTCATTTTCATGGCTTCCATGATCAAGAGCTGCTGGCCGGCCTTGACCGCCTCGCCCACGGCGACCGACAGCTCGACGATCATGCCGCCCATCGGCGCCACCTTGTCGTCGGCGCTGGCAGCCTGGCTGGCAGCGCGAGGCGCCGAAGCTGGCGCCGCGTGGGTCGGCCGCGCGGCTTGGCTGGTGAGCCCCGGCGACGGATAGAACGTGTCGTCGTCATCGCTCACGTCCTCGACCACGACATCGTAGACCTTGCCCTCGACCGTGATCTTGAGATGTCGGGTTCTCGCCATCGGTTGCTTCCTTCGTCTTTCGGCGTTCAGCGATGTGGGGCGTTCAAGACTGTGAGACGTTCAGCGACGCGGGATATGCGAGCGGTGTAGCAGCTCGCGGCCAGTGGTCCGCCACATGCCGGGCAAGGCGGCTTCACCGATATGCACGATTCGGGTGTTGCCGGCGACCGTCGCGACCGCAGCCGCGACCACGGCAACCCGCCGCGCGATCTCCGCATCGTCGACAGACTGTGACGCCGCAACTGCTGCGGCGGCCGCCGCAGCCGGCTGCGGCGCGGTCTTGCGCATGGCACCCAGCCACTTGACCACGAGCGCGATCATGCCGGCGGTGGCAAATGCCACGACGATCGTGATCAGGTAGCCGGCCAGCCCCTGCGCGAGCCCGGCACCGACCCCCATGTTCACCGTTTCCTCCATTCAGCGCGCCCTCACCTGCTGCTCACCTAACCGCCGGATCACCGCCGCCGACCGCTCAAAGCGGAATGTTGCCGTGCTTCTTCATCGGCCGGAGCTCGCGCTTGTTGAGCAGCTTGCGCAGCGTCAGCGCCAGCACGGAGCGCGTGCTCGCAGGCTCGATGATGTCGTTGATGTAGCCGCGCGCCGCGGCGAGATACGGCGAGGCGAACTCCTCGCGGTAGCCGGCGATCAGCTCGGCCCGCTTGGCCTTCGGATCCTCGGCCTCCTTCAGCTCCTTGCGGTAGAGGATGTTGACGGCCCCCTCGGCGCCCATGACCGCGACCTCGGCGGTGGGCCAGGCGTAGACCGCGTCGGCGCCGAGGTCCTGGCTGCACATCGCGAGATAGGCGCCGCCATAGGACTTGCGGGTCAGGATCGTGATCTTGGGCACGGTGGCGCTGGAATAGGCGAAGAGCAGCTTGGCGCCATGGCGGATGATCCCGCCCTGCTCCTGCTCGATGCCGGGCAAGAAGCCCGGGACGTCGACGAGCGTCGTGATCGGGATGTTGAAGCAGTTGCAGAAGCGGATGAAGCGGGCGCCCTTGTCGGACGCGTCGATGTCGAGGCAGCCGGCCTTGACCATCGAGTTGTTGGCGACAAAGCCCGTGACCACGCCGGCGACCCTGCCGAAGCCGACGATGAGATTCCCGGCGAAGCCTTCATGGACCTCGAGGAAGCGGCCGCCATCGACCAGTTGAAGCAGGATCGCGCGCATGTCCATGGCGACCGACGGGTCGGACTGGGCCAGCTGCTCGATCGAGCGGACCTCCTCGATCGCGATCGGCTGGCTCAGATCGTGCGGCGGGTCGTCTGAATTGTTGGACGGGAAGTAGCTCAGGAGATCGCGGGTGATGTCGAGGGCATGGCGGTCGTCCTCGGCGACGAAGTGGACGTTGCCGCTGATCGTGCTGTGCATCAGGGCGCTGCCGACCTCGTCCATCGTGACGTCGCGGCCGGTGACCGACTTGATCACCTGGGGCCCGGTGATGAACAGCTGCGCGTTCTCCCGAGTCATGACCAGCCAATCCATGAGCGCCGGGGCGTAAGAGGCACCGCCGGCGCATGGGCCGGCGATCACCGCGATCTGCGGCACGACGCCCGAGAGATCGACATTGTGATGGAACACCCTGCCATAGCCCGAGAGCGCGTCGACGCCCTCCTGGATCCGGGCACCGCCGGAATCGGCGATCATCACGAGCGGCGTGCCGTTCTTCAGCGCGTGGTCCATGCCCTGGATCATCCGCTCGGCGTGCATCTTGCCGAGCGAGCCGCCGAGCACCGTGAAGTCCTGGCTGCACGCGGTCACCTGCCGGCCGTCGACGAAGCCGGTGCCGGAGATCACCCCGTCGCCTGGGACATGGGTCTTGTCCATCCCGAAGGCGGTGCACTGGTGGGTGACGTAGGTGCCGATCTCCTGGAACGTGTCGGGCTGGAAGAGGTAGTGCAGCCGCTCGCGGGCGCCCATCAGGCCTTTTTGGTGGCGTTTCTCGAGCTTGTCCTTGCCGCCGCCGGCGAGCGCCTTGCGCCGCCGTTCCCGAAAGCTCTCGAGCTGCGTCTCGTCCAGGGCCATCAGCCTCTCCCGTCACGCTACGCGGCCTCCTGCGCCTTCGCCCCGATGCTGGCGAGCCGAGTGCCGAACGTCCTGACAACGACCATTTGACGCGAACTTGCCGCCCGATGGAACCGCCTACGTTGCGAAATCGTGCAAAAAGACCTCGCCAAGCACAGCTGGTCAGCGGAAGGGGATCGCCAGACGCCGTCATCCGGCGCCATCCACGCCGGCCCGAGCACCCTCCATGCCCGACTGCCTGCGGCGGTTTCCAGCGTGGATCGGTCTGCTATGGTCCAGCCAACGTCTCGTGAAACCCGGCCCGGGGACCACCATGCGTCTGCGCAAACGTGCCCGAATCCTGCTCAAGAAGCGCTCCGCCCCGGGTGCCCCGCCAGGCATCCTGGTCGCCGATCCCGGTGCCTCGCCAACCTCGATCTCGGCCATTGCCGTCAACGACACGCCAGAAGAGAGCTTGACCGACGTACGGTCGCTGAAGGCAGCCGAGCTGCCGGCATTGCAGGCAGCGGCCAGGGTTCTTTGGGTCGACGTCGTCGGGCTCGCCGATCAGGACGAGATTCAGGCCGTCGCCGGGCAGTTCGGCCTGCATCCGCTGGCCGTCGAGGACATCATCAACACCCACCAGCGACCGAAGTCGGACATCTACGAGGGTCATCTCTTCATCGTCTTTCGCATGCTCGCGCCGGACGGTTCCGTCGAGGGCGAGCAGGTCTCGCTGGTGGTCGGCAACGACTACATCTTGACCTTCCAGGAACGGAAGGGCGACAGCTTCGAGCCGGTGCGCAACCGGCTGCGCCACGGCAAGGGTCGCATCCGCCAGCTCGGCGCCGACTATCTCGCCTATGCGCTGATCGACGCTGCGATCGACGGCTACTTCCCGGTCCTCGAGAGCATGGGCGAGACGATCGAGCAGCTCGAGGAAGCGGTGGTCAACGACCCCAAGCCGCAACTCGTCGAGCAGGTTCACAACCTCAAGCGCGACCTGCTGGTGCTGCGCCGTGCCGTTTGGCCGCTGCGGGAGCTCTTGAGCTCGCTGATGCGCGACGACAGCGATCAGATCAGCGAGTCGACGCAAACCTACCTGCGCGACGCCTACGACCACGCCATTCAGCTCATGGACATCATCGAGACGTTTCGCGAGATCGCGTCCGGGCTGCTCGACGTCTATCTGTCGAGCCAGAGCACCCGCCTCAACGAGGTGATGAAGGTGCTGACGATCATCGCCACGATCTTCATGCCGATGAGCTTCATCGCCAGCCTATACGGCATGAACTTCGACACCAGCTCGCCCTGGAACATGCCCGAACTGAGCTGGCGGTTCGGCTATTTCATGGCACTGGCGTTGATGGCTGCCATCGGCATCGGCTTTCTCTGGTGGTTCTGGCGCCGGGGCTGGATCGGCGGCGACGGCGGCCGCTGATATTCTTCCGACCGCTGCTGCTCACTGGACCCGGCGTCGCCAGCATGGCAATTAGCGCCGCAACGTCGAAGAAATCCGGGAGTGAAGCGGCATGGCGGACTGGCTGGCGGCGAGCTACATGGCGCGCAAGGGTTTGGCCAAGGGGCGGGAGGGCAAGCGGCACGACCTGAGCCGCGCCGTGCAGGGCGACCTGCACTATGTCTATGGCCCGTATGCGACGCCGACCTTGACCATCGCGCCCGGCGACATCGTGGTCGCCGAGACCGAGGACGCTTTCGAGGGCGCGGTCAAGAGCGAGCGCGACAAGCCGTCCGAGGTCTTGAACATGCCCTTCGTCAATCCGCAATGCGGGCCGATCCGGGTCGAGGGGGCCCAGAAGGGCGATGTGCTGGCGGTGCGCATCATCGACATCGAGCCCCGGGGCCCGCAGCCGGCGGGCACTACGGCGCTGATCCCGGAGTTCGGCGGACTGGTCGCCACCGGCAGCACGGCACTGCTCAACCCGCCCTTGCCCGAACGGGTCAAGAAGATGGTGGTGACGCGCGATGGCGTCGTCTTCAACGACAAGATCACGCTGCCTTACGAGCCCTTCATCGGCACGCTGGGCGTCAGCCCGGAGATCGAGGCGATCAGCTCGCTCACCCCTGACTACTACGGCGGCAACATGGACCTGCCAGACGTGGCGCCAGGCGCCATCGTCTACTTCCCGGTGCAACACGAAGGCGCCTATCTCTATGTCGGCGATTGCCATGGCACCCAGGGCGATGGCGAGCTGTGCGGTGTCGCTGTCGAGATCCCGTCGACCACCACGCTGCAGGTCGACCTGATCAAGGGCTGGTCCATCGCCTGGCCGCGGCTCGAGAACGAGCGCTTCATCATGTCGATCGGCAGCGCCCGGCCGATGGAGGACGCCGCGAGGATCGCCTACCGCGACCTCACCCGCTGGCTGGTCGCCGATTACGGCTTCGAGGAGAGCGAGGCTTATTTCTTGCTGACCCAGGCTGGCCGGGTCCGGCTCGGCAACATGGTCGACCCCAAATACACGCTGGGTGCGTCGATCCTCAAAACCTATCTCGGCTGAACAAGGACAAGAAGCAATGGATCTCGGTCTCAAGGGGCTTCGTGCGATCGTCACCGGCGGCACCAAGGGGATCGGCCGGCGGGCCGCCGACATGCTGGCCGACGAGGGCTGCCATGTCAGCGTCTGCGCGCGCAACGCCGACGAGGTGACGAGCTGCGTGGCGGCGCTCGAAGGCAAGGGCGTGACGGCCTACGGCGAGGCCATCGACGTGGCCGAAAAGGCGGCGCTCGAAGGCTGGGTGGCGCAGTCGGCGGCGAAGCTCGGCGGTATCGACATCGTCGTCGCCAACGTCTCGGCTCTGGCCGTCACCGACGACGAGGAAGCCTGGCAGAGCCAGTTCAACGTCGACATGATGCATACCGTGCGGGTCGTGAATGCGGCGATGGCACGGCTTGAGGCCTCCAAGCACCCCTCGATCACCATCGTCTCGTCTGTATCGGGCCGCGAGATCGACTTCACCGGCCCAGCCTACGGTGCCTTCAAGGCAGCGCTCATCCACTACGCGCACGGCCTCGCTCACAAGCTGGCGCCCAAGCACATCCGGGTGAACTCGGTCTCGCCGGGCAATGTCTACTTCAAGGACGGCATCTGGAACTGGATCGAGGACAACAACCCGGAGCTGTTCAAGACGGCGCTCGACCTGAACCCAACCGGCCGGATGGCCACGGCCGAGGAGATCGGCCGCGGCATCGTCTTCCTCGCGAGCCCGGCGTCGAGCTTCACGTCTGGCACCAACCTAGTGATCGACGGGGCCTTGACGAAGGGCGTCCAGCTGTAAGCTGCCGAGGCCGACCGTTCCAGGCGCTGTCGAGGCGCTTTGTCGTCGTGCGCCTGATGACGCCAGCAAAGCTCGGCTTTGCGGGAGGCTCGACCATTCCGGCCGTCACGGTTCGCAATTTGCCCGATGCGACGTACCCTGCCCTTCGGCCATGCAGCAGCCGCATCCCGGGCGGGCCACCTTCAAGGCTTCGACGGCTAGGCTCCGAGCTCGGCGATGGCGATGCCGGATTCGCCGGCCACGCAATAGAGCAAATAGGTGCGACCCGCCTCACGCAGGATCGCCGGGTCGCGGAGCTGCCGCACGGGTCCGTGGACGATTCCCCGACGTGACGGCTCGAGCGGCAGGCCGGCCCCCTCGGAGGCAGTCTCCGGCTCGAGCACGGTGACCAGCGCGGTCGGCCGCCACTCCGTCCAGGGCGGGCGGAGGTCGATGGTCGCAAGCAGGATGCGCTCGGGGCAGTCACCGACATCGGTATAGTAGATCGACAGCGTCTCGCCATCGACGGCGACGGCCGAATGGCGCATGGCCGAGGTGAAGAGAGCAGGTCCGGCCTCGAAGCCGGTGATACCGTCCCTCGACCGGTAAATCTGGCCTGGCATGGCCAGCGCATAGGTCCAGCCCGCATGGGCGAAGACGCGCCAGTACGGCAAGCCCAGCGTCTCGGGCAACACCTCGAAATGCAGCCCGTCAGGCGAAAGGGCGAGGCGCGTGGTCTGCTCGCCGCCGCCACCGGTGGGCGTGTTCGAGCCATGGAAATACAGGCGGATGCGACGTTCCCGCTTGTCCACGTGGACGTCCGGCGAGGCCAGGTGACCGGTGAAGCATGAGGCCGTCAGCGGCAGGACACCGGGCGTGTGCATGCGCCACGGGCCGGCAATTTCATCGGCGAAGGCCAGGCGCATATAGGTGCCGTCGTGGTGGCCGAAATAGAGGTGGTAGCGGCCGAGCGCGCCGCTCGCCCATGCAGGCATGCGGACCAGCGATGGCCCGTTGATGCTGTCGCCCATCCGCTCGTCCATGTGCGGCCGGATGATGGGATTGCCCGGCAGTCGCAGGACAGGCGGCGCCTCGGGCGGTGGCAGCTGGTCGGCCGGCATGGCGCCTGTCTCCGTGCGGTTGTCGCGAAGCCGCCGGACAATGCCGCAAGGGGGATCGCGAGAAAGGAGCGGGCCGGCCGCGCGCCCTGCCGATCAATACGGCAGCAGCACTGGGATCAGCAGGACGCAGACGACGAGCGTGATGATGCTGAACGGCACGCCGATCTTGACGAAGTCGGTGAAGCTGTAGTTGCCGGGGCCGACGACCAGCGTGTTCACCGGCGAGGAGACCGGCGTCATGAAGGCGGTGGACGCGGCGAGCGCCACGGTCATGGCGAAGGGATAGGGCGAGAGGCCGAGGTCTGCTGCGACCGCGAGCGCCACCGGGGCCATCAAGATCGCGGTGGCAGTGTTGGAGATGAACATGCCGAAGACGGCGGTGATCAGGAAGATGACCGCCAATGCCAGGCGCGGCGAGCCGTCGCCGACGAGGCCCAGGAGGCCGTAGGCCGCGAGGTCGACGCCACCGGTGCGCTGCAGCGCCAGCGAGAACGGCATCATGCCGACGATCAGCACCAGGCTCTGCCAGTTGATCGAGCGGTAGGCGCTGGTCATGTCGACGCAGCGAAAGAGGCCGAGCAGCAGGCAGCCGATGAGCACGGCATGCACGTTGGCGACCACGCCCGAAACCATGAGCGCCACGACGAGCGCCAGGATCGCCAACGCCTGGGGTGCCCGGCCATGCGCGGGCAGCACCTCGTCGAGCTCGGCCGGCAGATCGAGGAGCACCAGCTCGTTGATCTCCCGCCGCAGCCTTTGGATGTCCGACCAGAAGCCGGTGAGCAACAGGGTGTCGCCGACCTTGAGCTTCTCCTGCAGCAGCTCGTCGCCGATCACCTCCTGCCCGCGCCTCAGGCCGACGACCGTGAGCCCGGATTCCGTGCGCATCCGGGCCTCCAGCACGGTCTTGCCGATCAGGCTGGATTCCGCCGGCACGATCGCCTCGACCATGCCGAGATCCTGGGCGCTGTCGATGAGGTGACGCAGCGTGTTGCCCAGCGGCAGAATCTCGATGCCGTATTCGGCGACCAGTGACGCGACCTCGACCTCGGCGAGCCGGACATCGAGCAGCAGGATGTCGTGGGCGAGCAGCTCGGTCGTCCGGCCCGGCCGGAGCAGGCGCCGGCGGCGGCCCATCTGCCGCTCGATGGCGAGCAGGTTGACGCCCGAGGCGCGCAGCCCGATCTGCTCGAGCCGTCGGCCGACGAGCTTGGAGCCCTGCTTCACGCGGACCCGAACCTGCCGCTCGGCCAGGCCGTAGCGCTCGATCCATAGCCGGAAGGTCGGCCGCCGGCGCTCGGCTTCGGCGTCCTCCTCGTGTGCGGGCAGCCAGCGCTGGGCAACCAGCATGTAGAGGACGCCGAGCACCAGCACGGTGAGGCCGAACGGTGTGATGGTGAAGAAGCCGAAGCCGGCATTGCCCTGGCGCACCAGCTCGGCATTGACCACGAGATTGGGGGCGGTGGCGACCAGCGTCAGCATGCCACTGATCAGGGCGGCGAAGCTCATCGGCATCATCAGCTGCGACGGCCGGGTGCCGGTATTGCGGCAGATGCGCAGCACCACCGGGATGAAGATGGCGACGACGGCGGTCGAGCTCATGAGCGCGCCGAGCCCCCCCACGGCCAGCATGAGCAGGGTCACCAGCTTGACCGGGCTGCCGCCGGCCTGGGTGTTGATCCAGTCGCCGAGCCGCCGTGCCACGCCGGTCCTGACCAGGCCCTCGCCAAGAACGAAGAGGACCGCGATCAGCACGATATTGGGGTCGGAGAAGCCGGCGATCGTCTCGCCGACCGTGACCGTGCCGGTGAGCGGCAGGGCCGCGATCATGATCAGCGCCACCACGTCCATGCGCGGCCGGTTGAGGACGAACATCACGATCGCTGCCCCGAGCAGGGCGATGACCATCGCCAGGTCGAAGTTCAACGGGCCGGCTTCGACGCGGCAGGGAAGACCAGCGATGGGATGGGCATGATCAAAGTCCCCAAGGCAGGCCGAAGAGGTACCAGACGACCAGCAGCAGGGTCCAGACGACCGAGAGGATGGCGACGTAGGGCAGCATCAGCGCGATCACCGTGCCGACCCCGGCGTCCTTCTCGTACTTCTGCGCGAAGACGACGATCATCGCGAAATAGGCGTTGAGCGGCGTGATCGCGTTCATCGGCGAGTCGCCGACCCGGTAGGCGGCAAGGACCACCTCGGGCGCGACGTTTAGCTTCATCAGGAGCGGTACGAAGAGCGGCGCGAAGATCGCCCATTTCGGGATGGCGCCGGTGATCAGGAGATCCAGGATCAAGACCACGACGACGAAGCCGACCAGGAGCCAGATGGCGCCGAGATCGGCCTGCTGCAGCAGGCTGGCGAGCGAGACGGCGGCCAGAGTCGCCATGTTCGAATAGTTGAAGTGCGCCAGGAACTGGCTGATCACGAGCAGCAGCAGGATCAGGCCGGCGAGGCTGGCGATGGCGTTGGTCATCGCCGTCACCACGTCGCTCGAGGCTCTTCATCGTCCCGGCACCGAGCCCGTAGGCGATGCCGCAGACCAGGAAGATCAGCGCGATGGTAACGATCAGGCTGTTCATGAACGGCGTGTTGCCGATCAGCGCGCCGGTCGCGGGCTCGCGGAGCGGCGCCCAGCTGGGCAGCGTCATCAGCAGCATGAAGGCGATGACGCCCAGGAGGCCCCAGAACGCGAACCGCAGGCCGCGCTACTCGTCGGCCGAGAGCGTGCTGGCATCGCCGATCTGGTAGCCGCCGGTGTAGGGGCCGAGGCGCGGCTCGATGATCCGCTCGGTGATCAGCGCGATGACGATGGTCAGAAGCCCGACCGAGGCGATCGAGAACCAGATATTGGCGGTGAGGTCGATCGTGAGGGACGGGTTGACGAGGGCGATGGCGTCGTTGGTGATCTCGGTCAGGATGCCGTCGACCGGCGTGATCAGGACATTGACGAGGAAGGCCGCGGCAACAGCGGCGAAGGCGGCGGCGAGCCCGGCGAGCGGGTGCCTGCCGACACTGATGAAGGCGGCGGCGGCCAGCGGGATCAGCACGAGGTAGCCAGCATCGGCGGCGATGCTGGAGACGATGCCGACGAACACCAGGATGTAGCCGAGCGCCGCGCGCGGGGCCACGATGACGAGCTTCCGGATCAGGGCCTTGATCAGCCCCTTGGCCTCGGCGACCCCGACGCCGACCATGGCGACGATGATCACGCCGACCGCGTTGAAGCTCATGAAGTTCGAGACGACGCTGGTGAACATGAAGCGGATGCCGTCGACGGTGAGCAGGCTTCGGGCTTCGGCGGTGAGCGTCTCGAGCTCGTAGGTCTCCGGGTTGATCCGCTGGTAGGTGACGCCCACGCCGAAAAGATAGAAGAGGTGGGAGAGGACGATCACGATCAGCATCAGGATGACGAAGATGATCACCGGGTGCGGCACCCGGTTACCGACCCGCTCGACGGCATCCAGCAAGCGCTGCATGCGGGTCTGGGTGCTCCGATTGTCGAGTGCGTCGTTCATCGGGCCGCTCTCCTCAGCCTGACGGGACTCAGCCGGCCAGCGCCGCGAGGATGCGGGCCCAGGAGCGGATGCCGTGATGGAAGCTCGCGAAGCTCGTACTTCTCGTTCGGGCTGTGGATCCGGTCGTCCTCGAGCGCGAAGCCCGTGAGCACGACGTCCATGCCGAGCTTCTGCTTCAGCTCGAAAGCCACCGGGATCGAGCCGCCGCAGCCGATGAAGACCGCTTCCTTGCCCCACTCGGCGGTCAGCGCATCCTGCGTGCGGCCGAAGGCCGGCGCGTCGATCGGGAAGCTGATCGCCGTGCCCGAGCCGTGCTCGATGAAGCTGACGCGGCAATCCGCCGGGACCCGGGCACGGACGAAGTCGCGAAACGCCTTGCGGATGGCGTGCGGGTCCTGGTCGAAGACGAGGCGGAAGGAGACCTTGGCCGAGGCCTTGGCCGGGATCACCGTCTTGAACCCCTCCCCTTGGTAGCCGCCGCCCATGCCGTTGACCTCGGCCGTAGGCCTGGACCAGACCTGCTCGAGGATCGAGCGGCCTTGCTCACCGGCCGGCACGGACAGGCCCACGGCACCGAGGAAGTGCGCCGCGTCGATCGCGAGCGCGTCCCAGGAGGCCTTGAGCTCGGGCGACAATTCGCGGACGCCATCGTAGAAGCCCGGGATCGTGACCCGGCCAGTCTCGTCGCGCAGATCGGCTAGGATGCGTGCGAGCACGTGGTTGGCGTTGGCGGCAGCCGAGCCGTAGAGACCCGAATGCAGGTCGCGGTCGGCGCCCTCGATGATGATCTCCTCGCCGCACAGGCCGCGCAGCATCGTCGTGATCGCCGGCGTCTCGGGGTCGAGCATGCCGGTGTCACAGATCATCCCGATATCGGCCCTGAGCTCGTCGGCATGCGTCTCGAGAAAGGGCGGCAGGCTGGCACCGCCCGATTCCTCCTCGCCCTCGAGCAGGATGGTCACCGGGATCGGCAGCTTGCCGGTGACCGCATGCCAGGCGCGGCAGGCCTCGACGAAAGTCATCACCTGGCCCTTGTCGTCGGACGCACCGCGGGCGCGGATGCAGCGGCTGCCGTCCGGCCGCGTCTCGATCGTCGGCGCGAAGGGATCGGTGGTCCAAAGCTCCAGCGGGTCGACCGGCTGGACGTCGTAATGACCGTAGAAGAGCATCGACGGGCCGGCGGCATTGCGGTCGTGGCCGGTGACGATGGGATGGCCGGGGGTGTCGTTGACCTTGGCGTCGAAACCGATGCCGGCGAGGTCACGCGCATGCCATTCGGCACAGGCGCGGCAGTCGGCGGCATAGGCCGGATCGGTAGAGATCGACTTGATCCGCAGGAGCTCGAACAGACGGTCGAGCGATTGGTCGAGATCGGCGTCGATGCGGGCGAGAACGGCGTCGAGGTCGGACATCACGGCTCCCTGAGGCACGGACAGCGACGCCGGGTGGCGCCGCCGTCCCTTTATTGATCGACCAAAGGTTTCCGCGAGGCGCTAGCTCGCGCTGGTCTGCTCGGCCATGGCCTCGTGCGCTTCCTGCAAGGCCGCGCGCAGCTCGGCTTCCTTGGCGTCGTCGAACGAGCTGCGCATGATCTTGCCGCCGGAGCCACGGAGCTCGGCCATGACCTTCTCTGTGGTCATCTTGCGGATCAGCAGGAAGAGGGCAGCATTGCCGGACTGCAGGGTCTCGGCTGCCTCCTTCATGAAGTCGTCGTTGATGCCGAAATCGCTGAGCTTGCCGCCGAGCGCACCGCTAGCGGCACCCACCGCGGCGCCGGCCAGCGGCATCATGAAGAGGAGCCCGATGAGTGAGCCCCAGAGCACGCCGGAGAGGGCTCCGGCCTTAACCGGGTTCATGAGCTGCTTGAGCTTGACGTTGCCGTCCGGCCGCTTGACCGCGATCACGGCATCGCCGAGCTCGATCAGATACTCTTTTTGCATCTCGAGCAGACGGCGACGCACCTCCTCGGCACGTTCCTCGGTCGGAAACTCGATCGCGAGCAGATCAGCCATGGGTCATTTTCCTCCTCAGTATCGGTTATGGCGACAGGGCGCCGTGTTCATTGATAGGCGGCAAAGGCGTCGGCGATGGCACGACGATCGCTTGTTTCACGAAGCAGAAGCCCGAGCAATAGCCGCGCCTTCAGACCCGAGAGGTAGCCGCTCGGGATCAGGCCGCGGCCGATGAGATCGATCTCGGCGCCGGGATACCCGTAGGTCTGCGTGAACACCGGGCCGGTCATCGCGCGCGACGCGAGCACGACCGGGATGCGCTCGGCAAGCTCGCCCAGCACGGGTGCCGCGTCGGCATGCACGTGGCCCGCGCCCATTCCTTCGATCACGGCGCCGGCGTAGCCGAGGTCGGCCACGGCCGCCATCAGCCTGGTATCGTCGCCCATCGCCGCGCGCAGGAGTGCCACGGGCTTGGGCGGGCCCTGGTCGGTGGGCAGGCACGGCATGCGGGTAATCCGCGCGTAGTAGCGTGGCCGTCCCTCGATCATCGTGCCGAGCGGACCGATCAGCGGCGAGAGGAAGGCAGACGGCAGTGCCGTGTGCGACTTCTGCACGAAACGGGCAGCATGGATGTCGTAGTTGAGGACGGCCAGCGTGCCGAGCCCGCGGGATTCCGAGGCTACAGCGACGCGGGACGCGGACAGCAGGTTGGCCGGCCCGTCGGCGCCCGGCGCATCGGCGCCGCGCATGGCACCGGTCACGACCACGGGCTTGTCGCCCTGAACCAGCAGATCGAGCAGAAAGGCGGATTCCTCGATCGTGTCGGTGCCCTGGATCACGACGGCTGCATCGAAACCGTCCGCGAATGCCGCCTCCAGTCGCTTCGCCACGTCGAGCAGGTTGGTCAACGTCAGCGACGGGCTGGCGACACGAAACGGCGATGCCGCCTCGATCTCGGCGACCTCAGCGAGCGCCGGCACCGAGGCCACCAGCTCGGCGGCACCGAGGGTCGGCGCGATGCCGCCCTCGGCGCTCGGCATCATGGTGATGGTGCCGCCGAGCGACAGCATCAGGAGGCGAGGCTTCAAGCAGTCGGCCTCCCGAGCCTCGTAGCTCGGGCGATCCGCCGCTCCTCGTCGGCCGAGGGCTCGGCGGATTGACCGGGATCTCGCCGGGCTTGTAGCCGGGCAGCCGGCCGGCCGGCAGGATCGTCGAGCGCGGCGAGCGCTGCCATGAGCGAGCAGGCCGATCTTGAGCGCGTGGAGGCGCATCTCGGTGTTGATGCGCAACGGCCTCCTCGACCTGCTCGGGCGTGGCCCCGATCCCGCTCCATGATGGCCGGTCAGCTGGTCGTTGCTGACGAAGTTGATGCTGTCGAGATCGAGCTCGCGCTTGGATCTCGGTCGGAATGTAGGCGGTTCTCGGCGAGATCGCTGCATGATGCCGGCGCTCAGCATGCCGACCATCAGCGCACCGGCAACGGCGGTGCCGACCGCGACCGCGAGGTTCTGCGTCGTGCCGCGCAGCGAGCCCACGTCACCGGCCAGTTCCTTGGGTGCAGCCGTCACCAGCACGTTGAAGACGAGGGTGACGAGCGCGCCCTGGCCGATGCCGAAGGCGATGAGGCCGAACAGCACCGGGACAGCACTCCAGTCGTTGCGCGACGACGAAGGCGAGCCAGAGCAGGGCCACGGTGCAGATGGCGAAGCCGGCCCGGCCGATCTGCCGCGGCGTCAGGACCGGCCGTAGAGCCGGACCACCAGCATCGCGGTGAAGAACACCGTGAGGTTGAACGGCATCATCGCGATCGCGGTCTGCCAACGGTGTCTGGCCCTGCACGATCTGGATGTAGAGCGGAACGGTGAAGTTGAGCATCGCCTCCAGTGCCGACGACGGCGAACATGGTGATAGACGGCGGCCCGCTCGGTCGGCGACATCACGACTCGAAGGTCGAGCAGCGGCGTCCGCCCGGCAGCGGCGACCTGTCGGCACCGACGGATGAAGACTTGCAGAAGGATGACGCCGACGACGATCATGCACCGGCGCCGGCGACATGCCGGCGAGGTCGAACGGCGCGTTCGGTCCGGCGAAGCCGATGCCCCAGCGGTTGAGGTTGTTGAAGCCGAAGCTGATGAGGATGATGGCGGCAGCGGCCAGGACGACGCCGATGCAGTCGATCTGCACCTCCGGCCGGCCCTCGTCCTTCTTCAGCCGGAAGCTGAGCAAGAAGACGATGGCCGAGCCACGACGATCAGGATGCCGAAGATCGGGCGCCAGCCGATGAAGGTGCCGAGCAGGCCGCCGATCAGGAAGGCCGGCGACACCGGCGCCGGCCCGGGCCGAGCCCAGCGCGCCCACCGCCGTCGCCTGCTGCGTGCCCCGGTAGTGGTTGGCGATCAGCGCCACCAAAGCCGGGACGATCACCGCCGCCGCGGTGCCGCACAGGCCCTGGGCGATGATCATGACAGTCGCCGTCGGGCTGAGCGTCATCAGCATCTGGGCGAGCGCGAAGAGGCCGACGACGACGCGGAACACGCGGGTGGCGCCGAAGCGCTGCAGGAGCTTGGCAGCCCAGCATCACGAGGCCGGCGACGGCGAGCGAGTACATGACGATGCCGGTGGCGACCGTGGTCGGCGGCACGCCGAAGCTCTCGACCATGCCGCTCAGCGAGACCGGCAGCGCCGCCACGTTGAACGACATGATCGCCTGGCCGAGCGCGATGGCGATCATCGGCACCCAGGATTCGCGGATCTCGGCACCGCTGCCGGGCGCTGTAGCGGTCGTCGTGCTCATGGTCCAACCCTGCTCCTGATCGATGGGCGGCCGCCGGCAGCGGCGCTCGTTCTAGGTCAATGGTTTCGAGGCGAAGAGGTTGAGGCCCAGCTTCTCCGACAAGATACTTGGTCACCCGCTGGCCCTTGACGCTGTTGCCGGCGGCATCCAGCGGCGGGGCGAAGGTGCCGAGCCCGCCCTTGCCGGGGGCGATGGTGACGATGCCGCCACCGACCCCGCTCTTGCCGGGCAGGCCGATCTCGTAGAGCCAGTCGCCGGAGCGCTCGTAGAGCCCGGCGGTGGCGAGCAGCGCCAGCACCCGCTTGCAGTTGATCGGGTCGATCACGCGTTCCTTGGTCACCGGGTTGACGCCGCCATCGGCGAGCGTGGCGCCCATCACCGCGAGATCGTGCGCGGTCACCAGGAGCGAGCACTGCCTGGTGTAGACGTCGGTCGCCTCGAGCGCGTCGAAATACATCCGCTCGTAGCCCTCGAGCAGCTTGGCGATGCCGCGATTGCGCAGGTTGGTCGCGGCCTCGGACTCGTAGATTTCCTGATCGAGCTCGAGCTCGCGGCCGGCAAAGCGCGACAGGCCGTCCTGGATGAAGCGCCACTTGGCCTCGGCCGTGTCGCCGGGCACCAGGCTGGTGGTGGCGATGGCCCCGGCATTGACCATCGGGTTCATCGTGCGATCGCCGTTCAGCTCGATCGCCATCACCGAGTTGAACGGCAGGCCCGTGGCGTTGACGCCGATCTTCTCGCGCGCGGGCTCGGCGCCGATCGCCTGGCAAACGAGCGCGAAGACGAAGGGCTTGGAGACGCTCTGGATGGAGAAGGCATGATCAGCGTCGCCGATCTCGTGCACCCCGCCATTGACGCCGACAACGGCGAAGCCGAAGAGGTCGCGGCTCACCCGGGCGAGTGCCGGGATGTAGTCCGCGACGGTGCCCTCATCGAGCGACTTGTAGCGGTCGTAGGCTTCGCCAACGAGCCGCGCCACGGTCTCGGGAGTGGGCAGCTGACCGGTGGATATGGCGGCGACGGACTCCGCCTCATCGATCTCGACAGGTGCAAGCATCGGTGGCTCCTGCAGAAGCCGAAACGATATTATTCTCTACGCCGTGGCCGACTGGCCCTGCCATCGGTAGATCGGCGGTGGACGCGCAGGACATTCGGCATAGCACCAGCGTCGCAGCGCCTCGCCAGCGAAATGCGACCTACCTGTCACAAATAGCGTGACCAACATGCGTCGGTCTCCGACCCTGATCTATTTTTTCTTTGGCCGAACCGAATACCTGCCAATTGGTGGTACGGCCGATTCGTCACAGCCACTAGCTCGCTCCCCATACTTCGGCAATAGGCCGTCACATTAAAAAGACTGCAACAAAGGAGGATGCAGCGGATGCCCTCGCCCATCAGCCAGAGCATCGTTTTCACCTACACCGACGACCTGCCGCGGGCCGCAAGGTTCTTTCGCGAGGTGATGGCGCTCGACTTCGTCGTCGACCAGGGCAGTTGCCACATCTTCCGGCTCACCGCCGAGAGCTATCTCGGCGTCTGCCATCTGCCCGACCGCCCGCAAGGCAAAGTGGGCGTGACCATCAGCCTGGTGAGCGACGACGTCGATGGCTGGCACGATTTCCTCGTGGCCAAGGGGGTCGACTGTGTCCGCCCACCGGCAGCGAGCGCCGCGTTCGGTGTCTACAGCACGCTGTTTTTGTCGCCCGACGGCTACCGGATCGAGATCCAGCGCTTCGCCGATGCGCATTGGACGGAGCGGCGGATCGACTGACGGCTCAGGCGGCGAGCCGGCTCTGCAGATGATCGACACTCGCCGGACGGCCGAGCAGGAAGCCTTGCACCTCGTCACAGCCGAGACGGCGGAGGATATCGAGCTGCGCCGTGCTCTCGACGCCCTCGGCGACAACGCGCTTGCCGAGGGTCGCCGCCAACGCCACGGTACTGGCGACGATCGCCTCGTCCTGCCGGCTCTGGCCGATGCTGGAGATGAACGAGCGATCGATCTTGATCACATCGACGGGTAGCCAACGCAGATAAGCGAGCGAGGCGTAGCCTGTACCGAAATCGTCGATGGCGATGTTCACGCCCAGATGCTTGATCGCCTGCAACTGGTCGTCAATGCTGGTGGTCTCGCGATCGAGATAGGCGCTCTCGGTGATCTCCACCTCGAGCAGCCGCGGATCGAGCCCCGCTGTCGCAAGGTGGCCGGCAATTTCCTCCGCCAGATGCGGATGGCGGAACTCCAGCGGCGAGAGGTTCACCGAAAGACGCACAGCCTTGCCGGGTCGCTGCCAGGCCAGGGCGTCCTGGCAGGCCGTGGCCATGACCCAGTGGTCGATCTCGCGCACGACGCCGGTGGTCTCGGCGGCTGGAATGAAATCAGCCGGCTGGAGCAGTCCGTGCGCCGGATGGGCCCAGCGGACGAGCGCCTCAGCGCCGACGACCTGGTTGTGGCGGAGCGAGATCTGCGGCTGGTAGACAAGCCTGAACTCGCCCCGGGCCACGGCGCCGACGAGCTCCGACTCGATCTGCCGCCTCGCCCGCGACACATGCAGCATGTCCCCGGAAAGCACGCTGAAACGGCCACGGCCGCGTTGCTTGGCATCATAGAGGGCGAGATCGGCGCCCGACAGCAGCGCCTCCGCGGAAGCGCCGTGCTCCGGATAGAGCGCCAGGCCGACGCTGATCGAGACGGCGATCGGCCGTCCGTCGACGATGAACGGCTCGGCGACACCGTCAACGAGCTTTTGCGCCAGATGCTCGACATCGGCCCGGCTTCTGACATCCGGGAACACCGCCGCGAACTCGTCGCCGCCCATCCGCGCCAGCGTATCGCTGTCGCGCAACACCGACTGCAACCGCGCCGCCAGAGCGCGCAACACCTGATCGGCGGCAAGATGGCCATAGGTATCGTTGATCACCTTGAAGCGGTCGACGTCGAAGACGACGATCGCCACCATGTCGCGCTGCCGCCGGGCACGTCGGATTGCCGTGTCGAGCCGGTCGGCGAGCACCAAGCGGTTGGGCAGGTCGGTCAGCGGGTCGTGATGCACCAAGTGGCGAACCCGGGCCTCCGAGCGACGGCGGCGGCGAATCTCCGCGGCCATCTGCGCAATGGCAAATTCGAGCTGCTCGTTGGCCTGCTCGAGCTGCTGCGTCCGCTCGGCGACCCGCCTCTCGAGCTGCTGGCCCGCTTCGCGCAGCGAGACGACGAGCGCTTCGTTGGTGAGGTAGAGCCCCGCATTCTGCACCTGAGCACGGTAGGCATGACGGCCGAGAAAAAGGATGCCGAGCGCAAACCCGACCGTCAGCAGAGCCATTACGTCGGTGTGCGGCTCCGGATCTAGGGCGAGCCGGAACGCCGGAGGTGCGAGGGCACTGATCAAGAAGGCAACGAAGGTCGGCGGATGCGCCGGCAGTGCCGTGATCGAGCCCGCCGCCATGCCGGCGAGCACGAAAGCCACCACCACATCGAGCACCTGGGGCTCGATGCCGTAGAAGAGCCACCCCATTCCGCCCCAGGCAATGCCCGACAGGACGCCCGTCAGCATCAGCCGGCGGGCAAGAGCGGGCTGGTCGAGCGCCGCTGAACCAACGCGCCGGGCGCGGAAAGTGACGCCGAGGCGGACCAGTTGCGCCAGTCCCACATAGGCGAGCCAAGCGACGACCATCAATGGTGGCGCGGAGAGCAGCGCGACGCCGGCAAACACCACGGCAACCGAGAAATTGATGACGGCAAGCGACGACTGCTGCTGCAAAAGTTGGTGCAGCAGAATGGCGGCTGGATCACGCGGCAGCACGGCCTCATTCCCGGCCGAGGCCGCTCCGGCGTCTTGCGCTGTTTGCACGGGTTCGTCTGGCACGTCAGCGTCGCCTTCTCGGATCGCCTGCCGGAGCAACCGTCAAATCAACCGACCATCCCCTCTAGAGTAGAGTGATCATTGTCACCATTCAATTTACAAGCATCGAGTGGACACTCGCCCAGCACCCACAAACTCGACTAGAAAGCGGTAGCCATGCGCAGCTCGGGTCAGGCCTGGACGCGCCTCAAGGAAAGGGTCGCGGGTGAGGCCGCAGGCAGGGAAGGCAGCAAGCAGCATCGGATCGGGTTCGGTCGAGCAGCGTCAGGCACTGCTCGCGGTGCTTCTGGTGATCGCCAGTGGCGTGCTGTTCGTGATCATGAACACGATGGTCAAGGCGCTGACGGCATCGATGGATGCCATGGTGATCACCTGGGGCCGCTATTTCTTTCACGTCGCCTTCGTGATCATCGTCTTCCCGCGAAGCATCGTGGGCGTCGCCCGCAGCGGCCAGGTGGCGGTGCAGATCGGCCGCTCGGTGCTGTTGCTGGCGGCGACGGTGACCAACTTCCTGGCGCTGACGCTGCTGCCGCTCGCCGATGTCGCCTCGATCATCTTCCTGGCGCCCATCTTCGTTGCCGGTCTCTCGGTGCTCATCCTGCGCGAGCGGGTCGTCGCCTGGCGTTGGGTGCTGGTCGGCCTTGGCTTCCTGGGCGCGCTCATGATCGTCCGCCCGGGCGGCGGCGGGTTCGGGCTCGGCGCCATCCTGGCCCTGGGCTGCGCGCTGGCCTATTCGTTCTACCAGATCACCACCCGGATCGTTCGCGAGGCCGAGCCCATCGTGTCACTGCTCTATGGCGGGCTCGTCGGCACGGTAGTGCTGACCGCCATTCTGCCGTTTCACTGGCAGGCGCCGACCATGAGCCAGTGGGCGATCCTGGTCCTGATCGGCTCGCTCGGCGCAGCCGGCCATCTTCTGGTCATCCACGCCCTGCAGCGGGCCGAGGCGTCCAAGGTGGCGCCCTTCACCTACGTCCAGCTCGTCTGGGCGATGATCGCGAGCTTTGTCATCTTCGGCGACGCCCCGGCCCCGACGACACTGGCGGGCGCCGGCATCATCGTCTTGAGCGGACTCCTGCTCTACCGGCTCGATCTCAAGGAGGCCGCACTCAGGGCTGCTACAAAGTGACCAGCTCCAGCGGCAGGGCGGACACGCTCTTTGGCCCCGCGTCGCTGTAAATCGAGTTTCGCCCTGGCGTTATTGCCGTCTCGGCCGTGGTGCCGATGAGAACCATGTGCAGAAAGACGACCATGCCGGGCGTTCGAACGACCGGATTGCCGGCATGGACCATGGGCCAATCCGTCCACGAAGGCGCGAAGACGGCGCCAAGGGAATAGCCGCAGGCATTGAGCCGATGCGCACCCAGACCTCGCCGGTCGAGTGTTCCGCCATGCGGCGCAAAGACATCGCCGAAGGTCCGGCGCCATGCGGCTGCGGCCGGCGCACGCCCAGCGACGGAGCTTCCTTTGGACGTTCTGCGGGAAGCCGTTGCGCTGGTCGACCGTTTGCCTCGGCTTGCACTCCAGCCGTGGGACGCCTAGCAGCAAATCCAACCGCAACCTTGGACCAGTGGAACGCTTCGCCCATGCATTTCAGCATCGCCTGCACGGACAAGCCCGGCGCCTTGCCGGTGCGCCAGGCCAATCGGCCGGATCACGTCGCCTATCTGGAGCGTGCAGACGCGACGCTCTGCCTTGCCGGGCCGTTTCTCGGTTCGGATGGCCAGCCCATTGGCAGCCTGCTCGTGGTCGACGTTGCGGATCGGGCGGCCGCCGAGGCATTTGCCGCGAACGACCCCTACGCCAAGGCCGGCGTGTTCGCGAGCGTCACGATAGCCGCCTTTCGCCCGGTCTTCGGCAGCTGGAAGAAAAACGATGGCTAAGTGGCTGATGAAGACGGAGCCTGGCGACTATAGCTGGGACCAGCTCCTGGCCGACGGCAAGACCGAGTGGGACGGTGTCCGCAATCACCAGGCAGCTTCCAACATGAAGGCGATGCGCAAGGGTGACCGGGGGTTCTTCTATCGGTCGCTCAAGAATCCGGCGGTCCTCGGCATCTTCGAGGTGACCCGCGAGGCTTTTCCAGATCCCGACGACCCGGACGGCAAGTGGGTGCGCGTCGAGGTGGCGCCGGTCGAGGCGCTTCCCCAGGAAGTCCCGCTCAAGGCGATCAAGGCCGACCAGCGTCTGGCCGATCTGGCGCTGGTGCGGCAGTCGCGGCTGTCGGTCATGCCCGTCAGCGACGATCATTGGGCGTTGATCATGACGATGGCCGGCTCCGAGGCCTGAGCCGATCCGCTCGATCTCCAGCATGCTGACGCCGGATGCCCGTCGCCGCTTCGCGCTCGCTCTGGCGTTGGGTGGGCTCGGCGGGCTCCTCTTCTGGTGGCTCGGTTGGCCACTACCCTGGCTCCTGGGCCCGATGCTGGCGACGACGCTGGCGGCCATCGGCGGCCTGCCGGTTGGTGTTCCAGGCGCGCTTCGTGATCCGATGCTGGCGATCCTCGGCGTGCTGCTCGGCAGCGGCTTCACGCCTGAGCTCATGTCGCAGCTCGGTGGCTGGCTGCCGACGTTGCTGAGTCCTGCCGGCTTATGTCGCGCTGGTGACGCTCGCCAGTGTCACCTATCTGCGCCGTGTCGCCCGTTTCGACATGCGGACCGACCTTCTTCGCCGGCACGCCCGGCGGCTTCGGCGAGATGGTGCTGCTCAGCGACCAGGCCGGCGCCGATGCTCGTCGGATCGCCCTCATCCACTCGGTCCGCGTCCTGCTGATCGTGCTGTTCGTGCCGCTCATCGTTCGCGCCTTCGGCATTGAGCTGCCGACCGCGACGGCCGCTCCGCCGGCGGTCGAGTGGATCGACATCCTGGCGCTTTTCGCTACTGCCGCGCTCGGCGCTTGGCTCGCCGGGCTCGCCCGCTTGCCGGCACCGGCGCTGCTCGGTGGCATGATCCTGAGCGCCGTCGGTCATGCGCTGGGGGTGCTGGAGGGCGCCCCGCCCTTCGTGATCATTGCCATGGCCCAGCTCGTCATCGGCTGCTCGATCGGTTGCCGCTTCACCGACTTTCGCCTGCACGACGTGCTCGCGACCATGGGCGTCGGCTTCGGCCTGACCATGGTCATGTTCGCCATGTCGTTCACCGCCGCCGTCGCCGTGCATCTCGCCACCGGCGCGCCACCGCTCCTGCTGCTGCTGGCGCTCGTGCCGGGCGGTGTGGCCGAGATGAGCCTCATCGCGCTCGCGCTGGGCGTCGAGCCGGCCTTCGTCGCAGCGCACCACATCGTCCGCATCGCGATCGTCGTCGCGGCCGCGCCCTTCGTCTTTCGCCGCTTTGCCAAGCAGCCGGACGCTGGACCGAAAGCTGGGGGTTAATACAGAGACGCCGGCCCGAGGGCCGGCGTCTAGGCGAATATCATCCGCGGAGCAACGAAGGCACGTTCAGCTGCCAGGCTGCGGCGCCGGATCGCCCGGACCCGGTCCCTCGTCCGCCGGACGGGTGGACGGCACCGAGCCACGCTTGCCGCCCGTCGGCGCCTGCGACTTCGGCGGCTCCGCCGGCTTCTTCGGCTTGGGCATCGGCTCGCCACGAAGGATCGCCGTGATCTCCTCGCCGCTCAGCGATTCGTGCTCAAGCAGCGCATTGGCCAGTGCGTACAGATCATCGGACTTCTCCCGCAGCGTCGTCTGGGCAAGGTGGTAGCCCTCCTCGACGATCTTCCTGATCTCGTTGTCGATCTGCTGCGCCGTCGCCTCGGAGACGTTCTTCGATTGGGTCACGGAGTGGCCGAGGAAGACCTCCTGCTGGTTCTCGTCGTAGCCGATTGGGCCGAGCAGGTCGCTCATTCCCCACTGGGTCACCATGTAGCGGGCGATTTTGGTCGCCTGCTGGATGTCGGAGGAAGCGCCGGCCGTGACCTTGTCGTGGCCGAACACCTGCTCCTCGGCGACCCGGCCGCCCATGGCGACCGCGATGTCTGCCTTGAGCTTCTCCCGGCTGACCGAGATCCTGTCGCCCTCGGGCAGGCGCATCACCATGCCGAGTGCCCGGCCACGCGGAATGATCGTCGCCTTGTGGATCGGATCCGAGGCTGGCGAATAGTACGCCATCACGGCATGGCCGGCCTCGTGGAAGGCGGTCAGCTTCTTCTCGTCATCGGTCATCACCATGGAGCGCCGCTCGGCGCCCATCATGACCTTGTCCTTGGCCGACTTCGAAATCGTCCATCGTGACCAGACGCTTGCCCCGCCTGGCGGCGAGCAGCGCCGCCTCGTTGACGATATTGGCGAGATCGGCGCCGGAGAAGCCAGGTGTGCCACGGGCGATGACCCGCGTGTCGACATCGGGACCGACCCGGATCTTCTTGACGTGCACGTTCAGGATTCGCTCGCGGCCGAGCACGTCGGGGTTGGAGACGACGACCTGTCGGTCGAAACGGCCGGGGCGAAGCAGCGCCGGATCGAGCACGTCGGGGCGGTTGGTGGCGGCGATCAGGATCACGCCCTCGTTCGCCTCGAAGCCGTCCATCTCGACCAGGAGCTGGTTCAAGGTCTGTTCGCGCTCGTCGTTGCCACCGCCGAGCCCGGCGCCACGGTGCCGGCCGACCGCATCGATCTCGTCGATGAAGACGATGCAGGGCGCGTGCTTCTTCGCCTGCTCGAACATGTCGCGCACGCGGCTCGCGCCGACGCCCACGAACATCTCGACGAAGTCGGAGCCGGAGATGGTGAAGAAGGGAACGTTGGCCTCGCCCGCGATGGCCCGCGCCAGCAGTGTCTTGCCGGTGCCCGGAGGACCGACGAGCAGACAGCCCTTGGGAATGCGGCCGCCCACCTGCTGGAACTTCTGCGGGTTCTTGAGGAACTCGACGATCTCCTGCAGTTCCTCCTTCGCCTCGTCGATGCCGGCGACATCGGAGAAGGTGACCCGGCCATGCTTCTCGGTGAGCAAGCGGGCGCGGCTCTTGCCGAAGCCCATGGCCTTGCCGCCGCCGCCCTGCATCTGGCGCATGAAGAAGATCCACACGCCGATCAAGAGCAGCATCGGGAACCAGGAGACGAGAATGCCCAGCAGCGACGGCATGTTGTCGTCGCGTGGCTGCGCACTGATCCTGACGTCGTTTTCGGTCAGTCGGCCGACGAGCCCCGGATCGTTCGGTGCATAGGTCGAGAAATGCCGGCCATCAGCAAACGTGCCGCTGATCGAGTCGCCCTTGATCGTCACCTCATTGACTCGACCGGCCTCGACCTCGGACATGAAGTCGGAGAAAGCCAGTGTGGTCTGCGGCCCGCGCGAGGACGGTCCCTGAAAGAGGTTGAAGAGGGCGATCAGCAACAGGCCGATGATGATCCAGAGGGCCAAGTTCTTGCTGAAATTGTTCACGTGCGAGCCTCGTAGGTGGCGGTCATGAGGAAGTTTCACGCTCCTTAAGGTCGATACTGCATCGTTTGGCGATGCTTAACAGCCGAAACTCCCCCCGTGGGCACGACCATACATAAGGCATTACCGTGGCGAGACAACCAAAGCCATTGACGATTGGCAGAACGCCGCATCCGCGAGCCGCACTCGCGGTCGAAAGCGTACCCCAGGCGCGCCTCTGGCATCCCCCATCGGCCACGGGCCCAGGGCGATCGGACCGGCTTCGCTCCTTATCAACGGCAGTGTCCGCAAGACCGCCGCCGGGACGACCGAGCCCAAGCCCGCTCCCGGCCAGCCAGGCGATCGCGCCCGCAGCCGGGATCGCCAGCCGGGACCTGCCGCTGCGACCTCCAGCCTGGCATCCAGACCAACGCCATCGATGCGGAACCGTCCATCCCAGACCATGCCGTCCGACGGCAATACCGCCGGCGCCGCCACCGCCCTTGCCTCGCGAACGAAAAGCACCTCGCCACGCTTGCGCGCCAAGAGCACACCGCCGAGCGCGCTGCCCCTGGCGTCCCCGCCCCGCAGCCAGGCGGCGAGCCGCTCCAGCTTGGCTCCGGCAGGCGGCCAGGTCCGACCGCCGACCGTGGCGATCACCCGGCCGAGCACGTTTGCCAAGACGTCGTCCGCCAGCCCGACCAGCGGCGCTGCATCGATAGTGATGAAGCCGAGCGTGGAAAGCCGCGCGTGTCGCGCCAGGAAAGCGGCGATGCGCCGATCGATTGCTCGGCGGGCGGCCCGGGCCGCGTCGGCCGGCATTGCGTCAGGTGACCGCGAATCGTCCGTGGCAGCGCGATGGGAAGCCCGCCAGAAACGCTGGTCGGTGTTCGACGGGTCCTCCAGACAATCGACGTGGCGGACTTCCAACAATCGCCGCAACCGCTCGGGCTCGATCCCGATTAGCGGCCGGATGATGCGAACCTGGTTGAGCTCGCGCACTTCTGGCATGCCGGCGAGACCCCGCAGCCCGCTGCCACCGGCCCGGCGCAACGCTACGGTCTCGCGCTGATCCCTTGCATGATGGGCAACGGCGAGATGCAGCATGCCGGCCGCTGCCGTGGCCGTTTCGAGCAGTGCGTAGCGCGCTGCCCTTGCCGCCGCCTGGACGGCCGTCGTGATTGGCGGCCCTTGCCGGGTCAGCACCTGGGCCTCGATGCCCAGCGCTTCGAGCCAGCCCACCACGCGTTGCGCCTCGTCGGTGGAGCCTGCGCGCAGCCGATGGTCGACCACCAGTGCCAGGAGCCGGCCGCCGCGCGCGCTGAGCCAGTCGTCGAGAAGCAGCGCCAGCGCCATGCTGTCCGCCCCACCGGACACCCCAACGGCAATTGCGGGTCGCTCCTCGAACGGCCCGAGGCGGGCCATCGCGACGGCGAAGGTCAGGGCGTCGAGTGCCGCTGCCGGCACGCCGGCGACACCCGGCAGCGGCGCGTCAGCAGCCAGCGGCGCTGCGCTGGCGTTCGAGCGCCTGCCGCAGGCTCGCGGCTGCATTGGCATAGCGGCGCTGGATCTCGTCGAAGGTCTGGCATGCCCGCGCGGTGTCGCCCATCGCCGCGAGTGCGGTCCCGAGCTTCAACAGGTTGTCTGCCGCACGTGGCGCATCTCCGCCAAAGGTCCGATAGTTGCCGGCAAAAGTCGCCGCGGCATCGGGCAATGCACCCTGCGCCAGCTGCGCCTCGCCGATCCAATAGGAGGCTTCTGCCGTCTGCGGCGCGTCCGGATAGTCCGCGACCCAGCGGCCGAAGGCGGCCTCCGCGGCGGCATAGTCGCCCGTCTGCAGGAGCGCCATGGCAGCGTTGAAGCGGGTCGTCGCGTTACCCTGCAACGCAGCCGCAGGGGCCGAAACGTCGCGCCCTGCCCCGTCCGGTGCCGGAATGCCCAGAACGGCGTCACGCGGGATCGTGCCTAGGACATAGCCGTCGCGGGCCGCCGGGTCCGGCTCGACGTCGGGCGGCGGCGCGGTCGGCAATGCGGCCGCGGTCTCGCTGCCGCTTGTGGCGGTGACGGGCTCGGCCGGCGCGGAGGCGGCGTCGGTCCCGGTCGGCAGCGCCGCGGCGCCCGGTGCGGTCGCGCCCGGCTGCTCGAGTCCGGCCAGCCGGCGATCGAGATCGGCAACCAGCTGATCGATGCGCTGCCGCGTCTGCTGCTCGCGGAACTCGGCCTCCTCGATCCGCCCGGTCAGCCGGCGCAGCTCTTCCTCGAGGACGAGGATCCGGTTCTGCAAAAGCGCTACCGCCGGAGCGTCCGCAGCGCTGCCGAGCGATGTCGCAGCGGCGCCAGCTGCCTGCCGGGTCTGCGTGCTGTCCAGCCTGAGCGGTGTCGGCGCACCGGACTGCGCCTGCGCATCGGGCCCGAACGCGACGGCCAGCAACAGCATCTGTGCGGCGGCGAAGCGCCGCGCGCTTAGACTGCTTGGGAGCATGACGTGCGCCAGGGTCCGTCCGCTCAGTTGACGAGGTTGACGACGGTGACCGCCCGGCGGTTCTGCCGGAAGGCGGTCTCGTCGGTGCCCGGGTCGACCGGGCGCTCCTCGCCGAAGGAGATGATCAGCATACGGTCGCTGTTGACGCCCAGCGCGGCGAGGTAGTTCTTGGCGGCCGTGGCACGGCGCTCGCCGAGCGCCAGATTGTATTCGCGCGTGCCGCTCTCGTCGGTATGGCCCTCGATCGTCACGGTGATCGACGGGTATTGCTGCAGCCAGGCGGCCTGCCGGTCCAGCGTCGCCCGCGCGTCGTCGTCGAGGGTCGAGCTGTCGAAGCCGAAGAATACCCGGTCGCCGACATTGATCTCGAAATCCTCCTGCGAGCCCGGCGCCGCGTTGCTGAACACATCCTCCTGGATGATCACCTCGCCATTGGCCCCGAGCTCAGTCGGCGAGCCAGTACCGCCGGCACCGAACGCATCGCCGCTGCCGGCAACCCCGCCGCCAATTTCATCCTCCGGGGTCGAGCTGCAGGCAGCGAGGAGCAGGAGCAGGGCCGACAAGACGACGGAAGAGCGATTCATGGGTCGATGGTCCTAGCTGGCTGGAGAGACGACGATGCGATGCGGCACGGGGCCAAGCTGTAGCGTGGTGGATAGGGCCAGGCGGTCATGGAAGCAAGGCGGACCAGGCGGGATCGGAGGCGTCCGTGGGTGTGGCGACCTCGCGCAGGTTCCGGCCGGTCGAATCGATGGTGAAGAGGCGGGTCCTGCCGGTCGCCGGATCTTCGCGCGTGAACACGATGAGCCGCCCGTTCGGCGCCCAGGCCGGGCTTTCGTCGAGCGCACTTCGGGTGATCAGCCGCTCATTGGCGCCATTGGGCTCCATCACGCCGATGTGGAAGTAGCCGCCGGTGATCCGGGTAAACGCGATCAGATCGCCGCGCGGCGACCAGGCCGGGCTGCCGTACTGGCCCTGCTCGAAGCTGATTCGCTGCACGTTGGAGCCGTCGCGGTTCATCGTGTAGAGATGCGGCGAGCCGCCCCGATCGCTGTTGAAAACGATCCGCTGGCCGTCAGGGCTGAAGCTCGGCGAGGTGTCGATCGCGGCCGTACGGGTCAGCTGCGTGGTGCGACGCGCCACCGGGTCGAAGCTGAAGATGTCGGACTTGCCACCCTCGGCGATGGTCAGGAGCATGGTGCTGCCGTCGGGCGAGAAGCGCGGCGTGAACGACATGCCGGGAAACTGGCCGAGCTCGACTCGATCGGCCGGTTGCCAGATCGAGGAGCATGATCCGGGGGTTGGGCGTCTGCAGGACAAAATAAGCGACCCGCCGGCCGTCGGGTGCGATTTGCGGCGTCAGCACCAGCTCGCCGCCATCGGTCAGGAAGCGGTGATTGGCGCCGTCCTGGTCCATGATCGCCAAGCGCTTGATCCGCCGGGTCTTCGGCCCGGTCTGACTGACATAGACGATCTTGGTGTCGAAATAGCCGGGCTCGCCGGTGATCCGCTCGTAGATGACGTCCGAGATCTGGTGACCGACCCGGCGCCAATTGTCGTTCGACACGTCGTAGCGCAGGCCGCGCATTTGGCTGCCACTGAAGACGTCCCAGAGGCGGAACTCGATGACCAGGCCCTGCGTGCCAGCCGGGCGCGAGACGATGCCGGTGACAAGCGCCTGGGCGTTGATCGGCCGCCACTCGGCAAACCGGGGCGTATCGCGCAGGCTCTCGGCATCCTGGATGTAGGCGCGCCGATCGATGACCTCGAACAGGCCCGAGCGCTCGAGATTAGCGCTGATCAGCTCGGCAATGGCCAGCCCGGTGTCCCGCAGCGCCGGGTCGTCACCGGCGAACGGACTCACTGCGATCGGAATCGGTTCGATGACGCCACGGGTGATGTCGAGGCGAACCTGCGCCGCCGCATCGCGCCCAAACGGCACGACCAAGCTCGGGCAGGCGAACGCCGCCAGCGCACCGCCGACGATCCGCCGCCGACTCCAGCCCTGTCCCATCCACAAAAAGCCTGGATGCCTCACGTTGCCTGTTCACCCATTGCCAGATTACCCGCTGCCAACTCACCCACTGAGCGCGTCTCCCGGCGAAAAGGTCAGCACCATGTCGCGCCAGACGGCGAATTTTTCGATCGGCAAAATAAGCCTGCAGGTCAGCACGGCACGCCTGGCGCTCTCGGCAACCGTGCGAAAGCCCGGGTCCTGAGCCAACCGACCGCTATCCTCGATGCTGACCTCGCGCACGGCGCCATCGCTCTCCAGCTGGATGCGGAGATTGACGCGCATCGTCTCGATACCGGGCACACCCACCGGCACGTTCCAGCAGCGCTCGATCTGCTGACGAATACCCGCGAGCTCGCTCGCCGACAGTGCCACGTTCTCCGAAGTGGCTGCAGCTGGCGGCACCTGTCGCTCGACGTCGGCGCTGCCGGTGCCCTCGCGCCGCTCCGGCGCCTCCACCCGTCGTGCCTGCTCCTCGACGCTGCGCAGCAGCGCTGCGAAATCGTCCTCCGCCGGCTCCAAATCACGCGTCGTGTCGGGCTGCGGCTCGGGCTCGACCGCGGCGCGCTCAACGGGCGGCGCCGGACGAACCGGGACGCGCGTTACCGGTGCCTGCGGCGGAGGATCCGGCTCGGGCTCTGGTTCCGGCTCGGCGGCGGCCTGCTCGACAGGCTGCGGCCGCGCGGGACGGGCGATGGGCCGCACCGGCGGGGGTGGCGGCTCGGCGCGCACCGGTGCAGGCTCGGGCTCGGGCTCCGGCGCGGGCGGCGGCTCTGGCGCGGCCAGAGGCTCGGGCAACGCCTCGGCAGTCTGCGTCGGCTCGGGCGCGGGCACCGGATCCGGTGCCAACTGGGGCTCTTCGGCGACAGGTTCCGGCTTTGGTTCGGGCGCTGGGGCCGGCGGCGGAGGTGGCGGCGCCGGGCTTGCCGCAACCCGTGGCGGCAGGGGCGCAGCCTCGGCAGGTGCAGGCGTCGGCGGCTCATCGGCGGGCTCCGGCGCCGTGGCGATGCCGACGATCTCCACGGCGATCGGCTCGTCTATCAGGGGCAGCCGCGATGATTGCGGCAATCCCACCAGCAGAATCCCGAGAAACGCCAGATGCAAGACCAGTGAGGCGATTAGGGGACGCTTCATCGTCGCTCAATCGGGCGCTGATACGTCCGAGAGCTGCACGAGATCCGGCAGCTCGGTCAACAGCGCCACGCGGGAAAATCCGGCACGGTTCAAGCTGCCGATCACCATCATCACCCGGCCGTAATCGATTGATTTGTCGCCCCGAACGAAGATCCTGGCCTCTGTGTTCCGCTCGGTGACCGCGACCAGCCGCGGCACCAGCTGATCGAGCGAAATCTCGCTCTTCTGCAGATAGATTTTGCCGGCGGAATCGATCGTCACCGACAACGGCTCGTCCTGGCCCGGCATCGGCGAGCTTTCGGCCCTGGGCAGGTCGACGGCGACCCCCATGGTGAGCATTGGTGCCGTAACCATGAAAACGATGAGCAGCACCAGCATGACGTCGACGAAAGGCGTCACGTTGATCTCGCCGATCTGCCGTCGGCGGCGGCGTCGGCTCTTGCCCCGCCCGGCGGTCGCCGCCGGCGTCGCTGCGCCCATCAGGCAGCCGCCCGCTGGCTGTCGATCTCGCGGCTGACGACCACGCCGAACTCGTCGCCGAAGCTGCCGAGGCGGTCGCTCAGGCCATCGACGGCCGTCGAGATCTTGTTGTAGGCGATCACCGCGGGGATGGCCGCGAACAGGCCCAGCGCGGTGGCGAAGAGCGCCTCGGCAATGCCGGGAGCGACCACGGCGAGCGTCGTGTTTTTCGTCATGGCGATCGACTGGAAGCTGTTCATGATGCCCCAGACCGTGCCGAGCAGCCCGACGAAGGGTGCTGCCGAGCCGATGGTCGCCAGCGTGCCGACATGCCGCTCGAGGTTGCGCATCTCGCGCTCCATGGTGAGCTGCATCACCTGCCCGATCCGGCCGAGCAGCCGCTCGGTGGCCTCACCGGTGAACGCCCGCGGCAACTCCCGCCACTCCTCCATGCCGGCCGCGAACATCAGTGCCATCGGGTGGTCGAGCCGGTTGCCGAGCCGCCGATAGAGCTCGGCAAGCGGCGTGCCGGCCCAGAACGCCTGCTCGAAGGCGGCCGTCTGGCGGCGCAATCGGATCAGCTTGACGGTTTTGTCGAACACCACTGCCCAGACCCAAAGCGAGGCAATGAGCAGGATGAGCATCACCAGCTTAACGACGATATCCGCTTCGAGAGCCAGGGCCAGTATACTGACACTCTGGGGCACATCACCGAGCATCGCGGTGCTGATCGAATCAGGATCCATTTGGACAATCGCGCTGGAGTGGACAGCGTGGGGTCGCGGGTGGCGCCAGTGGACAAACGGCGCCGTCGAGATCGCGATATCGGGATCGAACGTTCAGGCAGACATGATAGTCGAGCATTGCTGAGCCAAGAGTAACGCTCACGCCGAGGGTGCTATCAGCCAGCGCTCTTCAACTGTCAAGCGCCTGCAGATGACAAAGACGCAAGCGCGGCAAAAGCTTGATTGAGCCGAGCGGGTAAGCGCCTTGGGCGCAAGTCCGGCGTGATGAAGGCAATCTCGACATCAATCTTTACAAGAAGTTGAGTGTCTTTTTTGATCTCTTGTCGAAAATTTAGCCGAGCGCCGCGCCCTGGGAGCACGCTGGTCTCGACCACTAGGAGGTCGTCGAGCCGCGCCGGGCGGTGGAAGTCCACCACTGCGCGACGAACGGCGAAGACACCGCCGTCCTGCTCGCGCAGCTGGCCATGGTCGAGGTTGAGGCTGCGCAGGAGCTCGGTGCGGGCACGCTCGGCAAAGCAGAGGTAGCGGGCATGATAGACGATGCCACCGGCGTCGGTATCCTCGAAATAGACGCGGACCGGAAGGCGATGTGGCGTCATTCAGCACTCTCGGAGTCGTCGCCGGGCAGCGGTCCAGCCGCCGGATCGAAGAGACCGGGCTGGGCCGCAGCAGCGCCCGCGGGCATGTCGAGTCCGAGATGGGTGAAGCTCGCCCTGGTCAGGAGGCGTCCGCGCGGTGTCCGTTGCAGCAGACCCTGCTGCAGTAAATAGGGCTCCACCGTCTCCTCCAGGGTGTCCCGCTGCTCGGACAGCGCAGCGGCCAGCGTCTCGACGCCGACCGGCCCGCCGCCGTAATGGATCGCGATCGCCTGCAGATAGCGGCGGTCCAGCGAGTCCAGGCCCAGCTTGTCGACAGCGAGGCGCGTCAGGGCCCGGTCGGCGGCGGCCGCGTCGACCCGCGCCCGGCCGTCGCCGGCCTCAACCGTTGCGAAGTCGCGGACCCGCCGCAACAGCCGGGTGGCAACTCTGGGCGTGCCGCGCGATCGCCTGGCGATCTCGGCGGCCCCATCGGCCCCGAGATCGAGCCCGAGCAGCCGGGCCCCGCGCTCGATGATCGCGAGCAGCTCAGCCTGGTCGTAGAATTCCATGCGCGACAGGATGCCGAAGCGATCGCGGAGCGGCGTCGTCAGGAGGCCGGTCCGGGTGGTGGCACCCACCAGCGTGAACGGCGCCAGATCGATCCGCACCGAGCGCGCCGCCGGCCCCTCGCCAATCATGAGATCGAGCTGGAAGTCCTCCATCGCCGGGTAGAGCACCTCCTCGACCGTCGGGCTCAGCCGATGAATCTCGTCGATGAAGAGCACGTCGCGCGGCTGCAGGTTCGTCAAGAGCGCCGCCAGGTCGCCCGCTCGCTGGATGATCGGGCCCGAGGTCATGCGAAAGCCGACACCGAGCTCGGCCGCCATGATCTGCGCCAGCGTCGTCTTGCCGAGCCCGGGCGGACCGGCGAACAGCACATGGTCCATGGCCTCGGCGCGGGCGCTGGCGGCGCTGATGAATACCTGGAGATTGGCCTTGAGCTGGCCCTGGCCAATGAACTCGGCGAGGCGGCGCGGCCTGAGGCTCTGGTCGGCGTCGGCCGCCTGGCCTTCGGCGGCGATCAGCCGGCCATCCTCGCTCATCGACACCCCCGGCCCGTCATCGGCCGAGCGCCTTCAGGCTCGAGGCCAGGATCTGCTCGAGCCTGGCGCCCTCGCCGAGCTCGTCCGCGACCCGAACGACGACGGCAAACGCCTCGCTCCGGCCGTAGCCCAGCTGCTCCAGCGCCTGCAGCGCATCCTCGACGGGCCCGGGCGCAGCCGCGACCGCCGGCCGGGATCTCGCGGCGGCGGCGGTCGCGGGCACGGGCCCGAGCTTCGCCACCCGGTCCTTGAGCTCGGCGACGATCCGGGCCGCCAGCCGCGGGCCGACGCCGTTGGCACGGGTCAGAGCCTTCGCATCCTGGGCCGCAATCGCGCGGGCGATGGCATCGGGCTCCAGCACCGAAAGCAGCGCCAGCGCTAGCCGGGCACCGACACCCTGGATCCCTTGCAGAATGCCGAACCACTGCTCCTCGATGGCTGTCTCAAAGCCGTAGAGCGTGATGCTGTCCTCGCGCACCTGCGTGACGATGCGCAGTTCCACGACCTGCCCGAGACCGGGCAGACGACCGAGGGTCTTGGCCGCACAGTGCACCAGGTAGCCGACACCGCCCGCCTCGCCGCCGGTGTCGACCACGACGTGATCGTCGCCTAGCTGGGCGACCCGGCCGCGCAGCCGGGCGATCATGCCGACGTTCCAATCATGCCCGCATGCCACTCATGCGGGGGCTCCAGCAGCGCCGATTCGGGCCATCGTCGCCCGATTGTGGGCATGGCAGACGGCAACGGCCAAAGCGTCCGACGCATCGGCGGTGACCGGACCTGAAAGTGGCAACAGCACCCGAACCATGTGCGCGACCTGCGGCTTCAGAGCGGCGCCGGTGCCGGTTAGCGCCCGCTTGACATGCTTGGCCGCATATTCGGCAACAGGCAGACCGGCGGTGGCGGCGACTAGGAGGACCACGCCGCGGGCGTGGCCCAGCTTGAGCGAGCTCAAGGCATTCTTGTTGACCACGGTCTCCTCGACCGCGACCTCGGCCGGATCATGGCAAGCGATCACCTCCTCGAGCCCGCGATACAGCGCGAGCAGGCGGTCCGCCAACGGGTCGTCGGCGGCACTCGCGACAACGCCCGCGGCAACGAAGCCCAGCCTGGGGCCATCGACAGTGATCACCCCCCAGCCGGTGCGCTGCAAGCCAGGGTCGAGGCCCAAGAGGCGGATCACTCGGCGAGCTTCGCCATGGCACTGTCCGAGACCTCGAAGTTGGCCACGACACGCTGCACATCGTCGCTCTCGTCCAGGGATTCGAGCAGCTTGAACAAGGTCTCGACCTTGTCGTCCTCGACCGGGACCGTGACCTGCGGCCGCCAGGTGAGCAGCGAGGCCTCGGGCGCCCCGAAACGGGCCTCCAGCGCCTCGGTCACCGCCGCCAGATCGTCGGGCGCGCAGGTAATCTCGTGGCCGTCCGCGCTCGTCTGGCAGTCCTCGGCCCCGGCCTCAATGGCCGCCTCGAGCACGGCCTCCTCGTCGGCGACGTCAGCACCGTAGCGAATCTGCCCGATCCGGTCGAACTGGAAACTCACGGCATTGCTCTCAGCGAGGCTGCCGCCATGCCGACTGAACGCCGCGCGCACCTCGCTCGCCGTTCGATTACGGTTGTCGGTCAATGCCTCGACGATGAACGCGACGCCGCCTGGCCCGTAGGCTTCGTAGCGAATCTCGTCGTAGTTCTCGCTGTCGCCGCCCTGCCCCTTCTTGATCGCCCGCTCGATGTTGTCCTTGGGCACATTTGCGGCCTTGGCGGCTTGGATGGCTGAACGCAGCCTGGGGTTGAACGTCGGATCGGGAAGGCCCAGCCGCGAGGCCACCTGGACCTCACGGGTCAGGCGCGTGAAGAGCTTGGCCCGGACCGCGTCCTGGCGGCCCTTGCGATGCATGATGTTCTTGAATTGTGAATGGCCTGCCATGGCCCGACTTACCTCGATTGACGTCCTTACCGACCGCCTCACGGACGGCCGAAGGTCGATGTGATGCTCTGCGCCAAGCGTCTATCGCAGTTTGCGCGAGACGCCAAGGAACACCGACCCGCCCCCATCGACAGGATTCTGGGCTTCAAGCACCCTACCGAACAGTCGACCGCCAACCAAAGAAAACATTTTTTACTATTATTATCAGTATTTTATTGGGCCTTTCTCGATAGCAACGGCAGCTGTCGGGAAACCATTCGCCGCATCTGCCCGAGCCCCATCGTCAAGCGCCGGCAAGCAAGTTAAAATTCACAGACATTTTATTGATTTTTAGCAATTTTTCTGTCTCAATTGAATTGATGTATAATATCGCAATCTCGCGACTGGAATTTCCATAAAATTCGATCGAGTTTCATTTCAAAATACACACGAAAAAGCGTCCGCAACCGAACTTTCGCGTTGATTTCAACCATTGGTTAAGTTAGCGTGGATTTCGTCAAGTCAGACGGTGCCTCCCTCCTCTTGGCCCCCGGCAGGCATCGCCTCCCGGGGGCCCCTTTTTTGAGACCCGAACCCGCTGTGTTGGAGCTTACCCGATGAACGACACCACCGCCGTCAACGACAACGCCCCGATCACCGCGCTCGAGGACGAGATCAAGGCGCATCTGTCGAGCGCTCATTTCGAGAACCTGGTCGGTGCTGCGGTGTTGGTTACGACCGCGTTCAGGCTCCGCGACGAGGATGCACTGATCATGACGTTGCGGCGGTTGACCGACGCAGTCGACGCGATGGAGGCCGAAGCGGAAGCCGAGGCCACCGGTGAGGCACGCCAGGCCGCCTGCGGCTGAGGCAAGCACTTTCGTCGAAAGCGGCCGGCAGCGTCCCGTCCGGCCGCAACACCACCCTTCGCCGGCCACACGGTCGCGCTGCGCCGACGCCCGCCTTGAATCCATGCCCGACATTGCCCAAATCGGCCCAAGAGCGGGAGGCGCGGCCATCCCGCAGGGAAACGGCGCTCGCGCCTGATGGAACGGCCCCTTCGCCGCTCATCGGCGGGCCGCTTCGGGCAGGAAACGCATGTCGACAACCGATGCCAGCCTCTGGCACGGCACCACCATATTGGCGGTCCGCAAGAACGGCCGGGTAACCATCGCCGGTGACGGTCAGGTCAGCCTCGGTCAGACGGTGATCAAGGCCAACGCGAAGAAGGTTCGACGCCTCGGCGGCGGGCAGATCATCGCGGGCTTTGCCGGCAGCACCGCCGACGCCTTCACCCTCCTCGAACGCCTCGAAGGCAAGCTGGAGCGCCATCCGGGCCAGTTGATGCGCGCCTGCGTCGAGCTCGCCAAGGACTGGCGCACGGACCGCTACCTCAGGCGCCTCGAAGCGATGATGGCCGTCGCAGACGCAGAGGTCTCGCTGGTGCTGACCGGTACGGGCGACGTGCTGGAGCCCGCCGACGGCCTGATCGGAATCGGCTCCGGCGGCAATTTCGCTCTTGCCGCAGCCAAGGCCCTGCTCGATCTGGACGGCATGGACAGTGAGGCGATCGCGCGCAAGGCCATGGCCATCGCGGCCGACATCTGTGTCTACACCAACAGCTCCCTCACCATCGAGACGATCGAGAGCAAATGACCGCACTGACCCCGAGAGAGATCGTCTCCGAGCTCGACCGCTTCATCGTCGGGCAGGATGCCGCCAAGCGGGCGGTTGCCATCGCCCTGCGCAACCGCTGGCGCCGCCAGCAGCTGGACCCGTCTTTGCGCGAGGAGGTGCTGCCGAAGAACATCTTGATGATCGGCCCCACCGGCTGCGGCAAGACCGAGATCGCCAGGCGCCTCGCACGCTTGGCCCAGGCCCCCTTCACCAAGGTCGAGGCCACCAAGTTCACCGAGGTCGGCTATGTCGGCCGCGATGTCGAGAGCATCATCCGCGACCTGGTCGAGGTGGGCCTCAAGGAGACCCGGACGCGGCTCCGGCGCGAGGTTCAGGCCAAGGCCGAGCACAACGCCGAGGAGCGGGTGATCGACGCGCTCGTCGGCGACAATTCCGGGGCCGAGACGCGCGACAAGTTCCGGCGCATGCTGCGGACCGGATCGCTCGCCGAGAAAGAGATCGAGCTCGACGTCAAGGACACCGCTGGTGCCATGCCGACCCTCGACATTCCGGGCATGCCCGGCGCCCAGATGGGCATGGTCAATCTCGGCGACATGCTCGGCAAGGCCTTCGGTCAGCGCACCAAGCGCAAGAAGATGAAGGTCAGCGAGAGCTATGACCTGCTCATGGCTGAGGAGAGCGACAAGCTGCTCGACGAAGACCGCGTGGTTCGCGAGGCGATCGAATCGGTGGAGCAGAACGGCATCGTCTTCATCGATGAGATCGACAAGATCTCGGGCCGGGAGAACCGCGGCGGCGATGTCAGCCGTGAAGGCGTCCAGCGCGACCTGCTGCCGCTGATCGAGGGGACCAGCGTCACCACCAAGCATGGCGCGGTGCAGACCGACCACATCTTGTTCATCGCGTCCGGCGCCTTCCACCTGACCAAGCCATCAGACCTGCTGCCCGAGCTGCAGGGCAGACTGCCGATCCGCGTCGAGCTCGACGCGCTTCGCCGCGACGACCTCGCCCGCATTCTGCGCGAGCCCGAAGCCAGCTTGATCAAGCAATATGTCGCGCTGCTCGCTACCGAGGAGGTCACGCTCGACTTCAGCGAGGAGGCGATCGAGGAGATCGCGACCGTGGCGCACGACATGAACAGCAAGGTCGAGAATATCGGGGCGCGACGCCTGCAGACGGTGATGGAGAAGCTGGTCGAAGAGATCAGCTACACGGCGTCCGACCGCGCCGACGCCGAGACAATCACAGTCGACCGCGACTACGTCCGTCGCCAGGTCGGCGACCTGATCGAAGGCGCCGATCTGTCGAAGTTCATCCTTTAGCGAAAGCCTGCTGAGGTCGGTAGAACGAACGGGACTAGCCGGCGCCAGCATAGGGGCGGTGTCTGGATTGCGTGTTGAAATCCGCACAAGTTGGTGAGAACATTTATGAAACATCGATTTCGGAGCGGACGATGAACAAGGCACGTTTCAGGCGTTTGTGCGCAGGCATGAAGAGATTGAGTGTCGGGCAGATGCGGGCGCTGCGAGGCCAGCTTCGAGCACTCGATACGCGCATCGAGGTTCTTTCGCGCATCGATGCCCGGGGACAGGCGCTCACCGAATGTGTTCACTGTGCCGCGCCTTCGTTGCAGCGCTGGGGCGAGACCCGAACGGGGTTGCCAAGACTGAGATGCAAGGCCTGTCGTCGGACATTCTCCTCGGCCACCGGGACGGTGCTGGAGCGCATTCGTCGGCCCGAAAAGCTGCTCGCGGTGCTGCGTGACATGATGTCGACAAGCCCTCGCTCATGTCGAGCCCTGGCGCGATGTCTCGAACTGGACAAGACGACCGTCTGGCGTTGGCGCCTGAGCCTGCTCCAGGCGCTCATCGGGGCTGGTGCGAGCGAATTGAACGGTATCGTCGAGGCCGATGAGAAGTTCTTCCGGGAGTCGCGCAAGGGCAGCCGTGAATGGGTTGATCACGAACGCGACCCGACCCGTCATGCCGAGCCCGACCGCCCGCGTTGGCGTGATTTCCGGCGCCTCCGGCTGCTCTTCCCGGCCGGATTGTCGGCGTGGCAGATACCAGTCTTGACCCTGACCGATCGAACGGGCGCGCGGCGCGCCGACGTGCTCCCCGATCGCCGCGCAACGAGCCTCGTCTCCCGGCTCGAAGCCCATGTCGGACAGGATGCGGTCCTCTGTACGGATGGTGACAGTGCTTACGATCTTTTCGCACGACAACGCGCCATGCCGCACTATCGCCTTCACCCCAAGAAGGGTCCACGGGTCATCGCCAAGGCTTTCCACATGCAGACCGTCAACAATCTGCACAGCCGCTTCGAGACCTTCATGAAACCATTCTGCGGACCGGCAACCAAAAACCTCCCCGCCTATGCCGCATGGTTCGTCTCCAGGCTCGTCGGCAATCAACAAGACGCAGAGAATGCCGCTTGGCAGATCGCCCTCGCTGCTTGATCAACACCCAATCCAGACACCGCCCAGATTTTCTGCTCCTCGGTCAGGCCGAGATCAAACACCGCGAACGGCAGTCCAGGCGCATGTTGCTGCAGCGACTGGAACAGATCATGTACGAGATCGAAAAACACGCTATTTGCGGCCGAAACAACCACGAGATCGGGACCGACGAGTCGCAACGACAATTCACACTGATCTTGGCTCGGCCTACGTCATGTTTCCCAAATCGAAGGTACTAACGCGCAGTTGTACCGCGCCTGGCGAACACGACCGCTTCAGTTTTGTGTTCTGAGACGCCGCATCGGCGCATAGCCGGCATAGGCATGGCTGAGCGGCAGGGGAGCCGGGCAACGATTGAAGATGACGCCTGGGACCTCGCAGCCGGTCTCGATTAGTCGGTGAGCCGCCGCGGCAAGCGCCAGGGCGTCCGTTCGCCTTGGCGGCCGCAATCAGCACCGCCTGATCGGCATGCTTGGCCAAGAGGAGCGAATCGGCGGTGGCGAGCAGCGGCGGGCCGTCGATGATGATCAGGTCGTAGTAGGTCCGTGCGTTGGCAAACAGCAGGCGCAGCCGCTCGGAGCGGAGGAACGCCGGGGCGATATCCGCCATCGGCTTGGCGACCAGGACATGCGCGCCGCCGGCCTCGTCCAAGAGGATGCTGAAGGGCAGCTGCTTGGTGCCGTCTCGATCCTCGCTCAACGCCTTGGCGCCATCACCCAGCGCGGCACGCAGGCCAGGCCTCCGGCAGTCGCCCTCGACCACGAGACAACGCAGCCCCTCGCGAACCGCGACCCGGGCCAGCGCCAGGCTGCACGACGTCTTGCCATCCCCCGATGTGGCGGAGGTCACGAGCAAGATCTGTGCTGGCGTCTGGCGGTAAGGTGCTCTCAGGCGGGCAAGGATCGCGCGCAGCGCCTCGCTCGTCGGATCCTCGGGCGCCGACGCCACGCTGCCGGCGATCGCACCCCGCCGACGCGACAAGACCGGCAGCACGCCGAGCACCGCCAGGCCGCTCGCGCGCTCGACGTCATCTGGCGCCCAGAGTTGGTCGCCCAGCCAGCGATGGGCGACAAGGCCGCCGGACGCCAGCAGCAACGCGATCAAGCCGCCGAGGCCACCCAGCATGTTGCGTCCGAGCCCCTGGGGCGCCGTGGGCGGCGCTGCCGCCGAGACGATGCGTGCATCTGGTGCGACGAGCGCCGGGCCCAGGAGCGTCTGCTCGAACCGCTCCCGATAGAGGTCGTTCAGCTGCTGGAGGCTCAGCACCTCCTGTCGGGCAAGGTCGATGGCGACCCGCCCTTCGGCGGTGGCGCCAGCCGAAGCTTCGGCACTGTCGGTGAGTTCGGCGAGCCTTGCCGCGCGTTCGTCGATCAGGTCGCGCTCGCTGATAAGGCCTTCGCGGACGCTGCGCACCTCGTTGCTCACCGCCTCGGCGACGCCGGCGAGCTTCGCCTGCAGCTGGAGGATCTGCGGATGCAGAGGACCGAGCTCCTCGCCGGCCTCGGCGAGATCACGCACGATCAGCGCTTCCTGTGCCCAGAGCTCCTCGAGGCGCGGGGTCACGAGTTCACCGCGGAGAACGACGTCCGATCGACCCGCCAGCGCCGCATCGACCCGGGCGATATCGGCCTGCGCCCGCTCTCGATCAATCCGCAAGGTTTGCGCCTCGCCGATCAGCGCGTCGAGCGCTCCGGCCCTGATGGTGCCGCTGCCGCCCTCGAGGAGGTCGGATTGCCCCTCCAGCTCGCTCAGCGCCAGCTGCGCCTGTCCGAGCTCCGCGCCGATCTCCGCCAGGCGTCGCTCCAGCTCGTCCCCCGCCTGGACCAGCTCGGCGCGCTTGACGGCAAGATCACGCTCGACATAGGCGCCCATCACGGCGTTGACGACCGCCGCCGCGTGCTCCGGCGACGGCCCGGCGTAGCCGAGCGTGATGGCGTAGCTTCGCTCCTCGCTGTTCGCCTCGAGACGCGCCTGCAGCCCGCTGATGATGGCTGCGCGTTGCGCCGGGCCGGTGTCGGGATTCTGCTCGAGCCAATGCGCGGGCACATGCTCTTCGATCATGCTGGCCAGGGGCACCGGCATCCAGGGTGCGCGCACGAGCCGCGCCAGCGGCGACGGCGCAAGCGATGGATTGAACGCGGGGTCCTCGACCAGGCCAAGCTGGTCGACGGCAGCCGCCACGGTATCCCGCGCCGTCAAGATGCGCGCCTCGCTGCGTCCGCCCCAGGGCTCCACGGTCCGTCCGGATGCCAGCGCACTGAGCTCGGGGATCGAGATGTGCGCCGTGTCGATCACCAAGAGCCCCTCGGCGGCATAGCGCGGCTCGCGCATGGCCGCGAGGCCAAGGCCTGCCGTCACGCCGATCACCGCAGCCAGCGCCAGGAGCAGCTTTCGCCGCCACAAATGCTGCAGCAGATCCCGGAGCGGCACGCCCCAGACACGCTTCGGAGCAGCATCGAACGTGGCCGACATGCCGCCAGTCGGGCCATCGGAATGGCCCGGCCATTGTCGCAGCTCACCAGCTTGGAGGTCGCGAATCATGCTCATCGGTTCATCGGACGGATAAGTGGGGCTAGCGCAATCGCCGCGGCCCGCCCGCGACGAACGATCGACCACTGCATCATGCTATGCCCAACCGCCAAAATTCGCTCTTGCCAGCTCAGCGCCAGGTGAAGGTCGAGACTACGTACCACCTGGCGGACCTGCTCCGAGGCAAATAGCCAGAGTGACGCCAGATAGCTGATGCCACCGGCGAGAATGCTGAGCGGCAGCAGTACGACCGCGGGAAGATGGCCGTTCAGGTACAGCTCCACCGCAAGCACGCTGGCGACCATCACGGCGGCAGCGAGGAACAGCGGCAGGAGATCGCGGAGCAGGGGGCCGATGGCGAGCCGGACGCCGTGCTTGAGTGCCATGGCATAGGCAGGCAGCATCAAGGCGTTGGCAAGCGCTCCGGCGATCGCGGCGCTGGTCAGGCCGAAAGGCGCGGCTAAGGCGACGAGCGTCAGGAACAGCGCCGTATGCATCAGCGCAAGGCCGAGCAGGCGCTTCGGTTGACCCGCGGCGACCAGAATTTGCCCGCTGATCAGTCCGAGCGCCGGCAGCACTATCGAGGCAGCGAGAACCTGCATCGGCGCGACGCTCGGCTCCCAGGCCGGGCCGAAGACGACCGGGACGAGCAGACCGACGACGCTCGCGACACCGAGACCGGCAGGCAGGCAGGAGGCCACGGCAAACCAGAGCACACGCCCAGCGGTTTGACGAAAGGCCTCGGGTTGACCCGCAAGCCGCGACAAGACGGGCAGGCTGAGTGTGCAGATCGTGACATGGGTGACGAGGCCAAGCGTGAGGATAAGCCTTGCCGCCAGCATGTAGTGACCGAGCGCCGTGGTTGTCACGAAGAGACCGAGGATCGCGATATCCAGCTTCTGGCCCGCGAACCGCGCCAGAGACGTACCGAGGAGCGGCAAGGAAAAGCGCAGGAGCGATCCAGCCTCTGCCCGATCGAACAGCAGCCGCGGCAGCCAGCGCTCGGCAATCAGGAGCGTCGCCAGCCCGCCGATCGCCGCACCGAGCTGCAGCCCGACCAGCGCCCAAATGCCGGCGCCCGCTAATGCCAGGCCGAGCCCGATCACCCCTCCGACACAGGCCGCAACGAGCGCGCGGCAGGCGATGGGACCAAAGGCCATGCGCCGCATCAGGCGCGCCTGAATGATGGCCGCAGCAGCGGCCACCGGCAGGGTCAGCGACAGCGCCATCAGCACGCCGACAAGGTCGGGGTCGCCGAACAGCGCCGCTAGCCCGGGGGCCAGGACGCAGACAGCCGCCACAAGCAGCGAGCCGAGCCCGAGATTGCACCAGAAGGCCGTAGTGAAGCGTCTGGTGGTCAAGTCCCCGCCCTGCACGACGGCCTCGGCAATGCCATACAAGGTGACCTGGCAGCCGCTGACGATGACAGCGGCGAGTGCGATCAGGCCGAAGCTCTCCGGCGCCAGTAGGTGGGCCATTGACACAAAGACGAGCAGCGCGATGCACTCGCCCCCGAGCGCCTCGACGAATCGCCAGAAGGCACCGCGCACCACGCCGTGCTTGCTCGATTGCGGTGGCGAGGCGGCTGTCATCGTTCAGGCGGCTCCAGCGATCGGCTCTTGTTGGCGATGCCGGCCATGCGCAACGCCGTTGCGCTGAAGATTATCCGTCACCAGCCCGTCCCTCACCCGGGACAGACGAGCGATCCTCGAGAAGACAGCGGGCCGTCCTGTTCCGTCTCGGCGCGCACCGACCTGAGCGATCATGCTCATGTGCGCGTTTCCAGCATGCCCGTGGGCCGTGGCCGGCTTGCCGCCGCGCGGCTTTGCTGTGCCACGGCATAGACCGCGGCCGTCTGCCGGCCGATGTCCGACCAGCTCGGCAGCCGATCCCGCAGCGCACACATTCGGCCACGCATGTCGATCAGCCGCTCCGGCGCCGCGACCAGCTGGCGGAGGGCTGCGGCCAGCGATTCCGGATCGCCGGGAGCCACCAGGAGCGCCTCTTGCCCGTCCACCAGGAGCTCCCCAAAGACGCCGATCCGCGATGCCACCACTGGCTTGCTGGCCGCCACGGCCTGCATCAGCACGCCCGAGGCCTCGATATCACGATAGGGAAATACCAGGGCATCGGCGCGGGCGAGCAGCAGCTCCATCATTGCATCGTCGATGAAGTCGAAGTCGAAGCGGACACAGTCGCCCAGATCATGGGAGTGTGCCAGCGCCCCCAGCGCGTCACTGTCGACATAGGGCTTGCCCGCGATATGGACGTCGAGCCGCGCGCGTTCGTTTGGAGACAAACGACTGACGGCCTCGATCAGCACGTCGGCGCCCTTGTAGTGCTTGATCTTGCCGAACTGCAGGAGGCGGATGCGCTGCCCCGGCGAGGCGCAGCTGGGGTTCATCCTCGAGCCCAGCAAGCCGTGTGGCACGACATGCACTTGCGAGGCCCGGACACCCTGGCTAAGCAAGCGCCGGCGTCCCTGTTCGGTATGGCAGATGATGGCGTCCACGGCACGCAGCACGCGGTCGAGGCCGGCCGACATCAGCCAGGGTGCTGCGCCGTTGTACGGCAGCGTGTCGTGAACCGTCAGGACGACGGGCGCCACCGTACGCAACCGCTGCAGGAAAACGCCATCGACTAGCGGCAGCGGTATCCACTGCAAATGGATTACATCGACCTGCAGACGCCGCAGCAGGCTGGGTAGCCGTGCCAGGTCGACGGCATGCAGCGCGCCTTTAGCCGCCGTGACGGCAGTGCCCGGCAGGCGACGACCCAGCCGGGTGGCGAGCGGGTGATAGAAATGGCCGAAATGCTCCAGCGCTGGATCGCCGGCGAGCCCGCCACCGGCCTGACCGATCATCGCGACCCGATGCCCGGCAGCGGCGAGGCCCTTGGCCAGCGCCGCATCGTAGGCCGGGGTGAACTCGCTCGGATCGACGACCGCGACACGCACGGCTCTACTCTACCACCCGGCCGGCACGCGCCGAGCTGGCGACGTCCCAGGTAACGGCTCGCCGGCCACGCAACGCCCGCGCCGTGCCGATGGCATTGCCGGCGAAGGCGAGCAGTATGTTCCAGGCTTTCTCGACCAGACCGACACGCAACCGCAGCGCCAACCAGAACGCCACGACGCCGATCGCCAGAAGCACGGTCGTCGGCCAAGTACCAATCAACAGCATTGCCGCCATGGTGAGCAACAAGATGCCGGCGAGCATCAGCCAGCCACCGAACCAACGCGTCATTTTGCACATCACGTACTTGTAGAGATTCCAGGCATCGAGCTGCTTCAGGTCGGGCCAGAGCGTCACGTGCACGGCCATCGCCTCGCAGGCGATCCGGATCTTGCGCTTGAATTCGTCCTCCGCGACCGTCGTATGCGGCTCGTAGGCACGCAACTCCGGCGCGCGGACGACGCGATGGCCGTCGATCAAGGTCACCAGCGGCAGGTAGAAATCGTCGAACAGGCCCTTAGGCACCGGACGATGCAAGGCGCGTCGCATGGCGAAGAGCGATCCATCGCCGCCGATCGCGGAGCCCGTGTCGGTCTCCAGCCCGCGCGTCCACTCGTTCAGCCGCCAATAGGCAGAGCCGACCGCCGCCGTCGCCCCGGCGCCATAGTTGACGTAGGTCAGGTGGCTGCAGACGCAGCCGATCGACGGATCGGCGAAGTAGCGCCACAGCACGGCGACGGCGTCCGGATCGATCCGCACAGTGGCATCGGTGAACATGACGACCGATGCCTTGGTCATGCCGACCAGCAGGTTCATGCCGTAGGTCTTGCCGTGCCGCTCGGGCGAGACGACGAGCGTGATGCGATCGCGATAGGGCTCCAGCAACTCGGCCGTGCCATCCGACGCCGCATCGACATAGACCAGGATGTCGAGGTCCCCAGCGGCCTCGCGCAGGCGCAGCAGATCCCCCACCTTGGCTTCGATCATGCCCGCCTCGTTATGAGCGCAGAGGCAGATGGCGAAGGTTTCCTCGGGCGCTGCAGGCGACGCCTGTGGCACGATCGGCGCCGGGCGCAGCCAGCGGGCCAAGAGCAGGCTCGCCTGGTAGGGGCCGAACGCATAGAAGGCGAGCAGGAGCGAGAGTGCTCCGAGGCTCAGCAGGATGACGACGAGCATGGCGTTTTCCAGGTCATAGAGCGTTCTCGCCCTTCAGCGTGACGAGCGGCGTGCGCAGCAGGATCAAAATGTCGAGCCAGAGCGACCAGCGGCGGATGTAGTCGAGATCGAAATCGACACGCCGCAGCAGGTCGTCCTCGGTCTCGGTATTGCCGCGCAGCCCATTCACCTGAGCCCAGCCGGTGATGCCGGGCCGCACGCGGTACCGGCGCTGAAACCGCTCGACGACGTCTTCGTATGGGCGGCCTCCGGCCTTGGCGTTCAGGGCGTGAGGTCGCGGCCCGACCAGGGACATGTCGCCCTTGAGTACATTGAAGAGCTGCGACAACTCGTCGATGCTGCTGCGCTTGAGAAAGCCGCCCACCTTGGTGACCCGCGGATCGTCCTTGGTGACCAGCCGATTGGCCAGCGGATCGGCCATGTCGTTGCGCAGCGAGCGAAACTTGAGCGCGTCGAAACGTCGGTTGTTGTAGCCGCGGCGCACCTGGCGGAAGAAGACCGGCCCGGGGCTGTCGAGCTTGACCGCAATCGCGACAGCGATCAGCAGCGGCCCCAGGAAGAAAAGCATCAAAGAGGCGACAACGATATCGAGCAGACGCTTGACCCCCCGCTTGGCCGGGCCGAGCGGCGCCTCGTGCATCCGGGTGACGGCAAACCCGAGACTGGACGGCTCGAAAGGCACCGCGATGCTGACCGGGACCGGAACGACCTTGAGCGCCTCGAGCAACTGCTCCAGGGTCGCCGCCGAGGTGACGGACGGCATGACGACGACCAGAATCTCCTCGGCCCAGCGCACGGTCTCGACCACGGCTGATGGCCACTCGGCGGTCGTGCCTTCCGGTGCGACGACCTCGATCACGCAGCGAAAACCGCGCTGCGCATCGAGTTGCTCGGCGAGACGCCGGCGGTCCAAAACGATTTCCGGCGGCGAATGGTCGAGCACGGCGACGCGATGGCGCAGCCCGCCCGATTGCTCGGCCCATTGCAATGATACGCCGAGCATGATGCGCAAGGCGGCAACAGCTTGAGCATTTTCCGATCATTCGAAGTCGTACCCTGCGGCCTGGAAGTAGTTTCTGCATTCGTCGGGCGTGAAGTGCCCGATTGCGGTGCCGATGGTGTTCCAGAGGTCGTCGATGGTTCGCGCTGCGACCTTGTTCAGCCACGCCTTGAGTTTGGCGAAGGCGAGTTCGATCGGGTTGAAGTCCGGCGAATAGGGCGGCAGGAAGCGGAGTTCCGCGCCTGTGGCCTCGATGGCTTGGCGGACGGCGGCAGGCTTGTGTGCGGGCAGGTTGTCGAGAACGACGATGTCGCCGGGTCGCAATGTCGGTGCAAGAACCTGCTCGACATAAGCCTGGAAGGCGGCACCGTTCATCGGCCCATCGAGGACCATGGGTGCGGTCATCCGGTCGTGGCGCAGGGCTCCTACGAAGGTGGTCGTCTTCCAATGTCCATGTGGCAAAGGTGCCCGGCAACGCTCTCCCTTGACGGCCCGGCCGTAGCGTCTGGCCATCTTGGTCGAGGCGCCGGTTTCGTCGATGAAGACGAGGCGCTCGGGCTCCAGCTCTGGCTGGGCCTCGAACCAGGCCAGCCGCCGCTGCCAGACGTCAGGCCGCTGCTGCTCGGCGGCGTGCGCCGTTTTTTTTGAAGCTGAGTCCGTGGCGGTCGAGCAGTCGCCACACGGTGCTGGGTGCCACAGTCAATCCGTGCTGCTGGTCGAGATGCGCGACGATTTCCGCGAGCGTCATGTCCGGCGTCGCATCGATCAGCGCCAGGATTTCCGTGGCATGAGCCTCCAGCCGATGCGAGCGCTTGTCGCCGCCGCGCGACCGCGGCTGGACGCTGCCCGTACGGCGCCACCGCTGCAGCCATTTGATCGCCGTCGACGGAGCGATCTCGAAGCGGGCCGCGGCGGCGCGGCAAGATACCCCCTCTTCGACCGCCGCCACGACACGGCGACGTAAATCATCGGAAAGCGCGAGAGCCATCGAGGCTGGCCTCCTTCACCAGCCCCAATCTTGAATCACAAACTGTCGGTCTTGGGAATCCCTAACGATTCCATGGCGTTAGAAAATGCTCTAGGCTGAAGATGCCCATCGCCAGCAGCACCTCATGCATGGCCATCGGCTCCCTCGCTGTCAGCGCACCGATGACCGCCATGCCGGCGGCCATGCCTAAGGCGCCCAGACCAAGGAGTTGCGGCAGGACGCGTTCGGGCTGACGCAGCGAGACGAAGTCGTAGCCGCGCATCGCGCGTGCAACAGCATAGCCAAACCCGCGCCCAGGGCGCCGGCACAGCCGATCTGGATCATGTCCAGACCAGAGCCGGCGCGAGCGAAAGCGCTCGGGATCACCATCGCTGCGGCGCCCGACTCGATGATCGCCAGCGTAAAGCCCAGCAGCACCGACGACTGCGATAGCGGCAGCGCCGACGTTTGCGACGCGACGCCGGCAGCGGACGCGAACCGAGCGTCAGTAGCGTTAAGCATGGGACAGACCGGTCGTTGTCGTGTCGGTGCAGGTCGTCCGCACGGGCGAAGCCGACCGTGGCCAGACCAGAAGCGCGAGGATCTAGAACTGGACGTAGAAGGCGAGGAGATAACCGCCGAGGAAGAGAACGACAAAGAGGAACCTGATTATCCATTATTTTCGTCTAGAGCTATGCTAGCAGAATCATGTGGTTATGGTGGATTGGAGGCGAGCACAGTGAATAATCTGGCGGCCAAGATGCGTGGATTGAGCGAGTCGGCGTTTCGGGCGCGGTTCGGGACCGAGGCGCAATGCCTGGCGGTGCTGTTCGAGATGCGCTGGGGCCGCGGCTTTATCTGTGAGCGGTGCGGCTGTGAAAAGTATTCGCGGATGAAGAGCAGGAAGCAGGTCCAGTGTAACGCCTGCAAGCATCAGACGGGGTTCACGGCGGGCACGATCTTCCACAGCACGAAGCTGCCGCTGACGACGTGGTTTCGCGCGATCTACGAGTTGACGCAGGCCAAGGGCGGGATCAGCTCGATCGAGTTGGCGCGACGACTGGGTGTGCGGCAGCCGACCGCCTGGCTGATGAAGCAGAAGCTGATGTCCGCCATGGCGGAACGCGACGCCGGCAAGCCGAAGATGAGCGGCCGGGTCGAGCTCGACGACGCTTATCTCGGCGGCGTGCGCAGCGGCGGCAAGCGTGGGCGCGGTGCGGCCGGCAAGACACCGTTCGTCGCTGCGGTCGAAACGAGCCTCGACCGCAAGCCGAGGCGCCTGAAGCTGCTCGTGGTCAAGGGCTTCCGCAAAGCCGAGATCGCCAAGCTGGCCCGGTCGAGCTTCGCCACCGGCACCAACATCGTCAGCGACGGCCTGTCGTGCTGGCGGAGCGTCGAGGCCGCCGGTTGCGACCACTTCCCGATGCTCAGCGGCAGTGGCAAGAAGGCAGCGCAGTGGCCGTCGTTCAACTGGGTGAACACGACGCTCGGCAACATCAAGACGGCGCTCGCCGGAACATACCACCACGTCAGCCAGAAACACGCCCAGCGCTACCTCGCCAGCTTCGCCTGGCGCTTCAACCGCCGCTACCAACTCGACACCATAACCGAGCGCCTGATGTGGGCCGCGCTGCAGGCCAAGCCGCGCCCGTATCGGGCCATCATCGCTGGATGAGAAAAACGGATAATCAGGATAGAAATTATCGACACATAGCACCTCGTTCCCGACTTCGAGCAGGTACGAGCAAAGATGTGAGCCCAGGAACCCGGCACCGCCAGTGACAAGATATCTCATCTCATTAAGAGCCTAGTAATTTACCTTGGGTCTTTTTTGCTTGGAGCGGTCGCGTCTGGGCCGCGATGCTCGTTGGTCAATAATGTCTGGCGGATTGACGCCGCATTGCGACACAAGTTCCCAGACAGTTTGCCATGTGATCGGTCGTTGCCAAGTCGATCCACCTTACGCGCTCTCTCGATGGAGGGTATTCAACAAAACCGGGCATCGATCAAGCGCTCACTATTGTAAGTCGCCCATTTTTTCTCACGATTACTAAGATGTATGCTGTAAAGAATATCGACATGCAATGAAAACGGGTTGTCAAACAGGCCGACTTAGGCGCCGTTGATCGGCATGTCATGCACGTCTAAAGGCGTACTTCTCGACGCGACAACGCCGGCCATGGAAGCGTAATCGACAGTTGAACGGCCATCCGGCCGATCGCTCGACGCCCGCGACGTGCCGTCACAGGCTAGTACCAGTAGCCCCACGCGCGATAACGCGGGGGCCCAGGCGGACGCAACCGTGCCACCGGCAAGGTCTCCGCTAGTCGGCTGCTCGGCACGACCGGCGCCTCCGTCTCGCAGTAGAGCGACAACAGACGGGCCACACGCTCGGCGGTCGGCGGATGGGTGCGCAGCAGGGACGGATCCGGCATGCGTCGGCCCGGCAGCAAAATCTCCTCCCAGTGGCGGCCTTGGTAGCGGTCGAGCTTCTCCAGCGCGCTCGCCAACCCGGCCGGATCACGGGTTAGCGTTGCCGCCTCGAGATCGGCGTCGAACTCTCGCGCCCGCGACAGAGCGAGCTGCAGCAGGCTGCCGACGACCGGGGCGAGCACGAGAACGAGCACTGTCGCGGGGGGCACCGGCTGCTGGCCGAGCAGCAGCAGCGGCAGACTCGCCAAAGCGAGGAAGACGCCAAGAGTCGCCATCAGGCTGGTCAGCCGGCTCATCGCGTCGGCGAGCCCCATCAGCCAGAGATCGTTGTTGCGCACATGACTGATCTCGTGCGCCAGCACGCCGGCAAGTTCCCGCCAATCGAGCCGCTGCAGCAAGCCGCTGGTGATCGCGATGGCCGCCTCTTGCCGATTGCCGACGGCAAAGGCATTGAGCGTCGTAGATGGCAGCAGGTGCAGCCGCGGTGGGTTGGCAAGGCCGGCGCGCCTGCTCAACCGGTCGAGCAGCTCAATGCCTTCGGGGAAGGTCACTCGATCGAGCCGCCGGGCCCGATAGGCACGCATCACCCATTCTGGCGCCATTGTCGGCGATAAAGCGAAGCCGAGCAGCCCACCGGTCATCGCCCAAAGCGCGACGCCGGCGCCCCAGAGGCTCCAAGCCGACAAGAACACGAGGCCGGCCATGCCACCGAGCAAAAGCAGCGAATGCAGGATGTTCCGACGCTTGTGATGCTGGCGTTGCGCCGCGTCGAAGACCAGCCGAATGGGCGGTGCCGGCGTCCGTGGCTCTGGGCGTCTCATCATTCCCAGCATTTAGGGACATACGCTCACCGCGCCAATGCACGCGAGCCCACAACGGAATTCGGCCACCAGCGAGGAAACGAAAGGGCCATGGCGGCTGGCTCGGTTAGCTGATTGATCGGATCCGCCCAAGCTGCGACAAGATGATGGACAGCGACAGGGAGAAGCGGCGCTTGGGCAATCCTTCGATGATCGGGATCGACTGGGGCACCTCGCGCCTGCGCGCGATGGTCCTCGAGGCGGACGGCTCGACACTTGCCGAGCACGAGGCAGACACCGGCATTCTGGCCGTCGCCGACGGCCGTTTCGACGTTGCCCTGCGCGATGCCCTGGCCAGCCTCCAGGCGCCTCGCGATCTGCCCATCGTGCTCAGCGGCATGATCACCAGCCGACAGGGCTGGCACGAGCTGCCTTATCTCGACTGCCCGGCTGACGCCGCAGCACTCGCTGCCGCTGTCCGCCGCGTCGACGAGCCGGAACTGGGGCCGCTGCATTTCATCACCGGCCTGCTCTCAACGGCCGCTGACGGAACGCCGGACGTGATGCGCGGCGAGGAAACCCGAATTCTGGGGCAGGACGCCCTCGCGCCCGACGAGGGGGTCGTCCTGCCTGGGACCCACAGCAAGTGGGTGCGCGTCACCGAGGGGCGGATCGAGAGCTTTAGGACCTTCATGACCGGCGAGCTCTTCGCGGTTCTCAAAGGCCATTCGATCCTCGGCCGCTTGATGGCCGAGGGGCCCACCGACGACGACGCCTTCGCTCGTGGCGTCGCGCTCGGAACTCGACGGCAAGGGGCTGCTCGGCCGGCTGTTCAGCGCCCGCACGCTGCCGCTCACGGGCCGGCTGGCGGCGAGCGGGGTTGCGGACTACCTCTCGGGCCTACTGATCGGCAGCGAGATCGCCGAGGCGGAGGGACCGGCTCGGGTGGTCGTCATCGGCGGCCAGGGGCTCGCCGCGCGCTACACCCAGGCGCTCGCCATTGCCGGGATCGGGCATCGGAGAGGCCGACCGGACGCGGCGGCGCGGGGGCAATGGCGGATCGCCAAGGCAGCGGGGTTGATCACATGAGCGAAATGGCAGCCGAGAAGCTCAACGCGGCGATGCAAGCCTTGCCGCTGGTCGCCATCCTGCGCGGGCTTCGGCCTGGCGAGGCCGTGGCCGTGGCCGAGGCGCTGGTCGAGGCCGGCTTTCGCATCATCGAGGTGCCGCTCAACTCGCCGGAGCCCTATGACAGCATCAGCCGGCTGGCCCAGCGGTTTGGCCAGTCCTGCGTGATCGGCGCCGGCACGGTGCTCGATCCGGCCGCCGTCGCCAAGCTCGAGGCGGCAGGTGGTCAGCTCGTCGTCATGCCGCACGCCGATCCGGCGGTGATCACAGCGGCCAAGGCCATGGGTCTCGCCTGCGTGCCAGGCGTGGCGACACCGACCGAGGCCTTCGCGGCGCTTGCCGCGGGGGCAGATGCACTGAAGCTGTTCCCGGCCGAGAATCTGCCGCCGGTGGTGGTAAAGGCGATGCTCGCGGTCCTGCCGAAAGGCACAAGGCTCCTGCCGGTCGGCGGCATCGCGCCCGAGAGCATGGCGAACTATGCCGCCGCCGGCACCGCAGGCTTCGGGCTCGGCTCGGCGCTCTACAAGCCCGGGATGGCCCCGGCCGACGTGGCCGATCGCGCGGCCGCGTTCGTCACTGCCTGGCGGGCGCTCAAACCCGCAGGCTGAGCGCCGCCACCGGCCCCTCGAGCACGACCCGCTCGGCCACCCGCGCGGCATAGGCGGCAAGACCAAGCGGGGCTGCGGCAGGCTCGGGGCCGTCGGGCAGGACGGCGTGGACCGGAAAGCCCGTGGCCCGATCCGGCTGCGGCCGGCGAAACGCGGTCGACCCCATCGACCAGCCATCGACCGCCCCCTCGCCTGCCAAGGCGCGCGTGAAGTCATCGCCGGCCGCCGCCTTCTCGGCGAGCTGGGCCAGGAGCAGCGCGGCTTCGCGCACGAAGACGGGGCGGACGTGCATCATGCCGCCCATCATGCCCCGTTAACCTTAATTCGGGGTTAAGCAGAACGGCCTTTCGCGTCAGACTCGGCCGCCGGCGCTTCTCGCCGATCGTCATTCCCGCTATCTAGCGTCTGAAGCGCGAGGGTTCGCCCGATGGGCAGCCACCGACAACCAGGGAGGCGTAGCGTGCCACAGGCGGCGTTCGTTGCAGAAAACCGGCTCAAGGGCGGCAGGCTGGCCGGGCTCGGCCTCGCCGAGGATGCGGGCTACCACGTCCAGGCCGATGCCAACCTCATTCTGGCGCAGAAATTCGGCGACGTCGTCGGCCACAAGATCGGCGCAACGGCCGAGGGCATGCGCCAGCTGCTCAACGTGCCTGGGCCAATCGCGGGTGACGTCTTCATCGAAACGGTGCATCAGGGCCGCGCGACGCTCCGCCTCGCCGACTACGTGCGGCCTGGTGTCGAGACCGAGATCGCCGTTCGCGTGGCCCGTGACCTCACCCCCGACGAGCCGCCCTGGACCGTCGAGCGGATCGCCGAGGTGGTGGCCGCCGTCATGCCGGCGATCGAGATCGTCGACGACCGCTACGCCGACTTCAAGGCGGCGGGGGCCGGCACGATCATCGCCGACAACGCCTTCAACGCCGGCAGCATCCTGGGACCCGAGACCACCGACTGGCGGCACCTGGAGCTGGACAAGCTCACCGCCCGGACGGTGATCGACGGCAAGGAGGTGGCGACGGGCCTCTCCGATGAACTCTTGGGTCACCCGCTGAACGCGCTGATCTGGATCGCCGACCGCTATGCCGGTCTGGGGCGAACGCTGAGGGGTGGCCGGTTCGTCAGCCTCGGCACGATCACGCCCGTGCAGTGGATCGAGGCAGCGTGCGAGGTGACAATAGAGGTTGAGGGTTTGGGGGTTGTTGCTGTGGTGTTCAACTGAAACGCTTGAGCAGCTTCAAGACGCTCGCTGTTCCTCATGCTGAGCGGGGAGCAGGCTCTGGATCGGCGCCAGCAGCTTGCCAGCCAGCGACCCGCAGGCGACGAATCCATGATGGCGATAGAATACCTCGGCGGCGGCATCCTCCGCATCGACGACGATGGCAAGGATAGCCACCTCGCTCTTGGCGGCACGGGTCGCGGCGTCGGCGAGGGGCACCGAGCCGAGCTTCTTGCGCCGGTAGCGCTGGTCGACCGCAAGCCGGCCGATGCGTGCCGCCGGGATCGTCGGGTAGCGCGGCAGCTTTCGCTTGATGTCGGGTGCAATGTCGGTGACGGGGATGTCAGCGGCCGATAGCGTGTAGAAGCCGGCGACCTTTCCAGTGGCAACGTCGGTCGCGATGTAGCACGCGGCCACGCGGCGACGGACGTCTTGCGTCGCCTGGTTTCGGAAGTAGCAATCCAGAGGCGCGCTGGCGCAAAGGAAGTCGGATCGGTCCTCCTTGGCGAGCGCCGAGATCGCGAAGCTTTCGGACGTCACGTGTCCCGAACGAGGCGCTGCCGGTGGGCGTGCGCCATGGCCATGGCAGGTGTCGGCTCAGGCGGATCGAGCAACGCACCGACAAAGCGTCGCTGATCCTCGGCGGACAACCGAATCACTTGCGCTTCCTCGATCGCCTGCATAGCGGCCCGCTCTGCTGCAGTGACGATGAAATCACTCAACAACCGCCCCTGCATGGCGGCAGCGTGGCGCAGCATGGCGAACACCTCGGGAGTGGTGCGGGCCTCGATTCGCTCGGAGCGGGCGGCGTTGCTGATCGTGTCGTTTCCCATGATCTCAAGTGCACGGGAGAATGCCGTACAATTCAAGCAGACGCCGGTGGTTAGGCCGGCTGGCGATCCAGGGCCAGAGCACGCTCCGCCAACAGCTCGGCCTCGGCCGCCTGCACATGGTCGAGCTCGCCCACCGGCGGCCGCGCGCGGTCGGTGGCGAACAGACCGGCTCGCTGACGCACCTTTTTCCAGAAGGCGATACTGATGCCGATCTCCTGATTGGAGAAGGTGATGATCGGCAGGCAGCGCTCGAAGAGCTGCCTGGCTTGGTCGTGATCGCCTTGCTGCCAGAGGTCGAAGATGCGGACATAGGCTGGCAGCAGGCCCGAGGGGATGAAGGCGTCGAGGCCGCGGGCGAGACCGTCGAGCATCTGCATCGCGGCCCAGCCGCCGGACAGGTGGAGGCGGTCACCCAGCGCGTTGCGGACCGCTGTGTATTTCGGACCGGCGGGGACTGTCTCGACCTTGAGCGCCTGGAAGGCCTCGGCCTCGCGGGTGAGGCGCTCGAGCGTCGCGATCGGGATGCCGGAGCCGTGCCAGTCCAGATCCTGGAGCATCACGGGTCCGGGGCCCGCGTCGCCCATTGCCTGCAGCGCCGGGCCGAGCTCGGCGTCGCTCATCCCGGCCGGCGGCTGCCAGAGAACGAGGTCGGCGCCGGCGTTCCTCGCCCGCCTGGCGAGGCCGAGGCTGGTGGCGAGATCGGGGGCGCTGACGCCGGCCACGACCTTGAGCCGGCCCTTGCAGGCGTCCGTCACGGTCGCCAGCAAGCCGTGGCGCTCCTCGGTCGTGAGTGCGCCCACCTCGCCCGCCACGGCGGTCGCCAGCACGCCGGAGCAGCCGGCAGCGGCGACGTGGTCGATCAGCCGGACGAGGCTTTCGTGGTCGGGCCGGTCATCGTCGGTGAACGGCGTGTGCAGGCTGGCGACGATACCGGTGAGGCCCGCGAGCATTGTCATCGTTCGGTCGATCCCCTTGCGACAGGATATTCGAATGGCGCGTCGCATCGCTCCTGACGGCCATCTTGCCGCGCTGAAGAGGTGGAGGCTCTAGGAAAGCATACGCACCTTGTCGAATGGCGAGCTGCTTGCCATGTAAGACGTAAGACAACTTGCGGGAGAGACGAGATGGCCGAAGCGGAGGCCACGGCGCGGGTCAGCAGCAAGGCGCAGCTGGTTCTGCCGAAGCGGATTTGCGAGAAGCTCGGCGTGGCACCCGGTGACACCGTGCGGTTCTTCGAGCGCGACGGGTCGGTCGTCATCGAGCGCCTTGCGCGGACGCCATTCGAAGATCCGTTCGCTCTTTTCGACGAGTGGTCTTCGCCAGCGGACACCAAAGCCTTTGCCAAGCTTTGAGCCCCTGGATGTGGTTGCCGTGCCGTTTCCGTTCGTCGAGCGGCCGGTCATTCTGCGGCGGCCTGCCGTTGTTCTGGCGGGGCCGCCGAGCGGCAATCGACACCCATTGCTCTGGGTGATGATGATCACCAGCGCCGAGAACAAGCGGTGGCCGGGCGACATCGTCATCGCCGACCTGCGGGCGGCCGGGCTGCCGGGGCCTTCGCTGATCAGGCTCGCCAAGATGGCCGTGATCGAGGATCTCGGCCTCGAGCGAAAGGGGCGCCTGGCCGATGCGGACGCTGGAGCATTGCGAGAAGGACTGTGTCGAATGCTGCAACCTTTACTTGACCAGGGCTCATGACCCCGCCCAACCGCGCCACGCCCGCGACCCGCGCCGTGCAGGCGCTGCACGAGATCGACCCGGCGACGGGTGCCGTCGTGCCGGGGATCCAGCCGGCGTCGACCTTCGCGCGCGACGCGGACTATGCGCTGCGGGACGGCTTCGTCTACAGCCGTGACACCTGCCCGACCGTCCAGCATGCCGAGCGGATCATCGCGAGCCTGGAGGACGGTGCCGGAGCGCTGCTGTTCGGCTCGGGTCTGGCGGCTTGCGCGGCGCTGTTCGAGACGGTGCCCGCCGGCAAGCGCATCGTGGCACCGCGCGTCATGTATCACGGCGCCCAGGATTGGCTGGTGCGGCTGCGCGACAAGCGCGGCATCGGGCTCGATTGGTTCGACGCCGCCGATCCGGCGAGCCTTGACGCCGCGGTGCGGCCGGGCGAGACGGCGCTCCTCTGGCTCGAGACACCGGTCAACCCGAATTGGGACGTGATCGACATCGCGGGCGCGGCGGAGATCGGCCACGCGGCGGGCGCGGTGGTCGCGGTCGATGGCACCTGCGCCTCGCCGGTGACCACCCAGGCGCTCGGACTCGGCGCCGACATCGTCTTTCACTCGGCGACCAAGTACCTGAACGGGCACAGCGACCTGACGGCCGGCGTGCTGGTCGGCAAGCACGACGACGCGGCCTGGCAGGAGCTGCGCTGGCTTCGGTCGCGAATGGGCGGTGTCTTGGGCGCCTTCGAGGCTTGGCTGCTGATCCGCGGCATGCGGACACTCTATCTCCGCTTCGAGCGGGCCTCGGCCAATGCGCTGGCGATCGCGACGCATTTCGAGGGGCACCCGGCGATCGAGCGCGTGCTCTATCCGGGTCTGCCGAGCCATCCACA
>CAVOZQ010000007.1:0-369229 GCA_963700945.1 uncultured Alphaproteobacteria bacterium
CGGCTGTGCAGATTGTTGACGGTCTGCATGTGGAAAGCCTTGGCGATGACCCGTGGACCCTTCTTGGGGTGAAGGCGATAGTGCGGCATGGCGCGTTGTCGTGCGAAAAGATCGTAAGCACTGTCACCATCCGTACAGAGGACCGCATCCTGTCCGACATGGGCTTCGAGCCGGGAGACGAGGCTCGTTGCGCGGCGATCGGGGAGCACGTCGGCGCGCCGCGCGCCCGTTCGATCGGTCAGGGTCAAGACTGGTATCTGCCACGCCGACAATCCGGCCGGGAAGAGCAGCCGGAGGCGCCGGAAATCACGCCAACGCGGGCGGTCGGGCTCGGCATGACGGGTCGGGTCGCGTTCGTGATCAACCCATTCACGGCTGCCCTTGCGCGACTCCCGGAAGAACTTCTCATCGGCCTCGACGATACCGTTCAATTCGCTCGCACCAGCCCCGATGAGCGCCTGGAGCAGGCTCAGGCGCCAACGCCAGACGGTCGTCTTGTCCAGTTCGAGACATCGCGCCAGGGCTCGACATGAGCGAGGGCTTGTCGACATCATGTCACGCAGCACCGCGAGCAGCTTTTCGGGCCGACGAATGCGCTCCAGCACCGTCCCGGTGGCCGAGGAGAATGTCCGACGACAGGCCTTGCATCTCAGTCTTGGCAACCCCGTTCGGGTCTCGCCCCAGCGCTGCAACGAAGGCGCGGCACAGTGAACACATTCGGTGAGCGCCTGTCCCCGGGCATCGATGCGCGAAAGAACCTCGATGCGCGTATCGAGTGCTCGAAGCTGGCCTCGCAGCGCCCGCATCTGCCCGACACTCAATCTCTTCATGCCTGCGCACAAACGCCTGAAACGTGCCTTGTTCATCGTCCGCTCCGAAATCGATGTTTCATAAATGTTCTCACCAACTTGTGCGGACTTCAACACGCAATCCAGACACCGCCAAAGTTCGCGAATGATCTCAGTTGGTTGCGAGTCGCCTGACGAGGAGCTGGACGATGGCGATAGCGGCCATGGCAGTGCTGGTTTCGATCAGCTTCTCGACGTCCTTGGCGAGCCGGCGATTGCGCCCGAGCCAGGCGAAGGTGCGCTCGATGACCCAGCGTCGCGGCAGCAGGTGGAATCCCACGGCGTCGCGCGGGCGCTTGACGATCTCGAGGCGGAGCCGTTCTTGCGCGGCGGCGCAGGCGGCCTGGTCGCCTTGATAGCCGGCGTCGGCGTAGACCAAGGTCAGCCAGGGGAAGCGGCGACGAACGCGGCGGCAGACCCTGGCCAGGCCGTCTCGATCCTGGATGTCGGCGGCATGAACCACGAGGACGAGCGGCAGGCCGAGCGTGTCGGTGAGCAGATGGCGCTTACGGCCGAGCACCTTCTTGCCGGCGTCATAGCCCCTGATTCCGCCGGATTCCGTCGTCTTGACGCTCTGGCTGTCGATGATCGCGGCACTCGGCGAGGCTTCCTTGCCGGCCTGCTCGCGCGCGGCCATCATCAGCGCCATCCAGATCCGCGTCCAGATCCCGAGCTGCCAGAACCGGCGGAAATAGCCGTAGACCGTCGAGCGCGGCGGAAACCCCTCGGGCAGCATTCGCCATTGGCAGCCGGTCCGCAGCAGATAGAGGATCGCGTTCAACACCTCGCGCAGATCCGTCGTCCGCCGCCGCCCGCCACCCTTCGCCGGCGGCAGCATCGGGCTCGATCAGCGCGAACTCCTCGTCCGTCAGATCGCTTGCGTAGCGGCGCCCCAACCGCTGATACTGACGACGGGCGGAATCGGTCCACACAACCATGGCCTCCTTGCTCTTGGCAGAACAAGGATGTCATCAGCGCCTGTCCGAAGAGTTTCGGCGATGTCGGCATTGCGTGTTGATGACAACGCAAAACCATGGAGCATAGGGCGAACATTCATCTGTTCTGCGAGGTGTTCCAGGCACCGAGCTCAGTTCCGCCGCCTCTGCGCTTGCCTCCATGGCCTGTCGCCGGGGCAGGTGAGCGACCTTGAAGCCCTGCTCTCCGGACTCGGCGAGCGCATGGGGACGCTTGCCGCCCTCGACGCGCGCGCCGGGGCGATGCGGGCTTGCCCGCGCTGTCTGGCCGAAATGCTCGGGCGCTGGGGCGTCGACGGGCGCGGGCTTCGCCGACTGCGCTGTCGCGCCTGCGGGCGCACCTGCTCGGCCTCGGCGGGCTCGGCCCTGGCCGGCCTGCGCCGCCCCGAGGCGTTCCGCGCAGTGCTGCACGACATGATCTCGTCCGCCCACCCGGTCTCGTGTCGCCGGCTCGCAGAGCGGCTCGGGGCCGACAAGACCACCGTCTGGCGCTGGCGCATGCGCATCCTCGCCGCGCTCGAGCGCGCTACGGGGGCGCTCGGGGGCGTGGTCGAGGCGGACCAGACCACACGCCGCGAGTCCCGCAAGGGGTCGCGCGAATGGGTCCGCCACGCGCGTCATCCAAAAGCGCATCCGAAACCACCGCGCCCCACCTGGCGCGACTGGCGCAGGCTGGGCATGCCCCTGCCGCTCGGCCACAGCCGGTGGCGCAGTCCAGTGCTGGCGATGGTCGAACGCGCCGGGGACCGGCGCGCGGGGCGCCTCAAGGACCACAACGCCCCGAGCCTGCACGCAGCCCTCGACCCCGCCCTCAGCCGCGACGCGGTGCTCTGCTCCGATGCAGACGGCGCCTTCGCGACCTTCGCCCGTGCCCGTGGCGTCACCCACTATGCAATCCCGACGAACCACCGCCCGCGGATCGTCAACGGCGCCTTCCACATCCAAACCGTCAACCAGTTCCACGCCGCGCTGAAGGACTTCCTCAGACCTTTCAGAGGGCCCGCGACCCGATACCTCGACGACTATTTGACGTGGTTCATCGCTCGACAACGCCGAAATGAACCATGGACGGCCATGATTGCAACATGACCAACACCTAACGCCGACATCGCCGAAACTTTTCGGACAGGCTCTTGGAGATGGCTCTTCACGACCAGCAACTCGTCCCGCAAAACAGCTTTATCGATCACGGTGATCGCGCGGCGCAAGGGAGCCTCGGGCGGTCGTCGCAGCACCGCCATGCTGAACGGACAATAGAATCTGGCCAAGGATGTCGGCAGGTGTGAGCCATCCGATGGTCCACAGGGGACGTTGATCGCGCGACGGCGCTACGGCGTCCAGATCGCCACTGCCTTACGCGGTGAGGTAGGCTGCCTTCAGGAAGCACTGGCTGAGCAGAGCCATATTTCTAATGTTATCGCTTGTGCGACGCTGCCATCGAGTGTGCGGATCGCAGAAATAGACGTCGAGCCCCGAGGCGATTTTCAGCCAAGCATGCCCTGCCATATTCCGCACCCTGGCCTCGGGGCAATGATTGCCGATGCTACTCGGGCAGGGCAGCGATCGAGCGAACGATGGCGTCACCGACCGCTTTGGCTCCATGACCAGCGAGCGCTGGCCCGTCTTTGCCCATGACGCCACCGCCAAAGGCCGGCGTGCGAGGCGGATGGACTAGGATTCTGAATTGCTTTTCGCGCTCCATTGCCGCGCCGATGGGCAAGCTCTTCAGCCACAGGATAGACCCGCCTCCCGGTGACTGGAATCCGCACGATATGGCCCCCGGACCAGCGCGGACGGCGCAGCGTAGCGAGCCGCCCGTGCATCGAGCCGGACGTCAGCTGTCGCAGGCGATGCGGCCGCGAGGAACTATCCGCGAGCCTGGCCTCACCTGCCGCGCGTCAACGCGCCATCCACTGGGGCGCGGTCTTCACGCGAAACCCGATGGCCGCGGCAACGGCCTTCGCGGCACGCCCGTGATCCAGGACGCGCCGCATCAACTCGTCTCGACGATGCGGCATCAGGCGGGCATTACTTTTGATTCTTGTTGCGTACTCCTACGGACTCTGCAGCTTGCGCAACCACGGCTTCCTCGCTCCGGACCAAGCGGACAACCTATCCGAAGCTCACAGCTTAGCTGGCGTAATGCTCGGGCCGGCGGTGCTCGACGAAGCGCCGCTTCAGGTGATAAAGAGGAGCACAATGAAGAGCAGCGTGGCGGCAACTGCCAGGGCTATGCTAGCCCAGGCGAAGAGCTGCAATGGCGCGGGCTCGCCGCTGGCCTGCTCCAGGCTCGGGCTGAGAGCCCTGGTACGGGCCGCCGCGTCGGCAGCGAATGGGCTCAAGGTGTCGCGATCTGCCGCGATCGGGCCGTCGGACCGCTTCGGGATTGAGGCTGTCGGCACGGTCGAGGGCGGGGTGCTCCTCAGTTTTGGCTGCGCCATCAGGCGCGGCCCGTCATGGCGCTGTTGCCGGCGGCGCTTCTCGACGTTGAAGATGACCCGCGTCGCACTCTGGTCGGTGACCGGGTTGTAACGCTCGTTGATCACCTTGACCGCCGTGACGTCGGTCTTGCGCGCGATTTCCTCTGCTAGGGCCAAGGCGTCGTCGGCATTGTGCGCGGTGCAGTCGATCATCCAGCGCTCGTTACGCCGGACATGCACCTCGAAGTAGCTGGCGACGGTAGCCGCCGCCTCGCCGCTCTGGGCCACCGCCAATGCCTGGGCCATGCTCGCTCCACGGTCGATGAAGCGCGACCTTGCCACAGCCAGCCTTAAGATCCCGTAAGCCTCGTGGAGTTGATTTCATCGCGACGAGGCATTAGACCGTCGTGTCGCCGAGCAGGCGGCCGCGTCCCCATCGTCTAGCGGTTAGGACATCACCCTTTCAAGGTGAAGACACGGGTTCGATTCCCGTTGGGGACGCCAGATTTTCCAATATGTTTGGCTCGCGGTCAACCGACTGAACCGTCGCCATCCTCACCCCCTGAAACGGGGCCGGGGATAACGGGAATCTGTTCTTCCGTGGTTCGTGAGGAGGACAGATGCGCATGAGTCGGTTCACACAGGAGCAGATCATCGGGATCGTACGGGGGTACGAATCTGGGGCGAAGCTCGACGAGCTTTGCCGGCGGCACAACGTCTCGCAGACGACATTCTAGAAATGACGGACCAAGTACGGCGGGATGAAGCTGTCGGACGCAAAGCGGCTGAAGTGGCTGGAGGACGAAAATCGCCGTCTGAAGGAGCACTTGGCCGAGGCGCTGTAGGACAACAAGGCGCCAAAAGGGCTTCTGGAAAAAACTGGTAACGCCTGCAGCCCGACGGAAAGCGGTGGCTCTGGCTCAGAACGAGCACGGCTTGTCGCGACGTCGGGCGTGCAGGCTGGTGGGCATCTCGCGATCGCAGGCGAATCGGGAGCCGGTTCGGCCCAAAGAGCGGGCCAGAATGCGCGAGCGGCTTCGGGCATTGGCCAGCGAAAACCGACGCTATGGCTATCGTCGGCTGCACCAACTGCTGAAACGCGAGGGCTGGCGCGCCAATTACAAGCTGATTGCCCGGCTCTAACAGGAAGAGGGCTTGGCGATCCGCCGCCGTTACCCCCAGAAGCGCGGGGCAGGCATGTTGTCCGGCCATTGGTGTCCGATTGCCGCCAATCAGTGTCGGTCGATGGACTTCACTTAGGACACGCTGGCCAGCCGCAGCAGTTCCGTACCGCCAATCTCAAGGACGAATGCACCCGCGAATGCCACGAGATCGTCGTCGATTTCTCGCTACCAGGGTGTCGAATTGTGCTGATGCTCGACGACGTCGCCCCTTAGTACGGCTATCCGGACATCCTCGTCGTCGATAAAGACCCGGATTTCACCGGCCGCGATCTCAAGAATTAGGCACATCACCACGGTGTCAAGATGTTCTTCATCGACCCGGGCAAACCGATGCCGAACGGTTCGATCTAGAGCTTTAACGGCCGTTTCCCGGACGAATGCCTCGATCCGCACTGGTTCCGCAGCCTGGATGTCAACGGCGGTTAGAAAGCCAACCACTATGGCGGCGTAAAATCCAGCCACTGACACTTGCAACGAAGACGGCACCCGGGATTGCGGGTGCCGTCTTCGTTTGCGGCGTTGGCGGTGTCAGGTCTGTTGCCGGGACCGGCTCTGGGCGAGACGGTAGGACGGTCCGTTCATCTCGAGGATGTGGACCTGATGGGTCAGGCGATCGAGCAGCGCGGCGGTCAGACGCTCATCGCCGAAGATGCTGGTCCACTCGTCGAACGGCATGTTGGAGGTGATGATGTTGGCGCCGCGCTCATAGCGCTGGCTGATCAGTTCGAAGAGGAGCTCGGCGCCGGACTTCGAGAGTGGCACGAAGCCGAGCTCGTCGATGGATGAGGAGTTGCTGGCCGGCGAGCGTCTTCTGCAGTCTGGGGACCCGCTTCTCGTCGCGCGCCTCGATCAATTCGTGCATGATGGCAGCGGCGGTCGCGAAGCGAACCTTGATACGCCGCTCGGATATCCCGCTGGCAGGCGGCGAGGCCGATCGCGGTGGCGATGTGGGTCTTGCCGGTGCCGCTCGGTCCCAGGGCGATGACGTTGTCGTGGCGGGCAATGAACTCAGCCCTGGTGCGATCGAGCACGCGCTTCTTGTTGAGGCTGGGGATGGCCTCGAAATCGAAGCTCTCCAGACTCTTGACCGCCGGGAACTTGGCGGCCTTGATCCGGTGATCGATCATCCGGGCTTCGCGGTCGAGGAGCTCGAGTTCGATCAGCCTGGCCAGATGGCGCACATGGTCGACGTTATTGCTGGCGCATTGTCGCGCCAGCTTTTGATGCTCGCGCGGAACGGTGGGCAGCTTCAGCCGCTTGAGATGATGCTGGAGCAGCAACTCGGGCGCTTCGGCGGTGGCGATCACGACGACGGCCAGATGATCAGCGCATTATAGCTGGCCGGCGATGTTCGCTGGACGGTTGCCGCGGGCAGATGCGGGCAACAATCGGGATCGAGCCGGGGCGGACGCCGCTCGATGCGGGCCAGGGTCAGATGCTTGACGGCATCGTAGCTGACAGCGCCGAGCCGTAGAGCCTCCTGCACGGCTTCATGAACGAACTCGAGCGGGAAGCTCTCCAGCAGCCGCAAGACCTGCACGAACTCGCGTTTGCCCGCGGCACCGCGGTTCTTCTGGCTGAGCCGGGCTTCGAGCAACCGGCGCAGCGTGGCGAAGCTGTCGGGCAGCTCGCAACCTTGCAACGGTGCTACCTGGTCGAGCGCGCCGACCTTCTGCTCCAGCAAGGCCAGATACTGCAGCGGGTTGAAGACGAAGTCGGCGGTCTCATAGGATCGTAGCTGGCGGGCAATCTCTTCGCCGGCGGCTCCGATGACCACCTCGTCGACATAGCCCTTCACGATGACCTCGCGATGGGCGAAAGCCACCGGCACCGAGTAGTTCGTTGTTGCGGTAACGAACGAGCGCCTGGCTCGAAACACGGCCCGGCCGCTTGTCACAGGCATCGAACGGTGCCGCCGGAAAATCCAAAAAAGGCAGAGCGATCGACCACTAGGCGATCGCCGATTGTCGCCTCGCTGCCGCGTAAGACGGCCTGCTGGCGTTCCCGGCAGCGTTCCTGCAGCATCGCGTTCAGTTCGCCGATATCGCGTGCTCGCGGGATCGGGGCCCGGCGGGCAAATCCTGCCATGCCCTCGACTGCCCCTTGTCGTTCCCCTTTGCCGGCCGACCGAAACGATCGGTGAAGAGATGATGCGATTGCAGGCCGGCAAACAAGGCACTGCGCTTGCGCGTCCCGTCGCCGAGGATCTGGGCGACTGCCAATGTGGTGTTGTCGTACAGGATCGAGAGCGGCACGCCGCCGAAGAACGCGAATGCCGTAATGTGGCCGTCGCAGAACGCTTCGGCCGTCTCGGCCTGGTAGGCCTTCACGAAGATCGCGTCGCTCTGAGGAAGGTCCATCACGAAGAACCGGATCTTCTACCCGGCACCGCCCAGAACCGCCACGGCCTCGCCGAAATCCGCCTGCGCGTGGCCTGGCGGATGCTGTAGTGGAACAAACACTTCGCGGCGGGCCTGACGGCGCGGCCGCAGATAGTCGCGTACCGTCGAATAGCCGCCGTCACAACCGCGCCCGTCACGCAAACGCTCAAAGATCCGTTGCACCGCGTGTTGTTGCTTGCGTGGCGCGGCCTCGTCCTCATCCAGGATCTGGTCGATGAAGCCGACATGATCCGCCAGCTTCGGACGCCGCACCGGCATCACCCGTTGATAGCCCGGGCGCACCGAATGTCTCACAATCTTGGCCACCGTGCCGCGATCAATCCCGAGCGGCCTCGCGGCGGCTCATGCCGTCCCGCAAAACGGCCAAACGAACTCGACCATGAAGCTCTACGCTGTACATCTTAGCGCCCTGGATCAGCAAATCCATCCAGAGACTTGCAGGGGGCGGGCATTTACGCCGCCATCCCAGCACCATGCCGGGCACTAACGTGGCCGATTATTGCTCCGCCATTCTCAGCTGCATCAGCTTGATGACGAAGCTGGCGCTGACCTTGAAGAGCCCGGCTGCCGGCAGGACCGGCCAGTCTCGACCGTCAGGGCAATCTTCCGGCGAACATCGTTCGAATCGAGACTTGGCATACATGGCTGGCCTCTTCGTCCAGCCAATAGCTTGACTCACATCTATCAAAGGTTAGAAATTCCCGAAATGATTTTGCCTTTTTGGGGTTCCCTCTAGCGGATCGCATCGACTTTCGCGAGTTCCTAGCCGCTGCCAATACCAAGTGCTGTCGACCAAATCGCATCGGTCATCCATGAGAGTGCGACGTGGCCGTGGTGCTTGCTCGCCATGCGCGTGGCAGCATGGCCGAGGTCTGCGGCGATCGGCGACAGCGGCGGATCTGCCATGATTCGCAAACTGGCACAAGTGTGGCGCAGGCAATGCAGGGTTGCGGGCGGGTCGAGCCGGGCCGCGGCGCTGGCGATGATCATTGGGCGCTTCTGATGGTCCGCCCGCCAGGGCCGGCCATCGGTGCGGAGGAGGATGAAGTGTCGCGCACCGCGTCCGCCCGTGAGTGACGCGAAGAAGGCCACTCCTTCGTCATCCCGTGGGAAGGTCCGGGCGCCGGCCTTCGCCTCCGCAATGTGCAGCGTGCCGCTCTCGGAGTGAAAATCAGCGCAGACGAGCCGGCAAAGCTCGCCATAACGGCAATCTGTGAGAAGCGCCGCGCGGATCAGGCGTCGCAGGTCTGTTAGTGCCGCATTTAGCAGCCGGCGGCGCTCCTCCAGAGACAAATAGCGGACGCGCCCGGAGTTAGCGTTGAGGCAGGGCTTCGCGGCGCGCCAAGGATCGCCCAGCAACAGGCCCGGGTGGTCGGCAGCGATGCGCGACAAGGCGGCCTTGAGTTCTGTCAGCACGCGATTTGCCGTGCTGCGGCGGCGGCGCTTGCCGTCCTCGCCGATCGTCTCGCGCACTCGCTGCACTCCGCCGGACCTGGAGCAAAGGCGCGCCGGCCGTGCGGCGACGGCCTCATGGAAGCGCCTGATGTGCGTGGCGGTCAGCCGATCCAGCCGGATCGAGCCGAGGGTGGGGTTGATGTGCGCCCGGGTGTGCGAGTCCGCTCCACGCGCCGACGTCGGCTTGCGGTTCGCGGCTAGCCACTCGACGTACAAGGCAACCGCATCCGCCACCGTGACCGGCGCATTCGCATCGTCTGCATCGGCCGGAAGGATGTCGGCAAATGCACTGGGGCGCCATGCACGTGCCGCCTCTTGCGCCTGGAAGAAGGCGAAAACCGCCCCGCCGTAGGCATCCAAGTGATCGTCAGCTGCCTCCATCGAGATTTGCTTGTGCTTGCGGGTCACCGGATAATAGGCGCGGGCGAGCCAGGTACTGCCGGCATGCCGGAAGCGGCGATAGCCGACGAACAGGCCGGCACTTATCAACGTTCAGTGGGGCTCCCGCCGGATCGGCTCGTTCGAACGAGCGGTGCGGGTATCGAGTTTCAGACTGCGGGCGGTGCGTGCCATGGCTCGCTCCAAGTGGATCTTGTACGCGAAACACTGGCCGGTAAGGATTTGAAGGCAACCGGACCCGCGTGGACTTTATCTATTTATTTCAATGAGTTGTAGCGTTCGCGCATGTCCGCCGGAGTCCGGCTTCGCGCTTTTTCAAGGTGAAGACACGCGTTCCATTTGCGTTGGGGATGCCAGCCCGACTACAGCGCCGAAGCCCGCCGTTGACGGTCGTCCCGCGCGACTGGTCGGGCGCTTCGGCGCCGAGCGGAGCTTGTGAGCTCTCGCCACCGCGATTGAGTCGTCCGAGCGCCACGCCCGCCACAGGCACAAGTCCGACCGGGTGTCAACCGATCGTCCGCTCGAGTAGCGCCCGCGCAGCGCTCTCCTTCGTGGTCGGCAGGGTGGCATGGAGTCCCAAGGCGTCCCGCAGCCGGGCCTTGTAGGCTGACCGCGTGATCTCCTCGATGCCGAACTGCTTTAGGTGATCGTTGACGAACTGCGTGTCCAGCAGCACGAAGCCGCCGACGCGGAGCCGGGCGGCGAGTTCGACCAGCGCCACCTTACTGGCGTCGGCGACGCGGCTGAACATGCTCTCGCCGAAGAAGGCGCCGCCGATCGCGAGCCCGTAGACCCCGCCGACCAGACTATCGTCGAGCCATGCCTCGACCGAGTGCCCGTGGCCGCGATCGAAGAGCGCGACGTAGAGGTCAATCAGATCGTCGTTGAGCCAGGTGCGCGGCCGATCGACCGTGGCCTCGGCGCAGGCTTCGATCACCTTCGGGAAGGCCTTGTCGACGGTCAGCCCGAAGCGGCCCTGGCGAATGGTCCTCCTGAGCCGCCGCGGCACGTGGAAGTGGTCGAGCGGCAGCACGCCCCGATGCAGCGGATCGATCCAGTGTATCGTCGGATCGTCACGATCGTTCGCCATCGGGAAAAGGCCGATGGAGTAGGCACTCAAGACCAGCTCGGGCGTCAACAGCTGCATGTTGCTATTGGGGCTGCGGACGGCCGCCGCGTCAAGGGCCTCGCACGAGGGCGCAGTCCGGTCCGGCCCGTAGCTCAGCCGCTCGGCTGGGCTGCGAGGAACCGCTCGAGCCAGCCGGTGTCGAAGCGGCTCTCGCGGAAGTCCGGCTCGCCCAGGATCGCGCGCAAGAGCGGGATCGACGAGGGAATGCCGTCGATCACGAACTCGGCCAGGCTCCGCTCCAGCCTGGCGATGCAGCGCTCGCGGTTCTGGTCGTGGACGATCAGCTTGGCGATCAGGCTGTCGTAGTAGGGCGGCACGGTGTAGCCGCTGTAGATGGCCGAATCGACCCGCACGCCGGGGCCGCCCGGCGGGTGATAGGCGGTGATCTTGCCGGGATGCGGGACCAGCGTCTTCGGGTCCTCGGCGTTGATCCGGCACTCGATGGCGTGGCCCTCGATGCGGATGTCCGCTTGGCTGACGCTCAAGGGGTTGCCCATGGCGACGCTGAGCTGCTCGCGGACGAGGTCGATGCCGGTCACCATCTCGGTCACCGGGTGCTCGACCTGGATGCGGGTGTTCATCTCGATGAAGTAGAACTGGCCGTCCTGGTAGAGGAACTCGATGGTGCCGGCGCCAAGATAGCCCAGCTTGCTCGAGCGCCTTGACGACGGTCTCGCCGATGCTCTCGCGCTCGATCTCGCTGATCACCGGCGACGGGCTCTCCTCGACGATCTTCTGGTGGCGGCGCTGCAGCGAGCAGTCGCGCTCGCCCAGATGCACGACATTGCCGTGCCGGTCGGCCATCACCTGCATCTCGATGTGCCGGGGATGATCCAGATACTTCTCGAGGTAGACCCGCTCGTCGCCGAAGCCGGCGCGGGCCTCATTGCGGGCGTTGCGCAATGCGGCCGCAAGCTCGTCCTCGCTGCGCACCACGCTCATGCCGCGCCCGCCGCCGCCGGCGAGCCGCCTTGATCAGCACCGGGTAGCCGATCGCTCTTGGCCACGGCGAACGCCGTCGCGTCGTCGGTCGACCGCGCCATCGCTGCCGGGCACCGTCGGAATGCCGGCCGCGGCCACGGCCTGCCTTGGCGGCCACCTTGTCGCCCATCATCCGGATGTGCTGCGGGTCGGGGCCGATGAAGGTGAAGCCGTGCTCCACCACCATCTGGGCGAAGTCGGCGTTCTCGGCGAGAAAGCCGTAGCCCGGATGGATCGCGTCGGCCCCGGTGATCTCGGCGGCCGCTCAGGATCGCCGCGGCGTTGAGGTAGGATTCTGCTGGCGCTCGGCGGGCCGATGCAGACACTCTCGTCGGCGAGCCGGACATGCATCGCGTTGGCGTCGGCGGTCGAGTGCACCGCCACCGAGCGCGATGCCCATCTCCGGCGGCGCGCAGGATGCGCAGCGCGATCTCGCCGCGATTGGCAATCAGCAGCTTCTTGATGGGCTGGGGATCGACCATGAGGCGCTGCCGGGCTACTCGATGATCGAGCAGCGGCTCGCCGAACTCCACCGGCGTCGCGTTCTCGACGAAGATCGCGGGCGATGCGGCCGCTGCGCGGTGCCCGGATCTGGTTCATCACCTTCATCGCCTCGATGATTAGGAGCGTCTGGCCCTCGCTCACCGTCTGGCCCGGCGCTGACGAAAGGATCGGCGCCGGGCTCGGGGTAGAGATAGACGGTGCCGACCATGGGCGAGCTGACCGTGCCCGGGTGGGGTGCTTCCGACGGCGGCTGGCGTCACGACGCTCTGGGCCGCATTCGCTGGCTGGGACGCTGCCGGGCGGTCCGCGACGTGGGCCTCGTAGATCGGGGCCGGCTTCTTGACCACCCGCACCCGCGCATCGCCCTCGCTGATCTCGATCTCGGTGAGCCCAGTGCGCTGCAGGAGCTCGGCGAGCTGCGCCACGTAGTCGGTGTCGATGTTGAGCTTGGCCATGGTTTCAAACGTTGCTGGTGCCGGCGAGGCGCCCGGCCACCGCCCCCAGGGCCAGGCGGTAGCCGCCGATCCCGAGGCCGCAGATCACGGCCGAGGCGACGACCGAGATGTGTGAATGATGGCGAAAGGGCTCGCGAGCATAGATGTTGGAGAGATGCAGTTCGACGATCATCCCGGGATACGCGCGAAGCGCGTCCGGGATGGCCTGTGAGGTGTGCGAATAGGCGCCGGCATTGATCAGCAGCGCCGCCGTCGTCTCGCGCGCCTCGTGGATCCAGTCGATGATCTGCCCTTCGTGGTTGCTCTGCCGGCAATCCACCTCGAGCCCGAGCTCGGCCCCGGCCTCACGGCACGAGGCCTCGAGGTCGCCCAGCGTCTCCCGGCCGTAGACGGCCGGCTCGCGGAGACCGAGGAGGTTGAGGTTGGGGCCGTTGATAACCAGAACGGCGGGCGACATTGCTTGATCCGACAAACGGCGCTCAGGCCGACGAAAGGCGCCCAGAAGCCCACCGGCAGGCGAGCTCGGCGAGCGAGTGTGCCGCGCTTATATCACGCGCGGGTCTGCACGCAATCAGCGCCACGGCCACAGGAGCCGGGCAAACTGCACGGGAACGCGCGGCATCACGGCGTCTTAATCGGCCGTGAGCCGTTGCCCGGTGGCGCCGAGCCGCGGATTTGGGCAGTGTGCCCTGAGGAATGGTGGACATCACTCGCGATGTCGCCCTTGGACATGAACGAGGTATCAGATGCATCAAGCGCGGCGCAAGAGCGTTGGCGAGACGGTACGCCGCAGAACATCCAGACGGAGCGACATCGAGCCCTTTTTGGTGATGCAGGTGCTGGCGGCTGCGAATGCGCGGGCGGCAGCTGGCGAGGAGGTGCTGCATCTCGAGGTGGGCGAGCCGTCGGGTGGGCCGCCTGCCCTGGCGATTGCGGCGGCGCAAGTAGCGCTCACCGGCCACGCGCTCGGCTACAGCGAGGCCCTGGGGCTTCGCCCGCTGCGCGCAGCCATCTCGGCCCACTATGCGACGGCTTACGAGGTCGAGGTGCCACTCGAGCGCATCGCGATCACGGCCGGCGCCTCGGGCGGCTTCATCCTGGCCTTTCTCGCCGCCTTCGATGCAGGGGCCAGGGTCGCCCTCGCCGCTCCGGGATATCCCGCGTACACGAATATCCTCAAAGCTTTGGACGTCGATGTCGTGTCGATCCCGACCACGGCCGAGAACGGTTTTCAGCCCACGCTTGCCGAACTCGAGGCGCTGCGCCCGCCGATCGACGGGCTGATCATCGCGAGCCCGGCCAACCCGACCGGCACGGTGATGCCGGCAGAGCAGTTGGCCGCCATCGCCAATTGGTGCCAATGCCGGGGCGTCCAGTTGATCTCGGACGAGATCTACCACGGCATCAGCTATGGCGCGGTGCCGACGACGGCGCTAGGGCTGTCAAGCGATGCCGTGATCGTCAACAGCTTCTCGAAGTACTGGGGCATGACCGGCTGGCGGGTCGGCTGGCTGGTGCTGCCGGAGGAGCTGGTCGAGCCCGTCGAGCGGTTGGCGCAGAGCCTCTTCATCTCGCCGTCGGCGATCGGCCAGCACGCCGCGATCGGTGCCTTGGCCGCAGCCGAGGAGCTGGACCGGCGTGTCCAGGCCTTCGCGCGCAACCGCGAAGTCCTTCTCGAGGCGCTGCCGGAGATGGGCATCAGCAAGATCGCGCCACCGGATGGCGCCTTCTACCTCTATGCCGACATCAGCCCGTTCGGGCTCGATGCCGTGACCTTCTGCGCGCAGCTGCTGGCGGATACCGGCGTGGCGATCACGCCGGGCAACGATTTCGACACCGAGCGGGGCAGCCGCTTCGTCCGGCTGTCCTTTGCCGGCTCGGCGGCCTCGATCGACGCGGCGATCGCCAAGCTCGGCCCCTGGCTGGAGCGGCTCAAGTCGTCTTGATCAGGCGCCTGAAGATTTCGGCGAAGCGGGCGCGGTCGGGTGCCGGGCCGATGGTGACACGGATGCAGCGGCTGAGCGGCTCGACACCCGGTCTGCGGATGAACACGCCCTCGGCCTCGAGCGCTTGGAGCATGGCCCGGGCGCGGTCGGTGCCGCCCATGTCGATGGTCAGGAAGTTGGTCGCCGATGGCAAAGGCTGGCAGTCGCAATCGGTGGCGAGCGTGGCGTAGTCGGCACGACCGGCGGCGACCTCGGCGACCACGCCTGCCGTGAACCCCGGATCGCCGAGCGCCGCCAGGGCGCCTGCCTGGGCGAAGCGGTTGACGCCGAAATGGTTCCTGATCTTGCCGATCGCCGTGATCACCTCGGCATCCGCCATGGCGTAGCCGATCCTGAGCCCGGCCATGCCTTGCGCCTTGGAGAAGGTGCGCAGGCGCACGACCCGGGGGTCGTAGAAGCTGGTCGGCGCCAGAGCCTCGGCCGGGGCGAACTCGGCATAGGCCTCGTCAAGGATGACCAGAGTCGTCTCGGGCAGGCCGGCGACGAAGGCCTCGATTGCTGTTGCCGGGTGCCAGGAGCCCATCGGATTGTCTGGGTTGGAGACGTAGACGAGCTTCGCCCGTTTGCGGTGCACCGCCTCGGCAAGCGCGTCCAGGTCCTCCTTGTCGTCCCTGTAGGGCACGGTGATCAGGCGGCCGGCAAAGCCTGCGACGTGGTAGTTGAAGGTGGGATAGGCGCCGGCCGAGGTGACAACGGGGTCGCCCGGCTCGGTGACGAGGCGGACGAGCACGCCCAAGAGTTCGTCGATGCCGGCCCCCATGACCAGCTCGTCCATGGCAAGCCCGTGCTCGCGCGCGAGGCGGGCGCGAATCTCGAAGGCTTCGGGATCGCCGTACCAGCCAACCCGCTCGAGCTCGACCGAGATGGCAGAGGCCACCCGGGGCGAGGCGCCGAACAGGCTCTCGTTGGCGCCGAGGCGGAGCTCGAAGCCCTGCCCCGTCCGCCGCTCGATCGCTTCGGGTCCGACGAACGGCACGGTGGCCGGCAGGCCGGCCACAATAGCGGTGACGGGCGTTGTACGGTCCCTCACCACGGCGTCCTTCGGTTCAACTGTAGGCGATATTGATGAACTTGGTATCCAGGTAGTCGTACAGCCCTTGGCTGCCGTTTTCCCGGCCGAAGCCCGAGTGGTTGACGCCGCCAAAGGGCATCTCGGCCGTTGCCGCTGCAAAATTGTTGACCGCGACGATGCCGGTCTTAAGCGCCTCGGCGGTTTTCTGCGCCAGCTTTTGGTTGTCCGTGAAGACGTAGCCGGCGAGACCGTAGCTCAGGCTGTTGGCCCGACCGATGACCTCGTCGACATCCTCGAAGGTGGAGACGGCGGCGATTGGCCCGAACGGCTCGTCGTTCATCACCCGCATGTCGTCGCGCATGTCGCTGAAGACGGTGGGCTCGTAGTAGTAGCCGCGGTTCATATCGGCCGGCCGCTTGCCGCCCGTGACGAGGCGCGCACCCTCTGCCTTGGTATGCTCGACCATCTCCTCGATGAAGTCGAGCCGCTTGCGGTTGACCAAGGGGCCAATCTCGGTTGCCGCATCCAGGCCGTGGCCGATCTTCATCTTGCCGAGGGCCGAGGCGAAGCTGTCGACGAATGCCGCCTCGTGCTTTTTGTGAATGTAGAAGCGGGTGGGCGAGACGCAGACTTGACCGTTGTTGCGCGACTTGCCGGCGGCAGAGGCCAGTCCGGCCTTCACCGGGTCGACGTCCTCGTGGATGATCACCGGGGCGTGCCCACCGAGCTCCATCGACATCCGCTTCACGGTGTCGGCGGCGCGGCGCATCAGATGCTGGCCCACCGGGATAGAGCCCGTGAACGTCACCTTGCGCACGGTGTCACTGTCCATCACGGCTTCCGAGATCACCTCGGGCTTGCCGGTCAGCAGGTTGACCGTGCCCTTCGGCGCTCCGGCATCGATGAAGCACTTGATCAGCTCGGCGACACACGAGCTGCCCTCCTCGGCGGGCCGCGTCACGATGGTGCAGCCGGTGGCGAGCGCCGGGGTGATCTTGCGCGCCTGCAAGACGATCGGGAAGTTCCAGGCGGTAAACGCGCCTACCACGCCCACCGGCTCGAACACGGTCATGAAGCGGTTGTCCGCGGTGCGGCCCGGCAGGGTCTGACCGAAGATGCGGCGCGCCTCGTCGGCGTACCAGTCGATCAGCTCGACCGCGGCCGTGATCTCCGCCTTGGACTGGCCGATCGGCTTGCCTGTCTCGATGGTGAGCAGGCGGGCGATGCCGTTGGCGCGCTCCTCAAGCAGCATCGCCGCCTTGCGGATCACCTTCGAGCGGTCCCAGGCCGAGACCTGCCGCCAGCCGATCTGCGCCTTACGCGCCGCCTCGATCGCGGCCTCGACGTCGGCCCGTTCGGCCTGCGCTGCGGTGGCCACCACCTCCTCGGTCGCCGGGTCGAGGATCTCGATCCGACCTCCGGCCATGGCCGGCTGCCATTGCCCGTCGATATAGAGATCCACGCTGTGTCGTTCGCTCATGCTAGCTCCTATTGAAACAAATCATCGCCTGGTCGTCTGCCGGCACCACGCAACCAGCGGCAACGCGCAACCATCGTGATGACAGGCGTCGCCGCCGCAGGCAGGCGTTGGCGGAAGAAAAGGACGCCGTCTCCTAGCGCATCCGTCAGGCTTCGTCGAACACGACCTGGACGCGGCGGTTCTGTCGGCCCTTCTTCTCAATCTTGGCAACCTGCACGCGGCCGATCTCGGCGGTCGAGCGGACATGGGTGCCGCCGCAGGCCTGCAGATCAAGCCCATCGATCTCGACCAGCCGCACCCGCCCGCCGGTGCGCGGCGGCTTGACCGACATGGTGCGCACCAGATCGGGCCGCCGGTCGAGCTCGTCGCTATCGATCCACTGCGCCCGGATTGCGTGATCCTCAGCAATCCAGGCGTTGAGCTGGTCACCCAGGGCCTCCTTGTCGAGGGTCGCCTCGGGAATATCGAAGTCGAGCCGCCCCTTGCCATCACCGATCTGCCCGCCGGTCACCACACCGTCGACCGCCTTGCAGAGCAGATGGAGGCAAGTGTGCATGCGCATCAGGCGGTGGCGTCGGGGCCAATCGAGCTCGGCACGTACCGGCGTGCCGACCGCCAGCTCGTGTGGCGCTGCCAGAAGATGTAAGATGCTGCCGGGCGCCTCGCCCTTGCGCGTGTCGACGATGTCGAGGGCCTGACCCGCCACGATCAGGCGACCAATGTCACCGGGCTGACCACCGCCTGTGGGATAGAACACCGTCGCCGCCAGCTCGACAGTAGTTTCCTGAACCGTGACGATCACGGAATCGGCGGTCTCTTGATAGGCGTCTGCCTGGTAAAGCGGTTCGGTGGTCATGCTCTGCCCTCGCTCGTTTCGCCGTGAACCAGAGGGCCGATCTGCGACGCGGCAGATTCCATGCCGGTGACGATTGTCCTCGCGGACCCGTATTGGGCGTCGTCTACCAAGTGCCGATCACCCACTCAAGTGAATGGCACACATCATGTAACGCGGCACGAGGCATTTATTCACGCGATTGCTCTGGCCGTCAGTGTCGGCCTAGGCGACCCATAAGTTCCTAGCCGGGGCTGAGCCCGCGCAACCGCTCTGAGCGACGACGCAACAATTCCATCGTCGTCAGGAGCAGGACCGAGATGGTGACCAGGATCGTTGCCACCGACAAGATGGCGGGACTGATCTGCTCGCGAATCCCGTTCCACATCTGGCGCGGAATGGTCTGCTGGTCGAAGGCCGCAACGAAGAGCACGACGACCACCTCGTCGAACGACGTGACGAAGGCGAAGAGCGCGCCGGAGATCACGCCGGGCAGGATCAGCGGCATGGTGATCTTGCGAAACGTGGTCGCCGGATTGGCCCCGAGTGAGGCTGCGGCCCGGGTCAGGCTATGGTCGAAGCCCACAAGTGTCGCAGTCACTGTGATGATCACGAACGGGATGCCGAGCGTGGCATGGGCCAGGATGATGCCGATATAGGTCCCGGCGAGCCCGGTCCTCGAATAAAAGAAGAACAGGCCGGTAGCCGTGATGATGATCGGCACGATCATCGGCGAGATGAGCACCGCCATGATCGCCCGACGATACGGCATCTCTGGTCGGGACAGTCCAAGCGCGGCGAGCGTGCCGAGCGCGGTGGCCAGGATCGTCGAGAAGAAGCCGATGATGAGCGAATTCTTCGCCGCCCTGACCCAGGCTGCGTTGTTCCAGGCATCCGACCACCAAGAGGCATCACGCGGCGCATCGGCATTCGCCATCCCGAAGGTGAGGAGCATGTCGTACCAGCGGGTCGAATAGCCCGTGGGATCGAAGCTCAGCATCTTCTGGGTGAAGGTGAAATAGGGCTCGGCGTTGAAACTGAGTGGGATCACGATCAAGATCGGCGCGATCAGGAACAGGAAAATCAGCCCGCAGATCACCAGATAGGTGTAGTGCCAGATCCGCTCCAGCGGCGAGGCGTGTTTCGGCAGCCCCATGCTTGCTATCCCAGCTTCAGGTTGTCGATGCCGATCAGACGGTCGTAGAGCCAATAGATGATCAGCACGCCGCCGAGCAGCAGGGCGGCAAGGGCCGCGGCCAGCGACCAGTTCAACGATTTCTGCATATGGAAGGCGATCAGGTTCGAGATCAGCTGCCCGTCCGATCCCCCGACCAGCGCCGGGGTGATGTAGTAGCCTACGGCCAGGATGAAGACCAAGAGGCCCCCGGCGCCGATGCCCGGAATGGTCTGAGGCAGGTAGATCCGCCGAAAAGCGGTCCAGCTGGTCGCGCCAAGCGAGCGTGCGGCACGGACGTAGCTCGGGTTGATCGTGCGCATCACCGAGTAGAGCGGCAGGACCGTGAACGGCAGCAGGATATGGGTCATCGCAATGATCGTGCCGGTCTGGTTGTAGATCATCTGCAGCCGGCTCTCGTCGCCGACGATGCCGGTGGCGACCATCAGGTCATTGACGACGCCCTGGCTCTGCAGCAGCACGATCCAGGACGTCGTCCGGACGAGGAGCGAGGTCCAGAACGGCAGCAGGACGAGGATCATCAAGAGGTTGGAGTAGCGCAGCGGCAGCGTTGCCAGCAGATGTAGCTATGGGAAAGCCCAGGATCAGCGTCGTGGCGGTGATCAGCACCGAGAGCAGCATGGTCCGCCAGAAGAGCTTGACATAGACCGCGCGGTTCTCGTCGACGGCGACGATCTCACCGTTCGCGTCACGCCCCAGATCCAGCGCCGCCAGATAGAAATTCAGCGTGTAGGCGGACGATGCCCCGCGCATCGCCTGCCACAGGGCCGGGTCGCCCCAGTCCTCGTCTTCCTCCAGCAAGGCTTCCTTGTAGGGTGGTTCGAGGCGCTCGGCCTTGCGGGCCGTCGACGTGAACAGCGAGCGCGCGCCGGAATAGTCGTAGTTGACGCGGGTTCCGGCCTCGCCTTGCGACTTCTCCTCGCGCATCTGCCGCAGGTCCATCACCAGCGCCTCGAATGCGGCTTCATCCGGCTCGGTGCCGGGAGGGTTCTCGTCGAACCATGCCGCAAGGTGCAGTGCAGATTGGGAGAATGACGGGTTGTGCACCGATCGCACGAGCATCTGCGCGATGGGCGCCACGAACGTGACGATGACGAACAAGAAGGAGTGGAAAAACCAGCAGGAAGGCCCGGCGCTTGGCCTGCATCTCGGCTGCGGCGAGCGCTTCCTTCAGCGGCTTGCCGTCGGCGGTGGTGAGCCCCGCGCTCATGCCCTCGGGCATCTCGTCATCCCCCGTTCGCCCGAGCCGCCTGACGCAGCGCCGGGCAGACCCCGGCGCTGCGGCCCTGGCTCAGGTGGCGAGCCAGGCGCCTAGCTGGCGAGCCAGGCGTTGAAGCGCTCGTTCATCTCGCTGTCGTGGTCGACCCAGAACTCCAGCGACGAGCCCAGCGCGTTGGTCATGTTGGCTGGCGAGGTCGGCAGGTGCTCCGCCATGTCGACCGCGCCGTCATGCGACTTGCCGATCAGCGGTGCCGACGACTTGCGCGGCGGACCGTAGCTGATCCACGAAGCGGCGACCGCGAGCGGCTCGGTCGAGGTGGAGAACTTCACGAACTCCAGGGCGGCATCCATGTTGGGCGCGCCCTCGGGTATCACCCAGCCTTCCCACTCGAAGACCTGTCCGTCCCACATGATGGCGAACGGCTTGCCCTCGCCCACGGCGGCATTGAAGATCCGGCCGTTCCAGGCCATCGTCATCGACACCTCGCCGTCGGCCAGCAATTGCGGCGGCTGCGAGCCTGCCTCCCACCACACCGCTTCGTCCTTGATGGTGTCGAGCTTGGCGAAGGCACGGTCGACGCCTTCCTCGGTCTCGAGCAGGGCGTAGACCTCGTCCGCCGGCACACCGTCGGCCATCAATGCCATCTCGAGTGTCGTCTTGGCACCCTTCTTCAGCCCGCGCTTGCCGGGGAAGGTGGTCGTGTCGAAGAAGTCGGCGATGGTCTGCGGCCCGCCGTCCGGGAACTTCGTGGTGTCGTAGGCGATCGCCGTCGCGAAGATGTCGGTCGGCACCATGCAATCGCTGAGCGTGCCCTCGATGAAGTCGTCGACCGCGGGCGTGCCATCGGGCGCCGGCGGCAGGGTCGAGGCGTCGATCTCGACGACGAGGCCCTCGTCGCACAGGCGAACGGCGTCGGCAATCTCGACGCTGGCGACGTCGATGGTCACATTGCCCGCCTCGACCTGCGCCTTGATGGGTGCGGCCGGGTTGTCGGCGTCGGCCGAGTTGACCTTGATCCCGGTCTCGGCCGTGAACGGCTTGTGATACGCCTCGACCTGGCTCTGCGTGTAGGCACCGCCCCAGCCCAGAACGGTGATCTCCTGCGCCGAGGCCGAGAAGGCGATCCCGGTCAGCGCCGTCGTCAACACGAGTGTCTTCTTCATCAGCTGTCATCTCCCATGTTATGGCCGTCAGTGTGCCTGGGGCGTGGACACCCCAGTGGTTGTCAGTTTAGAGGATCGAGCGCCCGGGCATCCTCCACATCCCAGCTCACGCGGGTGATTTGGCCAACCTCCAGTGGACCTTTGCCGGCAGCATTGGGCACCTTGACCACGAACTCGTCGTCGCCGTGAACACTCAGTCGGCAACGGATATGGTCGCCATGATAGATGAGCTCGAGCACCCTGGCCTCGGTCGTGTTCACGTCCTCCACCGCGCCGATGCGCACGCGCTCGGGCCGGATCGAGATCAGTATCTCGCTGCCCACGTCACCGCATTTCACCGCCAGAGCCCGGCACAGCTGGCCGTTGGCCAGCTTTACCGTCACGACGTCACCGGCGATCGACTGAACCGTGCCCGACAGCTTGTTGTTCTCACCGATGAACTGCGCCACGAAGCTGTTTTCCGGCCGTTCGTAGAGATCGTTCGGCGGAGCGAGCTGCTGAATGACACCATCATCGAAGACAGCCACCCGATCGGACATGGTCAGCGCTTCGGACTGGTCGTGGGTCACATAGACCACCGTGATCCCGAGGCGCTCGTGCAGGCGCTTGATCTCGTACTGCATGTGCTCACGCAATTGCTTGTCCAGCGCGCCCAGTGGCTCGTCCATCAGCACGAGTTCCGGGTCGAAGACCAGCGCCCGCGCCAGCGCGATCCGCTGTTGCTGCCCGCCCGACAGCTGTGCCGGGCGTCGGCCACCAAATCCGCCCATCTGCACCATGTCCAGGGCCTGCCTGACCTTGGTTTCGCGGTCGTCCTTCGCCATGCCGCGCACCTCGAGCGGAAAGGCGAGATTCTCGGCGACCGTCATGTGCGGAAACAGCGCATAGCTTTGAAAAACCATGCCGATCCCGCGCTTGTGGGGCGGAATATTGTTGATCTCCTTGCCACCCAGACGGATCTCGCCATGCGTTGCGGTCTCGAAGCCGGCTAGCATCATCAGGCAGGTGGTCTTCCCCGACCCAGAGGGCCCGAGCATGGTCAGGAACTCGCCCTTCGGCATCGCCAGGTTCAGATCTTTGACGACGAGAACCTCCCCGTCGTAGCTCTTCTGGACGCGGTCGAACTCGACAAAGGCATTAACGGATGCGGTGAGGGACAATGAATATTCCCGATCGTTTGCTCGACGCGAAGCTCTTTTTACGTCCATTCTTGGCCGACGCGGTGTAAGCACTTCTGCAGCCACCGGAATTGTCGACGTCTCTCAAGTAGCAGCCGCAAAAGACACTAGGTCGCTTGCGTCACGATTTCAACGATCGATGCAGTGCCAGTATCTCCTGCCTGCGGGCAGGCGTCTGATGGATGGCCTGCTCGAAAGCGTCCGGCGTCAGCCGATTGGCCCCGCGGGCACGCGAGTTCTCATCCTGGCGAATCATTCAACCAAAGCACGCCCTCGACACATGAGAAAGAGGGCCTTCGCGCTCGACGTGAGCTGTGGCGAGAGCAGTGGGTCGTTGCCGCCCCTGGGCTGGCGTCCCCGGCTCAGTAGAGGTCCTGGCCACCGTTCACCGGGATCTCAGCACCGGTGATGTACGAACTCTGATCTGTCGAGAGGTAGTAGATGACGGCCGCCACCTCTGTGGGCGAGCCCAGGCGCTTGAGCGGAATCCGCTCGACCAGTTTGTCGGTGCCTGGCGAGAGGATGGCCGTGTTGATCTCGCCCGGGCAGACGGCGTTGGCGCGGATGCCGAGATGCGCCAGGTCGGCCGCAAGCTCACGCGTGAGCGCGGTGAGCGCCGATTTCGAGGTCGCATAGGCGCTGCCGGCGAAGGGGTGCACCCGATGGCCGGCGATCGAGGTGATGTTGACGATCGTGCCGCCGGTCTGGGCGAGCTTGGGGGTCATCGCCCGGCTGAAGAACACCGGCGCGAGGAAGTTGATCGCGAACGTCTTGTTCCAGACCGCCATGTCGCCGTCGAGGCAGCCGAGCCTCGAGCCGTTCTCGCCCTTGGGTGAGTAGCCGGCATTGTTGACGAGCGCATGGATCGGTGCGCCGTCCAGGATCTCCTCCAGCCGCTCCGCCGCCTCCGGCAGATTCGAGGTGTGGGCCAGATCGGCCGTAATGTGGGCCAGGCGCTCGTCCCGCGGACATTGTGGCGGCACCTCGTCGCGCGAGCAGGTGATCGCCCGCCAGCCCTGGCGCACGAAATAGGCAGCGGTCGCATGACCGATGCCGCGACTGGCCCCGGTGATGAACACGTTCTTGCGCTCGCCCGACGGCGGGGTGCTGCTGCGCTCTCTCATGCCGTGGCTCTCCGTCACTGGTGACCCCGAACGGTCTACCACAATCGCACCCGGAGGTATCCTGGTTCTATTCGCGAATCGATGGCGGCCGGGCGATTGCGACCGTGATCAGGGTGCGAGGCGCTCGATCCTCCACCCATCGCCCTCCGGCCGGTAGGCGAGCCGGTCGTGCAGCCGGCTCTCGCGGCCCTGCCAGAACTCGAAGCGGTCGGGAACGAGCCGGTAACCGCCCCAATGGTCCGGGCGCGGGGGCGCGTCGGGGAAAGCCTCTGCGAGAGAGCGGAAACGCCCCTCGAGCGCCTCGCGTGACTCGATCACCTGGCTCTGCGGCGAGGCGGCGGCTCCGATCCTGCTGCTGTAGGGGCGGCTGTGGTAGTAGGCGTCGGACTGCGCAGCAGTCACCTCCTGGACGCACCCCTCGATCCGCACCTGGCGATGCAGCCGGTCCCACCAGAAGAGCAGTGCGGCGCGCGGATTGGCGACGATGTCGCTGGCCTTGCGGCTCTCGTAGTTGGTGAAGAACACGAAGCTCTGCGCCGTCCATCCCCTTGAGCAGCACCATGCGGTTGCCCGGCCGGCCCTCAGCGTCGACAGTGGCGAGCGCCATCGCGTTGGGCTCCATGATCTCCGAGGCCAGCGCCTCCTCGAACCATTTGGCGAACTGCTTGAAGGGGTCGCCGTCGGCGGCCGCTTCGTCCAGGGCACCCATATCATAGTTCTGGCGAAGATGGGCAGGGTCAAGCAGCATCCGGCATCTCCTCGGAAAGTGGCCCCAGAGTTAAGCCCATCCATGGCGCTGGCAAGGGCCACTTGATCGGGGTTGTTTCCAGCCGCGGTCCGACTGATCTCGACTGCCGAGGAAAGCGACGATGCAGGACGGTATCATCTCGATCCAGTCGCCCGTGGCCTATGGTCATGTCGGCAACAGTGCCGCGGTCTTTCCGCTGCAGCGGCTGGGCCACGAGGTCTGGCCGGTCAACACCGTGCTGTTCAGCAACCACACGGGCTACGGCGCCTGGCGCGGCGATGTCCTGCCCGTGGCGACCGTGCGCGAGGTACTGGCCGGGGTCGAGGAGCGCGGCGGCTTCGACCGCACCAAGGCGGTGCTCTCTGGCTATCTTGGCGACGCCGGAGCTGGGCCAGGCCGTGCTCGAGACGGTGGCCCTGGTGTCGCGCCCGCCGCGCCCGACGCGCTCTACGTCTGCGATCCGGTCATGGGCGATCACGACCGCGGCTTCTTCGTTCGCGCGGGCTTGCCCGAGTTCTTCAAGCGACGAGGCCGTGCGCAGGGCCGACATCGTCACGCCCAACCAGTTCGAGCTCGGCTACCTGGCCAGCCGGGAACTTGCAGAGCCTCGCCGACGTGCTGGCCGCGGCAAGGCGCGTGCGCGAGCTCGGGCCGAAGTTGGTCATGGCGACCAGCCTGGAACTCCCCGAGCGGCCGGGCGAGCTCGGCATGCTGGCGGAGAGCGCGCTCGGCACCTGGGTCGTCTGGACGCCACGCCTGCCGGTCAAGCTCAGTGGCACGGGCGACGTCTTCACGGCGCTGACCCTCGCCAACTGGCTCGCCAGCGGGGCCGATCCCGTGGTCACGCTGGAGCGGACGGCAAGCGCGATGTTCGGGCTGGTCCAGGCGACCGTCGAGGCGGGCGAGGACGAGCTCGTGCTGATCGCGGCACAGGACCGGCTGGTCGACCCGCCCCGCCGGTTTCAGGCGCAGCAGCTGCTTTAGTCATCGAATGGCGGACGAGCCGGCGGCACCTTCGGCCAGGCGGAGCTGCCGGCCGATATCATTGGCCCGGCGCAGCAAGCCTGATCTCTCCATCGTGATACCGAGTGAGCGCGCGCATTCGCCTGACGTCGAGCGTGAACGCATCGCTCGCGTCGGGACTTTCGACGAGCAGCCGTCCGGCGTCCCTGCCCTCGATCACGGCGAGCGCCAGGCGACCGGTCTCGAGCGGCACGCCGGAGCCGATATTGACGATGCCGCCGGGTGGTGCCGCCAGCAGTCGGCGCAATGGCGGCGGCAGCGGTCTCGACCTGCAGGAAGTCGCGGGCGACGAAGGGGCTCATGTCGAAGGTGATCGTGTCGTCCCGCTCGAGGCCATGCAGCATTCGGCCCATGAAGCTCTGTCGGCCACGCTCGAAGCCGAAGATGTTGGCGAGCCGGAGTCGGGTGAGCCGCTCGCCGAGCAACCGCTGCAGCGCTTCTTCCATCTGCAGCTTCTGCTCGCCGTAGCGGTCGCTGGGGCCGAGCGGCGCGTCCTCGCACAACGGCGCCTGGGCCGGGGCGTAGACCTTGCGCGTGCCGAGGGTGAGAAACGGCAAGCCGCGCTCGGCGGCGACGCGCGCTATCTGCAGCTCGGCATCGTCCTCGAGCCGGTAATCGGGCTTGCCGAGCCTCGGGTCGCGCCCGGCATGTACGATGACGGTGACGCTATCGAGGCGATCCGTCCAGTCGTCGCTGCGGTGACCCAGGGCAAGGGCCATGTCGCCGAGCGTCCGGGCGATGGCACTCCCGATGAAACCGCCAGCGCCGGTGACGAGGAGCATCGACCGCTCTCAGTCATCCTCGAGATCGAGCAGCACGACCCGGTGGTTCTCGAGCGCCAGCGCGATTCGGCCAGCCTTCAGCTCGAGTGCCTGAGCGCCGAAGAGCTCGCGGCGCCAGCCATGCAGCGCTGGAACGTCGGCCGCATCGTCCTGGGCCAGCGCCTCGAGCTCGGCGCTGGTGGCGATCAGCCGTTGCGCCACGTCGCTCTCGTCGGCGCACTGCTTCAGCAGAACCCGCAAGAGGTCGACCGTGGGGCCGAGGCCCTTGACCGGCGGTTTGGGCTCCGGGAGGCGCGGCAGCTCGGCTTCGGGAATCTGGAACACCGCCTCGATGACCGCCACGACCTCGCGCATGCTCTCCTTGTCGAGGTTGATACGATCGAGCTTGCGCAACGCTTCCTGATCGCGCGGGCGCTGGGCGGCCAGCTCCATCAGCAGGTCGTCGCGGACGACGCGGTTGCGCGGCAGGTCGCGGGTCTGCGCCTTGCGCTCACGCCAGGCGGCCAGATGCTGGACGAGAGCGATGAAGCGCGGCTCGCGCGAGCGCACCTTGAGCCGCTGCCAGGCATCCTCGGGCTTGGTGACGTAGAGGTCCGGATTGGTCAGATAGCGGGTCTCCTCCTCGACCCAGCCCAGGCGGCCGGCCTCCTCGATCCGCCGCTGTAGCTTCTCGTAGATGACGCGAAGATGAGTGACGTCGGCGAGCGCGTAGGCGAGCTGGGCCTGCGACAGCGGCCGGCGGCTCCAGTCGGTGAACCGCGAGCTCTTGTCGAGCTTGGCCTTGGCCAGTCGATTGACCAGCGTCTCGTAGGCCACCTCCTCACCGAAGCCGCAGACCATGGCGGCGATCTGGGTGTCGAAGATCGGCTCGGGCAGGCTGCCATTCATCAGCCGCTGAAAGATCTCCAGGTCCTGGCGGCAGGCGTGGAACACCTTGAGCACGGACGTATCCGCCAGGAGGTCGAGCAGCGGCTGGAGGTCGATGCCGGGGGCGAGCGTGTCGACCTCGACCGCTTCGCTGTTGCCGGCGAGCTGGACCAGGCAGAGCTTTGCCCAGTAGGTGCGCTCGCGCATGAACTCGGTATCGATGGTGACGTACGGCTCCTGGCGCAGCCGCGCCATCACTGCCTCGAGCTCGCTTGTCGTGCTGATCAGCGTCATGATCGGGAACGGGGTTGCTGCCGGGCTTCGGGTCGACTGCCGGGTGACCGCCTGCCGGCTTGACAGGTCGACCGACCTTGTGACCTTTACGCGGCTTTTCGCCCCGAGCTTCCTTTCCTTCTGTCGAGAGTGACGGCATGCACCGTTATCGTACGCACCGCTGCGGCGAGCTGGCCAAGGGCCAGGTCGCGAGCACCGCCCGTTTGAGCGGTTGGGTACACCGAAAGCGCGATCACGGCCAGTTGCTGTTTATCGACCTGCGCGATCACACCGGGATCACCCAGGTCGTGTTCCAGCCCGAGACGGCCATTTTCGCCGAGGCGGAGGCGCTTCGCCTGGAGAGCGTGATCACGGTGACCGGCGAGGTGGTCGCCCGCACCGAGGAGACCGTCAACCGCGACCTGCCGACCGGCGAGATCGAGATCGTCGCCGAGACGATGACCGTGGAATCGATGGCCGACACCCTGCCGCTTCAGGTCAATGCCGAGCGCGACTACCCGGAGGAGACCCGCCTCACCTATCGCTTCCTCGACCTCCGGCGGGAGAAGATGCAGCGGCAGATCCGGCTGCGCTCCGCGGTCACCGCGAGCATTCGCCGGCGGATGATGGAGCAGGGCTTCACCGAGATCCAGACCCCGATCCTGACCGCCAGCTCGCCCGAGGGTGCGCGCGACTATCTGGTGCCGTCCAGGGTTCATCCGGGTCATTTCTACGCGCTGCCCCAGGCGCCGCAGCAGTACAAGCAGCTGTTGATGATGTCGGGCTTCGATCGCTACTTCCAGATCGCCCCCTGCTTTCGCGACGAGGACGCCCGCGCCGACCGCAGCCCGGGCGAGTTCTACCAGCTCGACCTCGAGATGGCGTTCGTCACGCAGGAGGACGTGTTCGCCGCGGTCGAGCCGGTGATGCACGGCCTGTTCGAGGAGTTCTCGGACTGGGCGGTGACGCCCATGCCGTTCCCGCACATCGCCTATAAGGACGCGATCCAGCGCTACGGCACCGACAAGCCCGATCTCCGGAACCCGATCCGGATGCAGGACGTGAGCGACACGTTTCGCGACTCGGGCTTCAAGATCTTCGCCTCGATCCTGGCCAAGGAGCCCGAAGCACGAGGTCTGGGCGATCCCGGCGCCGTCCGGCGGCAGCCGTGCCTTCTTCGACCGGATGAACGGCTGGGCGCAGGAGCAGGGCCAGCCCGGCCTCGGCTACATCTTCTTCAAGGACGGCGAAGGATCGGGGCCGCTCGCGAAGAACCTCGGGGCCGAGAAGACGGCAGCGCTCCGGCAAGGCTGCGGTCTCGTCGATGGCGATGCCGTGTTCTTCGTCGCGGGCGACCCACTGCCTTCTACAAGTTCGCAGGGGCAGCCAGGGACAAGCTCGGGCGCGACCTCGATCTGGTCGACAAGGAGTGCTACCGCTTCTGCTGGATCGTCGACTTCCCGATGTTCGAGTGGGACGAGGACACCAAGGCGGTCGCCTTCTCGCACAACCCGTTCTCGATGCCGCAGGGCGGGCTGGAGGCCTGGAGACCAAGGACCCGCTGGAGATCCTGGCCTACCAGTACGACATCGTCTGCAACGGCGTCGAGCTGTCGTCCGGCGCCATCCGGAACCATCGGCCCGACATCATGGAGAAGGCCTTCGCGATCGCCGGCTACGGCAAGCAGGTGCTCGAGGAGCGTTTCGGCGGCATGTTGCGGGCGCTGCATTACGGCGCACCACCGCATGGCGGCATCGCGCCCGGCCTCGACCGCATCGTTATGCTGCTCGCCAGACACCGAGAACCTGCGCGAGGTCATCGCCTTCCCGATGAACCAGCAGGCGCAGGAACTGCTCCTGGGCGCGCCGGCACCAGTGACCGAGAAGCAGCTCAAGGAGCTGCATCTGCAGCTCTCCCTCACAGCGCGCGAACGCTTGGCGGCGAAGCTCGCCGACCCGGCGGCCGATTGAGCGTCGGGTTCCTGGTCACCTCGGTCACCGTCCTCCTGCTGCCCGCTGCCGGTGTGCTCTAAACACGCGTGGTCGGCCCGGCGCTGGCCAGTGTGGCCATGACATTTGTCTTTTCCGTCCGCTAAGGCGCTGCCGTCTCGCTCGGACGCAATCATGTTGTCTCGCGACCAGCCGTGTGGCGATGGCTTAGGCACTCCATGGCCGTTGCATTTGCGCTACTTGGTGTCAGGCTGCCGCGTGCCGAGCGATAGCTGGCCGCGCGCAGGCGGCGACATCCTGGTCGGTTGACGGCCCGCCTTCAGCCATTTTTCATGTTCGCAAGGGCCCGGCCTCGGCTCGGTCGAGCTCGAATTGGGAAAGTCATCATGCTGTGGATAGTCCGTGCAGGCGCCGCTGCCGCGGCGCTGCTGTTGAGCGTCGCAGCCGATGCGGGCGCTGCGAATACCTTGCGCTGGGCGAGCCAGGGCGACGCCCTGACCTCCGACCCCCATTCGCAGAACGAGGGCCCGACCAACACCGCCAATCAGCAGGTCTACGATCCGCTAATCTGGCGCGACGCCAGCCTCGAGATGCAGCCGGCGCTCGCCGTGTCCTGGCAAGCGGTCGAGCCGACCGTGTGGGAGTTCGAGCTGCGCGATGGTGTGACCTTTCATGACGGCGCACCGTTCACCGCCGACGACGTCGTCTTCAGCTTCGAGCGGGCCAGGGCCGAGACATCGGACTTTGCCGACTACCTCACCTCGGTCGAAAGCGTCGAGGCGGTCGACGACATGACCGTCCGCATCCGAACCACCGCCCCCAATCCGATCCTCCCGAACCAGCTGACCGAGCTGATGATGATGAGCCGGGCATGGGCCGAGGCCAACGACGTGGTCGTGCCGCAGGACTTCGCCGGCGGCGAGGAGAACTATGCGGTCCGCAACGCCAACGGCACGGGTGCGTTCAAGCTCGCGGCGCGGGAGCCGGACGTGCGCACGGTGATGGTCAAGAACCCCGACTGGTGGGGTCTCGAGGCGCACCCGCACAACATCGACGAGATCGTCTACACGCCCATCGCCAACGCGGCGACACGCACCGCGGCATTGCTTTCCGGTGAGATCGACTTTCTGCTCGACCCACCGATCCAGGACCTCGAGCGGATCAAGGCGACGCCCGGGCTGAAGACCGCCTCGACACCGCAGATACGGACGATCTTCTTCGGCCTTGACGTTGGCAGTGATGAACTGCGCTTCTCCGAGGGCAACCCGTTCAAAGAGCCTGCGGTACGCGCGGCCATGACCCGGGCGATCAACATCGAGGCGATCAGGGACCGGGTGATGCGGGGCCTCGCCGAGCCAGCCGGCATCATCACGTCGCCTGGTGTGCACGGCTACACCAAGACGCTCGACGAACGGCCCACCTTTGACGTCGAGGCAGCCAAGGCCCTGATGGCCGAAGGGGGGTATTCCGACGGCTTCGCCACAACGCTGCACTGCCCGAACGACCGCTACGTGAACGACGAGGCGATCTGTCAAGCCGTGGTCGGCATGCTGGCGCAGATCGGCATTGAGGTGAACCTCGTGGCGCAGAGTAAGAGCATCCACTTCGCCGAGCTGCAGAATGGCGAATATGACTTCTACATGCTTGGCTGGGGCGTGCCGACGCTAGATAGCCACTATGTGTTCAACTTCCTCTATGCGACCGAGGGCAGCTGGAACTTCACGGGTTTCTCGAGCGCGCGGCTCGACGAACTGACCACGGCGATGGAAGGCACGGTCGATCTGGCCGTTCGCGACGCGTTGATCGCCGAGGCCTGGGAGCTCGCCAAGGCAGCCAACGTCTACCTTCCCCTGCACCATCAAGTCATCAACTGGGCCATGGTCGAGGGCGTCGAGCTGCCGATCGAGGCGCAGGACAGCCCACACTTCGCCTGGGCGCGGATGAATGAGTAGCGTCCGCGGGCTTCGGCCCCTCGCCGAGCGGCGCACCGATCCGCGCGGTCGGGTCGGTGCGCCGCTCGGCGATGATGGCACCCACGCTCTGCGCGGCGAGAATGACGGTCTGCAATGGATCAGCCGTTGCTTTTTCGGCCAACCTATTCTATCGTTGACTTGTTGGTATTGGTCCAGTTCTGGTGTCGGCGAGACTTCGTTGTGGCCCAATGAAGTCGAGCATCAGCCGGGCTATGATGAGGTTTGTCGCAGGCGCCATCGGCCAACCAATGATTGGCGCAACCGATCGGATGGGAGGGTGCGAGACGCGCATGGAAGATCCACCCAAGACGCCATAGCGATCCCATCGCCACGGCCATGGGGTCACGGTTCGAGCGCGACGGGTCATCCGGCTTCGTTCGGGCCGGCACGATATCGATGAGCTGCACACGGGAGGCGCGAGAGCGTCGTCCTGATACGGATCCGGCCCAGGTCGGATCAAGGCATCAGATGCCTGAAAGCCCCGCGCTGCCCTAGTTGCTCGCGGGGTTTTCGCTATTTCGGAACACGGTTGTCGCCTGCCGACCCCGGAAGTGGTGTGCCGGGTGTCGCCTCTGGGCGACCTGCCTGCTAAGGTCCGCGACCTGACGAGCATGGGTCAAGTCAAGCGGAGAGTGGTACAATGCAGGTGAAGGCGGCGGTGGCGTTCGAGGCGGGCAAGCCGCTCGAGGTGACGGCGGTGGAGTTGGATGGCCCGCGCGACGGCGAGGTCTTGGTCGAGATCAAGGCGACCGGCATCTGCCATACCGACGAGTTCACCCGCTCCGGCGGCGACCCCGAGGGCATGTTCCCGGCGATCCTCGGCCATGAAGGTGCCGGCATCGTGGTCGAGGTCGGCGCAGGGGTGACTTCGGTCAAGGTGGGTGACCACGTCATTCCGCTCTACACGCCCGAATGCCGCGAGTGCGAGTACTGCCTCAATCCGAAGACCAATCTCTGCCAGGCGATCCGCTCGACCCAGGGCCAGGGCCTGATGCCGGACGGCACCTCGCGGTTTCGGATCGGCAAGGACCCGATCTTCCACTACATGGGCTGCTCGACTTTCAGCAACTTCACGGTGCTGCCCGAGATCGCCGTCGCCAAGGTGCGCAGCGACGCGCCTTTCGACAAGATCTGCTACATCGGCTGCGGCGTCACCACCGGCATCGGCGCGGTGATCAACACGGCCAAGGTCGAGCCGGGCTCGAACGTCGTCGTCTTCGGCCTTGGCGGCATCGGCCTCAACGTGATCCAGGGGGCGAAGCTCGTCGGCGCCGACATGATCGTGGGCGTCGACCTCAATCCGGCGCGCGAGGCCATCGGCCGAAAGTTTGGCATGACCCATTTCGTCAACCCAAAGACGCTGGGTGACAAGGACATCGTCGCGTATCTGGTCGAGCTGACCAAGGGCGGAGCCGACTACAGCTTCGAGTGCATCGGCAACGTCAAAACGATGCGCCAGGCGCTCGAATGCTGCCACAAGGGCTGGGGCGAGAGCATCATCATCGGCGTCGCCGGCGCCGGCCAGGAGATCTCGACCCGTCCGTTCCAGCTGGTCACCGGCCGTTTCTGGCGCGGAACGGCGTTCGGCGGCGCGCGCGGCCGCACCGACGTGCCGAAGATCGTCGACTGGTACATGGAGAAGAAGATCAATATCGATGATCTGATCACCCACTCGATGCCGCTCGCCGAAATCAACGAGGGCTTCGACTTGATGCACGAGGGCAAGTCGATCCGCGGCGTGGTGGTCTATTGATGGCAGGTGCCGCGCCTGAGATCGTCGCCGGCCATCGCTGCCACGGCGGTGTGCAGGCGGTCTACCGGCACCAGTCAACCGCGACCGGCACGCCCATGGAGTTCTCGATCTTTCTGCCGCCCGCAGCCGAGACTGGGCAGCGCTGCCCGGTGCTCTGGTGGCTCTCAGGCCTGACCTGCACCTGGGAGAACGCCACGACCAAGGCCGGATTCCAGGCTCCGGCTGCCGCAGCCGGGATGATCGTCGTCTGCCCGGATACGAGCCCGCGCGGCCTTGACCTGCCGGGCGAGCATGACAGCTACGATTTGGGATCGGGCGCCGGGTTCTACGTCGATGCCACGGTCCAGCCCTGGGCGAAACACTATCGCATGGCGAGCTACGTCACGGGCGAGCTGCAGCAGCTGGTCGCGGCACACTTTCCGATCGATCCGACCCGCCAGGGGATCGCCGGCCACTCTATGGGCGGGCACGGTGCCCTCACCCTGGCGCTCAAGCACGGCGATCTATACCGCTCGATCTCCACCTTCGCGCCGATCTGCTCGCCGATGCGCTGCGCGTGGGGCGAGAAGGCGCTCGGCACCTATCTCGGAAACGACCGAGGCGACTGGCGAGCGTTCGACGCCACGGCGTTGATCGAGGATGGTAAGAAGATCACCGAGATCCTTGTCGATCAAGGCCTTGGCGACAATTTCCTGGCCGACCAGCTGAAGCCCGAGCTGCTCGAGGAAGCCTGCGCCAAGGCCGGCATTCCGCTGCAGCTGCGTCGTCAGCCCGACTACGACCACTCCTACTACTTCATGCAAAGCTTCATGGCGGAGCACATCTTGTGGCATCGCCAGCGGCTCAGCTAAGCGGCGCGGATCCACGCCACGAGAGGCCACGTGCCTCAATAGGCGCTGGATCCGGACTTGGTTCCCCAACCTATGCCGTCGGCCCAGCCGCCACGCGCTCGCCGGTAGCCGTGCCGCCGCCGCACCCGCCTTCTCCGGCCGCGTCAGTTGACCTGTGCTGCCACGACCAGGGCGACCGCGGCCGCGATGCCGGCGATGAGGATGACCAACCCGAAATCATAGAGACGCATGCGTTTCTCTCCCGCCGTGCAAGTAACGATCGACGGATGCCTAGGCGTCGTCTCCCCGCATGTCCATGCTTTCGGTGTGCGATCCGCTTGCCGCCGGGCCACTTGCGCAAAGGCCGGAGGAGCGCCAACTGCGCTTTAAGGCTGCATTCGCTCGGGGGAGAGAAATGGCTGGCAAAAGCATCGCCAGGGGTCGCGCGAAGCAGGCGCGTGCCGGCCAAGCCGTTACCAGGCAGCGGCCCGGAGAGGTCGCTGATCTGAGCCGGTTGCTGCCCCGTTATACCCAGCTCGACCGGCTTTGGCATGCCGGCCAAGCGAAGCTTACCGCGGGGATCTCGCCGACCGCGCTCGCGGCGGCGTGGAGCGACTGGGCTACGAACCTGACGAACGCGCCTGGTCGGCAGGTCGAGCTCGGCCAGGCAGCCCTCTACGAGACATGGCGGCTCTGCCTCTACGCGGCACGCAGTGGCGGTGGCAGCGAGCCGCATCCGCCAGAGGGCGACGATCCCCGCTTCGCCGCAGAGGCGTGGCACAAGTTCCCCTTCAACGCCTGGTCACAGAGCTTCCTGGCGACGGAGGCTTGGTGGGACCAGGCGACCACCGGCTTGCCCGGCGTGAGCGGTCAGCACGAGCGGCAGATGCGGTTTCTGGCGCGCAATGCGCTCGATCGCCTAGCACCCTCGAACTTTCCATTGACCAATCCCGACGTGCTGGAGCGGACGTTGGCCGAGGGTGGGCAGAACCTGGTCCGCGGCTTTCAGCTCCTGGCCGAGGATCTCGAGCGGCAGGCATCGGGCAGTGGGCCGGCGGGCAGCGAGGCATTCGCCGTCGGGCGCAATCTGGCTCTGACGGCGGGCCGCGTCGTGATGCGCAACGATCTCATCGAACTTATCCAGTACGTACCGGCGACCGAGACGGTCTATCCCGAGCCCGTGCTCATCGTGCCCGCCTGGATCATGAAGTACTACATTCTCGATCTCGAGCCCGGCAACTCGCTCATCGAGTTTCTGGTCGGTCGCGGGCACACGGTCTACTGCATCTCCTGGCGCAACCCTGGTGCCGACGACGCCACGCTCGGGCTGGACGACTATCGACGGCAGGGTGTGCTCGCCGCACTCGACGCCATCGAGACCATTCAGCCCAAGGCGCAGGTCCATGCGATGGGCTACTGCCTGGGCGGCACCATTCTCGCCATTGCCGCCGCCGCCATGGCCCGCGACGGCGATCATCGTCTCGCTTCCTTGACCCTGCTCGCGGCGCAGACCGATTTCAGCGAGGCGGGCGAGCTGATGCTGTTCATCGACGAGGGGCAGATCGCCTATCTCGAGGACATGATGTGGCAGCAGGGCTATCTGGATACCGAGCAGATGGCCGGTGCGTTTCGGCTCCTGCGCTCCAATGACCTCGTCTGGTCGCGCGTCATCCGCCAGTATCTGCTTGGCGAGCGAGACCCGATGACCGCGCTGATGGCCTGGAACGCGGACGGCACGCGCATGCCGGCGCGGATGCACAGCGAGTACTTGCGATCGCTTTTTCTCGAGAACCGGCTTAGCCGCGGCCGCTACGCGGTCGATGGCCGGGCCGTGGCGCTGACCGACATCCGCGTGCCGATCTTCGCCGTCGGCACCGAGAAGGACCACATTGCGCCCTGGGAGTCGGTCTACAAGATCCGCCTGTTGACCGATGTGCCGGTCACCATGGCGCTAACCAATGGTGGTCACAATGCGGGCATCGTCAGCCGGCCCGATCATCCGCACCGGCATTTCCGGCTGGAGACCATGGCGGCAAATGCGATCTATCAGCCGCCTGAGCAATGGTATGCCGCGACGCAGCCGCAGGACGGCTCGTGGTGGCTGGCTTTTGCGGACTGGCTCGCCGAGCGCAGCGGCGCGCGGGGCGCACCGCCGGCGATGGGTGCCGCTGAGCGTGGGCTGCCGCCTCTCGATCCGGCACCGGGTCGCTACGTGCTCGAGCGTTGACGTGCAAGACAGTTCGCGCCACGGACAGCATTTCCGCCGCGGTCTGGTGTTACGTTTTTTGCTTGCCATTGATTTGGATCAATTTAGCGACCGAGCAATCAAGGGATAATACGCAGTCGGCGTTCGCGGAATCTACGATAGCGAGCCGACGCAGTCGATTTGAGACAAAACGTCCTTAAGAAAGGGCATTCCCGTGATCAACAGACAGCTCGTCGAAGCCGCTCTCTTCGGCTATGACACGTTCGCCGACGTCGCAGACTATCCCAGCACCCCGGTCTTGCCGAAGCTTCCGACCGGCAATGCTGTGGATCGCGGCTGGGTGCCGCTGGCCTTGCAAGGCCTGGAGAGCCAAGGCGTGGATCGCGTCGATATCGGCGTCCAGGTCGGCTTGCCGTCCGGGACATTCACCAGTGCGGCGCATTTCTACACCGGTGAGCTTGAGGGTCGCCAAACCCTGGTGATCACCTATCGCAGCACCGATGAACCGAACGAGTTCGCCTTCCAAGGGGCGGAGATAGCGCCCGGCGTCCGCGCCTGGGACCTCTACTTCAACGCGCACAAGGACGCCTCGGTGGCGGCGCTCACCTATGCGGCGACCCCGACAAACGGTATCGAGCAGATCCTGCTCGCCGGCCACAGCCTCGGCGGCATTATCGCCGAGCTGAGTGCCGCTCGACTGATCGGCGACGGCGCCCCGTTCGCCCCGCTGGCCGAAAAGACCCTGCTGGTCACGCTCGGCTCGCCCGGATCGACCGAGACGGTCGCGGGCGTGGAACAGCTCAACATCGTCCACACGGACGATTTCGTCGCACAACTCTCGGCGCTGAGCCCGCTCTTCATCGAAGGCGGTGCCGCACGTGAAGGCGTCGACCTGACCGTCGAGCGGCCTGAGGTGCAGCTACCCGACTTCAATCCGCAGGATCTGGACACGCCGGAAGAGCTCATCGCCGCCAGCCAGATCCCCGGCATTGGCAACGAGCACCCGATCCTTGTCTACATCGACACGGCGAGCCTGCTCGAGTCCGCCGAGAGCTTCGTGCCGGTGGTCCGCGACGCGCTCGACGATCCCTCCCGCTGGCTGAACGCCGAGATCGACGAGACGATCGTCGGCACCGATGGCAACGAGATCATCAGGGGTGGCAAGGGCGACGAGCTCATCTTCGCGCTCGACGGGAACGATATCGTGCATGGCAACAAGGGCAACGATGTCCTGGTCGGCAATTCGGGCCTCAACCGGCTCGATGGTGGCAAGGGCAACGACACGCTGGTCGACGGGCTCGGCAACGACATCCTAATCGGCGATCGCGGCAACGACCTCTTCTACGTCACCGGCGGCATCAACATCGTCAATGGGGGCAAGGGCAAGGACACCGCCGTCTTCGACGGCAAGATCGACGATTTCTCGATGTTCGCATTCGGCCAGACTGCGGTTGTCAGCGATCGCGACGACCCGTCGTCGCGGACTATCCTTAGCCAAGTCGAGACCTTGACGTTCGACGACCAGAGCATTGCGCTGAACAAGGGCACGTTAAGCAGCATGGCCTCCGTGAGCGTGGCCAGCGCCGAGGTCGACCAGCTGGTGATCGCCGCGGACATCGGCTGATCGCGACAAGCGCTCGGCTGCCTCGCTGTCGAGACCGCCGGCAAATGAGCCATCGCACGACATCCGTTGACGCATGTCCTGCGATGGCTACATTTTGTGCGGCGCAGCAAGACGCGTGACGAGGGCTTCGTGAAGGGCAAGAGGATGCAGGTCAACGAGACGGTCGAGATGCCGGTGAAGCCGCAGGAGCATGAGGCCTACGAGCGATTGATCTCGGCGACCAAGGGGCTGCCCGTGGCACGCACCATCGTGGCCCATCCGTGCGACGCGCCGTCCCTCGAAGGTGCTCTTGAGGCAATGGATGCGAAGATCATCGAGCCCGTGCTGGTTGGCCCGAAGGCGCGCATCCTTGCCGCGGCAGAGACGCTAGGCCGGTCTCTTGAGGGGATCGAGATCGTCAATACGGAGCACAGCCACGCCTCGGCAGCCAAGGCCGTCGAAATGATCCGCCAGGGTGCCGGTGTCTTCCTCATGAAGGGAAGCCTGCATAGCGACGAGATACTGGGCGCCGTGACCGATAGGGCAACTGGCCTTCGTACCGAGCGTCGTATCAGCCACGTCTTCGCAATGGCGGTGCCCACCTACGACCAGCCGCTGTTGATCACCGACGCGGCCGTCAACCTCTTTCCCGATCTCGATGCCAAACGCGACATTGTGCAGAATGTCATCGACCTGGCGATCGCTTTGAACCTCGATCCGAAGGTGGCGATCCTCTCGGCGGTCGAGACAGTGACGCTCAAGCTGCCGTCGACGATCGACGCGGCCGCGCTCTGCAAAATGGCCGAGCGCGGGCAGATCATCGGCGGCAAGCTCGACGGTCCGCTCGCTTTCGACAATGCGATCAGCCCAGAGGCAGCCAAGATCAAGGGCATCGTCTCGCCGGTGGCGGGTCAGGCCAACATCCTCGTCGTGCCCGACCTTGAGGCCGGCAACATGTTGGCGAAGAATCTGACGTTTCTGGGCAACGCCGATGCCGCAGGTATCGTGCTCGGGGCCAGGGTACCGATCGTGCTCACCAGCAGGGCGGACACGCCGCGCGCCCGTATGGCGTCATGCGCCGTCGCAGCGCTTTTCGCTGACTACCAGCAACGGCACCAGCCGATCGCCGGCGGTTGAGCCACCAAGCGATCGGCTGATCTTTTAGTGCGTGGTCAATCTATTGCGTGGTCGACCCAGCGCCCACGGCAATGGCCTCGACCGCCGGCTCGGCGGCCAAAGGTGGAAGTGCCGCTAAAGTCTTGGCGCACAGCTCCGCCGATTGCCGCGATGCCTTCTCGAGATCCGGCATCATCGCCCAGTTGCCTGCTTCGACAAACTGGCGCTGGCGATAGGTGCTGGCGATACCCTGCAATGCCGTCAGCTGGGCCGCAGCATCGGGTGCGGCCATGAACTTCTCGACGCAGATGATCGACGCCAGCTCGTAGCGGCCTTCATCCGCAGCGGTCTCCGCCATGCCCCGAGCGGTGCCGCCGGTGACCCAGCCACCCCAAGTGAAACCGGCGACCAAAGCCACTGCGACCGACCCAATGCACGACCAGACCAGCAACGTCTTGGACGGCTGCAAACGGTTCCAACGCTCGCCGAACGATTGTTTCTTGATTTCTGTCATGGATTTTTCCCTTCGTATAATAGAAAGCGCTCTTTATATTTTTAATGCAATATTTAATATTTATTCAAACTAAATTAAGCTCTTGCAGAAGCGGACCTCCTCAGCGATCGGCCGGCCTGGTCTCGATTATCATCGTGGAAGCGATCGGGCGGCGCCGCTGGGCGGCGAGCGCCTCCTCCAGCGCATCAAGATAGTCGGCCGCCGGCTCGATGCGGGCGCGAGGCTCGGTGAACAACAGCTCTTCGCTGGCCAGTGCCACGATCAGCTCGCGGCCATAGGGCTCGGCGATGGTCAGCCAGTGCCCGTCCGTTGGATCACCGATCCGGACATCCGTGAACGGCGGGTGACGCGGCATCTCCGCCTCCTGATGCGTCAAGTGTACCACCATCCCGTCGGCGGCGAAGTAATGCACACTCAGATGGCTGGAGAAGCCGGGGGTGAGCGCGTCGACGACCAGTGGCTCGGCCTCGGTCAGCCGATAGGTCGATCGCTTCGGCATGAGATCGAAGAGCCGCGGCACCGCCGGCTCCGTCAGCTTGGCCAGCAGGTCGAAGAGCCGGCAGAAATGGCTCGTTGCATCGACCTCGACCACGGCATCGTCCACATCGTCGAGCGCCGCGATGCGAGCCAGCATGTCCTGCCGGTCCGCCGCGGTAGGTGTCGAGCCCACCAGCCTGACGCTCACCGCCGACGGCTCCAGCTCGAGCCGTGTGCAGGGTTCCGACCGCAGGCCGGCAACCAGCGCTAGCAGCTGGGTCTTTGCGTCCGGCAGCGCCGGCAGCTCGTCCCGCGGCCCGTCCGGCAACGCCGCCAGTACGTCCGCCAGCGGCACATCGCCAGCCTCGCTCGGCGGCGCTGGTCCTGGCGCTTTCATGTCGGGCGGCGGCGTCACCCGCACGGTCCGCTCAATGGGCCCGAGCTCATCGGCGCCGTCTGGCGCCACGATCTCCACATCGTCATCCGATGACAGCCAAAAGACGCCCGCGACGCCGACCACGACGAGCCCGATCAGCAGCTGGATCAGGCGGCTCGGTCGACGCATGCGGCGCAGCTGGCTGGCGACCACATGGGGCGGCGCAGCCGTGGGCGCACCGCTGCCCGGCTGCTCGATCGGTGGCGATGCCCGCACAACGGCAGGGGGCAGCGCGGGTGCGGTCAGCCCTTCGCTGGCTGCGATGGCCAGCTCGAGGGCCGCCGCGACGTCGTTGCCGGAGCGGTAGCCGGCAGCTTGGTCGTTGGCGAGCAGCCGCCGCTGGACAGCCGCCAGTGGCGGTGGCAGGCCGCCGGCACCGACCATGGCGCCAAGCAGGCAGCCCAGCGCATGGAAGTCGCTCGCCCGGTCTGGCGGCTCGCCGCTGAGCAGGCGCGCCGAGAGAAAGGCCTCGTCGCGCGATGCGGGTGGCAGCGGCTCGGCGAGGCGAATATTGCCCGCAACGAACAGCACCGTGAGCGGCTCCAGGCCGCCATGTGGCTTGCCCTGCGCATGCTGGCGATCGAGCGCACGCGCAATCCGGGCAGCGATGCGCGCCGCCTCGCGCCAGGGCAAGGTGTCGGACTGCTCCAGCCGCGCTGCGAGCGATGGTGGCTCGATGGACAGGGTGCGGCGCTCCGTCGGACTTCCACGCAGGGTTGGGAATTCGAGCGTGCAAGAACCGGCGCTGCTTGTCGAGGGGGTCTAGGGTCAGTCGAAGAGCCGTCTGCTCAAACGGTAATGTGCAAGCCAGAAAGCGGTAATAGCTAGCGCTGCCGAATATAGCATATGCAAGGCGAATGGGCCTGGCGCCAGGGGATCGCCAATCGTGAGCGGGCGAACGACAGCGATCAAATGGGTCATGCGCAAGAGTTCAGGCCAAGGTCTTTATGACGGGCAGCCAGTGAGCTGGCGGAAGACGTCCTCCAGGTTGGCGCGGCACTGGCTGAAGGTGGCGTCGGCCGGCAGCAAGGCGAGCACGCTGTCGGCATTGGCCACATCGACGAGAACGGCATTGCCGACATCTTCGCTCGGCAAATGGGTCAAATCGCGACCAAGCGGCAGCGGCTTTCTCAACTCGATAACCTGCCGGTTGAAGTGATGGGCGACTAGACCGGCGGGCGAATCCTCGTCGAGCACACGGCCATTTTCGACCAGAATAATGCGGTCACACAGCCGCTCGGCCTTGTCCAGGCAGTGCGTTGTCAGCGGCACGGTCCTACCGGCAGCCGCCAGCATGTGCAACTGGCGCCAGATCAGCGTCTGGGCCTGTGGGTCGAGGCCGGTGGTCGGTTCGTCGAGAAGGATCAGGTCAAGGTCGTTGATCGAGGCGCGTGCGATCAACAGGCAGCGCTCCATGCCGCCGGATAGCTCGGCGACCCGTGCCTCCGCCTTGCCCTCGAGCTGCATGAAAGCCAAGAGCGCGTCGACCCGAGACGTGATCCGGCCCGTCGTCATGCCTCAATAGTGGCCATGGAGCTCGAGGTTGCGGCGTACCGGAAGATCCGGATCGAGCGTGTTGCTTTTCAGCACGAGCCCAATGCGCGCCCTGGTTGCCCGATCGAACTCCAATACCGCACGGCCTAAGACGCGCATGCTGCGGCCGGTCGGTCGGGCCAGCCCCATTATCATGCGCATCGTCGTCGTCTTGCCGTCACCGTTCGGTCCCAACAGCCGACTGCAGCCGCCGGACGGAATGGCAAAGCTGATGCCGCCGACGGCGGCGGTGGCCGCGAAGCTCTCCTTGAGGTCCACCGCCTCGATTATTGGTCCAAGCTCGCTCGCATTCACCATAATGCCAGGCTAGCATGCGGGAGACCTTGGCAAGAGTCGTGAGAGTTTGTTGACGAATTGTGACACTCGTCACAATTCGACGCTGCATGGGGTGCCGAGCGGGCATTCCGGCCAGCTACCGCTTGCAACTGACAGCGGTAAAGGCGATCTTAACATCAGGTCGAGCCGAAGTGTGCATGGGCGTCTGCTTGCGGATCTACGGTCGCGTTCAAGGTGTCGGCTATCGTGCTTGGATCGCTGGCGAGGCTCGAAAGCACGGGCTTGACGGCTGGGTTCGCAACCGCACCGATGGCAGTGTCGAAGCATTGTTGGCTGGTGACGAGGACGGTGTCGACATCGTTGTGCGTCGCTGTGCGATCGGACCGGTGCTGGCTCGGGTTGAGTCCGTTGACAGGGCCGCAGCCGATGCGGTGGGTCTCGTTGGCTTCGCGCAGCAACAGACGGTCTAGCCGGCGCCCGAAGGGTGCATGGCAATATTCGTGGCAAGGGCCGTTGTCCCTGCTTGGGAGAAGTGGACGTGGGTAAGGTTTCCATGGCGACCGCTGGTGCTTCCGTTCGCGGTTGGTCGCGGCGCGGCTTCGGGCTGACATGCTTGGCGGGCGCGGGCTGCTTGGCGATGCCCAGGCTCGGCATGGCCGGCTCACCACCTGCCGACCGGCATTTCGCCATCTTCCGTGACGGCGATGAGATCGGTCGCCACCTCGTCCGGTTCACGCCAACCGCTAATGGCTTCCAGGCTGAGACCGAGATCGAGGTCGCGGTCAAGATCGCCTTCATCACCGCTTTCCGCTTCAAGCAGGATGCTGTCGACGTCTGGACGGACGGCCAGCTCGTTGAGAGCCGAGTCCACACTGACGACAATGGCGATGTTAGTCAGACCACGATCCGATCGGAGGATGGCAAGCTCAATGTCGAAGGCGGCATTGCCGACCGCCAGCTCCGCGTGCCGCTCGGCACGATGACCGATCTCGCCTTCTGGAACATTGACATCGTTCGTCAGCGGACCCTGGTTGATCTACAAAAGGCGCTGCTGACCGACGTCGCGGCCGAGCGACTGGGCACCGAGACCATCAATGTCGCTGGGGGTCGCATTGAGGCCGAGCGGTTCAAGTTCGCCGCCGAGACCGGTCGCAAAGGCGACATCTGGTTCGATGCCAAGGGCAACTGGGTCAAGGGGATGCTCACGACCCGAGGCGAGACCCTGGACTATCGCCTGCTTGCCTGAACGGCGCCGGGCGGCTCAGCCGCCGCGCTCGGCAATAGCATCGGCGAGGGCGACCAATCGTTTCGCCTCGGCGACGTGCAGGTTTTCGACCAGCTTCCCATCGAGCACCGCTACGCCCTGTCCCGCGGCCAGCGCTGCCGCGTAGGCGTCGATCTGCCGGCGCGCGTGTGCCACGGCCGCTTCCGAGGGTCCGAACGCCTGATTTGCGGCCGAGATCTGCTTCGGGTGGATCAGCGTCTTGCCATCGAAGCCCAAGTCACGGCCCTGCTCGCAGGCGGCCCTGAGGCCGTCCTCGTCATTCAGATCGAGATGCACGCCATCGACGATGGAGATGCCAGCGGCCCGTGCGGCGAGAAGGCAGAGCTGCAACGCCGTCAGCATCGGCAGCCGATCGGCGGTATGGCGCGCCAACAGGTCCTTGGTCAGATCCGAGGTGCCCATGACGAAGCAGGCAACCCGGGCGTGATCGGCAATCTCCAGCGCCTTGAGGACGCCACGCGGCGTCTCGAGCATGCACCAGATCGGCAATTCGGCGGGCGCCCCCGCAGCATCGAGTGCAGCCACCGCCCGGCGCACCATGTCGGCGCTTTCGACCTTTGGCAGGAGAATGGCATCGGCGCCGGCTTCTGCCATGGCGACCAGATCGCCATGACCCCAGGCCGTATCGAGACCGTTGACCCGAACGACGAGCTCGCGATGCCCGTAGGCCGCCTTGTCGGCCAACGCCACGGCGATCGCCCCGCGGCCGGCTGCCTTGGCATCCGGCGCGACGGCGTCCTCCAAATCGAGGATCAAGGCATCCGCCGGCAGCTCTCGCCCCTTGGCCAGTGCGCGCGGGTTCGATCCCGGCATGTAGAGCACGCTGCGGCGTGGGCGAGCGGATGACGACATGAGACAGCTCCGTGCAGGCGGGTGTGATTCGCGTCATCCTAGCCTTGCCAGGCTGGCGGCTGAAGGGCCGTGGCTTGCGACCAGGCGCAGCACCGTGCGATGAGCGGCAGGCAAGCAGGAGGCGACATGTCCGCAACAGTGCGAGAGCCGATCGATGATGCCGCCGACCTCGACGCGACGGCCGCCCGTGCCGCTGTGGCCGACGGGCGGCTGACACCAACGGCGCTCGCCGAGGCCTGCCTCGCCCGCATCGCCGCCGGCGAGGCGGAGGTGCAGGCCTGGACCTTTCTCGATCCGCCGCGCGTGCGACGCCAAGCCGAAGCGCTCGAGCGTGGCGGACCTGGCGAGACGGCCACTGCTCGGCGTGCCGGTCGGCGTGAAGGACATCTTCGCCACGGCCGACATGCCGACCGAGAACGGCACGCGGCTGCATGCCGGGCGTCAACCGGCAGCTGATGCCACGGTCGTTGAGCGGCTGCGGGCAGCCGGCGCCCTCGTCATGGGCAAGACGGTCACCACCGAGCTTGCCGCCTTCACGCCCGGCAAGACGCGGAACCCGTGGGACAGGAGCCGGACGCCGGGTGGCTCGTCCTCCGGCTCGGCGGCTGCCGTCGCTTGCGGCATGGTGCCCGTGGCGCTCGGCTCACAGACCAACGGCTCGGTTATCCGGCCGGCAAGCTTCTGTGGCATTTACGGCTTCAAGCCGACCTTCGGGCTGATCGACCGGGACGGGATGACGGCCCAGGCGCCGAGCGTCGACCATGTCGGGTGCTTCGCCCGCAGCCTGCGTGATATCGCCCTCGTCGCCGATGTGCTGGCTGATCGGCACGATGCTCCCGGCGGCTTTCGTCATGGCCTAGGTGAGCGTCCGGAACGAGCACCGAGACTCGCCTTCGTCACAGGTCCGAGCTGGGATGCTGCGGAAGCGACGACGCAGCAACGCTTCACCGGCCTGGCGGCCGAGCTCGGCCTGCCGACCATCGAGCTCCCCAAGGCGTTCGACGAGGCCATCGAGGTGCACCGGCGCCTGACCTGGCCCGAGCTCGCTTATCTGTTCCGCTGGGAGTACGACCAGGGTCCTGGTGGCTTGAGCGATGCGCTGCGAGGCATGGTGGCCGGTGGTCGAGAGATTGCTGCGGTCGACTACCTGGCAGCAGTCGAGGCCCAGGCCAGGCTGCGCCAGGCGATCGGCGCCGCTCCTCGAACGCTTCGATGCGCTCTTGACGCCGCCTGCCTCCGGCGAGGCACCGATCGGGCTGGACAGCACGGGCAGCCCGGTCTTCTGCACGGTCTGGACGCTGCTCGGCACGCCCGCCATCAGCCTGCCGCTGCTGCAAGGACCGGCCGGGATGCCACTCGGCGTGCAGCTGGTGGGCGGGCGCGGACGCGACGCAACCCTGCTCGCCGCCGCCGCCTGGCTGGATGCTCGCCTTGGGAACAGCTGACCAGCGGCTTGGCTCGACGATCAACGCAGGCGATCGAGAAACCACGTCACCAGCCGCCGCCAGACCTCGTCCTTCTCGGCCTGATCCTCGATATCGTGCTTGAGGTCCGGGTTGTCGTTCACCTCGATGACCACGACACCTGCGGTGTTTCCTTGATGTCGACCCCGTAGAGACCATCGCCCATGAGGCCGGCCGCCTCGACCGCCAGCTTCAGCACCCCGGCCGGTGCCTCGGCGATCGGAATGGTCGTGAAGCGGCCCTCGGTCGACCGGCCACCGGGCTCGTGGCGGACGATCTGCCAGTGCTTTCGCGCCATGTGGTACTGGCTCACGAAGAGTGGCTGCCGGTCGAGCACGCCGACCCGCCAGTCGAAGGTCGTCGGCATGAAGGCCTGGGCCAGGATCAGGTCGGACTCAGCCAGCATCTCCGTGGCCAGCCGCTCCAGCGCCGCCCGGTCGTCGGCCTTCTTCACGCCGCGCGAGAACGAGCCGTCCGGAATCTTCAAGACCAGCGGGTAGCCCAATGCTTCCGCCGTAGCCGCGATGTCCCGCCTGCCAGCGATGATCCGCGTCGGCGGGATCGGCAGACGATGCGCCGCCAGCAGCTCGGCCAGGAACACCTTGTTGGTGCAGCGCATGATCGAGCGCGGGTCGTCGATAACCGGCATGCCCTCCTGCTCGGCACGCTGGGCGAACCGGTAGGTATGGTGGTCGATATTGGTGGTCTCGCGGATCCATAGAGCGTCGTAGGCAGCGAGCGCGCGCGAGGTCGCCCTTGCCGATCAGATCGACGCCGAGGCCCATGCCTTCGGCGATCCGCGCGAACCGCTTGAGGGTGCCAATGTCGGACGGCGGCATCGGGTCCTTGGCATCGAACAGGACGGCCAGCCAGAAGCGCGGCTCGACCCGCGTGCGCGGCTCCAGCCAGCGGCGGCCGAGATAGGCGCCAATCGCATACTCCAGAGCCGGCCGCTCGTCAGCTGAGAGGTCGCCGAGCGAGAGCATGCGAATGCGCTTGATCCGCCACCACTCCCCGGGCTGGATGGTGACCTCAAGCAACGGCGCGCGGAACCAGTCGAAGACGAGAAGGGCGAACCGGCCGAATCGCTGATCGCTCGGCCGGCCGAGAAACAAGCGCAGGGCAAAGCTCGCCACCGGCGGCTCGGCCAACCGTCGCGCCGTCTTGTTGAGCGCCTCCTCAAGGTCCGGCAGCGCGAGCGCGTAGGCCGAGCGGCGGCGCAGGGCCAGGATCGTCTCAACCGAGGGCAGCACCTTCTCGCCGCGTGCCTCAGCGAGCAGCGACACGTAGTAGCCGCGGGCCTGGTAGCTCGTGTCCCGGGCGAGATTGAGAATCTTCACGGCTCCCCGCCTGCCGCCCTTGCGTGCCGGCTCGCGTGATGACGGCGCACGATTGGCGAGGTAGTCGCGCGTCGTCTGCCCGACGGCATTGGCCGGCATCGCCGGTAGCTCGTCCTGGCGGTCGGCGACGATGGTCCAGGCCGTCATTCCTTCATCCCGAGGCAGCAGCTGTCATGTCGCGGCAGGCGATCAAGGCGCGAGCGAAAGCGCCAATCTCAGCGCTCGAGCGCCGTCGTCGTAATAGCCGTCGCGCGTCGCGAACAGTCGAAATCCGCAGTGCTCGTAGAGACGCCGAGCGGCCGTGTTGTCGGCGCGCACCTCGAGGCGAATGCCGGCCGCATTTGCCGCACGCGCCGCATCGATCGCAGCCGAGAGCAGTCGTCCGCCCGAACCCGATGGCGCGCCCTGGGCCTTTGCCAGCGAATAGAGCCGCCACCAGCGCGTGTCGCTGCGCCGCAGCAGCAGCGCGTACCCGGCCAGCTGGCCGTCGATCTCCTCAATCAGGACGACGGCGCAAGGGCTCGCCAGATGGTAGCGAAACGCCCGACGAGACAGCCGGTCGCCGGCGAACCGGCTTTCGATGGCAAGGAGCGCCTCAAGATCGCCAGCGACCGCGGGCCGGATCATCGCCAGCGCACGGCCAATGCCACCCTACAGGATGGCGAACGGGTCGATCGGCCGGCGTCGTACCGACCAGAGCTTGCCAGCGCGCTTGACATGGCTACTTATGCCATGAAGCCCAACGAACCGCCATTCACGTCCGGCCATGGCCGGCGGGCGGGCAGCACGGGAGCGGGAACGCCGTTCGCGCCGCTGACTTGTGTTCGGAGACCGCCGTTGCCCGCCAGATCGTTCGTCACGCTGTCGCTCGTCGCGTTGCTCGCGAGTGCCTGCCAAGTCCACGGCTGGGAGCATGCGCATGGCAGCGATCACCCCTTGGCCGGGAGGATCGTCGCCGTCGACAGTCAGTCGATTGTCGACGGGGCGACCCTCTTGGAGGCGCTCGACGACGCTGACTTCGTTCTGCTCGGCGAGAGCCACGGCAACCGCGACCATCATCGGTTGCAGGCCCACTTGGTCGACGCAATGGGCGCATCGGTCAACGGCGTCGTCTTCGAGATGATCGACGCCGGCCAGCAAGAGGCAGTCGTGCTTCATCTCCAGGATCGGCCGGGTGATACGATCGGGCTCGGTGAGGCCCTGGATTGGTCCGCGAGTGGCTGGCCCGAATGGTCGCTCTACGAGCCGATTGCCGCAGCTGCGGTCGATAGTGGCGCCCTGATCGTAGCAGGCAATCTGTCGGCCGCGTCGGTCGAGCAACTCATGCAGGACGGCATCGCCTCGCTCGACCCCCGGCTGGTCGAGCGCACCGGACTCGCCGAGCCGCTAGCGCCCGAGATTGAGGGCCGGCTGCTCTCGACCATCGACGAGGCGCATTGCGGCTTCGCGCCCGCCGACCTCCTGCCGGCCATGGTCGGCGTCCAACGCGCTCGCGACGCGCTCATGGCCGAGCGGCTGGAGACCATGCGCGGCCGTGGCAAGAGCATGCTCGTCGCTGGCGCCGAACATGTGCGGCGCGACTGGGGCGTGCCCTATTACCTGGCACGGCTGGCGCCGGAGGCCAAGGTCGTGACCATTGCCTTCCGCGAGGTCGACGAGCGGCTCACCGCACTGCCGGTCGACCTGCCCTTTGATTTTGTCTGGTTCACGCCGCGTAGCAAGCCGATGGGCTTCGATCCGTGTGACGCCTACCTCGAGCAACTGCAGCGGCTGGACGCGATGCTTGCCGCACCGCGCCCCAACGATCGGGCCGCCGGCTGAGCAAAACCGCTTTGCAAGCTGGCGGCGAGCCGCCATGTTCCGGCCAAGCGCGCAACAGCCGGAGCAAAAGGCATGGTCAAGACGATCTCGAAAAGGCGGTTTCACGGTTTGGCCCTTGGCGCCTCGGCGCTGGCATTCTTGACGGCCGCCGCCGCCCCGGCCGCCGCCGAGCCGCTGTCTGTCGCCGCGATCTACACTGTCCCGGTCGAGCAGCAATGGGTCAGCCGTATCCATAAGGCGCTCAATGCCGCCGTGGAACGCGGCGACATCACCTACACCTTCTCCGAGAACGTTGCGAACACCGACTACGAGCGGGTCATGCGCGAATATGCCGAGCAGGGCGTCGATCTCGTCTTCGGCGAGGTATTCGGCGTCGAGCGGGCGGCCCGCGAGGTCGCGGCCGACTACCCTGAGATCGCCTGGGTCATGGGCTCGAGCTTCGCGCCGGCGGAACCCAACTTCTCCGTCTTCGATAACTATATTCAAGAATGCTCGTATCTTACTGGATTAGTTGCCGGATCGACAACCGAAAGCAAGCTCATCGGGCTCGTTGGCGGATATCCGATCCCCGAGGTCAACCGGCTGATGCACGCCTTCATGGAGGGTGCCCTTGAGGTCGATCCCGAGATCGAGTTTCTCGTCACCTTCATCGGCTCCTGGTACGACCCGCCCAAGGCCAAGGAGGCCGCGTTTGCGATGATCGATGCCGGCGCCGACGTCATGTATGCGGAGCGCTATGGCGTCTCCGATGCTGCCGTCGAGCGCGACGTCTACGCCATCGGCAATGTCATCGACACCCAGGACGAGTATCCGGGGACCATTCTGGCGTCTGCGGTCTGGCACATGGAACCGACGGTCGACCGGGCGATCGAGAAGGTCATGGCCAAGGACTACACGGCCGAAAACTATGGGCCGCTGAGCCACCTGCCGGTCGGCGGCTGCAGCGTGGCACCGATGGACGATGCGCTGGTCGCGGCCGAGGTCCAGGCGCTGGTCGCCGAGCGTGAAGCGGCGATCATGGACGGCAGCCTTGAGGTCGCGATCAACGACGAAGAGCCCGTGTCGACGAGGTGAGCGCGGACGCAACGCGGCCGTCGCTCCTCCGGCTGCGCAAGATCACCAAGCGGTTCGGCGGTCTCATCGCCAACGACCGGATCGATCTCGACCTCGGCCAGGGAGAGACCCTGGCACTGCTAGGCGAGAACGGGGCCGGAAAGACGACCTTGATGAACATCCTCTTCGGCCAGTATGTGGCCGACGCGGGCACCATCGAGGTCGCCGGCCCCTCCGGCACTCTCGTTCCCCTGCCCCCCGGCTCGCCGCGCGCGGCGCTCGAGGCCGGCATCGGCATGGTCCACCAGCACTTCACGCTGGCGATGAACCATTCGGTGCTCGACAATGTCATGCTCGGCACCGAGTCGGTCTGGGCATGGCGTCGCGACACGGGCGCTGCACGGCGCAAGCTCGACGCCCTGATCGCGGCGACCGGCCTGGACGTGCCGCTGGAGCGTCGGGCGGGCGAGCTCTCGATCGGCGAGCAGCAGCGGGTCGAGCTGCTCAAGGCGCTCTATCGTGACGCCAAGGTGCTGATCCTCGACGAACCCACGGCGGTGCTAACGCCGCAGCAGGCGGAGCGGCTGTTCGAGACGTTGCGCGGCCTCGCCACCGAAGGGCTCGGCATCATTTTCATCAGCCACAAGCTCGACGAGGTGCTGGCGCTCTGCCAGCGGGTCGCGGTGCTGCGGCATGGCCGCACGGTGCTCGACGTGCCGACGAGCACCACGCAGAAGGCCGATCTTGCCCACGCTATGGTCGACCGGCCGGTCGAGATGCCCGAGGCGCGCCCGCGTGAGCCCGGCGCGCCGGTGCTTGAGCTCGAGGCCATCGGCGTCGACCCTGGCCCTGGCGTGGAGCCGCTGGACGATCTGGCGCTCACCGTCCATGCGGGCGAGATTCTCGGTATCGCCGGTGTGTCGGGCAACGGCCAGCGCAGCCTTGCGGCACTGGTTGCCGGAACCATCGAGTCACAGCGGGGCACCCGCCGTTTCGAGGGCAAAGCCTGGCCGTCAGGTGGCCCCAAGGCCGTTGTTGCCGCTGGGGTCGGCCGGATTCCCGAGGACCGCCACCGCCAAGGTGTCGTGGGCGACATGACGGTTTGGGAGAACCTGGCGCTCGAAGGCTATGACGCCCGCGCCTGCAGCTCTTTCGGCCTGCTGCGCATCGATGCTTTCCGGGAACGGGCAAAGGCACTGGTCCGGCGGTTCGACATCCGTTGCTCCGGTGTCGAAAGCTCGACCCGCCTCCTCTCCGGCGGGAACATGCAAAAGCTGATCCTGGCCCGCGCGCTGGAGCCGATGCCCCGGCTGATCCTGGCGAGCCAGCCGACCCGCGGCCTCGACATCGGCGCGGTTGCCGCCGTCCACCGGCACTTGCTGGACGCCCGCGAGCGTGGTGCCGCGATCTTGCTGATCACCGAGGATCTGGACGAGTTGCTGCAGCTGAGCGACCGCGTGCGTGTCCTCTACCGCGGCAGGCTAGGCCCGTCGCGCCGCCGTGCCGAGATCAAGCTCGCGAGCCTGGGCCTCGAAATGGCCGGACAGGAGGCGGGTGTCGGCCCCGACGCGCATGCGGCTTGAGCCCCGAATCAAGGTTCCCCCCACGCTGAGCATCGGCGCGCCGATCGGCGCCGCACTGCTGGCGCTAGCACTCTGTGCGCTGCCGCTGGCTCTGGCCGGCGCCGATGTGGGCGAGGCCTACCAGCTAATGTTTACCGGCAGCCTCGGCTCGCGCTTCGCCTTGACCGAGACGCTGAGCCGTGCAGCCCCCCTGATTCTTGCCGGGCTCGCCGCCGCCGTCGCCTTTCGCGCCCGGCTCTGGAACATCGGGGCGGAAGGTCAGCTCTATATGGGAGCGCTCGCTGCCGTTGCTCTCGGTACCGGCGTAGTGCCGGTGCCGGACATTCTGCTTTTGCCCGTCGTGCTGCTCGGTGGTGCCGCGGCCGGGGCGTTGTGGATGCTAGGCCCCACCTGGCTCCGGGTTAGGCTCGGCGTCGACGAGGTGGTGACGACGCTGCTCTTAAACTTCGTCGTCCTGCTTTTCGTCGGGATGATGCTCGAAGGGCCGCTGCAGGACCCGATGAGCCTCGGCTGGCCGCAATCGTCGCCGATCGTCGATGCCGCCACTTTGCCCGTGCTGGTCGAGCGGACCCGGCTACATTTTGGCCTGATCATCGCGCTCGCCGCCGCCGTCGTCACCTGGCTGGTCATCCAGCGCACGCGTTTCGGCTTCGAGCTTCGTGCAGTCGGCGCCAACCCGGAGGCGGCGCGTTACGCCGGCATGCCGGAGGCGCGGGTGATGATCAAGGTGGGCCTGTTCTCGGGTGCGCTCGCCGGGCTCGCTGGTGTCGGCGAGGTCGCCGGGCTCAAGGGCTACCTGACACAGGATCTGTCGCCGGGATACGGCTATGCCGGCATCGTCGTGGCCACGCTCGCCCAACTGGGGCCCCTCGCCGTCATCGTCTCCGCGATCTTCGTCGCCGGCGTCTTCGTCGGCGCCGACAGCATGAGCCGCGCCATCGGTGTCTCCAGCTACATCGCCAACCTGATCGTGGCGACCGCCCTCCTGACGATGCTGCTTGCCGGCCTTCTGACCCGCTACCGGATCAGCCGGTGAGCCCGCGTGCGACCTTCGCCACGATTCCGGTGAGCAGCGCCGACAACCTGCGTGCGGCGGGTCTCGTGGCGCTCACCATGTCGCTCTTTGCGGTCAGCGACACGCTGGTCAAGACCTTGTTCGATCGGTTGCCGGTCGGCCAGGTCCTGGCCCTACGCGGCGCCGGCATCACCATGCTCCTACTGGGCTTTCTCTGGCTGCGGCGCCGCCACCTCGTCCTGGCGCACATCCTCGGGCGGGTGGCGCTCGGCCGGGCGGTCCTGGAGGTTGCGGTCGCCTACGCCTTCTTCAAGAGCCTCGAGCTGATGCCGCTGGCCGACGCCACGGTCCTGCTGTTTGCCGCACCGATCATCATGACCATCAGCGCCACGCTCTTCTTGGGCGAGAAGGTCGGGCTGCGCCGCTGGACCGCCGTTCTGCTCGGCTTTGGCGGCGTGGTGCTGGTGGCGGGGCCGGGCAACCAGAGCGTGGGTATTGCCGCTCTGCTGCCGCTAACCGCAGCCTTCCTGGTCGCCGGCCGCGACTTGATTACCCGCTTCGTGCCGCCGAATCACGACTCGACGACCGTGGCGCTGACCACGGCCATCATGGTCATGATCGGCGGCTGGCTCAGCCTGCCCCTGGGCGGGCTCGGGCTCGCCGGCAGCTGGCTCTGGCCGTCGCCCATGGAATGGCTGGTGGTGGCGGCGAGCGCGGTCCTGATCGGCACGGCCTACAACGCGGTGGTGACCGGCTACCGCCTCGGCGAGGCTTCGTTCCTGGCGCCTTTTCGTTACACCGCCATCCCTTTGGCGATCCTCCTGTCGTGGAGCGTCTTCGGCGACGTGCCGAGTCCGGCCATGCTGATCGGTGCCCTGATCATCACCGGCTCCGGCATCTTCATCTTCGCCCGCGAGCGCCAGCTGGCGCGCCGCGCGCAAATGGCCGACGGGCCATGAGGAGCGGTCGCTGAATGGACATTCTCGACATCCTGATGCAGGCGGGCTTCTGGGCGGCGACGCTACGGATCGCCACGCCGTTGATCTTCGGCGTCCTGGGCGAGCTTATCTGCGAGCGCGCCGGCGTCTTGAACCTTGGCATCGAGGGCATCATGACCATCGGCGCCATGTCCGGCTGGCTCTTCGTCTATCTGGGAGTCGACCTCTGGACCGGCATTCTGCTTGCCGCCCTGGTCGGTGCTGCTTTCGGCCTCCTGCATGGCCTGTTGACCGTGCCGCTCGGCCTGTCGCAGCACGTGACCGGTATCGGCATCACGCTCCTCGCCACCAGCCTCGCCTATTTCACCTATCGCATGCTGCTCCCGAACGTCTCCAGCCCGCCGCGCATCGAGCCCTTTCAGCCGCTGGCGCCGGACTGGCTACTCGCCGTGCCCCTTATTGGCCAAGTGATGGCCCAGCAGACCGCGTTGACCTGGCTTGCGCTGCTGCTCGTCCCCGCGATCGGCTACGTTCTCTATCGCACGCCGCTTGGCCTCGCGGTGCGGACCTGTGGCGAGAACCCTGCTGCCGCCGAGGCCCAGGGGCTTGATGTTTATGGGCTCAGGATCGGCGCCTTGATGGTCGGCAGCGCCTGCATGGCGGTCGGCGGTGCCTTCCTCACGCTTTCGGCGTTCAACGCCTTCTTTTTCGAGATGGTCAATGGGCGCGGCTGGATCTGCATCGCGCTCGTGGTCTTCGCGTCGTGGATACCCTGGAAGGCCCTCATCGGCGCCCTGCTGTTCGGCGCGTTCGACGCTTTTCAGGTGCGGTTGCAGCAAGCCATGGGCGGCGCCGTGCCGTACCAGCTCTTCTTGATGCTACCCTATCTGATGAGCATACTGGCGCTCGTCGTCATGGCGCGCCGCGCCTCCTACCCGCAGGCATTGATGCGGCCCTACATCAAGGGCCAACGCTGATTTCCGGCCCGTCACGAGCCGACGACCCCGTCACTAACCAGGCAGAGGGGATAAGCCCTTGCAGGCGGATCTAATCATTCGCAACGCCAAGCTTCCCGACGGACGCAGTGGGCTCGACGTCATCATCGCCGACGGGCTGATCCAGGCGATCGGACCGGCGATCGAGGCGTCGGCCGAGGAGGAGATCAACGCCGGCGGCCGGCTCGTGTCGCCGCCCTTTGTCGACTGCCACTTCCACATGGACGCCACGCTGTCGCTGGGTTTGCCGCGGCTCAATCGGTCCGGCACGCTGCTCGAGGGAATCGCCGTTTGGGGCGAGTTGAAGCCGCTCTTGACGGTGGACGGGGTGATCGAGCGGGCGCTCGCCTATTGCGACATGGCCGTGGCGCAAGGCATTGGCGCCATTCGCAGCCATGTCGATGTCTGCGACGATCGGCTGGTCGGGGTCGAGGCGTTGCTCGAGGTCAAGGAGCGGGTCGCCGCCTATCTCGACCTCCAGCTCGTGGCCTTTCCGCAAGACGGGCTCTATCGCTCGCCCACGGCGCTGCCGAACCTGCTACGTGCGCTCGATCTCGGTGTCGACGTCATCGGCGGCATTCCGCATTTCGAGCGAACCATGGACGAAGGCCGCCGATCGGTCGTCGAGCTTCTGCAGATCGCCGCCGATCGTAATCTGATGGTCGACCTGCATTGCGACGAGACGGACGATCCGGCGTCGCGCCACATCGAGACCCTGGCCGCGGAAACGCTGCGGCTCGGTCTTGGCGGCCGCGTGACGGGCTCGCATCTCACCTCGATGCACAGCATGGACAACTACTACGTCTCCAAGCTGATCCCGCTGATCAAGGAGGCTGGCGTCTCGGTGATCGCCAACCCGTTGATCAATATTGCGATCCAGGGCCGTCACGATACCTACCCGAAGCGGCGTGGCCTTACCCGAATTGCCGAGCTCCAGGCCGCTGGCGTGCCGGTGGCCTTCGGTCACGATTGCGTGATGGATCCGTGGTATTCGCTCGGCTCCGGCGACATGCTTGAGGTGGCGCACATGGCGGTGCACGCGGCCCATCTGACCAGCCTGGAGGCGATGCGCGCCGCGTTCGCCTCGATCACGACCACGCCCGCAACTATCCTTGGACTGCAGGGCTATGGCCTCGAACCGGGCAAGTACGCCGATCTCGTGCTGCTCGACGCGGACGATCCGATCGAGGCCATTCGCCTGAAGGCCACCCGGCTGATCGTGGTCCGGCGCGGCGCAGTCATCGCCCGAACGCGACCGCGCACGACCGAGCTTCACATCGCCGACCGCCCGAGCCACGTGTCACTGCGGCGATCCATGGCCTGAGCGTTCCGCCTAGGTGTTGCGCGTTTTCGGGGCCGGCTCCTCGGCTGCCTTGAGTAACCGAGAATTAATCACTTCCCGCCATCCTCCAGAGCCAGCAACTGGGGATGAAGGAATGGCTTGGACCGACGAAGTCGAGGCGGTCGCTCTCTCCGCCGCCAATCATCGGGCACTTAGGCGTTTCGCCTGGATCTTCGGCTCGGGCCTGGCGCTGGCGCTCATTGCGCCGGACATGTTCTTTCCGGCGCTGATTAGCTCGTTCACCGGGCTCAGCGCCGGCGTCCTCGCGACGATTGCACTTTTCGCCCGGGACAACGTGTTCGCGCCGCATCTGTCGCGCTGGGACATCGCCGCCGCCCTCTATGCAGCGAGTTTGTTCTCTGGGTTTTTCGTCGACCTCGATGCACTCAACATGCATTTGATGCTGGAGCAGTCCCGGCTGCACTGAGTAAGCAATCGGGGACGCGCCGGACCGCCAAGCAAGGCGAGACGAGGCGCTGTCGCAATTGTGCATCGGCGGCCCGAGTCGGCCTTCGCGATTGCTGAATTTGAGACCCTTCTCGCGCGACTTCTCGCGCCATATGCCGCTTTGCTTTACGATGCCGGCCCAGCGATGGTCTCGTTTCGCTGACGTCTTGGCCCACTCTCCCAGACGAACTTGGATTGCTTAATCGAGCGGCAATGCCGATCACAATATCGGCAGGCTAGTCTTGCGCCCGTCTAAGTTGACGCTTCGGCAACCCAGCTTCGGCAGCGTTGCGTGGGCCGACGATCACCAGACACCGCCGACTTTTCACCCGGCACAGCGGCGAATGCTTGGAAAAACGAACTAAGACCGACGGCGTCGCGGCATTCAATAGTCATTTTTGATCTTGGCGGTGGGTCGATAGTCTGCCATTAACAGTCCTTGGTGCGCCTTTCGCGTGGCCAACGAAAAGAAAAACGAGACGAAAGCATCAGCCCCCAATGCTCGCCTTCAATCGCACCGATCTCGAACGCCTTTTCTCGGAGAGCATCTGGCTCAAGGCGGAGGGTCTCGTCGGCGACGGCGCCGTCGTCGACGTCAATGTCGAACGTGGCGGTAAGTCGATCACGGGCCAGGTCAAGGGTCAGCGGCGGACCCCCTACCTGACGCGCATCAAGATCGCCAACGGCCGTGGTGGTCGGGTCCGCCTGTCGAGTACCTGCTCCTGCTTCTATCCCGAATGCGAGCACGCCGCAGCGACGTTGCTGGGTCTGCTCGACCAGTCTACCAGCCTCGACCCTGAGGACGGCTCCGTTGTGGTCGACAGCGAGCTGGAGAGCTGGATCGCGGCGGTCAACGCCACCACACGGAACGGCCATGCCGAATCCGCTGACGTCGTCCTCTACCTGCTCGAGCCGGCACAGCGCTCGTGGCGCGATGGCGGCCTGGCGCAGCCGGTCTCTCTGCACACGGCGCGCGCCAAACGAATGCGCTCCAATGCCTACGGCCGCGAGAACGCCATCGCCATCGCCAATCTCCTCACCGATCCCGTCCCCAGCTACGTCGGCCTCGACGACCAGGTGATCGGGCGCATGCTCGGCGGCGGCAATGCCCAGAGCCGCCGGCTGTCGTCACGCGCCGACGCCCAGGCCCTGATCCACGCGCTGGAGACCGGGCGGTGCCATTGGCGCAACGCGTCCAGCCCGCCCCTGCGCCTGGGCGCGACGCCCCGCAAGGGCGGCTTCGTCTGGCGGTTCGACAGCGAGGGCCAGCAGCATCTCGTTTGCGAGCTCGACGGCGGCAACAGCGAGACGATTATCGTGGCACTGGGCGAGCCCTGGTATGTCGACATGGCCAATGCCGAGGTCGGCCGGGTCGAGACCGGTGTGGACGCGGCGCTTGCCGGACATCTGGTCAGCGCGCCAGCGATCCCGGCGGCGGCAGCGAGCATCGTTCGGCAGCGATTGATGCCGTCGGCCGAGCGGCTCCCGCTGCCCGAGCCTCTAAAGAAGCGCGAGCGGCTCGAAACTAAGCCGGTGCCCGTGCTCGTCCTGCATTGCCCGAGCCTGATCGTGCACAGGGGCACGGGCTGGCGACGCGAGGAGCAGGAGGTCGACTGTCCCCTGGCGCGTGTCGCCTTCGACTACGCCGGCGCCGAGATCGGCTGGCAGGACGGCCGCCCGGAAATCAACCACGTCCAGGACAACCGGCTCCTGGTCCTGCAGCGCGACACCGTCGCAGAGGTGCAGGCGATCGAGCGGCTCAACACGCTGGGCCTGCAGCCACTCGGCCCAACCGGGCTCGGTCGCTTCGCGCCAGAGCAGCTGCGCCAGGACTTCACCTTCGAGGAGGACGACGACGACGACGTGTCCGTCCGCTGGGTGGAGTTCAATCATATCGACGTTCCCAAGCTGAAGAAGGAAGGCTGGCGCGTCGTCTACGATGAGAACTATCCGTTTCACGTCATCGACCAGCCACCGGCCTGGGATATCGATCTCAACGATTCGGGCATCGACTGGTTCGAGCTGGATGTCGGCATCGAGATCGACGGCGAGCGTTTCAAGCTGCTGCCGGTGCTCCTCGACTTGTTTCAGCGCTCGCCCGACGACATGACCCCGACGGCGCTTGCCGCATATGGCGAAGAACCGGTCTACGGCAGCCTGCCCGATGGCCGTCTGCTGCCGATCCCAGCGGCACGGTTGAAGGCCATGCTGGAAGCGCTCTACGAGCAGTTCGCGATGGGCAAGGTCGATGCCAAGGGTCGGCTTCGGCTGGCCCCCTCGGAGGCATCACGGCTGTCCGTTATCGACCGCAACCTGACCGACGACGAGGTCGTGTGGCACGGAGGCGACCGCATCTTGAAGCTGGCCCGCCAGCTCGGCGACGGCGATCGGATTCCCGAAACACCAGCACCGAAAGGTCTGAACGCGACGCTGCGCCCGTATCAGGCGCATGGCCTGAGCTGGCTTCAGTTTCTGTCCTCGGTCGGGCTTTCAGGCGTGCTCGCCGACGACATGGGCCTCGGCAAGACGTTGCAGACCCTGGCGCATATCCTGGCGCTCAAGGAGCGCGGGCAGCTGGTCCAGCCCGGTGCTCATCGTTGCCCCGACCTCCCTCATTCCGACCTGGCGAAGCGAAGCGCGGAAGTTCGCCCCGGACCTGAGCATCTTGACTCTGCATGGCAATAACCGCGGCGATTTGTTCCGGCGGATCGAGAAGAACGACATCGTGCTGACGAGCTACGCGCTCATGCTCCGCGATCGCGATCAGCTGGTCGGCCGGGAATGGCAAGTAGTCGTGCTGGACGAGGCGCAGGCGATCAAGAACCCGGCGACCAAGCTTGCTAAGGTCGCATGCGAGCTTCGCGCCAACCACAAGCTGGCACTGTCGGGCACGCCCATGGAGAACCATCTGGGCGAGCTCTGGTCGGTCTTCCACTTCTTGATGCCGGGCTTTCTCGGCGATCGCGAGACCTTCCGCCGGGTCTTTCGCACGCGAATCGAGAAGGATGGCGACGCCGACCGCCAGGCCCTGCTCGGCCAGCGCGTGCGGCCATTCTTGTTGCGCCGCACCAAGGAGGAGGTGGCCTCCGAACTGCCGCCGAAGAGCGAGTTCATCCGCGAGATCGAGCTCACCGACGAGCAGCGCGACCTCTACGAGAGCGTCCGCCTCGCGATGCACGCCCGAGTCCGCGAGGAGATCGAGCAGCGTGGTCTCGCCCGCTCGAACATCGCCATCCTCGAGGCACTCTTGAAGCTGCGCCAGATCTGCTGTGACCCGCGCCTCTTGAAGAAAAGGGAGGGCGCGGCGCCCGCCAGCGCCAAGTACGAGCTGTTGATGAGCATGCTCGAGAGCATGGTCGAGACCGGCAGGCGGATCATCGTCTTCTCGCAGTTCGTCGAGATGCTGGAGCTGATCGAGGACGGTCTGCAGGAGCTAAAGATCGGCTACACCATGCTCACCGGTCGAACCCGCGATCGAGAGAGCCCGGTGAAGAAGTTCCAGGCGGGCGACGCACCGGTTTTCCTGATCAGCCTCAAGGCCGGCGGCACGGGTCTCACCCTCACCCGCGCGGACACCGTTATCCACTACGACCCATGGTGGAATCCGGCGGTTGAGGCGCAGGCCACGGATCGGGCGCACCGGATTGGCCAGGACAAAACCGTCTTCGTCTACAAGCTCGTCTCTTCAGGGACCGTCGAGGAAAAGATGGTCGAACTGCAGGAGCGCAAGCGCAGCCTCGTCGAAGGTGTTCTGAGTGGCGTCAAAGGTGGCGGGCTCGGTCTTACCGAAGGCGATATCGAAGCGCTCTTCGCACCGCTACCGGACTAGCGTCGCGCGGGCCGCGGCTTGGCGACCTGGCTATTGGCGCGTTTGCCGATTCCAGTTTCGAACGTGCTGCGCAACCTTTGTGGTTCATCCACGATGGAGCAAGTAACTTGGATGCGACCGTAACGGAGCTGGCCGCCGTCATGGCAATCGACGTCGTCGGCTTCTCGCGCCTGATGGAGGCACGGGAAACCCAGACGCTCGATGCGCTTCGCACTTTGCGCGACGAGACCATAGCCCCCCTGATCGCCGAGCATCACGGACGTATCTTCAAGCTGATGGGCGACGGCGTTCTCGCTGTTTTCAGCTCAGTCGTCGATGCCGTGATTTGCGCTTCTGCGATCCAACAACGACCATCAGCATTAGCACCAGCGCAGAGTGACGAGCGGCCACTGGTACTTCGGATCGGCGTGCATCTCGGCGACATCGCGGTGGCAGGCACCGACACTATGTATGGGCGACGGCGTCAACCTTGCCGCGCGTCTCGAACAGCTATGCCCACCTAGCGGCGTGCTGATCTCCGGAGAAGCTTTCGATCATCTCCAGGGCAAGACTTCTCTTAGCCTGAGGTCCGTCGGCAAACGCCAGCTGAAGAACATTCAACGGCCCATCATGGTTTATCTCCACGAGCCGACCGCCAAGCGCCTGAAACTGAAACAAAAGCACGCAGCGGCAGCGCTGATTGCCGCTGCAACGGTGCTCGCAGTCGTGCTCGGTGGGGTTGCCTCCAGGTGCGCGGAGCTACCGATTTGGCAGGGCTCGACATCAGTTGAAGCTACTGATGCCCCGAGTGTCGCGGTACTGCCCTTCGAAAACGCCAGCGGCAATAGTGACCAGTCCTATATCTCCGACGGTATCGCGGAGGAGATCCTGATCTCGCTCGCCCGCTCGCCGATGCTACACGTCGTCGGACGCGCCACCAGTCTCGCCTTGCCAAGAGAGGGGCTGGGACCGCAAGAAATCGGAACGACGCTCGGCGCTCGGTACATCGTGACAGGGCGAGCGCAATGGACCAGTGATCGCATCCGGGTCACGGCACGGCTGACGGACTCCGAAAAGGGCGACGACGTTTGGGCCGAAACGTTCGACCGTCCCATCACGGACATTTTCGCGGTGCAGGATGAGATCGCCGCCGTAATCGCCGCGCGCTTGGGCGCGCGCATCGAGTCCACGGAAGCATCTGGCAGGAGACAGGCATCGGCAGCTGCTGTCACTGCCTACCAGAAGGTCCTGCTCGCCCGTTCTATACGGAGTGCGGACGCCAGTAGGGAGGCGACCTTGCGCGCCAGCGAATTGCTCCGCGAAGCCATAGACGACGATCCTGATTCGGCCCTCGCTCACGCCGAGGTCGGCTACACCTACTATCGCGAGATCGCCCGCCGCTGGGACCAGGCGCGCAGGGAGAAGGCCGTGGCAACGGGCATTGCCGCTGCGGAGCGGGCGCTTGAGCTGGATCCTTCGCTTTTCTTCGCCAATGTAACTATGGGCAATCTGCTGGTGCGGCGCGGCGATTTCGTCTCCGCCGAGAACTTCATGCAGCGGGCGATCGCGCTCAATCCCAGCGATCCCGTGAACTACGCCGGGCTCGCCAACGTGCTGCTGTTCATCAACAAGGCCGAGGAAGCATTGCCGCTGATTGACAAGGCAATTGCTCTGGACACTCTCTACCCGCCTCTCTACGACACCTATCGTGGCAAGGAGCTTTCGCTTGCTGCCCGCGATAACGAAGCTATACCGGTACTCAAGGAGTGCCTGCGCCGGCTGCCGGATTCCTGGCCCTGCTATTTGTATCTTGCAACGGCCGATCACTTCGCCGGCGATGACGCGGCAGCCGCGGCGTTCGAACGTCGCCGCGACCTCTGGCCGTTACAGTCCCTGTCCCAGTATCGGGCAATGACCGACAATCAGCCAGGCGGGCAAAGCGACCGAATAGTTGAGGCGTTGGCGGCACTCGGGCTCGCCGACCACTGAATAGCCCCGGCATTGCCCCGATCTTGACCTTAATCTGGCCGGCCATCGGCAAAAAGGGCAAGAACGCGACAGACCGCGTCATCCGGCGGGGCGACAGTTGCAAGGACCCTGCCTATATGTGCCCTGTTGATGATTGATTGAGCAGGGTTCCCTTGATGCGGTTTCTCGGCAAGCTGGTTTTGCCGCTCGTGGTTCTGGTTTTCGCCCTCGGCGCGGCTGGATACCTGCGGGCGACTCGGCCGATGGTGGAGCCGCAACCGGTCATCGAGAAGGTTTGGGATGTGCGCGCGACCAAGTTCGCGTTCGCCGATCACCAGCCGGTGCTCGACCTGTTCGGCGATCTCGTGGCGATGCGTGAGCGGACGCTCGAGGCCGCTGTCGCCGGGCGGGTGATCGAAGTTGCGCCCGCGCTGGTCGATGGTGGGCTGGTACAGGCGGGCGACGTTCTGGTGCGCCTCGACCCCTTTGTCTTCGAGGCGCGATTGCAGGAGATCGAGGCCCAGGCGGCGGAGCTCGAGGCCAACCGCGCGGAACTCGAGCTCACCCAGCGCGCCCAGGCAGACCTGCTGGACCTCGGCCGGCAGCGGCTCGAGATCGCGCGGCGCGATCGCGCCCGCTACGAGCAGCTCGAAGGCCGCAATGCGGCAACACTGGCCCAGCTCGATGCCGCTCGCGACCGGGTCGCGGTCGAGGCCACAGCGGTGCGCCAGGTCGAGCGCGAGATCGAGAGCCTCGTGGCGCGGCTCGACCGTCTCGATGCGCAGGTGGCACGCCTCGCGGTCGACCGCGAGCGCGCCGAGCGCGACCTTGCCGATGCGGTCATCAAGGCACCGGCCGACGCCTTTGTGCAGGACGTGACCGTCGCCGTCGGCAAGGAGCTCCGGGCCTTCGACCCGGTGGCCAGCCTCATCGACCTGGACGGGATCGAGATCCGCTTCCCGCTCCGTGATGCCGAGTTCGGCAGGTTGTGGGAGGCCGGCCTAATCGGTCGCGAGCTGACAGCTCAGTGGCAGTTGGGCGACACCACTTTTCCGCTCAAGGCCGAGGTGACCCGTATCCAGAGCCGCATCGACGCCGCGAAGGCCGCGATAGACGTCTATGCCCGGATCATCGACAACCCGCTCGACGCCCCAATCCGCCCGGGCGCCTTCCTGCATCTTCGCCTGCCAGACCAGAAGCAGCGGGGCGTAGCTGCCCTGCCCGCCACCGCGCTCTTCCCCGAGAGCACGATCTACGCCATCGAGGATGGCCGCCTGGTGCCGCATCGGGTCGAGGTGGTCGACCGCAGCGATGCCCGCGTGCTGGTGAAGGCCGACATTGCATCGGGCCAGAGCGTGCTGACCAGTCGCCTCGCCGAGGTGCAGCCGGGCCTCAGGGTCGAGATCGTCGAGTGAGCGAGCCGCCCTACGGGTCAGGCTCGGGCGGGCTGATCGGTGTCTTCGCTCGCCATCGCACCGCCGGCAATCTCTTGATGGTGATCATGCTGCTCGCAGGCCTCGTGGCGCTGAGCCAGCTCAAGCGGCAGTTCTTTCCCGATTTCGGCATCGATGTGGTCGCGGTCAGCGTCTCCTGGCCCGGGGCCACTGCGCTCGACGTCGAGGCCAACATCGTCGCCGCGCTGGAGCCGGAGCTGCGCACGCTCGACAACATCAAGCGGGTGCGCTCGACCGCGGCCGAAGGCGTCGCCAGCATCGCGGTCGAGTTCGAACCCGGCAGCGACATGCAACAGGGCCTGAGCGAGGTCGAACAGGCTGTAGCCCAGGTGACCACCCTGCCGGAGGACAGCGAGCGGCCGGCCGTGAGGCGCGTCGTTCGCTATGACGGCATCACGCGGCTAGTGTTGTGGGGCCCGGTCGACGAGGCCCTGCTCAAGGCCTGGGCCAAGGCGGTCCGCGAGGAGCTGCTCGAGCGCGGGGTCGATCGGGTCGGCTATTTCGGCAAGCGAGACGACGAGATCGAGGTGGCGCTGCAGCCCGGCCTGCTGCGCCAGCTCGAGCTCACCGTCGCCGATGTCGCAGCCCGGGTCCGCGACGATTCGCAGGACATTCCTGCCGGCGATATGGGCGAGCTCCTCGAGCGGCAGCCACGCGCGATGGGCCTGCCACGAAGCGCTGCGGATGTGCGCGGCATACCGGTCGTCACAGGTCCGGAAGGCCAACACATCACTCTTGGCGATATCGCAATCGTCAGCGACGGCTTCGACGAGGACGCGCCTGTGGCGCTGCGCAACGGCATGCCGGCCATCGAGCTCGTCGTCGAGCGCTCCTTGAGCGCCGATGCTCTGGAGGTAGCCGCGATCGTCGACGCCTATCTGCGGGAAATCGACGCCCGCCTGCCGCCGGAGGTGAAACTCGAGCGCTACGACTACATTGCCCAGCTGATCGAGGACCGGATCAACTTGTTGCTCAAGAACGGCGCCTCGGGGCTGGTGCTGGTCCTTGCGATCCTCTTTCTCTTCCTCAACGCCCGCGTCGCTTTTTGGGTGGCCTTGGGCATTCCGGTCGCGATGGCCGCGATGCTGGCCATTCTTTGGGCACTCGGCATGACGATCAATATGATCAGCCTCTTTGCCATGCTCCTCGCCGTAGGCATCGTCGTCGACGATGCCATCGTGGTCGGCGAGCATGCCGTCACCTTGGCGGATCGGGGCATGGCTCCCGCGGCAGCAGCCGAAACGGCCGCGTTGTTCATGGCCGCGCCGGTGACCAGCGCCTCGCTCACGACGATCGCCGCCTTCCTGCCGCTGTTGATCATTGGCGACATCATCGGCAGCATCATCCGCGAGATCCCGGTCGTGGTGATCATCGTTCTTCTCGCCAGCCTGATCGAGTGCCTGTTCGTCCTGCCGAGCCACATGCGGCATGCGCTGACTCACATGCCGGCCGAGCCCTCCCGGTTCCGCAAGGCCTTCAACAACCGCTTCAACGCCTTCCGCGACGAGCACTATCGCCGCCTTGTCGCCGCCGCCATCGAATGGCGCTACCTGACGCTTTCGATTGCCGCGGCATCGCTGATCCTGGCCATCGGCGCGATGGCCGGCGGTCGTGTCGGATTCGTCTTCTTCGATGGGCCGGAAGCCGACAAGCTCGAGGCCAATCTGGTGATGGCGCCGGGGACGCCCCGCCTGGAGACCGAGCGCGCCCTGGCGGAGATTGAGGCCGCCGCCCGAAAGACAGCCGCGGACCTCGCTCCGGACGATCCGGAGCTCCTCGTCATGCTGCTGACCCGTGTCGGTCAGAGCTTCAGTAGCGGACCGGGCCTGCCGAGCAGCAGTGGCGATGCGGTGGGCGGCATCGTGATCGAGCTGAAGCCGGCGGATCTGCGCGACGTCAGGGCGGCGGAGTTCGCCGAGCAGTGGCGCGATGCCGTGCCGCCGATTCCAGGCGCCGAGAGCCTCACCATTCGTCAGCGGCTCGGCGGGCCGCCCGGTCGCGAGGTCGACATTCGGCTCCGCGGCGCCATCCCGCCCGACCAGCTGAAGGCAGCAGCGCTCGAGGTCCGAGCGCTGCTTGAGCGTCTCGCCGGCGTGAGCCAGATCGGTGACGATCTCGATTACGGCAAGGAGGAAATCCTCGTCCGGCTCAACGATCGTGGCGAGGCCATGGGCTTCTCGACCGAGCAACTCGGCCGGCAGCTCAGGGATGCCTTCGAGGGCACGATCGCCCGCCGCTTTGCCCGTGGCGACGAGGAGGTCGAGATCCGGGTGCGCTACGACGCCCCGGCGCGCGGTGACCGCGAGCTGGAGCGGCTGATCCTGGAGGGACCGACCGGCACCTCGGTGCGTCTCGGCGAGATCGCCAAGCTGACCGAGGACCGGGGCTTTGCCAGCATCAAGCGACGGGATGGGCAGCGCGAGGTGGCGATCACCGCCGAGCTCGACGAGGCTTTGATCCTCCTCGATCAGGTGCAGGAGGCGGTCAACGAGGAGCTGGCGGCGATCGCGCAGCGCTACGGCATCAGCCAGGAGTGGGTCGGCCGCGCCGAGGAGCAACGCAACACCCTGGGCGACATCCGGCTGGGCGCGATGATCGGCTTGGCGCTGATCTACATCATCCTGGCCTGGGTCTTCGCCAGTTTCGTCCGCCCGCTGGCGGTTATGGTCGTCATCCCCTTCGGCCTCGTGGGCGCGGTCCTCGGCCACATGGTGATGGGCTTCGATCTTACCATTCTGAGCCTCGTCTCGCTGCTCGGGCTCTCGGGCATTCTGGTCAATGACAGCATCATCATGGTGACCACGATCGACCAGCGGCGGAACGCCGGCGAGGCACCGCTTGATGCGATCAGGAACGGCAGCGTGGATCGGCTGCGCGCCGTGCTGCTTACCTCACTCACCACGATCGGCGGGCTCACGCCGCTCCTGTTCGAGACCAGCAAGCAAGCGCAATTCCTGCAGCCCATGGCGGTCACGCTGGTTTTCGGCCTGACAATAACGACCTGCCTCGTGCTCTTCGTGGTGCCAGCCCTGCTCGCGGTCCAGGAGAAGGACCTGCACCTGCCCACGTGGTTCCGGCGGCGGGACCAGCCGGTGACCACCTAAACGGCACAACGGCCTCGCCTTATTCGTCATTGGTAAGCACGCGTGCGGCTATCTTTTGCCGGACGACCTCTCGCCACAGAGCGCGCGGCTGATTTCGGGTCTGGCTGCTCAGCACCAGGATCGAGATGGCAAGGCTCAGCGGCGCAGATGAGGATAGGTGCTGAAGCTATCATCCTCGCCGCCTTGCGCATCGTGATGCGCGAAGCATACGTCATAGGCGTCGCCCGCCGCCGATCGAGCCTAGCTGGTCGGACACGCCACTTTCATGGCGGTGCCAATCGATCACTTATGCGACGAGGCTCGCCACAACGAGGCTCGCGACCACAATCAAGGTCAGCGGCCAGCGCAGCCTTCGGTACCACTCTGCTGCCCTGCCCTCGGCGATCGCTTGCAGGTCGAGCCAGAGCAGTGCGCCGAAGCCTACCGCCAGCGCGAGAAAGCCGAGGCTGCCACCGAGGAGAAAACCGGCCCAGCCGAGCAACGACGGCAATACGCTGACACCAAGCCGCGTGAAGCTCGGCTCGTCCGCAGCCATGGCCCAGCCCCAGTGCACCCCTCCCGTGAAGGATAGGATGATGGCACCGTAGGCGAGCAGCGCCACCAGCGCCCACGTGCCGAGCGCACCGTCGATGGCGCCCAGGCCCGCCAGACCGGCAAACGGCACGGCACCGAGAAAGCCCAGGACGAAGGCGGCTTGCGGCACATCCTTGCGCAGGGCGTCCAGCATCCGACATGTCTCCCATTTCGATCGATCAACCCAAAATGGCGATCGGCGCAGCGCTGGCAAGACAAGACGGTTACGACCTGAGGCAATCGTTGACGTGATCGTCGCGCAATCCTCCCCGCGCTCGCTTTCGCCCAGTGCCTGAGGTGGTGGAAAGCTGCCTGGCCGTGCTCGAGCCGTTGGAGCCCGTCGTTGACCTCCTCAGAGCCGCCAGCCCGACGACGATCTGGGACTAGTTGCGTCATGGGCCCTTTGCCGGCGAGATGGCAATGCGCGGCTCGCTCGCGATTGGCGGCAAACGGGACGTCTGCGCCAAATGAAAGGGCGCCCGGCTCAGCATCGCGCCCGCCATTGGCGTGAACGAGGCTGGTCAGATATCCCATGGCACCAGCCTGCAGCGCAGCGCCGCTGCCGGAGGAGCGATGCGCCTGCGCTATTGCCTTGTCTTCGAGGCGGCAGGACGTCAGCCGGCGAGGCTCTTCGACACCACTTCATAGCTGTCCTTGCTCAGGCCCTGCTTGTTGGCGATGCGCTCTAGTTCGCCGCGCATCGCGGCCTGCCGGCCGGCATCGTAGCGGCGCCACCGGCCCAAGGGCAGCAAGAGCCGGCTCGCGAGTTGCGGGTTGCGGCCGTCGATCTCAAGTGCGGCGTCCGCAAGCAACCGGTAGCCGCGGGCGTCACGGCGGTGGAAGCCCGTGAGGTTGCCACTCGCGAACATGCCGATCAGGGAGCGCACGCGATTGGGATTCTTGAGCGCGAAAGCGGGATGCCGCATCAACCGCTCGACCCGTTCGACACTGCCGTTGTCCTCGATCAGCGCCTGCAGCGCGAACCACTTGTTGACGACAAGAGGTTGCCGCTCGAAGCGGTTGTAGAAATCGTCGAGAAGCTCCTCGTAGCCGGGTGCCTGGACGTCGCAGAGCGCCTTCAGCGCGGCCATCCGATCAGTCATGTTGCGGGCCGCCCGGTACTGCACCTCAGCGACCGCCGGGGCCGTCTCCAGGCCGGACCAGACAAGATAAGCTAGCGCCGTGTTCTTCAAGGAGCGCTCCGCCATTGCCGTTGTGGACGGTGCGCCTGCCGTCGGCGCCTCGAGATGGGGTTCGCCGGCGGCTTCCAGGATTTGTAGCCAGCTTTCGCGAAGTTCGTGACCGATCTGGCGGCGCATGAAGCCGGCAACCGCTTCAACGGCGTCCACATCGATTGTGGCCAGGGACTGCGCGAAGAGCGAGCGGCTCGGCAGGGTCACGGCGCGCGCCGCGAAGGCCGGGTCGCGACGACCATCGTCGAGCACCGCGCGAAGTGCCAAAACGAGGCTCGGATCCAGCTTCAGCCGCCGGCCAGCCTGGTGGTGTCGCAACAGCTCGGCCATGAGATCCAGCATCAAGCGCTGGCCGGCTTCCCAGCGATTGAAGGTGTCGGCATCGTAGGCCAGCATCGTCGCCAGCTCCGACCGGCCGAGTTCGATGTCGAGTCTGACCGGTGCCGAAAATCCCCTGAGCAGCGAGGGCAAGGGTGGCGCCTCGATGTCCTCGAAGGTGAAGGCGGTGCGTGCTTCATCTAGCACGAGGGTCCGCTCGCCGCCACCGGCCTCGTTCTCGCCTTCGAGCCTGAGCGGCAAGGGGGCGCCGCTCGCCGCATCGAGGAGGCCCATGCGGATCGGAATCTCGAAGGGATGTTTCTGCGGTTGGCCCGGGGTCGGCGCGGTCGTCTGCTCCAGGGTCAAGGTGTAGCGGCGCGCTTCGGGATCGAAATGCTCCTTGACCTTGACCACTGGCGTGCCAGCCTGGTTGTACCAATGCATGAAGCGGCTGAAATCCCGGCCCGACGCGTCGGCCATGGCGCCGACGAAGTCCTCACAGGTGACAGCGTGGCCGTCATGCCGCTCGAAGTAGAGGTCCATGCCATGGCGAAAGGCTTCATCGCCGATCAGCGTATGGATCATGCGGATGACCTCGGCACCTTTCTCGTACACGGTACGGGTGTAGAAATTGTTGATCTCGATATATTCGGCCGGGCGGATCGGATGGGCGAGCGGGCCTGCGTCCTCGAGAAACTGGCCTTCGCGCAGCAGCGTCACGTCGCCGATCCGCTTGACCGCCGCCGAATGCATGTCGGCGGTGAACTGCTGGTCGCGAAAAACCGTGAGCCCTTCTTTCAATGTGAGCTGGAACCAGTCGCGGCAGGTGACCCGATTGCCCGTCCAGTTGTGGAAGTATTCGTGCGCGATGATCCGCTCGACCTGGATGAAGTCGGCGTCGGTCGCGGTCTCCGGGTGCGCCAGCGTCGCCGATGTGTTGAAGATGTTGAGGCCCTTGTTCTCCATCGCCCCCATGTTGAAATCGGCGACGGCGACGATCATGAAGAGGTCGAGGTCGTACTCGAGCCCGTAGCGCTCCTCGTCCCAGGCCATGGATTTCTTCAGGCTGACCATGGCGTGGTGGCACTGGTCGATGTTCTCGTGCTCGGAGTAGATGCGCAAGGCGACCCGCCGGCCGGAGCGGGTGGTGTAGTGGTCCTCGAGCAGCCCGAGATCACCGGCGACGAGCGCGAACAGATAGGATGGCTTGGGGAACGGATCGTCCCACAGCACCCAGTGCCGGCCGCCATCGAGGTCGCCTGCAGTCATGGGATTGCCGTTTGAAAGCAGCTGCGGATAAGTCGCCTTGTCGGCCTCGATCCTGACCCTAAAGGTCGTCATCACGTCCGGGCGGTCTTGAAACCAAGTAATCCGGCGGAAACCCTCGGCCTCGCATTGGGTGCAAAAGATGCCGGAGGAGACGTAGAGACCCTCGAGCGCCGTGTTGGCAGCCGGATGGATCCGATTCTTGATCTCGAGCGTGAAGCGCTCGGGCGGGGCATGGACCGTCAGGCCGGCGCTGTCGAGCGTGTAGGCGTCCGCCGCCAGCGGTGCGTCGTCGAGGCGGATCGACAGTAGCTCGAGGCTCTCACCGTCCAGCACAAGCGCTGCGGGGCCCGCTGCCTGGCGCTCGAATCGTTGAGTGGCGGTGACTACCGTCGCCTCGGGATCGAGAACGAAATCCAGCACCACGTCGCGAGTGTGGTAGGCTGGCGGCGCGTAGTCGGCGAGGCGAATGACGCGCCGCTCTTCGTCCGCCGCCGTCTTCGCAGAGGCGCTCGTCGCAGGCGTATCGTTCAAGCTTCGCTCTCCCCCTTGGGCTCGGCGTGTTTAGACGTTCAAGGCACGCGCCGGCGACAACCCGGCTTGTTCCTCCCTTGGTGTGCGATTAGCTTCGCCCGCGCAAGGCCGGATGCCGGTCTATGCCTTTCATGATTTGCCAGGTGAAGAGGAAGAGTAATGGCCAAGACCGCGTTTGTCGGGCTCGGGGTGATGGGGTATCCGATGGCCGGCCACATGGCGGCCAAGGGACACGAGGTCGCTGTCTACAACCGCACCTTCAAGAAGGCCGAGGCCTGGGCGGCCGAGCATGGCGGTCGGGCATGCCAGACGCCGAGGGAGGCTGCGAGCGGCGCCGAGCTCGTTATGATGTGCGTCGGCAACGACGATGACGTGCGCTCGGTCGTCTACGGCGACGACGGCATCATGGCCGGTCTCGCCAAGAGTGGCATTTTGGTCGACCATACAACCGCCTCGGCCGAGCTGGCCCGTGAGCTGGGCGTGGCCGCGAACGCAGCCGGCTGCGGTTTCGTCGATGCGCCGGTCTCCGGCGGTCAGGCCGGCGCAGAGAATGGGATCCTGTCCATCATGTGCGGCGGCTCCGAGGCCGACTTCGAGCGCAGCCTGCCGGTCATGGAGTCCTACGGCCGCACAGTGAAGCTTATCGGCGAGGTCGGCGCGGGCCAGCTGACCAAGATGGTCAACCAGATCTGCATCGCCGGCTTGGTGCAGGCGCTGGGCGAGGCGCTCAACTTCGCGCAGAAGGCCGGCCTCGACCCGGCCAAGGTGCTCGAGGTCGTCTCCGGTGGCGCCGCCGGCTCTTGGCAGATGAACAACCGCTGGCCGACCATGGCCGAGGGCAAGTTCGATTTCGGTTTCGCGGTCAACTGGATGCGCAAGGATCTTGCCATCTGCCTCGATGAGGCCCGACGCAATGGCGCGGCGCTGCCGGTCACGGCAACCGTCGATCAGCTCTACCGCCTCATTCAGCAGAAGGGCGGCGGCCGCTGGGATACGTCCTCGCTCATCGAGAACCTCCGCGACGGCAAATAGGCGTCGGTCGCTCGCCCGTACGGCGATGGCAGGCGGCCCCTCCGGCGGCAGACTTGGCGTTCAGCGGCCATCACCCCATATCTTGTGAGTGGCGAGTGCCACGGCCCCTGGGCGTGCATAGCAGAACAGTTGGCCCGTTACGGATGCTGACGGAGGAGCGGAGAATGCAAGAGCGAGCCGCAAAGTTCACCATCGGACAAGTCGTCAAGCACCGCATGTTCCCTTTTCGCGGGGTGATCTTCGATGTCGACCCCGAGTTCGCCAACTCGGAAGAATGGTACGAGTCGATCCCGGAGGAGATAAGGCCCTCCAAGGATCAGCCGTTCTACCATCTCTTCGCGGAGAATGCCGAAGCCTACTACGTGGCATACGTGTCCGAGCAGAATCTCCTGGTCGACGCGACTGGCGAGCCCGTCAACCACCCGCAAATCGCCGAGTTGTTCGACAACCACGATCAGGGCCAGTATATCCCCAAGCGCATCTACGCGCATTGATGTCGGGTAGAGGGGCAAGCGTCTCGAGGCTCAGTTCTGCCCGGCGTCGCTAACTGTTGCGAATGTCCGCCGGATACGAGCCCGGCGGGCATTAAGCATTTGGGGGTTCACCATGAAGTTCTTCGTCGATACCGCCGATGTGGCCGAGATTCGCGATCTCGCCGCGACCGGACTCCTGGATGGCGTCACCACCAATCCGTCGCTGATCATGAAAAGCGGGCGGGACTTCCTCGAGGTGATCGCCGAGATCTGCGAGATCGTCCCGGGCCCGGTAAGCGCCGAAGTGGCCGCGACGACGACGGAAGGCATGCTCGCGGAAGCGGCGCGGCTCACGCCGATCGCGCCCAACGTCACCATCAAGGTGCCGCTCACCTGGGACGGGTTGAGGGCGACCAAGCGGCTTTCCGGCGAGGGCGTGAAGGTTAACGTCACGCTCTGCTTCACCGCCGCCCAGGCGCTGCTCGCGGCCAAGGCTGGCGCCACATTTGTCTCGCCCTTCGTCGGCAGGCTCGATGACATCGGCCTAGACGGCCTCGATCTGATCTCCGACATCTGCCAGATCTACGACCAGTACGACGATCTGCAGACCGAGGTGCTCGTTGCCTCGGTGCGGAGTCCCGGGCCACGTCATCGAAGCGGCCAAGATGGGTGCCCACGTGGCTACCCTGCCGCCGCCCGTGCTCCGCCAGCTGGCACTGCATCCCCTGACCGACAAGGGCCTTGCCGCCTTCCTCAAGGACTGGGAGGCGACCGGCCAGAAAATCGTCTGAGGCCTTGCCGGACGATCCCCGCCCGGTGCTCGTCCAGACCCAACTGCGCCAGCGAGGCCGAAGCGCGTAGGGTCGCTCGAGATGCTGTCGAGGCCGGGCTTGCCGCCTGTGCCAACACCCATGGGCCTGCGACCGCGATCTATCGCTGGCGAGGGGGCATCGCCGAGGAAGCCGAGTGGGTGGTGCAGCTAAAGACCGGCTCGACACGCGTCGCGGCGATTGAAGCCTTGATCGGGGCGCAGCACACCTACTAGCTACCCTGCATCATGGTACAGCCGATCGAGGGTGGCGAACGCCGCTATCTCGACTGGATCATTGCCGAATCCCGACCGCGACTGCCGACGACCGAGGGCTAGCGCCGCTTGACGATCGCCGAGCCTGCCGGCAAAGCCTGAGGGGGGACGGTGCCGCCAGGAGGTCTCATGGCGATTGACGGCAGCTTCGATGCGTGGCTCGGCAAGGTCGAGGAGGCCACCGACAGCGTCACCATTCAACAGGCAGAGGCGTTGGCAGCGACGCTCGACTTGAGCGAATCCGAGCGTGCGCGTCGCGAGATCACTCCGGGCGGGCCGCTACCGCCCCTCTGGCATTGGCTCGCCTTCACGCCGAAAGCGCGGATGGCGATTCTCGGCCCTGACGGCCATCCCAAGCGCGGCGGCTTCCTGCCACCCGTGCCGCTCGAGCGGCGGATGTGGGCGGGCGGCAGGCTCGTGTTCAACGCGCTCCCGCGGATCGGCGAGCCCTTGCGGCGCCGCTCCGAGATCATCGGGATCAAGGAGAAGATCGGCGGCGCTGGACGGATGGTGTTCGTCACCGTCCGTCACACGCTGTCTGGCGAGAAGGGCGTCTCGATCGAGGAGGAGCACGACATCGTCTATGTGGCGATCCCGGAGCGCTTCACGCCGCCGCCGCTGGTGGCGGCACCACCAGACCCCGTCTGGCAGGAGGCGGTCGCCGTCGATCCGGTGCTGCTCTTCCGCTACTCGGCCGTCACCTTCAACGGCCACCGCATTCATTACGACCTCCCTTACGTGACCGAGATCGAGCATTATCCGGGCCTCGTCGTGCATGGCCCGCTGCAAGCCACCCTGCTGCTCGAGGCGGCCGTGCGGCAGCGCGATGGTGGGCAGCCGGTCACCTTCCAGTTCCGCGGCGTGCGGCCGCTTTTTCACTTCGAGAGCGTGACGCTGATGGGCAGTGCGGTCGAGGACGGCAAGCAGGCCGTCGCGGCGGTCAATGGCGACGGGCACGTGACCATGCAGGCGCAGGTCACATGGTGAGGTGGAGCACGCCCTGATGGCAGGTATCTTGAACGGGCTTCGCGTGGTCGAGGGCTCGGCCTTTGTTGCCGTGCCGCTCGCCGGCATGACGCTGGCGCAGATGGGTGCCGACGTGATCCGCTTCGATCGGCTGGGCGGTGGCCTAGACGCGCACCGCTGGCCGGTGACCGAGACGGGACAGAGCCTGTTCTGGGCTGGGCTCAACAAGGGCAAGCGGTCGATCGCGGTCGATATCGCCAGCGACGAGGGCAAGGAACTGGTGACCGCGATCATCACGGCACCCGGCCCCGATGCCGGCTGCTTCCTTACCAATCTACGCATCCGTGGCTGGATGGACTACCCGACGCTGAAGGCGCAGCGAGACGATCTCATCATGGTCTCGCTGCTCGGCACCCGGCAGGGTGGCCCGGCGGTGGACTACACGGTCAACCCCTCGATCGGGTTTCCGAGCGCCACCGGGCCCGAGGGCTCGCCCGATCCGGTGGCCCACGTCCTGCCGGCCTGGGATTGCATCGCCGGCCAGATGGTGGCCATGGGGCTGCTCGCGGCCGAGCGCCATCGACTGCGGACCGGCGACGGCCAGCTGGTCGAGATCGCGCTGAAGGACGTAGCCGCAGCCATGCTCGGCAATCTCGGAATCATCGGCGAGGTCGCGGTCAACGGCGTCGATCGGCCCAAGGGCGGCAACACGCTCTACGGTGCCTACGGGCAGGATTTTGTTTGTGCCGACGGCCGGCGGGTGATGGTCATCGGTTTGACCGACCGGCAGTGGCGTGGTCTCGTCAAGGTGATGGGGCTGGAGGAGCCGATCGAGGCGCTTGGGCAGCGCCTCGGCCTCGACCTTCGCGACGAGGGCAATCGCTACCGGGCACGCGTCGAGATCACGAAGCTCTTCGCACCTTGGTTCGCGGCGCGGCGCGTCGAGGATTTCGCGAGCGCCTTCGACCGGGCAGGCTGCACGTGGTCTGAGTTTCGCAGCTTTGCCGAGGCCGTCAGGCTCGACCCCGATCTGTCCCCAGACAACCCAATGTTCTCGTTCGTCGACCAGCCGGCGATCGGCCGCTTCCCGGTGCCGGGCACCCCGTTTGACTTCAGCGCCCTTGCGCGCGAGGCGCCCAGCCCCGCGCCATCGCTCGGCCAGCATACCGAGGAGATTCTGGCGGACGTACTCAAGCTAGGCGATGCCGCGATCGGCCGGCTGCTCGACCGCGGGATCGTGGCCGGCCCGCATGCGGCCGACTGACCGAGGCCACCATATCGAGGTCGTCTGATCAAGGTTGGGGATATGGTCAATCGGACACGGTGCTGCCCGCAGGCGGGTTCAGCCGCCAGAGCTTGACGTTCAGCGCCAAGGCGAAGCTGACCCAAGCGAGGTAGGGGACGAGCAGCCACGCGGCGGTCGGGCTGATCGGTTGGAACACCCAGATATTGGCGACGATGGCGAGCCAGAGCGCTGCCATGTCGAGGCTCGCGAGGTCGAGGCGGCGCCGCTCGAAGGCCAACCATGACCAAGCCGCGTTCAGGGCCAGTTGCAGCGCATAGACCATGAGTGGTACGGCGGCGCCGACGAGCCCGGCCTCGCGCCAGACCAGCCAGCCCGCCGTGGCAATCATGATATAGAGAACCAGCCAGACCGGGCCAAAGAGGGCGTTGGGCGGCCTCCAGGAGGGATGGTTCAACGCTGCGTACCAGCGCCCCGGGCGGAACACGATGCCACTCGAGGCAACGGCGGCGCATGCCGCGAGAAAGACGAGAAACGCTACGATCGCGATGGCGCGGCTCTCCTTGTCTGTCGTCGTCTAGCCAATGGCGCCCACGTGATGGAGCACGCCGCTGCTGATGCGCCGGACGGTCTCGTAGTGAGCCGCGATCGGCCGGAAGATCAGTTCATGCTCCTGCGCATAGGACTGGCTCTCGCCATCCCTGTAGGTCGCGGCCTCGCCATAGTCCAGCCGGCGGGGCTCGTCGGTGACCGGAAAGACCTCGGCGAGCAGGTCGAGCGAGCTCTCCACGTCGAGCCGCATCAAGGCCATGATGACCTCGTCATGCGTGGTGTTGTGCCGGTCGCTGAAATCGGGAACCTGTACGGCATCCATCATCAAGAGCTGGATCACGGCGATGCGCATCGCGTGCATGGTGTTGAGATTGTTGCGCGTCTCGAGGTCGACCACGATCGGCTGATCCCCCGCGTCGCGGGTCAGCTTGCGATGCTCACGAAAAGCACGTGCCAGATCGATGTAGTCGCGGACCAAGGTGCGCGAGACTCGGGCGAGCCGGTCGTGCAGCCCCATCCGCTCGAGAAACCGCGAGACGAGGCGCAAGCGCTCCTCGCGCCCCGGGTCCTTCTCCAGCCGGGCAAGGCGCAGCCACTCACCGGGATCGAAGAGATCGACATAGGCGATCAGCACATCGGGGTCGGTGAACTTGAAGGCGTGCTCGACCATGGTCATCAGCCGGCGAAAGCGCGGGCTCTCGCGGTAGAGCCACTGGAAGGTCTGCGGATCCTTGTCGACCGCCTGACCGACGCCGCCGATGGTGTTCGCCAGGATGCCGAGCTGCTGCAGGATGGCGTTGTGGGGGATGGCGCGCAGCTGCGACGGATGCTCGAGCATCACTGCGTGCCCGCCACGATCATGCTGTCGCTTCAGCGGCCGCGAGCCGGTCTGATAGAGCATGCTGGTGCCGAATGCGCCGAGGAGCGTGGCGTAGCATGGATCGTCGATCAATCGTGCGTTGAACTGCGCGATAGCGGCAAAGAACTCGTCGCCGTAGGCTTCATGCGCGTAGAACGGGTCGCTGCTCTCGCCCAATGGCTCGAGCGCGTGCTCCAGCATCCGGGTCAAGACCGCGAGCGCGCCGTGCTCGTGCATAAAATAGACGAAGCCGTCGCCGCCCTGGAAGCTGCTTTCCTCGGTCAGGCGAACGCCCGCCGCGGTCATCTTCCTGCGACACTCCGGCGTATCGTAGTAGAGAAAGCGGTCCCTCAGGCTGTCCGGGTGAGCGCCACGGCCGATGCTCTCGCCGTGGGTGTCGAAGACGACCAGTTCGACATCGGCGAGCCCGTGTCGGGTCAGGAGATCGGTGAGGCCGAGCCGGAGACGCTCGATCGCGTTCGACGCCGCGATCTGACCGAGATATCGACCGGCATCCGAGAAACCGGTCTGGATGCACATCCGTCCCCTGCCGCGCAGATATTCGCGGTAGGCCGGTACCTCGAGCGCGCCCTCGAGCACCTCCACGCCGCGCTCAAGCGCCTTGATCGTCTCGAACAATGGCGAGATGTCGATCTGCCGGTCGACGCCGAAGCGCTTGGCAAAATAGAGCGCCGTGAGCAACGTGAACGGGGTCTCGCATTCGGCGATGAGGAAGCGGATCGGCTCCGCACCGTCGAGATGCTTGAGCATCTGGGCGATCAGCATGAAGACCCGGCGCGCCGTCGTCTTCTCGGTGGCAACCGAGCCGAAGTTCACCGTCTCCGGCTTGGCAGTGTCGATCAGCTCGACGATCGCGTTCTGGTAGCTGATCCGGAATACCGGGTCGTCGGCAGCATGGTCCATGCTGATCGACTTGCGGATCGCGTTGTGGAGCTGCGTCGCGTTGATCCGCACATGGGTCAGGGCGGCGGTCAGGCCCTGATTCGCGATCAGCGCTTTGAGCACCCAGATCTCGCGGCGGATCGCCGGCTCGGCCGCCTCGTCCAGCGCCCGGTCGAGAAGCGCCGTCAGCTGCCGTGCGTCGGTCAGCCTTGCCTGGCCCATGCGCTGCATCTCGCGCGACATCGCCGCCAGGCTCTCGAACGCTTCCTGTTCCTTGGGATCGAACCGCTCGAGCACGTCGAGCTCGTCGCGCAGCTCTTTATCGGCGAGGGCCAGCCGAGCCTCGATCAGCTCGAGGACGGAAAGTGTGCCACCGCTATGCGTGCCGGTCGCCCGCAACCGAGCGATCGACTCGGCAACGTAGGTAAACTGATCGAGTTGCAGCCGGATGCGCTTGCTGTAGGTCGTCCACCAACCGATGTCGGAGCGGCCGTCCGTGTCGTAGCCCACCCAGCTCGCGAGGCTCAGCAGCCTGGGTGCCACAGCATGGACATCGTCCGGGTAATGTGCATGCAGGACATCGAACACGATGCCGTAGATCTCGCACAACGCCAGGCGGAGATTGCTGATCACCTCCATTGACTGGGCGTGTTCAAGGTCGAGGTCGAGGCGCTGCTCGGGTCGGTGGCTGGCCCGCTCGACGCGCTGCATCAGTTCGGCCCGCGCTTGGGCGTCGAGCAGGGAGCCGTCGTCGGAGCGGCCGATTGTCAAGCGGATCAGGTCACGCTGCAGGGGCAGCGCCAGGCTAAACGTTGGATGCGCGGTGAGGACGAGCCCGTAGAGCCTGCGGCCGAGCCTCACCTGCACGACGTCGAGCGGCAACAACGCGCCTTGGTCATCGTGCAGCATGGCGGTCGCCAGCCGTGCCACCTGCTCGCGGTTCTTCGCTGCATCGGTCTCGCCCAGATAGTCGTCCATCCGCCTTGCCCGTGCGGCAAAGGCTTGCGCGGTCAGCCGCCGCACGAGCCGCGAGAGTTCGTCACGGTCGAGCTTTCCCGCCTGCATCGAGGCACGAATATCGGCGGCCAGGAGCTTGATCGGATTGGCCGCGGCGTCGACCTCCAACCGATCACGATGGGTTTGCAGCCGCTCTCCGAAATATGCGATCCGCTCGTCGGTATCATTGGACCGGCCGACCGTCTCGGTCGCCCGTTGGGCCACATCGTTCATTGTCGTCCTCTTTCGGCGCGCTCCGCCCTGCCAGGGTTCGCCCTCCCCGGAGTGATAAGCCAATTTGTTGCGCTGCAACAGGCTCATGTCGATCCGACCTTCAAGTGGTGATGGGAAGGCCGAAGCTTGGCGCGTCTGGAGCCGTGGTATGCCGGTCACAGTCGCCTGGGTGACGACGGCAGCAACGCGTCTGAGGTTTGCCGGTATCGGTCCTCTGACCATATCAAGCTCCCGGCGACGTTAACTGCCACGCAGGATCGGCAGAGCGCAGCATTCGTGGCCAGGCCACATCAAGGTGAGCGCCGCCGGTCAGCCTCCAGCGGTAGGTTGGGAGACGAGGTGCAAACGATCAAGCGTCGGCGTATATTGCGCATCGGCATCGCGGGCCTTGCGGTCGGCATTGCGCCGCTCGGCTATCTGGGCGCGCAGACCCCTAGCGAGCAGCAGCGGCTTATCGACCGCGCGCGCATCGTGGTCGAGGAGTTCCAGGACGACCCCAACTTCTCCAATGTCCCGATCTACGTGCAGAATGCGTACGCGGTGCTGATCGTTCCCGAGATGCTGCAGGGCGGGCTGATCCTTGGCGCCGAGTATGGTGTCGGTGTCCTGCTGGCTCGCGACCCGCAGAGTGGCGCTTGGGGCGATCCGGCGTTCTACGACATTTGGGGCGGCAGCATCGGCTTGCAGATCGGTGGCCGCTCGTCGGACGTGCTGTTCACGTTGATGAACGCAGAGGCCGTCGACAAGCTCTTGACCACGAGCTTCAAGCTCGGGGCCGATGCGAGCATGGCGGTGGGCCGGATCGGCGCTGGTGTCGGCGCTGGCACGACGGTTCGCTTCGGCGAGGATCTCTATGTGTTCGCCCGCTCGCAGGGGCTCTATGGCGGCCTCGCGCTCGATGGCAGTGTGGTGCAGGAGCGGCCGGAATGGAACGAGGCCTATTACGGCGTCGGGGTGTCGGCCCGGCAGATCCTGCGCGGCGAGTTGGGCCCGCAGCCGGGAGCTGCCGAACTGCGCGCCGCCCTGGCTCGCTTCTAGGCTCACGTCGGGACACGCGGCCCGAGCCGCCGCGTGGCTGGCCGGCCAGCTGACACTGGGGCATCGCCCACATCGGATGGCGAGCTCGATTGGTTTCTGCTAGGCGGAATGGAGCAGGAGCGCTAGCGGGAGGCCCGTTATGAAGAAGCTCATCAACGATATAGATGGCATCCTTCGCCAGAGTCTCGAAGGGTTCGGGCGAGCCCACGCCGATCTGGTCACCGTCAATCTCGACCCGGCGTTCATCCGCCGCAAGGCGCCGACGCCAAGCGGCAAGGTTGCGTTGATTTCCGGTGGCGGCTCCGGTCACGAGCCGATGCACGGTGGCTACGTGGGTCTGGGCATGCTCGATGCCGCTTGCCCCGGCCAGGTCTTCACCTCACCCACTCCAGACCAGATGCTGGCCGCGGCCGAGGCCGTGGATGCCGGTGCCGGCGTGCTCTTCATTGTGAAGAACTACGAGGGCGACGTCATGAACTTCGACATGGCGGCGGAGATGGCGAGCCGAAACGCCGCGCGGATACTCACAAACGACGATGTGGCGGTCGAGAACTCGAGCTTCACGACCGGCAGGCGCGGCGTCGCTGGCACGGTGATCGTCGAGAAGATCGCCGGGGCAGCGGCCGAAGCCGGCATGGATCTGACCGGGCTCGAGGCGCTCGGCAACAAGGTCAACGCCGCCACCCGGTCGATGGGGGCGGCGCTCACCAGCTGCACCGTGCCGGCCGCCGGTGGTCCGACCTTCGACATCGGCCCCGAAGAGATGGAGATGGGCGTCGGCATCCATGGCGAGCCCGGCCGCAGGCGTGTCAAGCTGGCCTCGGCAGCCGCCATCGTCGAGGAGATGATGCAGGCCATCATGGGCGATCTAGCCCCCGCAAAGGGCGACGACGTGCTGCTGCTCGTCAACGGCTTCGGTGCCACGCCGTTGATGGAGCTCTATCTCGTCTATGACGAGGCGAGAAGCCGGGCCGAGGCCGCTGGTCTCAAGGTGACCCGCTCCCTCGTTGGCAACTGGTGCACGTCGCTCGACATGGCCGGCTGCTCGTTGACGCTGACGCGACTGGACGCCGAACTCACCAGTCTCTGGGATGCCCCGGTGCACACGCCGGCGCTCCGTTGGGGGCGTTGACGCAGGAGCTCGCGACGCTGAAGCAGGCGGTCGACACGGCGTATGGTGGCGATCGCGCGCTGGATGCGGAGCTCGCGCGCACGCTTCATGCACCGGCAGCGGCATTTACCGGCTCGGTCGATGCGGCGCTCGACTTGATCCGCCATGTACTGCCCGATTGGGGCTGGCACGTGGGCTGGCACGCCGATGGCATCCGCCCCTATGCGACCCTGCACGATGCTGCACGCACTCAGCATGTCGACGTCGCGGGGCCGTCGGTGCCGATAGCCCTCTTGCGCGCGTTGATGCTTGCCCTCGAGCAGGCAGCGCCTGAAGGCGGCAGCCCGCGGGCAGAGCGCGAGTAATGCCCGCGCAGGCGGCTACGCCCGGTGAGCGCTTGCCAACGGTGCTCTGCGATCAATTTCCCTTCAGGCGAGCAGGCTCCTGAACCGCCGAGACGGCGAGCGGAAGACGCCGTTGCCAGTGGATGTGAGTCCGCGACACCCCCCCTTCTTTCAACTGGACGAAGACGCATCATGCAGCATTCGCGAAATCTTGCCTGTCGCGGTGGCCCTGGCCACCGTATCCGGCCTCGCCGTGGCTTCAGCCGCCAAGGCCGAGATCGTCGGCGAGGCTTATGGCTACACGGTGGGCGGCGACAGCTTCGAGGGCTATGTCGCCTACAACACCAATCTCGAGGCATCGCGCGGCACGGTGCTCATCGTGCACGACTGGGACGGGCTCACCGACTACGAGATGCGCCGTGCCGAGATGCTTGCAGCGCTCGGCTACACGGCCTTCGCCATCGACGTTTACGGGGCGGACGAGAACCCGCAGACGGTCGACGAGAACCGGGCGCTTTCCGGCGCGCTCTACGCGGATCGCGACACTTTCCGGGAGCGGCTCCTGGGCTCGATCGCCGAGGCCGCCAATATCCCGGGGGCGACCGACGACATGGTCATGATGGGCTATTGCTTCGGCGGCGCCGCCGTCCTCGAGGCGGCCCGTGCCGGGGCCGATATTGACGGCTTCGTCAGCTTCCACGGCGGGCTGGGCCTGCCCGATGGCCAGAGCTATGACGATGTTCAGGCCCCCGTCATGCTGTTCCACGGCTCGGCAGACCCGGTCTCTGGCATGGCCGACCTTGCGGCATTGCTCGACGAACTGCAGGCAGCCGGTGTCCCGCATGGCGCCGAAGTGTTCGGCGGCGCTCGCCATTCCTTTACCGTCTTCGGCTCCGGCGACTACGATCTCGCCGCCGACCAGGGCTCCTGGGCAGGCCTTCAGGCGTTCCTCGACGCCCGCTTGAACGGTCCAAGCGGCAGCTAGCCGTGGGCGCGTGACAGCCGGTCGGCCAGCCGCGCTGGCTCGGGCAGCCGGTGGTGGCGGGTGGTGCGGTTCACCCACGCCACCGCCGCCCTGAGATCGATGCGGTGGCCGACTGAGACGAAGAGCGGGTTGCAGGCACGTTTGCTGCGCAGCACCGCACCGACGATCTCGCCCTTGTCTTCGAGCGGTGTCTGGTCGCCGGCTGTCGGTCCGGGCTCGGCGAAGCGGCCGACCAGCCTGGACTTGGCGACGCCGACGGTGGGCTTGTCGAGCAGCACGCCCAGATGGCAGGCGAGCCCGAAACGGCGGGGATGCGCCCTGCCTTGCCCGTCGACCATGACGAGATCCGGCGCGGCGTCGAGCAGGCCGAGCGCCCGCAGCGCCACCGGCACCTCGCGGAATGAGAGGAAGCCGGTACGATAGGGGAACCGGACGGGCTCGGCAGCCTGGGCGCTCTGCACGATCTCGAGGCTCGCGGCATCGATGAGCACAGCAGCGGCAAAGGCGGTTTGGCCGTCGCGGCTGAAATGGACGTCGACGCCGGCGATCAGCGTGGGCGCAAAGCCCGGTGGCGCGCGCTCGACGACACGGTGGCGAAGGGCTTCCTGAAGCGCCCGTGCTTCCGCTAGATCAAGGGGCGCATCGCCGCCTGGAGCGATGGGCCAAGTGGCGCGTTGCGCTCATCCGGGTGCGCGCCAGCAGCGGGGAGGACGATGATGACCGGGCCCAAGCTCAAGGCACCAAAGGGTGCCACCGACACGCACATGCACTTCTACGGGCCGTTCGACCGCCATCCGCTGCCGGCGGACACGACGCGCAAGTCGCCGGAAGCGCTGCTGCCGGCCTACCGCGAGGTGCAGGCGCGGCTCGGGCTCGAGCGGGTGGTCGTGGTCCAGGCGGCGGGCTACCGGTTCGACAACAGCGTGACGATGGCGAACGTGGCGGCGATCGGTGAAGCCGCGCGGGGTGTGGTCGTCGTACCGCTGGGCACGCCCGGGGCTGAGCTCGAGCGGCTGACGGCGGCCGGCGCCCGGGGCCTTCGGGTCTTCATGCTGGACGGCGGCGTCTACGGCTGGGACGAGCTGCCGGCGCTCGCCGACATGGTCCGGCCATTCGGCTGGCACTTGCAGCTGCAGCTCGATGGGCGCGAGCTGATCGAGCGGCTGGACCTCATCCAGAGCCTGGGAATCCAGCTGGTGATCGACCATACCGGCAAGTTCCTCGAGCCCGTGGAGCCGGACCATCCGGCCTTCCACTGCCTGCAGCGCCTCGTCCACGAGGGCGCCTATGTCAAGCTCTCCGCACCCTATGAGACCTCGCGGACCGGGCCGCCGCGCTATGCAGATGTCGGCATGCTGGCGCGCATCCTGGTCAAGGAGGCGCCGGACCGGATGCTCTGGGCCACCAACTGGCCGCATCCCGGCCACGCGCCCAAGGACGAGGCGATGCTGCTGGACACGCTGCTCGACTGGGCACCGGATGCGCACGAGCAGCGGCTGATCCTGGTCGACAATCCGGCCCGGCTCTACGGCTTTCCGAAGGGGGCATGACCAGGCGCGCCCGGGTTCGCTCGGCACGGCCACGCGGCGGGGTGCCGAGCCCTGGTTGGCATCACGAGCGATCTATGATAGTATTCCTTTAATGATTTGATCGCAGGTGGTTTCTCAGCGCTGGCTGCGGCAAGCCGTCAGGGTGGGTTCGTTCGTGGGATTGGGGGTTCCGGGGCACGCTTTCTGGGTTCGATCGTTGCAATCCCGGGTTTGTTCGTCGTCATGGCTGGGTTCGTTCGCCGGGGAAAAGAGCGAATCGCGCGTATAGTGCGCCATAAGCATCGCTAATGGCGCACTATACGCGCCATTTCTTGGCTTTGCGTGCAACCGCTCGGGTTCCCGTTGCATATAGCGCGACGTTTCTCGGGTTCCGTTGCGCCCGATGCGACCGTTTTCGGGCGGTTGTTGGCGGACCTATGATTTTGCATAAACGATGCTTATGGCCCGGGGCGGATGGGTTGCGGCCCCGTGGCGCGGGCCCAGGCTGGCGCCTGTTGAACGGGGGAGAGAGGGAAATGGCCGAGATCGAAACACTCGAACTGGGGCCGGGCGGTGACGTGCCGAACTCGCCCTTGCCGGTGCTGCTCTACCGGGCGGCGTTCCCGTCTGCCGACGGCCGTGCAGCGCGGATCGAGCGGGCGTTTGATGAGCATGGCTGGCGGGGGCTCTGGCGGAACGGGATCTTCGCCTACCATCATTTCCACGACAACGCGCACGAGGTGCTGGGCATCGCCCAGGGGCATGCCGTGGTCCAGCTGGGTGGGGCCGCCGGGCCGGTGGTGACACTCCAGGCGGGCGACGCCGTCGTGCTGCCCGCGGGGACGGGGCACAAGCGCCTCGCGGCGAGCCCCGATCTCCTGGTCATCGGCGGCTATCCGCCGGGCCAGGAACGACCCTCGCTGCTCGAGGGCGGCGACAGCACGCCGGATGTGGCTGCACGCTGTGCGGCGGTGCCGCTGCCCGCCAGCGATCCCGTCGAAGGTGCGGGTGGCGCGCTCATGCGCCTCTGGCGGGCAGCCACGGCGTGAGCGTGTCGCCGCATCGCCTTCACTGACGGTCCTTTCTGGTGGACAGCCTGCACCTGACGCCGTCGATCATCGCGGTGGCGCTCTCCACCTATCTGTGCGCCGGGGTCTTCAAGGGCCTGTCGGGGCTCGGTGTTCAGGCGATCGGCGTACCGGTCTTGGCACTGGTTGCACCGCTCGAGACGGCGATCGGGCTCGGCCTGCTGCCGGCCTTTGCCACCAGCCTCTGGCAGGGCCTGTGGGGCGGCGCGCTCCGGGTCGTGCTCGGCCGAACCTGGCCGTTTCTGCTGCCGTGCTGCATCACCGTCTTCTTCGGCGCGGCGCTGCTCGCTAGCGTCGATCGCCGGGTGCTCAGCTTCACCCTCGGCGTGCTGCTCTGCCTCTATGCGAGCTATGCGATCACACGGCCCACGCTGCCGTCCTTCGGCCGGCACGAGCTCTGGCTGTCGCCGGTCCTGGGCGCCATCACCGGCATCGTCGGCGGTGCCGCCGGCGTGCTGGTGATGCCGGGCGCGCCCTACTTCCAGCTCCTGCGGCTCAGCCGGGACGAGCTGGTGCAGGCCTTGAGCCTCTCGGCGGTCATCGTCATGCCGGCCATCGCGCTGGCGCTCAGCCACAACAGCCTGCTGCCCCAGCCGGTGCAGCTCGCCTCGGTGGCGCTGCTGGCACCGACGCTCATCGGCCTCTGGCTCGGCACCAAGATCCGCCGCTGGATTTCGGAGGCCGCGTTTCGGCGGGTGTTCTTTTGGCTGCTGCTGGGCCTTGGCGCGGTCATCGCGGCGCGGAACTGGCCGTTTTAAGGTCGACTTGGGACGCGCGATGGAAAGCTCAGCACGGCATCCAAGTTCCCGCGAGCGACAAAGTCCCACTCGCTCGCACGGCCACGCTGCTCTTGCAAGGCGACGTCCGGAATGTTCAAGAGCGAAAGTGGTCAGAGGAAAGCGGACAAGGTCGAGACGTTGGCTTCGGCGCCCGGCCTGCAGCCGGGGCGCAGCGACGCCGGACTGGCGCGTGCATATCTGCTGCGTCGCGCTCTCCGCCGTCCTTGCACCAACGCCGCTGACGGCGGCGGACGCTGTCGAGGAACCCGAGCCCTACGAGATCACGCTCGACGTGGCGCCCCGCGCCTTGAACCAGCAACTCGGTGATCGCACTGACGGGGCGCTCTTCTATCACGCAAATGACGTCTCGCCCGACTGGACCGCATCAATGACCAAAACGGCCAAAGTCGGGCCGCACGTGTTCCATCGGGAGACCGAACCGGCGCGACTTTAGCCAGCGCTCCAAGGTTGTTGACCGCAGCAACCGCGCGTAGCTGGCCGGCTGTGCTAGCTCCTGGCCATCGTCAGCTAGCCGCGCGAACGGGCTATCATCGGGGGCGGCCTCGAATCAGCCCGCGAGGAAGTCTCTTATCAAGCGCATGCGCTCTTGGTGCAGCGCCGGGTCGCGGTCCTGGAAGGGGTGGGCGAAGTCGCCGCGGACCACTGTGGTGCCGCCGCCGGCCTCGATGGCCTCGATCATTTCCTTGGACTCGGACAGCGGGACGACCACGTCCAGGCCGCCGCCGACGAACATGATGTGCGAGGTGTCGGCCGGCAGGCTGTCGATGGGGTCTAGCGCGGACGGACAGCCGAAGACGGCGACGCGGGCGCGAGAGCCGTCGATGACGACGCGCTCCGGCGCAATGCCGTCGGGAAGGTGCGGCAGCACGTTGGGGAGGACGATGCCGCCCAACGAGATGCCGTAGAAGGCGAGCGGCCCCTGGCCATCCCCGCCACCTTCGGGTGCGAGGCGCTGGGCCAGCTCCAGCGCGTCGCCGATGATGGGCAGGAACATGGCTCGGCCTTCCGACTGACCGTAGCCGCGATAGTCGAAGACGAAGACCTCGAGCCCCGCCTCGGTGAGCATGGCGAGCTCGCCCAGGATCTGGTCGGCCAGCATGGCATTGCCGCCGACGACGAGGACCGTGCGTCGGGTCGTGCCGTCCGCAGCAGCGCTCGGCAGGCGGTAGCCGCGGAGCGTGCGGCCGTCGCGGGTGACGTGGGAGACCGCTTCGGCGCCGGGCACGCGGGCGGCGCGCTCGGGGTCGGCCGCACCTGCGAACCCCGCCCAGCTTTCAAAGGTCCGCGCCTCGTCGGGGCCGCAGATGGCGATTTCGGGTGCCTCGGGCAGGCTCGCGGCATCGGCCGCCGCGGCGCTGGTGCCCAACGCGAGGTGGCCGCCGATCATTGCCAGGAGTGCTGCGCTGACGGGGCGGGTCATGCCGGGCTCCAGCCGGGCAATGGCACAAGGCCGGCGGCTTTCTGGTGGGTGATGCTGCGGCGGTGGCAGCATCCGATGTCACGGCGCATTGCGGCTGGCTCCTCAATTGGGGCTGACAGAGGAGATCGGGCAAAGACGTCTGTTCTCAAGACATCTGCCGTCGGCTCCCCCACCCTGTGGCGTCGCAGGCTGGCTACCGGCACCGCAACCGACGATCTACCATACGACGGGAGCACCTGCGCGCCAGGAGCAGTTCGGCCCTGGTTTCACCCTGGGCGCAACAAGAAGAGGAGAGTGGGACAGCAGCGCCTCGCAACCTCGGGTGAGCATTCAGGACCTCATTGCCGAGGTCAACCTGGCTGCGCCTCCAGGATGAGCAGAGCGCCTATTCTTCCAGCTTGGCAAGGCGTTGGCGGAGTGATTTCAGCTCGTTTTGCAGCTGGTCGACCTGGTCGAGAAGGTCGAGGGTGACGGCGAGGCCGGGCAGGTTGATGTCGAGGTCGCGCCGCAGGCGGAGCGCCTTGCGTGAGCGCATGATGGCGATGGAGGAAAAGCGCCAGATGGTCGGCCGGTCGCCTTCGGGCTGGATGATGCCCGCTTCGACCAGCTCGACCATGTAGTCGGCGTGGACGCCGCAGATGTCGCAGACCTCCTTGAGGCCGAACCGGGCGGTTTCATCCACGAGCTCGCCGCTGACGGCGTCGTTGTCAGTTGCCATCCTTCAGAACTCCGAGCGTTTCGCGTGGGTTGAAAGGCATTTGCTCGCGCATTTTCTCCAGCAACGCGCGGTCCGCGTCGCTGGCGACCTTCGGCATGACGATCTTCAAGACGACGTATTCGCTGCCGTCCGGCTTACCGGGCAGCCCGCGTCCGCCGAGCCGCAGCTTCTGCCCGGACTGCGCACCGGGCTTGATGGCGAGGCTGACCGGGCCACCGAGCGTCGGGACCTTGACGGTCGCCCCGAGCGCGGCTTCCCAGGGGGCGACCGGCAGGACGAGGCTGACATCCTTGCCGTCGACGGTGAACAGGGGGTGCGGCTCGAGCTCCACCTCCATGTAGAGGTCGCCGTTCGGTCCGCCGCCGAAGCCCGGTCCGCCCTGCCCCTTCAGGCGGATTTTCTGTCCCTCGGTGACGCCCTTGGGGATCTTGACGCTGAGCGTCTTGGTCTCGGGCCTGACGTGGCCCTGCTCGTCGAAGCGGTGCGTCTGCAGCGACAGGGTACGGGTGGCGCCGTGGTAGGCGTCCTCGAGCGAGACCTTGATGCGGTAGTGGATGTCCTCGCCCTGCATGGCGAATCGGGCGGCGCCCGGCCCCGCCCTGCCACCCGTGGCGCCTGCCCTGCGCTGGCCGAACAGGGACTCGAAGAAGTCGCTGAACCCGGCGGCATCTGCCTCGGTGTAGCCGCCGTCGCTGAACCCGGCCTTTGACTGCCACCCTGGCGGCGGCTGGAACGCCTCGCCTTGCTGCGCACCGTATTTGCGCAGCTGGTCGTATTCCTCCCGCTTGGCCGGATCTTTCAGAGACCTCGTAGGCTTCGCCGATCTCCTTGAACTTCTCGGTCGCGCTCTCGTCCTTGTTGAGATCGGGGTGGTGCTCGCGGGCGAGCTTTCGATAGGCCTTCTTGATCTCGTCGGCAGTGGCGTTCTCGGCGACGCCGATGACCTTGTAGTAGTCCTTGAACTGCATCGCCTCTTCCCGTCCGCTCGCGGCCCGCGCAATCCCGGCTGCGCCGTTTCAGTTACGCCGTGAAGCTGCGGCGCTCAAGGTTATGGACCAAAGTCCCGGTGGGTGCAGGGAGGCCAGCCTCCCTGCTCTTTCTTCCTTCCTCAGGCTGTCGCTGCCGCCTTGTGTCGTCCAGCGAGGCGGCTGGCGAGCATCATGACGGCGACCAGCGCCACGACGGCGAGGATCTGGGAGATCCGGCCGGTGGGCCAGATGAGGAAGATGCCGATGGCGAAGATGACGGGGCGGAGCCAGAGCGGGATCGGGTGCTCGCCGTAGCCTTCCCAGCCGACCGCGAGCGCGTAGATGCCGAAGGCGGCGAAGACGGTGATCTCGATGGCGATGAGCCAGTCGCCGGAGAGGTAGGGGGTGTAGGCGAAGAGGATGGGGACGATGTAGAGGCCCTTGGCGATCCGCCAGGCGGTGAAGCCGGTGGCCATGGGCGGGGTCTTGGCGATGGCGGCGGCGGCGAAGGCGGTGAGGCAGACGGGCGGGGTGACGTTGCTGTCCTGGCTCAGCCAGAAGATGATCATGTGGGCCGAGAGCAGCGTCGTGGTGAGCAGTGCCGGGCTCAGCGCCTGGCTGAAGAGGGTCGAGGAGAAGTCGGACGGCACCAGGGCGTAGAGCGCCTCGGCCTCGGCCATGGACATCGGCGCCTGGAGCTTGGCGAGCGCTTCCGGGTCGGCGAGCATGAAGACGGCCTGGGCGGCCTGGGGCAGCGTGCCCGAGGCGATCATGTCGATCACCGCCGCGTTGTTGATGAGCTGGAAGAGGGCCGGTGCCGAGAGGGTGGCCAGGACGATGTAGGCGGCGGTGACCGGCAGGCCCATGCCGAGCACCAGCGAGGCGAGCGCGACGAGGACGAGGGCGATGATCAGGCTGCCGCCGGCCCAGTCCGCGAGCATCAGCGAGAGCGTGTTGCCGATGCCGGTGGTCTCGACGACCATGACGATGAGCCCGACCGAGACCAGCAGCATGGCGGTCATCACCATGTTCCGCGCGCCCAGGGCCAGCGCGTCGATGATGGCGAGCGGGCCCATGGGCGTCTTGGAGAGCCAGGACGAGCCGATGACCGCGAGGATGGCGAAGGAGGCGGCGTAGGTGGGGGTGAAGCCCCAGATCAGCATGCCGACCAGGACCGCCATGGGCACGAGGAAGCTGATGCCGCCGCGGCGGAGGATCTCCATGAAGCGCGGCGTGTCCTCGTCGATGCCGATGATGTTGTGCTTCTTGGCCTCGATCCGGATCCAGACGGCGACCGAGAAGAAGTAGAGGATGGCGGGCAAGACCGAGACGGCGACGATGGTGAGGTAGGAGATCTGGGTGTAGGTCGCCATGACGAAGGCCCCTGCCCCCATGATCGGCGGCATGAGCTGGCCACCGGTGGAGGCCGAGGCCTCGACCCCAGCGGCGAACTTGGCCGGAAAGCCGGCCTTCTTCATCAGCGGGATGGTGATGACGCCGGTCGAGACGGTGTTGGCCACGGCAGAGCCCGTGACCGTGCCGGTGAGCGCCGAGCCCAGCACCGCGACGAAGCCCGGGCCGCCGACCAGCTGGCCGGCGACGGCACGCGCCAGGTCGATGATGAAGGCACCGGCACCGGAGCGGACCAGGAAGGCGCCGAACAGGACGAACATGAAGACGAAGGTGGCGCTGATCCGGGCGATCGAGCCGAACATGCCGTTGAGCTCGTAGACCGCGCGAAAGAGGGTGGTCTCGAGCGAGAGGCCGGGGAAGCGGAACATGCCGGGGACGAAGGCGCCGCCGCCGGCCATGTAGGCGATGCTGACAATGGCGAGGACCGGGATGAACCAGCCGGCGGTGCGGCGGGCCATCTCGAGCGCCAGCACGATGGCGACGATGGCGACGACATAGTCGAGCCAGATCAGGCGGACGCCGCGCTCGTAGACCAGGTCGGCGGCGAAGATGATGTAGACGACACAGGCCATGGCCAAGAGGCCGAGGCCGATGTCGAGCCAGAGGGTCTTGCGGCCGGCCTTCGGCCAGGCGGGGTAGAGCAGTGCGCAGAGCAGCGCGAAGCCACCCCAGTGCAGGGAGGTGAAAGTGAGGTCGTCGAGGCGGGCGATCGAATTGGCGTAGACGTGGAAGAGCGAGATGACGACGCCCAATGCCAGGACGAGCTTCTCGTAGAGCGGCCCGGCGGCGGCGCGGTGCGGCATGGTGAGCTCGCCGGTTTCGTCCGTCTTTTGCGCCATGCGGCTTCGCCCGGAAATGCGGTGGCGGGGCCCGGCAGCGCGCTGACAGGGCCCAAAATCGGTGGCGGGGCAACCCCCGCCACCGGACAATTTGCTAGGTCAGTTGGGCATCAGGCGCTCGGGGATGTTGACGCCGGCCTCCTCGAAATAGCGGACGGCGCCCGGGTGCAGCGGCGCCGGCAGGCCGGCCAGGGCCGCGTCGAGCGACATCGCCTTGGTGGCCGGATGGATGTTCTGCAGGAAGGGCAGGTTCTCGAACATCGTCTTGGTGATCAGGTAGACGGCGTCCTCGTCGACATCCATGTGCACGCCCAGGAAGTTCGGCTGGGCGATGGTCTGGACGTCCTCTTCCTGGTTCGGGTAGCTGCCGGCCGGAATGGTGTAGGGCGTCCAGAGCTCGCCCTCGCCGCCATTGGCGCGCACGACCTGCTCGGGGGTGAACGCGAGGATGGTGAGGTCGTCGCGGGCGGCGAAAGCCTGCGTCACGCCGGTGACCGGGACGCCGCCCGGCATGTTGACGCCGACGATGGTGCCGTTCTGCAGGGCCTCGGCCGACGGCCCGTAGCCCTGGTAGACCAGCTCGAAGCTCTCCGGGTCGATGCCGAGGCCGGCCAGGATCTCGCGGCCAGAGCCCTCGGTGCCGGAGTTGCGGGCGCCGATGGAGAAGGGCTCGCCCTCCAGCCCGGCCATGTCGTCGATCGTGCCGACATCGACGAACGCGTCGGTGACGATGAAGTGCTCGACATTCTGCCAGAGCATGCCGACCGAACGCAGCCACTCCTGCGGCCCCTCGTTCTCCAGCGGCCCGGAGCCGTTGGCGGCGTAGCGGCCGAAGAGGCCCTGGAGGATGCCGAACTGTGCCTGGCCGTCGCGCATCAGGCCGATATTCTCGCCGGAGCCGGCCGAGCTGATGGCCGCCATGTCGATGCCTTCGGCGTTCTGCAGCTTGACCTTGACCAGGGTCGCGATGGCGACGCCGACCGGATAATAGGTGCCGCCGGTGGTGGCGGTGGTCAGGATGTAGGACCGCTCTTCCTGGGCGCCGGCGGTGGCGGCGGTCAGGACCATGGCGGCGGCGGCAACGGTGCCGAGAAGGGTCGTGCGACGGTTGAAGCTCACTCGGGTTCTCCCTGTTGGGTTTGTGGAACAAGCATGGTGGGGCATGAGCGGCTTGACAAGCCCACGCGGCCCGCGCGCTTGGCCGATCCAAATCCCCGGCTTGAACTCGCGCTCGGCTGGAGGCCCCCTTTCTCGAGCCGCAGGCAACGCGGCGGGCGCGGCTCCGCCATGGTTCCAGCGGGTCAACTGGACCGGTTGGCCCCGATATTGTAGACTATTCTGTCATCTACCGACGTGGCCGCCGAGGGTGGCTGATGCCCGGCCAAGGGTCGATGCTTGTTCCGTGGCCCGTGGTCGAGCGCCATTTCACGTCGATGACCGGGAGGCGCTGACATGGAGCGCGACACGGATCCTGTGCCGTCGTCCGATTGGCAGGGCGACAGCCAGCCAGCGGGCACCGCGACCGTGGTCCTCGGCGGGCGACCGCCGCCACCGACGAGCGCTGACGTGGCCATCACCAAGGGCGGGACCGATCCACTCGGCGACAAGGTGCTCAAGGTCCATGTCCGCACCGACAACTATGTGATCTATTCCGCTGGCGACGACGACAGCGAGCCGCGCCGGCCCCGCTACTTTCTCACCGGCGACTTCGACACGGCGGAGACGTTCCGCCAGCGGCTCAGCTCGATCAACGGCGCCTTGAACCGGATCAACGACCTGATCGTCGGGATGCGGCCCGACAGCCTGACGCTCCCCTTCTATCGCCGCCACTATCGCTCGCTCGTCGAGCGCTCGCTGGAGCACCAGGCCCGCGCCATGCAGCAGGCGTTCAGCGACAACGCCGTCGAGGCCAAGGGCCTGCTGGACGAGTTCAGGGCCGAGGTGGAGGCCTGCCGCGATAGCCGCAACAAGATGCGCTACATTTTCGCCAATGCGGTGGCGCTGCTCTTGTTCCTGGCCGTGTGGTGGATTTTTCAGAGCATCCCGGCGCCGGAGAGCCGGCTGTTGCGCCTGATGGTCGAGCCGACCACCATGACGCCCGGCGCCGACGAGGCGGGGATCCGCTTGATCGACATGCTGACCCTGGGCGCCATCGGCGCCTTCTTTGCCGTCTCCATTGGCATCAAGTCGCTGCGCATCAACAACTCGATCACCATTCCCGAGATGCTCTATGCCGGGTTCAATCGAACGCTGATCGGGGTCATCGCCGCCGGCATCGTCTTCCTGCTGATCTCCGGCGGCTGGATCCTCGCCGGCATCGATCCGCGCTACAAGGCCTGGAGCGTCTACCTGTTCGCGCTGCTCGCGGGCTTCAGCGAGCTTCTGGTCCCGAACGCGCTGACGCGGGTCGAGGAGACCGCGGCGGTCAATGGCGCGCCGAGCGGCCAGAAGCCGCCGCCGGCCGAGCCTCGGTAGCCCGGTCGGCCGATCGACCAGTCACGGCGCCGGGAACAGCGCGTCTGTACGGCCCGTGAGGCGGTAGAAGAGCAGCCCCAGCCATTCGCGGGCGGCATCGTCGAGCTCGGTGAGCCGTTCGCTGACGGATAGCTGCAGCGCCAACCCGTCATTGCCGGTGCGATAGTCGACGGGCCAGGGCACGACCGGCCAGCCGATCCGGCGGAAGATGCCGATCGAGCGCGGCATGTGGAAGGCCGAGGTGACGAGCAGCCAGGTGTCGGCCGGATCCGGCTCGATCAGCTCGAACGTGAAGCGGGCGTTCTCCCAGGTGTTGCGCGAGCGGTCCTCAAGCAGGACACGCGCCGGATCGAGAATCATCAGGTCGATGAACAGCTCATTGACCGCACTCTCGCGGGCGTCGCCCGGAAACAGGCCGCCGCTGCCGCCGCTGAAGACCAGCCGTGCCTCAGGGTGGCGGTAGGCGAGCGCCACGCCCTCGATCATCCGCTCGGCAGATTCGGCTGAGCGCAAGCGTCCCGCGGGCCGCGGTGACGTCCTGGTCCTGCGCACCGCCCAGCACGATGATGCCCGCGACGGCCTGCGGCAGCTCGGCCGGGCGCTCGAAGCGGTCCTCCAGCGGCCGCTGCAGCCAGAGACCGACCGGCAGGACGACGACAAGGGCGAGCACGGCAATCAGGCCGAGCGCCAGCCGGCGCCAGTTGAGGAGCACGGTCACCAGCAGGCCAAGCGCCAGGAGATTGCTCGGCTGCAGGACGAGCCAGAACAGCTTCGAGAGGACGAAGCTCAAGGTCGGACGCGTCCGGCGTCAGCCAAGCGGCCTCCGGTCGACTGCAGGAGTTGCGACCTCAGGGCTTTTGGGCGCCGTTGACGTTGACGTAGATGGCGTAGAGCGAGGTGGTGCCGCAGATATAAAGGCGGTTGCGCTTCTGTCCGCCAAAGCAGACGTTCGCCACGACCTCGGGCACGTGGATCTTGCCGATGAGCGTGCCGTCGGTGGCAAAGCAGTGCACGCCGTCGCCCGCCGAGGACCAGACCCGGCCTTCGGTGTCGCAGCGAAAGCCGTCGAACAGCCCGGCGTGGCAGACGGCGAAGACCTCGCCGCCGGCGAGGCTGTTGTCGTCGTTGACCGCGAAGCGGCGGATATGCCTCGGCCCCTGCGGGTCGTGGCTGGCGCCGGTGTCGGCGACGTAGAGCAGCTTCTCGTCGGGCGAGAAGGCGATGCCGTTGGGCTTGACGAAGTCGGTGGCAACCGCGGCGAGGCTGCCGTCCTCGGGATCGAAGCGAAAGACGTGGCAGCCGCCGTATTCTGGCTCGCCCTTGTGGCCCTCGAGGTCGGTGAGGATGCCGTAGGGTGGATCGGTGAACCAGACCGTGCCGTCGGACTTGACGACGACGTCGTTGGGCGAGTTGAGCCGCTTGCCCTCGAAGCTGTCGACCAGCGTCGTCACCGTGCCGTCGAGCTCGGTCCGGAAGACGCAGCGGGCACCATGGCTGCAGGAGATCAGCCGTCCCTCGTTGTCCCGGGTGTGGCCGTTGGTGTTGTGCGCCGGCTGGCGGTAGACGCTGACCGTGCCGTCGAGGCCCGAGAGGTCGGGGGTGAAGCGCATGATCCGGTTGTTGGGGATGTCCGAGAAGAGCAGGAAATCACCGTCGCGGAAGTAGACGGGCCCCTCGGTCCATGCGGCACCCGTCCAGAGCTGCCGCAACCGCATGTTGCCGCCGATGAGCGGCCCGAACTCGGGCTCGATGATCTCGTACTCGTTCTTGCGCGTGCTCATTGGCCGCCTCCCCCGCTGGTGTTCGCAACGGCTCTCAAGTGCGGCGCGGAGGCAGTTCCTGTCAACGGTGCCGGAACGGCTCGCGAGCGCTTCGCGGGTCACCCGCCGGAGGCGGGCTTCTCGACCAGATCCCATTTGTTGCCGTAGGCGTCACGGAAGACGACGACCTTGCCATAGACCTCGTCGCGCGGCTGCTCGGTGAAATCGACGCCGGCCGCGCGGTAGCGCGCATAGTCCCGGTCGAAGTCGTCGGTGTGCAGGAAGAAGAGGACGCGTCCACCCGCTTGATCGCCGATCGCCGCCGTCTGCGCCGGGTTGGCCGCCTTGGCCAGCAGGAGGCGGGTCCCGGCGCTGCCGGGCGGGGCGACCAGCACCCAGCGCTTGCTCGCCGAGAGCACCGTGTCCTCTATCAGCTCGAAACCGAGCTTGCCGGTATAGTAGGCGATCGCTTCGTCGTAGTCGGGAATGAGAAGGGCGATGGCGGCGAGGTGCTGGGGCATGGGTGTCGATGATCCTCGGACCGTGGGCGCGGTGGCGCGGCTTCAGTGGAAGTCGCTGGTTGCGGCCGGCCCGATCTCGAAGCCCTGGTAACGTGCCTCGAAACCTTCGCGCTCCGGCGAGCAGAAGGCGAGGCCGACCATGACGGCGTTCGGCTCCGGCGGGAACCAGGCGAGCCTCGCCATGTGCCACGGGTCGTCGCCGACGCGGAACTGGACGAAGCAGGCGTCGCCCAGCCGGGTCATGCGCACGCCGATCGGCGCGTCTGTCGTGGCAATGCGCTGCACCGACCAGTCGGAGTGCATGTTGGTGACGACGACGCTCAGATGCATGGCACCGCCGGTGTATTCGATGCCGCACTTGATCCAGTACTCTGAACCGGCGCGCAGCATCATCCCGGCCTGGTCATAGAGCGTCTCATAAGCGCCGGTGAAGCTGGTCTCGGCGGTGAAATCGCCGGACCACTCGCGGTAGAGGAAATGACCGTTGTCGCGCTGGAAGCCGTAATGGGTCCGCTGCCAGAAATCGGTCTTCATGCCGGAGCGGACGACGAGGCCGCCATCCTGCACGGTCCAGTGCGGCGGCTCGTTGAGCCAGGTCATGCCGTCGGTGAAGTGGGTCAAGAAGGCGCTCCTCAGGGTGTCAGTCGGGCAGGCCGGCTTGGCGCAGCTCGTGGGCGAAATGCTGCATGACCGGGTTCGGTTGGGCAATGCGGTAGCCCGGGGCCTGGGCCATTAGCCGCGCGGCCGCTGCACTGGCCTCGGCGCGTCGATCCTGCCGGACCAGAGCCACGATGGTGATCAGGTGCGAGGGCACGTGGCTCGGATAGAGCTCGAGCGCCTTAGCGGCGGCCTCGAGCGCCTGGGCCAGCTGCCCCTGCATCAGCCGCGCGCCGGCGATGCCGGCCCAGGCCATCACGGCGAAAGGATCGAAGGGCGAGAGGCGCAGCGCCTGCTCGCCGAGTGCGATCGCGCGCGCGTAATTGCCGGCCCAGGTATTCAGCACCGAGCCATGGCCGTGCGCATGAACCGAGCTCGGATTGAGCGCGATGGCCCGATCGATCATTTCCAGTGCCGGCGGGATGTCGCGGGTGGCAAACGCATAGGCGATGGCGGCATGGGCCAGCGTCGTCGCATCATCCGTGCGGCTCGCCCGAACAGCTTCGGCATGGCGTCTCGCACCCTCGGCGCTCTGCTGCTGCAGGCCACCTTCCCACAGGCTTCGGGCGAAGTAGCACCAGGCGGCGACACCGTGCGCCTCGGGATAACCGGGATCGATGGCGAGCGCCTGGGTCGCCTGCTCGAGCGCCGCGGTGCGGCCGTCGGGCGTGTTCTCGTACATGTGCGCGACGGCCCTGAGGTAGTGGTCCCAGGCGCCGAGGTCCTCCGGTCGCTTGCGCCGGGCGCGCTCGATCTCGGCCGCCTTCAGCGTCGGCTCGATCGCGCCCAGGACACCCTCGGTGATGCTGTCCTGCAGGTCGAAAACGTCGGCAATGGCACCCTCGAAGCGCGCCGCCCAGAGGGTTCGCCCGCTGGCGGCGTCGAGCAGCTGCGTCGCGATGCGCACGCGCTCCGACGCCCGGCGCACGCTGCCCTCGAGCACGTAGCGGACACCGAGGGCGGCGGCGGCACTGCCAGCGTCGTCGGTGCGTCGCTGCACGGCGAAGGCCGAGTTGCGGGCAATGACCGTGAGCCAGCGGATCCGGGCGAGCCCGGTGATCAGCTCCTCGACCATGCCGTCGGCGAAGTAGCCGTCGCTTTCCTCTCCGCCCAGATTGCGCAGCGGCATGACGACCAATGACGGACGGTCGTCGGACGAAGGGCCCTGCGGCGGCGCTCGCTGCGGAACCGCTGGCTCTGCAAGGCCCAGAAGGCGGTAGGCGTGCACCGGCTCGACTAGGCTCTTCACCATCTGCGGCCCGAGATCGGCGAAGGCGAGGCCCGGCGCCTTGCGCACATGCTCGAAGACCGCGCTCGAGATGCAAATGCCACCCGGCTCGGCCAAGCCCTCCATGCGGGCGGCGACGTTGACAGCATTGCCGAGGAGATCGAGGCCGTGCACCAGCACGTCGCCGAGACTGATGCCGATGCGAAACATCAGGCGACCGCCGTCGCGCGTCCCGTCGGCATGCGCGGCGATCGCGGCCTGAAGGTGGCGGGCATGCTCGACCGCGGCGAGCGCGCTCTTGAACTCGGCCAGGAAACCGTCGCCCATGGTCTTGAAGATGCGCCCGTCGAAGGCGGTCACGGACGGGCCGACGACCTCGTCGAGGAGGGTCCGCAGGCAGGCGATCGTGCCGGCTTCGTCACGCTCCACCAGCCGAGCGTAGCCGACCACGTCCCCGGCCGTGATCGCCGCAAGACGGCGCTGGATCGTGGGCTGGACCATGGCTCTGTGCCCGCTGCGGGCGAACGCCGCCCGAAGCCGCGGATGGTAGGATCAGCGACGTGGCAAGTCCATGGCTCTCGCCCGCTGCCGGTGCTAGAGCGGGGGCCTGCTGTCGATTTGGGAGAGAGACCGACGATGACCAGGAAGAAGCCCGAGGAGCTGCGCTCGCATCGCTGGTTCGGGGTGCAGGATCTGCGCGCCTTCGGGCATCGCTCGCGGATCAAGCAGATCGGCTTCGACGCGCCGGATTACGCCGGCAAGCCGGTGATCGGCATCATCAACACCTGGTCCGACATCAACCACTGCCACACCCACTTCAAGCAGCGGGTCGGAGGACGTGAAGCGCGGCGTCTACCAGGCGGGCGGCTTTCCCCTCGAGCTGCCGGCGATCTCGCTGGCCGAGCCGATCGTCAAGCCGACGACCATGCTCTACCGCAACTTCCTCGCCATGGAGACCGAGGAGCTGCTGCGCTCGCATCCGATCGACGGGGCGGTGCTGATGGGCGGCTGCGACAAGACCACGCCCGGCCTGATCATGGGGGCGATCTCGATGGACGTGCCGGCGATCTTCCTGCCGGCCGGGCCGATGCTGCGCGGCAACTGGCACGGGCAGATCCTGGGCTCGGGCTCGGATGTCTGGAAGTACTGGGCCGAGCTCAGGGCCGGCACCATCACCGAGGACGACTGGGACGAGATCGAGAACGGCATCGCCCGGAGCGCCGGGCACTGCATGACCATGGGCACGGCGTCGACCATGACGGCGATCGCCGAGACCATGGGCTGGTGCCTGCCCGGCGCCTCGTCGATCCCCGCACCCGACAGCAACCATCCGCGCATGTGCAGCGGCTTGCGGCCGGCGGATCGTCGACATGGTCTGGGAGGACCTGAAGCCCTCCGACTTCATGACGCGCGGACGCGGTCGACAACTCGATCCGCTGCCACCTGGCGATGGGCGGCTCGACCAACGCGATGATCCACGTGGTCGCGATGGCGCGGCGGGCCGGCGTGCCGCCTGCGCTCGAGCGGTTCGACGAGCTGGCGCGCGAAGATCCCGGTGATCGCCAATGTCCGGCCGTCGGGCAAGTACCTGATGGAAGACTTCTACTACGCCGGCGGGATCCGGGCGCTCTTGAAGCAGCTCGAGAGTGAGCTCGTCTGGAGCTGCCTGACCGTCAACGGCCAGACCTCGGCGAGAACATCGCGGACGCCGAGGTCTATCATCGACGATGTGATTCATCCTCTGAGCAAGCCGATCAAGAAGGAGGCCGCAACGGCGATCCTCACGCGGCAACCTCGCGCCCGACGGCTGCGTGATCAAGCCGTCGGCGGCCGAGCCGCGGTTCCTCAAGCACAAGGGCCCGGCGGTGGCGTTCGAGGACTACAACGACATGGCGGCCAGGATCGACGACGCCGGCGCTCGACGTCACCGCCGATTCGGTGCTGGTGCTGAAGAACGCGGGACCGATCGGCGCGCCCGGCATGCCGGAATGGGGCATGCTGCCGATCCCGAAGAAGCTGCTGCAAGGAGGGCGTGCGCGACATGCTGCGGATCTCCGATGGGCGGATGTGCGGGCACCTCCTACGGCTCCTGCGTCCTGCACGTCTCGCCGGAGGTCCGGCATCGGCGGCCCGCTGGCGCTGGTCAAGACCGGCGACATGATCGAGGTCGACGTGGCCGAGCGGCGCATCCATCTCGACGTCAGTGACGAGGAGCTTGCCCGCCGACGCGAGGCATGGAAACCGAAGCCCGTTGCCGCGAGGGGTTACGAGCGCATGTTCGCCGCCCACATCCAGCAGGCGCATGACGGCTGCGACTTCGATTTCCTTGCCGGTACCGAGCGGCTGCCGGAGCCCGAGATCCACTGAGGCCGGGGGCTAGCTGAGGCTGCGCGCCGCCGCTGTCGGCTTCAGCCGGTACATCAGTGCCAGGCCGGCGCGGTCGCCCTTGGTCCAGGCGACGCGGGCACCCCAGCGCTGGTCGTCGAGCGCCACTTGGCAGCGGGCATTGTCCTGCAGCCAGGGCACGCCCGTGACGCCGATGCCCAATTCCGAGCGGTCGACCAGAATTGCCTCGTCGTCATCGACCTTGACGGTGATCTCCGGCGCGCAGGCCCGGCGCGGCGCCGCCCGCTCGTGGAACACCGGCAAACCGGCGGCGAGCGCCTGCTTGACGCTGTCGGGGGCGAGGTCGCCGCGATACCGCTCCAGCACGGACGCGTGCAGCCGCTCGCCCATGCCGACCACGAACTGGCCGTCATCGGTGGCGATCTCGCCGCCGATGGCGCGCGGCGCGTTGCGGACCGCGAGCAGGTCGAGCAGGGCGAGGACCAGCTTGCCCACGACGGGCAACTGCTGGAGCAGCGAGTTGGCGGCTTCTGAGCGGTTGCCGGCAGCGAACCGCCAGCTGCCGGTGAGCAAATCGTTGCGCGCGCCGAGCGGACTGGGCTCGCAATGCGGCTGCCAGGCCACCTCCTTCAGCGGGTGGCCGCTCTCCAGCGCCCGCTGCAGCATCCAGATCAGGGAGATGTCGGCGAGCCGCCGATCGCCCTTGTAGCCGCCGCCGACATCGCCGTGGCTGCCGGTGAACCAGACCTGCAGGAGCCGCTGCCGGGTCGGGTTCCCCTCCTCGTCCAGCACCTGGTCGTAGCGGCGGGTCCAGAGCACCGGCTTGAAGGCGCCGCGCTTCTCGTGGATGGCGAGCGCCTGGCAGGCGTTCAGGACGTTCTTGCCGAGCGCTGTGTCGTGAAAGCGGTAGATGCTGCCGAGCAGCTTGTTGCTCAGGCCACGCAGCTGGGGCACCGGCACGCCGAGCGAGCCTACGGTGTCCCAGACACCGAGAAAGCGCACCGGTGTACCGCGCTTGGCGCCCGGCTGCTGCAAGCCGTCGATGACCGCCTTGCGCGATGCGGTGCGCTCCTCCGGCTGCAGGCGGTAGTGGGCCCAGACGGCATCGAGCGCGCTCTGGTCACCGGCATCGACGATGCCCACGGAGCCGAGCATGCCGGCAAGCGAGCGGGCGGTATAGGCGCCGCGCGAGAAGCCGAAAATGAAGATGCTCGCGCGCGGCCGCCAGTTGCGGGCGACGAAGGCATAAGCCTGGCGGACATTGTCGCCGAGCCCGACCCCGAAGGCGCCACCGCCGCTGCGCTCGCCCACACCCTTGTCGTAATAGGCGAAGATCGGAACGCTGGCTTCCGAGCCATCCGGCAAGTCGATCGTGGTCTCGCTGGCGAACGCGATCGAGCCGGTCTCCGGATCGGGGTCGGCCGGCGGCACGCCGCAATGGTCGCGCAGGAACACGAAGGTTCGCCAGACATTGGTCTGGTCCTCCGGGTCGTTCCACGTCCCGTCGCAGCAGACGACCAGCGTACGCGACGGCGCACCCCGCTTGTCGAGACCCGAGTCTGCCATTGCCCACCCCTCGCGGTGCCAGCAGATCCGGTTGCAGCCGGCGTTCGCACCGCATGAGACCGCCGCTGATCGTCTTCTGGCCGGATCGTACAGAGATCATCAATTGGTATGAAGCTGCAAGTTGCCGACGACTGTGATGCCGGTCACGGATAACCGCAGTTCGGGCACAGCCGGCGGACGGGCAATGGCGCACCGGGTGCCGCCACCGGCCAGATGCTCCGCCGGGCTGCTCGTTGGAGCGCGCTGCTTCAGCCTTTCTTAACGCCCCGTCGGCCAAAGGTAGGGCGCACCCCTTGCGCCGAGCATTCGGGAGTTTCGACAATGACCTGCTTCATGCCGCGCCGATTGGCGCTTGCCGCGGTGGTTGCCGCCCTGTCGCTGATGACAACGGCCTGCGGCACGACTCCAGGTGCCGGGGATGGCGCGACGGTGGTATCCCACGGCGTGCCACAGACCGGCTCGGTTGCCACACCATTGCGGCGCGCACACGGCCTTCCCGAGATGGCCTCGGCACCGCCGGCGGCGGCAGAGGCGGCGCTGGCGCGCGCCAAGGCTGCGCATCGGCGCGAGACGATCGAGACGGGAATCGCGTCCTGGTATGGGCCGGGCTTTGCCGGACGGCCGACGGCTTCCGGCGAGATCTTCGACCCCGCGGCGATGACCGCAGCGCATCCCGAGCTGCCGCTCGGCAGCGAGGTGGTCGTCGTCAATCTGGCGAACGGCCGCGAAGCGACGCTGACGATCAACGACCGGGGACCCTTCATCGGCGACCGGGTGATCGACGTCTCGCGCGCAGCGGCGAGAGCCCTGGGCTTCTACTATGACGGGCTGGCGGAAGTGCGCGTCGAGCTGATTGCGCCGGCACCGCAAGTAGGCCGAGGCAGCGAGGACGCCTGAGCCCGTCCGCGATGGCGGAATTCGGCGTCGCCGCGCCTCGCGGGCGAGCAGTCGCTTGATCGTCACTCTCGCCGGCAACTAGGCCATCGAACCACATACAAATAGGCAATTCCCAGCCATAGCTTGCTCATTTCCGATGGCAGCTGGATTTGCCTTGTGGCTCGCCGGTGCGGGTGAGACAATTTGAGCCACAGGGGAGCATGGCTCATGCGGATGGCCTTTACGGTAGACGACTTGCCGATCTACCCGCATCTGGCGTTGAGAGAAGGCCATACACCGCACGCCGTCGCCACACGGATTATCGAGGCGCTCGAGCGGAACGGCTTGTCGGGTGTCTTTGCCATGGCCAATTCGTGGCCGCTTGATGTCGATCCGGCCTACGCGCGGATTTTGGACGACTGGATCGCAGCCGGCCACCACATCGGCAACCATACGCACAGTCATCCTCTGCTCAATGACACGAGCGCGGCAGACTTCATTCACGACATTACGGTCGCCGACGCGTTGCTGGCGCCATGGATCGCCAAGGCGCCGCTTCGGGCGTTCCGCCACCCGCTCGATCTCTGGGGCAACACCGAGGACAAGCGTGCTCGGGTGAATGCCCATCTGGCGGACCTCGACTATCGAAGCGCAAACGTGACGAGCTGGTTCCATGATTGGGAATGGGACCGCGCCTGGCAGTATCTCTTGCAATCCGGACGGAGCGAGGAAGCCGAAGGGCTGAAAGACGCGTTCGTCGACTACGCTGCAGCGCAGGTCGCGCATGACGCCCAAACCTGCGATTCCTTCTTCGGGCATGATGTGATCGGCATTGGTCTGGACCACAACGTCGCTTTTTTTGCCGAGGTCGCCGATGCGTTCTTCGCTCGACTGGTGTCGCAAGGGGTCGCATTCGTGCCCCTGGCCGACGCGCTGGACGACCCGGCCTACGCGCGATCGGGCTCGATCGTCACCGATGCCTTCCAGCTGTATCAACTGAAGATCGCCGCCGCGGATGGCGTCACGCTGGCGGCGATTCCGCCGACGCACCAGTCCCTGATCGACCGTGTGGACGAGTTGGCTACACCATTGCGGCCACCCCGCCGCGGGATGCTCGTGCAGAACGCGCGTACCCGCGCCGTCTGAATGGTGCCGGCGAAGCTGCGCCCAGATTGTCGGGCCACCCGGGTGGGCTTCCCCAGTGGAGTTTCGATCAGCGGCTCATTGGTCAATTCGACGAAACTCGGCCGAGCCGCTGCCCGCCGCCGGTGCGGTCTTTTCTCTCCAGCTGTCGCTTGGTCCGGCTGAACTCCGGTCGGTGCATCCATAGCTGCAGGATTGAATGGAATTCTTGCTTGGCCGGAAAGCAGCCCTCCTCACCATGGGACGGGGTCTCCGCGGTCCACACGCCGGCGATGGGTTCACGCCTCGATGTGCAGCCGACACATGCCCTCAAGGCCGTGCGCGCGGCATTGGCACGCGTTCCTTGCGAGCGTGGAGCGTTCCCTTGGATCAGCCGGCCCAAGGCAGAGGCTCGGTGCAACCAGCGATGGATGCCGGTTCGGCAAAAAGCCCGCATTGGCAGTCACTTGCAACCGATCAGCAGGTCAGCTTGCGTCGCCAATAACCGGGATCAGGGCGATACCGTGTTTCCGTTCCCAGCGTGGCCGCTTCGGCCGCATGGCTGCAACAGGAGCTGCGGATGGCGTTGAAGATCATCGGCGCCGGCTTCGGCCGCATGGGCACAGCGTCCTTGAAGATGGCGCTCGAGGAGCTCAGGGGCGGGCGCTGCTACCATATGAGCAAGGTGCTCGCGAACCCGGCGCATAACGCCTTGTGGATCGATGTCGCCAATGGTCGTCCCGACTTCGACCGCATCTTCAGGGACTTCGCCGCGGCGGTCGATTTCCCGGCCTGCAGCTACTGGCGCGAGCTCCTGGCCCATTTTGGCGATCCCCCATCTTGGCGATGCCCCCACTTTGGCGATGCCAAGGTGATCTTGAGCACGCGTGACACGGCGGCCAGGTACGGGTCCACGCAGGAGACGATCCTGGGGCCAACATGGTGGGACTTCGCCATGCAGGGGCCATTCGGGGCCATGGTCGAGGCGACGATCGGGCGGTATTTCAACGGCGAGGTGCATGATCGCGAGCACATGCTGCAGCGTTTCCATGCCCTTGTGGCGGCGGTCGAGGCTGCGGTGCCGCCCTAGCGGCTGCTGGTCTTCGAGGCCACGCCGGGCTGGCAGCCGATTTGCGCGTTCCTGGGCTTGCCGGTGCCGAGCGCCCCACCCGCATGCCCATGGCGAGGACAAACTCAAGGCGCTTCCCGATGACATCATGGCGTCGGTGGCCGCCGGCAGCATCGGCACCGAGGCCATCGACGAGCCGAACGAGGCATTCTCGGGGAGGCAACACTAGTCGATCGACCGCGCTCCGCTAGACGGCCGGCCGCGGATGGTGCGGGCGCCCAACGTTGTGCGCCCCGTGGGCGTCTGCGCCCTATCGGCTGCTGCGCGCCAAAGCGAGTCCGATGCCGGAGCCGATGAGCAGGATGCCGGCGAGCCTATGGCGGAGACGGCCGAGCTTCTGGATCGCGGGCCGGGCGGATTGGGCGAGAGCGGCCCAGGCGAGATCGCCGGCCAGGATCACCGTAACGTAGAGGACGGCCGGGACGACGAGGCCGGCAGGGCCGCCCTGCCCGCTCACGAATTGCGGCAGGAAGGCGGCGTTGAAGAGCAGGGTCTTCGGGTTGATGGTGGCGAGCAGCAGGCCCTGCCAAAAGAGCGGCAGCAGCGGGTGGCGGCTGGCAGCGACGCCGGGCAGATCTTCGTCGCCGCGGCGCAACGCAGCGATGCCGAGGCAGAGCAGGTAGGCGACGCCCAGCCATTTCAGCCAGATCAGGGCCGCGGCCGCGAGCTGCAGCACGAGTGCCAGCCCCGACACCACGACCGCCAGCTGCAGGGCCACGCCGACGGTCGTGCCCAGCACCGTCGCCACGCCGAAGCGCAGGCCGTGGGCGATGGTGTTGGCCACGATGAGTGCCACGTTCGGGCCGGGGATCGCCACCAGGAGTGCGGTCGCGGCGACCAACGCGAGGGCTGCTTCGAGTTGCATGGTCGTCGCTGTTCTTGCTCGGCCTTGCACGACTGAACGCAGTCTACGCCAACGAGCCGTCGGACGGAAAAGGTGCGCCGGTCGCGCCCTGGCGACATGGAGCCGGACAGGCTTGGATTTCGGCGGTAGCCGGCTCCGAAGCAGGCCGTGCGGCCTTTGCTTGAAGACAGGGAGTGTAGGGTGAAGCGACAGTGTCTGGCGGCCTTCGCCGTCGTCATGTTGATCGTCGGAGCGTCGGTCGCGCGGGACGACTAGCGATCGAATATCCTGATGATTCTGAGCGACGATATCTGCTGGTACAATCGCAGCGCCTTCAACATGGGCATGACGGGCTACCGGACGCCCCATATCGACCGGATTGCCGCCGAGGGTGTCCTGCTTCGCCGACGCCTGCGACCAGCCGAGCCGCACGGCGGGACGCGCGGCGTTCATCACCGGGCAAAGCCCGAAGCGCACCGGGCTCTTGAAGATCGGCCTACAGGCCCAGGGGTCGGCCGCCTATGCCGCCGGCGAGCACCGCTCGCGGATGGACCAGAGCCGCGACGGGTCGGTGTTCGACTACAGCTCATTTACGCGGGCGCGAATTGTCGCTGCCAACGGCAGCTGGGACGGTGACCCGCTCGCACAGATGACTTGATGCCGACTCGGCTCAGGCCGCGGCCGGCAGTCCGAGAATCGACCGCGCTTCGGTGACGGTTGCAGGCCGCCTGCCGTATTCGGGGCAAAGAGCTGTGACCCGCTCGACCAGGGCGGCGTTCGACGGTGCCAACGTGGTCTTGTCGAGGCGGATATTGTCCTCGAGCCCGGTACGGCAGTGGCCGCCCCGCTCGAGCGACCACCGTACCAGGGTTTCCTGGTCCTTGCCGATGCCAGCTCCCGTCCAGGTGGCGTCCGGGGCGATCCGCTTGACGGTTTCGACGTAGAAATCGAAGACTTCGCGGTCGACCGGCATGGCGTTCTTGACGCCCATGACGAACTGGACGTGCAGGGGTGGCTTGATCTTGCCGGCCTCGGCCATCTTGACGGCCTGGAACAGCATCGACAGGTCGAAGACCTCGATCTCGGGCTTGATGCCGTGCTCCAGCATCAGCGATGCCAGCCAGTCGACCAGTTCCGGGCTGTTCTCGTAGACGCGGGTCGGGAAGTTGCAGGAGCCCGTGGAGAGCGACGCCATGTCGGGCCGGAGCGGCAGCATTCCACCGCGCTCCCGGCCGGTGCCGGAGCGGCCACCGGTCGACAGCTGCACGATCATCCCGGGGCAGTGCCGCCTCAGGCCTTCGAGCAGGCGGCCGAAGCGATCGGGATCGGAGGTGGGCTTCCCCGCATCGTCACGGACATGGCAATGCGCGAGCGTGGCGCCGGCCTCGAACGCGGCCTGGGTCGAACTCGATCTGCTCGGCGACGGTGATCGGCACCGCCGGGTTGTCGGCCTTGGTCGGCACCGAGCCGGTGATCGCGACCGTGATGATGCAGGGCGTCAACCCGCTGTCCGGCATGCTCAAGCCTGCGGCACGAGCACGCCAATGACGGCACCAATCAGCAGCGCTGCGGAGCAGGCGCCGGGGTCGATGTGGCCCACCGACCGTGGCCCGAGGAAGGAGGCACGGCCGCGCTTCGCTTCCATCATCGTGGTCGAGTGCAGCGCATGGCCGGCGGTCGCGATGATCCGCTCGTCCAGCCGGTCGAGGTCACCTTTGCTGACCCGATCGCGGAGCGTCTCGGCGACCGGGCAGAGCACATCCAGCATCGTCTTCATGCCGGGCTCCGCCTTGCCGCGGGCCTTCACCCCGGCGATGCCGGCGTCGAGCATCGCCGAGAGCTCCGCCATTGTGGGAACACCGTCCGGCGCCGCCTTGCCCATGTCGATGAACAGCGTGCCGTAGAGTGGCCCGGACGCGCCGCCCACCTTCATCACCAGCGTCATGCCGAGCTTCTTGAGCGCCTCGCCCAGCGGCAGCGACGCGATTTCCTCCTGCTGCGCCATCACCTCGGTGAAGCCGCGCTCCATGTTGATACCGTGGTCACCATCGCCGATCGCCTGATCGAGCCGGGTCAGCTCCTCGGCGTGCGTGTCGATGGTCGCGGACGCTCCTGCGATCAGCCGCAGCATGAGCTCTTTTTGCATGGACCCTTCCCCGGATATGCCAGTCGGGCCGAGCTTATCGAAGAAAGACGGTGCCGCAAGGTCGCAAACCGCCGCGCCGCAGCGCCTTGTGGCTGTGCCGAGGTTCCAGCACCCCAGGCCCGCTCAGCCGGGCGACTGGCCGAACAGCGGTCGCAGCCGCACGCCGATGGCGCTGCCGGCGAAGGCGGCGACCAGCCAGACCCAGCCGTGCAGGCTGCCCGAGGCGATGCCGGAGAAGAAGGCGCCGATATTGCAGCCGAACGCGAGCCTGGCGCCGTAGCCGAGCAGCAGGCCGCCGATGACGGCGCTGATCAGGTCGCCGCGCGACAGCTTGAGCGTCGGCTTGAACTTGCCGGCCAGCCCCGCGGCCACCATCGCCCCCAGGATGATGCCGAAATTCATCACCGAGGTGACGTCGAGGAGGACCGACCGCTCGATTGGCCCGAGCATTCCCTCCCAGTGGGACCAGCCGGCGACGTCGACACCGGCGGCATCGAGCCCCTTGCCGCCCCAGAGCGCGAAGGCCGAGGTGACGCCCCATGGTCGCCCGGCGAGCCAGAGCGTGGCGAAGTTCAAGAGCGCCAGCGCCACCGCGCCCGCCAGGAGGGGCCAGGGCCCCTTCAGCCAATCGGCAGGCGCCGCAGCCTTGCGCGTGACGCCGCGGCGCCGCTCGACGTGGAGCGTCAGCAGCACGATGCCGCCGAACAGCAGCAGATGCAGCAGCAGAGCCGGCCAGAGACCGAAGCCGCCGATCAGCGACACGCCGCCGAGACTGGGCAAGGCGAACCAGAACGGCAGATGGCCGACGGCGATCACCGAGCCCGCGATGAAGGACGCGAGGGTGATCAGCATCCGGGTGCTGCCGCCGCCGACGGTGAAGAGCGTGCCGGAGCCGCAGCCGCCGCCGAGCTGCATGCCGATGCCGAAAATGAAGGCACCGACGACGACACTCACGCCCACCGGGAAGACGAAGCCCCAGACCGGACGCCCGAACAGCTCGCCCATCGCGAGCACCGGGAAGAAGAGGCAGACGGCGAGGCTCAGCATCAGCATCTGCGCGCGCAGCCCCTGCCCGTCGCCGGCGCTCGCGAACTTGCGCCAGGCGGCGGTGAAACCGAAGCCGGCGTGGTAGAGGGTGAGGCCCATCAAGGCGCCCACGACCGCCAATGCCGCCTGCGTGCCGCCTGCGGTGAGCGCCGCCTGCCAGCAGAGCAGGGCCAGCAGCGCCAAAGCCACCGCGACCACGCGGCGGTCGATGCCGAGCCCGAGGCCCATTGTCGACAGATTTGCCGGACCGATCATGTATGTTTTCCGCGAGGCCAGCGACGACCCGGTATATAGGTCGGCTGGCCGCGCGCGAAAGATCGTCGGGGGACCTGGTCGTCAGGTCCAGAGCGGATCGCGGCTCAGGCCAGGGCCGGAGCGGGGCTGCGCCTGCTGGCCGCGACGGTACTCGGCGCCGGCACCTGGGCCGGCTTCGCCGTGCCGTCCGGCCAGGTCGAGCAGGCGATGTAGTCGACGCGGGCGGCGATGGCCGCCTGGCGCAAGCGCTCGCTATCCGTGCGGCAGAGCGTGCGCAGCTTGAGCTGATGGCCGGTCCAGCTGAGCATGGCCAGGGCACTGGCGACATCGAGCTTCGCTGCCGCCGCGACCGGCACCGTCAGATCCAGCGAGACGCCGGATACGCCGCTGCCCGACAATTGAGCGACGAGCCCGCTGCCTTCACCGCCCTGGCCGCTGGGCACGGGCCTCGCCTGGGCCAGGACCACCGGCTCGAGGCGTAGGATGATCGCCACGGCAAAGGGGCGGATGTAGCTGACCAGCTCGCGAACCCGCGCCTGCGGCAGGTGCCCTGGAAGGCCCTCGAGCTCGATCAGAAGCCAGCCGCGTGCCCGCTCGGGCAGCCGCCGGCAGGCGAGCATCAGTTGCTGGCGATGCCGCATGCTGGCGAGCGTCGCATAGTGGAGTTTGATCAGCACGGCGCGCCGCGAGCTGCGGAGCGCGCCGGCTGCCGTTGCCACCGCCCAGCCATCGAGCGCGGCGATCGTCTCGATGTCGGCAGCGCCGCCCGGCGGAAGGCGCTCCAGGCCCACCAGTTCCGCCGCGACATGCGCGTCGGCGCTGGCGGGCAGCAGGGCATCGATGGCGAGCAGGTTCTTGCCAGCGTTCCAGATGGGCAGGTGCCTGGGTTCGAGGCGATCGACCAGCGCCTTGGCCTGCCGCTCGGCCGGGCTCTTGTCGGCCGGGGCCGACGCGGCAAGGCGCGCTTCGAGCTCCTCGAGGCTGGTCACGCCGGCGAGGAGCACCGTGAGATCGATGGTCGTCGTCTCGACCCGGCAGGCGACACCACCCGGGATCATCCCGCACAGGCGATCGGTGATCTCCTGGCCGATCCGGCGCGCCTGGCGTTCGGCGGCCGCGCGGTCGATGTCGGTGATCATCACCAAGAAGCGATCGGCGGCGACGGCGAGGTAGAGATCGTGCCGGCCGAGGTGGCGCTCGAGGCAGCCCTCGATCAGCTGATAGGCCTTCTCGCGCCGCTCCCCCCAGCGATTGGCGAAGCGGCGGCGCAGCTCGCCGATATCGAGGATGAAGAGCCCGCCCTTGCCGCGCCGGTCCGAGAGCGACCCATGGTGGCGATGCAGGTCTGCCAGGCGCTGGGCAAAGCTGTCCGGCCGGTCGGGATCGAGACCCTGCGCGCCGCGCGGCGGGTAGAGCGCGAAGTCGTCGACCCGCGCTGACCGCGGTTGCTCGGCGGTGATCGTATCGTCGTTCGGCATGTGCTTCAGCCCTCAGCCGCGGCGCGGCCGCACTCGACCGACGGCCCGGCGCAATCCGTACCAGGGCCAGTCTAGGGGCATAACGGTTAAGCCTGCCTTAACGCCACCGCATCCGCCTGCCGTTCCCCTTGCCGCTTGTTTCGCCGGGCGCCAGGCGGTAGGCAGCCCCTTGAGCCCTGGTCGGGCCCCGCCCTCCCATCTCCGAAGAAGCGGCAGGTACGCATGGTTTCCGATATCAAGGCGCTGCTCGAGCAGCTGGTCCAACTGGCCGATCAAGCCGGTGCGGAGATCATGCGCCACTACGAGCAGGGCACCGAGGTCAGCGAGAAGGCCGACAGGTCGCCGGTCACCGCCGCTGACGAGGCCGGCGAGGCGATCATTCTGGCGGGGCTGAGAAAGCTCACCCCGGACATTCCGATCGTCGCCGAGGAGGCCGTTGCCAAGGGCCACGTGCCGGTCGTCGACGATGGGCCTTTCTGGCTGGTCGACCCCTTGGACGGGACCAAGGAGTTCATTCAGAAGCGTGGCGAGTTCACGGTCAATATCGGCCTCGTCGAGGCGCGATTGCCGACCCTGGGGGTGGTTCTGGCGCCGGCCATCGACACCGCCTGGTGGGGTGCGGTAGGGCATGGCGCGATGCGGCGCAAGGCCGGCAGGACGGAAGCCATCGCCGTGCGCCCGAGCCCGGGCAAGGGTGCGCTGGTCGCCGTTGCCAGCCGCTCGCACCGCGACGCCGAGACCGATGCCTGGCTCGCCGAGCACGGCATCACCGACACCATCTCCTGCGGCAGCTCGCTCAAGTTCTGCGCCGTCGCGGAGGCTCGGGCCGACGTCTACCCCCGCTTCGGCCGCACGATGGAGTGGGACACGGCGGCCGGCCACGCGGTGCTGCGCGCTGCCGGTGGCGAAGTGGTGACGGTCGACGGCGCACCCTTCACCTATGCCAAGCCGACCTTCGCCAATAGCGGCTTCATCGCCCGCGCGCACGGCTGAGCCGGAACGCCCGCGAATGACCGCTGCCGGCGCCGGATGACGCGGTCGACGCCAGGCCGGCGGGTGGGGCGCCTGTGGCAGGCGGCGTTGTCGATCGCCCCTCGCCTGCTCCGGCTCCTTCCGCCCGAGCGGGCGCATGCGCTGGCGCTGGCCGCCATTCGCGCCATGCCGCCGCTGCCGCTGGCCATCCCGCCGGGGCTCGCCGTGCGCTTCGCCGGCATGGACCTGGCGCACCCGCTGGGCCTGGCTGCGGGCTTCGACAAGAACGCCAAAGCGTTGGACGGCTTGCTCGGGCTCGGCTTCGCCTTCATCGAGGCCGGCGGCGTCACGCTGCGGCCACAGCGCGGCAATCCGCGACCCCGGGTGTTTCGGCTGGCCGCCGACGGCGCGATCATCAATCGGCTGGGATTCAACAACGAGGGGCTCGATCGCTTCGTGGCGCGGCTGGCCAAGCGGGCGACCAGCGGCGCCCGGCACGGCCTCGTCGGCGCCAATCTCGGCATCAACAAGGATTGCACCGATCCTGGCCACGACTACGCCTTGGCCACGACGCGCCTACTGCCGGAAACCGACTTCATCACCGTCAATGTCTCCTCGCCCAACACCAAGGGGCTGCGTGATCTGCAGGAGCGCCGGGCGCTGGAGCAGGTGCTCGACGCCGTGGCCGGCGCACGCGCCCGGCATCTGGCCGGCGGCGGCAGCTGGCGGCCGCTCCTCGTCAAGGTGGCGCCGGATCTCGACGATCAGGCGGCCTTGGCCATCGTGGATGCGGCCATCGACAAGGGCATTGACGGGCTGATCGTCAGCAACACGACGGTTGCGCGTCCGCCGGGCCTGATCTCGACGGCCCAGGGCGAGACCGGGGGGCTGAGCGGCCGGCCGCTCATGGCGCCGTCAACCCGGCTTCTCGGCCTGATGGCGCGGCACGCCCAGGGGCGCCTCGCCTTCATCGGCGTCGGCGGCATCGCCAGTGGCGCCGATGCGTACGCGAAGATCTTGAACGGTGCCACGGCGCTGCAGCTCTACACCGCCCTGGTCTACCAGGGTCCCCTGGTCATCCAACGGATTCTCGATGGGCTTGCCGATTGCCTGGCCCGCGACGGCATCGCCGATATCCAAGGAGCCGTCGGCGCCGGGCTTTGAGCCGGGTCGCGCCCGCTGGTTGTACGCGCTGGCTGCTGTAGCGGGTTGACGGGTCGTTGCCTGGCGCCTACTCGTCATGGTGTGGTGATTTGAGCCGGTCGGCTTGCGGGCCACGTTAAACAATCCGCTAAAAGACCGGGTGCCGCGTAAGCCCTGGTCGCCACGACCGGGGTTTTTTTGTGCCCGAGGGGGAAAGCCGATGACGGGACGTGCGGCGGCGGCGCAGCAGGCGGATGGCTGGCGGTTGGAGACGAAGCTGGTGCAGGGCGCGCTCGACCGCTCGCATCACGGGGAGACCTCGGAGGCCCTCTATCTGACCTCGGGCTTCGTCTACGACCGGGCGGGCGATGCAGAGGATCGGTTCAAGGACCGGGCACCCGGCTACATGTACAGCCGCTACGGCAACCCGACGGTCGCCACCTTCGAGGCGCGGCTGGCGGCGATCGAGGGGGCCGAGGCGGCTTGCGCCACGAGCTCGGGCATGGCGGCGGTCAACGCGGCCTTGATGTGCCGGCTCAAGGCTGGCGACCGGGTGGTGGCCGCGCGCGCTCTCTTCGGCTCCTGCCGCTACATCATCGGCGACATCCTGCCGCGCTTCGGGATCGAGACCGAGTTCGTCGACGGTGCCGACCTCGATGCCTGGCGCCTCGCCCTGTCGCGTCCGGCGACGACGGTCTTCTTCGAGACCCCGTCGAACCCGACGCTCGAGCTCGTCGACATCCAGGCGGTTGCCGAGCTCGCGCATGCGGCCGGGGCCGAGGTGGTGGTCGACAACGTGTTCTCGACGCCGCTCCTGCAGCGACCGCTGGCGCTGGGCGCGGATATCGTCGTCTACTCGGCCACCAAGCACATCGACGGCCAGGGCCGTTGCCTCGGCGGTGCGATCCTCGGCACGCAGCGCTTCCGGGACGAGGTGCTGCATCCCTACTTGAAGCACACCGGCCCCAGCCTCAGCCCGTTCAACGCTTGGCTGCTGCTCAAGGGCCTCGAGACGCTGCCGCTCAGGGTCGGCCAGCAATGCCGCACGGCCACCACCTTGGCGCACCATCTGGAAGCCCATCCGAAGGTGCGCCGGGTGCTCTATCCGGGTCTCGAGAGCCATCCGCAGCATGCGCTGGCGCGGCAGCAGATGGCGGCCGGATCGACACTGATCGCGTTCTACGTGGGCGGTGGCAAAGAGCGGGCGTTCGCGGTGCTGAACCGGCTCCAGCTGATCGCCATCTCCAACAATCTGGGCGACTCGAAGAGCCTCGTCACCCATCCGGCGACGACGACGCACTCCAAGCTGCCGATCGAGGAGCGGGCCGCGCTCGGCATCGACGACGACCTGATCAGGCTCTCGGTCGGCCTCGAGCATGTCGACGACCTGATCCAGGATCTGGATCGGGCGCTGGCCTGACCGCGCGTCCGGCGGGCTGCCGATTTGACGGGCTGCATGGGTGCCTGGGCTCTGATAGAAGGCCTCTCGACCATCCCCTGCTAGCCCTGAAAGGCGCCCTGGATGACCGCGACCTCGGCCGATAACGCCAGTGATCCGGCGATCGCTCTCGTGCTCTTCGATCTGGGCGGCGTGCTGATCGACTGGGAGCCGCGTCGACTCTACCGCAAGATCTTCGATGACGAGGCCGCGATGGAAGCGTTTCTCGCCCAGATCTGCACGCCGGCCTGGAACCTCGAGCTGGATCGCGGCCGACCGTTCAGCGACGCCGTGGCGGAGCTGGTCGAGCGTCATCCAGAGCGGCGGCCGCAGATCGAGGCCTATCGCGATCGCTGGATCGAGATGATCGGCGGGCCGATCGCGCCGACGGTGGCGCTGCTCGACGCGCTGGATGGGCGCGGCGTGGCGCTCCGCGCCCTGACGAACTGGTCGGCCGAGACGTTTCCCCTGGTGCGCCACGCCGAGCCCTATCGCTTCCTCGATCGGTTCGAGGCGATCTACGTCTCGGGTGAGCTGCGCATGATCAAGCCCGAGCCCGACATCTTTCACCACGTGGTGGAGGACGTGGCGCTCGAGCCGGCGCGCATCCTGTTCATCGACGATTCGGCGGCGAACATCGCTACCGCCGACCGCCTCGGCTTCACGACGCACCATTTCCGGGGCGCCGAAGGTCTCGACGCCGACTTCCGCCGCCGCGGCCTCCTGGCCTGACGACGATGCGCCGGGGCCTCGCCATCGCGGCAACGGCGATCATGGTCGTAGCTGGCGCCGCGATCGGGGTCGCGGCGTGGCTGGGCTACGGGTCGCTGCCGCAGCTCGCGGGCGAGGTCAGGCTCGCCGGGCTCAGGGCACCGGTGACGATCAGCCGCGACGCCTTGGGCATTCCGCTGATCGAGGCCGCGAACGAGCACGATGCTGCCATGGCGCTGGGCTTCGTGCACGCCCAGGATCGGCTCTGGCAGATGGAGATGAGCCGGCGGATCGGTGCCGGCCGGCTCGCCGAGGTGGTGGGCGAGCCCGGGCTCCCTATCGACCGCTTCATGCGCACGCTGGGCCTCTACCGCGCCGCCGAGGCGGCGCTCGAGCACCTCTCGCCCGAGGCTCTGGAGCGGCTCGACGCCTATGCGGCGGGGGTCAACGCGGTGATCCGCGAGCACGCGGACCCGCCGCCGCCCGAATTCCTCATCCTTCGGCACCGCCCAGAGCCCTGGCAACCGGCGGACAGCCTGGTCTTGATCAAGACGATGGCGCTGAGCCTGGTCGAGAGCTGGCGGCGCGAGCTGACGCGGGCGAGCCTGCTCGCCGATGTGCCACCGGCGGCCTTGGCCGACCTCTGGCCGCCGGCGCGCCCCGATGCCGTGACGACGATCGCCGGCTACGATGCAGCCCCGCGCCGGGCTGACACAGGCCCCACCGATCATGCCGCGGCGGCGTCGATGGCCAAAAGCGCCGCCGCACTGCTCGCCAGCCTGCCCTTCGCCGATGAAAGCGGGCTCGGCTCCAACATCTGGGCGGTCGACGGCCAGCATACCGCAAGCGGCGGCGCCTTGCTGGCCAACGACCCGCATCTCGGCACCGGCACGCCCGGCGCATTGGTATCTGGCGGCGATCCGCACGCCCGAAGGCCTCGTCCAGGGAGCCACGCTGCCGAGCCTGCCGGTGGTCGTCATCGGCCGCAACGACGCCATCGCCTGGGGCTTCACCAATACCGCGGCCGATACGGAGGACCTCTTCGTCGAGCGGCTCGATCCGGATGATCCGGGCCGCTACCTGACGCCGAACGGCTCGCTCCCCTTCCGCACCCGTGACGAAGTCATTCGCGTCAAGGGCGCTGAGCCCGTGACCATCGAGGTGCGCGAGACGCGGCATGGGCCGGTCTTGTCCGACATCCTGCCCGACGCCGAGCGCGTCGCCGGCGAGGGGCAAGTGCTGGCGCTCTCCTGGACGGCGCTCGAGCCCCAGGACCGGACCCTCGAGGCCGGCATGGGGCTGGCGCGGGCGCGTGACTGGGACTCCTTCGCTGCCGCCATCGATCATTTCCTGGCGCCGACGCAGAACGCCTTCTACGCCGATCGGGACGGCGGCATCGGCGTGCGGCTCGCCGGCCGGCTGCCCGACCGGCGGCTCACGAGCGACGACCTGCCGGCGCCGGGCTGGACGGGTGACCACGATTGGCAGGGCTTGCTTCCAGTGAGCGCGAGCCCGAGCGCGCAGGGGGCGGACGAAGGCTTTCTGCTCAACGCCAACAACCGGCTGGTCGGCCCGGACTATCCCTATCCCCTGACGGCGCACTGGAACGACGACCTGCGCGCAAGGCGAATCGAGGCGGTGCTGGCCGAGTGGACGGCTGCCGAAGCGCCGCTCGATGTCGAGGCGATGCGCGAGCTTCAGGACGATCGGCTCTCGACCCTGGCCAATGATTTCCTGCCGCTGCTGCAGGAAGTCGCAGCCGGCGAACAAGCGCGCGGCGGAGATCCAGGCCGCCATGGCAGCGTGGGATGGCCGTAGCGCCGCGCTGCGGCCCGAGCCCTTGATCTTCCAGGCCTGGTATCGGGCGCTGGTCGAGCACGTGCTCGCCGATCACCTGGGCGACGGATTCGCCGCCTACCAGGGCATCCGTGCCGATGCCATGCGCCATATCATCGAGAGCGCGCCGGAGTGGTGCGACGACCAGGACACGCCCGATCTGGTCGAGACCTGCGCCGACATGGCGGCCTTGGCGCTCGTCACGGCCTTGCAGCGCCTGGACGAACGCTACGGCGACACCTGGCAGGATTGGCGTTGGGGCGACGCCAGCCGGGTGCGCATGGCCCACCGCCCCTTCGATGCCGTCTGGGGCCTGCGCCATCTGTTCTCGCTCGAGGCCGAGGGCGGCGGTGATGCCGGGACGGTCAACGTCGCCCGTTATGCAGCGGATCAGCCCTACACGACCACTGCCGCCGCGAGCCTTCGTTTCGTCGCCGATCTGGCGACACCCGGCGCCTGGCACGCGATTCTGCCCGCCGGGCAGTCGGGCCATCCGCTGTCGCCGCACTTCGCCGACCAGAAGGAAGCATGGCGCGCCGGCCGAGCTCCATGCCGTCACGATCGCCGATGACGCGAGGGAACGCCGTCACATTTTGACCCTTTCGCCGGCGGACCAGGCCGGCTAGCGCTGCTCGGTGGTGGCTGGAAGCCTTAGAGATATTCTCGAATTGCCCACGAGCTGAACAAGCGATATGTCGATTGCGAGAACTCGGGGAGAGACCAGATGAGCGGATTCGATGCTGCCGGGTGAGCTGCGCAGCTTCGGCCAGCGGCTCCGTGCCCTGCGCCTCGGGCTGGCGCTGAGCCAGGCCGAGCTGGCGCGGCGGATCGGCCGCCATCAGACGGCGATCGGGCCTTATGAGCGCGACGACTACATGCCCAGCCGAGACGTCGTCGAGAAGCTGGCGCAGGCGCTCGAGACCAGCCCGGAATACCTGCAGTACGGCCGCAGCCCCTACCGCAGCAGCCTGCCCCGGCTGGGCCGGCTCGACGCCGCCGGCCATCTGACCCAGACCGAGCGGATGCCGACATTGGCGCTGGCCGAGGAGCGGCTGGTGGCGCTGACCGTCGACGACGATGCGATGCAGCCGGTCTTCCGCTTCGGCCAGACCGTGCTGCTGACCCGGACGCCGATCGACAGCCCGGACCGGCTGATCGGCCGTCACGTGGTGGCCGAGCTCGCCTGCGGCCGCCAGTTCCTGCGCCGCCTGCAGCCCGCTGCCGAGCCCGGCAGCTACGTGCTGGAGGCCTATCACGGAGCGTCGATCGGACCGCTTCGGCCGGTCACGGTGCGGCTGGTGCTGGGGACCCTGGAAGCCGAGGCGATGCTCGGCCCCAGCCAAGAGTGATACACTTTCGGTTGATGAGAAATTCAGGATTTCTCTGGAAGTTTAAAATATGCCCGGTATTTTAGCTAAATAAGGTTGAGTTCGGGGGTCACCGTGGGGCGTCGCAACCAGCACGTGCACGGTTAGAAGGGGTCGGAACCATCATGAGTCAGGTCGCCAGCAAGACCTTGGGCAAGGGTGTCGGCGGACGCAGTCGGGCACTCGATGTCGATCACTACGTCAGTCTGCGCATTCGCCAACGGCGGATCATGCTCGGCCTGACCCAGCAGCAGATGGCCGAATTGATCGGTGTGACCTATCAGCAGGCGCACAAGTACGAGACCGGGATCAACCGCATCTCCGCCGGCCGCCTCTACCAGATCGCCCAGGCGCTCGGCGTCGAGATCGGCTATTTCTTCGACGACATCGAGCCCGATCACCAGGCCCGCGCCAAGTCGACCGAGATGATGCCGCAGCAGCGCATGCTGCTCGAGCTGGCCCGCAACTTCGCCGCGATCGGCAGCCGCAAGCACCAGGACGCGATCTGCAATCTGGCGCGCGTGCTGGCCTCGACCGAGCGCACCGCCACCAACTGATCCTCACCGGTCGGCCGCTTGTACCGGGCAAGGTCGCGGCCGGGTGCCTTCAGCGCGACCCGGCCTACTGCTGCCGCTGCTCTTGCCAGCTAGTTCGCGGCCGGCTCCTTCCAGGCAGGCTCGCTTGTTGGATCGTCACTCGGCCCAGTGAACGGCCGTCAGGTCGTTCGCCGGGATCGGGCTGTTGTGCCAGAGCCCCTCGACGCCTGCCTTCCAGACGCCGTGCTTGGCCAGCTGGAAGAGAAAGACGTTGACGCTGTCCTCGGCCAGCATTTCCTGCGCCTCGGCGTAGAGGGCCGCGCGCTCGCCCGGGTCGTCGGTGCCGGCCAGGGTCTCGATCAGCGCGTCGAAGGCCGGGTTGTCGTAGTCGAAATAGTAGTCGTCCCGGGCGTAGATGTCGATGTCCATGGGCTCGGTGTGGCTGACGATGGTGAGGTCGTAGTCCTTGTTGGTGAACACCTGCTCGAGCCACTGCGCCCATTCCATCGGGATGATCTCGGCCTCGATGCCGACCGCGGCGAGCTGAGCCTGGATGATCTCGCCGCCGCGGCGCGCATAGGTCGGCGGTGGCAGCTTCAAGGTCAGCTGCGAGGTTCTCGACGCCGGCCTCGGCGAGCAGCGCCTTGGCCGCTTCCGGGTCGTAGGGGTAGCGCCCGGTGAGGTCGACATAGGCCGGATTGTGCGGCGCGAAATGCGAACCGATGGGGGTGCCGTAGCCGAACATGGCGCCGTCGATCACCGCCTGCCGGTCGATGGCCTGCGCCAGCGCCCGGCGCACGCGGATGTCGTCCAGGGGCGGCTTGGCGTTGTTGATGGCGAGGATCGTCTCGCCCTCGGTCGAGCCGATCACGACCTCGAAAGCGGGGTCGGCCTCGAACTGCGCCATGGCCTCGGGTGCCGGGAAGTTCGGGAAGGCGTCGATATCGCCGGCCAGCATGGCGGCGGTGGCGGCTGCCGGATCGGGGATGAACTTGAAGGTGGCGCTCGCCAGCGCCGGCGCCTCGCCCCAATAGTCCTCGTTGCGCACGAGCTCGACCCGGTCGCCCTTGACCCAGCGGGAGAAGCGGAAGGGGCCGGTGCCGACGGGCTCGGTCTTGTTGGTCTCGGCCGACGACGGCTCGACGATCACCATGTCGCCCCAGCCGAGATTGAAGAGGAAATGGCCGGTCGGCCGCTTCAGGGTGATGACGACGGTCGCATCGTCGGCGGCCTCGACCGAGGCGATCGGCTCGAAGAGCTGCTTTTGCGCGTTGACGCTGTCCTCGGCCATCGCCCGCTCGAAGCTGAAGACGACATGCTCGGCGCTGAGCGGCACGCCATTGTGGAAGGTGACGCCAGGCGCCAGCTCGAAGGTGTAGATGAGCCCGTCATCCGAGATCGTCCAGGACGTGGCCAGGGCCGGCTGCACGGTGCCGCTCTCGTCGATGCGGGTGAGGCCTTCGAAGATGTTGGCGTAGCCGATCTCGCGGATGGCCGCCGCGGCACCGGCGGTCGGGTCGAGATGCGGCGGCTCGAGGACCATGCCGAGCTGGAGCGAATCCTGTGCCGCGACAGCCCCGCCGGCGAGGCCGGCAATGACGGCGAACGCGGCGATCAGCGAACGTGGCGATGGCATCGAGCGTTTCCTCCCTTGGCGCTTGTGCAAGACATCAGCACAGCTGCGGCGCCACGCCAAGTCGCCGCCGCGGTCATGTGGGCCGCACAGGCCCAACTTGCCAATCAAACGACGGCGACGGCGTCCGCCCAGGGGTGAATGACCTCGGCCGTGCCGTAATGGTCGTTCTCGAGCAGATCGTGCATGACGGCGACGGGGCAGGCAAAGGGCAGCGGGTAGGCCAGGGCGCGAACCGGCCTAGCGCCGACGGCAGCACGCAGCGCCTCCTGCACCTCATCGTCGAGATCACGGCTCATGGTGACGACCCCATCGCCCGTGACGTCGATCCGGCCCTGGGCGAAGGCCTCCTCGAGCGACATCCCGTAGTCGATGATGAAGCTCAAGATCTGCATGACGGCCGGCATGATCCGGCGGCCGCCGGAGGCACCGATGGCGATCCGGTGCGCCTCGTCCTGGGCGATCACCGGGCACATGTTGGACAGCGGCCGGACGCCCGGCGCCAGGGAGTTGGGGCGGCCGGGGCGCGGGTCGAACCACATGATGCCGTTGTTCATCAAGATGCCGCTCGATGGCAGCACGACCTTGGAGCCGAAGAGCGAGAGGAGCGTCTGGGTCAGCGTCACCATGTTGCCGGCGGCGTCGATCACCGAGAGATGGCTGGTGCAGTCCGGCGCCGGGCTGTCGAGCGCGGCGTGGCCATCCTCTGCGAGGCGCTTCGCGTAAGCGCTGCGCAGCACCTCGGCATAGGCGCCGAATGCCGCGGCCTTGGGCCAGTCACCGTCGAACGCCTGACCGGCGAGGCCAGCGAGACAGCCCAGGAGCGTGCCGCCGGCGAAGAGGCCCGGCATGGCGAGGATCTCGGCACCGCCATAGCGCGCCCGCAGCGGCTCGCGCAGAACGGCGCGGTAGGCACGAAGATCGTCCACGGCGAGCGGGCTGCCGAGCGCTTGCGCCTCGGCCGCCACTTGCTGGGCCAGACCGCCGCAGTAGAGGGTCTGAGCCCCCTCCTCCGCCACCATAGCCAGACTCTCGGCGAGGCCCTTGAGCATCAGCTGCGCCGGGCCGCCGACCGGCGACGGCACCGGCGGCAGTTCATCGGGCAGATAAACGGCAGCGCTGCCGGCGAAATCGCGCAGGTCCCTCGCGGCGGTGGACACCAGAAGCGCGGCATACCAGTCGATCTCGAGGCCGGCCGCGGCAAGCCGCCGGGCCGGCGCCACGAGCTCGGCCCAGGGTAGCCGGGCGAAGGTTGCGTGCGCGAGGCCGAGCGCGGCCAGCCCGCCGGGCACCGCGAAGGACAGCGGGCCCTTCAGGTTGCGGTCGTCGACGACGCCTGGCCAGGCGAAGAGGTCGGAAGCGGCGGCACCGGTCAGCGGATAGGCTGTGGGATCGAGCGCGCGCGGCGAGACCATGCCGCCATCGATGGCGTGGGTGGTGCCGGTATCGGCCCGATAGACGAGCATGACAGCACCGCCGCCGAGGCCGCTCATCCAGGGCTCGGTCGCAGCGAGTGCCAGCGAGGTGGCGATCGCGGCGTCGACCGCATCGCCACCGGCGGCCAGCACCTCGGCGCCGACCGTGGCCGCCTTGCGGTTCTGTGCGGCAACGACACCATGCTTGCCATGCACCGCGTGCTTGGCGAGCAGGGTCGTCTCGGCGAATGAGTCCATGACTATACTCTCCGGGCCGGGCCGAGCGCCGCCCTGCGACCGTCAGGATCGCTCGATGGCGGCCCGTTCGCTCAGGCAGCGGCTTTGCTGATGGGCCCACTGCGCCTCGAGCGCAGCGTCGCCATGGCAATGACGAAGAGCACCAGCGGCACGGCGGCGAGGTTCATCGGTTGCCAGCTCAACCATTCGTGCAGCGCTCCGCTGCCGGCGGCCGATAGGGTGACTGCCGAGAACAGGCAAAGGTCGTTGAACCCCTGCACTTTGGCCTTCTCGCTGGGACGATGAGCGCGCGTGAGCAGCGTCGTACCGCCGATGAACATGAAATTCCAGCCCAGGCCCAGAAGAATCAGCGCTGCGATGAAGTTGGCGAGCTCGATGCCGGCGAAGTTGATGCCGATGCAGCCCAACATCAGGAGGCCGCCGATGGCGATCATCCGCTCGGCGCCGAAGCGGGCGATGAGCGAGCCGGTGAAGAAGCTCGGCGCGAACATGCCGACCACATGCCACTGGATGACGGTGGCGCTGTCGGCAAAGGCGAAGCCGCAGGCCAGCATGGCAAGCGGGGTCGCGGTCATCAGCAGGTTCATGGTGACATAGGCGACGAGGGCTGCCGCAAACGCGGTGATCGCGTCGGGCTGGCGGACGATCAGCCTAAGCGCGCGCGCCGGGGCGTCGGTGGAGGTCGGACGATCGCGGGGAATATCCAGAAAGCACAAGGCCGCGGTGGCAAAGAGGGCGACGCAGGCGATGACGACGTAGCAGCCGGCGAAGACGAAGGGCGGAATCAGGTTCTGCGTCGCCTTGGCGAGCTCCGGTCCGAGGAAGGCGGCGACCAGGCCTCCCGCCATGACGAGGCTGATCGCGCGCGCGCGTGCCGCCAGCTTGTCGCCGGCGGCGCTCTGGTCCGCCGCGTCGGCGGCGGTGAAGCGATAATACTGCGAGAAGGCGGAGAAGACGCCATAGAGCAGGCCGGCGGCGACGAAGATGGGAAAGCTCGCCTGGATCACGCCATAGGCGCCGACCAAGCCTGCCGCCACGCCGAAGAAGCCACCGAAGATCAGGCCCGCCCGCCTGCCGATCCTGCCCATAAGCAGCGAGGCCGGCATCGTCGAGAGCATCGTGCCGAGGAACTGCGAGGCGAGCGGCACGGTGGCCAATGCCGGGTGCGGCGCGATCTGCAGCCCGACCAGGCCGGAGGTCGTGATCAAGATCGTGTTGGCCATGAAGAAAAAGGCCTGGCACGACGCGAGGATCGCGACATTTCGAGCAAGGGAGGGCGTGTGCATGGCGCTAGCTTTAGCCCGGCGCGCGCCCGGCGCAAACTGGTTCAACGTCGCAAGGGAGCGATAAACATGGCCACTCGAAGGGTCCCGGGGGCACGCCTTGGCGGGCTCGTGCTCATCATGCTCGGGCTGCTCACGGCAACGACGCCGGCACTGGCGCGGGGCTGCTTCCCGATCGCCGAGCGGCTCCTGCCCGGTATCCACCTCGCCAGCCTGCCGGCTGACGCGACGGTAGCCATCACCTATCTCGGGCACAGCAGCTTTTGGATCGAGAGCCAGGCGGGTGCGACGGCGATCACCGACTACAACGGCTATCACGTGGGTCCGGAGCTGCCCGCCATCGTCACCATGAACAATGCCCATTCGACGCACTATACCATGAGCCCGGAGCCCGAGATCGCCTATGTCCTGCGGGGCTGGAACCCCATGGGCGGACTCGCCGAACACGACATCGAGCTCGAGGACATGCGGGTTCGCAACATTCCGACCAGCGTGCACGGACGTACCGGGTCGCAGGCCAACTCGAACTCGATCTTCGTCTTCGAGGTCGAGGATCTGTGCATCGCCCATCTCGGTCATCTGCACCATCTGCTCACCGACACGCATCTGGGCGAGCTCGGCCTGATCGATATCCTCCTGGTGCCGATCGACGGGACCTATACGATCGCGCAGGAGCAGATGAAGCAGGTGATCGACCAGATCGGCCCCGCCGTCGTCATTCCCATGCATTATTTCGGCGCCGCTTCGCTCAACCGCTTTCTCGATCTCATGGCGAGCGACTGGACGATCGCCGAGAGCGTGGGCGGCAGCGTTGCCTACGACCGGCTGAGCCTGCCGCAGCGCGAAGTGCACGTGCTCCAGCCGACACGATTCTGACCCATTGGCCGTCATTTACCAATAACACGCTCAGTAACGACGCCCAATACTGGCGAATCGTAAATGGCGGGCCCTACCGAAGTGCTGATTTCACGGCATCAGCCGCAGAATAATCGCGTCAAAAATATCCCTAATTTTAGCCAATTTCGCGGATCGGAAAAAGCATGCATTTCAATTACTTAGAGCTTTTTAAGAATTCTTCAAGCATTCGTTGAAATGGTTAATATTCTACTAATAGATGTTGCAATAGATATGGAGTAAAAACCACCGATCGATAGACGAACGCTGCCGAAATGCGAATAACGAGGGCAGGCAAAGCGCCTCCCCAAAAATCGAAAGGGCAGCGAACATGATTAAGCGCAACCACTGGGCGGTTCCCGGTTTCTCAGCGTTGGCCCTGCTGACGCTCGCGGCTTGCAGCGGCGGTGGTGGTGGCAGTGGCGGCGGCGGTGGCGTCGGCGGCACGCCGTCGACCGGCACCGGCGGCGGCACGACCCCACCGGTCGTCGACTTCGCCATCCCCAATCCCTATGCGGACGTCACCAGCGACACGCCGAACAAGCTCGACACCCTGCACGTCTTCGGCGACAGCTACTCCGACACCAATTCCTGGGTGCGGACCTGTGGCAATGGCGGCGCGATTGCGAACTGCATCCCCAAGGGCCAGATGTGGTCGGAACGGCTGGTGAGTTCGGTTCCCGGTGCCTCGCTGAACACCTACGCCCGGGACGGCGCTTCGGCGTTCGAGGGCGGCGTCTACGGCGACACGACCAACGATTTCAAGACGCAGGTCGACCAGTTCGTCGGCGGCAGCAGCTACGGCGCCAACGATCTCTCGATCGTCTACATGGGCTACAACGACGTCAACGCCCTGGGCGACCAGGCGGACTCGATCGCCGACTACGAGGCCCAGGTCCAGCGGCTGATCGCCGCCGGCGCCACCGCCAGCGAGCGGCGATTGTTCCTCACCCTGCTGCACGATTTCGGTGACGTGCCGAGCTCGCTCGCCGATCCGGGCGCCGATAAGGGCGGGCGCACCGTCCAGATCAACGACGGGATCGCCGACATCGTCAACGGCAAGAGCAACGTCGTCGCCGTCGACATGTTCACGGTCTTCAACCGGATCGCTGCCGACCCGGCGCGCTATGGCCTCACCAACGTCACCGACGCGGCTGGCCCCGGCGACGACGCGAGCACCTACCTCTATGCCGATGGCGAGCACTTCAGCGCTCGCGGCCAGGAGATCATCGCCCAGGTCTACAACCATTACCTGACCCGCGGCTGGGATCTGGCCAACACGCTGCAGGGCAGCTCCGCCAACAAGGACCAGCTGAACAACGACGTGGACGATCGTCTGGCCGAGCTGTCGGCGCTCGACGCCGGCAAGGCCGGGTTCTCCACCTTCTTCGTCGGCGACGACCACGCGGCGGCATTCGACAACTACGACATCGAGATGGGTGATCCGAGCCGCTCAGGCTTCGCCCAGCTCAGCCAGTCGGCGCGTGCCGATGCCGGCATCGGTCTCAACTATGCGCTCGACGCCACGACGCGGATGGGTGTGGTGATGAGCCGCTACGATGGCGACGAGGACTACGAGAACGGCGCGCTGAGCACCAATCTCGGCACCGAGAGCGACGCGGTGAGCCTGTTCGTCGACACCAAGGCCGGGCCGTTCAGCCTGCGCACCAAGGCGAGCTTCGCCAACGATACCTACGACAAGGTCACCTTCGACGATGTCGTGGGCGAGAGCCATGGCGCCAGCCATGATGGCCGCACCATGTCGGTGTCGCAGACCGCGAGCACGGCGCACCGGGTCGGCAAGACCTGGCTGCAGCCCTGGGTCAACCTCACCCACACCCGGCAGGAGATCGACGGCTACACGATCTCGAACCCCTACGTCTCGGATCTCACCTACTCGGGCGTCGAGACCAGCGAGACCCTGGCGAGCATCGGCCTCAACGCCACGGCCGACCGGCTGGCCCTGGGCAGCACCGCCGGCGTCACGTTCTCGGGCGGCTTCAGCTACACCCGCTCGCTCGGCATGGACGACTACGAGGTCACGGTTCGCGAGGAGGCCCTCAAGGGCCTCAAGCAGACCGAGACGGTCGAGCGCGACGATGTCGAGACGGTCGGCGTCAGGCTGAGCTCGGTGTTCGACATGGGCGAAGCGGTGTCGCTCAGCGCCGACTACGCGCTGACCAAGCAGCTCGGCTTCGACACCAACCATGCCGTGACCGCGCGCTTCAACTACCGCTTCTGAGTTGGGCAGGACGCACGGGGCGAAGGTGAATGCCCCGCCTGGTGGTCCGCAATAGCCCTGCATAAGAATGGCCGCCAGCGGTCCTCGACTGGGGCGCCCGGGAAACCGGGCGCCCCTCTTTTTGCGGGGCGCCGATCGCTGCAGCGGGCGGCAGCCGGCTAGTCGGCCGCAAGCGAGCGGATGTAGGCCACGACGTCTTGGCGCTGCCGCTGATCGAGCGGCGGGTCCGGCATCGCCGGATGGGCGGGCGCCAGGATCCTTGCCTCGATCGTTCGATCATCGAGCGTTGCGGCAACGCTCATGAAGGTCGGGACGCCATCGGTCACCACGCCTGCCTGGCGCGGGTCGATCACGTGACAGCCGCTGCAAAGCTGGGCCGCGAGCTGCGCGCCCCGGCTGGCCTCGTCGCCGGTCTGTGCCTGCGGCGACCGCAGTGCCGGCGGCCATGCAGACGACCGACGCCAGCCGAGCCATGCCTGAGACCATCCGACGTGAGCTGAAGCGCGGCACCACCGACAGTTCCCCGTTCAAGTTGTCGCAAGAGCGGCGAGCCGGCACGGACAGTGATCAGGGCAGCGCTCGACTCACCTGCTGCGCCGCGCTTCTAGCGCTCGCTCACGGCACGCGCAATCCACCGCAGACCCGCCGAACAGAGCGCGCTGACGGCCCACGGCACCAACGGTCCCTGAGTGCAGGATCGGGCGCCGAAGCGCCCGCTGCCCGCTTCAGGCTGCTTCGGGCAGGCGCATCTCGAGTGGCTCGAGCACGAACCAGGCCGCGTCGTCGAGCAGCACGGTATGGCAATCGGCGAAGCCGTTGAAGTCCGTGCGCAACGCGCTGGAGTAGGCGCCCATCATGCCGACCTCGATCCAGTCGCCATCGGTGACGTCAGCGGCCAGCCAGTGCGGTCCCGGCATGCTGTCGATGCTGTCGCAGGTCGGGCCGAAGAGGTCGAAGGCGGCCTCCTTGCCGGCCCGCTGCCCGGCGCTGCCGAGCGCCCGGGTCGGAAATTGCGGCCCGACCCATTTGAGCTCCGCGAGGTTGCCGTAGACGCCGTCGTTGAGATAGAGCGCCTGCCCGCGACGCAGCTCGACGCGCGCGAACACCGAGGCACCGTCGGCGACGAGCAGCCGCCCCGGCTCGCACTGCAGGCGGCAGGAGAGCCCATGGCGGTAGACCGCGCGCAGAATGGCCTCGACGAACATCGGGAAGGTCGGCTCGTCGCCGGTATAAGCGGCCGGGAAGCCGCCGCCGACATCGAGATGATCGACGCCGCCTGCCGCATCGATCACATCGGCCGCGATCGCGATGGCCCTGTCGAAGGCCACCGGCGACAGGCACTGCGAGCCCACATGGAAGGTGATCCCGGTCGCGCGGGCCACCGTCTTGCAACGGCGCAGCAGCTCGATCGCCTCCTCCGGCCCGGTGCCGAACTTGCCGGTGAGCGCCAAGAGAGCGCCCTCGCCCGGCACGGCCAAGCGGACGAACAGCTCGAGATCCGGGGCACCGCCCGTGGCCGCGATGATCTTGTCCAGCTCGCGCGGATGGTCGAGCACGAAACGGCGGACGCCGTGCACCACATAGGCCTCGGCAATCGACTCGCTGCTCTTCACCGGATGCATGAAGTGGCAGATCGCGTCCGGCAAGCAGACCGACGCACCGTGCGGATCTCCTTGATCGACGCAGTGTCGAAATGACGGACGCCGGCAGCATGCAACGTCTCGAGCACGATCGGATGATCGTTGCACTTGACGGCATAGAGAACGTCGCCGGGAAAGGTCGAGAGCACCTGCCTGGCACGCTCGCGGATGACGTGCGGGCGCAGGCCCACAATCGGAAGCTCAGGAGCGAACTCGCGAATTATCGCGGCCGCGCCGCCGTAGGACTGGATCATGCCGATCCCCCAACCCGTTAGAGTTAAGTAGACCAGTATGCCGCCGCCGCGCGTGCCGCTGTGCATTAGGCAAAACTGACGAGAGACCGTATATGCGTTAGCCGGCCACGAATGTCCAGGGTCGCGTCCGCGGAAACAGGGGCTGCGACACTACCGTGGTGCGACCGCATCACCCGGGCGATGCCCGACAAGGGCTGCCGGGCCAGGACGATCCGGCTGCTCGGCGGGAGCGCCGGCTCAACGCGCGACGCCGCACGCCGGGGCCCGAGAACTGTCGCTGCGAACCCAGCCTCCGGCACTGGCGCTGGGCGCTAACGCGTGCCATCGCCGGAGCAGGATGACACGGGTGGCCGATGATCCGAGCTGGCCGCGGCGGCTGACCTCCCGTGGGCGCGGGCCACCTTGCAGTGCCGCGGCGCCCTGCCCGCAGTCCGGCGCCATCAGGCGAAAACCGCTTCCGGTGTGGTCGCCTCGTCGGCGGTGACGACACGGTTCCGGCCGGCATTCTTCGCCTGGTAGAGGGCCTCGTCGGCGCGCCGGAAGCAGCAATCCGGCGTTTCTGAGGTGCGCAACTCGGCCACGCCGATCGAGATCGTGACCTTGCCCAGATCCTGGCCCTTGTTGCGCACGACGAGCCGGCTCTTCGCGATCTCGGCCCGCAGCTGCTCGGCGAGACCGGCGGCCGACGCCTGGTCGGTCTCCGGCAGCATGACAACGAATTCCTCGCCGCCGTAGCGGGCGACGGTGTCGCGCCCCTTCACCGAGCGCTTGAGCTTCTCGGCCACGAGCTTGAGGACGGCATCGCCGATCTGGTGGCCGTGGCGATCATTGAACTGCTTGAAATGGTCGATGTCGGCGACGAGAAGCGACAGCGCCGTGCGGTTGGCGATCGCCTGCTCGGCCTCCTGGGCGAAGACGTCGTTGAACAGCTTGCGGTTGCCGAGCCCGGTCAGGGGATCGGTCGTCGCCATCCGCCGGGCCATGGCCAGATCGTCCTTCAGATGAACGATCTCGCGGCTGTTGCGCTCCAGCTCCGTCTCCAGCTTCTCCGCCCGGGTGCGCATCAGCTCGGTCTGATGCTCCAGCTCGCGGACCAGCGCCACGAGGTCGCTCGGCTCCATGATCGAGCTGATGCCCTGGCCCAGGGATGTCAGACGAGCGCTGTAGTCCCGGGTCTGCGAGGTCGCCACATCGAGCTTGCTGCTGACCTCGTCGACCAGCCCGCCGACCCGCTGGCTGACCAGCTGCACCTGCCTGCACTGCTCGTCGCAACCACCGAACTGGTGGCAGAGATCCGCCATTTGCGCCTCGGAGTAGCCCTTGCCGCGGCGGTCGATCACCTCGATCGCCGCGTCGAGCTCCGGCGAGCCGCCGCACTGGTGCAGGTACCAGATCGCAAAGTTCTCCGGCGTCGGCGCGATCGACCGTGCCTGCATCGCCATCAAGGCCCGCTCCGCCGCCCGACTGACCGCAGCCGGATCCTCCGTCTCATTCATCAACCCGTCTCGCTTCTTGCCGCTGCTCGCTTCGCCATTCATCTCGTCGCAGCTGACCCTAAACCTTAAAAATGTCGGAATGGTTAACAGGCGCGCCGTCCGCTGCGCCCGAAAACCCTGCCGGCGGGCCGCGCGGCTGGACGCGCCGGCTCCGCGTGGTAAGCAGCGGGCCAAGCCCTTCCCGCCCTCGTGCCCCCAGCTCGGAGTCGCCCAGTGTCGCACCGCATCATCACCGATCTGGTGCCGGTCATCCTCGCCGGTGGATCCGGCACCCGTCTCTGGCCCGCGAGCCGTGCCGAACTGCCCAAGCATCTGGCCGATCTCTTCGGCGACACCTCGCTGCTGCAATCGACCGCGCGGCGCATCACCGCGCAGGCGCCCGAGGGCCGGCTGCTGACAGTCGCCGCCGCCAGCCAGGCGGGGCTGATCCGCCAGCAGCTGGATGCCCTGCGCCCCGGGCTCGGCCATCATCTCGTGCTGGAGCCTGAGGCGCGCAATACCGCCGCGGCCGTGGCACTCGCGACCCTCTATGTCAGCGCCGTCTGGGGGCCGGAAACGTTGTTGTGGATCTGCCCTTCGGATCATCTGATGACCGCGCCCGAGGCGTTGCACCAGGCCGTCGAGGCTGGAGCGGCGGCGGCCCGGGCGGGCCAGCTGGTGACCTTCGGGATCACCGCGACCCGGCCCGAAACGGGGTTCGGCTACATCGCGCTCGGTGCCGCGCTCGAGGGCGCCCCGGGTGTCCTGCGAGCCGCGAGCTTCGTCGAGAAGCCGAAGGCCGAGGTCGCGGCCGCGATGCTGGCCAAGGGCGGCTTCGTCTGGAACAGCGGCATGTTTCTCTTTCGGGCCTCGACCATGCTGGCCGAGATGGCGCACCACGCCGGCGACGTCCTCGCTGCCGTCGAGGCAGCGATGGGTCCGGTCGCCGACGGCACGGCCGTGCTCGACCCCGCCCGCTTCGGGGCCGTGCCGTCGGCGCCGATCGACAAGGCGGTGATGGAGCGCTCGGCCAACGTCGCCGTCGTGCCGTGCGCACCGGGCTGGTCGGACGTCGGCTCCTGGCATGCCGTCTGGGAGCTGGCCGAGCGTGACGGCGCCGGCAACGCCATCACTGGCGACGGCCTCGTGATCGGTGGCCGCGACAATCTGGTGCGCAGCGAGGGCCGCCTCGTGGCCTTGGCCGGGGTCGACGAGCTGGCCGTGATCGACACGGCGGACGCGCTGCTGGTGGCGCCGCGGGGCGATTCCGAGGCGGTCAAGGCGCTGGTCGGTGCGCTAGTGGCGGCAGGCCGGCGCGAAGCCGTCAAGCACCGCCACGAGCAGCTGCCCTGGGGCACGCGCACGGCGATCTCCGAGCGGCCGGGCTACCGCCTGCGGGAACTCGCGATCGAGCCCGGCGCCATCGTCACGGCCGACGATGCCCGTGGCGTCAGCTGGCAGGTTGTCGAGGGCAGGCTGACGCTCGAGACGGCGGCCGGCAACACCGTCCACGAGGTCGGCAGCACCGTTCAAGGCGAGGCCGAAACCCCGCAACGCCTGGGCAATGCCGAGACGACACGGCTGGTGCTGGTCGAGCTGACGCTCGGCTCTTAGGCCGCCCGGAACTCAGACCAGGCGAACGGCGACGTAGCTGCCGGGCGCGTCCTCGAGCGCCGGCAGCGCCCCGTCGCCCGGCTGCCGCGCCGGCACGCGGCTTGCCGGGGCCGGACTTGGCCGCGTTCCAGGCCGACCAGTCCTCCCACCAGGAGCCCTCGTGGTGCACGGCCTCGGCGAGCCAGTCGTCCGGGTCGGCCGGCAGCTCGTCGTTCAGCCAGTAGCCGTACTTGCCGGACGCCGGCGGGTTGATGACGCCGGCGATGTGCCCGGAGCCGGCCAGCACGAACTTCTTCGGGCCCTTGAAGATCTGCGTCGACTGGTAGGTCGCGGTCCAGGGCGCGATGTGGTCCTCCTGGGTCGAGACCCAGTAGACCGGCACCCGGACCCGCTTGCAGGTCGATCGGCACCCCGGCGAGCTCGATGCCGCCCGGCTCGACCAGCAGGTTCTCGTGGTAGAACTGGCGCAGATAGAAACTGTGCATCGCCGCCGGCATGCGGGTGCTGTCGCAGTTCCAGTAGAGCAGGTCGAACGGGAACGGCTCCTTGCCGAGCAGGTAGTTGTTGACCACGAACGACCAGATCAGGTCGTTGGCGCGCAGCATGTTGAAGGTAGTCGGCCATCTCGCGCGCCGTCGAGATAGCCGCGCTTGGCCATCTTCTCCTCGACGGCGCCAGCTGCTCCTCGTCGATGAACACGCCGAGCTCGCCCGGATCGCTGAAGTCGAGCAGCGTGGTGAAGAAGGTCGCCGCCTTGATCGCGGTTGTCCTTCTTGGCCGCCATGATAGGCCAGCGTCGCCGGCCAGCAGCGTGCCGCCGAGGCAGTAGCCGATCGCGTTGACGTCCGTCTCGCCGGTCGCCTGCTCGATGGCGTCGAGCGCCGCGAGCGGGCCCTCCACCATGTAGTCCTCGAAGGTCTTGTGGCTGAGCTCCTCGTCGGGATTGACCCAGGAGATCACGAAGACGGTGAAGCCCTGGTCGACGGCGAACTTGATGAAGCTGTTCTTGGGCTGCAGGTCGAGGATGTAGAACTTGTTGATCCAGGGCGGCACGATCAGCAGCGGCCGCTTGTGCACCGTCTCGGTGCGTCGGCGCGTACTGGATGAGCTGCATCAGCTCGTTCTGGTAGACCACCTTGCCCGGCGTCGTGGCGATGTTGTGGCCGACCTCGAAGGCGTCGAGGTCGGTCATCCGGATCGACAGCTGGCCGTTGCCGCGCTCGAGGTCCTCGAGCATGTTGCTTGAGGCCGCGGAGCAGGTTCTCGCCGCCGGCTCTCGAGGGTCGCGCGCAGCACCTCGGGATTGGTCATCACGAAGTTGCGAGGGCGCCATCGCATCGACGAACTGGCGGGTGTAGAACTCGATCTTCTGCTGCGTCCTTGGCCGTCGAGGCCGTCGGTCGCGGCTGACGGTGTCGAGCAGCGTAGCGCGAGGTGAGCAGGTAGGACTGCTTGATGAAGTCGAAGAGGATATTGTCGTTCCAGGCAGCATCGCGAAACCGCCGGTCGCCCTTCTCCGGCGCGATCACCGGGTCGCCTCCTGGCCGAGCATCCGCTGCGCCGTGCGTCTGCCAGAGCCGCATGTAGTCCTGCCAGAGGCCGAACTGCGCCTCGCATGACCGCGTTCGGACTCGGTCATCATGCGCTGCGTCAGCTCGAGGAAGGTTTGGCCGAGATTGGCCATGGATGCGCCGGCACCGTCCCCGCTGCCCTGGCGCCGCAGAAACTCCTCGATGATGACGCGGCTGCGTCCGGCGATCTCGCTCATGATCTGCGCGATTTCTTCCGGTCTGGCGCCGGCGATCGGCTTGCGGCTGTCTGCTTGCTGTTGCTTCGCCATCAGTACGATACCCTATCTTGCCGTGGTCGCGCCCGCGCACGACGCGCGGCTGCCGACGGTCGGCGATGGTGCGGATCAGGTCCTGCCAGCCCGCTCGTCTCGGGAATTGCACCACCACAGCGGTGGGTTTACCCGAACTGCCGAACTTGCGCCAACCGCGAGGGACGCGACAAAAAACACGGCAAGAGAGTGCGCTGAGCGATGCGGAAGAGTGACGGCCGCCGTCTATGGACCTTGCGACCGGCCACGCTGGCCCTGGCGCACGGCAACGGCGCTGGCCCTGACCGCGTGCGGCGATTTCTGGAAGAACGTGCCACCGCGACCGGCGGCGAGCGACGGATCCGGCCATCGATGCGGCCGAGTTTCCCAGCATCAACAGCGTCCCGGCACGGCCACAGCTCTCCTACACCCTGGCCCAGCGTCGCGAGATCGCCGAGGGCCTGGTCGCGGATCGGGCGAATGCCCGCCATGTCGGCGACGCGCTCCGCCGGGAGGCCGGCCGGCCGCTGCCGACCGCGGAGCCGGTCCCGCTGCCGCCGGCCGCGCCAGCGCCAGTGGCGGCGTCGACGAGCGCGGGGACCGGCCAGCGCGGCACCTTGGCGCTCGCCTATGTCGATGAAGCGCTCGCCCGGGAAGACGACAGCGGCTCGCTCGACGATTTCCTCGAACGGCTGCAGCAGCCGCCGGTGGGACCCGGTCCGCGCTCCGCCGAGCGGGCCGCTGCGGCGGCCGCGGCGCAGCAGGAGCGTGAGCAACGGAGAGGACGCCCGGCCGGGGCCGCGACTCCGATGCCCGAGCAGCCGCTCGAGGGCGACGAGCCTGTAGACGCTGTGGACGGCGACGCGCTCGAGGTGATCGAGCCCGCTGCCGGACCTGCCGTGACCGCCCCCGCCACCCCGAGCCCGGCGGCAACGCCAACCGATGCGCCCTTGGCGACCGCGCCCGCCGCCGACGCGACACCGGCAGCTACGACCGACGTCGTCGCGGGCCGCCAAACGGCCGAGGCTGCGGCGCCGGGCGCAACAGCTGGGCCGGCACCGGCGGCGCCCCAACTACCGATGGCGGTCCTCTTCGCCGCCGAGGACGCCGCGATCGACGACCATGCCACGGACAAGCTGCGCGCGCTCGCTCGGGCCAACAGGGAGGTGCCGCAGCTGCTCGTGGTCGGCAACGGCCCGCGCCCGGGTCTCGCCATGGAGCGCGCCCGCCGCGTGGCGGCGCTTCTCGTGGATGCCGGCATACCGCCGGAGCGCCTGATCCTCGAGATGGGTGGCGAGAGCGACGTGGTGGTCGTATACGAGCCCGATGGCGTTGCCGGATGAGCCCCGGCCGTCTGGGGCAGCCACGCTGGCTTTTGCTGCCGCACATCGAGCGGATGTTCCCATTCATGCCCGAAAAGGGCGCAGGTTGATGAGCAAGAGCGAATTTCACCGTATCCGCCGCCTGCCGCCCTATGTCTTCGCCGAGGTCAATGCGATGAAGGCGAAGGCGCGGGCCGCGCGATCGCGACATCATCGATCTCGGCATGGGCAATCCCGACCAGCCGACGCCGCAGCACATCGTCGACAAGCTGGTCGAGGCGGTGCAGGACGGGCGCACGCACCGCTACTCGACCAGCCGCGGCATCCCCGGCCTGCGCCGGGCGCTGGCCGGCTACTACCGGCGGCGCTTCGGTGTCGAGCTCGATCCCGAGACCGAGGTCTGCGTCACCCTCGGCTCGAAGGAAGGACTGGCCAACCTGGCCCAGGCGATCAGCGCACCGGGCGACACCATCCTCACGCCCAATCCGAGCTACCCGATCCACCCTTACGGCTTCATCATCGCCGGCGCCGCGATCCGCCATGTCGAGCTGGCGCCGGGCCGTCGATCTGATCGCGCGATCTGGCCCGCTCGGCCGAGCACTCGGTGCCGCCGCCAACCGCGATGATCCTCAATTTTCCGTCCAATCCGACGGCGCTGCAGGTCGATCTCGACTTCTACCAGGAGGCGGTGGCGCTGGCCAAGGCGCGCGGCATGTTCATCCTCTCCGACATCGCCTACGCCGAGATCTACTTCGACCAGCCGCCGCCATCGATTCTCGAGGTCGAGGGCGCCTTCGACGTCGCGGTCGAGTTCTCGAGCCTGTCCAAGACCTACTCCATGCCGGGCTGGCGGATCGGCTTCGCCGCCGGCAACCGCCGGCTGATCGAGGCGCTGACCCGGATCAAGTCCTACCTCGACTATGGCGCGTTCACGCCGATCCAGGTGGCGGCCACCGCGGCACTGAACGGTCCGCAGGACTGCGTCGCTGCCGCCCGCGAGCTCTACCGCGAGCGCCGCGACGTGCTGATCGACGGGCTGGCCAAGGCCGGCTGGGCCGTTCCCCGGCCGACGGCGACGATGTTCTGCTGGGCGCCGTTGCCCGATGCGCTTCCGCGACATGGGCTCGCTCGACTTCGCCAAGCTGCTGCTCGAGGAGGCCGATGTCGCGGTCTCGCCGGGCATCGGCTTCGGCGAGTATGGCGACGGCCATGTCCGCATCGCGCTGGTCGAGAACAAGCATCGGCTGCGCCAGGCCGTGCGCAATATCAGGGCCTTCCTGCGCGCGGCGCGGCGTCGCCGCCGATCGCGTCGCGGAGCCGGTCGAATGAGCGACAGACGCCGCATTGCGGCTCGGCGTCGCCGGGCTCGGCACGGTCGGTGCCGGCACCGTTCGCTGCTGCAGGACGACCCGGCGAGCTGGTCGCCAGCGCGCCGGCCGCGCGCTCATCGCTGACCGCCGTCTCGGCGCGCGATCGCGAGCCGCGACCGCGGCGTCGAGCTCGGCGATTGCCGCTGGCACGACGATCCGCTCGCGCTGGCGCGGACCGACGACGTCGACGTCGTGGTCGAGCTGATCGGCGGCGTCCGAAGGCATGGCGCTGGAGCTCACCCGCGAGGCGCTGCAGCTGGCAAGCCGGTGGTCACCGCCAACAAGGCGCTGCTCGCCCACCACGGCGCCGAGCTGGCCGCCCTGGCCGAGGCGCATGGCGCGGCGCATCGGCCTTCGAGGCCGCGGTCGCCGGCGGCATCCCGATCGTCAAGAGCGCTGCGCGAGGGGCTCGCCGGCAACCGGATCGACGCGCGTCTTCGGCATCCTCAACGGCACCTGCAACTACATCCTGACGATCATGCGCGAGACCGGCCGGGAGTTCGCGCGACGTGCTCGCCGAGGCGCAGAAGCTGGGCTACGCCGAGGCCGATCCCGGCTTCGACGTCGACGGCATCGACGCCGCGCACAAGCTGGCCCTGCTCGCCGCCATCGCGTTCGGCGGCCGCGCCCGATTTCGACGCCATCCACATCGAGGGCATCCGCCACGTCATCGCGCTCGACATCGCGTTCGCCAACGAGCTCGGCTATCGGATCAAGCTCCTGGGCACGGCCCGGATGACGGCGGCCGGGCTCGAGCAGCGGCTGCACCCGGCATGGTCCGGATCGGACGCGCCGATCGCCCGGGTCGACGGCGTCTTCAACGCCGTGGTCGTCGAGGGCGATCCGGTCGGCCTCGTCATGCACGAGGGCCGCGGCGCCGGCGGCGGACCCACCGCGTCGGCGGTGGTCGCCGACCTGGTCGATCTCGCCCGCGGCAATCCGCCTGCCGACCTTCGGCGTGCCGAGCTCGGCATCTCGTCGATCACGCGGTGGCGCCGATGGAGCGCGCATCAGCGGCGCCTACTACATTCCGCCTCATGGTGCTCGACCAGCCGGGCGTGCTGGCCGACGTGACGGCCGTGCTGCGCGATCAGGAGGTCTCGATCGAGGCGCTGATCCAGCGCGCGCGGAACCCGAACCAGCCGGTGCCGATCGTGCTGACCACCCACGAGACGGTGGAGGCGCGGATGACGGCGGCGTTGGCCGCGATCGGCGCGCTCGCCACCGTGATCGAGCCGCCGCGGATGATCCGGATCGAGCAGGATTGACTCCGCCCGCAAGCCGCACCGACGATCGGCTCGTCAACGACAGCATGCCGTGAGCTGCACGAAAGGGGGAGGATGAGCGAGCACGAAGTCAGAGGACCGCAACCTGGCGCTGGATTCGGTGCGGGTCACCGAGGCGGCAGCGCTCGCCGCGCACGCTGGATGGGCCGTGGCGACGAGAAGGCCGCCGACCAGGCCGCGGTCGACGCCATGCGGCAGGCCTTGAACGTGCTCGACATCGACGGCATCGTCGTGATCGGCGAGGGCGAGCGGGACGAGGCGCCGATGCTCTACATCGGCGAGACGGTCGGCACCGGCAAAGGCCCGAAGCTCGACATCGCACTCGATCCGCTGGAGGGCACCACGATCACCGCCAAGGGCGGCCACAACGCCATCGCCTGCCTCGCCATGGCACCGCAGGGCGGCTTCCTCAACGCCCCCGACACGATCTACATGGACAAGATCGCGGTCGGCGGCGGTCTGCCGCCCGGCGTGATCGACATCAACGACAGCGCCGCAAACAATCTGGGCCGGCTCGCCGAGGTCAAGGACGTCGCGCATCGACGACCTGGTCGTCTGCATTCTCGATCGGCCGCGCCACGAGGAGCTGATCGCCGATGTCCGCGCGGCCGGCGCGCGCATCCGGCTGATCGGCGACGGCGACGTCGCGGGCGTGATCGCGACCTCCCGACCCGGCTCGGGCATCGACATCTACATGGGCTCAGGCGGCGCTCCCGAGGGCGTGCTCGCCGCCGCGGCGCTGCGCTGCATCGGCGGCCAGATGCAGGGCCGCCTGCTCATCCGCAACGACGAGGAGCGGGCGCGGGCACGCAGCTTCGGCATCGATGACCCGGAGCGCGTCTACGGCATCGACGACCTCGCCAAGGGCGACGTCATGTTCACGGCCACCGGCGTCACCGACGGCACGATGCTCAAGGGCGTCCGCCGGATGGGCGGCCGGCTCTTCACCGAATCGATCGTTATGCGCTCGAAGACCGGCACGGTGCGGCTGATCGAGGCCGAGCACAACTTGGTGCGCAAGAGCGCCTCCGTGCCGCATTTCGACCATTGAGCGCTGCCAGCGCGGCCGGGCGAGCCGTGTCCGGCGAGCTGTTGGTCGAGCGGTCGCTCACCGGCAAGAGCTGGCGGCTTGCGGCCGAGCGGCCGGACATCGCGCGTGACATCAGCCAGCGGCACGGCCTGCCGGAGATCGTCGGGCGCGTGCTGGCGGCGCGGGGTCTGAGCACGGCGGACGTCGCGGGCTTCATCGGCCCTCGCCTGCGCGACTGGCTGCCCGACCCGTCGCACCTGCTCGATCTCGACCGCGCCGTGGATCGGCTGGTCGCCGCCGTCCGGGCGCGCGAGCCGGTGGGCTTGCTCGGTGACTATGACGTCGACGGTGCGACCTCGACCGCATTGGTCGGCCGCTACCTGAAGGCGCTGGGCGTGCCGATCGAGATCCGCATCCCGGACCGGCTGACCGACGGCTATGGCCCCAACGAAGCCGCGCTGGGCTCGCTTCGCGACAGCGGCTGCCGCCTGGTGCTCTGCCTGGACAGCGGCACGACCGCCTTCGCCCCGCTCGAGGCGGCACGCGCCATGGGCCTCGAGGTCATCGTCGTCGACCACCACAGCGCCGAGGCGACCCTGCCGCCAGCGCTGGCGGTCATCAACCCGAACCGGCTCGACCAGACGAGCCCGCTCGGTCACCTGGCGGCCGTTGGCGTCGCTTTCATGCTACTCGTCGGCCTGGGCCGGGCGCTGCGGGATGCGGGTCATCAGCGGGTAGCAGCGCTTCCCGATCTTTTGGGCGCCCTCGATCTCGTGGCGCTCGGCACGGTCTGCGACGTGGTGCCCCTCCTCGGCCTCAACCGGGCGTTCGTCGTCCAGGGCACCAAGGTTGCCGAAGCTGGCGGCAACCCGGGCCTGAGGTCGCTGGCCGCGCTTGCCGGCGTGGCGTCTGTCGATGATGCCCGCAAGCTCGGCTTCATGCTCGGCCCGAGGCTCAATGCCGGTGGGCGGATGGGCGAAAGCGGCCTTGCAGCTGCTCTGCTCACGGTCGACGATCCGGACAGGCTCTGCGAGATAGCCACACGGCTCGATCAGCTCAACGCCGAGCGCCAGGCGCTCGAGCGGGGCACGCTGGAGGCTGCCTTGCGCGCCGTCGAGCCGCAGCTGAGGGCCGACGCACCGGTCCTGGTCGCGGCCGGCGAGGGCTGGCATTCGGGTATCGTCGGCATCGTCGCGGCACGGCTCGCCGAGCGGTTCGCCAGGCCAGCCGTCGTCATCGACATCGCAAATGGCGTGGGCAAAGGCTCTGGCCGGTCACGTCCAGGCTACGATCTGGGCGCCGCAGTCATCGCCGCGCGGCAGGCTGGCCTGCTCGAGGCGGGCGGCGGTCATCCAATGGCGGCGGGCATGACGGTCCAGGCGGCGCGCATCGATGCGTTCAGTGCCTTTCTCAGGGCGCACGAGACGACGCCGGCCTTCACGCCGGGCATCGCCGAGCTGCGCATCGACGGCGTCTTGACCCTCTCGTCCGTCACCGTCGAGCTGGCGAGCAAGCTCCATCAGATGGCGCCCTACGGCGCCGGTCATGCCGAGCCCCGCTTCGTCCTGGAGACGCCGCGCATCCTGCAGAGCCGCGTCGTCGGCCGCGGCCATGTGAGCTGTCTCTTGGCGCCGGGCTCGGGACCGGCGATCCGCGGCATCGCCTTTCGGGCCGCCGATAGCGGCCTGGATGCACCGTTGCTCGAGGGGCGGCCGCTGCAGCTGGCCGGGCGAATCCGCTCGGACACCTGGCAAGGCGAGACGCGCGTTCAGCTCGAGATAGAAGACGCCGCCTCCCTGTCGTCGTGAGCGGCCCTGGTGCTGCGGCAGTCTTGCATCACCAGACGCGTAGCATGGTCTCGTTTTGCCCATCTTCGTCCAATTCCGAGTTGACGCCACCGCCGCCATGGTAAAAAGTTACTGGAAGAACAATCAGCGCTAACCGATCCGGGGCGACAAACTCGATATGGGATGGCGGTCGAGACTGCTGGGGCGACCTGAGGACGAGGTCAGACCCTCAATCGAGAAGCGAATAGAGCCGGGAACCGTGCTGTTTCGATGCGGCGACCCATGCCAAGCGGTTGCCTGGATCCGCGACGGCGAAGTGGAGATCCTCAGCGAGGAGAATGGCGTCAGCCACCGCGTGGCGGTGCGCGGCAAGGGCAGCGTGGTCGGTGACGACGCCATCTTGTCCGACGGCATCTGCCGGCATACCGCCCGGGCGCTCACCGGCGTGACCGTCGAGATGCTCGCCCGTGACGTCTTCCTCGAGCGCTTCGGTGACGCGGTGCCGACCCGGTCCTGCGAGCCGTCGCCCATGGTCGTGCACCTGCTGGCAGCCTCGCCGGCCAGCACGGCTGCCCTGCCGAAGGATGGATTGGCGATAACGGATTTTCCCTTCGTTGTCGGCCGCACCTCCTCCAGGCCCAGCGAATCGCTGCCGCTGCGCAGCGCACTGCTGATCGACGACCGGCCGCCCTATCATCTGTCACGCCGCCAGTTCGCCATCGTGCAGACCGAGATCGGTGCCGGGGTCAGTGACACCGGCAGCCGGCTCGGAACGTTCGTCGACGGCGTCCGGCTCGGTGCGGAGCCGATCCCGCTGGTCCGCGGCAACTGCCTCGAGATCAGCGCCGGCGGCATGCAGTCGCCCTACCGCTTTCAGCTCTGGACGGCCTAGCGTCGGCTCAGAGCGGCCAGACCAGAAGAATCATCGGCACCGCGACGGCCACGATCAGGACCTCGAGCGGCAAGCCGAGGGGCCAGTAGTCGCCGAAGCGAAAGCCCGCCGGGCCAAGGATCAGTGTGTTGTTCTGATGCCCGATCGGCGTCAGGAAGGCGCATGAGCCGCCGACCGCCACGGCCATCAGGAAGGCGTCCGGGTTGACGCCGAGACTGTCCGCTGCACCGATCGCGATCGGGCAGAGGACGGCCACGGTGGCGGCATTGTTCATGAAGTCGGTCAAGACCATGGTGACGACCAGGATCAGCACGAGCGCGATCACGGCGTTGCCTCGGGCCACGTCGTCCATCAGGTAGCGGGCAATGACATCAGCCGTGCCGGTCGCGGCCATTGCATCGGCGAGCGCCAGCAGCGCTCCCAGCATCACGACCACCGACCAGTCGACGGCCTGATAGATGTTGCGCGGTGCGACGACCCGGGTCGCCATGATGGCGAGCACGGCGGCGGCAAAGGCCACAGGGGCCGACGTCAGGCCGAGCGTCACCGCACCGATGGCCGCGGCCATGATGCCGCCAGCGGTGTAGGCGGCGCGCCGGTTGGGCAGTCGCAGCGCCCGCTCGGCCAGTGGCACCGATCCGGAGTAGGCGCCGAATTCCATGAGCGCCGAAGTGGTGCCCTGGAGAAGCAGGACGTCGCCGGCACGAAACGTCAGCGAGCGGAGCCTCGAGATGGTTCGGCTGCCGTGCCGCGATACGGCGAGCAGGTTGACGCCGAAGCGGGTGCGCAGATGCACGCTGTTCGCCGACCGGCCGATGATGCGGGCGTCCGGCAGGATTGCGAGCTCCATCAGCACGACCTCCTCCTCGTCCGGCGACTTGTCCGCCTTCTGGTCGGCGTCGGCGGCCGCAGCGCTCGGCACGATCACGGCATCGGCGGCCGGTGCCGCGGCCGGCAGACCGGCACCCTCCCCGGCGCCCTCTTCCTTGCTCTTCGCCGCCTCCGGCTGGTCCTCGACGAGCTTGAGGTTGAGGGTCGCCAACACCTTGGCCAGCGCCTCGGGCTCGGCCTCGATCACCAGGATGTCGCCTTCCCTGACGCGGCGTCCGGGATGCGGCCCCGGCAGCCGGACCTCGTCGCGCACCAGGCCCACGACCTGGGCGTCCGCCTCTTCCAGCGCCGCCTCGACCGCGCGCAGCGTCAGGTCCTTGACCTTGCTGTCCTTGCCGATCAGCGCCTCGGTCAGATATTTGGCGATCTCGAAGCCGTCGCCCTGGGCGCGCTCGCGGATCGGGATCAGCCATTTGCCGGTGAGGCCGATCAGCAGGATGCCGGAGGCGGCGACCGCGACACCGACCGGCGAGAAATCGAACATGCTGAACGCCTCGCCGGTCGTCTGCTCGCGAAAGCCAGCGACGATCAGGTTCGGCGGCGTGCCGATCAGCGTCGTCATGCCGCCCAGGATCGAGCCGAATGAGAGCGGCATCAGCAGCTGGCCCGGCTGCAGCCCGAGCCGGCTCGCGACCTGCAGCGCGATCGGCATCAGCAGCGCCAAAGCGCCTACATTGTTCATGAAGGCCGAGAGCGTAGCGGCCAGCAGGGTAAGCACCGTCACCGTGACCAGCGGCCCGGACTCGCTGGGCAGCACGGCCCGGGCGAGCAGGTCGACGGCGCCCGAGCTCTGCAGGCCGTGGCTGATCATCAAGACACAAGCGACAGTGACGACGGCGGGATTGCCAAAGCCGTCGAACGCGGACTCGGCGGGCATCAATCCCACCAGCACCACGGCCAGCAGTGCGGCGATCGCCACCATGTCGTGCCGCCAGCGCCCCCAGACGAACAGGCCCATGGTGGCGGCGAGGATGGCCAGAACGACGATTTGATCGGTGGTCAAGGACAACTCCCGGCCTAAGGGCGGTTCGTCGGCAGCGGGCGGCGCCGAGCCGGAGTGCCCGAGGTCGCGGCAAGCGAACGCGGTCGACCGACCGACCTAGCCGGCGGGCATTGGTGTCGCAGGCGGCACGTTAGCGGTCGAGAGCGCTCGCCGCCATCAGGAGCGGCGCTTGCGACAATAGAGCTCGAGGCGATGCGACACGATCTCGTAGCCATGGTCCTTGGCGATCTGCCGCTGTAGCCGCTCGATTTCGGATGAGACGAACTCGATGACGTCACCGCTGTCGAGATCGACGATATGGTCGTGGTGCGGCGCGTCGGTGGTCTCGAAACGCGTCGATGCCCCCTCGAACGCCAAGCGGTTGACGACCCCCTTGTCCGAGAGGGCCGCGAGGGTTCGGTAGGTCGTCGCCACCGACACGCTCGGATCGATCTCCTGCGCGCGCTTGTGGATCTCGTTGGCATCCGGGTGGTCGCCGGCATTCGACAGCACACGGAAGATCGCGCGGCGCTGCCGGGTCACCTTTAGGCCCGCCGAGCGGATCACCGCGTCGACCCTATCGTCGGCTCTGCTGCTCATCACCGGGTGGTAGTAGCGCGACATGCGCCGCATTCGCAATTGCAAATGCGAATCCTTCGCAAGTCCGTTGACAGTTGCGAATGGTTCGCACTATCAGTCGCTCTACAACTTACCCGAAATAGGAGTCTCCGATGCCTCGAGCCTTCTTGCGGCTGGCGGTGGCGACGGCCGTGGTCGGCGCGCTGGCGTCCGCCGCTGCTGCCGAAGACAAGATGAAGGTGGTCACCACCTTCACCGTCCTTGCCGACATGGCGCAGAACGTGGCGGGCGATGCGGCCGAGGTCGTCTCGATCACCAAGCCGGGCGCGGAGATTCACGGCTACGAGCCGACGCCGCAGGACATCGTCCGGGCCAGCGACGCCGACCTCATCCTGTGGAACGGCATGAATCTCGAGCTGTGGTTCGAGCAGTTCGTCGCCAATCTCGGCGACATGCCGTCCGTCACCCTGACCGACGGCATCGACCCCATCTCGATCAGCGCCGGGTCGTACGAGGGCAAGCCCAACCCGCATGCCTGGATGGGCCTCGATAACGCCCTGATCTACGTCGACAATATCGCCAGGGCCTTCGCCACCCACGATCCCGACAACGCGGCGACCTACATGGCCAACGCAGAAGCCTACAAGGAAGAGCTGCGCTCCACGATCGAGCCACTGCGCCAGCAGCTGGCGCAGATCCCGGAGGGACGCCGCTGGCTGGTGACCTGCGAGGGCGCGTTCAGCTACTTGGCACGAGACTTCGGCATGAAGGAGCTCTATCTCTGGCCGATGAACACGGATCAGGTCGGCACGCCGCAGCAGGTCCGCCGCGTCATCGACGGGGTCCGGGAGCACGAGATCCCGGTCGTGTTCTGCGAGAGCACGGTCAACACGGCACCGGCCGAGCAGGTGGCGCGGGAGACCGGCGCCCGCTACGGCGGCGTGCTCTACGTCGATTCGCTCAGCACGCCCGATGGCCCGGTGCCGACCTATATCGATTTGCTCACTGTCACGTCGCGGACGGTCGCGGACGGCCTCACCGCGCATCTCGATTGACAAATGGCCATGGAACGCTGCTGCCGTCCGGCGGTGGTCGAAGATCGCAGTCACGATGAACCTCGAAGCGGCCTCCCCAGGACAGCCAAATGCCCGCACTGCCAAGCCAGATCGACCTGCACGCCAGCGATGACGGCCCTGGCAGCGGCATTCACGCCGACAGGGTGACCGTCACCTACCGTACCGGTCTGACGGCGCTCCACGACGCCAGCTTCGCCATCCCGCGCGGCACGATCACGGCACTGGTCGGCGTGAACGGCGCCGGAAAATCGACGCTGTTCAAGGCCATCATGGGCTTCCTGCCCACGGCCAGGGGCGAGATTCGCCTGCTCGGCCGGACGGTCCGCCAGGCGCTGCGCGAGAACCTCGTTGCCTACGTCCCGCAGTCCGAGGAGGTCGACTGGACCTTTCCCGGTGCTGGTCGAGGACGTCGTGATGATGGGCCGCTACGGGCACATGGGCTTTCTCCGCCGCGCCTCGGCGGCGGACCATGCAGCGGTCGCCCAGGCGCTCGCCCGGGTCGGCATGCAGGACTATCCGCGAACGGCAGATCGGCGAGCTTTCGGGCGGCCAGCGCAAACGCGTCTTCCTCGCCCGGGCGCTGGCCCAGGACGGGCAGGTCATTCTGCTGGACGAGCCCTTCACCGGGGTCGACGTCAAGACCGAGGAGCAGATCGTGGCGCTGCTGCGCGAGCTGCGCGACGAAGGCCGGGTGATGCTGGTCTCCACCCACAATCTCGGCTCGGTGCCGGAGTTCTGCGACCGGACGATCCTGGTCAAGGGCACGGTGCTCGCCTACGGGCCGACGGCCACGACCTTCACCCGCGAAGAACCTCGAGCGCGCCTTCGGCGGCGTGCTCCGCCACTTCACCCTGGGTGGCGAGACCTTGCACGAGGACGAGCGACAGCCGCGCGGTGACCATCCTGACCGACGACGAGCGGCCTTTCGTCCAGTATGGCGAGCTCACCGTGCAGCGCGAGGAGGAGCGATGATCGCCTACCTGCTCGAGCCCTTCAGCTACGGCTACATGACCAACGCCATGTGGGTCTCGTCGCTGGTCGGCGGAGTCTGCGCGTTCCTCTCGGCCTACCTGATGCTCAAGGGCTGGTCGCTGATCGGCGACGCGCTCTCGCACTCGGTCGTGCCGGGGGTCGCCGGCGCCTATGTCCTGGGCCTGCCCTTCGCGCTCGGCGCCTTCATCGCCGGCGGCCTCGCCGCAGGGGCCATGCTGTTCCTCTCCGAGCGCTCGGGCCTCAAGATCGACGTGATCATCGGCATGATCTTCACCTCGTTCTTCGGGCTCGGCCTCTTCATCGTCTCCGTCAACCCGATGTCGGTCAGCATCCAGACCATCACCATGGGCAACATTCTGGCGATCACGCCCGAGGACACGCTGCAGCTGGCGCTCATCGGCTTCGTCTCGCTGGCGGTCCTGCTGGCGAAGTGGAAGGACCTGATGGTGACGTTCTTCGACGAGAACCACGCACGCTCGATCGGCCTGCGCCCGAGCCTGTTGAAGGCCGTCTTCTTTGTCCTGCTCTCGGCCTCGGTGGTCGCTGCGATGCAGACAGTGGGCGCTTTTTTGGTTATCGCGATGGTCGTCACGCCGGGCGCCACGGCCTATCTGCTCTGCGATCGCTTCCCGCGGCTGATTGCGACCTCCGTGCTCATCGGCGCGGTCACCAGCTTCGTCGGCGCCTATGCCAGCTACTTCCTCGACGGGGCAACAGGCGGGATCATCGTCACCTTGCAGACCCTGGTCTTTCTGACCGCCTTCGTCCTGGCACCCAAGCACGGTCTCCTGGCCGCACGACGCCGGGGGCAGCGCGCGCTGCAGCGGCCGCCGACCGCCGCCACGGCACCGGCATCGACCGCCGAGAAGGCCGCCTGATGAGCATCGACGCTTTGCTGCTGCCGTTCGACTTCGCGTTCATGCGCAACGCCTTCTACATCTCGATGCTCGTCTCGGTGCCGACGGCGCTGCTCTCCTGCTTTCTCGTGCTCAAGGGCTGGGCGCTGATGGGCGATGCGGTCAGCCACTCGGTGCTGCCGGGCATCGTTCTCGCCTACATTCTGGGCTTCCCCCTGATCGTCGGCGCTTTTGCCGCCGGCATGACCTGCGCCCTGGTGACCGGCTATCTGTCACACAACAGCCGGGTCAAGCAGGACACGGTGATGGGCGTCGTGTTCTCGGGCATGTTCGGGATCGGCATCGTGCTCTACGTGTCGATCGAGACCAACGCGCATCTCGACCACATCCTGTTCGGCAACATGCTGGGCGTGACCGCCGACGAGCTCTGGCTGGCCGGCCTGATCTCGCTCGCCGTTGCCGGCGCGATCGCGATGAAGTGGCGGGATCTTCTGCTGCACAGCTTCGATCCGGCGCAGGCGCAGGCATCGGGTCTGCGGGTGAACTGGCTGCACTACGGGCTCCTGGCGGCCCTGTCGCTCACCATCGTCGCCACCTTGGCCGCGGTCGGCCTCATCCTCGCCGTCGCCCTCCTGATAGCGCCGGGCGCGATCGCCTTCCTCATCGTCCGCAGCTTCGGCGCCATGATGCTGACCGCCATCGCCGCCTGCATGGCCTCGATGCTGCTCGGCACCTATCTGAGCTTCTTCCTCGACAGCGCTCCGGCACCGACGATCGTGTTGATCATGACGGCGGTCTTCCTCGTCGCCCTGGCGCGCCGTCTAGCATTGACCAAGCATCGCTCGCGGCAGACGACCAGGACCGGCCAAGCCGTCTGAGTTGCAGCCCACGCAGCGCCATGGTCGGCGCGTCACACTGTACCCCAAAGGGCTCCGCCGCGTTGGCGGGGCCGAAGAATTAAGCTAATAGCAAGCTCGCCTGCCTTGCTGTGCGCCGCCGTTTCGGCGTGCCGTCTTGCATGGCGCCTCCGCCACTTGCCAGGGGTCGCTCGAGATGCCCAGCTACTCGGTGAACCAGCTCTTCACGTCGCTCGCCGATGCTGGCCGCGAGCTGATGCGGGGCCGGCTCGGCAATCGCCGGCGCTCGCCCGAGACGCTGGCCGAGGAGCTGCTCTCGACGAGGGGTGACGCCTCCGGTGCGGCCCTGGCCCGCGAACTCCTGACTGCCTATCGAGGGCAGGACCGCGAAGCCAGGCGTGGCTTCTTCACCGAGCTCGCGACCCGGCACGACGTTCCGCGCGAGGCCGTCGAGGAGGCCATCGAGGCCTTTCGCAAGACCCCGAATGCCGCCAGCCTGAAACGGCTTCGCCATGTGCTCGAGCCCCGACGGCAAGAGCTGTTTCGTCGCCTCAACATGGCACCGGACGGCACCCGTCAGCTGGTCGCCATGCGGCGCGATCTGCTCGAGCTCTTGCCCGACCACCCGGCGTTGCGGCCGGTCGACGACGACCTCCAGGACCTCCTCGCCGGCTGGTTCAATCCAGGCTTCCTCACCTTTCGGCCGATCGACTGGAACAGCCCGGCCTCGCTGCTCGAGAAGCTGATCCGCTACGAGCGCGTCCACAAGATCGCCAATCTCGAGGCGCTCAGACGCCGGCTCGGCCCGGATCGGCGCTGCTTTGCGTTCTTTCATCCCACCCTGCCTGACGAGCCGCTGATCTTCGTCCAGGTGGCGCTGGTCAAGGGCATGGCCGACAAGGTGCAGCCACTCCTCGACCAGGAGAGCCCGATCCTGCCGGTGAGCGAGGCCGACACCGCGATCTTCTACTCGATCAGCAACTGCCAGATCGGGCTCAAGGGCGTCAGTCTCGGCAACTTCCTGATCAAGATGGTCGTGGCGGCACTCGAGGCGGAGCTGCCGCAGCTGCGTGGCTTCGCGACTCTCTCGCCGATACCGGGCTTCATGGGCTGGCTGAACCGCGCCGCCGAGGCGGGCGATCCGCTCGTGCCGAGCGACCTCGCCGCCAATCTCACCACGCCGGACTGGTATCGGGATGCGGCGCAAGCAGAGGCCGTAAAGCCCGTTCTGATGGGGCTTTGCGCGCACTACCTCGTGCGGCAGAAGAAGGATGGCAGACCGCTCGACCCGGTGGCACGCTTCCACCTCGGCAACGGCGCGAGGCTGGAGCGGCTGAACTGGCTGGGTGACGTCTCGGCCAAGGGGATCGCCGAATCGGCCGGCATGCTGGTGAACTACCGCTACGACCAGGCGCGCATCCCAGCCAATCACGAGGCCTTCGTGGCAACCGGCGAGGTGATCCACGCCTCGGCCGTGCGCGGCCTGCTGCCGCCGGTGCCGACAGTCGCCGCTTGAGCTGTCGCTGCGGCGTCAGGCCGGCTGCCGGCCGACCGCATCGGCGAGGACGCAGAGCAGCTCGAACATGATGTTGACGCCGACCCAGGCGGTCTGCCCCGACGGGTCGAAGGGCGGGCTCACCTCGACGAGGTCGGCGCCGACCAGGTTCAGACCCTGCAGCTGGCGCACCATGCGCTGCGCCTGGTGCGTGGTGAAGCCGCCGATCTCGGGCGTGCCGGTGCCGGGCGCCATGGACGGGTCGATGCCGTCGATGTCGAAGCTGACATAGGTGGGCTGGTCGCCGACGATTGAGCGGGCCTCTTCCATGACGGCGTCGACGCCGCGGTCCATCAGCTCCTCGATCATCACGATCCTGACGCCGTTGGCCCGGCCCCATTCGACGTCGAGCGCCGTCATAGGCGGTGCCGCGGATGCCGATCTGAACGATGCGCTTGGGATCGAGCAGGCCCTCCTCGCAAGCGCGGCGAAACGGCGTCCCGTGGGTGTAGCGGTAGCCGCCGAAATAGCTGTCGTAGAGGTCGGTATGGGCGTCGAAATGGACCATGCCCAAGGGTGCCCTGCCCTTGGCGACGCCGCGCAGCACCGGCAGCGAGATCAGATGGTCACCACCGGCCGTCATCGGCATCACGCCCAAATCGCGCAGCCGGGTGAAGAAGGCCGTGACCTTCTCCAGCGTGTCCTCGAGACTCGCCGGGTTGACCGGGCAGTCGCCGAGGTCGGCGCACCGCGCCTGGTGGAACGGGCGGATGCCGGTCGCCTGGTTGATCAGCCGGATCATGGTCGAGAGGTCGCGGAGCTGCCGGGGCCCATGGCGCGGCCCGGCGCGGTTGGTGGTGCCGCCGTCCCAAGGCACGCCGACGAGGCCGATCTGCACATCGCTGATCCTGGGCTCGTCGACATCGACCTGCGGCAGTCGCATGAAGCTCACCGGCCCCGCGAAGCGCGGCAGATCCATGCCGGAGCGCGGGACGAAGTCGTGCAGCGCTTCGGCCGTGGTCATGCGAACGTCTCCCCTTGCAGTTGCCCCTGCCCGTCAGGCAATCGCGCGCATGGCCTGCACGCAGGCCACGGCGCTCATGTTGATGATGCCGCGGGTGGTGATCGAGGGGGTCACGATGTGCGCCGGCAGGTTCGGGCCGATCAGGATCGGGCCGATCGAGACCGCGCCGGTGACCGTCTTGATCAGGTTGTAGGCGATGTTGGCGGCATCCAGCGACGGCATGATGAGCAGGTTGGCAGCCCCGATCAGCCGCGACTGGGGCAGCAGGCGATCGCGAATGACCGGGTGACAAGCGCGCAATCGGCGTGCATCTCGCCGTCGACCTCGAGGCCGGGCTCGGCCTTGGTGATCAGGTCCAGCGCGTCCCGCATGCGCTTGCGCCGACGGCGTGTCGCGGCTGCCGAAATTGCTCGCCGACAGCAGCGCCACCTTGGGCTCGATGCCGAAGCTGCGCACGATCGCGGCGGCCGCCAGCGTGGTCTCGGCGATCTCCGACGGGTCGGGCTCGTCGCTGACATTGGTGTCGGCCATGAACAGCGGTCCCTGGTCCAGCACCAGCGCGTGCAGGGTCGACGCCTCCGCATGCGGTCGTTGAGGCCGATGACGTCGATGATGTGCCGGAGGTGGCCGGAGAACGAGCCGACCGGACCGGCGAGCAGCGCATCGGCCTCGCCCTTGGCGAGCATGATGGCGCCGATCACCGTGCGCCGCGTGCGCACGATGTCGCTCGCCGCCTGCGGGCTGACGCCGTTGCGGCCCATCCGCTCCCGGTAGAATTCCACATAATCGTTGTAGCGCGGATCGTTGTCGGGATTGCTGAGCTCGAAGTCCGTGCCGGCCGCGAGCCGCAGGCCCAGGCGCTCGATCCGCATCTCGATCACCTCGGGCCGGCCGATCAGGATCGGCCGCGCCACGCCCTCGTCGACCACCACCTGCACGGCGCGCAGCACCGGCTCCTCCTCGCCGTCGGTGTAGACGAGCCGCTGCGGCTCGCTCACCGCCCGCTCGAACAGCGGCTTCATCAGGAAGCCGGAGCGGATCACCCGCTGCCGACAGCCGCTCGCCGATAGGCGCGCAGGTCGTCGATCGGCCGCCTGGCGACGCCGATGTCCATCGCCGCCTTGGCGACGGCGAGCGGCAGCTCGACAACGAGGCGCGGATCGAAGGGCTTGGGGATCACGTAGTCGCGGCCGAAGGAGAGGCTGTCGCGGCCATAGATCGAGGCCACCGTATCGGGCGTCGTGCTGCGGGCGAGACGGGCCAGCGCCTCGACGCAGGCGAGCTGCATCGCCTTGTTGATGGTCGTGGCGCCGACGTCCAGGGCGCCGCGGAAGATGAAGGGGAAGCAGAGGACGTTGTTGACCTGGTTCGGGTAGTCGCTCCGCCCGGTGGCGACGATGGCGTCCGGACGGGTTGCGCGCGCCAGCTCGGGATCGATCTCGGAGACCGGGTTGGCGAGCGCCAGGATCAGCGGGTCCGGCGGCCATGGTCAAGAGCATCTCGGGCTTCAGGACATTCGGCGCCGAGAGGCCGAGGAAGATGTCGGCACCGACGATCGCTTCGGCCAGCGTGCGCATCGGCGTCGGCTGTGCGTAGCGGGCCTTGTAGGGGTCCATGCTGGCCGTGCGGCCCTCGTAGACCACGCCGTCGATGTCGGTGACGATGATGTTCTCGCGCGGCAGGCCGAGCGAGACCAGGAGGTCGAGGCAGGCCAGCGCTGCCGCCCCGGCACCGCTGGTCACCAGCCGGCAATCCTCGAGCTTCTTGCTTCGCCAGCACGCAGGCCGTTGGTGACGGCGGCGCCGACGATGATCGCGGTGCCGTGCTGGTCGTCGTGGAAGACCGGGATCTTCATCCGCGCCTGGAGCTGCTCCTCGACGATGAAGCAGTCGGGCGCCTTGATGTCCTCGAGATTGATGGCGCCGAAGGTGGGCTCGAGCGCCGCCACCACCTCGACCAGCCGCATCGGATCGGTCTCGGCCACCTCGATGTCGAAGGCGTCGATGCCGGCGAACTTCTTGAACAGCACGGCCTTGCCTTCCATCACCGGCTTGCCGGCGAGCGGGCCGATGGCGCCGAGGCCGAGCACGGCGGTGCCGTTGGAGACGACGGCGACGAGATTGCCCCTGGCGGTGAGCGTGTCGGCGGCGTCGGGGTCGGCGACGATGGCCTGCGCACGCGATGGCGACACCCGGCGAGTAGGCCAGCGAAAGGTCGCGCTGGGTGGCGAGCGGCTTGGTCGCGACCACCTCCAGCTTGCCCGGCACCGGGCGCCGGTGGTAATCCAGCGCGTCCTGCTCGAGCGGGTCCACCATCCCTGTTCCTTTCGTTGCGACGGCAACGACCATGAGATTTGCCGCGAATCGAGAGCTGACGACGCATGGCCGAGGTGATCGAGGCTGGTAGCCAATTAGCCGCACCACCGCAAGGCGACCCGCCGGCGATCGTGCCGGGGCTCGAGTGGCGGCGCTCGCACGGGCACGTTCCCTATGAACGGGCCGTTCTGGCCATGGAGACCAGGGTCGCGGCGCTCGCTCAAGGCAATGGCGACGAGCTCGTCTGGCTGCTCGAGCATCCGCCACTCCTGACCGCCGGCACCAGCGCGGCGATCGGCGATCTCCTCGATCCCGACCGCTTCCCGGTGCACCAGGCCGGCCGCGGCGGCAAGTTCACCTATCATGGCCCCGGCCAGCGCGTCGTCTACGCGGTGCTCGACCTCAGGCGCCGCCGGCAGGATCTGCGCTGGTATGTGCAGAGCCTCGAGGAATGGGTGATCCGGACGATCGCCGCGTTCGGCATCAAGGGCGAGCGGCGCCCCGGCCGGGTCGGAATCTGGGTGACAACGGCCGACGGCCGCGAGCACAAGATCGGCGCCATCGGCGTCAGGGTCAGGCGCTGGGTCGCCTATCACGGCATCGCGATCAACGTGGCCCCGGAGCTCGGCCATTTCGACGCTATCGTGCCCTGCGGCATCGCCGAGTTCGGGGTCACGTCGCTGGCGGCGCTGGGCGTGCAGGCCGGCCTCGCCGACGTCGACCGTGAGCTCGAGCGCCATTATCACGCGCTGCTGGCGCCCCGGTGTTGACGCCGGGCAGCGCTCGATCGGCAGCACGACGCTTGCGGTAACGGCAGCTCGCGCTAGTTTCGGGATACCTTTGTCTGTTGGAAGAGCGAATGAGCTTTCGTTTGATCGCGTTGCCGCTTGCAACACTGCTCGCCGGCCTCGGCTTCGGCGGTGAGGCGTCGGCGGCATGCACGTCGTTCCCGCAGCCCGGCGTGGAATGGCGGCGCTGCCTGCAGGACGGCGCCGATTTCGGCGGTGCCGACGTGAGCGGCGGCGATCTGCGCGACAGCTCGTTCAGGCGGGCGAACTTCGACGGCGCGGTGCTGGCAGGGATCCGTGCCCGGCGCGCGCATTTCACCTCGGCGTCGCTGGTCGGCGCCGATTTCTCCGGCGCCGATCTGACGCTCGTCGAGTTCACCAACGCCGACCTCACCGATGCGTCGCTGAAGGGCGCCACGCTCAGGCGCACGAGCTTCATCAACGCGACCCTGCGCGGCGCCGATTTCACGGGCGCCGAGCCGCTCGAGGCGGATTTCGCCCGGGCCGACTTCTCCGGTGCCACCTGGATCGACGGGACCACGATCTGCGCCGAGGGGTCGATCGGCATCTGCCGGCCGGCGCGTGCCGACGAGGCAAGCGACATCAGCAACTGAGCTGGGCCTAGTCCTCGAACGCCGGATCGACCGGCACCCGCAAGGCATTGGCCAGACGATTGGTCTCGTTCGCCATGCCGACGATGGCGAGCAGCTCGCCGCGCATCGCCTCGGTCATGCCCTTGGCCTCGGCAGCCCGGCCGTGGCTGGCGATGCAGTAGTCGCAGCCGTTGCTGGCGCTGATCGCGAGATAGAGCAGCTCCTTGGTCAACGGATCGAGCGCCCCCGGCGCCATCACCTCCTTGAGGCTCGCCCAGGTGCGCGCCAGGGTCGGCGGGTGAGCGGCGAGCGCCTTCCAGAAATTGTTCACGTCCGCGACGTTGCGGCTGGCCTTGATGTCGTCGTACACGGCCCGAACCTCGGGGCATGCGTCGGCATAGTCGATGAGTCGCGTCATTCCGCGTCGTCCAGGCAGTTGGTCGCAAGGGCCAGCACTCGGCCGCTTGACAGCCGGGGCGTCAGCGTCACAGTACAGCGCCGAACAAACGAACGGTATCCGAATAGATGATGCCGCTTACAGGGAGTTGCCTCATGTTGCGTCACAGCCGTCGACTGCTGCTCGCCTCCGCTCTGGCCATCGGCCTCGCCGTGCCCACCGGGTTCGCCAGGGCCCAGGACATGAGCGTCCTGACCTCCGTGCCGAGCCTGGGCTTTCCCTTCTTCGTGCACATGATGAACGAGCTGAAGGCCGAGGCCGCGGCCTCTGGTGTCACCGCCGTCGAGTTGGATGGCCAGAACAGCACGCCCAAGCAGACCGCCGATGTCGAGGCCGCCGTCATCCAGGGCCTGGACGGCATCGTGATCAGCCCGTCCGACGTCAACGCCATGGCCCCGGCGATTGCGACCGCAATCGAGAACGGCGTGCCGGTGGTCACCATCGACCGCCGGGTCGACGGGGTGGACGGCATCCTCGCCCATGTCGGTGCCGACAACGTCAAGGGCGGCGAGGCCCAGGGCGAGTGGATCAAGGCCAACTACCCCGACGGTGCCCGGATCGTGAACCTGCAGGGCCAGCCGGGCGCCTCGCCGGCGATCGACCGCAACCAGGGTGTGCACAACGCGCTGGATGGCGACGACCGCTACGAGTTCATCGTCGAGCAGACGGCGAACTTCGCCCGCGACCAGGGCCTGGCCGTCACCGAGAGCATCCTCGCCGGTCTCGACAGCCCGCCCGACGTGATCGTCGCGGCCAATGACGACATGGCGCTGGGGGCCGTCGAGGCGGTCCGCGCGCAGGGGCTCGAGGACCAGATCGCGATCATCGGCTTCGACGCCCTGCCCGAGGCCCTGGCTGCCGTCCGTGACGGTGTCCTCGCCGGTACGGTCGAGCAGTTCCCCGGCGGCCAGAGCCGCCAGGCGATGCAGATCATGGTCGAGTACCTGAAGAACGGCACGACGCCCGAGAGCGACCTCGTGCTGCTCACGCCCATCGTCATCACTGCCGACAATATCAACGAGGCCGAGCGGCTCGGTGAGCTGAACTGATCGGCACGCTCAGCGATTGACCTCGAGATGGTGAGCGGCGCGTCCGATAGATCAAGCCAGGCGGACGCGCCGCCGCTTCTGCGGATGACCGGGATCAGCAAGTCGTTTCCCGGTGTCAAGGCGGTCGACGACGTGGCGTTCGTCGTCCGCCAGGGTGAGATCCACGCGCTGCTGGGCGAGAACGGGGCCGGCAAGTCGACGCTGCTCAAGATCCTGGCCGGTGCCCAGCCGCCCGATTCAGGCACCATCGAGCTGGAGGGTGAGCGGGTCGAGCTCGAGAGCCCGCTCGACGCCCAGGAGCGCGGCATCGTCACGATCTATCAGGAGTTCAACCTGATCCCGTCACTGACGGTGGCGGAGAACGTCTTCATCGGCCGCGAGCCGTTGCGCATCGGCAAGGGTGACTGGGGCATTGTCGACTGGGCGCGGATGCGGCGCGAGACGCGGGACATCATCGGCCGCGTCGGCCTCGACCTCAGCCCCGATCGCCTCGTCGCCGATCTCTCGGTCGCCGAGCAGCAGATGGTCGAGATCGCCAAGGCGCTGGCGGTGTCGTCGAAGCTCATCATCATGGACGAGCCGACCTCGGCCCTGGCCGAGAGCGAGGTGGCGAAACTCTTTCAGATCTGCCGGGACCTCAAGGACCAGGGCATCGGCATCGTCTTCGTCAGCCACCGGCTCGACGAGGTGAAGCAGCTCTGCGACCGGCTGACCGTGCTCCGGGACGGGCAGCTGGTGGGTTCGGCCGAGGTCGCGGCAACATCGATCGAGGACATCATCAAGATGATGGTCGGCCGCGAGGTCGACCAGCTGTTCAAGCGCCGCGGCACGCACCAGACCGGCGAGCCCGCGTTGCGGGTCGAGGGCCTCTCGGCCGAGGGCGATCCGAGCGACCCGTCGGCGACCCGGCTGCACGACATCTCGCTTACTGTGGCGCATGGCGAGATCGTCGGGCTCGCCGGCCTGGTCGGCGCGGGCCGCACCGAGCTGGCGCGCGCCATCTTCGGCGCCGATCCGATCATCCGGGGCCGGGTGCTGGTCGACGGCGGCGAGATCGATCGCAGCACGCCACAGGGCGCGATCGCTGCCGGGATCGGGCTGGTGCCCGAGGATCGCAAGCAGCAGGCGCTCTTCCTGGCCTTGGCCGTCCGCCTCAACCTGTCGATTGCGGCACTCGGCCGACTGACCAAGAAATTCGGCTTCATCGACGAGCGCGCCGAGGCCGAGCTGGTCGACGAGTACCAGAAGCGGCTCAACATCCGGATGGCCGGCCCGCAGGTCGAGGTGGGGAACCTGTCGGGCGGCAACCAGCAGAAGGTGGTGCTGGCGCGTTGGCTGGCGCTGCAGCCCAAGGTGCTGATCGTCGACGAGCCGACCCGCGGCATCGACGTGGCCGCCAAGGCCGAGGTGCACCAGCTGCTGTTCGAGCTGGCCTCGACCGGCATCGCCATCCTCGCCATCTCGTCCGAGCTGTCGGAGGTGCTGACCTTGAGCGATCGAATCTTGACCATGCGCGAGGGGCGGCTGACCGGCGATTTGCCCATCGCCGAGGCCAGCGAGGAGCGGCTGATGCAGCTGATGACGATGGGCCGGATGCACCAGGCGGCCGGGGCGGGCATCCGGCATGGCTGAGCGTGGCGCCCAGGCGGCGCGCGACGTCGATGTCTTCGGCCTGCTCGCCCGCTTCGCACCCCTGATCTTCCTGCTCGTGCTGATGGCCGTCTTCGCCATCCTCGAGCCGCGCTTCCTGAGCCCGCTCAACCTCTTCAACGTCATGCGCCAGGTCTCGATCTTCGGCCTCCTGGCGATCGGCATGACCTTCGTCATCCTGACCCGCGGCATCGATCTCTCGGTGGGCTCGCTCATCGCGCTCACCGGCCTGGTGGGTGCCGCCGTCGCCAAGGGCGGCTTCGAGAGCCGCTTTGCCGTCGGCACCGCAGCGGAGGCCGCGGGCTACGGCTGGCCCCTCGGCGCTCCTGGCCGCGATTGCCGTCGGCATGGGCTGCGGGCTGCTGCAGGGCATCGCCATCACCAAGCTCAAGGTGCCGCCCTTCGTGGTGACGCTGGGCGGCATGTCGGCGTTCCGCGGGGCGGCCCTGCTGTTTGCCGGCGGCGGCCCGATCTCCGGCTTCGACGAGGGCTATCGCTGGTGGGGCCAGGGCTATATCGGCCAGGTGCCGGTGCCGGTGGTGATCTTCGCCGTGGCCGCGATCATCGCCTGGGTGGTGCTGCGCTACACCCGCTTCGGCCGCAACGTCTATGCGGTCGGCGGCAATCCCGAGGCGGCGCGGCTCTCGGGCCTCAACGTCGACCGGATCACGCTCTCGGTCTACGTGATCATCGGCTTCATGGCCGGGCTCGGCGGCTTCGTGCTGTCGGCCCGCCTCAACTCGGCGGAGGCCGTGGCAGGCCTGACCTATGAGCTCACCGTGATCGCCGGCGTCGTCATCGGCGGCACCTCGCTCTTCGGCGGCGTCGGCACGATCTTCGGCACCGTGATCGGCACGATGCTGATCGGCGTGCTGCTGAACGGCCTCGTGCTCAACAATGTCAGCTCCTACGTCCAGCAGATCATCATCGGCGTGATCATTGTCCTGGCCGTCGCCTTCGACACGTTCGCCAAGTCCAAGCGCAAGCGTGCCTGACGCCCGCCGGCCCAGGCCGCGCACGCGACCTGATTGACCGGCGCCGCCGGCGGCATTGTTCCGCGCGTCAATAGTCGCCCGGGATTAGCTCCTTGATCATCGGCGCGATGCCGGCAGTTACGCCGCCGTCGACAACCAGATTGGTGCCGTTGACGAAGGCCGCCTCGTCGGCGGCCAGGAAAGCGATCGCGGCGGCGATGTCGTCGGGCTGGCCGACCCGGCCCACGGGATACCAGCGATTGAGCTTCTCGAAGATCTTGGGATCCTCGGCGACACGTCTCTTCCAGCTGGAGTTCTCGGTCTGCACGGTGCCGGGCGAGACGGCGTTGGTGCGAATCCCCTTGGGCCCGTATTCGGTGGCGAGCGTGCGGGTGAGCGAGAGGAGGCCCGCCTTGGCGGCGCTGTAGGCCGGGTTGCCGAAGGTCATCAGCGCGTTGATCGAGGCGACGTTGACGATGGCGCCGCGGCCGCGCTCGCTCATGCCCGGGAGCACCGCCTTGGCCATGCTGAAGGCGGCCCGCAGCGTGACGGCGAGTTCCTCGTCCCAGCCGTCGTCGTCGGTGTCGGCGATCACGGCGGGGCCGGCCTTGAAGGCATTGTTGACCAGCACGTCGAGCGGCCCCAGCGCCCGCTCGGCATCGGCGACCAGCCGCGCCGGGGCGCCCTTGGCCGCCACATCGGCGATCAGCGCCACGGCGGTCCGGCCCTTGGCGACGATCTCCTTGGCGACGGCGTGGGCGGGCTCACTGTCGATCTCGGCGATCGCCACGGCCGCGCCTTCGTCGGCAAGGCGTAGCGCGGTGGCCCTGCCGATGCCCCGCCCGGCACCGGTGATCAGCACGGTCTTTCCGGCAAAGCGGCGCATCAATTCGTCTCCTCGGGTGCGGACCAGGCGGCGAAGGCCGCCCGGACATGGTCGAGCGCCGTAAGGCGCCAATGCCCGTAATTGTAGAAGGCGAGGCCTTCCGCGCCAGCCGCCTTGAGCAGCCTGGCGGCAGCCACGGTCTCGGTGCCTCCGGCCAGATCGGGATGGGTCGGCCGGAGGATGGCGTTGAGACGGGCGGCGTCCCCCAGGCGCTGCCGCACGTCGAAGAGGTCGGCCGCGATGGCGGCGGCCGACGGCTCGTAGAAGCAGATCTCGACCCGATCGGCCGCCTCGCCCAGCAGCTTCAGGTCGCTGCCCTCGATCCAGCTCTTGGCCGAGGGGCGCTGCACCGAGGGGATGATGCGAAGCTCGCGTCGTCTTGGGCATGGCGGCCTTGATCTCGGCCACCAGGTCGGCAACGCAGCGGCAGCGCCAGGCCAGATAGGCCCGCAGCTCGCCGTCGCCGACGAGGTCGGCCTGAGAACCAGTCGGCCGCCCGCTCGCCGACGTCGACCTCGCATGACAGCCACGCCTCGATCCGCGCCGCGACCCGGTGGCGGAGACCGTCGGCATCGATGCCGGCAGCGGTGGCGGCGGCCATGGTCTCCGGCGCGAAGCAGAGGCCGAGGTAGAGGTCGATCCACGAATCGAGTGGCAGTAGCGCGAACTCGTGGTGGTAGCCGTGCGCATAGGGCAGCCAGCCCGGCGTCTCGAGCGTCACGGCCTCGAGGTCGTAGCCGCTGGCGAGATCGGCAACGAGACTGACGATGTAGTGGCGGACATCAGGATGGGCAGGGTTGAGGCTGTAGATCAGCCCGTCGCCCATGGCGTTCCTCGAGATCAGCTCGGGATGGGCCTGACCGAGCCTCGTGTTGTGGCAGCAGACGGTCCAGCCGACCCGCGCCATGTCGGGTGCGGCCCGCGCCAGCTCGGCCAGGGGGTCGACATGCTCGAGCATGGGATGCGGTATCGGCGCGACCCGGCCGTAGCGCTGCGCGCGGTGGCGGAAATAGATGGTGCCGTCGTCGGGAAAGTAGACCTTGCCGGAGCGGCCGTGCGGCCGGATGAACTTGCCGGCATGGTAGCTCGTCGCCATGGCAATGGCGTCGGCGCCGGCGTCGCGCAGCTGGTCGGCGACCGCGGCGAACCCCTCGTCGACGAGGTCCCAGGCGTAGACGAAAATTCCCTTGTCCGACATCGCGGCCTCCGAGCTGCTTTCTCGTTGACACGCTAGCACCAGCGGAAGCGGTCGCGAAGGCTGTGGCACGGCTCACAGGCAACAGCGTGGCGCAGATCGGCGGTGCCGAGCCCGTAGCGAACGCCGCCGGACAGCGTCAGCCTCGGGCCGGCCCGGGATGCGGTGGACCAGGGCCAAGGAGCCACCGCCGGGGAGGTGTGCGATCCCGGCGCTGACCCGGCTACCCCTCACCCTGAGCGAGCTTGTTGCCAAGCCCCTGATCCTGGTTATAAATCGTTCAAGACGGGAACGAAGAACATCCCTGTAGCCCTTGGAGGACGCCGATCATGACCGTGCGCAAAGAGCGGGAAATTCTCCTTCAGCAGCTATGGCGCGAGCGCCTGTTGCGCGGCCAGATCGACCGGCGCGAGTTCCTCTCGCGCACGCTTGACCGCCGGCCTCGGCATGGCCGGGGTCAGCGTCGCCGCCAAGCTTCGGCATGGGCGCGCGCCCGGCGCTGGCGCGGATCGCCCGCTGACGCCGACCTTCTACCAGTGGATCGAGGACCTCCATCCCGGCATCCCCGAGGTCAACGCCGAGTTCCCCGGGCTCAACTACCAGATCGCCCCGGTCGAGGGCTTCGGCATCGAGCGCTTCGTCGCCGAGGCCAAGAACGAGCGAGAGCACCTGGGACGTCTATGTCGGCCAGACGCCGTTCGTCGAGATGTCGGCGATGATCGAGGCCGACGTGATCGAGCCCTGGGACAACTACATCCCCAAGGAGGTGCTCGACGACATCATCCCGTCGATCCGCGAGGAATGCACGATCGACGGCAAGCTCTACGGCTGGCCGTTCCTGCTCGACGTGATCGGCATGAGCTGGCACTCGGGCATGACCAGCCAGGCCGGCCTGCCGGACGCCCGCCGGCGACCTGGGACGACTATCTCGAGGCCGCCAGGGCGGTGGTCGACTCGGGTGCCGCACCCTTCGGCGCCACCTTCGACGCCCATGGCTGGCGCTCGCTCGCACCGTTCACCCACAGCATGAGCAGCGACGTCTACACCGCCGAGGGCCTGTTCGACTTCACCAGCGACGCCGCGGTCGAGGCGCTGATGCTGATGAAGGAGATCATGGCGCTCGCCAATCCCGACATCCTGCTCGCCGGCGCCACCGACGGCGGCGTCAACGGCACGCCGGACGAGGTCGCCTTTGCCGCCCAGCGGGTCGGCTATCTACACCAAGTACTTCAATGCGCCGCTGCGCATGGCCCAGTACTGGGACGACCCGGCCGCCGCTGCAGCATGGCGGCCGCTGCCCAAGTTCGCCAATGGCGACGGCTCGACGGTGTTCTGGACGACCGGCTCGGCTCTGTTCAAGCACGGCCAGAACAAGGAGAAGGCGGCCGAGTACATCAAGGCGCTGACCTACGACCCGCAGATCTGGCAGGATTCGATCGCCGGCACGGCGACCGGCGCATCCGGGCCAGTTGCCGCCCTACGAGTCGATCTATGCCGACTGGGCCGCCAACCCGCCCGACTGGATGCCGCGCTTTCGTCGACCTCGTGCGCGGCCAGCTCGACCGGCCCGGGCCATCGACAACCACCTGTTCGGCCTGCAGCAGTTCGTCATCGGCAAGCCGATCTGGGAGACCTACCTCACGGGCGAGGAAAGCGATCCGCGGGTGGCGCTCGCAGAACGTGGTCGAGGCCGTCCAGGCCGAAATGAAGCGCGGCTAGCGCTCGCTAGGCGTCTCGATCAGAGCAACGGGGCGGCGACGGCGATCCTGCCCCGTTTCGTCGCCGCGATCTGGACGTGATGTGATGTCGGCTCGACCACTCGATGGTCGTCCGACGTCACATGAGTCGCGCCATCGCGGTCGAGCGCAGCGTGGCGCGGCTGGCTGGCCGCATGCGACCGCAGCAACGTCTGGCTCTTTCTGCTGCCGGCGCTGGTCTTCTTCGTCGGCTACCAGGTCTGGCCGATCGTCCGCGTCGTCTGGATCAGCTTCACCGACTACCAGTTCCTGAGCCAACGATCCGGCCAACTGGGTCGGCTTCGCCAACTACGTCGAGGCGCTGACCGATCCGCTGATGTGGGCCGAGCCTCGGGCGGGCCGCGCTCTTCACGGCGATGTTCCTGCCCGGCACGATCATCCTCCCGCTGCTGCTCGCCATCCTGGTCGATCGGGTCGAGAACCAGCGGCTGGCGACCATCTACCGGGTCATCCTCCTGATCCCGGCGGTGATCCCGAGCACGCTGGTCTTCGTGCTGTGGAAGTGGATGTACAATTATCCAGATCGGGCCGATCAATCACTTGCTGGTCGAGGTTCTGGGCTGTTCACGATCCAGAACGCGCCGCAGTGGCTCGGCGGCACCAACCTGACCCTGCCGTCGATCGCGATCATGGAGGTCTGGTGGGGCCTCGGCTACCACAGCATCTTCTTCCTCGCCGGCCTCGCCGCCATCCCCAAGGAGCTGCCGGAGGCGGCGCGGATCGACGGCGCCAACGAGTGGCAGGTCTTCTGGCACGTGACCCTGCCGGGGCTGCAGCCGATCATGATGATCCTGATCGTGCTCCGCTTCGGCACCTCGATGGCGGTGATCGACGAGTACCTGATCTTCGGCGGCTTCAACCGCGAGTCGCCGACCTACACCTGGACCATCTTCATGTACGACCAGGCGTTCAAGACTCGGCCTCTGGCGCCAGGGCTTCGCCGCCGCGATCGGCATGATCGGCGCCGTGGTCATGATGATCTTCGTCGGCTGGCCTGCTCTACATCTTCCGGCGCAAGGGCTGAGACGGCCATGGCATCTCACCCGCCATCCGTCGATCATGCCGCCGGGACCTGACAGCTGGCTCGGGCGTCATCGGGCGGTGATCATCCGCCACGCGGTGATCAATCTTCTTCATGGTGATCATCCTGGCGCCGCTGCTCTGGGTGCTGCTGCTGTCGATCAAGTCGCTGCCGGACTCGATGCGCGGCAAGCTCTGGCCGCGCAAGTTCGACTTCACCCACTACGGCTATGTGTTCGACAAGATCGACACCCTGCCGGTCAACTTCTTCAACAGCATCTACGTGACCGCTGCACCGTGGTGATCACCACCATCTGCGCCGTGCTCGCCGGCTACGCCCTGGTTCACCTGCGCAGCCCGCGGCAGGGCCTTGATCGTCGCGATCCTGCTCGCCTCGCTGTACTTCCCGACCCGGGTGGTCTCGATCATCACGATCTACGAGATCCAGGAGCGACCTCGGCCTGATCAACAGCACCAGCCGGCCTGATCCTGCCCTACATCACGCTGAACCTCGCGATCAGCGATCCTGATCATGCGCAGCGTCTTCCAGCTCGTGCCGGGCGAGCTGATCGAGGCCGCCAAGATCGATGGCGCCGGCCCCTGGCGGACCCTCTGGATGGTCGGCCTGCCGCTGGCCAGGAACGGCCTCGTGGTCGTCATCATCGTCAATTTCGTCACCGCCTGGGGCGAGTATCTGCTCTGCTCGACGCTGACCAACGACCAGAGCGCGCGCACCGTGCCGGTCGTGCTGGCCGCCGCCGCGGGCGGCCTCGGCCAATGGGCCTGGCCGCGGATCGCCGCGGTCTACGTGATCGTCGTCACCCCCGGCCTCATCGCCTTCGCCGTTCGCCCAGAAGCTGTTCTTCAAGGGCCTGATGGAAGGCGGCATCAAGGCCTGAGCCGGCCGGCACGATCGAGCCTGTAGACCCAGCAATCGTCCGTGCCGAAGCGGCGGCGCTCGATGCGGCGAAAGCCCAGCCGCGCGTCGAAGCGGTGCACGGCACGATTGGTGGCCAGCCGATCGACCAGGACGGCATCGACTTCGGGCCCGGCGAAGCAGCGTTCCAGGGCGAGCTGCATCATCGACGTGCCTTGGCCGAGCCCGGGATCGGCCGCCTCGCCGATCCAGATGTCGATCGCCCGAAGCCCCGGCCCCACATTGCCCCAGTAGTGGGTCTCCTCCAGCCGCGGATCGATGATCTGCAGGAAGCCGATCGGCCGATCGTCGATCTCGGCCAGCAGCAGCTCGCGCCACGGCAAATGGCGCGGCAGATCGGCCAGCCAATCGACGACATCGTCGTCACCGCCAGCGGCGATCACGTGCGGCTGGCGGTCCCAGTGCTCAACAAGCGCGCGGTCCGCGAGCGTCGCCTGGCGCAGGTGCAGCATGCCCAAAACCTCGTCTTGCCGATTCCCGGCAACCACTATGCGGCGTCGGGATTGCGGGCAATCGACAGCGGCCGGCAGTGCGCTAACTGGTGAGAAAGGCAGTCGAGGAGACCTTTGCATGACCGTGATCCTGGCCGGTGGCGCTGCGGCGATCGGCGCGATCTTGGGCGTCATTGCCCTGCTCTGGCCGCAAAGAGCGGCCCAGATCGTCCGGCTGCGAGCGGACCCGGACGCCACGGGCGGCTTTGCCGAGTTCCGGGCCACCTATGGCGGGCTGCTCCTCTTCGCCCACCTGGCCGTCCTGCTCGCCATTGTCATGCGCGAGCAGGCTGGCATGGCGAGCGTCATCGGCGCCAGCTTCGCGGTCGGCGCCGGCTGGCTCGGCGCGGCGCTCGGCCGGGCTCTGGCCATGCTCGTCGATCATCGCGAGCACGCGACGCGGACAGGCTACAATGCCTTCTCGACCGTGTTCGAGCTGGCCCTGGCATTGGCGCTGCTGGCGCCCTGGATCGGGCATTTGCCACTCTGAGGCTGTGCCCAGGCGATCGATGGCAGAGCGTTGGCGCCGTCAGGCGGCCAGCGCTGCCGCGTCATCGGCGGCGCGCGCAGGATCTCGCGCAGCGCTCCGATGACTACCGTACGAGGCTCGTCGAGCCGGTTGATCCGGCTCGCCAGGGCACGCCCGTCCGGCAGGTCGGCCAGGTACCAGGCCAGATGCTTGCGCGCGTTGCGCTTGCCGAGGTCCCGGCCATAGTGGCTCAGCATCGCGTCGTAGTGCTCGAGGATCGTCGCCAGACGCTCAGCCGGCGTCGGCAGCGGCCGCACGGCATCGCCCTGGAGTTCGGCGGCGATGCGTGCCGGCACCCAGGGCCGGCCATAGGCCCCCCTGCCGATCATGACGCCATCGGCCTGCGCCTGCGCCAAGGCGTTTCGCGCCGTCTCGAGGTCGATGATGTCACCGTTGACGATCAGCGGCAGCTCGGTTGCCGCTTTCACGGCGCGGACCGCCCGCCAATCGGCCTGGCCGCGGTAGAGTTGCGCGCGGGTGCGGCCGTGCACCGTCAAGAGCCGGATGCCGGCCAGCGCGGCCAGCCGCGCGATCTCGGGCGCATTGCGCTGACCGTCGTCCCAGCCGAGCCGCATCTTCAGCGTGACCGGCACGTCGACCGCGGCCACCACGGCCTCGAGGATGCGTGCCGCCTGGATGGGGTCGCGCATCAACGCCGAGCCCGCCGCCTTGCCCACCACCTCCTTCGCCGGGCAGCCGAAATTGATGTCCACGAGGTCACAGCCCTGGTCGACCACGAAGCGGGCCGCCTCGGCCATGATGACCGGGTCGTGGCCGGCGAGCTGCACGGCCCAGGGCCGGGTGGCCGCATCGAAGCGGAGCTGCCGGCGGGTCTTTGCGGTTGCCGCAAGCAGATGCGGACTAGCGATCATCTCCGAAAAGACGAGACCAGCACCGAAGCGCGCAACCAAGCGGCGGAACGGCAGGTCGCTGACCCCGGTCATCGGCGCCAGCAGCACGTTGGAGGCCAGTTTCAGCGGGCCGATGTCAATCGATGCTTGCATTGTGGCTTCGATGTACGGGAAAGCGATAACAGCGCAAGGGTGAGTACGACGTTACGCTGGAGAGCGCTCGCACGCTCGAGACGTGGCAGTCCGGCAAGCCTTTTTTAAGTCGGTGAGACGACACTGGCGCTGGTGGTTCAACGACGTGTTTGTGTGCCAGCGGTCTTTTCTTGAGGGTGCGAGGGTAGCGGATGGCGACGATCGAGCGTAGCGGCGGCAAGACCTGGACCGGGTTGGCTGTCGCCTGGGGCTGCACCGTTGTGGCAACCATCGCCCTCGGCCTCGTGGCGGCAACGGCGCCGCTGCCGCATCTGGCGGCGGTGGGCACCGCCCCTTCGGCCATCGGCAGCGTTATCGCCCCGCAAGCGGCCGACCGGGACGGCTGAAGCCCCAATCAGCGCTGCGAGACGGCAAGCTGCATCAAGCGGCTCGCCTTCCGCTCCTTGGCAGCTGGTTGATGCGAACGACCCCGTCGATACGCTCCACGGTCGGGCGCTTGCCGTGGCTGAGCGATAGCGTCTCGGGCAGTGCTATGGTCACCTCGCGACCATCCGGCATATGGATGACCAGCCGAACATCGGCGCCATTGCCGCCCTCGACCAGATGCGGCTTCAGGCGGATCGCCGCCGCCGGCCCGGCGAGCTCGATGTCCAAGACGCTGTCGAGTCCATCCGCGGCCGCGTCCAGGGGCCGCAAGCGCTGGCCGGCAAGCTTCACCTCATCGCCATCGGCGCGGACATCCGCCGTCAGCATGACGGCGGTGCCGATTTCCAGCAAATGCCGGCTCTGCTCGAGCACGTCGGCGAACAGCATCACCTCGAACTGCGCCGTCGGGTCGGAGAGCTGCAGGAAGGCGAAGCGGCTGCGCTCGGTCTTCTTTTCCTTCTTGGCGACGATCACGCCGGCCAGCTCCACGATCTGGCCATCGAACTGGCCGGGGGCGTCGAGCAGCCTGGCCACCGGCACGACCTTCAGCTTCTCCAGCGTATCGGCGTAGCCGTCCATCGGATGCGCCGAGAGATAGACGCCGAGGACCTGGAACTCGTGTGCCAGGCGCTCGGTGAGATCCCACTCCTCGGCATCGGCCAGCCGCGGCTCGGGCACGCTCTCGCCGCCACCACCGAACAAGCCCGGTCTGGGCGCTGTCCTCGGCGGCCTTCAAAGCGGTCGCATAGGCGATGGCAGCGTCCAGCGACGCCATGAGCCGGGCGCGGTTGTCAGCCAGGCCATCGAGCGCACCGGCCTTGACCAGTGCCTCCAGCAGCCGGCGGTTGCAGCCCTTGCCGGCCATCCGGCGGGTGAGGTCGAAGAGGCTCTTGAACGGGCCGTGCGCCGTCCGCTCGGCGACCAGAGCCTGCATCGCCGCCTGGCCGACCCCCTTGATGGCGGCCAAGGCGAAGCGGACGCCGGCTGACGCGGCTGCATCGTCGGTCGGCTGGTCTTCCACCGAAAAGGTCGGCAGCGACGCGTTCACGTCGGGTGGCAGCAGCGCGATGCCCCGGCCGCGCATCTCGTGGCGATAGGCCGCGAGCTTCTCCTGGTTCGCCATCTCCATGGTCATCACCGCCGCGATAGAACTCGAGCGGGTGGTTCGCCTTGAGATAGGCCGTGTGGTAGGCGAGCAGCGCGTAGGCGGCGGCGTGGCTCTTGTTGAAGCCGTAGGAAGCGAACTTGGCGACCGCATCGAAGATGGTGTTGGCCATCCCTTCCTGGATGCCGTTCTTGGCCGCGCCTTCGACGAACGTGGCCCGCTGCGCCTCCATCTCGGCGGCGATCTTCTTGCCCATGGCGCGCCGCAGCAGGTCGGCGCCACCCAGCGTGTAGCCGGCGAGCTTCTGCGGCGATCTCCATCACCTGCTCTTGGTAGATGATGACGCCGTTGGTCTCCTTCAGGATCGGCTCGAGCATCGGGTGGAGGTAGGCGGGTTCTTCCTCGCCGTGCTTGACGTTGATGTAGCGCGGGATGTTGTCCATCGGGCCCGGCCGGTAGAGCGACACCATGGCGATGATGTCCTCGAAGCAGTCGGGCTTGAGCTTCCTCAGCGCGTCGCGCATGCCGCCCGATTCCAGCTGGAACACGCCATTCGGTCTCGGCGCGGCTCATCAGCTCGTAGGCCGGCTTGTCGTCGAGCGGCAGGGACTGCGAGATCGAGGTCGATGCCACGCGAGCGGACCATACGCTCGGCGAGCCGCAGCATGGTCAGCGTGGTGAGGCCGAGGAAGTCGAACTTGACCAGTCCCGCCTTCTCGACGTCCTTCATGTTGAGCTGGGTCACCGAGCTGCCGCTAGCGCGGATCGCGGTAGAGCGGCACCAGTTCGTCGAGCGGCCGATCACCGATGACGACGCCGGCCGCGTGGGTCGAGGCGTGGCGCGGCAGGCCCTCCAGCTTGAGCGCGATCTCGATCATGCGGGCGACCGCCGGATCACCGTCCCTGGCCTCCTTCAGCCGGGGCTCCATCTCGACCGCCTGGGCCAGCGTGACGGGCTTTGCCGGATTGAAGGGCACGAGCTTACAGATCTTGTCGACCAGGCCGAAGGGCAGCCCCAGGACGCGGCCGACGTCGCGCAGCGCGGCCCTGGCCATCAGCTTGCCGAAGGTGATGATGTGCGCGACCCGGTCGTGGCCGTAGCGCGCCTCGACGTAGCGGATCACCTCGTCGCGCCGGTCCTGGCAGAAATCGATGTCGAAATCCGGCATCGAGACGCGCTCGGGATTGAGGAATCGCTCGAAGAGCAGTCCGAAGCGCAGCGGGTCGAGGTCGGTGATCTCGAGCGACCAGGCGACGACCGATCCGGCACCGGAGCCGCGTCCAGGGCCTACAGGGATCATCTCGCCCTTGGCCCATTTGATGAAGTCGGCGACGATCAGGAAATAGCCCGGAAAGTCCATCTGCACGATGACGTCGAGCTCGTATTCGAGCCGTTCGCGATAGGGCGTCGCCGCCTCGCCCTGGCAGTCGAGCGCCTGCAGCCGGCGCTCCAGGCCTTGCCGCGCCTGAATTCGCAGCTCCTCGGCCTCGTCGCGGCCGGCGCCGGTGTCGAACGGCGGCAGGATCGGCTGGCGGGCCGGCGCGACGAAGCCGCAACGCCGGGCAACGAGCAGCGTGTTCTCGATCGCCTCCGGCAGGTCGGCGAAGAGCTCCACCATCTCTGCTGGCGTCTTGAAGCGGTAGTCGAGGGAGAAACGGCGCCGATCGTCGTTCTGGATGTTCTGTCCCTCGGCGATGCAGATCAGCGCGTCGTGCGCCTCGTGCATGTCCGGGTCGAGGAAGAGGCAGTCATTGGTCGCGACCAGCGGCAGCTCGCGGTCATAGGCGAGATCGAGGAAGAAGGGCTCGGTGAGCGCCTCGGCCTCCTCGTCATGGCGCTGCAGCTCGATGTAGAGCCGGCCCGCGAACGCCGCTTGCAGGCGATCGAGCAGTGCGACGGCGCCATCCTTGTCACCGCGCTGCACCAGCCGGCCCAGCGGACCCTCCGCACCGCCGGAGAGCAGGATCAACCCCTCGTGCCAGCGCTCTAGCGCCTCGAGCGAGACGCAGGGATCGTCCGGATTCTCCAGATAGATGGCGCTCATCAGCTTCATCAGGTTGCCGTAGCCGGCCTCGCTCTGGGCGAGCACCGGCAAGAGCGGCGGCCGCTGCACGCGCTCGCGGCGCTGTTGCGCCATGCTGCCGGGCTGGCTGGGCAGCCCGATCGGCAGCAGCGCGCCGACGATGGGCTGCACCCCCTGGCCCATTGCCGCCGAGCAGAACTGCATGACCCCGAAGAGATTGGCGTGGTCGGTGACGGCGACAGCCGGCATCGCGAGATCGGCGCAACGTGTTGCCAGCGCCTTGTAGTCGATCGCTCCCTCGAGCAGCGAGTAGGCCGAGCGAACCCGCAGGTGAACGAAGGGAGCGTAGGTCATCAAAACCTCAAAATCTGGTATCTGATACCTTCTTCTAGCGCAGCATAGGCTAAAGGTGAAAGGCCATGGCGCAACTTATCGACAGCCGTTTTGTCCCATCGCTCGCTGCTCGAGAACCCGCCGACCAGCGATTGTGCAAAGGGCGCCGGGAAGATGCCTGCCAGGTCCGTGACGATGGCCTCATCGCGTTCCTCGCGTACGGTCCCCATGAGATCATGACATTGACGGTCGGCGGTCGAGCCGCCAGAGGGTCGAGATGGGGGCGGTGCCGATCAGGAGCCAGAATCGATGAGCCAGTCGACAAGTGAGACCGTGCTTGCCGCCGTCGTGCCGCATTGGCCACCGGCGCTGCGGACCGTCGTGGCGGCGCGAGGCATGCGGGTGAGCAAGGCCGCGGGCGAGCTCTTCTTCTCGCCGGGTGACGTCTGCCAGGGCTTCGTCGTCGTGCTCAGCGGGTCGGTGCGGGTCGAGCATGTAGGCGAGAGCGGCCGGTCGGTCGTGCTCTACCGGGTGGGTGCCGGTGAGACCTGCGTAATGACCACCGCGTGCCTGGTCGAAGAAGCCGTCTATCGCGGTTGGGGCTACGCGGAAGGCAAGGTCGAGGCGCTGCTGCTGGCGCCCGACACCTTCCAGGCGCTGCTCGCCGCGGACAAGGCGTTTCGCGCCATGGCGCTCGGCGTCTTCACGCGGCGGCTCAGTGAGCTGCTCGACGTGATCGACGAGCTGCTCTTGCACCGGGTCGATCTCAGGCTGGCCGAGTGGCTGGCATCCCGGGCGCCGACGGCCGCGGCGACGCATCAGGTGGTGGCGAGCGAGCTCGGGACGGCGCGCGAGGTGGTCTCGCGCATCCTCAAGCACTTCGAGCGGCGCGGCTGGATCGCGCTTCGCCGCGGTTCGATCGACATCCTCGCGCCGGAAGCGCTCAGCCGCTTCGCCGCCTCCGGCTGACCCAGCTCGCCGCATTTCTGGACACGGTGACGAAGTCACTGATCGGCTGAGCCGGCCAGCCTATGCAGGTGGTCATCACAACGCCACGAAGGAAACGGCCAGATGAACATGACAACGAATATCGGCACGGTTGATCGCATGCTGCGGCTCGTGCTCGGCATTGTCCTGATCGTCCTTGCGCTCGCGGGCACGATCGGCATCTGGGGCTGGCTCGGGCTGGTGCTGGTCGGCACGGCGTTCTTGAAGTTCTGCCCGGCCTACGCGCTGTTCGGCTTCAAGACCTGCGCCACCTGACCGACCCCCGACCTGCTCGGCCGAAGGCCTTGCCTCTCTCGCGACACGGCGAGAGAGGCAGCCGATGAAACGCAGGCTTTTAGCGGCTGGCGGGATGCTGCCGGTCGTGGCCGGAAGAGCGCACGCGGTGAGCAAGCGGCTCGTCACGGTGGTGACCATATAGGCCGTCCAGCAGGGGACGGAGGTGCACATGCTGCTCTGCGGGCCAGGTGGCGATCTGGGCTTGAGCGAGGCGCCGGAGAGGCCGACCGCGACCCAGCCGCCGAGGGACATGAGCCCGCAAGGCCTGATGCAGGCGATCACGAAGCAGGGTGGCACGGTAGAGGTTTGCGCCATCTACCTGCCCGGCCGCGGCGAGGAATCAGACGTGCAGCTCGACGGTGTCGGCGTCGCCAGCCCGCCCGACATGGCAGCCGCCATGCTGACCGAAGAGGCGCGCGTCTGGTCATTCTGACGCAACCCTGAGCCAAATCGCGAGGGGCCCGGGGAGATCATCTCCCCGGACTCTTCCCCTTCAAACCGGCGAAGGCTGCGGTGCTGCGGCCACCGTCTTCGACTTGGCCACCCAAGGTCGCAGCCGGCCTTCATGAAGCTCGAGCGTGCGGTCCATGGCGGCCGCGATGTCGGGATTGTGGGTGGCGATGAAGGCGGCGGTGTCGGTCTCGCGGACAACCTCGATCATAAGGTCGAGGACCTGGGCCGAGGTCTTGGGGTCGAGATTGCCGGTGGGCTCGTCGGCGAGCAGGAGAGCTGGCGCATTGGCGAGCGCCCGGCAGATCGCGACCCGCTGCTGCTCGCCGCCCGATAGCCGGCCGGGGCGATGGTCGTGCCGCTCGCCGAGCCCGACCCGGTCGAGCAGCTCGCCAGCACGGCGCTTCGCTTCGGCCATGCTCTTGCCCGCGAGCAGCTGCGGCAGCATCACGTTCTCGAGCGCCGTGAAGTCGCCCAGGAGATGATGGAACTGGTAGACGAAGCCGATGCGGTTGCGCCTGAGGCCGGTGCGCTCGCTGTCCTTGAGCTTCGAGCAGGCCTTGCCGTCGATGGTCACCTCGCCGGCGGACGGCCGCTCGAGCAGGGCTGCGATATGCAAGAGCGTCGACTTACCGGAGCCGGACGGGCCGACCAGGGCCACCAGTTCTCCGGACGCCAAGCTGAGATCAGCGCCTTTGAGGATCAGGAGCTCGGCCGCCCCCTGGTGGAAGCGGCGCTCGATGCCAGCGAGCTCGAGGATCTTACTCATAGCGAAGCGCCTCGACCGGATCGACCCGAGCCGCCCGCCAGGCCGGGTAGAGCGTCGCGAGGAACGAGAGGCCGAGGCCCATGGCGACGATCCTGAGCGTGTCGCGCGGGTTGACCTCGGCCGGCAGGCCCGAGAGGAAGCGGATCTCGGCAGACCACAGCTCGGCGCCGGTCAGGCCCTCGAGAAACAGGCGGATGCTGTCGATGTTGAGCGCGAAGGCGAGGCCGAGCACAAAGCCGATCAGCGTGCCGGCGATACCGATGCTGGCGCCGGCCAGGAAGAAGATGCGCATGACGGCGCCCTGGGTGGCGCCCATGCTGCGCAGGATCGCGATGTCGCGGCCCTTGCTCTTCACCAGCATGGTGATGCCGGTGATGATGTTGAAGGCGGCGACCAGGATGATCAGCGTGAGGATCAGGAACATGACGTTGCGCTCGACCTCGAGCGCGTTGAAGAAGTGCGAGTTGAGCTGCTGCCAGTCGACGACGCGCCCCTGCGCTTGCGACCGCGGCGGCCAGCGGCTCGCGCTAGCCGCGGATCTGCTCCGGGCCGATCGACGATGACCTCGACTGCGTCACCCGGTCGCTCGAGCTGGAAGTAGCGCTGGGCGTCCTCGAGCGGCCGATGAAGACGAAGCTGTTGTCGTATTCGTACATGCCGACCTCGAAGAGGCCGACGACCGGTGAAGCTCTTGATCCGCGGCACGGTGCCGAACGCGGTGGCCGCCCCCTTGGGCGAGATCAGGGTCAGCTGGCTCGCCGAGACCCAGGCCCATGCGCTGCGCCATGCGGCTGCCGATCAGCGACGCCGTCGCCTTCGTCGATGCCGTAGAGCGTGCCCGCGACGATGTTGTCGGCGAAGATGGCGCGCCTTGCCAGATCGTCGGCGCGCACGCCCCTGACGAGGCGCCGGCGGCGACGTCGTTGGCGCTCGCCATCACCTGGCCCTCGACATAGGCCATGGCGTCGACGACGCCGTCGATCGCCCGGATCCGGGTCACCAGCGCCGCATCGAAGTCAGCGAGGCCCTCTGGCCCGGCGATGCACGTCGCATGGCCGTTGACGCCCAGCACGCGGCCGAGCAGCTCGGCGCGAAACCCGTTCATCACGGCGAGGACGACGATCAGCGTGCCGACGCCGAGGGCGATGCCGACCAGCGCGAAGGCGGCGATGACGGAGATGAAGCCCTCGCCGCCGGTCGGCTGAGGTAGCGCCAGGCGATCAGCCGTTCGGCCGGCTGAACATCTCAGGCCGGCGAGCCGCTCGAGCAGGGCTTCGGGCGTGCAGCTCGACGGTCTCGCCGCTGCGCCCGTCACTTCAGCTCGACGACGCCCTGCTTGACGCCACGCGGCCCGACGATGACCTGCCAGGGCAGGCCGATCAGCTCCATGGTGGCGAACTTGGCACCGGCGCGCTCGCTCGCGGTCGTCGAGCAGCACCTCGACACCGGCATTGCCCAGCTGCTGCGTAGAGATCCATGGCGAGGCCGTGCGCCAGCGCATCGTCCGGGCGCAGATCGACGAGACCGACGCGGAACGGGGCCACCGCTTCCGGCCAGATGATACCCTTGTCGTCGTGGTTGGCCTCGATCAGCGCACCGACCAGCCGCGAGACGCCGATGCCGTAGGAGCCCATGTCGACCGGCCACGTCTCGCCATCGGCGCTGATCACGGTAGCGCCCATCGGCCTCGGAGTACTTGGTGCCGAAATAGAAGATGTGGCCGACCTCGATGCCGCGGCCGCTGCGCAGCCGCTCGGCCGGCACCGGACAAGCGGCCGGGTCGTGCTTCTCGTCGGCGGCGGCGTAGAGGCTCTTCAGCATGTCGACGTCGAGATCGTGCGCTCGAGAAAGTCGATCATCCTCGAACGCCGCGTCGAAATAGACGTCGCTCTCGCCGGTCGAGGCCAGGATCTGGAACTCGTGGCTCAGATCGCCGCCGATCGGCGCCGGTCTCGGCCTGCATCGGGATGGCGGTCAGGCCCATCCGCCGGAAGGTGCGAAGGTAGGCAACGAACATGTTGTCGTAGGACTGCTTGTGCGGCGTCGATAGTCGAGCATCGAAGCTGTAGTCGTCCTTCATCAGGAACTCGCGGCCGCGCATGACACCGAAGCGCGGCCTGACTTCGTCCCGGAACTTCCATTGAATATGATAAAGATTTGAAGGGCAGGTTGCTTGAAGCTCTTGACGTGCCGGCGGAAGATGTCGGTGACGTTCTCCTCGTTGGTCGGGCCGTACAGCATGTCACGCTCGTGGCGGTCGCGAATGCGCAGCATCTCCTTGCCGTAGCCGTCGTAGCGGCCGCTTTCCCGCCATAGGTCGGCCGGCTGGATGGTCGGCATGAGGATCGGGATGGCGCCGGCGCGCGTGCATCTCCTCACGCACGATCGCCTCGACCTTGCGCAGCACGCTGTAGCCGAGCGGCAGCCAGTCGTAGATGCCGGCGGAGAGTCTGCTGGATCATCCCGGCGCGGAGCATCAGCTGGTGCGCTCACGATCTGAGCTTCGGCCGGGGTTTCCTTGAGCACGGGCAAGAAATAGCGGGACAGGCGCATGGTCTACTCGGTTGTTCGGCGGGTTGCCCGATCTACCGCAGGATGGGCCGGCAGTCGGCTGGCGGGTGATCGCATGCTTTGCAGGCTGGCGCAACGCTGCCCTTTGCGCCGCCGCCGGGCGCCTCGTCGCGCGATCTTCGCCTGATCGTGAGGCGAGTTCGCTTGCATCGATGACCGGTTTGCCTCGACACTCCCGCGATCAGGGTTCGCATCTCGGAGGCTATCATGGTTGAACGAGTAGGCGACGCTGGCGACCGAACGCTGTCGGTCGCCGATCGACCGTCGGACCGGGCGGCAGCAATCACCGTCAATCGCATCGATTTCGCTGATCTACGCACGGCTTTGGTGCGCGGATTCGACGATTTCCGCACCATCCCGACCCACGCCTTCTTCGTCGGCGCGATCTATGCCGTGCTCGGTCTCTTCATCATTCGGTGGAGCTTCGAGTACAGCCTCTTGCCCTTGGTCTTCCCGATCGTCGGTGGCTTCGCGCTGGTCGGACCGTTCGCGGCGCTCGGCCTCTACGGGTTGAGCAAGCGGCGCGAGCAGGGCATGGAGGCGCGCTTCTGGCACATGTTCGAGGTGCTCAAGTCACCCAATCGCGGGGCCATCCTCAGGCTCGGCATCGGCGTGGCGCTGGTCTTCCTCGCCTGGCTGGGGGTGGCCATGGCGCTCTTGCGGTCGACCTTCGGCGAGGCCGATCTCGCGGTCGGCACGTTCGTGGGCGAGCTTTTCTCGACCAACCATGGCTGGACCTTGGTGATCCTCGGCAACGCGATCGGTGCCTTGTTCGCGCTCACCATCCTGGCCGGAACGGCGATCGCCTTTCCGATGCTTCTCGACCGCGAGGTCGACGTCTCGACGGCCGTCGCGACGTCGCTTCGGGTGTTTGCGCGAAACCCCGGCCCGATGCTCGCCTGGGGCATCATCGTCGGGGTCAGCCTGTTCGTCGGCGCCCTGCCCTTCCTGCTCGGGCTCCTGGCCGTGCTGCCGATCCTCGGCCATGCGACCTGGCATCTCTATCGGCGAACCGTGAGCTAGCTAGGCACCGCCGCCGAGGGCCAGCAGCGAGGCGTTGCCGCCCGAGGCGGTGGTGTCGTTGGAGACTGTCTGCTCGGTGAGGAAACGGTGCAGGTAGCCCGGGCTGCCGGGCGCCGTGCTGCCGACGCCATTGCCGACCGGCTGCCAGTGGATCAGCGGGCGAAGGGCGCCGTCGCCAGCGGCCAGCGCCTTGGCCAGGCGGGTCGCGAGCTGCATCGGGCCGGCGAAGGCCATGCCGTCGATGGCGGGATCGCTCGCCAGCTCGTCGAGCGTCGCAGAGCCGCCGGGCGGGACGGCGACGACGAGGCCGGCAGCAGCGCCGGCTTCGCTGAACCGCCTGGCCACCCCCTCGGCCTCGCCGCCGACGACCAGCACCCGATTGCCGGCAACGAAAGCGGCCGCGGCCTGCGCCATCAGGACGGCCGGATCGGCGGCGACGCAGGCAAACGTGCCGCGCGCTGTTGCCGAGAGCTCGTTTCGCTCGCCTGTCGGCCCCGGCAGGCTGACCGGCCGGTCCAGGGCATTCCTGGCCTCGGCGGCGAAATAGTCGAGATAGCCGCCGGCGGAACCGTCCAGGCCGGCGGCCAGCTTCTCCAGGATTGCGGCCCGGCTTTCGAGCGGGGGCATCGGCGACTGGCCGAGCTGGGCCAGTGCCCTGGCAAGGCTGGCCTTGTCGAGGGCCAGGCCCGGCATTGCCGCCGCGGGTGCGCCGGCGCTTTCGGTGGTGGCGCGCTGGCCCGTGAAGCGGTGCAGATAGTGCGGCCCGCCGGCCTTGGGGCCGGTTCCGGAGAGGCCCATGCCGCCGAACGGCTGGATGCCGACGAGCGCGCCGATCTGGTTGCGGTTGACATAGACATTGCCGACCCGGGCTTTGGCCGCGACCCGCTGCCAGGTCTCGTCGATGCGGGTGTGCACGCCCATGGTCAGGCCGTAGCCGGTGGCGTTGATTCGATCCACGACGGCGTCGAGATCGTCGGCCTCGTAGCGGAGCACGTGGAGGATCGGGCCGAAGACCTCGCGCTGCAGCTGCTCCGGCCGCTCGAGCTCGAAGGCGGCGGGAGCGACGAAGGAGCCCTTGGCCGTGCCGGGGCCGGGCTTGAGGGCCTTGATCAGCCGCGCCTCGCCCAGCATCCGCTTCTTGTGCGCATCCAGCATCGCCTTGGCCTCGTCGTCGATCACCGGACCGATATCGGTCGACAGGAGGGCCGGATCGCCGACGATCAGCTCGTCCATACCGCCTTCGATCATCGCCAGCATGCGGTCGGCGACGTCGCTCTGCAGGTAGAGCAGGCGCAAGGCGGAGCAGCGCTGGCCGGCGCTCTGGAACGCACTGACCAGGACGTCGCGGGTCACCTGCTCGGGCAGTGCCGTGCTGTCGACGATCATCGCGTTCAGGCCACCGGTCTCGGCGACCAGCACCGGCAGCCGGTCGCTGCGCCGCGCCAGCTGGCGGTTGATGGCGCGGGCCACCTCGGTCGAGCCGGTGAAGCAGACGCCGGCAATGCGCCGGTCGGCCACCAACGCGGCACCGACCGTGGCCCCGTCACCGGGCAGGAGATGGAGAACGTCGGGCGGGATGCCCGCCTCGTGCAGGATGCCGGCACCAGCGGCCGCGATCAGCGGCGCCTGCTCGGCGGGCTTGGCGATGACGGCATTGCCGGCGGCCAGCGCCGCCGTGATCTGGCCCATGAAGATGGCGAGCGGGAAGTTCCAGGGGCTGATGCAGACGAAGATGCCGCCGCCGGTGAGCTCGATCGACTGGCCGGCATGCGGGCCGCGCAGGGGGATCGGCCGGCCCATGTCGGCGCGGGCGCGAGCCGCGTAGTAGCGGCAGAAATCGACGGCCTCGCGCACCTCGGCCACGCCATCGGCGAGCGTCTTGCCGGCCTCGGCGGTGCAGATCGCCATGAGCCGCGGCAGGCGCTGCTCCATGAGGTCGGCCGCCCGCTCCAGGCAGGCAGCGCGCTCGTCGACCGCGGTCTCGGCCCACTTCCCGGCCGCTCTCTCGGCGAGGTCGAGGGCGCGCTCGATCTCGTCGGGGGTCGTGTCGCGGGCATGGCCGATGACGCGGTCGCGGTCGCTGGGCGAGCGGCGCGGCTCGAGCCCGTCGGTCGCCATGCTGCCGGCGACAATGGGACCGGCCTGCCAATCGCCGGCCCCTGCCCCGAGCATGGCTTCGCGCAGTGAGGCCAGCGTGCCGGGCGAGCTGAGGTCGATGCCTCTGCCGGCCTCGCGCTCGGGCATGGTGATGTGGCGCGGTGCGGGAATGCGTGGATGCGGCCGGCCATGATAGGCGCGCGCCTTGCCGATCGGGTCCTCGATGATCTCCTCGATCGGCAGGCGGTCGTCCTGCAGGCGATTGACGAAGGAGCTGTTGGCACCGTTCTCCAGGAGGCGGCGAACCAGATAGGCCAGCAGGTCCTCGTGCTGGCCGACCGGCGCGTAGATGCGGCAACCGACGCCGAAGCGGTCGCTCTCGACGATCGCCTGGTAGAGCACCTCGCCCATGCCGTGCAGCCGCTGGAACTCGAAGGCCCGGCTGTTGCCGGCGAACTCGAGGATGGCAGCGATGCTGTGCGCATTGTGGGTGGCGAATTGCGGGTAGAAGAGCTGCTCCTTGTGCAGCAGCTTTCGGGCGCAGGCGAGATAGGAGACGTCGGTCGAGGGCTTGCGGGTGAAGACCGGGTAGCCGTCGAGCGCCAGTTCCTGGGCGCGTTTGATCTCGCTGTCCCAATAGGCGCCCTTGACCAGCCGGATCATCAGCCGCCGGCCGCTGCGCGCCGCCAGCGCCTCGAGCCAGTCGATGACGAAGGGCGCGCGCTTCTGGTAGGCCTGGACGACGATGCCGAAGCCGCGCCAGTCGCCGAGCGCCCTGTCGTTGGCGACCGCCTCGATGAGGTCGAGGGAGAGGTCCAGCCGGTCGGCCTCCTCGGCGTCGATGTTGAAGCCGATATCGTGGCTGGCGGCGAGGCGCGCCAGCGCCTGCAGACGCGGCAGCAGCTCGTCCATGACCCGGGCCTGCTGCGCCAGCTCGTAGCGCGGATGGAGGGCCGAGAGCTTGACCGAGATGCCCGGTCCCTTCTCCGGGCCCCGCTTGGCCGCCGCTTCGCCGATCCGCCCGATCGCGGTCTTGTAGGCGTTGAAGTAGCGCTCGGCGTCCCTGGCGGTGCGTGCCGCCTCCCCCAGCATGTCGTAGGAGTAGCTGTAGCCCTTGGCCTCCATGGCCCGCGCGCGGTCGAGGGCCCCGTCGATCGTACGCCCCATGACGAACTGGCGGCCGAGGATCTTCATCGCCTGGCCGACAGCTTCGCGGACCACGGGCTCGCCGAGCCGGGCGACCAGCCGGCCGACCAGGGCACCAGCCGAGCTGCCCTTGAAGCGGCCGAGCCCGACAACGCGGCCGGTGAGCATCAAGGCCACCGTCGAGGCGTTGACGAAGAGCGAGCGCGAATGGCCCAGATGCTTGTCCCAGTCGGCGAGCGCGATCTTGTCCCGGATCAGCCGCTCCTGGGTATCGTTGTCCGGAACCCGAAGCAGGGCCTCGGCGATGCACATCAGCATGACGCCTTCCTGCGTGGAGAGCCCATACTCCTGCAGGAAGGCATCGATGCCGCCAGGTCGGTGGCGCTGGCCGCGCACCGTCACGACCAGCTCGCGCGCCACGCCATCGATGCGTGCCTGGGCTTTCGCGTCGACGTCGAGCTCGGCCAGGAGCGCCGCGACACAAGCCGCCTCATCGGCGCGGTAGTGCGTGTCGATCGCCGCGCGCAAGGGGTCACGATCGGCTTGTGGCTGCTCGAAGATCATAGGCCGGCTCCCGCATGCGTAAGCCTCAACGCCTAGCATGACGGACGCTGGCTGGCGAGGCGCCGCAGCCTGCACGGCGTGTCAGGCCATCTCCCACTGGTCGAGCAGCGCCGCCATTGGCGCCAGATCGGACAGCGCCACCTGCTCGATGTTGCCGTCGGCCCGGGCACCCAGAAAACCCAGGACCAGGCCCGCCAAGGTCTCCGCCCGCTCCATCGGCAGGTCGGAATCGGCCAAGTCACGGGCCAAGCTGCCGGCATCCGCGCCGAGATAGCACGTGGCCAGGGCCGGCTGAAGCTCGGACGAGCCGGGCAGCCGCAACAGGACGATCCGCCCCGCCGATGGCCGCGGCTCGGGGCCATTGATGATCGTGCCCTGCAACAACCCGCAGAGAACGTTGGCCGGGCGCCCGGGCACCAGGAGCGAGAAGAACAGCCGATCGCGCCTGTCGCTGCCGCCGGGTGCCACCTCGGCATGCATGACACTGCCGTCCCGCACCGCCGTGCCGGTGCAGCGAATCCAACCGCTCGGCAGCGCCTCCTCGTATGCCGCAGCGAGACGGCCTCGCTTGCCCGGATCGATCCGCAGCAAGCCCCGGATGAGCTGACCCTGCCGGTACGGCGACCAGGCCCACGAGAAAGCCGCATAGGCGCCGCATGCATAGTCGGCGCCGTCGACCAGCGGGGTCGTCTTCGGCGCGCCGCCGTTGAAGATCGCCGCAACAGCGCGCAGCTGGTCGCGGTCGATCGAGACGAGTGTGCCGACCTCCTCAAGAAAATCCTCGGTCGAGCATGCCGCCAGCCAATTGCCAGACCGCTCGGTGCCGATGAGCCGGGCCCAATCCTCGTAGACGCGAGCCGAGCGCGGCAAGGAGCGTCCCTGGAGCCACTTGTAGCAACGCTCCAGATCGACCTCCGTGGCGGGGTTAAGCGCCCGAAACCGCGCGCAGAGCTCCTTGCGGGTGGCACAGCCGAGCAGCGCCGCGGTCAAGCTCAGCTTTTCCGCGAACGCCGGCTTCACGACACGGCTGCCCGCACGCAGCTCGCCAATGCCCTCGGCCCAGAAAATGTCGAACTGTCCAGTCCAGCGCTGGAACTTCCAAAGTTTGCCAATGCACTACCACCCGGGCCTGCGCCAGTCTGCGTTCGACAACCAACGGCCGGCCCGCGTGTCCATGCATCTGAGGCCAACCGAGCCACACTTATCAGGGAATCTTTCGAGATGCTGCTACGACGTCACTTCTTGGCCAGCGTGGCGATGGTCATCGCGCTCGCTCCGGCTGCCCGGCCTGCCTTCTCCGACCCCGCAAAGACCACCTCGCCCGGTGCGGTGAGCACGGACCAACCGGCCAGGACCGGCCACGTGCGCCGGCGCTCCGGCAACCTCCAACAGACCCACTCTGGGGCTGACGACGCGCTCGCCCAACCGCCTCAGCGCCTTAGCCCGCGCGCACAGCAGCGCCTGAGTCCGGACGCCGGCGAGCCGGCCCGGGCGGCGGCGCCTCTGGACCAGACCACGGTCGCATTGGCGCCGGAAAGCTCGCCCAGAGGCGCGCGCCGCTAGCGGCTGGCGCCACGGCCCTATTCCTGGATACGTTCGTCGCTCGCGATCTCCTGGCCCATGAGCAGCCGGATCAGGTGATCGGCGAAGGCGATGGCGAGCACCACCGTGCCAATGGCCATCACCAATTGCGGGATCCAGAGCGGTGTCGCGTCCTGTCCCTGGCTGATGTCGTTGATCAGCGCTGAGATCCGCACGGACTTGATCGCGTAAAAAGCGAAATAGCTCGAGAGGCCGGTGGCGACCAGGAGACACCAGATCTCGATCAAGCGCCGCGCCGGTCCCGTGAAACGGCTGATCAGCAGGGACACGCGGATGTGGGCGCCGTGGTTCAAGGCGTAGGCGAGCCCGAAGAACGACGCGCCGGCCATGGCGTAACCGGCATAGGCCGTGGATCCCGGGAATTGCAGGCCGAGCCAGCGGGCCCCGATCTGCAGCAGGATGATGACGAGAACGGCGATCAGAAAGAAAGCGGCGATGAAGCCGCACACCCGGTACATCCCATCCAGGGCCATCCGGGTCGTGCGCCCCACCGCCACCATCATCGGCTACATGCCCTGGTAGGTTTCGATCACCGCCTTGCCGCTATCGCCGGCGGTGGCCAGCCACTCCTCGGTCATGGTGGCCCCGATCGCCTCGAGGTCCGCCCGGAGCTGATCGCCGGCCGGCGTCACGGTCATGCCGTTCGCCATGAGCTGCTCCTTGTACCACCCGTTCAGCTCCTCGGACTTGGCGGTGCCCCGCGCCTCGGCCTCGGCAGCGCAATCGAGCAGCGCCTGGCGGGAGGCATCGTCGAGGCCCTCCCAGGCCTGCTTGTTGACCAGAATGTGGTTTCTGGGCAGCCAAGCGTTGACCTCGTACCAATGGGTCAGCTGCTCCCACACCTTGCTGTCATAGCCGGTCGAGCCCGACGAGATGAAGCTCTCGGCGACGCCCGTGGCCAGCGCCTGGCTCAGCTCGGCCGCCTCGATCTGCACCGGCACGGCGCCGGTCAGCTCGGCCATGCGTGCCGTTGCGGCATTGTAGGCGCGGAACTTGACGCCTTCGAGATCGGAAGCCGCGTTGATCTCCTTCTTGGTGTAGAGGCCCTGCGGCGGCCATGGCACCGAGTAGAGCAGCACCATGTTCTGGCTGTCGAGCAGCTCCTCGAGCGCCGGGCGGGTGGCGCCCCAGAGCTTGTCGGAATCCTCGAAGCTGGATGCCAGGAAGGGGATGCTGTCGACGCCGAAGAGCGGCTCCTCGTTGGCGTGCGCCGAGAGCAGACGTTCGCCGATCAGCGCCTGGCCGGTCTGCACTGCACGCTTGATGTCGGCCCCGCCGAAGAGCGAGCCGCCGCCATGCACGACGATTTCGAGCGCGCCGCCCGAGGCCTCGCCGACACACGCGGCGAACTCCTTGCCGTTCTCGGTGTGGAAGTTGCTGTCGGGATACGCCATCGGCATGTCCCACGTCTCGGCCGCGGCCGTGCCGCCGGCGGCCAGCGCCAGGGATGCCACCCCGACCAATGCCAGCTTGCTCAGTTTCGTCATCGGTGCCTTCCTCCTGATGGTCGCTTTCGTCGCGCCATTCGTGGGCTGGAAACTAGGCTTTCGAACTGCCGGCGGTCAATTCTCCGGCATCGCGGCGTCGCGCCACCGCCAGGATATGCGCCTGGGTCCGGGCATAGCCGCGCTCGAGCTCGGCCAGATGCGGCGCCAGATGCGGATGCAGCCTGGGCAACGCGTGAAACGGCACGGCCGGGAGGCTGTGATGCTCGGCGTGGTAGGCCATGTTCCAGTTGAGCCACTGCAGCGGTGCGAACGTGAGCACGGTCCGCGTGTTCCGCAGCATATCGGGCACCAGCGGACAGGCGCCGTGCTCGCTCAGCCGAATGACCCGCATCACCGGCTCGCCGATGAGCCGCGGGACCAGCCAGAGCCAGAGCGCCGCGGTCGAGCCTGTGCCCAGCGAAACGGCCAAGACGGCCGCATAGGCCGCCCACATGAGCCAGGCATCCTGCCGGACACGCCGGCGTTGGCTTGGCGGGATGAAGCCCCTTTCCACCGGCGTGAACACGCCCCAGGGATGCCGGATCAGCGACGAGAGCAGCGAGTAGAAATAGGGCAGGCTCGACGCATACCAGAGATAGCCCAGGATGGTGTTGCCCGCGGTGATCATCTCCGGGTCGTGCGCGGGATCGGAGGTGTGGGCGTGGTGCGCCGCGTGCTCGAGGCGAAAATGCGTCGGCGGCAGGCCGAGTATCAGCGACGTCGTCCAATAGACGCCTTCATTCAGGCGGCGCGAGCGAAAGGCGCTGGAGTGCGCGGTCTCGTGGAAGGGCGCGAAGAGGTGGACGATGACCACGCCGTGCAGGAACATCGCGGGCCAGAGCCATGACCCGCCGAGGCTGAGCCAGACGAGGCACCCGGTCGCCAACAGAATCACCAGGTGACCGGCGAGAAAGGCGAGCCCCGGCGCGTCGCGGCGTTGAGCAAGCTCGCGCAAGGCAGCCGCAGGAACGAGGTCGCGGGGGCGTGGCAAGACGTTATTGTCCTTCTTCGGGGCTCGGGCTCAGGCTTCCGGCTGCGGCGCTGGCTCTTGATGGACAAGTGTAGCGGCGCTGGCCCTGGATCAATAGTCGAGGATCACGGTGCCGGCGCTGCTCAGGCCGTAGCCGCCGAGGCGTTCCGCTTCAGCGGCAAACTCGGCACTCCGCGCATAGCCCATGAGATGCACTAGGACCGGCTCGAACGCGTTCAGGGCGGCGCGTGACGAGATGGAACGTCCGGTGGTGATCGGCACGAAGCCGATGAAGACGGCGCACCAAGCCTTGGTCATCAGCTGCCTGGCCGCAGAATCCTCAAAAACAGGCGGTTTCTTCAGTTCTTTACCCGTTCGGTCTGTTCTGTCCACTATTCCCCTCTCGGCTGGAGAGAGCGAATGAGCGACGCTGGTGCCTTCACCCTGGCACTCTCGATGATCTGGAGCGGCGATCCGGTGCTGGTCGAGATCGTGTCGCTGTCGCTGCGCGTCACGCTCACGGCCCTTTTCATCGCCGCCCTCGTGGGCCTGCCCTTCGGGGCGGTTCTGGCGCTCGCGCGGTTTCCCGGCCGGGGCGTGGTCGTTGTGCTTGCCAATGCGCTGATGGGCCTGCCGCCCGTGGTGGCCGGGCTCGTCATCTATCTCTTGCTGTCCCGATCCGGCCCGCTCGGCGATCTCGGGCTGCTGTTCTCGCCGACCGCCATGATCGCGGCCCAGACCGTCTTGATCCTGCCGATCATCACGTCGCTGACCCGCCAGGTGGTCGAGGATCTGTGGGGCGAATATGCCGAGCAGCTTCGCTCGCTCGGCTCGTCGCTCGTGCGCGCCGTCCCGACGCTGCTCTGGGATGCCCGCTACAGCCTGGTGACGACGCTGCTGGCCGGCTTCGGCCGGGCGAGCGCCGAGGTCGGTGCCGTGCTGATCGTCGGCGGCAATATCGCCGGACACACGCGGACGATGACCACGGCGATCGCGCTCGAGACCAGCCGCGGTGCGTTGGCCCTGGCGCTGGGGCTCGGCATTATTCTCCTCGGCCTGACCATCGCGCTCAACGTCCTGGCGCATCTGGCGACCCGGCTCGATCAGTGGCGGACCGCATGAGCGCCCACAGCCCGCCTGCCCTGGCACTGCCGGCGCTTGACGTCCCGGGCACCGCTCTGGGCTCGATCCTGCCGCTGCGCCTCCAGGGCGTCAGCTACGCGGTCAAGGGCGAGGCGCTGCTCGACGGCATCGACCTTGTGCTCGCGCGCGGCCGGCGCACCGTGGTCATGGGCCCGAACGGCGCCGGCAAGAGCCTGCTCCTGCGCCTCTGCCACGGCCTCCTGGCACCGACGACCGGGCAGGTGTCCTGGAGCGGCGACGCCACGCGGCGGCATGCGATGCTGTTTCAGCGGCCGGTGCTGCTGCGCCGCACCGCCATCGCCAATCTCCGCCATGCCCTGGCTCTGGCCGGCTACGGCTTTGCCGAGCGCCGGCGGCGCGCCGATGCAGCGATCGCCCGCTTCGGGCTCGAGCAATTGGCGCTGCGCCAGGCTCGCTCGCTCTCCGGTGGCGAGCAGCAGATGCTCGCCCTCGCGCGGGCCGCCGCGCTCGAGCCCGAGGTGCTCTTCCTCGACGAGCCGACCTCGGCGCTCGACCCGGGCGCCACGGCGCGGATCGAGGTGATGCTGCAACGGCTGGCAGGGAACGGCGTTAAGCTCGTGCTCGTCACGCATAGCGTCGGCCAGGCCAAGCGCCTCGGCGACGAGGTCGTGTTCCTCAATCGCGGCCAGCTGCTCGAGCGGACACCGGCGGTCGCGTTCTTCGCGCGCCCGGCAACGCCCGAGGCACGAGCCTTTCTGGATGGTGACCTGCTCTGGTGACGATCGACAGGCGCCGGGCCGCCGCAGCGACCCTGTTGATTTTCCTGGGTGCGCTGCCGGCTGCAGCGCAAAGCCGCTTCATCACCGTGGCCTCGACCACCTCGACCGAGGCGTCTGGGCTGTTCGACCATATCCTGCCCCTGTTCGAGGAAGAGACGGGGATCGAGGTTCGGGTCGTGGCGCAGGGCACCGGTCAGGCGCTGGAAACCGGCAGGCGCGGTGATGCCGACGTGGTCTTCGTCCATTCACGCGTGGCCGAGGAAGCCTTCGTCGCCGACGGCTACGGCGTCGAGCGCGTGGATGTCATGTACAACGACTTCGTCATCGTCGGACCGGCTGACGATCCGGCGGGGATCGCCGGCGGCCCGGATGCGGTCGCGGCACTCGTGGCGATCGCCGAGGCGGAGGCGACCTTCGCCTCGCGGGGCGACGACAGCGGCACGCACCAAGCCGAGCTCAGGCTTTGGGACGCTGCCGGCATCGAGCCCGCGGGCACGTGGTACCGGGAGCTGGGCTCCGGGATGGGCGCTACCCTGAACACGGCAGCACAGCTGCCCGCCTACGCCTTGACCGATCGCGGCACCTGGCTGAGCTTCGCCAATCGCGGCCCGCTGACGATCCTGAGCGAAGGCGACGAGCGGCTCTTCAACCCATATGGCGTCATCCTCGTCGATCCGGAGAGGCACCCGCACGTCAAGGCCGAGGCGGGCCAGGCCTTCATCGACTGGCTGGTCTCACCCGTGGGGCAGAAAGCGATCGCCCGCTACACGATCGATGGCGAGCAGCTGTTCTTCGCGAATGCCCGGCCGGCGAGCTGAGCGGGCTAGAGGCGGGCTGCCGGCTGGGGCGGGGCGTCATAGCAGCCGAGCACCGACTGGTCGAAATCGACGAGCGAGCCGGTCATCATGCCGCTTTCGTCGGATGCGAGGAACGCGATGGCCTTGGCGACCTCGGTCGTCTCCAGGAGTCGACCGAAAGGCTGCCGCGCCTTCGCCGCGTCCAGCCACCCGTCCTCGGCGCCGTGCTCGCGCTTTTGGATCGAATCCTCGCCCGGCGTGTTCATCCAGCCGATATTGAGGCCGTTGACCCGGATGCGGTCGCGCATCAGCGAGTAGGCGACGTTCTTGGTGAGGCCGGCCAAGGCCGCCTTGGAGGCCGAATAGGCGCAGATGAAGGGCTGGCCGCCATGGCTCGACATCGAGAGGATGTTGACCATCGTGCCGGCGATGCCCTCGCGGCGCATGATCGTGGCCACATCCTGCATGAGGAAGAAGGGTGCCCGGACATTGACCCCGAACATCCGCTCGTAGAGCTCGGGGCTGGTGTCGAGAATCGTGCCACGGTCGGTAATCGCCGCGACATTGACGAGGCAGTCGACCCGTCCGAACGCAGCGTCAGCGGCCTTCGCGACCTTGCGGACGTCGTCGAGCCGGCCGAGATCCGCCTCCACATAGAGCGCATCGGCACCCATGGTCTCGAGCGCGCCCTTCACTGCCGCGCCCTTTGCGGCGTTGCGGCCGCAGATGACGATGCCGGCAGCCCCCCGCTCGACGAACAGGCGGGCGGTCGCCTCGCCCAGACCCTGCGTCCCACCGGTGATCATGGCGATCTTGCCGTCGAGGCTACCGTTTGCTGTCATCTCTCGCTCTCCCTCTTGGTCGGCGCTGCGGCCGTCTTCACAAACGCGAAGCTACCAGGAGGAGAGCCGCTGCGCCATGCGCAGGCGACCGCGTCTCGGCCACGTTCCAGCCTGTGAACCGGGCTGGGCTAAGCCCTCCGCCGCCGGAAGCGGCGGCGGGCGGCCTACCTCGTCAGCCGCGCATGTGCGACGGCTTGTGGTAGGTAATCGTGTCGGTCGGCGGGTTGCCGAAGAGGCGGTTAGCAAGCCTGCCGTCGAACAGCGATTTGACGAGATCGATCAACACCTCGTTGCGCATCCGTCGCGCCTCGCGCAGCACCGCATTGATGTGCGCCGGGTCGTAGGCCCTGCTGTCGAGCCTGAGGTCGTCCATTGTCGTCAACTCCAGAAAGATCCGTGGTGTGGCAGCGGGTCAGAGCCTCGCTGCACTGCAACACAGATGGCACCGGCCGGCCGGCCCACAACCGACCGTTCCCGCATGGCTCGGTTGCGGTCGTGTCAGGTCGCCGGGTCGAGGTCCGCCCATGAGTGTGGCCAGCCTGGCACAACCCTTCGAACGACTGGCCGCCAGCATCGCCCGGATCCGATCGTAGGCATTGGCACCCGTGGCAGCGATGCCGGCGAGGCGAAGCCGGCGGCAGGCAGCGGCGGCCTGCGGGTCGGCGACGGCTCCGATCAGCGCCTGCCGCAGGCGTGCGACCGTCGCGTCGTCACGGTTGGACGCGGTGATGAAGGGCAAGGCCGGCACCGGCGGGCTCGCGGCCAGGCGCGCCAGTCCCGCCAACGCCTCGGGCGCCGCATCGGCCAGGAGTGCCCAGGTGACGCAATCGATCGCCGCACAGTCGGCGGCCCCGCTCTGGATAGCCTGGAGCGAGGCCAAGTGCGCGCCGGTCACGCGGATATCGGCAAAGAAGCGGCGGCCCTCGGCGACGGGTACCGTCAGCGCCGCCAAAGCGTTGGCGCCGGACTGCGAGTGCGGCGCGTTGACCGCGGCGACGCAGCCCTCGAGATCGGCAATCGAGCGGCGGCCATCGCCGCTCCGCACCACCAGCCAGCTGCGGTAGTCGCCGCCACTGCAGCCATCGACGGCGTAGACAGGCGTCGCCACGAAGCGGACCCGGCCATCGAGCAGGGTCACCAGCGGCAGGCCGCAGGTCTGGGCGAGCAAAAGGTCTGGATCGGCCCAGAGACGTTCGGGCTCGAGGTCACGACGCAGTTGCGGCGGCAGATCGGTCATGCCGAAGCTGCGCAAGACCTGGGCAATGGCCGACCAGAGCGCATCAGTCGCCGAACGAAGGAGCGGCAGATCGTACATCGGCAGTCCGGCGACAGGTCGATCGCGACGCATATCTACCCTTGATTGTATTATACGGCACAAATCTCTACTATCCAGCAGCGGTGGTGAGCACAGCAAAGGCGGATTCATGACGATCGACAATGGCGTGACCTTGCATGTCAGCGAGAATTTGAGTGAGGAAATCGACGGTGTCGAGATGACGCTTCCAGCCGCCGACTACCGGGCGGTGGCCACCGGCCTGGCCGAGAGCGACGCTGAGGATGATGTCGGACAGTATCTGCTCCTGCCCATCGGGCGCGAGCGGGTCCATCCGATCAGCGCAGACGGCCTCGTGCAACTGGCCGAACTCGACCAGGTGGAGGTGTCGAGCGCCGAGTAGGGCTGATCGAGAGCGGGCTGGGCTCAGCTCCGCATATGCTCGCCCAGAAAGCCATCGACCTCCGCGAAGAACTGTTCGAAGGCGGGGCTCCCTTCGATCAGCGCGTGATTGGCGCCTTCCATTTGGACGAACCGCGCGTTTGGGATCGTGGCCGCCATGCGCCGGCCCTCGGCCAAAGGCGCCATCCGGTCGTCGCGGCAATGGAGCACGAGAGTGGGCACCTGAACCAACGGCGCGAGATGCGAAACATCGACGTTCGCGTTCATTTCCAAGATGCGCAGGGCGTTCTCGGGCGTGATCGTGATGCGCTGCAACTCGTCGAAGTTGGCCTTCTGCTCAGGCGTCGCGTCAGGCATGAACGATTCGCTGAAGAAATGGCGAAACTCGCGATTGGGCGATCCCCATCCCTGTCTGATCATCATGAGCGACAGCTCGTGCCATCGCTCGTGCTCGGGTGATCTTCGCTTGAGCCGCCCCCTCATGTAGCCACCAAGCAGGATGAGGCAGCCAACGCGCTCCGGGTGCTCAACGGCATAGCGAATGGCAAAGGCGCAGCCTTGCGAGATCCCGAAGAGCGCGAAGCGGTCGAAGCCGGCTGTGTCGACCACGGTCGCCAGATCACCGATCATCGCGTCTTCGGAGATGTCGTCCACGTCCCAATCAGAGAGCCCGTTGCCGCGCTGGTCGAAACGCAAAAGCTCGGCACGTTCCGCGAATGAGCGCAAGACCGGGCCCCAGACCGGGCTTCGCCATTCGTATTCCAGGTGATTGACCCAGTTGGGAGCTTTCACGACTCTTGGGCCTCGCCCGATGCGGGCATAGGCGAGTTGCACGCCGTCGGCCGCCGTGCAGAAGCGGACCTCCTGGGTCGACGGCAGCGTCGCCGAGGGCTCCGCATCCTCCGGCATCTCAGGGACCCATTGCCAGACCCTGAGATGCCGCTGGATGTTCTTCACCCGCTGCGGCCCCAAATCGGCAAACCGTGCATCGAGACGCTCGGCCACGATCTGGTGGACCAGATCCGCAACGCAGATACCGCCGGGCTTGGCCAGCGTTTCGAGGCGGGCAGCGACATTGACCGCATCGCCGAAGACATCGCCATCCTCGAGCACGACATCACCGAGATTGATGCCGATCCGATAGAGGATACGGTGTGCCTCCGGCACCTCCATTTCGCGCGCCGGCATGGCCTTCTGGATCGCCAGGGCTGCCTGGACGGCATCGAGAACATTGTCGAAGGCGACGATGACGCCGTCGCCCGTCGTCTTGACGATCGTTCCGCCGTGCTCTGCGATCGTCGGGTCGATCAGCTCCAGTCGATGGTGCCGTTGGCGGTTGAGCACGCCAGTCTCATCCAGCTCGACCAGCCGGCTGTAGCCGGCCATGTCGGCCGCCAGGATCACGATCAGCTGGCGCTTGGTGTCGCAAGACATCATCGTGCCCTTCCCTAGCGGCCGGGTACTTGGTCTAGCCGATCGGGGCCGCAGGCGCGACAGTGGTCGCTGCTATGAAACGATCTCGATCCCTGCCCCGGCAGCAGCTTCCTGCAGCGCCGCCATGCCGATCTCGGCCATTTTCAGCGGATTGGCCTTCTTCGGGTCCTGCTCGGCCTCGATCACCACCCAACCCGAGTAGTCGATGGTCTTGAGCGATTTCATGAAGGCGGCGAAGTCGATCGAGCCGTCACCGGGGACGGTGAAGACACCCTCGAGCACGCCCTTGAGGAAGCTCCAGTCCTCGGCCTTGAGCTTCTTGAGCACATCGGCCCGGATGTCCTTGGTGTGGACGTGGTTGATGCGGTGCCCCCAGCGCTCGGTGGTGCCCGTCACGTCGCCGCCGGCGAAGGTCAGATGGCCGGTGTCGAGCAGCAGGCCCACCGCCTTGTCGGTGTGCTCCATCAAGAGGTCGACCTCTTCCTCGATCTCGATCACCGTGCCCATGTGGTGGTGGAAGCTCATCGGGCAGTGCTCGGCTCTTCAGGAACTCGGCGAAGCGCGTGAGCTTCTCGCCGTAGCGCTTGATCTGGTCGCGGGTCAGCTTGCGGCCGCTGCGACACCGGCATCTCGATCTGGCCCTGCACGGTGCCTACCGTCTCGGCGTAGACCATGACCGAGCAGCCCATCGCCTGGTAGAGCTCGAGCTGCTCCTTGATCCGGCTCTTCTCCTCGTCGACCGTCACCTCCAGAAGGCGGCCCGAGAACCAGCCGGAGACCAGCGCCAGCTGGTGGTCCTCCATGATCGGCTTCAGGACCTTGGGGTCCATCGGGAACTTGCCGCCCTTCTCGACCCCGCTGTAGCCGGCCTGCCTCGCCTCGCGCAGGCATTGCTCGAGCGTGATGTCGCCGCCGAGCTCTGGCAGGTCGTCGTTCGACCAGCCGATCGGCGCGATGCCGAGGCGGATCGCCATCGCTCAGACCCCCACCCGCTGCTTCTTCTTGCCCGGCGAGGTGGTCGTGGCGGGCGGCCTTGACCGCCTCGCGCTCGCTCACCTCGGGCGTGCCGCATTCCCACCAGCTGTTGTCGTTGCCGGTCCAGTCGGTGCGGATGGATGTCGATGTGGATCACGGTCGTGCGGTCGGCGGCCTTGGCCTGCCTCACAGCGTCCTCGAGGTCACCGATGCTCTTCACCTTGACGCCGATGGCCCCCATCGCCTCGGCGTGCTTGGCGAAGTCGACCCGGGCGGCGGTGTTGCTGCCGCGGCAGGTGTCGAGCGAGTTGTTGAAGGACGGCACGCCCTTCGCCCGCTGCAGCCGGTCGATGACCAGGAACCCGGCATTGTCGCAGACGACGACGATCATCTTGTGGCCGGTGATCACCGAGGAATAGATGTCGGAGTTCATCATCAGATAGCTGCCGTCGCCGACCATGACGAAGACGTCGCGGGACGGGTCGGCCATGGCCGCCCCCCAGCCGCCGGCCAGCTCGTAGCCCATGCAGGAATAGCCGAACTCGCAGTCGAAGGTGCCGATTCCCTTGGCCCGCCAGTTCATCGAGAGCTCGCCCGGCATGCCACCGGCGGCGGTCAGCGCCAGATCGCGCTCGCCGGCGAGGCGGTTCACGGCACCCACCACGTGGGCATAGGTCGGCAGCTCGGCATTGGTCGGGCCGCTGCGCTGCTCGACATAGCTGTTCCACTCGGCGTAGAGCTTGCGGCTGCGCTCACCCCAGCTCGCCGGCGCCTGCCAGCTGCCGAGCGCCGCACCCAGCTCCTCGAGGCCGACCTTGGCGTCGCCGACCACGGCGAGGCTCTGGTGCTTGGTCGCGTCGAAGCGCGCGGTGTTCAGGCCGATGAAGCGGGCGTCGCTGGCGAACAGCGTCCAGGAGCCGGTGGTGAAGTCCTGCAGCCGCGTGCCGACGGCGAGGACGACGTCGGCCTCGGCGGCGAGATCGTTGGCGCTCGACGCCGCCCATGACGCCGATCGGACCGGCGTTGCAGCGGATGATCGTGGAGCAGCACGGTGCGGCCGTTCAGCGTCTCGCCCACCGGTATGCCGTGCTTCTCGGCGAAAGCGGCGAGCTCGTTCTCGGCGATCGACTCCAGCGGACGCCGCCGCCGGCGATGATCAGCGGCTTCTTCGCGGTCTTCAGCAGTTGCGCCGCGGCCTTCAGCTGCTCGACATCGGCGCGCGGGCGGGGGATGCGGTGGACATGGCGCTCGAAGAAGCGGACCGGGTAGTCGTAGGCCTCGGCCTGCACGTCCTGGCAGAGGCCGATGAAGGCCGGGCCGCAGTCGGCTGGATCGAGCATGGTGGCTACCGCCTGCGGCAGCGACTGGATGATCTGCTCGGGCCGGGTGATCCGGTCCCAGTAGCGGGTGACGGGCTTGAAGGCGTCGTTGACCGAGATCGTCGGGTCGTCGAACTGCTCGACCTGCTGCAGCACCGGGTCGGGCGCTCGGCTGACGATAGATAGTCGCCGGAAAGGATCAGCAGGCGGCAGCCGGTTGGTGTGCGCGACGGCGGCAGCGGTGACCATGTTGGTGGCGCCCGGACCGATCGAGCAGGTGGCGATCATGATCTGCCGGCGCTTCTTCGCCTTGTTGTAGCCGATGGCGGCCAAGCGCCATGGACTGCTCGTTCTGGCCGCGCCAGGTCGGCAGCTCGTCCTGCACGGCCTCGAGCGCCTCGGAGAGGCAGGTCACGTTGCCGTGGCCGAAAATGGCGAACACGCCCGGAAACAGCGGCTTCTCGTGGCCGTCGATCATGATCCGCTGGTTGATGAGATACTTGACCAGCGCCTGCGCCATGGTCAGCCGGATCGTCTGCATCGTTTGCCTCCCAGCGTTGTCGATCACCTACCAGCATAGCCGCTAGCGCGATCGGCGTGAAGCCGAAATGAAACGTACATTCCATTTGCACGGGCTGGCGGAACAAACTATCCAAGCTCGTCAACGAGCACCAATCGGGGGAGAAAGGCCATGCTGCGTTTCGCACTCTTCGGCGCGGGTCGCATCGGCAGGATGCATGCGGACAATCTCGTCCGCCATCCGAAAGCGGCCTTGAGCCATGTCTACGATGTCGTGGCCGATGCGGCGTCCGAGGTGGCGGCGAAGCATGGCGCCAAGGCATCCGCCAGCGTCGACGAGGCGCTCGCTGATCCCGCCGTCGACGCGGTGCTCATCGCGTCTTCGACCGACACCCATATCGACCTGATCCAGCGCTCGGTCGAGGCCGGCAAGGCGGTGCTCTGCGAGAAGCCCATCGATCTCGACATCTCTCGCGTCGATGCCTGCTGGCAGCAAATCAAGGACCGCTCGCCCAGGGTGATGATCGGTTTCAACCGGCGCTTCGATCCCTCGTTCAAGGCGGTGCACGACGCCATCCGCAAGGGCGCGATCGGCGATCTCCGGCAGGTCACGATCACCAGCCGCGACCCGGACGTGCCGTCGGTCGCCTACATGAAGGTGGCGGGTGGCTTGCTCCGCGACATGACCATCCATGACTTCGACCTCGCCCGCTATCTCTTGGGCGACGAGCCGGTCAAGGTCGCCTGCTTCGCCCAGGCGCTGATCGCCCAGGAGGTCAAGGACCTCAACGACCACGACACGGCGATGATCATCATGGAGACGGCCGCCGGCCGGCAGGCCTGCATCACCAACTACCGCCGCGCCACTTATGGCTACGACCAGCGGATCGAGGCCGTGGGAGAGACCGGCATGGTCAAGGCCGAGAACCGCCGCCCCCACACCATGGAACGCTGGGACGCCCAGACCACCGAAGCCAAAGCACCCGTCCTCAACTTCTTCATCGAGCGCTACCAGGAAGCCTACAACGCGGAAATCCAGGCCTTCGTCGATGCGGTGGAGAGCGGTGGCAAGATGCCGGTCAGCTTCGAGGACGGCCGGCGAGCGCTGTTGCTGGCGAATGCAGCCTACGAGTCGCTGGCAACTGGGAAGGCGGTGACGGTCGGAAGCTAGTAGCGAAAAGGATAGCGGGGGAAATGATTTCCCCCGTACCCCCTCCCCACCTCAGGTTGACAGGCCGTCTGCTACACAGGATCGTCCTTTGACAGTCTCGGTGGGCGGGAAGGTGCATGGAAGACGGCGGCAGCAGTCCGGTCCGGAGCCTGGCAGACGATCTCGCTGCCATGGGGCTCGATCGCTACCTGCTCGATACGGCAGTCATCGATCAGGCGGCATCCGACCTCACTGCCTGGTTGCGCCAAGAGACCGGCGTGCCGGTGCCGGGAGCGGTCGTTCGCCTCGGTTGCCGCGTGGTGTCGGCAGCGCTCTTCGATCGGCTGAAGCTCGGCGCTGATCGGGCGTTTACCGGTGGTTTGGCCGTTGCCGTCGGCGTCTTCGAGCGCCTGCCGGGCGCCGACCGCTTCTGTGCTGCGCTACGCGATTGGGCGCAAAAGAGAACTGCCAACGCCGACGCCATGGCGCAGCTCGATGCGCTGCTCGCCGGTGAGCGCCGCGTGATCGATCCTGAACTCCTTCAGGCACTCTCGACCGATCTTCGCTTCCAGCTTCAACAGGTCAGCGAACTTGATGGTGTTCGCGACCAGTTGACGGTCGGCTTCGCCGACATCGTGGAGCGGCTGAACCCGCAACCACAGCTCGACCCGAAGCTGAGGGCGCTGACCGAGTCCAGCCGGCTCTATTTCGGTGCTCGGAAGGTGCCGTTCGTCGGGCGCGAAGCAGAGCTTGGACGACTGCTCGACTTCACCCTTGCCGATGGTGACGTCTCTTGGTGGCTGGTCACGGGGCCCGGTGGGATGGGCAAGAGCCGGTTGGCACTCGAGCTTTGCCATCGAGCGGGCGCTTGCTGGCGCGCGGGCTTCCTGCCGCAGCAGCAGCTCGAGCAGTTCGATTGGGCCAACTGGCAGCCCGATCTGCCGCACTTGCTGATCGTCGACTACGCGGCTGCCTTGCCGAGAGCCGCGGGCCGGCTGCTCGAAGCGCTGCGCTTGCGGCAGCACAACACGCCGCTGGAAATGCCGGTGCGTGTTCTGCTGCTGGAGAGGCGCAAGGAGGATCGCTGGTGGAACGAGCTTATCGCGGCCGGCGATCGGCATGGCTTGGCGGAGATCCTGATCGATCAGGCGCCGCTGGAGCTCGGCCCGCTCGGGCCGGATGGCATTTGGTCGATGGTTGCAGCGATCGGTGGCCATGCGGCTGAGACGCTTGGCCGAGACAGCACGCTCCAACGCCTGGCAGCGATCGATCCGGCGATGCGGCCGCTGTTCGCAGCACTGGCCGGCGAGGCGCTCGCTGCCGGGGCCGACCTTCGGCAATGGACACGCACCGACCTCCTCGATGACTGGCTGAACCGGGAACGCGAAAGGCATTGGATGCCAGCCGGCGTCGACGAGCTTCATGCCAATCTCGCAGCACTCGCCACGATGGTCGGCGGGATTGCTGAGGATACTCTGGTGACCCAGCCAGAAGGCATCGAGCTGCCGCGTCCCGAGGCCGTCTTATCGACGGCCTATGCTGCCATCACTGGCCGCCAACCGATAGCCGATGCCGGTGGCAGAACGTGGTTCGCCGCTCTCGAACCCGATCTTCTGGGCACCTTCTTCGTCCTTCAACACTTGCGGGCGCCGATGGGGAGGACAACGGCCATGCTCAGTGTGGTAAAGAGCCGAGCTGATACCTACCGCCGCACCGCCTGGAATTGCGAAGGTAGCAATGCCGAGGCGCTAGTGTTGTTCCTACTCCGTGCAAATAACGATTTCCTCGACCATCCGGTCTTCCCCGCACTGCTTAGCCCGCCATTGGAGAGTAACCGGAACCGCAAACTCTGGGCGATACTGGTGGTCTCGCTCATATTTGAGCCACATTCGGCCGGACGGATCAACCAAGCCAACGCGCTGCTCGGGGAACTTCAGAAGCTCGCCAACATTTTTCCCAATGAGCCAGAACTAAGGCTTAGAATCGCCCAGGGCAGCGGCAATCTGATCGGCGGATTGGGCTCGGCCGGGCGAATTGACGAGACCAAGGAACTGCTGAAGCAGGTCAAGAGCCTCGCCAATGACCATTCAGAAGAGCCAGAGCTGCGGTTGACGCTCGCCCGAGTCACGCACTCCGTGATCTACTGGTTGGGGGCGTCCGGGCGAGTCGACGAGGCAAGACCACTCCTCGACGAGCTAAAGAGCCTCGCCGACGATAATCTCGAAGAGCCAGAGTTGCGGCTCGCACTTGCGAACGGCAGCGAGAATCTGATCAAGTACTATGCTTCGGCCGGGCAGATCGACGAGGCAAAGCCATACGTCGAGCAGCTCGAAACCCTCGCCAACGAACATCCCAAAGAGCCACAGCTGCAGCTCAAACGCGCCAGTGTTAGCGTCAATCTGATCAGCGCATTGCTCAAGGCCGGGCGGTTCGATGATGCGAAGGCGACGTTCGAGCTGCTTAGGAGCCTCGCCAACAATCACACCGAAGAGCCAGAGCTGCGGCTCGAACAAGCCAAGGGCGGCTATAATTTGATCGTCTCCTATGCTTCGGCCGGGCGAATCAACGAGGCAAAGGCAGTTCTCGACGAGCTTAGGGGCCTCGCCGACGACCATCCCAAACAGCCAATGCTGTGGCTTCCAGTCGCTCTGGGCAGCGTCAATCTGATCAACGCCCTCGGGTCGGCCGGAAAGATCGACGAGGCCAAGGCTCTGCTCGGGCAGCTCCAGGCACTCGCCGACGAACATCCTAAACAGCCAGAGCTACGACTGAGAGTTGCCCAGGGTAGCCTCAATCTGATCAGCGCATTCCTTGTGGCTCTGCAGTTCGACGATGCAAAGGCACTGCTGGAGCAGCTCCAGAGCCTCGCCTACGAACACTCGGATGACGTGCAAATTCTAGAAGCGGCGGGGATGGCGACAGTCCTCGTCCTCAATGTAGATATACAGCTGAAGGAGAGAAAAAGTGTCAAAGCGGCCGCACGGGCGGTCGAAGATCTCCTTCGTCTTCCCGCGGTTATCGCCAGGGTGACGGAGCAGTTTGGTGCCGAGAGCGCCGGCCAGCTCAAGGCCTTGCTGAGCGATGATTGATTGTGCGGTCTTGGCGGCCACCGACGCCAGGTCGCCCCGCTCCAGTCGAAATCCAGGTGGGGCCGTGGGGGAATCATTCTCCCCATCTTCCCTATCTCAGCGTGCCATCCCAGCGACCACCTCGGCCACAAGCGCTCGTAGCGCTGCCATATGCCCTTCCTCTCGTGATCGCACCGTCGGATCCGAGGTGATGGCGATGGTTAGGTCCAGAGTGGGGATGATGTGGAGCATTTGGCCGCCGTAGCCCCAGCCGTAGTAGTGGGGGTGGCCGTTGGTTTCGGTCATGAACCAGCCATAGCCGTAGCCGTGGCCGGTCCAGCGGGACGCGGTGCGGGGTTGCCAGGAGGTGGTGATCCAGCTTTCGGCGACGATGCGTTGGCCAGCGAAGGTGCCGCCATTGTTGATCATCTGGCCGAAGCGGATGAGGGATTGGGGCGAGAGCAGCATGTTGTTGCCGCCCAGGTAGATGCCTTGCGGGTCGCGGTCCCAGGGCGGGATGTCGATGGCAAGCGGATTGCCCAACCAGGCGCGGGCCAGGCTCAGCGTACTCTCGCCGGTGGCTTGGGTGAGGATCGCCGAGAGGAGGTGCGAGCTGCCGGTGGAGTAGAGCATCCTACCGCCGGGCTCGGCGACGAAGGGGCGGGTGAGCGCGTAGGCGACCCAGTCGCGGCTGTTGACCCAGGCGCCGTAATTGCGCCCGGAGGTGCGCTCGAGGCCGGCCTGCATGGAGAGCAGGTTGCCGATGGTGACCTCGGCGAGGCGCGGGTCGGCGCTGGCCGGGACGAGGGGCCCCAGGGCCGTGGTGATCGGCTGGTCGGGTCCGTCGAGGACGCCGCGGTCGATGGCGCAGCCGACCATCGTGGCGATGATAGTCTTGGCCAGCGATTTGATGTTGACCGGCCGGTCGGCGGCGGGGCCGTGGAAGGTCTCCTCGACCAGGATCTCGCCCCTCTGCCCGACGATGAAAGTCTGCAGGCGCGGCAGAGAAGCGGCGCGCTCGATTATCGGACCCGGGTCGAGCACTGCCGCGGCCGGGTTTCGGCCAGCCACAAGTGTCGTTCCAAGGACGGCACCGCCGAAAGTTAGGGCATCACGCCGAGACCACTGCATGGCGGTAGACATGTCAGCCAACACAGCCAGGTCAAGCGCCCGGGCAAAAAGCAAACGGCGGGGAAACGGGGAGAATCATTCTCCCCGAATTTGACTCTCTCGAGATGCCAGGGAAAGAGAGGCGGTTCCGGGTGACCCCGGAACCGCCAAGGAGGAGAATACAAGGAAAGAGACGTCCCGCTGCCCACGGAACGCCATGCAACCCCTAGCTGCAGCCAGTTGTGCTGCCGCAGGTGTCACATTTCAGGCAGGTGCCATTCCGCACCAGCGTAAAGTTGCCGCAAGCCGAGCAGGGATCGCCCTCGTAGCCCTGGAGGCGGGCGATTTCCGCCTGCTGGCGGCGGCTGTCTCGTGATGTCGTGGCAGCGTCGCGGGCGAGCGCTGCGACGGTGCCGCCCGCCGTGCCCGTGTCCTGCAACGGCTGGGCGCCAGCGGCCTCGAGGACCGTGCCGTTGGCAACCCCTGCCCCGCCGGCAAGCAGGCGCAGATTGCCGCGGATGAAGCCGGCAGAGGCGAGCTGGGCCACGTTCTCGCCCATGTCGCCTTCCTTGGTGCCCTCGCCGATGGCATCGTGGCGAAGCGCCTGCGGGATCGACATTGGCGAGGTCGGTGCGCTCGAGATAGGAGACGGCGAGCTCGCGGAAGATGTAGTCGAGCACCGAGGTCGCCATCTTGATCGTGTCGTTGCCCTGGACGACGCCCGAGGGCTCGAAGCGGGTGAACGAGAAGGCCTCGACGAACTCCTCGAGCGGGACGCCGTATTGCAGGCCGATCGAGACGGCGATCGCGAAGCTGTTCATCAGCGAGCGGAAGGCAGCACCTTCCTTGTGCATGTCGATGAAGATCTCGCCGAGGGCACCGTCCTCGTACTCGCCGGTCCTGAGATAGAGCTTGTGGCCGCCGACAATGGCTTTTTGGGTGTAGCCCTTGCGCCGGGTCGGCAGCTTCCGCCGGCCATTGACGAAGCGCTCGACCACCCGCTCGGTGACCTCGACGATCCGCTCGACCTGGGACCGCTCGACGCTGTCATCGTCGTCGATGTCGTCGGCGAGCATCGAGGAGAGCGGCTGGCTCAGCTTCGAGCCGTCGCGGTAGAGGGCGAGCGCCTTGACGCCCAGCCGCCAGCCTTCGAGATAGGCCTCACGGCAGTCGTCGACCGAGGCCGTCGCCGGCATGTTGATGGTCTTCGAGATGGCGCCCGAGATGAACGGCTGGGCCGCCGCCATCATCCGAATGTGGCTGGAGGCTGAGAGGTAGCGCTTGCCGATCCGGCCACACGGGTTGGCGCAGTCGAAGACCGGCAGATGCTCCGGCTTCAGCTCCGGGGCACCCTCGATGGTCATCGTACCGCAGCAGAAGGCGTTCGCCCGCTCTATGTCGTCGCGGCTGAAGCCCAGGGACTGCAGCATGTCGAAGCGGATGTCGCCGAGCTGCTCGTCGGTGAAGCCCAAGACGTCCTTGCAGAAGGCGTCGCCCAAGCTGTGCCGGTTGAAGGCGTAGCGGATATCGAAGGTGGTCGGCAGGCCCGCCTCGAGCTTGGCCAGGATGTCGGGCGTAAATCCCTTGGACTGCAGCTTCGCATGGTCGATGCCGGGCGAGCCCTTCAGCGTGCCGTGACCCACGGCATAGCGGGTGATGGCATCGATCTGCGTCTTGTCGTAGCCCAACGTCTCCAGCGCCGTCGGCACCATGCGGTTGATGATCTTGAAGAAGCCGCCGCCGGCGAGCTTCTTGAACTTGACCAGCGCGAAGTCCGGCTCGATCCCGGTGGTGTCGCAATCCATGACGAGACCGATGGTGCCCGTTGGCGCGATCACCGAGACCTGGGCGTTGCGGACGCCATGCCGCTCCGCCATGGCAACGGCATCGTCCCACGCCTTGGTAGCGGCCTCGAGCAGCGGCGCGTCAGGGCAATGGTGATGGTCGAGCGGCACCGGCAGGGTCGCCAGCTCCTCATAGCCCCGCGCCTCGCCGTGCGCGGCGCGGCGGTGGTTCCTGAGCACGCGCAGGGTCGCGGCTTGGTTGTCGGCGTAGCCGGGGAACGCCCCGAGCTCGGCCGCGATCTCGGCCGACATCTTATACGAGATGCCCGTCATCAGCGCCGTGATGGCACCGCAATAGGCCCTGCCCTCGTCGCTGTCGTAGGAGATGCCCGACGCCATCAACAGCCCGCCAATATTGGCGTAGCCGAGGCCGAGCGTGCGGAACTTGTAGCTGAGCTCGGCGATCTTGGCGGCCGGGAACTGGGCCATCATCACCGAGATCTCTAGCACCAGCGTCCAGAGGCGGACGGCGTGCTCGAAGTCGGCGACCTTGAAGCTGTCGTCCTGGTTGCGGAACTGCATCAGGTTCAAGGACGCCAGATTGCAGGCCGTGTCGTCGAGGAACATGTACTCCGAGCACGGGTTCGACGCGTTGATGCGGCCATCGGCCGGGCAGGTATGCCAGTCGTTGATGGTCGTATCGTACTGGACGCCAGGATCGGCACTGGCCCAGGCGGCGAAGCAGATCTTGTCCCAGAGCGCTCGCGCGCGCACGGTCTTAGCGATATCGCCGGTGCGACGCGCGGTCAGCGGCCAGTCGCGGTCCTGCTGGACGGCCTGGAAGAACGGGTCGCTGATGCGGACCGAGTTGTTCGAGTTCTGGCCCGAGACGGTGAGGTAGGCGTTGCTGTCCCAGTCCGCGTCGTAGGTCGGGATCTCGACACCCTTGTAGCCCTGCCTGGCCAGGAGAATCGCCTGCTGGATCGAGCCCTCCGGCAGCAAGGCGCGCCGTGCTGCCCGCACCGCGAGCTTGAGCGCCGGATTGGTCGACGGATCGTAGCGCTTGCCTGCCTCGACATCGGCCGCGCCGTGGCAGGCTTTGATGATGGCGTTGGCATGCATCGCGAGCAGCTTCGAGCCGGCGACCAGCGCCGCCACCTTCTGCTCCTCGGTGACCTTCCAGTCGATGAAGGCCTCGATATCCGGGTGGTCGACGTCGACGATGACCATCTTGGCGGCGCGGCGGGTCGTGCCGCCGGACTTGATGGCACCGGCTGCCCTGTCGCCGATCTTGAGGAACGACATCAGGCCGGAGGACTTGCCACCGCCGGAGAGCCGCTCGCCCTCGCCGCGCAGGTTCGAGAAGTTGGTGCCGGTGCCGGAGCCGTACTTGAAAAGCCGGGCTTCCCGGACCCAGAGGTCCATGATGCCGCCCTCGTTGACGAGGTCGTCCTGGATGCTCTGGATGAAGCACGCATGCGGCTGCGGCCGCTCATAGGCCGAGCTTGAGGCGTGCACCTTGCCGGTCGCCTCGTCGACGTAGAAGTGACCTTGCGCCGGGCCGTCGATGCCGTAGGCCCAATGCAGGCCGGTATTGAACCACTGCGGCGAGTTGGGCGCCGCCATCTGCTTCGCCAGCATGAAGCGCATCTCGTCGAAGAACGCCTGGGCGTCCTCCTCGGTGGCGAAGTAGCGGCCCTTCCAGCCCCAGTAGGTCCAGGCCCCGGCGAGCCGATCGAAGACCTGCTGTGCTGCGGTCTCGCTGACGTAGCGCTCGTCATCGGGCAACTTGTCCAGCGCCGCCTCGTCCGCGACCCGGCGGCACAGCCAAGCCGGAACGCCCTTCTCACGGACCGGCTTCAGCTTCGCGGGCACACCGGCCTTGCGGAAATATTTCTGCGCCAAAACGTCGATCGCGACCTGGGACCATCCCGCCGGAATCTCCAGCGCTTCGAGCGCGAAGACCACGGACCCGTCCGGATTGCGAATTTCGCTCGAGGCCGAACGGAAGGCAATCGCCGCATAGGGCGATTCTCCGGCTTTGGTAAAGGCCCGCTCGATCTTCATCGACACTGATCTCCTCGTCGCTGCAAGACTAGAATGTTCTCGTCTTGTTCGTCAAACCCATCACCGGCTCTCCGTCGATCAGCGCGGCGTGCGCTCTTGGGCTCCACGATCAGCGTCGGGTGATCTCGCGATCACTCAACGATCAGTTTAGAACCGCCCGCCACGAATCTCAACAACAAGCCTGCTCGGGCGGTCGAATGGCTGGCACATTTCTTCGCCGCACCAGCCAAACACCACCGTCGGGACAAACAAGCGAAGGATCGGCGCCGCCGTTCTCAGCCACCCCAAAGCCCTCATTGTCTAGATATACGAGAAAGCGAACGGGCTACAACAAGATATTGTGTTTTCCACAGAAAGCGTCGCAAGACCACCACGACTGTTGCCGCCGGGCCATGGCAACCCACCACCCGGCCACATCGCCGTTCTCAACGCCGCTCAACCTACGCCTGAGTCCCACCTAAACTCAACCAATCTCGATGCAATGCTCAAGCAAACTCACGTGGCTGTGGAAAAGAGCGATGGATGGATGACGCGATGCCGCGTCTTGTTTTTGCTTCGTGCTGCTGAGCGGCGCTCAACACAATCAGCAGCCATCAGGCGATGCGATTGTCCCCGGTTTTCCACAAGCGTCTTTGTTCTCAATCCATCCACAGCCGACTTCATGCCCGGACATGGCGCTCAAGGTTCGCGACAGCATGCCGGCTGGACGCTGCGCCAGGCTCGGTCCATAAGGTCCCTCGAACAGCAAGGCACGGCGCGCGGCCGTGCCTGCTCAGTCCGGACGATGGAGCAGACCGTCGTGTCTTTCTTGAAGTGGCTCACCAACAACCGCCTCGGCACGCATCTCTTCACGCAGCGACGCGGCGAGAAGGTCGGCGAGGATGCGCTCGGCAACACCTACTACCGAGAGCGCAGTCATAGCGGCGGCTGGCGCCAGGAGCGCCGCTGGGTCGTCTACGCGGGCGACGGCGAGATCGAGGCAAGCGCGGTCGAGCCCGGCTGGAACGCATGGCTGCACAAGAACCGCGAGCGCGCGCCGAGCGAGGAGCCATTCAAGGAGAAGTTCTGGGAAAAGGAGCACGTGCCGAACTTGTCCGGCACGCCGGCGGCCTACGTGCCGCCGGGACACGCGCTCCGCGGCGGCAAACGCGACCACGCCACCGGCGACTATGAGGCCTGGCGCCCCTGAATTGCTTGCCCTGAGCGCTTGCTGAGCGAGTTGATGGTTGGCTCAGTCCGCTTGATTGCTTGTGGATATCTCGCTGGAAAAACCCCAGATCCGCGGTGTCGCCAGCTCCAGGCTGTTGCCGGCAGGGCCGCGAAAATAGCAGGACCGCCCACCGCCCGGCCAATCCTGCCACTGCTCGATCGCGACGCCGGCCGCCTCTAGAGCGGCGGCCCAGGGCTCCAGCTCGCTTGCGGCCACGGCAAAGCAGACATGTCCTGGCCCCTGCGCGCCGTGCGCTGGAACACCGCGCGCCTGGCGAGCCGCGTCTGGATCGAAAAGCAGGAGCATCTGCCGATCGAGCCGGAAGAACACGAAGACCCCCGCCTTCGCGCTCACCTCCTCGAGGCCGAGCAGGCCGCCGTAGAACCGTGCCGCCGCCTCGAGGTCGTCCACATAGAGGACGGTCTCCAGGATTGTCCGCAGCCGCATGGGCTTGGCTCCCTCGACGCCGACGCGCTGCCGGGCGGTGCGCGGCTGGCAAGATTCTCCTGCTAGCTTAACCGAAGCTTCATCTCCATGCAGCAAGCTGGCGCCGGGTCCAGAACCGGATGGCCCGGCTGCAGAACCGGATGGCAAGGCCTTGCATGGAGAAGGGTGAAGACGGCACGATCGGCCGATTGGGTCTGGTGAGCCAGCTCTTCGCGCGGCGGGGCGCGAAGGATATGGCCGAGGTGCGCCCGACGCTCGATCCGATCGCCGAGGCGACCCACCTCGCCCTGCGTCGTCACCGCATCACGCCGACGCCCGAGGCCTACACGCTCTGGTACCGTCACCTCGCCGGCCAGCGCCCGGATCTCAGTCGTCGCTTGAAGCAGCTCGAGGCGAGCGGCGCCGTCTTCGACGCGCCGCTGATTGCCGAGCTCCACGAACGCTATTTCGCCGCCGACCCGGAGGTTCTCGGCGTCTGTGAGGCCAGCCGCAATCTCGAGCGCTTGCTGGCGGCGCTGGCGGTCGACCTCCAGCTGGTCGAGACCGACGCCAAGGATCGCGGCGACAGGCTGGCCGATCTCGGCAAGTCGCTGGCGGCGGGCGAAGCCGACGCGGACCGCGCCGGCCATCCCGCACTATGGCGCAAGATCGTCGGTGACATCATCAACGAGACAGCAGCGATGCGCGCCGCAGCATCCAGGCTCGAAAGCCGGGTCGTAGAGCATGCCGGCGAGATCGCCCAGCTGCGGGCGCAGCTGGATGAAGCGGGTCGCAATAGCGATCTCGATCCGGTGAGCGGTGTGGCATCGACCAAGGTGCTGGAGCGCGCGCTCGATGCTGCGATGCGGGCGGTGGACCGCAGCGGCGGCGGGGTGGGCGGCACAAGCACAAACGCCGGCGTTGGCGCGGATCTCGGCCTGTCCTTCCTGCTTATCGACCTCGACCGGTTTCGCGATTTCAACCAGGCCAACGGCCGCAAGCTCGGCGATCTGGTGCTCAAGGCGACGGCTCGGCATCTCGCCATGGCGATCAAGGGGGCCGACACGATCGGCAGGCTCGACGGCGCCAGCTTCGGCATCGTTTTGACCCGGACCGATCTCGCCGGGGCAGAGGCGCTGGCCGAGCGGCTGTGCAAGCTGATCGCGAGCCTGCGCATCGAGACTGCCGACCAGGAACGCTCGACCGATCCTCGCCTGGCGCCGGTGACGGTTTCGATCGGCGTGAGCAGCTATCGGCCGGGCGAGCCGATGAAGCGCCTGATCGGCCGCGCGTCGCGCGCCTGCGAGCTGGCCACCGAGACCGGCGGCAATCGTGCCATCTCGGAGCGCGCGGTCGCCGTCGTGGGCAGGCCCAAGGCCTGAGGTATCGCTCAGCGCTCATCGCGAGGTCGCAGCGGATCGGTGGCAACGCCCACAACGTTGCTCGGACGATGATGGCTGCTGCCGAGGGTGACGCGTCGTGGGATCGGTGCCCGCCCATTGGGCGGCTCCCATTCGGCCTGTTGGAGACAGCAATGGGCGACCCGCAACCGGTCATCAGGCGAGCCTCAGGGCGTCGACTGATCCTGAAGCCGCCGGCGCCTTACCCACCATCGCGCAGTCACGGTTGCTCGGCGGCCGCAAGGTGCAGCCGCAAGGCCCGTCATCAGCTTACCTAGATCGGGGACCATGGGCATGTTCATCGCGGCGGCGGCGCAGGCCGATCGTAGGCCGCGCAAGCAGGGTCGCGTGTCCTGGCCGGCCACGGTCCGTCAGGGCGAAGGCCGCTCATCCGACGGCTCGATTTGCAGCTCGAGATCGTCGCGCTCGGCAGCGGCATCGGCGAGGACCCGGCGGAGAGCTGCCACGTCCGGCCCAAGCGCGGTTGTGGCGTTCTCGGTCAAGCGCCACTCGATACGCAGCGGGCCAGGTATGTCAGTGCTCAAGATATCGAAGAGAGCGTCGAGATTGCCGCCGAAATGTGGCGGGAACGCCAGATCCTGCGCCAGCTTGGCCAGCACTGCCCGCTTGCTCCGCTGCCGGCCATCGAGCCGTGCAACGCGCGGCTTCGGCGGCTGCCCGGTCACTTTGGCACCTCGGTGAAGCTCTCGTAGTGATCGGTGGTGACGAAAACGAGGCCATCGCTCGAGAAGACCAACCGCCTGGCACCGCGCCGTCCGCAATCGAAGTCGAGGTCGGCCTCGAACCATTGCCGGCCCGGTGCGTCGGGTAGTCGGCCTTCCCGGTTCTGGAACCGGTCGCCGCCGATCACCCGGTCGGGCGCGCTGTCGCAGAGATCGCTGCCCGGCCGCCAACCGAGATCCCGCGCCTCAACCTTGCGCACAAATTGCTCCGGCAGCCGGCCGGTCGCCCGCAAGGTTTCCACCGTGGCGACGAAGTCGTCAGGCGCGGCCAAGCCCAGCTCCGTGGCGAAAACCTGCAGCGAGCCAGCCGGCTCGCGGCTCTCATCGGCCGGAGCCAAGACCGCCACGACAATGGCTGCGAGCAGCAACCCGGCGACAAGGAAGCTGGAGAGCCGACGCATCGACGTTGGGTTCCCCCGATAAGCTGATGCAATATTTTCGTCAGCTAAGCTGATTGGAGGGATCGAGCGCAATCGGGAAAACGCCATCAAGCGCATCAATACCGACGCTTGGCGACGGGACGCGTCAGGCCAGACATCAGGTCCCGCTTTCTGCGGAGCCTCGGCTTGGCGCGGAACCGTGACGGCTGGATTGAGCGAGTTGCTCGCTTTCGGCCACTCCTCGTTTGGCCCCGTCGGCAGACCGCACCGGAGCTTGTCCGCATTCTGGCTGGGTCTGACTATGTAGGCGCACGATGGATGAGGGTGGGCCGTCCCGGTCGAAACAAGCCGCAGGCCGCACCTGCACCTCAGCCACCCGGCGATCCGCTCCGGCGTCCCGACCTCGGCCAGGCGGTCTGTGACGTCGGCGGCAAGCGCGGCGTCGCGCCCAAACAGCGGCCTGCAGCCACTCGAGCAGGTGCGAGCCTTCAGCGACGCCAGTTCGATCGGCACGCTCGCCGAGGCGCTGCGCCGCAGCTCTCGGCTGACCGTGGCCGGCGCCACGGCCGGAGCCCGGGCGGATCGCCCTCCTGCCGGACCCTTCTGCCTGCAAGGCCGCGACCCGATTCCGCTCCTCGGCGGCCCGCCGCCGTCTCCCGACAGCGTCCAATCCGTCGATCGAGTGCTGGCTGCCCATACACCCGGCCGAGCGGTGGCCGAGCGTGACGAAGACCGCCACCTGGCCGCGCTGCATCCTGCTCGGAGCAGGCCGCCTGGGCCGAACGGTTGGAGCGGAATGGATTCACCCGGTGAGCCAGGCGTTCGAAGGATGGAAGCCGTGGCAAGACGTCGATCCCACGGCGTTGAGTTCGAGCGGTAGGTCGCGCAGGAGCTCCCGGCCGGCGAGACCCTGCACGGTCTGGCGACGCGTCACGACATCTCCCGCAATCTGATTCGAATCTGGGTCGAGAAGTATTCGGCCGGCGCGGTGGATGACGACGCGCAGGCAGCGGACCTGGTCCAGGCCCATGAGGCGCGGATCGTCGCGCTCGAGCTGGCGTTTCTTAAGGGGGCTCAGCAGCCCGGAGCACGGCCGAGAAGAGTGCCCAAGTCCGTGACACCAGGCCCAGCAGTCTCGCCGCCGCGGACGGATGCCGTCTGATGGGTATCGCGCGTTCCACCGACGCCGACGCGCCGAAGCGAGCAGTCGATGATACCGCGCTGGTCGAGGCGATGCATGCCATCGAGGATCGGTTCGAGGCCTACGGCCGGCGGCGGATGCAGGTGGCGCTCGGTCACTTGGGCAGCTTCGGCCAAAGCCAACAAACGAGACGCCGCCGGGGTTGGGGATTGACCGATCTTTCGGGTTCTCTTCAACCGGCCTGCGCTGGCGCCTGATGGGTACCTGGCCGCTGTGCCGATAGCCCGTTCGCAGGGGGCCGTCGTGACGCCGCTTCCGGCTCCGAGCGTCAGCGATTCAGGGCTCGAAGCGTTTGGTCGGGATGGTCGGAGAAGAGGCCATCGACGCCCTCATCGACCAGACGGTTGGTCAGCGTCGCCATGTCGGTGGCCCATTCCGGCAAGGTGTCGGCGCGAAGCGTGTAGGCGTGAATGTCCAGACCAGCGGCGGTCGCGCGCCCGGCGAGGCCGGTGGCCTCGCCGCTCTCGTCAATGAGCAGGCCGATGAAGGGCCCGATCGCCTCGACTGTCTGGGCCAGCGCGGCGAGGCCATCCGGCGTGAGAAGCGCGTCATAGTCGGTTCCGGCGGCATCGGCCCAGTTGTTGCGGCCGATCAGCTGGACCAGAGGACCGGCGTAGCCGAGCTCGCCTCTGATCCGTTGGGTTTCGGCCCAGTCGAAGCACTGAAGGAACAGCCGATCATCACCCGCGGCGCTGTAGCCCTTGGCTGCGAGAACGTCGAGGACGATGCGGCTGATGTCCTGTCCCTCGCCGCGGTGCCATGCAGGGTGCTTGATCTCGGGGTAGATGCCGATAGGACGCGCCGTCGACCTCTCGAGGCCCTGCACCAGATCGATCGCCTCTTCCAGCGTGGCGATCGAGAAGCGGCCCAGGCCTGGCGGGAATCGACTTTGAAAGACCGGCAGACCGGTCGCATGGTCAACGCGCTCGTTGACCCTGAGTGTCCGCAGCTCGGCCACGTCGAAATCAATGGCGTAGTAGCGGCCATCCGCGCGGGATCGATCTGGGAAGCGCAGGGCCACGTCGGTCACGGTGTCGATCGTGATGTCGTGCAGCACCAGCGGCACGCCGTCGCGGCTGAGCACGACGTCATGCTCGATGAAATCCGCCCCCTGCCCGACCGCCATGGCCTGCGTGGCCAAGGTGTGCTCCGGCAGGTAGCCGGACGCGCCGCGATGCGCGATGACTAACGGTTCGGCGAGCGAGACCTCGGCGCCGAGCAGCAAGGCCGTTGTCAGACTGACGAGGCGCCCCGGACGATGCGGACGGAGACAACGGATCGGCATCTCGTTCTCCTGACGGTGGGCTGGCAGCAGCGCCAAAGAAAAGGCCCGCGAGCGCAGTGCTCGCGGGCCCCTTCAGCGGTTGGTCCGATGGGTCAGTTCGGCAGGCGGGCCTGATCCGGCCCGGGCTTCGCCTGGACGGCGATCTCGGGGCTGATTGGCTCCTCCTCGGTCAGCGCCTCAGGCGCCGACACCAACGCCACCTGCAGAACCTCGTCGACCATTGCTGACGGCGATGATCTTCAGGCCCTTCTTCACGTTGTCCGGGATCTCGGCCAGGTCCTTCTCGTTGTCCTTGGGGATCAGGACCGTCTTGATGCCGCCGCGCAGCGCCGCCAGCAGCTTCTCCTTGAGGCCGCCGATCGGCAGCACGCGGCCGCGCAGGGTGATCTCGCCGGTCATCGCGACCGATGGCGCGACCGGAATGCCGGTCAGCACCGAGACGATCGAGGTCGACCATCGCGACGCCGGCCGACGGCCCGTCCTTGGGCGTCGCGCCCTCCGGGCACGTGGACGTGGATGTCGGTCTTGTCGAAGCAGCGACGGCTTGATGCCGAGACGCGGTCGAGCGCGAGCGGACATAGCTTCGGCCGCCTGCACCAATTCCTGCATCACGTCGCCGAGCTTGCCGGTGATGGTCATGCTTGCCCTTGCCCGGCAGCATGCACCGCCTCGATCGACAGGAGCTCGCCGCCGACCTCGGTCCAGGCGAGGCCGGTGCGTGACGCCGACCAGGTCCTCGAGCTCGGCCTCGCCGTAGCGGAACTTGCGCACGCCGGCGAATTTCTCGAGGTTGCGCCGGGTGATCTTGATCCGTGCTTGCGATCGCCATCGACGATCTCCTTGATCGCCTTGCGGGCCAGGTTGGCGATCTCGCGCTCGAGGTTCCGCACGCCGGCCTCGCGGGTGTAGTAGCGGATCAGGTCGATGCAGCGCGTCGTCGGAGATCGACCACTCCTGCTCGCTCAGGCCGTGCGACCTCGAGCTGCTTGGGGATCAGATGCCGCTTGGCGATCTCGACCTTCTCGTCCTCGGTGTAGCCGGGGATGCGGATGATCTCCATGCGGTCGAGCAGCGGCTGCGGCATGCGCAGCGTGTTGGCCGTGCAGACGAACATCACGTCCGACAGGTCGTAGTCGACCTCGAGATAGTGGTCGTTGAAGTTGGCGTTCTGCTCCGGGTCCAGCACCTCCAGCAGCGCCGATGACGGATCGCCGCGGAAATCGGCGCCCATCTTGTCGATCTCGTCGAGCATGAACAGCGGATTCGAGGTCTTGGCCTTCTTCATGCTCTGGATGATCTTGCCCGGCATCGAGCCGATATAGGTCCGCCGATGGCCGCGGATCTCGGCCTCGTCGCGCACGCCGCCGAGCGAGATGCGCACGAAGTTGCGCCCGTCGCCTCGGCCAGCGACTTGCCGAGCGAGGTCTTGCCGACGCCGGGCGGCCCGACCAGGCAGAGGATCGGCCCCTTCATCTTGTCGACCCGCTGCTGCACCGCCAGATACTCGACGATCCGCTCCTTGACCTTCTCCAGGCCGTAATGGTCCGTCGTCGAGAACTGCTCTGCGCCAGCTTGATGTCCTTGCTGACCTTGGAGCGCTTCTTCCAGGGGATGGACAGCATCCAGTCGAGGTAGTTGCGGACCACGGTGGCCTCGGCCGACATCGGGCTCATGGTGCGGAGCTTCTTCAGCTCGGCCAGTGGCCTTGTCGCGGGCCTCCTTCGAGAGCTTGGTCTTCTTGATCCGCTCCTCGAGCTCGGAGACCTCGTCCTTGCCGTCCTCGAGCTCGCCCAGCTCCTTCTGGATCGCCTTCATCTGCTCGTTCAGGTAGTACTCGCGCTGGGTCTTCTCCATCTGGCGCTTGACGCGCGAGCGGATGCGCTTCTCCACCTGGAGCACGCTGATCTCGCCCTCCATGAAGCCATAGAGCCGCTCCAGCCGCTCGACCAGCGACGCCGTCTCGAGCAGCTCCTGCTTGTCGGCGATCTTCAGCGACAGATGCGCGGCGACGGTGTCGGCGAGCTTGCCCGGGTCGTCGATCTGCGAGAGCGAGACCAGCACCTCGGGCGGCACCTTCTTGTTGAGCTTCACGTACTGCTCGAACTGCGTGACCACGGCGCGGGCCAGCGCCTCGACCTCGCGCGGTCGGTCGATCGCGTCCTCGGGCAGCACGCTCGGCGTGAGACCTGGAAGAAGCGGGGATTGTCGATGAAGCCGGCGATCTCGCGCGCGCGCTGTGCCCTCGACCAGCACCTTGACCGTGCCGTCGGGCAGCTTGAGCAGCTGCAGCACGCTCGAGACCGTGCCGACGCGATAGATGTCGTCGGTGCCAGGATCGTCCTGGCCGGCGTTCTTCTGCGCGACCAGCAGGATCTGCTTGTCGTCCTTCATCACCTCCTCGAGCGCGCGCGATCGACTTCTCGCGGCCGACGAAGAGCGGCACGATCATGTGCGGAAAGACCACGATGTCGCGCAGCGGCAGAACCGGAAAGATCGTGGTCTTGGGTGTCTCGACCATTAGCACCTCACCGCAGTGGCGCCGATGGGGCGAACCCCGAGCGCCTGATTACCGCCTAAGAGGTGGCTTGCGGGCACAAGTCTTTCAAGGCGCATCGGCGCTGCCATGATGCGGAGCTGGCTGAGCAGCCCACGCAGCGCGTTGGCAGCCATCTAGGCTGACAAGAAACCCGCCGGCATCTGGTTGAAGACGCGACGCTCGGGTGGAGCGGTGCGGCTGTCTCAGGAGGCGGAGCCGACGTCGCCCTTGCGCTGCTCGGCGTAGATCATCAGCGGCTTGGCGCCGCCATCGACGACCTCCTTGTTGATCACGACCTCCTCGACGCCGTGCCGAGCGACGGCAGGTCGAACATGGTCTCGAGCAGGATGCCTCTCCATGATCGAGCGCAGGCCGCGTGCCCCGGTCTTGCGCGCGATCGCCCTTGCTTGGCGATCGCCTTCAGCGCGTCCTCGGTGAAGGTCGAGGCGCACGTCCTCCATCTCGAACAGCTTCTGGTACTGCTTGACCAGCGCGTTCTTCGGCTCCGTCAGGATCTCGACCAGCGCCGCCTCGTCGAGATCGGTCAGCGTCGCCACCACCGGCAGGCGGCCGACGAACTCCGGGATCAGCCCGAACTTCAAGCAGATCGTCCGGCTCGACCTCGCGCAGCATCTCGCCGGTCTGGCGTTCGTCCGGGCCCGCGACCTCGGCGCCGAAGCCCATCGAGCGCGGCTTGCCGCGCTGGCCGATGATCTTCTCGAGCCCGGCGAAGGCGCCGCCGCAGATGAACAGGATGTTGGTGGTGTCGACCTGCAGGAACTCCTGCTGCGGGTGCTTGCGCCCGCCCTGCGGCGGCACGCTGGCGACCGTGCCCTCGATGATCTTCAAGAGCGCCTGCTGCACGCCCTCGCCCGAGACGTCGCGGGTGATCGAGGGGTTCTCGGACTTGCGGCTGATCTTGTCGACCTCGTCGATGTAGACGATGCCGCGCTGCGCCCGCTCGACGTTGTAGTCGGCCGACTGCAGCAGCTTGAGGATGATGTTCTCGACGTCCTCGCCGACGTAGCCGGCCTCGGTCAGCGTCGTCGCATCGGCCATGGTGAACGGCACGTCGAGGGTGCGCGCCAGGGTCTGGGCGAGCAGCGTCTTGCCGCAGCCGGTCGGCCCGATCAGCAGGATGTTCGACTTCGGCGAGCTCGACCTCGCCGCCCTTGGCGCCGTGCGCCAGGCGCTTGTAGTGGTTGTGCACCGCGACCGACAGCACCCGCTTGGCGTGCTCCTGGCCGATCACGTAGTCGTCGAGCACCTCCTTGATCTCCGTCGGGGTCGGCACGCCCGCGCGGCTCTTGACGATGGCGCTCTTGTTCTCCTCGCGGATGATGTCCATGCAGAGCTCGACGCATTCGTCGCAGATGAACACCGTCGGGCCCGGCGATCAGCTTCCGGACCTCGTGCTGGCTCTTGCCGCAGAACGAGCAGTACAGGGTGTTCTTCGAGTCGCCACTGGATTTGCTCATCGACTATCTGACCTCAATCGCCTGGGTGTGGCGCCGGCGTTGGTGACGACGCGCACAGAGCGTGACGGAGGCGTCCTACGAGACGATCGCCACCGCTACCGGACTCCCCGCCATCTTCGCCCAACGGCGCCAAACTGTCACCAACTGTCAACCAACCACGAGGGAGATGGCGTTGCAAGCCTCGTTGTCGAGACCGTGACCACCGGGACCAGCGGCTTTGACCGGGCCGGTGACGCTGTAACGTCACCGGCCATGGCCGCCGCGCGTCTCAGCTCGCCTGGTCGGTCAATGCCGTGGGCCGGTGCGTCACCACCTCGTCGACGATCCCGAAGACCTGCGCCTCCTCGGCGGTCATGAAGGTGTCACGCTCCAGCTTGGCGTCGATTTCATCCATGGTGCGGCCGGTATGCTGCACATAGATGTTGTTGAGGCGCTTCTTCACGTTGAGGATCTCACGCGCGTGGATCTCGATGTCGGAAGCCTGCCCTTGGTAGCCGCCTGACGGTTGGTGTGTCATCACCCGGGCGTTGGGCAGGCAGAACCGCTTGCCCTTGGCGCCGGCCGCGAGCAACAGCGAGCCCATGCTGGCCGCCTGGCCGATGCACAAGGTCGCCACGTCGCAGCGGATGTATTGCATCGTGTCGTAGACGGCGAGTCCGGCGGTCACCAGGCCGCCCGGCGAGTTGATGTAGAGCGACACGTCCTTGTCGGGATTGTCGGCCTCGCAGATACAGCAGCTGGGCGCAGATCAGGCTGCCCATGTGGTCCTCGACACCACCCGTGACGAAGATGATCCGCTCCTTCAGCATCCGCGAGAAGATGTCGTAGGCACGCTCGCCACGGCTCGTCTGCTCGACCACCATCGGCACGAGCTGGCTGGTCGGGCCCTGCGCCAGGTCGCTGAGCAGCTGGGTTTCGGTGGGTACGTTGCGCATCAAGCCTCGGTCTCCTCGGCAGACTTGCCAGCTGCCTTCTTCTTCCCCTTCGGCTTCGCCGCGGCCTTGGGCTCCTCGGCCGGCGTCTCCTCCTCGGCGTCCGGATCCTTCATCAGCTCCTCGATGCTCACCGTCTCGTCCTTGACGGCGGCGCGCTCCAGGATGAAGTCGACGACCTTGTCCTCGAAGATCGGCGCCCTGAGCTGCTCGAGAGCGGCCGGGGTGTCGCGAAAATACTCGAACACCTGCTTTTCCTGGCCGGGATAGCGCCTGGCCTGTTCCATCACCGCCTGCTGCAGCTCCGGGCCCTCGACCTTGACCTCGTTCTTGAGGCCGATGTCGGAGAGGACGAGGCCGAGGCGCACGCGGCGCTCGGCAATCTGCCGATACTCGGCGCGCAGCTCCTCCTCGGTCTGTCCCATGGTCTCGAAGGAGGTCTCGGTTCGCTTCATTTCCTCCTCGAGCTGCCGCCAAATGGCGCCGAACTCGAGATCGATCATGCCTTCCGGCACGCCGAACTGACAGCGCTCGGCCAGGTCGTCGAGCAGCGCCCGCTTCACCTTCTGCCGAGACATGCCCCTGTAATCGCTGGCGAGCCGCTCGCGAATCTTGCCCTTGAGATCATCGAGGCCCTCGGCCCCGACCTCCTTGGCCATTTCGTCGTCGAGCGTGACCTCGGTGCCGGCCTTGATGTCCTTGATCTTGAACGAGAACGTCGCCGTCTTGCCCTGCAGGTCCTCGCGACCGTAATCCTCGGGGAAGGTCGCCTCGATCTCGCCCTCGTCGCCGACGGCCTTGCCGACCAGCCCTTCCTCGAACCCGGGGATCATCCGGCCACTGCCGATAATGCTCTCGAAATCCTCGGCCTTGCCGCCGTCGAAGGCGACGCCATCGAGCTTGCCCTCGAAGTCGAGCGTTACCTGGTCGCCGTCAGCGGCGGGACGCGGCTCGGCCAATGGCTCGAACTTGCGGCGCACCTTGGCAAGGTTGGCCAAGGCTTCCTCGACCTGGCTGTCGGCGATTTCGACCACCTGGCGGGTCAGGCTGATACTCTTGAGGTCGATCTCCGGCACCTCGGGCAGCACCTCGAGATCGAGCTTGAACTCCAGGTCGGCGCCATCGTCGAACTTGACGACCTCGACCTTCGGCCGCAGCGCCGGCTTCAGCTGATTGTCGGCGATCGCCTGCTTGGAGCCCTCGTCGACCGCCTGCTCGAGCACCTCGCCCATCAGCTGGCGGCCGTATTGGCGCTTGAGGAGCGAGAGAGGCACCTTGCCAGGGCGAAAGCCCGGCACCTTGGCCGTCTTCGCCATCTTTTTCAGCCGTGCCTCGACCTTGCCCTCGATCTCCGCTGCAGCAACCACGACCTTGAATTCACGCTTCAAGCCGTCGGCCGCCACCTCTGTGACCTGCATCATTCTGCCTTTCGTCGTCCGAGCCTGGGGCGACCGCCGCAATCGCCGGGCCCAACGTCACGTTTTTCGGGATGTCCGTCCGCGCGCCTGCCGCCCTCGGCGACAGCAATGGCGAACCCGGGAAGGGCTATAGCATAGCCGCCGCAAACGCCAAGGGTTTAAGGACCTCGCGCATCTGCTGCCGGGCCGCCCGATCGTCGCGCCTGGTGCGGGCGGAGGGACTTGAACCCCCACGGCTCGCGCCACAGGAACCTAAATCCTGCGTGTCTACCAATTCCACCACGCCCGCGTGGGTCGTTCAGATACCGCAGGTGGAAACCAGGCGCCAATGGTTTTGCGGCTGGAGCGACAGGCGGGTTTCCATTAAGGGCTCAGCGCATGCACGAGAAAGTCCTGATCCTCGATTTCGGCTCGCAATTCACCCAGCTCATCGCGCGGCGCCTGCGCGAACTGAAGGTCTATTGCGAGATCCTGCCCTGCACCGCGGAGGCTACAGCGATCCGCGACTTCGGGCCCAGGGCCATCATCCTTTCCGGTGGGCCTGCCTCGACCACCGATGCGGTCAGCCCCAAGGCGCCGCCGGTCGTCTTCGAGCTGGGCGTCCCGGTTCTCGGCATCTGCTACGGCGAGCAGACCATGGTGTCGGAGCTCGGCGGCTCGGTGGTGCTCGGCACGATCCGCGAGTTCGGCCGGGCCGAGATCGAGCTCGTCTACCCCTCGCCGCTCTTCGACGGCATCATGACGCCCGGCGCCAAGGCCACGGTCTGGATGAGCCACGGCGACAAGGTGGCGGGCCTGCCCGATGGCTTCGTCACGCTGGCGCAGAGCCCGGGCTCGCCCTTCGCCGCGATCGCCGACGAGCACCGCCGCTTCTACGGGCTGCAGTTTCACCCCGAGGTGATGCACACCGAGATCGGCGGCCAGCTGCTCGAGAACTTCTGCCGCGGCATCGCCGCGCTTTCGGGCGACTGGACGATGGCGGCCTACAAGGACGAGGCGATCGCCCTGATCCGGGACAAGGTCGGCCGGGGTCGGGTGATCTGTGGGCTTTCGGGCGGCGTCGATTCCGCCGTCACGGCCATCCTTGTGCACGAGGCGGTCGGCGACCAGCTGACCTGCGTCCTGGTCGACACCGGTCTGATGCGCAAAGACGAGGCCCGGCAGGTCGTCGAGCTGTTTCGTGGCCACTTCAACATCCCGCTCGTCCATGTCGATGCCGGGCCGACATTTCTGGCGGCGCTCGACGGCGTCGACGACCCGGAGACGAAGCGCAAGATCATCGGCAAGACCTTCATCGACGTGTTCGAGGCCGAGGCCTCGAAGCTAGGCGGCGCCGATTTCCTGGCGCAGGGCACCCTCTATCCAGACGTCATCGAAAGCGTCTCCTTCAAGGGGCCGTCGGTCACCATCAAGTCTCACCACAATGTCGGCGGGTTGCCGGAGCGGATGCGCATGGGCCTGGTCGAGCCATTGCGCGAGCTGTTCAAGGACGAGGTGCGGGCGCTGGGTCAGGAGTTGGGCCTGCCTGCCTCGTTCGTCGGCAGGCATCCCTTTCCCGGCCCCGGCCTGGCGGTGCGCATCCTGGGCGAGATCACGCCCGACCGGATCGCCGTCCTGCAAGAAGCCGATGCGATCTATCTCGACGAGATCAGGAAGGCCGGCCTTTATGATGCGATCTGGCAGGCCTTCGCCGTGCTGCTGCCGGTCCGCACCGTGGGTGTGATGGGCGACGGGCGGACCTATGAGTGGGTCTGCGCGCTTCGCGCCGTCACGTCGACCGACGGCATGACCGCCGATGTCTACCCCTTCGAGGCGGCCTTCCTGACCCGCACCGCCACCCGCATCGTCAACGAGGTCAAGGGCATCAACCGCGTGACCTACGACGTCACCAGCAAGCCGCCCGGGACGATCGAGTGGGAGTGACGGTGGCGCGTGAGCGAGCCTTGGCCGAGTGGCTGTTCCGCTCGACCGCCCTATTGCCATTCCGGGATCGGCTCGATGTCGTCGACGAAGCGACGGGCGAGGAGATGGTCGATGGAGACGCCGCCGGCACCTTTGACGACCAGATAGACCAGCGGCATCATCCAGAGCAGGCGCTGATCGGCGATCGCCGAGTCCGCCGTGCGGTCGAACCAAGAGCCGATCGTCGTGGCGTCGGCGCCATGGAAATTGATGTCGACATAGGTCTGCACAGCGACGAAGCCGATCATGCCGAGTGCCGCCAGCCTGGTGAAGAGCCCGACCACGATGAGCAGCGGCAGCAGCACCTCGGTGTAGGTGCCGAGATGGACGATTAGGCCCCATGGGAAGAAGGCGATGGCGCTCGGATCATAGCCCGACGCCTCCATGATCGACGGCACGATCTGGATGTAGGCGCCGGCGGATAGATGGATGAAGCCGAGCGCCCCCTCTCCGAGCTTGGTCGTGGCCGAGCTCAGGAAGTAGACCAGCAACAAGGCGGCAAAGACGAAACGGGCAAAGAGCCCGAGGAACCAGCCGTCCAGCGCCGCCTCGAGCCGTCTGAAGATGCCATGGTGGAGGGTGGCGAGGTCGTCGATCATGGGCTCCGGTTCCTTTCTGGCAGGGAAATGCCGGCGGCGATCTCGAGCTCGAACAGGGACCCGATGGCGGCGGCCAGGGTGAAGGCGTCTTCCGCGCCTGCGCCCTGCTCCGCGGCCTCGGCGAGCGAGGCGCCCGACTGCAGCGCCTCGAGCATGGCGAACAGGCCCGGCTTCAGGACGTGGACATGGACGGCCTCGTGTGGCCGTGCCACGAGCACCAGCTCCGAGCGCCCCAGGTCGACAGCGTCGTGCGCGCCGCGGCCTGTGTTCGCTGCCCAGAGGCTGGCGACAGGCCAACGCGAGCGCAGCAGCCGGGCCGACGGGTGCAGTACGATCCGCGCGGATGGCAGATCGTCCTCGCGCACGGCACCGAGGGCAGTGATCGGCTGCGGCACAGCCTCGGCGGCATGGTAGGCCTCCATCCAGAGGCGCTCCAGCCGAGCGACGTCGGCGAGAAACGGGTATCGTGCCGCTGGCGCGAAGCCTTCGAGGAAGGCCGGGAAGCTGTCGCCATAGGCGATGATCACGGGTGACCGGGGCGGCTCGGCCCGCACGTACACGCCGGCCGCAGCCCGAAAGAAGCGATCACCGACCAGCGTCAAGCTGGCGGGGTAGGCAGCGGCCAGGGCATCCACGAGGCTGACCACGACATTGTTGCGGTAGATCGCGAGCCGCGCTGCCGGGGTCAACCCGGCCGGGGCTGCGCGATCAGGGTCGAGCAGCGCTGCCGCGAGGTCAGCTTGCCCGGGCAAGCGCCTGGTCCCTGGCGATCGCCGCGTCGAGCAGGCGTTGCGCGCGCGCTGCCTCGGCCAGGAGCACCGGCCACTCGGGCACGTCGTTGTCCCATTCGACCAGCGCCGGCATGGGCCCGGTGCGCTCCAGGACATGCTCGAAGAGCGACCAGACCGGGTCGACGACACTTCGATCATGGGCATCGATCAAGAGCCCGCTCGGGTCGACGGCATGGCCACCGAGGTGGATCTCGCGCACGGCATGCAGCGGGAAATCGGCGATATAGGCTTCGGGCGTGTAGCCGAGGTTTGCCGCCGAGACGAAGACGTTGTTGACGTCGAGCAGCAGGCCGCAGCCGGTCCGCTCGACCAGTTCGGCCAGGAATGCCGTCTCGGCGAGGGTGCTCTCGGCGAAGGCGAGGTACGAGGACGGGTTCTCGAGCAGGATACGCCGCCCGAGCACCGTCTGCAGGTGGTCGATGTGGTCTGCCACGCGGCACAATACCGACGGCGTATAGGGCAGCGGCAGTAGGTCGTTGTAGTAGATGCCGTCGTGAGTCGACCAGGCCAAGTGCTCCGAGACGAGCCCAGGCGCGTAGCGGTCACAGAGATCGCTTAGGCGCCGCAGATGCGCCTGGTCGAGCGGCCCGTCCCCGCCGATCGACAAGCCGACGCCATGCAGCGACAACGGATAGTCGGCGCGGATTCGTTCGAGGTGACGGTGCGGCGGGCCGCCGGCGCCCATGTAATTCTCGGGATGGACCTCGAACCAGCCGATCGCCGGCCGCGACGACCCGATCACGGCGTAGTGTTGGGCCTTGAGACCGAGACCCGCAGCCGCCGGGATGGCCGTATGCATCAGCTTGTGTCCCTGCCACGTCATCGCGTCGGGCAGGCGGCGGTCTGCTGCCGCCGCCTGCCCGCTTGCGATCGACCTTGCTCAGGCCGGCAGATCGCGGTCGAGCGGCTCCAGCGAGCCCTTGCGGTCCCCGGGAAGCTCGAACGCGGCCTCCGCCGCATTACCATACTTCTCGCAGGTGCCCTCGGGCACCAGTGTCCAGGCATTGCCCTGGTAGTCGACGGTCGACGTCCCGGCGCAGGTCGTGCCCGGACCGGCCGCGCAGTCGTTTTGCCCGGCAAGCGACACGCCGTAGCACTTCTCGTTGGCGGCCTGGGCAGGTGTCGCGAAGCTGCCGGCGCCGGCGATCGCTGCGGCGACAGCGCCGGCTAGCAGGGCGGCTGTGGTGTTGGTACTGGTCGTCATCACAAGATCCTCTCGAGGGTCGAAGGAGATGGGCAGCGGTCGCCTACCCGCCGACCGGGGCCAGCGTCTCATAAGTGCCGGCATTGGCATCCAGATCGAGCCAGGAAGCCGCCGAGGCGGGGTCCGCCTCCAACGCCGACCAGTTGCCCGACGCTGTCCGGATGTTGCCGTCGATGTCGGCGGACCACATGCCTTGCACGGCGGGGTTGATGTTGACGTAGAGCTGGCCATCGACGATGCGCCACAGATTGGGGTTAGCCGGCACCTTGCCGCCCTTGGCCACACCGAAAGCGCAGTGCCCGTCGAAGGCGGGTGCATAGGCCTCGGGATCGGCCAGGAAGCGGTCGCGGTTGACCTCGCTGGCGAACGCCCAGGTGGCGCCATTCCATTCAGTCGTGATGTCGGCGTGGCCCGGCACTGCGAAAGGCTGAGCGTCGCCGGGGGGCGCCTGCTCGAGGTCGAAGTAGGCGACGGGGTCGTAGCCGCTCAGCGCGAAGCCGGTCTCGTCGACATATTGTGGGCCGGCGAGGGCCGTGGCTGTCGTCAGCGAAACGGCAAGGGCCAGAAGCCCGACGCCGAGCAACGAAGGTGGGCGCATGTAGACTGCCTCTTCAAACGGGTGCGGAACACACGCGAGACAGTATGGGACGGTGCCGGGTGGCTCAAATCGCGTTGGATAACGACTGCGTCAGCGAGGTGTGAGCGGGCGACGGCACGGCTGCCAGGAAAGACGCTAAGGCGACGCGCGACGGATCTGGGTGCCGATGCCGTGCTCGGTGAAGAGCTCCAGCAGGAGCGCATGCGGGACGCGGCCGTCGATGATCGTCGCCGCATCGACGCCGGCTTCGATCGCCGCCATGCAGGTCTCGACCTTGGGGATCATGCCGCCGTGGATGGTCCCGTCATCGATCAGGTTGCGCACCTCGGGAATGCCGAGAAGGGAGAGCAGCTGGCCCGACTTGTCGAGGACACCCTTGACGTCGGTGAGCATCAACAGCCGCTTGGCGCGAAGCGCGCCGGCGATCGCGCCGGCGGCGGTGTCGGCATTGATATTGAAGGTCTCGCCGTCCGGACCGGTGCCGATCGGGGCCACCACCGGGATGATCTCGGACTTCGCCAGGAGATCGAGGATGGTCGGATCGACGGACTTGGGCTCGCCGACGAAGCCCAGATCGACCAGGGCCTCGATGCGGCTTTCCGGATCCCGGCGCGTGCGGGTGAGCCGCTCGGCGGTGATCAGCTGCGCATCCTTGCCGCAGATGCCGACCGCCTTGCCACCGGCCGCCTGGATGGCGGAGGCGATCTCCTTGTTGATCTTGCCGGCGAGAACCATCTCGACCACCTCGACGGTGGCGGCGTCGGTCACCCTGAGGCCGTCCACGAACTCGCTCTTGATCGCGAGCCGATCGAGCATCGCCTTGATCTGCGGCCCGCCGCCGTGGACGACCACCGGATTGATGCCCACCTGCTTCAGCAGCACGACGTCGCGGGCGAAGTCGCGGGCGAGGTGCTCCTCTCCCATGGCGTGGCCACCATACTTGATGACGAAGGTGGCACCGTGATGGCGGCGCATGTACGGCAGCGCCTCGATCAGCGTCTTGGCGACCGCGGTCTTGTCACTGGCGTTCGGATCAGGCCTGACGACCATGGGCGCTCTCCCTCATCGCACCTTCGTTATGGCTCCCGGTCGAACCCTAAGCGGTTGCCAAGAGACCTGCCATCAACCCGCGCAGCTCTTCCAGGCCGCGGCCCTTCTTGGCGCTGCTGATCAGCACGTTCGGCCAGGCTGCGGGCTTCCTGGCCAGTGTCGTCTTGATTTCCTCGACCCGACGGTCGAGCTCCGTCGCGGGCACCAGGTCCGCCTTGGTCAGCACCACCACGAACGGCACCGCAGCCTTGCCCAGCAGCGTCATCGCCGCGTCGTCCGCGCTCTTGAAGCCGTGCCGGCCGTCGATCAGGAGAACCACGAGCCGGAGCGTCGGCCTACCTCGCAGAAAGGCGAAGACGAGCTCTGTCCAGGCATCCACCTTGGCCTTGGGGGCTTTCGCATAGCCGTAGCCGGGTAGGTCGACGAGGCGGAGCCGACCGTCCAGCTCGAAGTAATTGAGCTCCTGGGTGCGCCCTGGGGTGTTGGAGGTGCGCGCCAGATCGCCCCGCCCGGTGAGCGCGTTGATCAGGCTCGACTTGCCGACATTCGAGCGGCCGGCAATCGCGACCTCCGGCCCGGCCGGCTCGGGCAGCTGGTCCAGCCGTGCCACGCCGAGCATAAAGCGCGGCGGGCGGGCGAACAGCAGCCGCGCCTCCTCCGCGAGCGCTGCCGCCGCTTCGTCGTCGTCAGCCCTGCTCGACACGGCCGATGAACGGCAGGTGCCGGTAGCGCTCGGCGTAATCGATCCCGTAGCCGACGACAAAGACGTCCTCGATCTCGAAGCCGATGAAGTCGACGTCGAACGGCACCACCCGCCTGGACGGCTTGTCGAGCAGCGCAGCACTCCAGATCTTCCGGGCCCCGTGCGAGCGCAGCAGATCGGCGGTGAACGCCAGCGTGCGGCCCGTATCCTGGATGTCGTCCACCAGCAGCACGTCCTTGCCCGACGCGGTCTCCGGCATGCCGCCGATCACCTTGACCCGGCCGCTGCTCTCCTTGTCGAGCCCATAGGAGCTGACCTGGAGGAACTCGACATAGGGAGAGACGCCGTGGCGATCGAGGCCGCGTATCAGGTCGGCCGCGAACATGAAGCTGCCCTTCAAGAGCCCGACCACGGTCACGTCGCGCGGCACCACCGCAGCGATGCCGCTCGCCAGCTCGTCGATACGCGCCTCGATGTCGGCCGCCGAGAACAGCGGGACGACACGCTCGCCGGGCTGCTCCGCTGCCGGGTCGGTCATCCCGCCTTCACGCCCATCCGCTTCATGATTACCCACTGCTGGGCGATCGAGAGGATGTTGTTCCAGGTCCAATAGATGACGAGTCCAGCCGGAAAGGTCGCGAACAGGAAGACGAAGATCAGCGGCAGGAAGCTCATCACCTTGGCCTGGATCGGGTCAGCCGGCTGCGGGTTCAAGCGGAACTGCAGCCACATGGTCACGCCCATGATCAACGGCCAGACACCGATCATCAGGAAGCTGGGCGGATCGAACGGCAACAGGCCAAAGAGGTTGAACAGGCTCGTCGGATCAGGTGCCGAGAGGTCCTTGATCCAGCCGAAGAATGGCGCGTGGCGCATCTCGATCGAGACAAAGAGCACCTTGTAGAGCGCGAAGAAGACCGGAATCTGCACGATGATCGGCAGGCAGCCGGCGACCGGGTTGACCTTCTCGCGCTTGTAGAGCGCCATCAGCTCCTGCTGCATCTTCTGCTTGTCGTCGCCGTAGCGCTCGCGCAGCTTGACCATCTCCGGCTGCAGCTTTTTCATCTGGCTCATCGAGCGGTACGATTTGTTGGCCAGCGGGAAGAAGAGGAGCTTGACGATCAGGGTCAGCGCCAGGATGGCCAAGCCGTAATTGCCGAGCAGCGCGTAAAGCCAGTTCAGGACGTAGAAGATCGGCTTGGTGAGGAAGTAGAACCAGCCGAAATCGACGGCGCGGTCGAAGAGCGGGATGCCGTACAGCTCGCTGTAGGCATCGAGCAGGGTGACCTCCTTGGCACCGGCGAACAGCCGATCGGAAACGTCGACGGCGCCGCCTGCAGGGATCAACCGGCCGGCACCCAGATAGTCGATCTGGTAGCGGTCCTCGCCGTTGCGCAGCGTATGGCGGAATGTCGCCTCGACCGCCTCGGCCTGGTCGGGAATCAACGCGCCGAGCCAGTACTTGTCGGTGAAGCCGACCCAGCCGCCGGTGCTGGCGAACTCGCTGCGGCCCGTCCTCCGCCAGATCGCTGTAGTCGATCTCCTTCAGCGTGCCGTCGAGCACACCGATCGGGCCTTCGTGCAGGATGAAGAAGCCCATGGTCTTCGGGCGTCGGCCAGCGAGTGAGCAGCGAGTAGGGATAGAGCGTGACCGGCGCGTCCGTCGTGTTCTCGACCGTCCGCTCGATGTGAAACATGAAATCGGGATCGAGGCTGATCCGCTTCTTGAAGATCAGGCCCTCGCCGTTGTCCCAGCGGAACTCGAGCGATTGGTCGGCGGTCAGACGGTTGCCGTCCTCCTGCCACACCGTCGTCGCATCGGGCACCGGCACACCGTCCGTCGACACCCAGCCGAACTCGGCGAAGTAGGGCGCCCGCGTCCCGGCCGGATTGAGCAGCTCGACCTCGGGCGAGTCGGGCGCGATCGTCTGACGGTAGTCGACGAGCGTGATGTCATCGATCCGCCCGCCCTCGAGCACGATCGAGCCGTGTACGCGACCGTTGTCGATGGCGACGCGCGGCTGACGCTCCAGGACGGCCGCCCGGGTCGTGGCGGCCGTGCCGCCCCCGACGTCCGGCGTGCCGGGCGCCAGCACGTCACCGCCGGGCGCCAGCCGCTCACCACCCGGTGTCAGAGCGTCATCGCTCGGCGCCGGGCGGACGATCGAGTCCGACTGCTGCGTCTCGGATGTCTGCTGCTGCAATTCGCGCAGGCGCTCCTCCTCGCGCATCCGCGGCATCTCGTAGAACACCTGGAAGAGGAGGATGATGCCGACCGAGAAGATGATGGCGAGGATGAGGTTCTTTTGGTCAGTCATGCGGGCGGACCGATCGGTTCCGGGGCGTCTGGAGTTGACGGATGACGCTTATTCCTGCGACCGGCGCGCGGCTGAGCTGGCACGGGATCGTAGCCCGAGCCGCCCCACGGATGGCAACGAATGACCCGACGAAGGACGAGCCATCCGCCGCCGAGCGCACCGTGAAGCTGCAGCGCCTCGGCAGCGTAGGCGGAGCAGGTCGGCGCGAAGCGGCAGCTTGGTGGCAGGAACGGCGAAAGCAGATAGCGATAGAGCGCCACGAGCCCCCGGAGCGGCAACGCTAGGGCGCGATCGATGCCTGCTCCGGCACTCGCGGCGCGCGCTTCGGCGAACGAGCGTGCGCCTGCCGACCCGGCCGCAACGCCAATTCGTTCATCGCCGTGGTCAGATCGGCCGCAAGTGTCGCGAAGGCACATGTCAGCACGCTCGACCTGGCGACGAGGACATAGTCGTGACCAGGCACGGCGCGGGCCGGCATGACCAGGGCCGCAACGGCACGCAGCCGGCGCTTGGCCCGGTTGCGCGCGACAGCGCCGCCGACCTTACGGGAAGCCGTGAAGCCGATGCGAGCCGTGGTGGCCGCGATTGCCGCGTCATCATCGCCTGAAATTGGCCTTTGGACCCTCTGCAGGATGAACGCCGGGCGCGCCACTTTTCCGCCTCGCGCGCAGGCAAGGAAATCTGCACGCTTCTTGAGGCGGACGAGCGGTGCGGCACAGGGCGTTTCGTCGATCTGCAGAGGTTTGCCAAAATCTGGGCTATCGCCTCAGGCGCTCAGCCGCTTGCGGCCCTTCGCACGACGCGCGCGAATGACACGCCGGCCACCGACCGTCGACATGCGGGCACGAAAGCCGTGGCGCCTTTTGCGCACGAGCCGGCTCGGCTGGTACGTTCTCTTCAAAGGTCAATTCCTTGTTATCGGCATAGGATGATGGCTGCCGGGCGGCGCAATACCGACCGGACGGCACACATAGGCGTGCGGTTACTGACTGTCAAACAAGCTTGGGGGTGCAAATTGCCGCCTGCTCGACCACCGCTTCCACTCTTTGCGTCCACGCCACGCGTCGCGGCCGATCGGGTGCCGATGCGCGCGCGCCTGACGTGGCCGCTCGCCATCGCGGGCGCCGCCACGTTGGCGCCTTCCCTACTCGGCCAGACGGCGGCAGACGCGGCACCAGCGTCCGACCTATGGCCGCGCTGGCAGGTCCACGACCCCGCCAGCAACCTGAGCGTCGACCACGGTCGCTACGCTCGAAATCCTCGAGCGATTCCTGGTGCAGCACGATGACGGCATCAATCGGGTTCGCTACCAGGCGCTCGCATCGGACGGCAGAGAATTGCTCGAGGCCTATGTCGCCGAGCTGGCCGCCGTTGCGCCGGACAGCCTCGCCCGCCCGGAGCAGATGGCCTATTGGATCAACCTCTACAACGCTTTGACCCTGAGGGTCGTGATCGACCACTACCCGGTCGACAGCATCCGCGACATCGATACCTCACCCGGGTTCTTCGCCGTCGGTCCCTGGGGGCAAAAGCTGGTGACGATCATGGACGAGGCGTTGTCGCTCGACGACATCGAGCATCGCATCCTGCGCCCGATCTGGCAGGAGCCGCGCATCCACTACGCCGTCAACTGCGCTTCGATCGGCTGCCCGAACCTGCAGCCCGTGCCGTTCACCGCCGATCGCTTAGAAGCGATGTTGACGAAGGGTACCAACGACTATGTCAATGACCCGCGCGGCGTGGCATTGGTGCCGCGCACGATCGGCGGCGATCGACTGACGGCATCACGCATCTACGATTGGTTCCAGGCGGATTTCGGCGGCAGCGAGACCGCAGTCCTGGCGCATCTCCGTCGGCACGCGACCGGCGCCACACGGCAACTGCTTGCCGGCGTTGAGACAATCGGCGCCTACCGCTATGACTGGTCACTGAACGACAGCGACCTATGAGCCAGCGAACACCATGCGCCAACGGACGGTGCTGATTGCAGCCCCACGACAGCCGGCGCCGGAGGCGGACCCGCTTCGATCGGGTACGGCCGTCCGTTGACCGCATCGACGGCCCGGCCGCCATGGGGCCGATCGCTGTCGGCTCGGCTCTTGCTGCTGACCGTCATCTTCTTGCTGCTCGGCGAGGTGCTCATCTTCCTGCCGTCCATCGCGCGGTTTCGGACGGTTTTTCTCGAGGAGCGCATTGCCGCAGCGCATCTGGCGACGATCGGCTTGGCGCATGATCGCGAGCAGCCGAGCCCGGCTGTCGAAGATGCCCTCCTGACCCACGCGGGCGTGCTGTCGGTTACCGTGATCCACGACGAGCCGGTCTTGATGCTGGGTCTCGAGGCACCCGTCGACGCCACGTTTCAGGTCGGTGGCGAAAGCTGGCTCGAGCTGATCGCCGCGGCGATGCAGACCCTGCGGCACGGTGGACAGCGGGTCATTCGTGTCGTCGGGCCGGCGCCCATGGCCTTCGGGACGACGATCGAGGTCACGCTGACCGAAGTGCCGCTGCATGCGGCGATGACCGACTATGCGTGGCGCATTCTGCTGCTGTCGGTCATGCTGTCCCTGATTGTCGCCGCCCTGCTGTTCTTCGCGCTCCGCCAGCTCATCGTGCGGCCGCTGGTCGGCATCACCGATCGCATTGCGCGGTTTCGCCAGCAGCCTGAGGACCAGAGCCACGATCAGACACCGTCCACGCGGGGCGACGAGATCGGCATCGTCGATCGCGAGTTAGTCGCCATGACACACGACCTGCGCAACGCCTTGACGCAGAAGACGCGCCTCGCGGCGTTGGGCGAGGCGGTGAGCAAGCTCAACCACGACCTGCGCAACATCCTGAGCACCGCGCTGCTCGTCTCCGATCGGCTCGAGCGCAGCCAGGATCCGGCGGTGCAGGCCGTCACGCCCAAGCTGATCCAGACGCTGGAGCGGGCCATCCGGCTCTGTCAGCAGACCCTCGATTTCGCCCGCAGCAGGCCACAGCCGCCGCGGCCCGGCGCGGTGCGCCTGCGCGGCCTGATCGACGAGGTCATCGGGGCGCTCGATGCAGCGACAGGTGCGGCGCGAATCGTCAACGAGGTGCCCCCCGCTGTCACCGTGCGCGGTGATGCCGACCAACTGCACCGTCTGTTCTTGAACCTCGCGAAGAACGCCATCGAGGCGATGCCCGACGGCGGCCAGCTGACCTTCAGGAACAGGTGGAGCGACGGCTTCGCAGCCATCGATGTCAGCGACACCGGCGCCGGCCTGCCGGAGACGGTGAAGGCGCATCTGTTCGAGCCCTTTGCCGCGTCCACCGGGGGAACCGGGCTCGGGCTCGCCATCTGCCGCGAGATCGCGCGGGCGCATGGCGGCGAGCTGCGGCTCTTGGCAACGGGTTCCCAGGGCACGACATTCTCTCTCGAGCTGCCCGCTGCAACCGGCCGCGCGGCGGCTTGAGACGATCACGAGAAAGGGACGAGATGACCCGGTTCTGGCTTCCCAATATGCGCCTCGCCCTGATCGGAGTTGCCATGATGCTGGCCCTCTCCGCTTGTGCCGGCGCCGGAACCATCAACGGTCAGTCGGGCCTCGAATGGCAGATCCAGCGCTTTTATGCCGGCAAGGCCACGGAGGTCGGCGGCAGCTGCACCGGGCCTCTCATCCGTTCGGTGACCGCGGCCGAGACGATCGAGGAGAGCGACGACCAAGTCGTCATGCGCGTTCGCTACTACTGGATCGACGAGGGCATGGTGAATGACGACCGGGTCTTCCCCTACAATTCCGCGCTGAGCTGCCGCGGCTTCGCGGAGCGGAACTTCACCTTCGCGAAGATGGCCGACGGGACGCTGCAGGTCATCGACATGACCGGTGCAAGGCGGAACGTCCGGCAGAACTTCAACACCGGCTGAAGCAGTGAATGGGCCGGCGCGAGGTGGCGCGGCCATCAGCCCTCCTTGAACGCGCGTTCCTTCATCGTCGTCAGCGTGTCGGTGAGGTAGGACAGAATCGTCCGCTCGCCGACGCGCAGCTCGACGTCGACCACCATGCCGGGCAGCACCGGCAGTGACCTGCCCTCGCCCATGTGATCCTTGACGGTCGCCACCTCCACGGCAAAGCTCGGCAGCTCGCCCGGCGTATCGCCGCTGACGGCATCGGCGCTGATCCGCGTCACCTCGCCGTCGATCGAGCCGAACCGGGCGAAATCGTAAGCGCGGACCTTGACCACCGCTGGCATCCCCGGCGTCACCCGCCCGATGTCGGGATTGGCGACCAGGGCCTTGATCACCAGACCATCGGCCACCGGCACGAGCTTCAAGATAGTCTCGTTGGCGGCGAGCGACTGGCCGGCGGCTGCGGGCTTCAGCTCCTGCACGATGCCATCGACCGGAGCCTTGAGCACGAGCTCCTCGACAACGGCAGTCTGCGCGCCCAGCTGCTCGGCAATCTGGTCGCGCTCGGCCATCGCAGCACTCAGTGATTCGAGGAGCTCGCGCCGCCAGTCCTTGTCGAAGGCGCTCTGCCGGCTTTCGCTCTCGGCGAGCGACGCTCGGGCGGTGGCGAGGTCGGCCCTGGCCTTGGCGAGCTCGCCCTGCATGTCGACGAGCTGGCGCTCGAGCTCCAGCATCTTCATCCTCGGATAGAGGCCCCGCTCGGCAAGCTGGCGAACCGAATCTGCCTGCTGGGCCAACAGCACCGTGCCGCTGTCCAGCCGCTCGATCTCGGCCTCGGCGCTCCGCATGGCCGCACGATGACCGTCGACATTGCGCTGCAGTGCCTCGCGCTGGCCGTCGCGCGCCTCGCGACGGGCCACGAGCCGCGCCTCCGCCTCCGCTACCAGATCGGATCGGCTGCGCAGGAGCTCAGCCGGCGGGGCCAATGGCGCACCTTCGATCTCGGCCTTGAGCACCGCCACCTCGGCCAGCCGGCCGTGCCAGCGACCGCGTAGCTCGGCCTCCTCTTTGGCGTCGATCTCCGGCGCGAAGGTGAGCAGCACCTGACCAGCCTCGACCCGCTGGCCGTCGACCACTTCGAGGGTGGCGATCCGTCCGCCGCGGGGATGGTTCAAGAGCTTGACCCGCTCCGCCGGCTCCACCTCGCCCTGCGCCTTGACCACCTCGTCGACCTTGGCCCAGGCCGTCCAGGCGACGGCGACGGCGAGCAGCAAGGCGACACTGCCGATCAATGCCCCGGCCACCGGCGAGCGGCGGCTCTCGAGCAACGCGCGGATATCGCTTGGCAATAGTTCTGTCGTGGCCTTCGGCGTGGTCCACGAGGTCCAGCTGGCAATGCCCTCGCGCCGGGGAGGCTTGCTCTCCATCATGCGGCCCGCTTTCGTCATGCCGTGGCCTCCCTCATGCCGTGGCCTCGCCGTCGCTGACCGGCTGACGCGCTCGCCGCACGACATCGCGGGGATGGCCGGCCATGGCGATACCGGCCATGCTCGAGCAGGATGGCCCGGTCGCACATCTCGATCACCGACAGGCGGTGGGTGACCATGACGATCGTCCGGCCGCTGCCGGCGCGCTTGAGGTTGCGCAGCAGGTAGGCTTCGCTGGCAAGATCGAGAGCGCTCGTCGCCTCGTCGAGCACCAGGATCCGCGGGTTGCGGACGAGCGCGCGGGCGATGCAGAGCAGCTGCCGCTGGCCCAGCGACAGGCCGTTGCCGCGCTCGCCGAGGTCGGTGTCGTAGCCGTCCGGCAGCTTCTGGATCGTGTCGTGGATGCCGACGAACTTGGCGGCGGCGACGATCCGCTGCATCGAGCGGTCGACCGCCGCGATGCCGATGTTCTCGGCGATGCTGCCGGCGAAGAGCTGGATCTCCTGCGGCACGACACCGAGCTGGCCACGGTACTCGGCCGGATCGAGCCGGGCAATGTCGACGTCGTCGACGAGCATGCGTCCGCTGTCTGGTTTTTCGAGCCCGATCAAGAGTTTGGCGAGCGTGCTCTTGCCGGAGCCCGGCGGTCCGACGACCGCGAGCATGCTACCCGGATCGATACCGAGGTCGAGATCCGCTAGCGCCGGCGGCTTCGCCGGATCGTAGCTGAAGCGAACTGCCTCGAAACGGAAGCGGCCATGCAGCGGGTTCGGCAACGGGATTGCGGCACCCGTCTGCTCCGGACGCTCGCCCATCAGGTCACCGAGCCGGGTCAGCGCGTCGCGTGACTGCTGCAGCTGATGCCAGGCGAAAAAGATCTGCCGCATCGGGGCGAGTGCCCTGGCCGAAAGGATGGTGCAGGCGATGAGGGCGCCGATCGTGAGCTCACCGGCGACGATCATCCGCGCACCCAGATAGATGACAACGAGGCTCACCACGTGCTGGAGCACCTGTCCGGTAGCCGCGACGCCGTTGGCCAGGCGGCTCGCCTTGAAGCCGGTCCAGGCACTCTCGACCTGCCGATCCTCGAAGCGGCGCTGCATCTCGGGCTCGAGCGCCAGGGCCTTGACCGTCAGTGCCTGGCTGACCGTCTCGGCGAGACCCGCCGACTTTTTCGCGACGGCACGGAAATTCGCCCGCAGCAAGCGGCTCTGCCGCAGCTGGGCGATCGCCGAAAGGCCGATGAACAAGGGCAAGGCTGCGAGCGTCACCCAGCCGAGCACCGGGCTGAAGAGGAAGATCGCGGCGATGAAGAGGCCGACGAACGCGAAATCGACCAGGAGCAGCGGCAGATTGCCCGAAAGAAATGTGCGGAGCTGATCGAGCTGGCGCAGACGCTCCATCAGCTGGCCCTGCGGCATCGATTCGAACACCCGATAGGGCAGCCGCAGCAGGTGATGGACGACCTCGCTGCTGAGCGCCAGATCGAGCTTGGCGCCGGTGTGGCTCATGACGTAGCCGCGCAGCGAGCGCAGCAGCAGCTCGAAGCCGAACAGCGTCACCATGCCGATCGCGAGCACGTCGAGCGTGCCGAGCGAGCCCTGGCCGATGACCTTGTTGTAGACGGTCATCATGAAGATCGGCATCGCCAGCGCCAGCAGGTTGATGCAGACCGAGGCGATCCCGACCTCGAGAAAGACCGGTTTCAGCCGCTGCCAGATGGCTTGGCGCCAAACCTGACGCCCGTCGCTCGTGGCGCGTCGCTTCTGGCGAAGCTGCAGTATGCGGCTGCCGAGGCGCGGCCGCAGCCTTGAGGGTCGTCGGTGCCGTCCGGCCGCCCTGCCGCGGATCGACCAGCATCAGTCGCGTCTTGATCCGCGCCCGGGCGAGCCAGGCCTGCTTGCCATCCTCGCTGACGAGCAGGAAGGGTGGTGCCGTGCGCTTGAGCCGACCGGAGTCGCCGGCAGGATCTGCGCCTCCAGACCCAGACGATCCGCCAGGCGGACCAGCCGGTCCAGGTCGACGTCCGCCGGGTCCCGTGCCACCGCCTGCAGCTCGGCCTCGGGCAGCGGCCGGTCGAGCTGCGCGCACAGCTTGGCGAAGCTCTCGACGAGCGCTCGTGCCTCCGCCGCCTGGCCGGTTGGCGAACGCCCGGCGGCACGATGTGCCGAAGCAACGGAAAATCGATGCAAGGGCTCAACCTCGGCTGATGCGTGATCGCTACGACTAGCCTATATTGCTAGTGCAGACCACAATCAACAACCTTAAGTTGATTTATCCTCGATCGTGCGCCCCGCCGCCGCCGGTGTGGTCAATCCAGCGCATAGACCAGGCATTTGAGGTAGGCCGTCTCCGGTAGCGCCGGATGCACCGGATGATCCGGCGCCGCGCCGGCCTCGTGCAGCAGCCGCGCGCCGCGACCGGCGGCGCGGATGCCGGCCGAAACCTCCTCGGCAAAAGCCTCGCGCGCGACATTGTGCGAGCAGCAGGCCATCAGAAAGAAGCCGGCCTCGGCGACCAGGCCGGAGGCTTCGCGCGCAAGCTTCCGATAGCCGCGCAGCCCCACCGCCAGATCCTTCTTCGACCGGACGAACGCGGGGGGATCGGCGATGACCAGGTCGAACCGGGCCTTCTCCTTGCCGAGCGCGTCGATGGCGGCAAACGCTTCGGCAGCCCTGGTGGTCAAGCGATCGGCAACACCTTGGCGCTCGGCAGCTGGCCTGGGCGAGGCTCAAGGCCGGTTTGGCCCGGTCGACAGCGAGCGCCGATCTCGCACCGCCGGCGAGGCAGGTGAGCGCGAAGCCGCCAGCGTTCGAGTAGAGGTCGAGGACGCTGCCGCCCTTGGCGAGCCTTGCCGCAAAGGCCCGGTTCAGGGACTGATCGTAGTACCAGCCGGTCTTCTGTGCGGCGCTCGGATCGGTGACGAAGACGAGGCCGTTCTCCTCGACGTCGATGCGCTCCGGAAGTGCCCCGTTCAGCACGCGCACCTCTTCGGCCAGCCCCTCCATCGATCGGCCGGGAGAGTCGTTGCGGGCTAGGACGCAAGTCGCGCCAACCATGGCGACGAGTGCCTCGGTGAGCTCGGTCTCGAGAGCGACCATGCCGGCCGTGTTGAGCTGGACGACAAGGAGGTCGCCATAGCGGTCGACGACCAGCCCCGGCAGCCCGTCGCCTTCGGCATGCACCAGCCGGTAATAGGGGCGCTCGTAGAGCTTCTCGCGCAGCGAGAGGGCACGCGCGATCCGTCGCTCGAGGAAGGCGCGATCGATCGACGCGTCCTTGTTGCGGCTCAAGAGCCGGGCGGCGATCAGTGAGTGCGGGTTGAAATGGGCCACGCCGACGATCTTGCCGGTGGGCGCCATCAGTCGGACGATGCTGCCGGGCGGCAGGCTCTTGCTGGCGTCGTCAAGCCTGAGCTCGTTGGAGAAAAGCCATGGTGCGCCAGCCTTCTGGCGTCGATCGTGGCCGCGCGTTATCTTGATCGTCGGGTAGCTTGTCATGGGATGTGGCCTGGCTGTGCGGCCGTCTTGATGCCCGAGCGGCCGTGGTGCCGCAAGCGATGCTTGGCGGGCCCGATACGGCGCCTTAGGGTCGTGCTTTTCTCGGGAGACCCGCCAATGCCGAAACGATTGCTACTCGCCCTGCCGCTTTGCCTCGCCATTCCGGCTCTGGCCGACGTCCCGGCCCAGCCCGAAGCTACGATCGAGGTCGGAATTACAAGAGCCGTCACGGCCGAGCGCTTCATGGTGGCCGCCGCCCATCCTGAGGCAAGCCGTGTCGGCTACGAGGTCTTGGCAGCAGGTGGCAACGCGGTCGACGCCATGGTGGCCGTGCAGCTCGTGCTGAACCTGGTCGAGCCGCAATCGTCCGGCATCGGCGGCGGGAGCTTTCTGCTCTACTGGGACGCCGCCGAACAGCAGCTCTATTCGGTCGACGGGCGCGAGACCGCACCGATGGCAGCTGGCCCCGATCTCTTTCTCGATGCCGCGACGGGCGAGCCCTTGGGCTTCTGGGATGCGGTGATCGGCGGCCGGTCGGTGGGCGTGCCCGGGACACTCAGGCTCCTCGAGGACGTGCACGAGCGATTCGGCAGCCAGCCCTGGCCGCGACTGATGGATCCGGCGATCGCGCTCGCCGAGGTGGGCTTCACGGTCACGCCGCGACTGGCCGGTGCAATCGCCGACGCGGTCGATCGCGGGCTCGGCCGTTTCCCGGAGACACGCGCCTATTTCTTCGACGAGGGCGGCGAGCCCCTGGCCGCGGGGACGACCCTCACCAACCCGGCGTTTGCGCAAACCCTGCGGGCGATTGCCGAGGCCGGCAGCGCTCCATTCTATTCGGGCGAGATCGGCGATGCGATCGTCGCCGCTGTGGCCGGCGCAGAAGGCAACCCGGGTGGCATGACCCTGGCGGACCTGGAGGCCTACGAGGTGATCTACCGTGAGCCGGTCTGCGCGGGCTACCGCGCGGTCGAGGTTTGCGGCATGGGCCCACCTTCCTCGGGCGGGCTCACGGTCGGGCAAATCCTGGGCCTGCTCGACCATGTCGACATGACCGGCTACGGCGCGTCGCCCACCGGCGTGCATCTCTTCCTCGAGGCGGCAAAGCTCGCCTACGCCGACCGGGCACTCTACATCGCGGATGCTGACTTCGTCGGCGTGCCGACGACGGGACTGCTCGATCCGACCTACCTGATGCTCCGCGCCCAGGCGCTCGACCGCAGCCAGGCCATGCCTGAGGCCGCGGCCGGCAATCCCCCCTGGCGCGACGCCTCCCGGCGTGCGCCACAGGCACAAGACACCTCGAACGGCACCAGCCACGTCTCGATCGTCGATGCCGAGGGCAATATCGTCTCGCTCACCAGTTCGATCGAGACCGGCTTCGGCAGTCGGCTGATGGCCGGTGGCTTCCTCTTGAACAACGAGCTGACCGATTTCTCGTTCCGCCCGGAAATCGACGGGCTGCCGGTCGCCAATCGCGTACAGCCTGGCAAGCGGCCGCGCAGCTCGATGGCGCCGACCATCGTCTTCGACGCCGATCGTGAGCCCGTGCTCGTCCTCGGCTCGCCAGGCGGCTCGCGGATTATCAACTACGTCGCCAAGGCCATCGTTGCCGTCGTCGACTGGGGCATGCCGATCGACGAGGCACTGGCGCTCGGCCACTTTGTCAATCGCAATGGCGACACCGATCTCGAGGAAGGCACGGAAGCTGCGGCGCTCGCCGGCGCGCTGGAGGCGCTCGGCCACACGGTCTCGATCAGTGATCTCAATAGCGGCCTGCAAGCTATCGAGCGGGTGCCCGGCAGCTGGCGCGGTGCTGCCGACCCGCGCCGCGAAGGGGTCGTGCTGGGCAAATAGGCAGCTGCTTCCTTTTCAACCAGCACGTGAGCGATGAAACGCCGCAGCTACCGGTAACGGTCTTTTCACCCGGCCACGCCAAGATATCTCTGTCACGTGATCGATTGCTCGATCGGGCGACTCCTCAAGGAGATATCTCGGATGGACCTGCACGCCACCAGCGATCGTCCGCCGCGGAACATCGACGAGCTCGAGCACGAGCTGCGCACGCCTTTGGCGTCGATCCTCTCGATCAGCGAAATCCTGCGTGACCATCCCGAGCTCTCGGAGGCGGAACGCCGGCGCTTTCTCGACGCCATGCACGCGGAGAGCGGGCGCCTCGCGTCGCTCGTCGAATTGCTGCTGCGCCACGGCCGCCTCGACGCTGTACCATTCAACTAGCGCCCGGAGTGCCCGTGGCTTCAGCGCCTTAGGTCGGCGCCAGGACACCACCGACCCGAATGGCCTCGATGCCGGTTGCGAGCCCCGTAGCCGCGTTGGTGGTGACCAGGACCGCGCAGAGTGAAGCCGGTCCCGTTGCGGGCTGCAGTCGCGGTCCCGGCACGCTTGAGCGCCAGCGCTCGAGCGAGATTGCCTTGTCCATCCCGATCACGCTGTCGTAGTCCCCGGTCATGCCGACATCGGTGACGTAGGCGGTGCCGGCAGCCAGCACGCGGTGGTCAGCCGTGGGAACATGGGTGTGGGTGCCGACGACCAGCGACACCCTGCCGTCGAGAAAATGCCCGATCGCCGCCTTCTCGCTGGTCGCCTCGGCGTGCACGTCGACCACGATGGCGTCGGCGTTGCCGCCCAGGAACCAGGCGGCGAGCGCCTGCTCGAGATGGGCGAACGGGTCGCCATAGAGTCCGGTGAACAGGCGGCCCATCACCTGCAGGACGACGACCCGCCTGCCCCGCGGCGTCTGGAAGCTGGCGCTGCCGAGCCCAGGCGTGCCGGGCTGCATGTTGAGAGGGCGGATGATGCGTGGCTCGCTCTGGATATGCCCGATCAGCTCGCGCTGATCCCAGGCGTGATTGCCGAGCGTCAACAGGTCGGCCCCGGCCGCGAACAGATCGGCGGCGATGGCCGCGGTCAGCCCGAAGCCGCCGGCAGCATTCTCGGCATTGACGATGACGGCGTCGGCACCGAGCCGCTCGCGCAGGCCCGGCAGTTCAGCAAGCACTGCAGAACGGCCCGACCGACCGACAACATCGCCAACATGGAGTATTTTCAAGATCGCGACTTCCCCGCGTCAGATCGACGCGCGCAGCTGGTCAACACATCAAGCGAATTGGTGCACGCCCGCATCCGTGACGATCTGCTTCAAGCGGAAATCGGTGGCGTCGTGCGGCAGATCGCGGACGTGCTGCACTTCGTAGCCGAGTCCAACGGCGACGGCACCGGGAAGCAAGGTCGGCAATGTTCGGTCGTAGAAGCCGCCGCCATAGCCGAGGCGGTAGCCGGCATCGTCGAATGCCAGGAGCGGCACGACGACAATGGTGGGCGTCAGTGGCGGCCCTTCGGGCAGCGGCTCGAGGACCCGCATTGGCCCCTCGAGCAGCGCCCCGCCGGGATGGTGGGCATAGAAGGTCAGTGGCTGCATGGCGCCCGCGATGCGCGGCAGGCAAGCGGTGACGCCCAGAGCGCTGAGGATGTCGAAGAGCGGGCGCGTGTCGAGCTCGTCGCCAACCGGCCAAAATGCCGCCACGACGCTCTCGGGCTCGATCTCGATCAGGTTGATGAGATGAAGAAGTGCCAGCTTGCTTGCGGCTATTCGCGCGCGCCCGTCGAGCGCACTGCGGCGCTTGATCGCCTGCTGCCGCAGGGTTTTCTTTCGGCGCGCCAAGTCCTCGGCCGCACCATCGCTCACGACCACCACCGACGAGCACCATAGATCAGCCTGGGAAAGCGGCAGAGCCACCCTGGCCGTTGCTGTCGACGATGTCCCTGGGACCTGCTGAGCAGGTGGGCGCCGCAATATCCGGACCAGGGCCCGGACAGAGGCAGCTCCCTTAGGAACACATTAGGCCCAGAGCACTGAGAAGACGCTGACGAACCGGGCAGCCCCGCCGACATGACAGTTAGGCCGTCTCCACGGCTGCTGCAAGCTGCTCGAGACGCTCGGCCAGACGCTCGATCATCACGGCCGTGCCATCATCGTCACCGGCCGCGGCCCTGGCCCCGTCGGCCTGCAGCCGCTTGATCTCGGAGAGCGCGTCGTCGAGCTCGTCGGCGATCAGCAGGCTGGTCAGGACCAACAGCCGCGCATCGCCGATCTGGCCATGCGCAGAAGCCTGCTCGCGGACCCGGGCATCGACGTAGCTGGCAAGGCGCTTCAGGCGCAGTTCCTCGCCTTCCCCGCATTGCACGTTGTAGGGCCGGCCGTGGATCATGATGTCTAGGGTAGGCATTGTTCCTGCCTCGTCGTTTGACCGCATGTTGTCGGTCGATCCTCGCCGTGCCGACGCCAAGGGCTCGATCGTCCGCGCGTCACTCGGCTGCCTTGGCCTCGATCAAGCCATCCAGCTCACCGATGGCACTATCCAACCTCTTGCCCATCGACGCCATGGCACCTTTCAGCGCGACATGCCGCTGCTCGGCCTTTGCAAGCCGATCGCGGAGGCTCTCGCACTCGTCGCGCAGCCCCTCGACCTCACCTTTCAGCGCGGCGTCGGCTGGCTGGTCAGTGGCCATTCGCCGCGCCTCGACGGCGCGTTCGAGGCGGTCCAGGGCGGCGTCGAGTCGGGTTTGCGCGTGATCTATGGCGGACATGGCTGGGTGTTTTCGATGCTCGTCAATCTCGCGGTCGATGCAACCGTCCGGGATCGATGGCATAGCGACCAACGAACGTCAATCGATGCCACGACCGGCTGCGGCCCGAGATGGCACTCAAATCCGGCCATCACGCCCGGATCGGGCGTTGAGATCGGGCCGTGCTTCTGGGAAAAGCTCGTTGATTTTTTCGGTCGATCGGCCACTCTCCGGGCCGCCGACCCGGGCACAGCGTGTGAGCCGGCGCAGCAGGGTCGCGACGGTCGGCCTCGTTGCCGAACACGGCGACATCTCCGATAGTATCCCGCCACAAGCGAGACGAGCGAGCAATGCCCCAACAATCCGTGCCCCACGACGACCTCGCCAACGCGATCCGTGCGTTGGCGATGGATGCCGTCGAGCTGGCCAAATCCGGCCACCCCGGAATGCCGATGGGCATGGCCGATGTGGCAACGCGTCTGTTCACGCGGCACCTCAAGTTCACCGCCGCCTACCCGGAATGGCCGGATCGCGACCGCTTCGTGCTGTCGGCCGGTCACGGCTCGATGCTGCTCTATGCCATCCTGCATCTGACCGGCTATGCCGACATGACGCTGGATGAGCTCAAGCGCTTTCGCCAGCTCGGCTCGAAGACCGCAGGGCACCCGGAATACGGGCATGCAAGTGGCATCGAGACGACAACCGGCCCACTCGGCCAAGGGCTCGCCACGGCCGTCGGCATGGCCATGGCCGAGCGCTGGCTCGCCGCCAAGTTCGGCGACCAGCTCGTCGATCACCGAACCTACGTGATCGCCAGCGACGGCGATCTGATGGAAGGCATCAGCCACGAGGCGGCGTCGCTCGCCGGGCATTATCGGCTCGGCAAGCTGATCGTGCTCTTCGACGACAACGGCATCTCGATCGACGGACCCACATCATTGTCGTGCTCTGACGACCATCTGGCACGGTTCGCCGCCTATGGCTGGCAGACGCTGGCAATCGACGGGCACGATCCGGGTGCAATCGATGCAGCGATCGAGCAGGCGACGGCAGACCCGCGGCCGAGCCTCGTGGCCTGCAAGACCGTTATTGGCAAAGGCGCGCCATCGAAGGCCGGCAAGGCATCCAGCCACGGCTCGCCACTGGGTGCCGAGGAGATTGCCAGCGCGCGCAAGGCGCTCGGTTGGCCGCACCCGCCCTTCGAGTTGCCGGACGACATCCGCGCTGCGTGGCTGGCAGCCGGCCAACGCGGCGAAGCGTCCCGCAATGTGTGGCAAGCGCAACTCGAAGCGACCGACCCGGCGACCCGTGAGACCTTTCTCAGGACCACGGAAGGGCATCTGCCGGCTGGTCTCGAGGCCGCGGTCGAGACGATGCTCCAGCAACTCATGACAGACCGTCCCAAGCTCGCCACCCGCAAGGCGAGCCAGAATGCGCTAACGCTGCTGACCGATGTGATCCCGGAGATGGTCGGCGGTTCCGCCGACCTTACCGGCTCGAACAACACCGACACGAAAAGCACGCCGCCGCTCGATCCGGTGACCTTCAAAGGCCGGCATATCCACTACGGCATTCGCGAGCACGCCATGGTGGCGGCGATGAACGGCATGGCGCTGCATCGTGGGGTCATTCCCTATGGCGGGACGTTTCTCATCTTCACCGACTATGCCAGGCCGGCGATCCGGCTGGCGGCCTTGATGCGCCAGCGGGTCATCGTCGTCGCGACCCACGACTCGATCGGCCTCGGCGAGGACGGTCCGACGCACCAGCCGATCGAGCAGCTGGCGGCACTGCGCGCCATTCCGAACTGCCTCGTGTTCCGGCCCGCCGATGCGGTGGAGACGCTGGAGTGCTGGGTAGCCGCCCTGCAGCATGGCACCGGTCCTTCGGTCATCGCGCTCACCCGGCAGAACCTCCCCACTCTCCGCACCGAGGTCGTTCCTGAAAATCTGTCGGCGCGCGGTGCCTATGTGCTGGCCGAGGCCGACGGCGATCGCGCCGCGACCATCCTGGCGACCGGCTCGGAGGTCGAGATCGCCATGGGTGCAAAGGCCGAACTCGAGGCCGAGGGTCTGCCGACAGCCGTGGTCTCGATGCCGTGCATGGATCTCTTCGAGCAGCAGGGACCGGGCTACCGAGCTTCTGTGCTCGGCACGGCGCCACGGGTCGCGGTAGAGGCGGCCTCGCCCTTCGGCTGGACACGCTACGTGGCCAGCGAGGACGATGTCGTCGGCATGTCGAGCTTCGGTGCCAGCGCACCCTACGAGAAGCTCTACGAACATTTCGGGATAACGGCGGCGGCCGTGGCCAAGAAGGTGCGCCGCCTCGTCTGAGACGGCAGACGGCCAATCGGGCGGAGCGCGCCCGACGGCCATTAAAGCAGAGGGAGTAAGGCCATCATGACTGTGCGGGTCGGGATCAACGGCTTCGGCCGTATCGGGCGCAATGTGCTCAGGGCAATTGCCGAGAACGGACGGACCGACGTCCAGGTGGTCGGCGTCAACGATCTGGCACCACCGGCGACCAACGCGCATCTGCTCCGCTATGACAGTGTGCACGGGCGGTTTCCGGGTCAGGTGACCATGGAGGGCGACACGCTCGATGTTGGCACCGGGCCGATCAAGGTGATGGCAGAGCGCGAGATCGCGAAACTGCCCTGGGGCGACCTCGGCGTCGACGTGGTAATGGAGTGCACCGGCATCTTCACTGCTCGCGACAAGGCCGCGGCCCATCTCGATGCCGGCGCCAAGAAGGTGCTGGTCTCGGCCCCGGGCGAAGGCGCCGACCTAACGGTCGTCTTCGGCGTCAACCACAAGGACCTGAAGGCGGAGCACAAGGTCGTCTCGAACGCGTCCTGCACGACAAACTGCCTGGCGCCTGTGGCCAAGGTGCTGAACGACACTGTAGGGATCGTTCGCGGCCACATGACGACCATCCACGCCTTCACGAACGACCAGAGCCTGCTCGACGTTTTCCACAAGGATCTGCGCCGCGCGCGTGCCGCCACCGCTTCGATGATCCCCACCTCCACCGGTGCCGCCAAGGCCGTCGGCCTGGTTCTTCCCGAGCTCAAGGGCAAGCTCGACGGTGTCGCTATTCGGGTGCCGACGCAGAACGTAAGCATGGTCGACCTGACCTTCGTTGCCGGGCGCAGCACCAGCGTCGAGGAGATCAACAACGCGCTCAAGGCCGCCGCGAACGGACCGCTTGCCGGTGTGCTGGCGGTCTCCGACGAGCCCCTCGTTTCGATCGACTTCAACCATTGGCCGGCCAGCTCGACCGTCGATCTGCTTTCGACCAAGGTGGTGGACGGCCAGCTCGTGCGGATCGCCACTTGGTATGACAATGAGTGGGGCTTCTCCTGCCGGATGGGCGACACGGCCGCACTGATGGGCTCCCTCTGAGCCAGCGGCCGGCCGCGCTTCTGCGTTCGGCGACGATGCTCCGTTGAGCGGTGCCATGCACGCGGATTTGATCACGCGTGCATGGCATCACGGTCGGATTGGCGCGACATATCGGGCTTATGTCACCCGCCTCGTTGGTTCCCTCAGCCGTGCCTCTCCGGTCCTGCCCCTCTCCTGCGCAACGTACTCACCGTCGACGGGACCTCATGGCCCTAGCGATTGGTGTTGTCGTCATTGCTGGGCAGCCCAACGGTCAGGCCGCGGCCGCTGGCGTGCAGCACACGGTGCGTGTCATCGAGGACCCGAGCAGCGGTCAGCCGCGCTTCGAGCCATCACTGCTCTTCATCGAGCCCGGCGAGACGGTCCGTTTCGCGATGGACGGCAAGGCCTACGCCAGCCGGGTCATCGCCGGCATGGCGCCGGAGAATGGCACCGGTTGGTGGGGCCAGGTCGGCGAGGACCTCGAGATCACTTTCACCGAGCCCGGCGTCTATGGGCACAAATGCGGCGGCGCCTACGCGCTGGGCTTGGTCGGGCTGATCGTGGTGGGTGACCCGGAGGTCAACCTCCGCGACGCCCGACAAGTGCAGCATCCGCCGACAGCGGCTAACGTTCTCGACGAGCTGTTCTTGGAGCTCGAGGAGCGCCGGGGCTCGTGAGACCCGGCTGGCACCGCGGCTGCCAGGCGCCTTAGCGCGAGAAGTAGGCGAACGGCAGGAGCGGACCGTGCCCGCGGGCACTGTCGTGGTGGCCAGGGTGCGCGGCCATGCGCAGAAGATGCTGGCGCATATCCTCGCAGTTCCTGATCGGCGTCGAATGATCGCCGGCCTGGCGGTGCTTGGCGAGCACCAGCGCTGCCAGCCCCGCCACGAACGGGGTCGCCATCGAGGTGCCGCTGAGCTTGGCGTAGCCGCCCTGTCGGAAGGTCGACCAAATTTCGTGGCCGGGCGCCATGAAGTCGATCTCGGCGCCCCTCGACGAGAAGCCCGAGGGCTGGCCGTGGCGGTCATGCGCGGCCACCGTGATCACACTGCCGTAGCGGCCGGGATAACCAATGCTGTTGGCGAAGAGAGCACCCGAGTTGCCGGCCGCGCAGACGATGATCGTGCCTTTGGCCAGCGCTTTGTGGATCACCTCGAACAGAGCGGGACTGCTGGCCGGCCCGCCGAGCGACATCGAGATGATGTCGGCACCTTCATCAGTCGCCCAGCTCACCGCGTCGGCAACCATGGCCAGTGTGCCGCTGCCGCTGTTGCGCAGCACCTTGGCGATCAGCAGCGACGCCATGGGCGCCGTGCCTATGAAGCCGATCTCGTTTTTGCGGGCCGCGATCACCCCGGCGCAATGCGTGCCGTGGCCGTTCAGATCCTCGATGCCCTCGCCAGTGAAATCGCGCGTCTGCGCGATCGCGCCCTGCAGGTCCGGGTGATCGGCATCGACGCCCGTATCGAGGACGGCGACCCTTACGCCTTCACCCCGCGTACGCCGCCAGACCTCGGGCAGCCGAAGCAGCTCCTCGCCCCAGCGGAGCCTTTCACCGCGCTGCATGGCAAACTCTGCCAGGCCCTCGGCGTCCAAGGCCAGCTCAGCCAAATCATATGGCGGCAGCCGCATCTCGGCCGGGATGGAGGACGGTTCGACATACATCAGCTTGTCCCATGCAGAGGATCACGCTGATGATTATATTCCTATTTTCATCATCCTGTCAAAACCCACTGAAAATCTAGCGCTTGATGTACACTTCGACGCGGCGGTTTGCCCGCCGGCCCTCGATGGTCGCATTCGAGGCGACCGGGCGCTTTTCACCGAAGCCCTCTGTCACGATCCGGGCGCTGTCGACACCGAACGAATCGACCAGCTGGCGTCCGACCGCCGCTGCGCGCTTCAAGGACAATTGCCTGTTGACCCCGGCATCGCCGAAGCTGTCAGTGTGACCGACGATTCGAACCGGTGCATCACCGAAATAGCCGACCAATGCCGCAATCTGTGCCACGACGGGTTCCGTCCCGGCCGCCAGCTCGTCATTGCCCGGCGCGAAAACCAAGCCCTCGGGCACGGTCATCCACCAGCCGTCGCCGGTATCTACCGCATTGAGCTGGCCGAGGAAGTGCTCGACCGCCTCGTCTGGTGCCAGCGAAGCCGTGATCAACTCCGGCGCCGCAAGATCGGCCTCGGCCCTGAATGATTCTAGCTGGCTCTTCATGGTGGCATTCTCGGCGCGCAACGTCTCGACGGTCTGCTCGAGGAGGCCGACTTGCTGCACCAAGGCATCGACGTCGCCTTCGGCGCCCGCCGCGGCCAGCTGCTTGTCCCGCGCAATCAGCTCCTCGGTAAGGCCCGCGATCTGCGCCTTGGCCTCGGCCAAGTCGGCGTCGAGAGCCTCGACAACGGCGTCGCTCGCGACCAGCGCCAAGGGCATTCCCGACTCTTCCACCGACGCCGCCGCCACAGCGCCGGCGGGCGTGGCGGCATAGCTATCGAGGTCCTGCCGCATCGCCTTCAGCTCAGTCTCGATCAGGACCCGGCTTTCGCGAGCCTCGGCAAGTGCGGACACCAGCTGCTCGTTCTCCGCCAGCGTCGCGAGCAGCGTCTCGCCCAGTGTCTCGATCTCGTCGACCGATTGGCTGGCAACAGCCTGCAGCTCTATCAGCTGCCGCTCGCCGTCCAGCCGCGCTGCCTCAATCGAGGCGAGCGTGCCCGCGAGCTCGCCCTTCTCGGACTCTGCGTCTGCCAGTCGCTGCTCGAGCCCGGCACGGGTCGCATCGAGTTCGGTAATACGGTCCTCGAGATCAATCACGGTTGCCGCGATCGCAGCCTCGGCTTCGGCTATCTGGGCCTCGCGCTGGAGAGCAGCATCGCTTGCTGCCGCCAGCTCCGCGTCGCGCGACAAGAGATCATCGCGCGCTGCAGCGAGCGCGGTCTCCAGCTCGGCGACCTCGCCACGCAACGCCGCCAGGGCGTCTTCACTGCCGCGTTGGTCCGTTTCCAGAACCTCGAGATCGCTCGCGAGGGTTCGTCGGAGGTCACGTTCGCTGGCCAGCTCAGCCTCCAAGATCGCATTCTGCGCGGCCAGCGCGTCGAGCGCCTGTTGCCGATCGGCCAAAGCGGCATCGCGGGCAGCGCGATCCGCCTCGGCCGACGCAACGGCTTGCGCGAGTGCCTCTTGGGCCGCGGCAGCAGTTGCGTCGGCCGCATCGACTGCTGCTTGGAGGTTGGCGTTGTCCGCCCTTCCCGAACTCCAGCTCGACCTCGAGGTCATCTCGCTCGGATCGCAGCCTGGCAAGGCCCTGCGACAGCTCGGCAATTGTCTCGCGAGCCGAGCGCAGCTCGGCAACGAGCTCACTCGAGGCCGTGGTCGCGCGGTTGTCCTGCTGGGCGGCGACGCGCCGCTTGATCGCGTCGATCGCGTCCCGCAGCTCGGTCGCCGAAGCGCCGGCACCCACTGACGGCTCGGTGGCCCAAGCTGGCGTGCTCAGCAATAGCGCCAGAACGGCGACGCTGGCACGAAGACGACTATGGGGAGCGCCCGCCGGGCAAGCCACTGTGGCAATCATCGGCTTTCCTCCGGTCGGCGGCGCGACGCGCGGGCGCACAACCGACGCAATTGTTCTTGCCGTGCATGAATAGCCCCAGAGTTGCCGCGCTTCAATCGATCACGCGTCCCAGAATACGAGTTGGGGCGCCCAAGTGCCGGTTGTCACACAGGAATAGGCAATTCCGTCCAGCGATCAAATCCACAAGCTGCCACTGGCGCCGATGGCGACGGTAAAGAGGCCGAGGCCGAGATTGATGGCGATGATCAGCCTGATCTGGCCGAGCCATCGAGCGGCGGCACCGCTGTCACCGGCGGTCAGGGCGCGTTGAAAGCGCTTCCAGGGCACGAAGTAGAGATGGAAGAAGAGCAGGAACATCACCCAGCCGGTCAGGTTCATGATGTGGACGTGCGCCCCAACGCTGCCGAAACCGCCATAGGTCACGAACAGCAGCCAGTAGCCGCTGACCAGCAGCACAGCGACAGCCGCGATCACCCAGGGAAAGAAGCCGCTGAAGACCCGCTGCCAGAGTGCCAGGCGATCGCCCGCCGAGAGCGCAGCCGCGCTCGGCCGCAAGACCACGTAGGCCAGGAACATCCCGCCGACCCAGATGGCGGCCGCCAGAGCGTGAAGGGCGAGAGCGAGAGCGGACATGGCTTCCAATGCGATGGCTTGATGAGAAGAGGAGCTGACGGCGGCATTCTCGAGGTGAAGCCCGCCGCTGGCGAACCGCCTCGTTAGTTGGCCATGATGACCGGCAAGGTCGCCTTGGCGAGGATGTAGCTCGTGGCGCCGCCGAAGATCATTTGCCGGAGTCGGCTCTGGGTGTAGGCGCCCTTGAGCAGCAGGTCACCACCGAGCGACGCTGTCTCGCCTAGAATGGCTTCACCTACCTGGCGGCCATCGAGCTGTGCCTCGCGAAACGCTGCAGGAATGCCACGGCGCGTCAAGTTGTGCGCGAGCTCGGCGCCAGAAGGGCCCGGAACGCTGCCCTTCTCCACGGTCAACACCGTGACCCGATCGGCGTCCATGAGGAACTGCTCGGCGAAGCCGATGGTCCGCGCTGTCTCGGTGCTGCCGTTCCAGGCGATCACCACGTGACGCCCGAACTCGGTAGGCGGCTCAGGCGGTGCCACGAGCAGTAGCCGCCCGCTATCGAAGAGCGCCGCCTCGAGCGCGGCGATCGATGGTGTAACCTCGTCGTCGAGCGGCCGGCCGAGCACCAGAAGATCGAAGATCCGACCGCGACTGCCGAGGGCCGAGGGGCCGCTCGCGGTCTCCACGCGCCAGTCGGCGCTGAGCCCTGGCTTGTCGAGTGCGCTGGGCCGGCTGAGACCATTTTCTGCCATGAAGGCCTCGAACCGAGCCGACGCTCGCTCGGCCCGGTCCTTGGCCTCACGCTCAAAGCCAGCCACGAGGTCCGGCGCCGCCGCCACGAAGCCGTCGGCTCCGGCAGCGATGACGTCCGGCTGGCCAGGCCGCATGTGGAAGCCTTCGATGTAAGAATCGTAGCGCCTCGCGACGATAAGGGTCGCTGCGAGGATCGATTCGAGAACCGGGCTGATTTCGAGGTGGGCCAGAATCGTGCGCATCGGGCTACTTTCCACTTTGGGCACGGCTGAAGAGCCATCGCATGGCTTGCCCGACGTCGAGGTCGACGTCAATCGCCGACCATCCGGCCAGCTCGGGCATCCGCCCCGGCGGCGGCTCAGCGCGGTGCGCCACGCGTCAGCTGTCCATAGAGATCGGGCCGCCGCGGCATACCGATTTCCGCGTTGCCCTGCAGCTGATCGTCTATGTCCAGCTTTACGGCAAGAATGCCCGCCTGCTCGACGACAGCCGCAGGCCCGCCGCCCGCGGCCGCGGCGTGGACTGCGCCCGAGGGGTCGACGAGAAGGACGGGCACACCATTCTCGATGGCGCGCAACCGGGCCAACGGCCCCAGGAGATCCGCAGCGCATTCCTCGTCATGGTCGAAGACCGCGATCAGCAGCTGTGCACCCAGCGCCGAGAGCGCTCGGGCCACCTCCGGTGCCAGATGGTCGATGCCGGCCAGCAGGCCCAGCACCAGTGGCGCGTCCCTCGTCTCCGACTCCAGGTGGGCCGTCGTCAGCCAGTTGCCTGGGACGAGGCCGGCGTCGATCGCGCTTCGGCCCAGATGCGTGCTCCGGTAATTTGCTGTGGCCCGACCGTCGGCCTGCACCAGCTGCAAGGATTGGTGCATCTGACCGCTGCACGACTCGCGGTAGGCAAAGCAGATCGGCACCGCGTGCGCCTCGGCGAGGTCGCCCATGTCGTGCGCCAGCGAGCCGTCGCTGGCATCGGGCACCGTAGAAGGCGGTCGCGGTAGGAGGAGCAGATCGGCGTGCAAGCTGCTGGCGGCGGCGGCCGCTTCCGCGCTGGTCAGCCCTCGGCCCGCGATGGCAATGGTGGCGGTTCGCACCGGCATGGGGTCAGTCTCTTTAAGAGCTTTTCATGAACTGGCAATTGCCCGGCCAAGCTCCGTGCCTATAACCCATTCCGAAGCTGGTTTTTCTGGCTCCACCGACAGTGGTGCCAAGGGTTGCTCGAGGCCATATCATGAATATGCGCGTTCTGGTTATCGAAGACGATGTGGCGGCCGCCTCCTACATGGCCCGCGGCCTCGAGGAGAGCGGCCATAATGTCAGCGTCGCCCATGACGGGCGCGATGGGCTGATGATGGCGGCCGGCCACGAGTTCGATGTGCTGGTGGTCGACCGGATGCTGCCGGGGCTGGACGGCCTGAACGTCATCAAGACCCTTCGCGCCACCGGCAATCGAACGCCCGTGCTGGTGCTGTCAGCGCTTTCGAACGTCGATGACCGGGTCAAAGGGCTGAATGCCGGCGGCGACGACTATCTCGTCAAGCCGTATGCCTTCAGCGAATTGATCGCGCGCCTGGAAGCCCTCACCCGGCGTGGCCAGGCGAGTGGTGAGCCGGCGCCCACCACGACGCTGCGCTACGCCGATCTGACCATGGATCTCCTCGGCCGCCGAGTGGAGCGGTGCGGCAAGAGGATCGACTTGCAGCCGCGCGAGTTCCGGCTCCTCGAAGTGCTCCTTCGTCACCCCGAGCAGGTGCTGACGCGCACCATGCTCCTGGAAAAGGTCTGGGATTATCGCTTCGACCCGCAAACCAACATCATCGACGTCCACATCAGCCGACTCCGACAAAAGATCGACCGCGACTTCGAGCCAGCCCTCATCCAGACCATCCGAGGCGCCGGCTACGCGCTTCGCGTTCCCGACCAGGCCGCTTAGCTCCTCGACCTTTCGGCTTGCGGTCGGCTATTTTGCCATCTTCACGGTCTCGGCGCTGGCGTTGCTGTCGTTCGTCTATGTCGCTGCCGTCGACTTCATGGAGCGGCAAACCGAGGAGACGATCGACGCCGAGTTGACCGGGCTGCGCGAGCAGTACCGCGATCTCGGCATTTTCGGGCTCGGACGGATCATCGCGCAGCGCGCCGCGGCCGAGACGAATCTCGAGAGCATCTACCTGCTGGTCGACGACGCCGGCTGGACCATTGCCGGCAACCTGCCCGCTTGGCCGGAATCGGACGACCCGATGAGCAATCGGGTGCGCTTCTCCGTCGACCCGGGCGAAGGGCTGGGCGTGAGGCGCTTCCTCGGTCGACAGGTCGAGTTCGACGATGCCAAGCTGCTGGTTGCCCGCGACATCGAGGACAAGCTGCGCACGCAATCGCTCCTGGTCAATGCGATCGGGCTCGGCAGCCTCTTGATGCTCGTCTTCGGCGTGATCGGTGGTCTGGTCATGAGCCGCTGGATGCTGAGCCGCATCGAGACCATCAATCGCACGACGGCACAGATCATGGCCGGCGACCTCGGCAGGCGAATCCTGGTCGAGGGCTCGGGCGACGAGTTCGACGCTCTGGCCGCCAATCTGAACGCGATGCTGGCGCGGATCGAGCGGTTAATGGCAGGCATGCGCGAGGTCACCGACAATATCGCGCACGACCTGCGCACGCCCTTGAGCCGCATCCGCTCCAGGCTCGAGGTGGCGTTGATGAGCGACTTCGACAAGCTGTCGGCACGGCAGCTTTTGGAAGAGACGGTCGCCGATGCCGAAGGCCTGATCGCGACGTTCAATGCGCTGTTGAGCATCGCCCGCGCCGAATCCGGCGAGCATCGTGCATCTTGGGAGCGCGTCGATCTGAGCGAGCTGGTGAACGACGTCCAAGAGCTCTACGAGCCGCTCGCCGAGGAGCGCGAGATCAGCCTACAGGCAGCAACCGAACCTGGTGTCACGGTTATGGGCAACCGCCAGATCCTGGCGCAAGCGCTTGCCAACCTCACCGATAACGCGATCAAGTACACGCCTTTGGGTGGCAAGGTCTTGCTGACCGCCAGTCACGTTGGGTCCGGCGCGCAAGCTGCACCGATGCTCGCGGTCGCCGATAGTGGTCCGGGCATACCGATACATTTGCGCAGCAAGGCGCTCGAGCGCTTCAGCCGGCTCGAGCCGGAGCGCTCGACGCCGGGCAACGGCCTCGGGCTCAGCCTCGTGAACGCCGTTGCCCAGCTGCACGAGGCGACTCTGGAATTGACCGACAATGCGCCAGGCCTGAAGGTCACGATGATCTTTTCTGCTCCCGAAGCCGCTGGCCCACCGCCTCCTGCTGCATAAGGGACACAGGGGCCGCCCGCCGATCCGATCGCTCGGCCAATGACCGGCAGGCAAGCGCGAGGCGCCCTCGGATAGCGCTAACGCCCGGCTAACCACATAGCTTAACGTCTCCTTAAGGTATCCGGCGCTTTATGACGCCTGTTAACGGGTCATTAAGGAAATGCGTCATGCGGAGCCCTGTGCAGTCGTTTCCGGTCAAGCTACAGGACGTCTATGCCAATGCACGCACGAGCCTCCCACCACCGCCACGACAGAGAGGCTGGTTCATGCCCGTGCTGAGCACGCTAGCGGCCATGGCGATCGGCGCTGGGCTGGGCTGGTACCTGACCATCGCTGCGCCGCAATTCTCAGCGCCCGAGCCGGGAGGCCGTCCCTCGAGCTCGCTGGTCGAGTCACGGGTGGCCGGCTTCTTCACCGACCCAAGCAAGCAACTGGAGCGCGTTGGCACGAGCGGTGGGCTGCATGCGGAGGCGGCTGCGCGGGCGTGGCCGATCGTCTTGCACCGAGCCGGAGACGGCCGCTTTTACGCGGACCTGACCCTGGACGGGCACATCGTGAACATCCTCGTCGACCCGGCGACGGCGCGGTCACGGTTGACCGCCGAGCTGTTGCCCCCTGATGCCGAGCCAAGCAATGGCGGCTGGCTGGCGAAAGATGTGGTCCTGGAACACCACCGACTGCCCGCGACGCTGTTTCCGGTGAGCGAGGACCCGACCCTCGAAGCGGTGCTGGGCGCCGACCTGCTGAGGCCCAACTTCGAGATCGACGAGGCTTTCGATCGATTGCAGCTGGTGCCGCGGAAGAGCGTCTAGGGGCGTCTGGCTCACCCGTCGACGCTCCGCGTCACACCATGCGGTTCCCCGCTCGACGCCAGATGGTCGGCGGCCGGCAGGCCTAGCGTATAGCCAAGCAGCATCCCCGCAATCGCCACACCGGCCAGGGTCAGGCTGCTGTCGGCAAGCCGCGCCAGCCGGTTGGTCAGTGCCGCTTCGGGCACATAGGTACGAATGCCGCTCGGCAACTCGATAAAGGCGCGGCTCTTGCCGTCGAGTTCCTCGAGATGGATTAGCTCCACTGGCTCGCCGGTCTCGATCAGCACGATGCGACGGGCCCAATTGTGGAAACGGCGGACAACCTGGCTCTCTGGACGCATGTTCGACTCCATTCCTGCTGTCGGTTATAGGAATATTCTCTTATATCCGTCTCCCGGTACCGTCAACGGGTGATCGGGCCTGACAATCGCTAGCCGCCCAGGCATGAAGAAAGCGTTAACGTCGCGACGAACAGCTCAACGGAAGCGACAATGACTCGCCAGCGCTTGATGGCTCTACTCGCGCCAACGCCGAGCTCCGCCGCTCGAAGCTACTGCAGGCTGACCATGGCCTTCGTGCTCGGGCTCTACCTCCCGAGCGCTTTCGGCACAGCCGATCTGGCGCGCCATTTCGGTGAGGCGCTTCATAGCTGGACGATCGTTTTCTTCGCGCCAGTTGCACTCCGGGGTCTCGTCGGCCGCGGCTCTCGCGGCGCATCACCTCGTCCCTCGCCGCGCTGAGCGCCGGCTCGGCGAGGGACGAGGTGGATGATCTGATCACTGGCTCCGCCGCTGCCGGGCGTGCTAGTGTCCCGTTTTTCACGGTCGAGCAGCGAGCGGTCGTCCATCGAGGTGCACGAAAAGCCACTTTCCCGGTCGTTCTACGCGACCCAGCCGGCCCCTTGCCCCTATCTCGAAGGGCGCATCGAGCAGCGCATCGTCACGCCGTTCTTCGCTGGTGACGATGCTGTGTTCTTCGATGGGCTCAATCAGGCCGGGTTTCGCCGCAGTCATGGCTTTCTCTATCGGCCGGCCTGCCCTGGCTGTCAGGCGTGCATTCCCGTCAGGGTGCCGGTCGCACGTTTTTCGTGGACGCGCCGCTTCCGCAAGGTCTGGAGCAGGAACGCCGACATCACAGCCGAACGGCGACCGGCGACGGCGACCGACGAGCAATATGCGCTGTTCAAACGCTACCTGCAGGCCCGGCACGACGATGGCGGCATGGCGCGGATGTCGCGCGAGGACTACCGTGAGCTGGTCGAGAATGCGCCCAGTGACACCTTCGTCGTCGAGTTCCGCCGCGCGGGTGCACTGGCCGCGGTGGCACTCTCCGATCAACTCCTCTCGGGCCTGTCTGGCGTCTACAAGTTCTTCGCACCAGAGCTGGAGAGACAGAGCCCGGGGACCTTCGTGATCCTTTGGCATATCGTCGAGGCGGAGCGGCTGGGTTTGCCTTTCGTCTATCTCGGCTATTGGATCGAGCACTCGCGCAAGATGCGCTACAAGGCGCAATTCCAGCCGATGGAGCAACTGGGGCCTGGCGGCTGGTGCACGCTGCCACCGTTGTCGGCCGCACCCGAGAGCTAAGCCACCACCTCGGGTCGTGGCAACCTGTCGCTGGCATCTCGCGATCCCCTGGGTTATCCCGGTTTTAGAATCCGGGCCGGAGGCGCTCGGGTTGGCTTGCACAAATTAGGAAGAATGAAAATGCAGCGTCGTCGTCTCGTCAAGACGCTCGGCGTCGGCAGCCTAGCCGCCGGCGCCGCAGCTTCGACCTTCCCCAAGCCCGCGATATCGCAGGACCGCCGCGAGTGGCGGATGGTGACCACTTGGCCCGCCAATTTTCCCGGCCTCGGCACCGGTGCCGAGCTTCTGGGCGAGCTGATCACCAAGATGTCGGATGGTCGGCTTACCGTTCAGGTGTACGGCGCCGGCGAGATCGTCCCGGCCTTCGAGTCGATGGATGCGGTCGGCAACGGCACGGTCGAGATGGGCCATGGCGCGCCCTACTACTGGCAGGGCAAGGTGAACGCCTCGGCCTATCTCGCGGCGCAATCCCCTTCGGCCTGACCGCGCAGGAGCAGAACGCCTGGTTCTACTACGGCGGCGGGCAGGAGCTGGCCGACAAGGTCTATGCCGAGATGAACGCCAAGTTCTTCCCGTCGGGCAATACCGGGACCCAGATGGGCGGCTGGTTCAACAAGGAGATGAACAGCCTCGCCGACTACCAGGGCCTGAAGATGCGCATCCCCGGTCTCGGCGGCAAGGTGGTGGCCGCGGCCGGCGGCAACGTCGTCAATCTGCCCGGCGGCGAGATCCCGCCGGCTCTGCAGGCCGGGCAGATCGACGCCACCGAGTGGGTCGGCCCCTACAACGACCTCGCCTTCGGCCTCTATCGCGCCGCCAAGTACTACTACTACCCGGGCTGGCACGAGCCGGCGACGGTCCTCGAGAACTTCATCAATCTCGACGCCTGGAACGGCTTGCCGGACGATCTGAAGGCAATCGTCGAGGCCGCGAACCGCGCCGTCAATGTGAGCGTGCTGTCCGAGTTCGTCGCTCGCAACAACGATGCGCTTGAGCACGCTCGTCAATGAGCATGGCGTTGAGCTTCGGCCGTTCAACGACGAGATCCTGGCTGGCCTGGGCGCGCTCGCCGGCGAGGTGATGAACGACGAGGCGTCGGCGGATCCGCTATCCCGCGAGGTCATGGACAGCCTGTTGCGGTTCCGAGAGATGTCCAAGTCCTGGGCTGGCGTCTCGGAGCAGGCTTTCATGACGGCCCGGCTGCTGCCGTTCGAGTTCGCGCTGCCGTCCGACGGCTAATCATCGCCTTATTGGGCAATGATCACTGGTGAGGCCCTGGCCGGAGACGGCCGGGGCTCTCGCTTTTTTGTCAGGCAACAAGTGTGCCGCCCGCACGGCCGCTTGCCCAAGAGATCGGTCTAACGGCTGGCGCGCATTGTCGGGCACCAGCCGCAAGAGGATAGGACCCACGCGAGGCAAGCCAGCTTCGTTTTGTTCCGGCGCCGCCTATCGTCGATCGTCGTCCTCGAACGGCCATGTCACCACGCGATCGATGAGCGCATCGGGATCGATCGACTGCTCGCTGATCACACGGCCATGGACCGAATGGCGCCCGGCGTGAACGGCGGCGCGATCACCGGACACGAGGTGATGCCAGTCGGGCAGGCCCTTTCCCTCGGCAAGCCGTCGATAGGCGCACGATGGTGGCATCATCGCCAAGAGATCGAGCCGGTCGGGCGATAGCTTGGTGCAGCCCGATACCCGAGCTGTTCGGTTGCCGTAATCGGAGCAGCGGCAGGTGCCGAGATCGAGAAGCCGGCAGGCGACATCGGTGAAGTAGACCGTGTCCGGCTCCTCCTCGTCCTCCAGCTTCAGGAGGCAACACTTGCCGCATCCGTCGCAGACGGCTTCCCACTCCTCGGCAGAGAATGCCGAGAGCGGCTTCGTCTCCCAGAACGGCGGCGTTTCGTCGATCACCCGAAGATGACGCTCGGCAGCCAAGTCGCCATCGCCGGGAACAGGGCGAGCAGCGAGAGGCCGATGAGCTGAATGATCACGAAGGGAATGATGCCGCGATAGATATCCATGGTCGTGACCTCCGGTGGGGCAACGCCACGGAGGTAGAACAGGGCAAAGCCGAAGGGCGGCGTCAAGAAGCTCGTCTGCAGGTTCATCGCGATCATCACGCCGAGCCAGATCGGATCGAGCCCCATCATGAGGAGAACCGGGCCGACGATCGGCACGACGACGAACACGATCTCGATGAAGTCGAGGAAGAATCCCAAGAAGAACATCAGCGCCATGACGACGAACATGGCGCCGAAGGCGCCGCCCGGCATCGCCGAGAGCACGTCGGTGACGATCTCCTCGCCGCCCAGGCCACGGAAGACCAGCGAGAAGACCGAGGCGCCCAGCAGGATGACGAACACCATGCAGCTGATCTTCGTCGTCTGCTGCATGACCTCGCGGATGACGAAGAAGCTCAGCTGGCCGCGAAACGCTGCCAGCAACATCGCACCGATGGCGCCGACCGAAGCCGATTCCGTGGGCGTCGCGATACCGGCCAGGATCGAGCCCAGCACCGCGATGATCAAGATGGACGGCGGCACGAGCGCCGTCATGACGTCGCGCCAGAGGCTGGTGCCAACCTCCATCACGAGCGGCGGCGCCTTTTCTGGAGCAATGGTCGCCTGGATGATCTGCCAGGTGATGTAGAGGACGACGAGCAACAGACCGGGCAGCATCGCACCTGCGAAGAGATCGACCACGGAAACCGGCGAAGGCGCGAAATTGCCGAGGGCCAGCTGGGCCTGGCTGTTGGCGCCCTGCATGATGTCACCGAGGATGACGAGCGCGATCGATGGCGGGATGATCTGCCCGAGCGTGCCGGCGGCACAAATCGTGCCGGTGGCAAGCTTGGGGTCGTAGCCGGCCTTGAGCATGGTCGGCAACGACAACAGGCCCATGGTCACGACGGTCGCGCCCACGATGCCGGTGGAAGCCGCGAGCAGCGCGCCGACGATCGTCACGGATACCGCCAGCCCTCCCCTGACCCTGGCGAGCAGGAGGCCCATGGTCTGCAGGAGCTGATCGGCAATGCGCGCCCGCTCCAGCATCACGCCCATGAAGACGAAAAGCGGAACGGCCACCAGGACCTCGTTGACCATCGTGCCGAAGTAACGGGAGGGCAGTCCGCCCAGGAGCCGAATGTCGAAGATCCCGAGCCACCAGCCGAGCGTGGCGAAGAACAGCGACACGCCGGCCAGCGTGAACGCCACCGGGAAGCCCAACATCAGCACGACACAGGTCACGCCAAACATGACCAGGCTGAGGATCTCGCCGATGAGCGCGTCGCTCATGCCTTGAGCTCGGTAATCGGTTGGGAATCGACCGTGAAGCCCGGATATCGCTTGAGCACGAGGATGCTGCGGCCGGCCAGCGAGAGGCCTTGCAAGGCGACGAGAATGCAGAAGATCGGAATGATCGTCTTGAACAGGAAGAGCCCCGGCAGACCGCCTGCCTCACGGCTCATCTCGAAGTCTTTCCCAGGATGCCCCGACATAGGGGACAGAGAACCAGAAGACGATCGCCATCATCGGCAGCAGCATGAACACCACGCCGAGCAGGTTGACCCAGGCTTTGTAGCGATCGCCGGCAGGCCGGTAGAAGACGTCAACTCGGACATGCGCGTCATGGAGAAGCGTGTAGGCGGCGGCGAGCATGAAGACGGCGCCGTGCATCCAGACATAGGTTTCCTGGATCCAGACGCGGCCCCACGAAAAGCCATACCGGGCGACCACCACGCCGAACGTCACGATCACCATGGCGAGCGTCAGCCAGGAGACGGTGCGGCCGATCGTGTCGTTCAGGCGGTCGACGCCACGCACGAAGCGGGCGAGCTTGTCCATGCGGCCTCCCAGTCCTTGCCGGCAGCCTACCGTGCTCTTGCCGTCCGGGCGCTTCTACACAGGCCATCGGGCCAGGGCAACGGCAAGGCCAGGAAACCCTCAAGACGCCAGTAGGCGGCGTGCAATGACGAGGCGCATGATCTCGTTGGTGCCTTCGAGAATCCGATGCACGCGGGTGTCTCGGAAGAAGCGCTCGACCGCGTGATCCTTGAGGTAGCCGTAGCCGCCGAGCAGCTGCATCGCCCGATCGACGACGGCAAAGCCTACATCGGTGGCGAAGCGCTTGGCCATTGCGGCGGCTATCGTCGCATCAGGTGCGCCGGCATCGAACTGCTGCGCAGCGCGAAAGACGAGCAGCCGTGCCGCCTCGAGCTCGGTCACCATGTCCGCGAGCGTGAACTGGATCGACTGAAGATCGGCCAGTCGCTGACCGAACTGCCGCCGCTCCTTGACGTGAGCGAGGCTTGTCGCGAGGCAAGCCTGCGCCGCGCCCAGCGAGCAGGCAGCCATGTTGACGCGACCACCATCGAGCCCCGCCATGGCGATCCGGAAGCCTGCCCCCTCCTCGCCCAGGCGATTGGCACGGGGCACTCGACACTTGTCCAGATGCATCATCGCGGTCGGCTGCGAATGCCAGCCGAGCTTCCGCTCATTGGCGCCGAAGCCGATGCCCGGGCGGTCGCGTTCGACGAGAAAGGCGGAGATTCCCTTTGGGCCGGGCCCGCCCGTCCGCGCCATGACGAGATAAAGATCGCTGCGCCCGCCGCCGGAGATGAATGCCTTGCTGCCGTCGAGCACGTAGCTTTCGCCGTCCATGCGGGCCGTCGTCCTGAGGCTCGCTGCGTCTGAGCCGGCACCGGGCTCGGTGAGGCAATAGCTCGCGAAATGCTCCATGGTGACGAGTGCCGGCAGGAAACGCTGCCGCTGCTTGCTGTCCCCGAAGCGGTCGATCATCCAGGCGACCATGTTGTGGATCGAGAGATAGGCCGCTGTCGACGTACAGCCGGCCGCCAGCGCCTCGAAGAGAATCGCGGCCTCGGTGCGTCCGAGGCCAGAGCCACCGTTCGCCTCCGAAACGCATATCGCCGCCATGCCGAGCCCGGCCGCCTTGCGCAGAGCATCCTCAGGGAAGATTTCTGCCTCATCCCAATGCGCGGCACTGGGCGCCAGCTCATGCGCGGCGAAGTCGCGGGCCATGTCCTGCAGCGCCTGCTGCTCGGCCGTCAGCGAGAAATCCATGCGCCGGCTCCCTTCCCGGGCTATTGCTGCCGCTGTCGCACCAGGAGACCGCTCCGGCGAGCGGCAGATCAACTGAACTTGAGCGTCAAGCCGCCGTCGACCACGAGCTCGATCCCGGTGATGTAGCGGGCCTCGTCACTGGCGAGGAAGAGAGCAGCGCGTGCCACATCCCAGGCATCGCCCATGTGCCCCATGGGCACTTGCGCGTCGCGCTTCCGCCACATTTCCTCGACGTCGCCCTTGGCATAGCTTTGCGCGAGACCGACAGAGTGCTCGACCATCGGCGTCTTCATCAGCCCCGGCAGGATCGCGTTGCAGCGGATCTTCGCCTTCGCCTCCTCGACGGCCGTGGTTCGGGTCAGGTGGGTCAGGGCCGCCTTGCTGGCGTAGTAGGTCGCATAAGTGACCCCGATATGGCGGATGGCAGCGATCGACGAGATGTTGATGATCGCTCCGCCGCCCTGACCACGCATATGCGGAATGGCCTCCTTCATGGCGAGGAAGGCACCTTTCAGGTTGACCGCTAGGACACGATCCCACACAGCCTCATCGACGTCGACGACGCTTCCGGTTTCGGCAATGCCGACATTGTTGTGCAGAATGTCGATGCGGCCGTGGGCGCCGATCACGGCGTCGACCGTCGCCTTGACCTCGGCATGCCTCGTGACGTCACAACCAAGGGCGATAGCGCTGCCGCCCTCCGCCTCGATGAGGCTCACCGTCTCGCTTGCCGCAACGGGGTCGATATCCGCGCACACGACCTTTGCACCCTCGCGGGCGAACAGGACCGACGTTGCCTTGCCGTTGCCCCATCCCGGCCCCGAAGATCCAGCGCCCATGACCAGCGCAACCTTGTCAGCCAGCCTGCCAACCATCCTCGTTCGTCCCTCTTTTCCGTCAGCCGTCGGGCGTCGGCTCGAGCCGCGCGATCTCCAGCAGCGACAGTCGATGCCGCTCACGCTTTTTCACCGTGACGCGGTAACGGCCGAGGGTCACGGTCTCGCCCTCGTTGGGGATGCGCTCGGCGAGATCGATGACGAGACCAGCCAGCGTCACCGCGTCATCCTCGGGTAGATCCCAGTCCATGAGCCGATTCAGCCGGCGAATTTGGGTTTGGCCACCGGCGAGCAGGCTGCCGTTCGGCTGCCGCTCGACATCGTCGAGCTCGCGGTCCTCTGCTTCGGCGACCTCGCCGACAATGGCTTCCAGGATGTCTTGCAGGGTCACGAGCCCCTGCAGATCGCCATACTCATCGACGACAAGCGCCATGTGGGTCTTCTTCTGCCGAAACTGCTCCAGCTGCTTCCTGAGCGGCGTCGTTTCCGGCACGAACCACGGTTCGCGCATCACATCGCCAATGGTCGGCTCGGCCGATCCCTTGTCGGAGGCCGGCTCGACCTCGGAAACGAGGGCAGCTAGCAAGTCACGCAGGTGCAAAATGCCGACGATCTGGTCGATCGAGCCCCGATAGACCGGATAGCGACTGAACGGCTCGTCCTTGAGCCGGGCAACCGCTTCTCGCACGGCCATATCGGCATCGAGTGCGAAGACGCGTCGACGATGGGTCATGACCTCGTCGACCCCGACATGCTCGAGGTCGAGCACACCGTCGAGCATGTCGTGGGCGTGCTTGGCGAGCTCGCCGCCGGCGCCCAGCGCGTCGATGATGCCACGCAGCTGTTGGCTCGCCGAGATGACGTCGCCGGCATCGGTGGAAATACGAAGGCTGCGCAGCACCAGCCGGACAACCCAACCGATGGCGGTGGTAAGCGGCCGGAAGACGAAGACGAGCACGCGCAAAGGCCCTGCGATGCGGAGCGCAATCGTGTCGTGCTGCCGGATCGCCACGGTCTTCGGCACGACCTCGGAGAAGATCACGATGAGCACGGTCATGATCGCCGTGGCGTAGACCACGCCGGCGTCGCCAAACAGCCTGAGCAAGACATCGGTGGCGAGGGATGCCGCCAGAATGTTCACGATGTTGTTGCCGAGCAGGAGCGTGCTGATCAGTCGCTCGCGGTCGTCGAGCAATGCCACCAGAGTGGCGGCACGCCGATTGCCGGCCTGCGCCAGACCCGTGGCCTTTGCCCGCCCGGTGGCGGTTACCGCGGTTTCGCTGCCCGAAAAAATACCCGATAACAACAGCAGCAGCAGAATCGCGACGACATAAAACGTGATCAAGGAGTTGCCCCGATGGCCATCAAGCGGCCCATCCATCGGCAGTTAGCGGCTCAGTCACCGTAAATCAATGCGGCGATCCCGGCCAAGTGGCCGGCCGCGGGGTTTTATCCGGCCCCTTGCGCCCAGGCGCTGGCAGCTGCCGCACAGCTCAGGTGTTGGCTCCGGCAAGCACCGCGCAGACCGCGCGGGTCACTCGACTCGGTCGTGCCCGAGCCCCCGAGATCGGGCGTCAAGGCCTCGCCACGGTCCGTCACGGTCTCGATGGCGGTCATCAACCGACGCGACGCCGCCGCCTCGCCCAGATGGTCGAGCAACATCGCCGTCGACCAGAAGGTGCCGATCGGGTTGGCGATCCCCTTGCCCATGATGTCGAAGGCCGAACCGTGGATCGGCTCGAACATCGACGGAAAATCGCGCTCCGGGTTGATGTTGCCGGTGGGCGCTATGCCGAGGCTGCCGGACAGGGCTGCTGCGAGATCCGAAAGAATGTCGGCATGCAGGTTGGTGGCGACGATCACGTCGAGTGAGGTCGGATGGAGCACCATGCGCGTGGTCATCGCGTCGACCAGCATGCGATCGGTGGTCACGTCCGGGTAGTCGGCCTGGACCAGATCGGCGATCGCATCCCACATCACCATGGCATGGCGTTGGGCATTCGACTTGGTGACCACGGTGAGCCGCTTGCGCGACCTGGATCTCGCGAGGTCAAAGGCGAAGCGGATGATCCGCTCGACGCCCTTTCGGGTCATCACCGAGACATCGAGGCCTACCTCGTGGTCGAAACCCTGATGCACGCGACCGCCGGCACCCGAATACTCGCCCTCGCTGTTCTCGCGGACGATCACCCAATCGAGTTCCTTGGCGCCGACGCCCTTAAGTGGTCCATCGATGCCCGGCAGGAGCCTGGTCGGACGGACATTGGCGTACTGGTCCATCCCCTGGCAGATCGCTAGGCGAAGCCCCCAGAGCGTGATGTGATCCGGCACGCGCGGATCACCGGCCGAGCCGAACAGGATGGCGTCGAAGGGCCTGAGCTGGGCGACGCCGTCCACCGGCATCATCCGGCCGTGCTCGAGATAGTAGTCGGCGCCCCAGCCGAACCTCTCGACCGCGAAGTCGAGATCCGGCTCGCCTTCGGCCAACGCCCCCAGCACCGTGCAACCCGCCTCGACGACCTCGATGCCGATGCCGTCACCAGGAATGGCGGCGATGCGGTAGCTGCGGGACATTTTACGTCTCCCGAGGGCACCGTCGCTGCTGCCGAGGCATGGCGCTGTGCATCCCGCGTCTGGCGACGATGGTTTACCTAGATGGTGGAGATGGTGGCGCGCCCGAGAGGACTCGAACCTCTGACCTCGTGCTCCGGAGGCACGCGCTCTATCCAACTGAGCTACGGGCGCTAGACGCTCTGCCTATAGCCTATGCCAAGGCCGACGCAAAGGGTCTCTGGCGGCCCGCCGCCGCTCCGCGGCCTCTGGCACAATGGTGGCGCGGCAGGCCGCCGGTGGCGCTCAGCTCTCGGCGGACTTGCCGGTGAGCCGGATGAACAACTCCTCGAGGTCGGCCTCGCTGGTGGCGAGATCGGTGATCGTGAGGCCCGATTGCCGCACGGCATCCAGAACATCGCCGACCTTGGCGACGCTCGGCCGGTAGCGGACGAGAATGCGCCCATCGGCCTGTAGCTCGGCACCGTGGCTGGCGAGGCTCGACGGCAAGGCCTCGAGGGGTGAGTCGAGCGTGATGGTCAGGGTCTTCTCGTCGAGGCGGCGCAGCAGGGTCGCCGTATCGTCGCAGGCAACAACGCTGCCCTTGTCGATGATCGCGATCTGGTCGCACATCGCCTCGGCTTCCTCGAGGTAGTGGGTGGTCAGCACGATGGTGATTCCCTGGCCGTTCAGGTCGCGCATGTGCTGCCAGAGCTGGCGGCGCAGCTCGACGTCGACGCCGGCGGTCGGCTCATCGAGAATCACCACAGGCGGATGGTGAACCAGTGCCTTCGCCACCAGCAGCCGCCGGCGCATGCCGCCGGAAAGCGAGCGCGAATAGGCGTCGGCCTTGTCGGCAAGGCCGACGGCGGCAAGGATCGCATCCGTCGTTCGCTCACGCTTCGGCACGCCGAAGAGGCCCGCCTGCAGCTCGAGGCACTCGCGAGGCGTGAAGAAAGCATCGAGATTGAGCTCTTGCGGCACCACGCCGATCGCGCGGCGCGCTCGCCGCGGGTTGCGGTCGATGTCGATGCCGTAGACCTCGGCTGAGCCCGCCGTCTTGACGACGAGCCCGGCGAGGATGTTGATCAGCGTCGACTTGCCGGCGCCGTTTGGTCCCAACAGGCCGAAGATGCTGCCGCGCGGGACGTCGAGGTCGACGCTCTTCAGCGCTTCCTTGGCCGGCTGGCCGCTGCTCGCGGCATAAGTCTTGTGCAGGCCCTTGAGCCGGATCGCCGAAGCTGGCAAGTGATCGAGGGTAGCGGTGGTCGAAGCTCCAAGAGCGGCGGTCATCCAAGAGATCCAGTTTTTGCAGCTGCCGGCAGCAGATCGGCGGAAGGAATGGCGGGATGGCGGAACAAGAGGTCTACCTGTTGGACGGCGAGGAAATCGTCATCACCGACCAGATGCAGGTTCAATGCGACGGCGGCGGTGGTGCACTCGGCCATCCTGTCGAGTACCTGACGCTCGTCAAGGGAGGTCAGGCCACGTGCAAGTACTGCGATCGCCGCTACGTGCACATTTCCAACGCTGCCTGCGTCGACATCAGAAAAGGTGGCAAGAGCTTCGCTGCGTGACCGCGGTCGGCGCCGCTCACGAGGACGGCCCCGCCCCTGCCGGCACTCTCTCCCGCGAATTCTGGAGGAGATCAAGGGAACTCGAGGGCGAACGGGCTCTCCCAGTACGATCGGCTTAGTTCGTTCTCGGTCAATAGGTGCACTTTCGCCGTCCAGCCAAGCGCGGTCGGCGCGGCATTGCATCCAGGCCTGTGCGTCACGCCCCCACGGCAGCGAAAATCGAAGGGGCCTCGGCGGCATCAGCGCCAACGCGCCACACGAACGGTCAGGCCTTTTCCTGCCGTCGTGACGATACAGGCTCGCTAGGGGCGTTCGTGGCGCGCTGAAGATACGGCCGGCAGGGTCTGCCGCAGGTACAGAGCCGTTGCGACGGCGCCGATCCAGGCAACGCAGACGATGCCCCAATAGATCCCCGGCAGGCCGAAGCCGAGCACCGGGTCGAGAATGTAGAGCACGACCAGCGGACCAAAGACATGACGGAACAGCGCCACCGCCATGGCGAAGGTCGGCTGTCGCATTCCCTGCAGGATGGCGCCACCGAGCAGCAAGATCGCATAGGCGTTGAAGTTGATGACGGCGAAGGCGAGGTAGGCGGAGCCGAGCTGGATGACCTCTGGATCGCTGCTGAAGATTCCCATCAGTGTCTCGCGCAGCGGCCAGACCAGGACGACTCCGAGGCTCATGAGCCCGATCCCGTAGGCGAGCACGAGCTTGGCCGCCTCGCGGACCCGATCGGGCAGCCCGGCCCCGTGGTTCTGACCGACGACCGTGAGAGCGGCCGTGTTTAGGCCGATCATCGGCAGCATGGCGAGTTGCTCGATGCGGAGCGCGATGCCGTAGGCAGCGATCGCCGGCTCGCCGTGGCGGCCCATGAACCAGGTGATGCAAAAGAGACCGAAGCCGGTGGCACCGATGCTGATCGTCACCGGTACGGCCTGGCGCAGGAAATCGGCGAGCAGTGGTGGGTCGGGCACGATGTCGGCAAGCCCGAGATGCAGCCCCATGGGGCTCAGCCGTGCCCGGTGCAGGAGGTAGGCCAGCTGCATGAGCTGGATGAGGATCGTGGCGACCGCTATCCCGGCGACGCCCATGCCGGGAATGCCCAGCGCCGGCACGCCGAACATGAACAGCGGATCGGCGCCGATATTGAGCAAGGCCCCGAAGGTCAGGGCATTGCGGAAGCTCTTGCTGTCGCCCTGGGCCGTCAGCCAGCCATTGAGCCCCTGGTTCAAGAGGAAGACCACGCCGAAGACCAGGATCGGCACGAGATAGGCCGTGCCCGCCTCGAGGCTCTCGCCGGAGGTCCCGAGGAAGCGCAGCAGCGGCTCGGCTGCAATCAGGCCATATGCAGCGGTCAGTGCACCGGCGATCAGGGTCATCAGCAGTGCCTGACCGAAGAGCCGCCTTGCCCCCTCCTCATCCTCGCGGCCGAGCCGATTGGCGATCAGCGCCTGGGCCGCCGAGCCGATGCCGACCGAGAGGACGATGAGCATGAAGAAAACAGGGAACGAGGCGCCAAGGGCGGTCAGCGCGGCGGTGGAGATGAAGCCGGCCCAGAAGCTGTCCACGACATTGAACAGCGTTTGGAACAGCAGGCCGGTGCCCGCCGGGATGGCAATCCCACGGATCAGGGCGCCGAGCGGTGCCGTGGTCAGCCGGCCCCTGCCGGTTGGCCCCATTGCGCTCGATGGATCGGCTGCCTGCTCGGCGCGATCGGCGGTGGACGGGTCAGAGGACGCGGAATTGCTCCTGCCAGATCCGCGTGCCGCCGACAAAGGCGTTCTCATTGCTGCCGGGCCGGCTATCCGCAGGCATCTTCTTCAAGAGCTTGGTATTGCCGCCGCCGAGCACGACGTAGTCGGCGACCGTTGCCGCTTTCAGCCGTGCCACCACGTCGTGCACCGCCTTCTCCCACCGCTTCTGCCCCATGCGATCGAGGCCGCGCTTGCCGACACAGTCCTCGAAGGTGAAGGACTTCTTGTAGGGCAGATGGGCAACCTCGAGCGGCACCGCGACATGGTCGCCGACCAGTGCCGCGCCGAGGCCAGTGCCGAGTCCCAAGAACAGCATTTTGTCGCCGTCGTAGGAGCCCACGGCCTGCATGACCGCGTCGTTGACCAGCACCATTGGCCGGTCGAAGGCGGCCTGGAAGTCGAAATCGATCCATCCCATGCCGAGATTATGGGGCTCCAGCACCATTCGCCCGCCGCGAACGGCGCCGGGCACGCCGACGGTCACGCGATCATAGGCCCAGTCATGAGCGAGCGCGCGCACCGCCTCGACCATGGCAGCCGGCGTCAGGTCCGATCCGGATTTCGTCTTGCGCCGCTCGCCGTCGGCATTGCGCATCATCTTGATATTATTGCCACCAACATCGATGACGAGAATGCCCGCGCCCTGCATTGCCGCCCTCTCCCCCGACCTGCCCGAATTTTTGTGGCCCGACATCTGGTGCGGACGAGGCGAGCCATACAGGCGACCGCTCTCGACCGAGCCATCAGTCGCTTACCACTCGACCGCAGGTGGCGCTAGTCGCGGATATGGAGCGGATGCCCCCTCGGCACCCTCACGCACGTGTCGCGACGGCGGCACCTTCGTCGGCGATGCGGCGCTCGAGCTTCGCGAAGATTTCCTTGAGCTTGTTCAGGTTGTACGGCTTGACGATGAAGCCGAAGGCACCCTCGCGCAGCGATCGCACGACCACGTCCTGCGTGTTGTGATGGGTCACCATGACGACCGGCACCAGGGGATCCGCCTGGCGGAAATAGGGCAGCACCTCGAGACCGCTGGCACCGGGCAGCTCGACGTCGAGGAAGACCAGATCGAGCATGTAGCTGCGGAAGACCTGCCTTGCCTCGGCGGCGCTCGTGGCCTCGAACAGCCGCAGATTGCGCCGCACGTCATAGATCGCTTGGCGCAGCAGGACACGCTCGCTACGTGCGTCGTCGACCAGAAGGATGCTCAACGGATGCGAGGCGGACTGCATCAGGCTCCCGACAAGGGCACGGTGATCCGGATGCCCAATGTAGCGGCGAGGTTTTGCCATATCGTTAACGCGCCGCTATGGACGGACCGCTCTCGACGAAAAAAGCCCTGATGGCCGCAGCATTCGGTGCGATCGCACCCATTTTCTTCCTTTTGCTCCTGGGTTTCGCCCTCGGTCTGCGCGGTTTTCCCGGCGCCGGCTTCTGGCCTCTCGTCGAGCGTCTGGTCTATTTCGTGCTCTTTCCGGCATTGCTGATCCGCAGCACCGCCGGCATCGATCCGGACGGAGAGATCTGGCGGATCGCTGTGGCAGTGCTCATGCCGATCTTTCTCGTGATGGCGCTCGCCGTGGTCGCCGGGCCGAAGCTCGGGCTCGGCCGACGCTTGGTGCCAGCAGTGGCGCAGGCCGCTACTCGACAAAACGTCTATATCGCCTTCGCCGCGGCGATTGCCGTCTGGGGCGAGGCCGCACTCTTGCCGCTCGGCATCGCGATTGCCGCCTATGCGCCGGGAGTCAACCTGGCCGGTGCGCTCCTCCTCGGCATGCATGCGCAAGAACGCCCGCAGCCGATGGCTCTCGCGCGGGCACTCGTTCTCAACCCGCTGGTCCTCGCCTGCGCGCTGGGCTTTGCGTTGGGTCTGGGAGAGGTCGCGCTGCCGGCGGTCATCGACGAGGTGCTGCGCATCCTGGCGCTCGCCTCCCTGCCGCTCGCCTTGATGGCGACGGGCGCGGGACTACGCTGGCAGGGCATCAGCGCCGAGCTCGGCTGGCTGATCGGAACGGCGATCTTCAAGCTGGCGGGGCAGCCATTGCTCACGCTTCTTCTCGGCATGGCGCTTGGTCTCGACGGTCTCACGCTCGCGGTCGTCGTGCTCTTCGCCGCGTTACCGTTGTCGCCCACGGCCTATGTGCAGACCCGCGCCATGGGTGGTCACGCACTCTTCATGGCGAACGCCGTGGCCCTGCAAACGCTGGCCGCGATGGTCACCCTGCCGTTCGTTCTCGTCCTCTTGAAAGAGCTTGCCGGATGAGCCGCGCGGCCCTTCTCGGCATCGGCGCGCCGGCACTCTTCGTCTTCCTGTGGAGCACCGGCTTCATCAGTGCCAAGCTCGGCTTGCCGCATATCGAGCCCATGACCTTCCTGGCGCTCCGCTTCGGCATCGCGTCGCTGGGATTCCTCGCGATCGTCCTCTGGTCGGGTCTGCGCTGGCCGCGCCCCATGGATGCCCTGCACCAGATGGTATCCGGGTTGCTACTGCATGGCGTCTACCTGGGTGGCGTGTTCGTCGCCATCGCCCAGGGAGTCGAAGCGGGTGCAGCGGCGCTGATCGTGGGCATGCAGCCGCTGCTGGTCGCTGCCGTCGCAGCCCCCCTGCTCGGCGAGCAGGTCGGCGTCAGGCAATGGCTGGGCCTGGCACTCGGGCTTCTCGGCGTGGGCCTTGTGGTCGCCGACAAGCTCGGCCAGGGCTTGGGGACGACCACAGGGATCGCTTTTGCCGTGGTGGCGCTCTTCGGCATCACCATCGGCACGCTCTACCAGAAGCGTCACGGCAAGGGCCTCGACATCCGGGTCGGCAACGTCTTCCAATTCGCGGCCGCCGCCATCGCCACGGGCCTGCTGGCGGTGGTCTTCGAGAGCGGGGATATCGATTGGCAACCAGCGCTCGTCACGGCGCTGCTCTGGTCGATTATCGTCCTGTCGTTCGGTGCCGTGTCGCTCTTGATGTGGCTGATCGCCAAAGGCGCGGCCTCCAGGGTCGCCAGCCTGTTCTTCCTCGTGCCGCCGACGACGGCACTCATGGCTTGGCTGCTGTTCGACGAGCGACTGCCGCCTTTGGCGCTGCTCGGCATGGCTGCGGTCGTTGTCGGCGTGGCGCTCGTCAACCTGCCCGCCGCTCGCGCCAGCCCACATACAGGCCAGCGCCCGCAATAATGGCGATCCCGGCCCAGGTGAAGCCGTCCGGCAAGTCACCGAACCAGAGATAGCCGACGCAAACGGCCATCAGCATTTCGGCATAGCCGAGCGGTGACAGCACCGCGGCCGGCGCCATCTCGAACGCCATGATGAAGCTCTGGTGCGCAATGGCCCCCAAGAGCCCGATCATGACCAAGCCGAGCCAGTCGAGCCCGCTCATCGGCACGAAGAGGAACGGCATCGGCAGGCTGGTCATGATGACCCCGATGATCGTCCCCCAGGCCAGCGTCACCAAAGGCGGCGTCTGACCGCGCAGCTTGCGGGTCAGCAGGATGTAGAGCGCAAAAACGAAGCCGATGCCGAGCCCGATGACTGAGGCCGGCTGGAAAACGCCGAGACCGGGGCGGACGATGACCAAGGCACCGAGGAAGCCCACGGCACCACAGCGACATAGCGCCGCCAGCCGACCCGCTCGCCGAGGACGAACGGCGAAAGGGCCGTGACGATCAGCGGATAGAGGAAGGCCAGGGCCACCGTGTCGGCCAAAGGCAGAAAGGTGAGGGTCAGGAAGAAGAGGAAGGTGGCACCGACCTGGGCGAGCCCGCGCACCAGCTGCAGCCAGGGCTGCGGCACCGGCAGGAGCCGGTCGCGGTAGCGCAGCAGCAGGCCGGGCAGGATCCAGAGCAGGGTGAAGACGTAGCGGCCCCAGGTCACCTGCATGACCGGGTAGCGCTGGGCCAGCTCCTTGGCCATCGCGTCCATGAGCGGCAGCAGGGAGACGGCGACGAGCATCAGTAGCATGCCGCGTCTCACGGCCTTTTCCTGCAGCTCCAGGGCGACGGACACAGGCGGGGTCCTCTCAAGCCGATGGCGGCGATTGCGACGCCGCGCCTCGGCTGCCATAAACAGTGCTGGTGGTTCCTTGAGCGTCCTAGTCGTGGACGTTCCGGGTGAAAAGGGAACCCGGTGCGCAGGCCCCTCAATTCGGGTCAGCAATGCCGGGGCTGCCCCCGCAACTGTAAGCGGCGAGCCGTCGATCGTCATGCGCCACTGGACGCACCCGACTGCGAGTGCTCCGGGAAGGTTGATCGAGGCGTCGAGCCGGAGCCAGGAGACCTGCCACCGCCTTTCAACCTCCAATCCGGGGCGGGGTGCCACCGGAGAAAGGTGGCCAAGAATGACCGACCACGCGACGCCGGTGCTCAGCATCGACCGTTGTGATCCGCACCACCTGATTCGCGATGCCCTCTGTAGCGTCCAGAGCGAGACATGGTCGGCGAAGGAACTCTACCTCGCCTGGCTCATGAACCTGCCGCTGGAGGTCGATGCCGCGCACGCAGCGGCATTGCTGCTGGAGCGTGCCGCCAAGGCGGAGCGCCGGAGCGAATCGATCCTCGCTCTCCTGGCGCTGTTGCGCACGACGACAGCCTACCCGCGTGAACGGCTCGAGCCCGGCTTGGCCAGCCGATCGCATCTCCATTAGCCCAATCGCGTCTCCGTTAGGAAGTACCCCGATGTCCATGCCCAAGAGCGGCCGGAAGATTCCGGCAACGATCGTCACCGGCTTTCTCGGCGCGGGCAAGACCAGCCTGATTCGCCATCTCCTGAGCGAGAGCCGTGGCCGGCGGATCGCGCTCATCATCAACGAGTTCGGTGATCTCGGCATCGATCGCGAGATCATCAACGGATGTGGCATCGAAGGCTGCCGCGAAGAGGACGTGGTCGAGCTCGCCAATGGCTGCATCTGCTGCACGGTTGCCGACGACTTCCTGCCGACCATGCGCGCGATCCTCGAGCGACCGGAGCCGGTCGATCACATCGTCATCGAGACTTCGGGGCTGGCGCTGCCCAAGCCCCTGGTCAAGGCCTTCACCTGGCCCGCGGTCCGCAATGCCGTGACGGTCGACGGCGTGATCGCCGTGGTCGATGCGGAAGCGATCGCGGCGGGGCTTTTCGCCAGCGACCCATCAGCCGTAGACGCCGCTCGGGCCGCTGACCCGAGCCTGGATCATGAGAGCCCGCTCGAGGAGCTGTTCGAGGAGCAAGTCGGCTGCGCCGACATGGTCGTCATGAACAAGTGCGATCGGATCGATGAAACCGCCAAGGCCCGGGCACGGGCGGCAATCGAGGTCCATCTTCGTCCCGGGGTCGGCATCGTCGAGGCTTCGCATGGCGCGCTCGACCCCATGGTCCTGCTGGGCCTGGATGCCACAGCGGAGGACGACCTCGAGAGTCGTCATTCGCACCACGACGCCAGCGGCGAGCACGATCACGACGATTTCGAAAGCTTCGTGGTGCAGATGCCTCCCGTCTCGTCGGCAGCGATCGTCGAAGATCGGATCAAGGACATAGCGGCGCGCCACGGCGTGCTTCGGGTCAAGGGGTTCGTTGCCGTCGAGGGCAAGCCGATGCGTCTCGCCGTTCAGGCCGTCGGCGGCCGGGTCGAAAGCTATTTCGACCGCCCGTGGCCGAAGGAATCGGCCAGCCGCGGCGGTCTCGTGGTCATCGGGCTTCGAGGCTTGGACGAGGCAGCGATCACCCGCACGCTAAGCGACGCGACGCGGCCCGTCGACCCGACGGCCTAGTCGACGGAAAGCGCGAAGCGCTCGACCACGCTCGGCTGCACGACGCCGGCATGCATCAAGAGCAAGATGAGCCTGGCGTCGAGATTGTCGCCGACGGCGACTGCATGCTCGATCCTGTCGGCGATTGCGTCAGCCAGAGCGTCGCCATTGGCCGCAAGAAACGCCTCCTCCCCGAGCATGCAATAGGCGAGAAGCTCCGCCGTCGCGGCATGGTGCCTTGGCGCGAGCTCCGTCCGCTCGGCCGCCATCAGCCGAATGGCAGTCAGCTGAACCGCATCCGGCACGAGGGCTGGATGGAGATCCACCGCACGCAACGCATCGTCCAGGGCACGCAGCTCACGCCCCCGTCCGAACCTCCCGAGAAACCCGAACATCTGCGCCGCCTCGCCAGCTAGGCGCCGGCGGCCGTGCCGGCCAGCCAGCGCTGAAACGCGTCGAAGCCAAGCTTGCCTCCGATCACGCGCGCCAGCCGCTCACCAATCAGCGGCGCGAACTTGAAGCCGTGGCCCGAAAAACCGGCGAGGATGAGCACGCGCTCGATACGCTCGGCGCAGAAGCATTCATCCTCGGTCAACGTGTAGAAGCAGGTCCTGGCCTCGATGACGCGATAGTCGTCCACTTGCAGCAGATGCCGCCGGGCGGCCGCCAGCACGCGCTCGATCTCATCGGTTCGGGGCGTACGGTCGGCCTCGGGGTCGCCATCCTTGCTGAAGCAGTGATCACCGAACTTGATCGGATAACCGTGCATTGGTGGCACCGCGTAGAAGACGCTCTGCTGGTCACCCTGCAGCACATCGGTCAGCATGGTGGTCGTTTGCCAATGCTCCGCCAGATCATCGGGCGCGCTGACCCGGAGAACGACCTGCCGCGAGGGTGTGAACCGGCTTGCGAGCGCCGGCAGCAGAGCGCCGAACCACGCACCGGCGGCGACAACAACCAGGTCGCCGGCGAGCTCTTCGCCCGACGAAAGCTTTACGGTGCCGGCAATCGGATCGATTTCGGCAACGCGTGCATTGGCGACGAGCGTCACGCCAGCCTCCGCGAGCCAGTCTATGAGATCGCTGGCAATGCGGTCGGCCAGGAGGGCACCTGCCGTCGGCGAATACAGCGCGTGATCAACCTGCGTGGCATCGACGAGGGGGAAGCGGCGGCGCAACGTGGCACGATCGAGGCTGATCCAGTCGACGCCCAACGCTTCCAGCGAGCGGCGGCTTCCGGCAATCCATGGATCATGCTCGGGGCCGGTCAGCAGCTGGCCGGTGGGCACATAATGGATGCGGCCGAGATCGCGCCAGAGCCGCTCCCAGGCGGGGAAGGCCTGACCGACCATCTCGGCGTAGCCGTGCCGGTCGCCGTACATGAAGCGGATGATGCGGTGGTGGTCGCTCGATGAGGCCAACGGGTTGGGCAGAGCGCAACGCTCGACAACTGTGACCCGATGCCCGGCCTGGATCAGCGACCGTGCCGCCGACAGCCCCATGATCCCGCCACCGACAATGACGACGTTCAAGCAGCGCTATCCTGGAGCCGGCAAACCGTCCGTAGGTCCTCGATTGCCACTAGAGCAGAGTTCAAGACCGCCAGCACGTTCCGGTCGACCCGATGCGTGACGGTCAGCGCGACCATTCAGTTCCTAGCGCTATCGCGTCCCGCTGCCCGATCAGCGGCGCGGCGCTGCCAGCGCCAGCGCGTCTTGCCGCTCTCTGGAGCGTTCGGCGGCCAGCTGCTCCTCCGCTAGCTCGGCCTGGCGCTGGCGATATTCCTCGGCACGCGCCTTCCGCCGCAGCGTACGCCACTCACCGCGCATCTGGCTCTCCGACAGCCAGAGCGAGAGACCGCCCAGGATTGCGCCGAGGAAGATACCGAGGAGGAAGACCGCGTAGATCGGCAGCGAGACGACCGGCAGCGGCAGCGGGAAGAAGTTGACGTCGACCATGCCCCGGTTGGCGACCGAGAAGACGACGATGACGAGCAAGCCCACGATGGCCAGCAGGGACCGCAAAAGTTTTGCCATCGAGTGTCTCCTCAGTTGGCACGCTCAAGCGAGCAAGGATCAAAGGGTGCGGGCTGGCCGGTCAGCCCTTGTTGAGCCGCTCACGCAGCTCCTTGCCGGTCTTGAAGTAGGGAACGAGCTTGCTCGGCACCTGCACCTCGTCGCCGGTCCGCGGGTTGCGGCCGGTCCGCTCACCGCGCGGCCGCACCGAAAAGGCACCGAAGCCGCGCAGCTCGACCCGATTGCCATCCGCGAGGGCGACACCGATCTCGTCGAAAACGGTCGAGACGATCCGCTCGATGTCGCGCAGGAACAGATGCGGATTCGCCTCGGCGAGCCGCTTGATGAGATCCGACTTGGTCATGTTCGTTTCCACCCGGCCGCGGCCGTCATCGACAAGGCGAAGCTTGGCAAAGCCGAGGCGCAGCGTCAAGCGGGCCGCCAGCTAGCTGCGTGCCCAAGTGTGCCGCTGGACGTTCGTTTGGCCGGCCAAAGGTGCGAAAGAAAACGCCACCGGGCAATTCCCGGTGGCGTTTTCGTCTTCAAGATCGGACCCTGTACCGGACCCGAAAGCTTTGCTAGTCCTCGGTCTTTTGCTCTTCCTGCTGCTTTTGACGAAGCGCAGCACCCAGGATGTCGCCGAGGCTGGCACCGCTGTCGGAGGAGCCGTACTCGGCCATCGCCTGCTTCTCGTCGGCGATCTCGAGCGCCTTGACCGAGAGCGTCAGGCGGCGGCTGGCTGGATCGATGTTGATGATCCTGGCGTCGAGCTTCTCGCCGACTGGGCATAGCGCTCCGGCCGCTGCTCGATCGCGATCGCGGCTGAGCTCGGCCTTGCGGATGAAGCCGACGGCGCCGGTGGTCGTCTCGACCTCGATGCCGCCCGTGGTGATCTCCTTGACCGTGCAGGTGACCCGATCGCCCTTCTTGATGCCGGAGGTCGCCTCCTTGAAGGGGTCGTCGGCGAGCTGCTTGATGCCGAGGCTGATGCGCTCCTTCTCGACGTCGACGTCGAGCACCATGGGCCTGACCATGTCGCCCTTGTTGAAGCCCTTGCACCGCCTCCTCGCCGGGGCGTCTCCCAGTCGATGTCGGAAAGATGGACCATGCCGTCCACCTCGCCGTCGACGCCGACGAACAGGCCGAACTCGGTGATGTTGCGGATCTCGCCCTCGACCGTCGAGCCGATCGGATGCGTCTCGAGGAACGCCTCCCACGGATTGGCCAAGGTCTGCTTCAGGCCGAGGCTGATCCGGCGCTTGTCCGGGTCGACCTCGAGGATCATCACCTCGACCTCCTGGCTGGTCGAGACGATCTTGCCAGGATGGATGTTCTTCTTGGTCCAGCTCATCTCGGAGACGTGGACCAGCCCCTCGACACCGGGCTCCAGCTCGACGAAGGCGCCGTAGTCGGTGATGTTGGTGACGCGTGCCGGTAAACTTCGTGCCCGACCGGGTACTTCAACTCCACGCCTTCCCAGGGATCGGCCTCGAGCTGCTTCATGCCGAGGCTGATGCGCTGGGTCTCGCGGTTGAAGCGGATCACCTGCACCTTGAGCTGCTGGCCGACACCGAGAGCACCTCGGTCGGGTGATTGACCCGCTTCCAGGAGATGTCGGTGACGTGCAAGCAGGCCGTCGAGGCCGCCGAGATCGACGAAGGCGCCGTAGTCGGTGATGTTCTTGACCACGCCGTCGAGCACCTGGCCCTCGGCGAGGGTTGCCAGCAGCTCGTCGCGCTGCTCCTTGCGGCTCTCCTCGAGAACGGCGCGCCTGCGAGACGACGATGTTGCCGCGGCGCCGGTCCATCTTGAGGATCAGGAAGGGCTCTGCCTTGTTGACGAGCGGGGCCGACGTCGCGCACCGGCCGGATGTCGACTTGGCTGCCCGGCAGGAACGCCACGGCACCGCCGAGGTCGACGGCGAAGCCACCCTTGACCCGACCGAAGATGGCGCCCTCGACCTTGTCCTGCTCGTTGAACGCCTTCTCGAGCCGGTTCCAGCTCTCTTCGCGACGAGCCTTCTCGCGGCAGAGAACGGCCTCGCCGCTCCGGTTCTCGAACCGCTCGACATAGACCTCGACCTCGTCGCCGATCTTGACCTCGATCGGGTGGCCGGGCGTGGAGAACTCCTTGATGGGCACCCGGCCTTCGGACTTGAGGCCGACATCGACCACCGCGTCCTCGTTGTCGAGGGCAATGATCGTGCCCTTGACCACCGAGCCCTCGAGCCTGCCGCTGCTGCCCAGGCTCTCGTCCAGCATCGACGCGAAATCGGCTTGCGTCGGCGCATCGGTGGTCGCGATAGCTTCCTGCATTCTGTCTCCATAACCGCCCGGCGGAAATCCAGAGCCGGTCGGGGCAAGGGTTGCGATCAGGTTCAAGCTGACGTGTCGGCACGAGCCCGATCGAGCGCATCCTGCATCGCCTTCAGCGACGCATCCAGGCTCAGCGTCGAGGTGTCGATGTGGATAGCGTCCCGGGCAACCAACAAAGGCGCGACCGCCCGTTCCTGATCACGGCGATCACGCTCTTTCACGTCCTCTAAAACACGCTCGTACATAGCGGCCTCGCCGCGCTGGCGCAACTCCTCGAAACGCCGGCGCGCGCGTACATCTGCGCTCGCGGTCACGTAGAGCTTGACGGCGGCGTGCGGACAGACGACGGAGCCGATGTCCCGGCCCGCCAGAACGGCCCCGGGCGGCTCGGCGGCAAACCGACGCTGGACCGTCAACAGCGCCTTGCGGACCGAAGGGTGCACCGCAACGGCGGATGCCGCGGCGCCGACGCGTTCCTCCTGCAGCGGCGCAGGATCGAGATCGGAGGCACTGACAGCTTCTGCTTCTGTCGTCGCAGCTTTCACGTTGTCCGGCGAGAGGCCCTTGTCCAGCAAACGGCGGGCCACGGCGCGGTAGAGCAGGCCCGTGTCCAAAAAGCGCAGCCCATTAGTCATGGCCAGTCGCTTGGCCAGCGTCGTCTTGCCCGAGGCCACTGGGCCGTCCACGGCAACGACCATCGCCGTGCTCAAGGCGTCGCCTCAACGATTGCGGCACCAATCTGGTTCATCAGCTCCGGGAAGCCCGGAAAGCTCGTGAGGATCGTCTCCGCGCCGGAGACCGAGGCCGCCCCCGCGCTCAACCCGCCAAGCACGAGGAAGCTCATGGCGATTCGGTGATCGTGCTGCGCGTCGATGGTCGCGGCCCTGCTGGAACGAACCGGACCGGTGACCAAGAGATCGTCATCCTCGATCGCCACCTCGACGCCGAAAGCCTCGAGGCCCCTGGCCATGCCGACGAGGCGATCGCTCTCCTTCACGCGCAGCTCGCCCAGGCCGCGCATCCGGGTCGTGCCGCGCGCAAAGGCGGCCGCCACGGCGAGGATCGGGTACTCGTCGATCATCGAGGGCGCGCGCTCGGGCGGCACATCCACGGCGCTAAGGACGCTCGACCGAACGATCAGGTCGGCAACCGGCTCGCCTGCCGCCACCCGCTCGGAGGAGAGCTCGATCTTGGCCCCCATCTCCCGCAGAGTCATGAGCAGACCGGTGCGCAACGGATTTGTCGAGACATTGCGGATCGTAAGCTCGCTATCAGCAGCGACAAGGGCAGCGACAAGAGGAAATGCAGCCGATGATGGATCCGCCGGAACGACGAACTGCTGCGGCCGAAGCTCGGGCTCGCCGTCCAGCTCGACGGCCCAGCCGCCGTCGGCCTCGCCGCTCGTCAGCCGGGCACCCATCGACGCGAGCATCCGCTCGGTGTGATCGCGGGATGCCAGCGGCTCGATCACGGTGGTGCGCCCGGGCGCGTGCAGGCCGGCGAAGAGAACGGCGGATTTGATCTGCGCCGAGGCTACGGGCGAGCGCCAAGTGATCGGCAACAGGTCGACCCTGCCGGTCAATGCCAGCGGCAGTCGACCGCCCGTGCGGCTGAGCACCGTGGCGCCCATCGCCTCCAGCGGCTCGGCGATCCGGCGCATCGGCCGACGGCGAAGCGAGGCGTCACCGGTAAGAAAGCTCGTGAATCCGTGGCCGGCCAGAATGCCCATCAACAGGCGAACGCCGGTGCCGGCATTGCCGAGATCGAGCACGGCATCGGGCTCGGCGAGACCCGCAACACCGCAACCCATCACCCGCCATTCGCCATGATCCAGCCGATCGATGTGCACGCCGAGCGCCTGGAGCGCGGTCGCCGTGGCCAGCACGTCGGCACCCTCCAACAGGCCGGCGATGCGGCTCTCGCCGACTGCGAGCCCGGCCAGCATCAGCGACCGATGCGAGATCGACTTGTCACCCGGGACGCGGATATCACCGCGCAACGCGCCATGCGGCGTCGCCTTCAACAACATGCGATCGGCCTTGCAATCGTGAGCAGTGTCCGGCGAGCGAGCGCCGGTCGCGGGCACCCGCAACGCCGCCAGCATGACACCGGCGGGCAAACGCGATTTGCTTTTGACAGTCTTGGGCGATCATGGCAATTGCCCGATCGGTCGATGGAGACCAGCCCGACCGACACGCAACCTGCGGTCGAATTATCGGCGATCGTCTTCGTTCCTTCGACAGCTTCACGCCTATTGGGGGTCGCCTTGCCCAAGCCGGAACTCGGAACCAAGCGCACTTGCCTCTCCTGCGGTGCGCGCTTTTACGACTTCGGCAAGACCGTCGAGATAGCGTGCCCGGCCTGTGGTGCAGCATTCGATCTGGAGCAGCTTGCCCGGGCACGGCGGCCACGCAACCCGGTGCGGGCCTTGGCAACGGCCAAGGCGGCAGAGGTCGAGACCGAGGAGGACGAGGTCGACGAATCGGCCGAGGCGGAAGAAGTCGACGAGGCCGAGGAGGACGACGTCGACGAGGCCGATGATGCCGAGGAGGTGGACGAGGCCGATGGCGACGCCGACGAGCCCGATGCACCAGTGACCGACGACGACGAGGATGAGGATGATCCTCTTATCGAGGACGCCGACGAACTGGGTGACGACGACGCGCTCGGCGAGGTTATCGACCCCAAGGCCGACGAGGACGACGACCAACGCTGAGCGTGGGCCGCCGCCCCTGAGGGCTGAACTCAGTCTGCTTGCTGAAGCGGCGCAGCCGTCCTTGGTGGGCGCCGGTCATCGCGGCCACCGCGCAGGCCTTCGTGGCGTGCGCGCATCGTATCGCGCACCTCGACCTCAGTGATCAGTCCGTCACCGTCGCGATCGAGCCGCGCCACCATTCCGTCGAACGGCGCCTGAAACTCCTCCGTGGTGACCGTGGCATCGCCATCTAAATCGAGACGCTGAAAGCTGCGGACCATCCGGGGCCGCATCGTGTCGAGCCACAGCCGCTCGTACTCCTCGAGAGCCAGGACACCGTCACCATCCGTGTCGAATGCGGCAAAGCGCTCGCCGCGAACCGCGACAACGTCCTCTTGGCTGATCTGCCCGTCGCCCGAGCGGTCGAATTGCTCCAGGAGGGCCATGCCGCGCGGGCCACGTTCGAAGCCCGGCCCTCCATCCATGCCCATCTGCATGAAGGGGCCGTCATGCCAGCCGGCCGCGGCTCGCGCACCATGCAACAACGCGGCGCCGCCAATGAGCGTGGCTGCGACGCCGGCAATGGCGGCAGCAATGATAATTCCTCTGTTCATGATCGTCTCTCCCATCAGTGGGCCGGACTTGGTCACCTGGGCGATCATGCCGTCCTCATGTCGCGGCAATGCGTCGTTGGACCCACGATTTGGTCACACTTCGCGTCAGCACGGCGGCTTGATACAAGGCGTTACACTTTTCCTAGTCCGTGCTGGAAACAGGCAGCCTATTCCTTCGCACATGAATGAGCAGCCGCACCTTCTGGTCGTGGACGACGATCGCGACGTTCGCGACGCGCTCCGCCAGTACCTGACGACTTATGGCTTCCGGGTGACGACCGCCGAGAGCGCCGCAGCGGCGCGCGGCGCCATTGCGACCCATGCGATCGAGCTCGTCATCCTGGACATCATGATGCCGCGGGAGGACGGGCTCGTGCTCTGCCGCGAGTTGCGAGCCAAAGGTGGCCTGCCGCTCATTCTGGTCACCGCGCTGGCCGACGAAACGGACCGGATCGTCGGGCTGGAGATGGGGGCCGACGACTACGTGACGAAGCCGTTCGCCCCACGCGAGCTGCTGGCGCGGATCAAGGCCGTACTTCGGCGGGCGCACAGCCTGCCGCATCAGCCGGGTGCCCTGGCGCCGCTGAGCCGCCTGCGCTTCGGCCGCTGGACCTTCGATCCGGCGGCGCGTGAGTTGATCAACGAGGCGGGCACCGTCATTCCGCTCAGCACCGGCGAGCATCTCATGCTTCGGGCGTTGCTCCGTCATCCCGGCATGGTGTTGAGTCGTGATCAACTGCTCGATCTCACTCGCGGTCGTGACGCCGGCCCGTTCGACCGCAGCGTCGACAATCAGATCAGCCGGCTACGCAAAAAGCTGGAGCTCGATCCGAAAAACCCGGAGCTCATCAAGACGCATCGCGGCGGCGGCTACAGCTTCACGGGTCGGGTCGAGCCCGCGTGAGGCAGCTCCGCCGACTTCTGCCACGACGTCCCTTGACACTGACTTGGCAGGTGATCGGACTCCTTCTCTTGGCCTTGATTTCGGCGCAGCTGGCCACCTTCGCCATCATGAGCGGCGAGCGGCGCAGCGCGGTGGACGCTTTCGCACGACAACAAGTGCTCGAGCGCGCCGCCGCGCTGGTGCGGCTGATCGAGACGACCGAGAGCCCGGGCGAGCGTCGCCGCGCTTTGCGCGCCTTCTCGACCCCAGCGCTGCGCTTTTGGCTCGGCGACGAGCCTGCGATCGACGCCGTCGAGAGCGCGCTGCCGAGGCCGATCGCCCGCCGCCTTGAAACACTGCTCGGCGACGGCGAGGCGCGGGAGGTTCTGATTGCCTTGGGTGACGTCGACGACCATCGCAGCCTCGGGCGGCCGCCGCACTGGCACGATCGCTGGCGGCGCGCCGAGGCAGAGGGGCAGGCGATCGGCGAGCCACCGCCTCGCCTGCCCGCCGAGGGCGTGCTGCTCGCGATCCGCGTCGCGCCAGCCGACCACGCTGCGTCGTCAGGAACGGACCAGAGCGACACCTGGCTCAATGCCGCGATGGTGCTGCCACCGGAGCGCCCCGGTCTCGGTCCGGCGCCGGTGGTCGCGCTCGTGGCGGCGGCATTGGCCATCAGCTTGGCAGCGGCACTCTCGCTGCGCCGACTGATCCGCCCGCTCGATGCGCTGGCCGTCGCCGCTGATGCCGTGGGCCGTGGCGAGCCGGCGAGACTGGAAGCCGGCCGCGGCCCGCTGGAGATCCGCCGCACGGCTGCCGCCTTCAACGAGATGCAGGCGCGGATCGCTCGCTCGATGAGCGACCGGACGCGGCTCCTTGCAGCCATCAGCCATGACCTGAGGACGCCGATCACTTCGCTTCGGCTGCGTGCCGAACTGGTCGAGAACGACGAATTGAAGGCCAGGATGCTGGGCACTCTCGACGAGATGCAAGCCCTGACCGAGGCGAGCCTGCTGCTCGCCCGTGATACGGCGGCAGAAGAGCCGAGCCGATCGGTCGATCTCGCGGCGCTGGTCGAGAGTGTGGTCGGCGATTTCGCCGATCAAGGACATGACGTGGAGTTGGAGAGTGCTCCCGCAGTTGACTCTCCGCTGCCGGAAGCTCGGGCTGACCCGCGCCATCCGCAACCTCGTCGAGAATGCTGTTCGCTATGGTGACCATGCCGTCATTCGGATCGCTCGGTCGCCAAGCGACATTCGCATCGTCATCGACGATAGCGGACCGGGCTTGCCCGAAACCGCGCTGGAGCAGGTGTTCGAGCGGTTCTTTCAACTCGAGGCCAGCCGCAGCCGGGAGACCGGCGGCAGCGGCCTAGGGCTCGCGATCGCGCGAAGCATCGTCCGGGAGCATGGCGGTGAGGTGAGTCTCGCCAATCGCGCCGACGGCGGCCTCAGGGCAGTCGTGCAGCTACCGACCGGCGTCGACGGGGACGCATGAGCCGGCGACATTTGACTTGCGTCGCACCGGCGATTTCCCTACCTACCGCCCACCAGATGGAGACGGGGCCGTAGCTCAGCTGGGAGAGCGCCTGAATGGCATTCAGGAGGTCGTCGGTTCGATCCCGATCGGCTCCACCATCGGTCCGACATCCCGAAAACCGAGCTGTAAATGTGCCGAGTTAGCGAGCGCGTCTTCTGCGATGCGCGTTGCGTCACAGACACCGGAACGGATCAGCTGGGAAATGGTGCCGCCAGAGTGATTTGAACACTCGACCTCACCCTTACCAAGGGTGCGCTCTACCCCTGAGCTATGGCGGCCAAAGCAGACGAACCCGGTTCGGGCATGCCACAAGCCTCGGCCTTTCGACCGCATGCTGGCGTCTGTCCAAACGCGCGTGGTAAATGCCATAGCGCTGCCAACGGCGCAAGCGATCAAAGCTATTGGACGGGCGAGCATGGCAAATCGTCGGAAGCGAGGTGCAGCAGCGCCGCAGTCGGGCGATAGCGACCGGCGAGACAAGGAAGCCGCGGCCCTTCGCGAGAATCTGCACAAGCGCAAGGCACAGCAGCGGCAACGTCTGGCGACAGGTGCCTCGGATCGATCGGCGCAGCGGCCCGAAACGCCATCGATCCTCGACGGCGAGGAGCGCGACGGCGGCTGAGTCTTTGCGTCTGCCGGCCTCATCCCACATACTAAGCGCTAGTCTGATGGAGTCGGCGCGTGCGGGCCACGGCCGATCATTGCTTGAACGGGATGGTGGATCATGAGCGAGGTGCTGGAGGAAAGGCCGGTGCGCCTGCGTGCGGAGGACGTCGAGGATCTGGCCGTGATGGCAGCCCTCCTGCAGGATGCGCGAATCACGCTTCGCGAGATGGTTTTCGATCCCGACGAGAGCCGCTTCATCGCCGCATTCACGCGCTACCGGCGGGAGCTGCAGCCAGACCCTGCGAGCTGTGACGGCTTGACCGAACGGCGCAGCGCCCTTCGCTTCGACTGCATTGCCTCGGTCAAGCACAAAAACCTGGACCCGAGCGACATCGATCGCGAGCTGAGTCTCCTGACAGTCGCAACCGCTCCGGGCGACCGCCATCTGATGCACGTCGAGCTGATCTTCGATGACGGCGTGCAGATCCAGCTTCGGACCGACTGCATCGACGCTTTGCTCGAGGATTTCGGCGAGCCGCAAAGCTGCCGAAAGACGCCTTGCGATCATTTCGCCGAGGAGTTCGGTGGTGCAGGAAAAGCCTGAGAGACCACAGCATCGAGAGCGGCCCACCGGCGGTCTTGTCCGGGCGGGAAGCTGTTGAGCCCGGCAGGCCCCAATGCTCAGCAAGCCGCGCAGCCGTGTGAGCGCATTGCCGCGATCGAGCTCGATGAGAAGAGCATTGCCCGCTGGACGCCAGAGGTGGAGCACGAGCGCAATGTGGCGATCTTCGACCTGCTCGAGGATAACCGCTTCGAGCTGACGACCGGCCGCAATGGCCCCTATCGCATGCTGCTGAGCCTGCGCGACGCCACGCTGGTCTTCACGCTCGAGGACAGCGCTGGCGACACCATCGAGCTGACGCTATCCGCCAAGCCGCTGCGCCGTGTCATCAAGGACTACTTCATGATCTGCGAAAGCTATTTCGGCGCTATTCGCGGCGCGGCGCCGGGCCGGATCGAGGCGATCGACATGGCGCGACGTGGCTTGCACAATGAAGGGGCAGAGATCCTGCAGGACGCGATGGCCGATCGCGTCAACATGGACAACAACACCGCGCGGCGGCTGTTTACCCTCGTTTGCGTGCTGCATCTGCGTGGCTGAGCATCCGGCCATCGCCGCGGCGAGCGCCACCTGACGACCATGCGCGACGACCTGCCGGGCGCCGTGCTGTTCGCCTGCACGATGAACCAGATCCGCTCGCCGATGGCTGAGGCGCTGCTGAAGTTTCTGCACGGCAATCGAATCTTCGTGCAGAGCGCCGGCGTGCGTGGCGGCGCCGACGTCGATGGTTTCGCCGTCGCAGCCATGGATGAGCTGGGCATCGATATCGGTCGCCACCGCTCGCGAACCTTCGATCAACTCGACGACGACTATTTCGACTTGGTGGTCTCGCTGTCACCGGAAGCTCAGCACAAGGCGGTCGAGCTCACCCGCAACAGCTCCTGCGAGCTGGAGTTCTGGCACATGCCGGATCCCTCGCTGGCGGAAGGTACCCGCGAGCAGCGGCTCGACGCCTACCGTGAGCTTCGCGATCTTCTCCTGCGCCGCATTCGCGAGCGGTTTCCGCCGCAGGGCACGCCGGCGCTCTGAAGCGGGCGGCCGCGCGCGAAGGCCCTTGACCCCGGCCGTGCCAATAGCGAAGAACGGCGCCCTGATCTGTGCGGCTCTGTGCTGCTACTCAATCGAAAATTCAATTCTTGCCACAGCCTGACACTCGACCAGATGCCAAGCCGCAGCTCGTCCTCGCCTCGTCGTCGGCGCGGCGTCTCGATCTGCTGCGCCAGATCGGCATCGAGCCGGATGGTATCGAGACACCCGACATCGACGAGACGATGGCCAGGGGCGAGCTGCCGCGAGAGCACGCAGAGCGTCTCGCCGGCGAGAAGGCGCAAGCGGTGGCCGCGCGCATGGGTGCGCCAGCGTTCGTGCTCGCCGCGGATACCGTCGTCGCCTGCGGCCGTCGCATCTTGCCCAAGACGATGGCCCGCGCCGACGCCGAGCGCTGCCTGGATCTGCTCAGCGGCCGCCGCCACCGGGTGCATGGCGGCATCGCCGTGATGACGCCCGCCGGCCGCCTGGTTACCCGCCTCGTCACCACACAGGTTCGCTTCAAGCGATTGGATGGCGAGGAGCGCGAGCGGTATCTGGCTTCCGGCGAATGGCAGGGCAAAGCGGGCGGCTACGCAATTCAGGGCCTAGCCGCCGCGTTCATTCCTTGGATCAACGGCTCGTACGCCAATGTCGTGGGCCTGCCCCTGGTCGAGACGCTGGGCCTTCTCCAAGGTCTCGGCTGGCGGATGCCATGACAATCGAGCTGGTCATCGATCGGTTGGACGCGACGGTCGCGATCGCTGTGTTGGATAATGCCGCGCTCGTCGATCTCTGGACCGCCAATCGCGCCGATGACGCGATCGAGGAGCGCCTGTTCCTCGCCAGGGTTATCGGCATCGAGCCTACCGTGGACGGCGCCTTTCTCGATCATGGTGCAAAGCAGCCGGGCTTCATGTCCGGCAAGGACGCCCGCCACCGCCGCGGGCTCACCAAGCGCGTCTCGATCAAGCATTGCCTCGAGGAGGGCGAATGGCTGGTCGTTCAGGGTCTGCGCGGACCAGAGGGTGACAAGGGCGCGCGCTTGACGACGGACCTCCGTCTCGAGGGCCAGAGCCTGGTCTATCGGCCAAATGGGCGTGAGGTGACGGCCCGGGGCAGCCTGCGCAGTCAGCAGCGCGAAGCGACGGTCGACCGAGGGCGAGCGCTGCTCGAGCAGGCGGGCGGCCGTGGCGGTCTGGTCATGGGCCGCCTCGCCGCTGCGCTCGACGATGCGAGCCTCGCTGCCGAACTCCTAACGCTCTGGGCCGCGTGGCAGAAGCTCGACCAGCTGCCCGCTAGCAAGGTCCGCCATGCCGGGCCCCTGCCCTTCGGCCCGAGCCCACTGGCGCGTCTTCTCTCCCGCTCAGTGGAACTGATGCCGTCGCGCATCATCGTGGCGGACGATGTACTCAAGGCCGAGACACGGCGCTTCGTCGATGCGCTCCCGGATAGCCTGCGTCCGGAACTCGAGATGCTCGACGGCCGGACGAGCGCATTCGGGACGACAGGAGTCGAGGCTGCCTTGGCCGAGGCCATGTCCCGCGAAGTGCCCCTCGCCAAGGGCGGCAAGCTGATCATCGAGGAAACCGCAGCATGCGTCGCCATCGACGTCGACAGCGGTGGCCGCGACGCCCTCGCCGTCGATCTTGAGGCCGCCTCGGTCATCGGCCGACAGGTGAGGCTGCGCAACCTTGGCGGTACGCTGATCGTCGATTTCGTCGACGTGCAAGCAAAGCAGCAGCGCCTGCTGGTCGAGGAAGCGCTGAAGCGGGCCTTCAAGGGCGACCCGCTGCCCGTCCAGATCTACCCGATGTCACCGCTGGGTATCGTCCAGATCAGCCGCGCCAAGCGCGGTGGCCAGCCCCTCCGAGCCACAGGCCACGTCTGCACGGCCTGTGGCGGCAGCGGTTGGGCTGCGCGGCAGCCGTGACGGAGGAGGTGCTCCAACCGATCCCGGCGCGCCGACGTCGACGCTGTCCGTCCTGCAGCAAGCCCATGGCGATGCGCTACCGGCCCTTCTGCTCGGCGCGCTGCCGCGATCTGGATCTCGGCAAATGGCTCGATGGCAGCTATGCCGTGCCAGCCGTGGAGGACGACGACGATGAAGACGCGGCCCGGCCGGTCGAGAGGCGCGACGAGGACTAGCGGCCGGACTGGGTTCAGCGATGCTCGAAAGAATTGGCGACAGCCACGAAGTGGCGCAGTCGCTGCTCGTTAAAGGTCCGGATATTGACGGCGTAGCGCGCCTCGGCGTCCTCGATCAACAGCACCTTCATGATGAGCCCGATCGGCTCGACGCCGAAGCGACAGGTAACCTCGCTCGACGTCGCGCCTTCACCGCAGGCCGCCAGCGGCAATCGGCTCAGGTCTTCCAGGCCACGCACCAGGGAGGCGACACCGGCGCTGATCATGCTGCTCCCGAAGGGGCTGTCGGGATCGTCGACGATTCGCTGCAGTGCAGCGCCCACGCCGTCGAGATCGACGATCATTTGCTGCTCCAGCCAACCGGCGGGATCACTCCAGGCGAGCGGATCGACCTCTCGATCGAGAGCACGGATCGACATCTGGCTCAGGGCCGCAAAGGTGCCTCCCGTCGGCGCGATGACGGCTGGCGCCTCGCCGCTGGCGCCGAACTCGGCTGTGCAGCTGAGTTCGAGCAACGCCGGCACGGTCAGACGATCACAAAGGCCGTCCGCTGCCGCTGGCGCGCTACCTGCAGCAGCGGCCAGCAGTATCGCGAAACAACCGATCAGGCGGCAGCGCACAGGCGCTTTTCCGAGTAGAGCACGCCCGTGACGCTGACGACGCGACCCAGACGCTTGGCCAGCAGTGCCGCTTGCCCCGCGTCGATCTCGGTCATTTGCAGATCGACGACCAACTCGTCGTCGGCCGATGCGCGGCTCGCATGGCATTGTTCAGGCACCAAGCCCTGCATGGCGAAAACATCCAGGACGCGCGGCAAAGCGGACGGAACGGCATCCGTATGGACGGAGAAGCAGAAGGTCGACATGGGAATGGTTCCCCTCAGGAGATGCAAACGAACAGGTCGAGACCCGGCCTCAAGGAGAGGCCGGGCGCCTAATTCGGATCACCTGAGCGAAACAGTTCATGAGCCGTCGTTACGCCCGCTACCGATCGGGGTCAAGAGCAAGCCCTGCCGCTGCTAATCGGTGATCGCGCCATTCGTCAGCTGACGGAGATAGCTACGCCCCTGCTGCGACACCCGAAATCGACCACGCTGCACGCTGAACACCCGTCGCGCGGCCAGCGATTGCCTCACGCATTGCGACGCATTGCCGATCTTGATCCCGTGCTCGGCGAGCCGCTTGTTGGCGTCACCCGTGGCGAAGCTGTCATCGCTCGAGAGCTGCTGCAGGTAGAAGCCAGCCGCAAGCATGCGGTCGACCTCGGTGGCGCTTTGCGGCAGGAAATGAAGATACTCGCCGAATGGCGGCAGCTCGAGGCTTGCGGGCGGCCTAGTGGCCAACGATACGGTCTGCGCGGGTTGAGCAATAACCGTTGCCTGCGGCAATCGCTCGAGCAACGCGTCGATCTGCGCGCGGAAGCCCTCGACGAACGCTTCCGTTCCCTCGACCTCGAGCTCGGACTGAGCAAGATTGATTCTGACCCTGGTACGCTCACTCAATGATCCATCCCCTGCCCGTTCGGCGCTCTCTAGCGGGCGGCACCCCGACAAGCAAGCTCAGCGGCGGATCAACCGGGATCAGGGCATGCGGTGGTTGTCGAGCGCGGCGCGGATACGGGGCGGCATGGCGACCGGACGCTGCGTCACCCGGTCGACGAAGACATGCACGAAATGGCCCTCCGCCGAAGCCTTGAACTCGTCGTTGCGGAAGATCCCGATGACGTAGCGAACCGACGAGTTGCCGACATGCGCGACGCCGACCCCGGCCGTAACCTGGTCAGGGTAGGCGAGCGAGCTGTGGAAGCGGCAGCCGTTCTCGACCGCGATACCGATAACCTCGGCGTTCCAGGGGTCCAGCCCGCCCTCCTCGATTAAGAGCCCAGCGATCGCCGTATCGAAATAGCTATAATAGACGACGTTGTTGACATGGCCGTAGATGTCGTTGTCGGCCCACCTCGTCGGCACCGAGGCGAAGTAGGTGAAAGCGGCGCGCGTCAACGGTTCCTTCCTCGCGGTCCCGCTCATGCGCCAGCAAGCCCAAAACGCGCTTCCAGCATGGTGAAGAGGGCCCGAAGCCCTGTCGCCTCGCCGCCGCGCGGGCGACCGGGGCTGCTTTCGTCGTTCCAGGCGAAAATGTCGAGATGGGCATAGGCCCGCGACTCATTGACGAACCGTTGAAGAAAGAGCGCGGCGGTGATGGCGCCGGCAAACGGCTTCGAGCCCGTGCTGGACAGATCGGCGACGCTGCTCTTCAGCAAATCGCGATAGGGAGGATAGAGCGGCAGTCGCCAGAGGGGCTCACCCACCGCCTCGCCCGCCGCGAGGATGTCATCGGCCAGCGCGTCATCGGGCGAAAAGAGTGCCGGCAGGTCGGTACCGACCGCGACGCGCGCCGCGCCGGTGAGCGTCGCCGCGTCGATGATCATTGCGGGCCGCTCGCGATCCGCCTCGGCAAGGGCGTCGGCGAGCACCAGGCGTCCCTCGGCGTCGGTATTGCCGACCTCGACGGTCAGTCCTTTGCGCGTCTGCAAGACGTCGCCCGGACGAAAGGCATTGGCCGAGATGCTGTTCTCGACGGCCGGAACCAGCAATCGAAGGCGAACCGGCAGGCTAGCGGCCATCACCATGCGGGCGAGGCCTGCCATGCAGGCCGCTCCACCCATGTCTTTCTTCATGTTGCGCATCGCGCTCGCGGGCTTGATGTCGAGCCCGCCCGTGTCGAAGCAGACGCCCTTGCCGACCAGCGTCAGCTTGGGCGCCTCGGGGTCGCCCCAGGTCAGGTCGATGAGGCGCGGCTGTCGGCTGCTCGCCCGGCCAACCGCGTGAATTGCCGGATAGTTGGCTTCCAAGAGGGCGTCGCCCAGCGTCGTCCTCACCTCGGCGCCGAACGCCTCGCCGATCTCTCGGACCGCCGCTTCGAGCTCGTCGGGACCCATGTCGCTGGCCGGCGTGTTGACGAGGTCGCGGGCGATGAAGACGGACCGTGCGAGCTCGCTCGCACGCTCGGCCAGAGCGGCATCAGCCGCGGCAAGTCGCGCCATTTTCTTGTCGTCATTGGGCTTGCGATAGCGGTCGAAGCGATAGCCGGCGAGCGCCCAGCCGTAGAGCAGCTCGACGATCGGAATCAGCCCATCGGGATCATGGACAGCGAACGGTTCATCGATCGCCGGAAGCGTCTGGGCAAGCCATGCAGCATCGCTGGAATTGCCCTTGCCGCCGAGCACCAGAATAGCACCTGCCAGCTCCCCCGAGGCGCCCGGCAGCAACGCAAGGGCTCGATTGGCGGGCTTGAATCCCGTCGCTTTGAGCCATTGACGTGCCGGCGCATCGGCCTCCGCCAGCCAGCTTTTGAAACCATCGATGGTAAGCACGTGGAGGTCTCGCGCAGCAACTCCCTGACCGGCGTCCACAAAGCAAGGCAGCATCAGCATCTCCGATCAGGGATCACGCAATGCGCGACAACGCCGCGTTCAATCGCGCGGCGGTCGCCTCCGTATCGGCCAGCCGCTCACGCTGCTCCTCGACCACGGCCTCGGGCGCGCGTTCGAGGAAGGCGGCGTTGCCGAGCTTGGCCTTGAGCTTGCTCGCCTCGTCCTGCAGCTTCTTCACCTCGCGGCCGAGCCGTTGGCGCTCTGCATCGAGATCGATCACATCGCCGACCGGCATACCGTAGCTCGCCTCGTCAACGACAAGCTGCACGCTCTTTGTCGGCAAGGCATTTGTCGGGCTGATCACCTCCAGCCGCGCCAACCGGCGAATTGCCTCGTCGTGCGTCGCCAGGCGCGTGATCGTTGTCTCGGCCGCACCTTGCACCTCGAGCCGAAGCTTGGCGCCAGCTGGAACATTGACCTCGTTGCGCGCCGCCCGGATACCGGTGACGAGACGGATCAGCCAGTCGATCTCGGCAGAAGCTGCCGGGTCGAGCAGCATGCTGGGGTCCAGTGTCGGCCAATCGGCACCGATCAGCATCCCGCCGGGCGCCCCGAAGAGATCACGCCAGAGCGCTTCGCTGACAAAGGGCGCCATCGGGTGAATCATGCGCAAGCTCTGCGCCAGGACCCATCCTAGCGTTGCCTGGGTTTCGGCCTTTGCCGCCGGATCGTCACCGAGCAGCACCGGCTTGGCGAGCTCGATGTACCAGTCGCAAACATTGTTCCAAACGAAATGATAGAGCCCCAATGAGGCCTCGTTGAAGCGGTAGGCTTCGAGCGCGGTTGTCGTATCGGCACAGGCCTTGGCCGTCTCACCGATGATCCAGCGATTGGCCATCTGCCGGGCACTCTCGGGCGCGAAGCCTGCATCCAGCCGAGCACCATTGAGCTCGGCGAACCGGGCGGCGTTCCAGAGCTTGGTCGTGAAGTTGCGATACCCTTCGACCCGGCTTTCGCCGAACTTGATGTCCCGACCGTGAGCGGTGCTGGCCAGCAGTGCAAAGCGGAGGGCATCCGCCCCATATTTGTCGATCAGGGCCAGCGGATCGACGACGTTGCCTTTGGTCTTCGACATCTTTTGGCCCTTCTCGTCCCGGACGAGGCCATGGATGTGGACCGCCTTGAAGGGCACGTCGCCCATGAAGTGCAAGCCCTGCATCATCATCCGGGCGACCCAGAAGAAGATGATGTCGAAGCCCGTGACCAGCACGGTGCCAGGATAGAAGCGTTCGAGCTCTGGCGTGTTAGCTGGCCAGCCGAGCGTGGAGAACGGCCAGAGACCGGAAGAGAACCAGGTGTCGAGAACGTCGGGATCGCGGTTGAGCTCGACCGGATGCCCGTAGTGGTCTCGCGCCGCGGCAAGCGCCTGGGTGTCGTCCTCTTCGACAAAGATCTGGCCATCCGGTCCGTACCAAGCCGGAATGCGATGACCCCACCAGAGCTGGCGACTGATGCACCAGGGCTGGATGTTGCGCATCCACTCGAAATAGGTGCTTTGCCATTGTGCCGGAACGAAGACTGTACGGCCGGTCTCGACCGCCTCGATCGCCGGTTCGGCCAGCGTCTTGGCATCGCAGTACCACTGGTCGGTTAGGTAGGGTTCGAGCGGCGTGCCAGAGCGGTCGCCGTGCGGCACCATGTGGCGGTGGCTCTCGACCTGCCGCAATCGGCCGGCGGCTTCCATGTCCGCGACCACCCGCTTGCGCGCATCGAACCGATCCAGCCCACGATAGGCCTCCGGCGCGTTCTCGTTGACCCGCCCCAGCGCGTCCAGGATAGCGATCGCCTCTAGCGCGTGGCGCTTGCCGACGTCGAAATCGTTGAAGTCGTGCGCCGGGGTGATCTTGACCGCACCCGTTCCCTTCTCTGGATCGGAATAGGCGTCAGCGACGATCGGAATGCGCCGACCGACGAGCGGCAGGACAACATTCCGGCCAACGAGGTCACGGTAACGCTCGTCGTCTGGGTGAACCGCCACGGCGGTGTCGCCGAGCATGGTTTCGGGCCTAGTGGTGGCAACGGTGATGCACCGGGCCGGGTCGTCCTCCAGCGGGTAATCGAAATGCCAGAGATGGCCGTTGACCTCAAACGGCTGGGTCTCCAAGTCGGACACCGCCGTCTGCAGCTGGACATCCCAATTGACCAGCCGCTTGTCCTTGTAGATCAGCCCTTCCTTGTAGAGCTGCACGAAGGCGCGCGTAACGGCCCGTGACAGGCCTTCGTCCATGGTGAACCGCTCGCGGCTCCAATCGGGCGAGGCGCCAAGGCGCTTCAGCTGCGAAAGAATGTTGCCGTGACTCGCTTCCTTCCAAGTCCAGCATTCGGCGAGGAAAGCCTCGCGTCCAATCTGCCGGCGATCCTTGCCTTCTGCCACGAGTTTGCGCTCGACCATCATCTGCGTCGCGATGCCGGCATGGTCAGTCCCCGGCTGCCAGAGCGTGGGCCTGCCGCGCATCCGGTGGAATCGGGTCAAGGCGTCCTGGATGGTCTGATCCAGCGCGTGGCCGATGTGCAGGCTGCCGGTCACATTTGGCGGCGGCATCATAACGCAAAAGGGCTCGCCGTCGCCGTCCTTGGGCGCGAACGCGCCGCTAGCTTCCCATTCGGCGTAAATCGCGGCTTCGGTGGCCGCCGCGTCGAAGCTCTTGTCCAGCATGGCTGGAGCGCACCTTTCAGAACGATTTCAAGGAACGGATCGGCGACAGGTGTGTTCCTGGAAGCGATGCCAGCCGAGATCGCACGGCAGCGCCAATGACGGACGACGCGTTTAGTCGAATGGCGGCCGATCGACAAGACGACAGAAGCTGCGCTTCGGTCACCGGCGACGCCCATGCCAGCGTTAAACATGTCACGGCATGCGGGCGTGTCGAGATGGACCTCTCGGTCAAGCCGCAGGCCAACGGACCAATGCGGCAGGGATCGCTGCGCTGGCTGGCGGGTAGTGTCGAGGGCTGGCTGCGGCCCCGCGCCAAGCACCGACATGAGATCGCTGCTCGTCTCGCCAATCGCCAACGAACCAAACGAGCGCTCGTGACGGCGGGAGCCCGCCGGGATCACAAGCTGTTTGTTGGTGGAGGGCGATCACGCACGATGATCAAGGCGGCTTGGTCGAGCCCGGCCACTAGTGCGGGCCTATGCGACCAATGGCTCGGCTTGGGCGGCCAGCGCCTTTGGCCGACCGATCGCTTGATCGGCTGCTTGCCGGCTCAGCTGGGCGACGGAAAACCACGAGAAATGGAATGACACAAGAACAAGTGGCCTAGCGCGCTCTGCTCCATCTACAGCACAGCGATAGCGGAGAGCTACCTACGGCAAGGCCGTTCCGCACGCTCGTCGATCAACGCTGCAACGGATAGTCGACATTGGCCTTTGGGCGCCGCCTTAGAAGTGCCGAGTCGGACGATCATCGCCCGGCGCATCAGTCCTGGGTGGACAATTCAGCAGGCCGGCCGATCAGCACCGCCAATTGCTGTACCCGTCTCACATCAGCTCGGCACGACGCGCCAGCTTCTTGACCTCTTGCTCGACCACGCGCTGCACGACCGTCTCGAGATTAGCGTCCAGCCAATCCTTGAGCATCGGGCGGAGGAGTTCTACCAGAAATGCCTCCACGGTCTTGTCGCCACCGCTGATCCGTGCCGGCTCGCCGCTAAGCGCCGCCTTCGTCAACTTGGCGAACGCGCCGGTGCTGGCGGAGGCGGTAGCTTCCGAAACCAATGTCTCGTCGTCGCTCATCGACCGCTCCGCTACTGCTCGAACGCGCTCGGCTCTTTGCTGCCGCGCGGGCGGAGCCGGCTCGACCTCGGGCTCGAGCTCGAGTTCATCAGCCGAATCATCTGCAGAAGTCAGCTCAGCCGGAGCGTCAACCCCGCTCGTCACGACTTGAGTCAAATCCAAGACGTCCTCATCCTCCGGCTCGGTCGCTTTCGGCTCGGCTTTGGCAGGGGCACGGGAGTCGGCTGTCGCTTTTTTGGCTGGCGTACCCTCTTCCTCGTCATCGGCGATAATCCTCCGGATCGAAGAAAGTATCTCCTCCATCGACGGTTCTTGATCGCTTTTGTCGGTACTCATGCCACTCGTCTCGACCTCTCGCGCCCATCGCCATCATACTGTCTTCACTGACCATGTACCGCCAGAGCGGTTAATTTTCCGTCAATGCGGGGCCCGTGTTTTCGCCAGGCGCAAGATCCCGATCTGCGTCCGGCGCCGGATCAGCGACGCTGTCGCCTTGTTTCTCTACCGCCACACCTGTTCCACGCCAAGCTCCGCGGACCTCGCGATAATACGCTTCGGGGTCATACGGCACCGTATCGAGGTTCATCGCTCGCGCCGTCAACATGCCCATGCTCGCCTTGACCCGAAAGGCTGCCAGCAGCTCGTCGCGCTCAGCCGACGTACGCTCGACCTCTGCCTCGAACAGTTCCTGCTCGGCATCCAACACGTCGAGCACGGTGCGCGACCCAAGTCGCGCCTCTTGCTGCACCCCATCAAGGGCCAGGGCGGCTAATTCCACTTGCCTTGCCAACGCCAAGAGCCGCGCACGCGCCGTCAGCAATGCGTGCCAGGAAGCCGCAGCCTCTTCTTCGACATCTCGACGAACCGCTTGCAGTCGGAAACGCTCCTCGGTCAAGGCCTGTCGCGTCTGACGAATACGTGCGTATTCACCGCCGCCTTGATACAGCGGCACAGTAAGCAACGCGCCGACCGACACGTCACTCTGCCAATCCGCCCGGCCGCCCGGGTCTTCGACGTAGCCGGCATCGCCACGAAGACTCAGCCGCGGCTTGAGTGTCGACAGCGCCGTGTCGATTTCCTGCCGCGCGGCCGCGACATCGAGCCGCGCCGCGCGAACCGCCGGGTGCTCATCGACCGATGCCTGCACGGACTCGAGGTCGATCGGGAGCTCCGCCGGCATGGCCGGCGGCACGAGTGTGCCCGGCGGATCGCCGATGACCCGCTGAAATGCCGCACCCGCGCTTTCCAAACGCCCCGCCGCCGCTTCACGGTCGGCAATGCCTCGGGCATAGCGCGCCTCCGCCTGCGCAACGTCCGTTTGGGTCAACTCGCCAAACCGAAAGCGCCGTTGGACCCCCTGCAACTGGCCCAGCAGCCGGGCCTCGTTGGCCAACGCGAGTTCAAGAATGCGCTGATCGCGCAAGACCGCGGTGAAAGCGTCGACCGCCGCGAGAAAGACCTGCTGCTCGACATCCTCCAGCCTGGATCGCTCAGCCCGAATCAGCTCCTCCGCCCGTCCGATACGCGCGGTGGCCTCGCCGCCGGTATAGAGCGGCTGCTCGATGCCGAGAGCGGTGCGCAGCGTCCGCAAACCTTGCGAGCCCTTGTTGCTCTCGGTCTGTGCAAGCGTAGCGCTCGAAGTGATTTGCGCTTTCGGCCGCCGCGTCGCGCGCGCGATGGGCAGCCCTTCATCGACGACCCGAAGCCGTGCACGAGCCGCCTCGAGCGTCGGATTCTCCGCGTAGGCCTTGCTCAACGCTGATGGCAATGCGACCTGAGCGCCGCTTTCAGCCGGGAGCGAGAGAAGAGCGATAAGGAGCACGAGCACGAGACTGGGCATGCCGGACGCGCTAGCACGATATATCGCAAAGCGCTATTCTTTTGGTAAATATTCAACCAATAGCTTATAGACTGAACGCCACCCGCGGCACGAGTTCCGGGATGGGTGGCGTCCGGCCGTCGTAAGGCTGCCGCCTGCCGATGACACCACCAACTTTCTCAAAGACTGTGACCTTCCCGGCCCGGCCCAGCTCGACCACCGCGGCCAGACGGCCGCCCTCCTCGAGCTGGCCGAGCAGTGCCGCCGGCGGCTCCACAACGGAGCCAGCGAGCAGGATGAGATTGAAAGGCGCCTGCTTGGCCAAGCCATCGGCGGCGCGACCCACCTGGACAACGATATTGTCGAAGCCGAACTCGTCGAATCGCGCCTCGATCGGCGCCACCGCATCCTCGTTGGGCACCAGCAGAAACACGGTCGCCACCAAGCTCGATAACATGGCCGCCGCATAGCCCGTATCGCAGCCGACAATGAGCGCGACATCGCCCGGCGAAGGCCGACTTGCCTGCATCAGCCTTGCCAGCACCAGCGGCTCGATCAGATGCCGACCGCCACCGAGATCGATGTCCTCGTCCTGATAGGCAACGGACCTCAGCCGTGCCGGCAGAAAGATCTCCCGAGGAACCTCGCGAAACGCCTCGATCACCAGCGGATCATGGATATTCGATGGCCGAAGTTGGTTCTCGACCATGTTCTCTCGGGCGGTTGCGTAATCGCTCATTACGGCAAGGCCTTGCAGGAATTAGGGGGACGATAGCAGGTTCGACGACGGCCAAGTCGGTACGACTGCCCTCCGTGCAACGCGACGGTCAGTCACACTCGGGTGGCGTGATCCCGGCCTCGGCGAAGTAACGAAGAGCACCTGCATGGTAGGGTGCACCGGCACAGGGCCGCAACAGATCATCGATTGTCAAATCGCGAAACGAGATGTGCAGCAGGCGCAGGGCATCGAGCTGCTCAAAGATCGTCTTCGTCAGCCGATAGGCCTCGTCCTCATCGAGTCGAGCGTCAGCCACGACAATCGCCGGCACTCCGAAGCTTTCAACATCAGCCGGGATCTCTGGATACAAATCCAATTCGATCAGGACGCGAACATACTCAGGGTATTGTTGCGTGAATTCCGCCAAGTGCTCTGCCGCATTCGCCCCGCCGACAGGGAACAGCCTTGCCGCACAATTGGCTATCGCCTCCTGAACAACGCTGTTGGGATGCGCCGAGATAAAGATGACAGCCTCAGCATTGCCGCGACAAAGCTCCTCTGCGGCCAACGAGCTCGACCCGACGGCACGGGCGACTGGCGCGAAATCGTCGAAGCCAAGGCCTCAACTCTGAAGATAGCGAAGGGCCGAGGCGCGACTGCCCGAGCCGGGTGGGCCAAAATCCACTCTTCTGCCGAGCAAATCCTCGACGACACCGGTTCGAATTTCGGGTGCTAGTATGATCGTCAACTTCTCGAATACCGTCGAGAACAGAACCCGCAAATTGGGGTTGGGGCCACCTTGGGCGAAAACGCCCTCCCCCTGAACGCCAGTCCGACCATGTCCGCCTGCGCCATGCCGATGTCAGCGGCACCGGCGCGGACAAGCCGCAGATTGCTGACGGACCCCTGGCTGCTAAGCACCTCGCACGTTCGGACCCGGACCGCCAGGTCAGGAACGAGCAACCGGCAGAATGCGCTCGACAAGGCGAAGTAGATGCCGGTCACACCGCCCGCGGTCAGTCGGAGTGGTTGCGCCGCGTCTTGAGCGCGCGACACCGTTCCCACGGCCAACATCACGATCATCAAACCACCCGCGAGCATCGCTGTACTGGTTGGTCGCTTCATCGTTCGATCTCGAATTGGCGCTGTTGGCGGAAGAAAAAACGCACGAGGTCGTAGTCGAAGGGTGACCCCGTTCCGTAATATCGGAAAGGCTGAACATAACGACGATCTATTGCGTAGAGAACATATACAGCGGGATTAAAGTAAACGGCCTCGTTGATCTCCCGCGCCGGCGGCAATGTCTGACCGGCCACCCAGTCGACAACCAAACCGGTGCCATCACGAACGCCGGATGGGCCAAGTATGGGCAGCACCAAGTACGGACCAGCCGGCACGCCCCACCAGCCGAGGGTCTGGCCGAAGTCCTCCTTCTGCTCCGTCACACCAAGCTTGGTCGCCACGTCGAAAAAGCCGAGAATGCCAATGGTCGAATTGACGGCGAAGCGAATGACGGCGCGGCTCGCCACTTGCGGGCGAGCCTGCAGGAGGCCGTTGCCGGCGTTGGTGAGCTCCAAAAGGTTGTTGAAAAAGTTCGATACGCCTGTGCGGACAAATCTCGGCGTCACGAAGCGATAAGCATTGACGACAGGCAGATAGATGTAGGTATCGAATTCGTAGTTGAAGCGAAAAATCGCCCAATTCAACGGCTCCAGAGGGTCAGAAACCTCGAGAACCAACGGTCCCCGGTCGTCCAGGCCGTCGACCGAAGCGGGACTCTGGCCGACCGGCGCGACCGATTGGCCGCTGCATGCGGCCAAAGACAGCAACAACAGCAGAGCCAGTGGGCGAACCGCTCTCATTGGATCAAGTCCGCCGAGCGAAAGAATTCCTGGATGTAGGCGGCAACGTCGCGCTGAGCGTAGTTCCCACAATGCCCGCCAGTTGGGTAGATCGCTGCCTTGCCGCCGGGGAAGACCCGCTCGAGGAACGCCATGTTGTCGGCCGTGAGGATAAGGTCATCTGCGTTCGTCAACAATCCGACATTGTCGGCATCGATGAGGAACGGCTCAATCGCATGCAGATCGGCGTCGGCGATCATCTGTTCTGGCGTGAGTCCCGGAACGGTTGCCTCGAAGAACGGCGTATAGATCCGCTCGAAATAGTCGGTGAAGGTGAACTCGATCGACCGCTCGTAGAATGGGCCCATCGATGTCGTCGTCCCCAGTTGAGCACCAGGCGGCACGATCACGCCCGTTTGCGCAAGGACATCGCTCGTGAACGCCAGATTGGCCGCGGATAACCGGAAAGCGATCCCAATCAGGCGCTCGATATCGAGCGCACTGAGCTCGAAATAGGCATACAGCCGGTAAATGAAGTCGCCGGAAAAATCGATCGGCTCACCGCTCGAATAGAGGCGGCCGAATTCCTGCAGCAGGAGGTTGGTGAAGTCCCGCGCTGCCTGACGCTGAAGGGCGGTATTCGTGGGGAGCATCGCATCCACGAGGCCGATCGAGGTGAACAGCGACACGGCAGGGTTCAAGAGCAGCACGCGGCCAAAATTGAAGGCCTGCTCCCGGGAATCGAGCTCGGCCAGGAACGCAGAGTAGGTGCCGCCGAGCGAGTAGCCGGTGAGATGAAACTCCGTCACCTCGATCCGATTCTCGACCATCGCATAGGCCGCTTTCATCGCCCGGTACAGATCGACGGCATCGTCGCGCAGCCGACCCGGTACGCCGGAGGTCGACGCGTTGACCGCGAAGTTGGGGTGCGTCGGGTTGGGCAGGCCGATCACGTGAAACCCGGCCGCGAAGAGGATCCTGGCCAACTCCTGATTCTTGTCAGCGTTGAAGGCGCCACCCGTGCCCGCAATCACGAAAACCAAAGGCGCCGGGCCGGGTTGCTGAACCAGACCGAATTCCAGGCCGTGCCGCTGGAAGAAGAAAACCGGCGGCACCGCGCGATCGACCAGCCCGGTCATTGAGAAGACATGGGTATTCCTGAAGCGCTCGAGCTCTGGCAGAAGCACGGCGTTCGCTCTCGGCGTTCCCACCACGGTCGCGACCAAGGGGTCAACGAAGGGGTAGTCATAGGCGCCGAGCCTCTCCGCGTGGGCCGTCGGCGGCTGTGAAAGCAACGCGCCTAAAAACAATCCGAGACCGGCAGCCAAGGCCCGCAAGCGCATCGCCATCACCAAACAAAGTAGAGCCGCTTGCCGCGCATGCGAAACGCGGCTTGCAGCCTTATGCATTGGCGATTAACAAAACGCAACGAACAGCGTTCGCCCCCTATGGCGCTGTCGTGACGCGAAGGCCCGGTGGCAGAGTGGTGATGCAGAGGACTGCAAATCCTTGCACGTCGGTTCGATTCCGGCCCGGGCCTCCATTGCTCTTTAGTCCTTGGCACTCAGCAGCCCTGTTGTTATAGAGCCGCCGCGTGTTCCCCGGTAGCTCAGTTGGTAGAGCAAGCGGCTGTTAACCGCTGGGTCGCTGGTTCGAGTCCGGCCCGGGGAGCCAATCCCACCCTGCCTCTACTTGCCGACTTCGCCGAGTGCCTTGAGCGTTCGGAAGATGGCCGTCGTCCAGTCGTCACGGCCATAGCCTTTGGCCTGCGCAACCTGGTAGACCTGCCGGCTGACGGCGCCAGTCGCCAGCGGCACCTTGAGCGAGGCTGCGAGATCGACCGCAAGACCCAGATCCTTAGTCGCCAGATCGAGCATGAAGGCCGGTGACGGTTCGTCGAGCATCGCCTTTTGCGGCCAGGTCGTGGTGATGTGGCCGCGTCCGGCGGGGGTATGCGACAGCACCTCGGCCATTGTCTCGAGCTCGAGCCCGGCCTTAAGGCCCATCGCGAGACCCTCGGCAGTGGCGAGATTGACCACTGCCGAGATGTAGTTGTTCACCAGCTTCATGGTGGCGCCGCTGCCGAGCGGACCGCATATCGTCACCTGTTCACCCATCGCCAGAAGCAAAGGCCGCACCTTCTCGATATCGTGAGGCGCACCGCCGACCATGAATGTCGATGTGCCGGATACCGCGTGCGCCGAGGTCCGGCCCACCGGGGCGTCGACCATCCCGACGCCCCTCTCCGCCAGCCGTTCGCCGATCCGCTTCGTTTCGGTCGGCAGGATCGTGCTCATGTCGACGACAACGGCACCCTTGGCGATCCCCTGGGCGATTCCGTCTGGACCCAGGCAGGCCGCCTCGACGATCGCACCGATCGGCAGCATGGTGAACACAACGTCGACACCGGTCGCGGCGTCGGCCGGGCTTGTCGTCGCCGTGGCGCCCCTGGCGACAACCGCCGCCAAGGCGTCCGCCGAGAGGTCATAGACGCGGAGCGCATGCCCGGCCTTGATAAGGTTGGTGCTCATGGCGCCGCCCATCTGTCCGAGCCCGACAAACCCGATCTTGCTCACGCGTGGCCTCCCCTGCTTCTCACGTCATCGTTGCCGGTTGATCGGCCAAGGTGTGCCGGCGGTCAACCGGCAACGATCTGTCGGCGCGGGTGCGACTGGCCCAGTCGCGGGTGGATGCGGCATGCCAGCCCGGCGAATCCGAGCATCGCCAGCGCCGCCTAGGGCGAAGACCGCCGGCAGCTCGAACAGCCTGAGGACGAGGCCCATGCCACCCGGCGTCACCAGATCAGCGACATCACGGAAGGTGCCGTAGACCGCGGTCATGTTGGCGCGCTCATTGGCCCGGACCGCCGCGAAGAAGAGGCGATTACCGCATGCATCGAGCACCACCATCGCGACCGCCGCCGCAACCAGGAGCGCGGCGCCCAGGCCCGGTGTGTTGAAGCTCAAGGCAACACCGACGTGGAGGCAGCCGCTCGCGGCAAGGCCGTCGATGAAGACCGTGCGCAGCCCGCTGCGGCGAACCAGCCAGCCCCATAGCGGCATTAAGAAGAGCGTTCCGGTGCTGAGCGAGACGATCAGCCCGCCGGCGAGCTCGCCCAACCCGCTCTTCACCGCAAAGACCGGCGTGAAGATGTAGAAGATCGACGACCACACGTTCCGCCCGGTAGCGACGCTCCAGGCCATGATCCGCCGTGGCTGCTCCATAGAAGCGGCGAAGATCGCGGCCGGGCCTGGTGCCGCATTTGCTGACGCCGGGGCTCAGGACGGGCTTCTCGGTCAAGCGCAGGAACCAGAAATGGCCATGCAGCAGGAACGCCGCTGCAGCGCTCAGCGGGAGCGGCACCCGGAGCCCGAATTGCAGCAGCAGCCAGAACCCGAGCGCCGGACCGACCGTCCAGGCCCCTGCCGGATATTACATCCGCAAGGGCTCGGAGTGGACCAGCCGCTGCTTCGCGATCACATCCATGACGTAGAGATTGAAGCAGATGGTCAGGGCGACGACGCCCAGGACCCGACACCCGAGGCCGATCACGAACGGCACGACGCCGTCGAGCACGAAGCAGAGCGAGCCCGCGATCACGAGCACGGCCCCACCCGAACTAGACGAACCGCCGGTCCGTCCGGCGAACAATCAGCGGCAGGGTGAGGCCACCGACGAGATCGGCTGATCGAGCCCAGGAAGAAGACCAGACTTACGCCCTCGGCGTCGCCCAACGGGCGAAAGGCCTGCAGCGGCAGGACGCTGGTCAGCATGGCGCGAGCCAGCGATTTCAGCGGGTAGAGCACCGCAAATGCCTCGGCGCCCGGAGCGGCAACGCGACGCAGCCAGATCGGGTGACGCATGGCCATGCGTGCAGGTTATGCATGTGGAGGCCGCGTCGAGGCTAAAGGCACCAGGCGCTCAAGGTCGCGATATCGCAGGCCTATCGGGCAGGCAAACAGCATGTCCAGCCGCTTGCAGCAGCCCCGCTAAACGTGCTCAACAGGCCTCGTGCAACCCGATGGAGCCCGCGCTTGTCCTTGCCGTCCTCAGGCTCGATCGTCGTCCTGACCGGAGCCGGCATCTCCGCCGAGTCGGGCCTGGCCACGTTTCGCGGCGCCGGCGGCTTGTGGGAAGGCCATCGGGCGGAGGATGTGGCCACGCCCGAGGCCTTCGCCCATGATCCAGCGCTCGTCCACCGCTTCTACAACCAGCGTCGGCGGCAGCTGCACGACCCGGCGATCAAGCCCAACCCGGCGCACAAGGCACTCGCCAGGCTGGAGGCCGATTGGCCCGGCAGGGTGCAGATCGTCACCCAGAACGTCGACGATCTCCACGAGCGTGCCGGCAGTCGCCAAGTGATCCACATGCACGGCCAGATACGCCGCGTGCGCTGCGCCGGCTGCGGCGATGAGCGCCTCTGGCTCAACGACCTCGACGTGTCGACGACGCTGCCCGGCCTGCGGCGCTGCCGGTCTGATGCGTCCCGCGATCGTCTGGTTCGGCGAAATGCCGCTCGAGATGGAGCGGATCACTGCCGCGCTTCGCGGCTGCGACCTCTTCGTCGCCATCGGCACGTCGGGGCACGTGTACCCTGCCGCGGGCTTCGTCGAGCTGGTGCGCGACGTGGGCCGGGCGCACACGATCGAAATCAACCTTGAAGCCTCGGCCGTCGGCTCGGCGTTTGCCGAATGCCGGCTTGGCCCCGCAGGCTCGCTGGTGCCGAGACTGGTCGACACGTTGCTCGAGCGCAGCCGGTGAGCGAGGCGCTCGAGCTTGCCCGCGGGCTCATCCGTGAAGCGACCGTCAACCCGCCCGGCGACGAGGCTCGATGCATCGTGCCGCTCGCCGCACAATTGGCGGAGGCGGGGTTTCGCTGCCGAAGCGTCGACCTCGCGCCTGGCCGGCCGAACCTCGTGGCCCGGCTCGACGGCGCCGAGCCAAGCCTGCCGGCGATCGCGTTCACCGGTCATCTCGACACGGTGCCACTGGGCGAAGCCGCATGGACATACGATCCATTTGCGGCGGAGATCGACGGCGACCGGCTCTACGGACGTGGTGCCAGCGACATGAAGAGCGGCGTTGCCGCCATCGTCACAGCGGCTTGCCGCTACGCTGCCGAGGGCGCGAGGCGTCCGGTGGAAATCATCCTTACCTCCTCGGAGGAGATCGGCCTCGCTGGTGCCCGACTGCTCAGCGAGACGCCCGGCAGCCTGGGGTCGGCAGCGGCGCTCGTGGTGGCAGAGCCGACCAATAACCGACCCGCCTTCGGCAATCGCGGCATCCTCTGGCTGGACGTCCGGCTGGAGGGGCGGACTGCCCATGCCTCCGAGCCGCATTTGGGCGTCAATGCGCTGCTGCTCGCCTGCGCCGCAGCAGAACGTCTAGCTGCCTACGACTTTGCTGGCGCCGCGCATGCAACGCTCGGCCGGCCCACATTGACTGTGGCCGTGATGCAGTCCGGGGCAAACTACAACTCGGTTCCCGACCGGGCCACGCTCGGTCTCGATCTGCGCCTGCTGCCCGACGCCGACATTCCGTCCATCATGCGGCAGGTAGCCGAGCTTGCGGGGGAACGGGCGAGCGTCAGCGAGCTGCTTCGCTGCCCCGGCTTGTGGACCGATCCTGACCGACCCCTGGCTTCGCCGCGCGGTCGAGGTGACGACCGCGATCACGGGCGCCAATGCCGTCATGGGTGCCGTGCCCTTCAATACCGACGGCTCGTTTCTGGCTCCGGCCTATGGCGGAATCCCGACGCTCATCCTTGGCCCAGGCGACCCGACGCAGGCGCACCAGACGGACGAATGGTGCAGCATCGCTCGGATCGACGAGGCCGTCTCAATCTATCTGGAGTTGATGCGCCGCTCTTGAGCGCGTGTCAGTGGCCGGCCGCCGTCATGGCTCTTGGCGAAGGCCTGCTGCTGCTCGGCAGTGGCCTCGGTCTGGTGCTGCGCCTTCCAGGCATCGTAGGGCATGCCGTAGACGATCTCTCGCGCGTCCTCGTAGCTCATCTCGATGCCCTTCGCTTCGGCAGCCGCCTTGTACCATTTTGACAGGCAGTTGCGGCAGAAGCCCGCGAGGTTCATGACATCGATGTTCTGGACGTCCGGCCGGTCCCGGAAGTGCTGCACGAGCCGCCGAAACGCCGCCGCCTCCAGCTCGATCCGAGTCTGCTCGTCAATCTTGCTCATCACCGCTCCTTGCGCATTCGACTGGACGCTCCGATCGACATGGCGATGGCGACGGCAAAGCTCAAGCCGGCACGCCATCCATGGAGGCGTCGATCAGCCAGTTGATCACCTCGCGTCGCGCCTCGGCCGGCTCAGCGCCAGCGGCTAGCGACGCCTGGTAGACCTTGATCTGGTGATCCGCGCTGGTTCCACCTTGGACAATCTCGCGCGCGCGCTCGAGCTCCGCAAGGCACCCAAGTTCGCCCGCGTCGTCCTTCAGGAGGTCGATCAACTCGTCCATCAAGTCGGCGAAGGGCACGAGCTGGCGGCGGCCATAGTCGGCGAGGGTGCCGCCAACGCCGAAGCGCTGCGCCCGCCATTTGTTCTCCTGCAAGAACACGTGGCGATACCGGCGCCAGGTCTGATTCTGGCTGCGCAGCCGATAGAGGTAGGAGAGCAGCGACTGATAGATGGCAGCGATGGTCATCGCATCCTCGAGCCGGGTGCAAAGGTCGCACACCCGCATCTCGAGCGTCGGATGTTTGACCGAGGGCCGGATATCCCACCAGATCTTCGTCGGATCGTCACAGATGCCAATCTCGGCCATGGCATCGAGCATGCCCTGCCAATCCGCAAAGCTATCGAACGCCTCCGGGATGCCGGAGCGCGGCAGGTCGCCAAAGATCGTCGGCCGAAAGGCCTTGAGACCCGTGTCCTGCCCCTCCCAGAACGGTGACGAGGTGCTCAGCGCCAGGAGGTGCGGCAGGAAGTAGGTCATCTGGTTCATCAGGTCGATGCGCAGCTCGTCGTCGTCGACACCGGCATGGATATGCATGCCGCAGATAACAAGGCGCCGTGCCAGCGCCTGGAAGTCTTCGGTCAGGATGCGATAGCGGTCGAGATCGACGCTTTTCTGCGACCGCCAGCTGGCAGCGGGATGCGTCGAGACGGCGAGCAGCGCCAAATCAAAGTCGGCGGCGCAATCGAGCGATCGTGCGGCGCAGCCCGGAGAGCTCACGCCGGAGGCTCGCTACGTCGCGGCAAACCGAGGTCCCGATCTCGACCTGCGCCTGAAGGAGCTCGTGTGTCACCTGCTGGCCAAGCGACTCCTGACACGCGGCCATGAAGCCAGCCGGGGGACTGATGGCGAGATCCCCCGTCGCCCGGTCGACGATGAGGTACTCTTCCTCTATCCCAAGGGTGAGATGTGGCCGGCGTGGCGCCATGCTCTGAGCCCCCCAGTGGTTGGCAGGTTGTCACCGTCGAACAGGCTATAGAGGCATGGATTCTCGAGCGGCGGCTCGAGACAGTCCGCCAGCAGCCCGGCATAGCGCGCAATGCCCTCGACGTCCGTGATCTCGTCTTGGCGGATCTCGAACATGATGTGCGGCAAGCGCGTGCGTTGCGCGTGAAAGGTAACGGTGAAGCCAAACTCGCGCTGGCCTGAATAGGGTTGGTTGTCGCCGACAACGAGGTCTCTCCGCGCCTGCAGCGCCGCCAGCACCGGCCCAGCGACCCGTCGATCGCCGCGCCAGAGCACGCCTACCTGCCACGGCCGGTCCTCACCGTTGAGATGCGGGGTAAAGCTGTGAATCGCGACGATCACGGGAATCTGGCCCTGCCTGCGAAAACGCGCGATCTGCCGAGCGACCGCCTTGTGGTAGGGAAGGAAGTAATCGCGGAGCCGCTGATCAGCCGCCGCAGCAGAGAGATGCTGATTGCCCGGAATGACGCAGCCGTCGCTGATCGGCGGGATTGACGTATAGCTGCGTGGCCGCCGATTGACGTCGATGACCAGCCGGGAAACGTGGTTGAAGAGCGCTGTGCCCCTCAGCCGCCGGGCCAGCCGCCGCGTGACGGCCGCGGCACCAATGTCCCAGCCGATATGGCGGGCTAGATTGGCCGCGGAGACGCCGAGCGCACCTACCGCTTCCGGGACGCGATGCCCGGCATGATCACACAGCAGGAGAATGGGCCTTTTGCCTGTCTCCAGGACCTCGACCGCGGGCGGGTATGCGGCATCGCGCGCCGCGGCCACGGCGATTTCGCTCTTGTGCTCGTTCATGGATGTCCTGTAGCGCGCTCTTGGATGCGACGCCAAGCCATTGCCGCGGCCGGGTTTCGCGGCAGCACGCGGCGGTCCGCCGCACCAGCCCTTCATCGGAGGCCGAGTGGCATTGGCACGGCAGCAGCGTGCGTGGCTGATCTGGGCAATTGCCGCCAGCTTCTACAGCTACGGCTTTTTCCATCGCGTCGCTCCTGCGGTGATCGTCGACGAGTTGATGCGCGGCTTTGCCTTGGACGCGACTCTGCTCGGCACGCTTTCCGCTGCCTACTTCTACACCTATGCAGCACTGCAGGTGCCGCTGGGCGTGCTGCTCGACCGCTTCGGCCCCAGGCACATTCTGGCGATCGGGGCGCTTGCCGCAGCCTGCGGCGGCATGCTCTTCGCCATGGCCAGCGGCATCGGCGTCGCCCTCTCAGCGCGCGCGCTTATCGGCGCCGGGGTCGCTGTCGGCTACATCGGCACGCTCAAGCTGGTCAGCGCCTGGTTCCCGTTGGAGCGATTCGGCCTGCTCGCCGGGCTGACCCTCGCATTCGGCACGATGGGGGCCATCACCGCCCAGTTGCCGCTCGCTCTTCTGGTGGACGGCTTCGGCTGGCGCGCAAGCCTCTTTGCCGTCGGCATGGTCGGGCTGCTCCTGGTCGTACTCATCTGGACGCTGGTCCGCGATGCACCGCCGACCGCGACCGCTCTGGCGCCTGAAGACGGCGGCGATGCGGGCGCTGCGCATGGCGCGCCACCAGCCCGACTGCTGGCAATACTTGCTCGTTCGGACACCTGGCTATTGGTACTGATCACCGGCTTGACCGGCGCGCCAATACTGACCTTCGCCGGGCTCTGGGGCGTACCCTATTTCGTCCATGTCCATGGCCTCGAGCGGGCGACAGCTGCGGGGCTGACGTCGTTGATGCTCGTTGCCTGGGCGATCGGCGGCCCGATATTGGGCGCGCTTGCCGGCCGGGTCCGCAGCCCGGCTGGCCTGGTCCTGCTTGTGGGCTCGCTCAATGGCGTGCTCTGGCTACCCTTCATCTTCGCTCCGAAACTCCCGCTCCTCTTGGCATTGCCGCTGATCGTGGCGCTCGGGCTCGGCGGTGGTGCGATGATCATCGCTTTCTCGGTCGTTCGCGGTATTTTCGGCGCGGCTGCCGCAGGCCGCGCGCTCGGCATCGTCAATAGCGCCGTCCTGCTGTTCGGCGCCGGCATGCAGACCGGCTTCGGCGCGGTTCTCGATCTGCGCTGGTCCGGCACCATCGTCGCCGGCAATCGGGTCTACGATCCAGAAGCCTATGCGCTGGCCTTTGCGCTGTTCGCGATCGCCGCTGCGACCGTCGTCATGGCGGCCTTCGGCTTGCGCCACTTGGAGGCGAACCGCAGCTCCGGGAATCTCGCCCGCTGACGCCTACATATGGCTAGATCTTAATGATTTCTTCAATATCTCGTGGTAGAAGAATGCTCAGAGTCGGTAGGTGATGATGTTGGAATGTGTAAGCGTGCAGCGGCATTGGCTGATGCGGCGGCTTGGTGGGCATCGAGCGCTGTGAAGCGAGCTTCACGCGATGATGATCGTGTGGCGTGCCAGAGGCGGGCTCTGGACGGCTAAACTCGCGGCGGCGGGCGGCAGGACGAATGCGGCGACGGTCTCTTTTTATGGGCATGATCGGTGCCTTGGGTGCACCATCGGTGGCACTGGCGATGAGTGGTGCGGGCCCGGGGCGCAACGCGTCGGTCGATCTGTTGCGCTGCGTCAAGCACGAGCGGAGGCTCTATGCCCTGGCCGACGGCGACGTCGTCATGACGTTCAACGTCGCGCTCGGTCGTGAGCCGCGCGGCCACAAGGTGCGCGAAGGTGATGGCCGGACGCCTGAAGGGCGCTACTTCATCGACGCAGCGCGCCATGACAGCGACTACCACCTGGCGCTCAAGATATCCTACCCGAATGCCGAAGACCGCGCGCGGGCCCGCGCGCTAGGCGTCCGGCCGGGAGGCCAGATCATGATCCACGGTCTGGATCCGGCTATTGGCGCAAAGTGGCGGGAGCGCCATTGGGTATTCAACTGGACGAACGGTTGCATCGCCGTGACCGACAACGAGATGGAGCAGCTATGGAACAGTGTTGCGCTGGGCACACCGATTGAGATCCTCGCGTGAAACCGCTGCGCGATCTTCTCCCCTGAGGAGAAACAGTTATATCAAGCGCGTTTCCGAGTGTCCGCTCGACCATCGGGACAGGTTTGCAGGCAACAGTGCCTCCTGGCCTTCCCAAGTTCACGCTTCGAGGAGATTGATTCGATGACCAAGAGCACTCTGATGATCGCTGCATCAGCCATCATGCTGATGACCTTGTCAGCTTGCGCCACCCGCGGCAGCGTTGATGAGCTGCGGTCGGAGATCGCCAGTGTTCGCGCGACCGCACAGGCCGCCGACCAGAAGGCGACGGCTGCCCAGGCCGAGGCGCAAGCGGCTTCGGCGGCGGCGGATCTGGCCGCAGCGGATGCAGCCGAGGCGAGCCGCAAGGCGGACGAGATCTTCCGCGCCGGCCTTCGCAAGTAGCTGGGCAAGTAGCCGAGATGGCGGCGGGTATGGGAAGCATGACCGATCGACGTGCCTTGAGCCGATTGAAGCTCCAGCATGCGTTGCGAGGCCGTTCTCTCTCCCGCCGCCGGTTGCTGGCGAGCAGCGCCGGCCTTGCGGCATTGGCGGCGGCAGGCCCCGCTGCCGCAATGCGCTTGACGATACCTTCCAGTCCCGAGCCGGCAGCGGGTCTGCCGCATCCGTCGATGCCGCAGCACTTGGCTGGCGACGTCAGCGGCGAGCTGACCTATCTCGTCACGGACGGCAATCGCACCCTGATCGACATCGCTCTTGAGCAAGACCTGGGGATCCTGGGCATTTCCGCACTGAACCCCGGCGTCGATGTCTGGGTTCCAGGCCCGGAGCGGCTGGTCGCCTTGCCGACGGCCTATGTTTTGCCCGAGCATGAGCGCCGGGGTATCATCGTCAACCTTGCCGAGCTCCGTCTCTATCATTTTCCGGAGCCCGATATGGCTCCGTCGGTGCATGCGATAGGCATCGGCCGCGACGGGTTCGCGACACCGCTCGGCCCCACCAAGATCACGCGCAAGCAAGCCGATCCGATCTGGTACCCCACCGAGTCCACGCGTGCCGATCGTCCGGATCTGCCGGCCATGGTGCCGGCTGGTCCGGACAATCCGTTGGGCCGCCATGCTCTCTACCTTGGGTTCCCGACATACCTGATCCACGGCACCAACAAGCCCTATGGGGTGGGTCGGCGAGTCAGTCGCGGCTGCATCCGGATGTATCCAGATGTTGTGGCCGCCCTGTTCGAGCGGGTGCCAGTCGGCACGCCCGTACGGATCATGGACGATCCGATCAAGCTCGGCTGGTCCGCGGGCGAGCTCTATATCGAGGTGCATCCGGACCGCGAGCAGCTCGACGAGCTTGAGGCGGATTACCGATTTACCCGCAAGCCGCCGCCCGACATCGCGTCCAGACTTATCGCCAAAGCCGGTGACGCAAGCGCTAGGCTCGCATGGGACGTGATCGAGCAGGAGCTCGTCAATCGCCGCGGCATTCCGGTCAGGATCACCCGGACAGCTGTGGCCGGCTCAGTCGACGACCGCCGCAGCGGCTCGAGCATTCCGCGAGACTTCATCAGCATCTACTGAGCGGCCGAGTCCTCGGGAGCGGTCGATTGCTCTGCGGCACCAATGCGATCCACATCATGAAGGACCGCATCCAACGGCATTGCCTAGGGTACTGCCTGCGGGGCCTTCAGCGGTAGCGCAACGCGCGATCGTTGGCCTGGGCGGTCATCGCTGGTCTTCAGCAGAGGTGCGTGTTCCAAGACATGAGCCAACCGAGACGACGATGACCAACGAGAGGATGGCGCTCCTGGAACTCATCGAGAACGGCGCCGATTCGGACTTGGTGCGCGAGTTGCTGACCTTTGCCGCCCAACGGATGATGACTGAAGATGTCGACGAGCGCTCTGGGGCACCGGCCGGCGTCCGGAGCGCCGGGGGCGTGGCCCACCGGATCGGCTACCGCGAGCGCGGCTGGGAAATCCACGTCGGGCGGATCGATTCGGCAATCAATGAACTCCGCCCTTGATTGCCTCCTGGCCACCCGGTCTTCGGCCATTGGATGATCCGACTGCCGACGGATCATCGGCTTGTGCTTCCCGGCTTTCTTCGAGCCGCAACGAACGGTCAGGAAGGCACTGACTCCCTGTCATCCACCGCGCGCCAGCGCACCGCGCGGCTCGAGCCAGAATGAATCGCGTTCCGCAGACCACGCAATTTATCGCTGCATGGGTCGCGGTCAACAGACCGCGACCCGAAGGCCTATGGACACAATGCCTCGCCCCGTGCCGTCGACGACATGGTTGAGGCGCCTCCAGGGCATGCTGGCGCTATCTCCTTCGGCGATCGAATGAAAGCCGGCGGTGTCTGGATTGCGTGTTGAAGTCCGCACAAGTTGGTGAGAACATTTATGAAACATCGATTTCGGAGCGGACGATGAACAAGGCACGTTTCAGGCGTTTGTGCGCAGGCATGAAGAGATTGAGTGTCGGGCAGATGCGGGCGCTGCGAAGCCAGCTTCGAGCACTCGATACGCGCATCGAGGTTCTTTCGCGCATCGATGCCCGGGGACAGGCGCTCACCGAATGTGTTCACTGTGCCGCGCCTTCGTTGCAGCGCTGGGGCGAGACCCGAACGGGGTTGCCAAGACTGAGATGCAAGGCCTGTCGTCGGACATTCTCCTCGGCCACCGGGACGGTGCTGGAGCGCATTCGTCGGCCCGAAAAGCTGCTCGCGGTGCTGCGTGACATGATGTCGACAAGCCCTCGCTCATGTCGAGCCCTGGCGCGATGTCTCGAACTGGACAAGACGACCGTCTGGCGTTGGCGCCTGAGCCTGCTCCAGGCGCTCATCGGGGCTGGTGCGAGCGAATTGAACGGTATCGTCGAGGCCGATGAGAAGTTCTTCCGGGAGTCGCGCAAGGGCAGCCGTGAATGGGTTGATCACGAACGCGACCCGACCCGTCATGCCGAGCCCGACCGCCCGCGTTGGCGTGATTTCCGGCGCCTCCGGCTGCTCTTCCCGGCCGGATTGTCGGCGTGGCAGATACCAGTCTTGACCCTGACCGATCGAACGGGCGCGCGGCGCGCCGACGTGCTCCCCGATCGCCGCGCAACGAGCCTCGTCTCCCGGCTCGAAGCCCATGTCGGACAGGATGCGGTCCTCTGTACGGATGGTGACAGTGCTTACGATCTTTTCGCACGACAACGCGCCATGCCGCACTATCGCCTTCACCCCAAGAAGGGTCCACGGGTCATCGCCAAGGCTTTCCACATGCAGACCGTCAACAATCTGCACAGCCGCTTCGAGACCTTCATGAAACCATTCTGCGGACCGGCAACCAAAAACCTCCCCGCCTATGCCGCATGGTTCGTCTCCAGGCTCGTCGGCAATCAACAAGACGCAGAGAATGCCGCTTGGCAGATCGCCCTCGCTGCTTGATCAACACCCAATCCAGACACCGCCTGAAAGCCTGGGGCGTTCATGGGCAGCGCCGGGAGCTCAAGAAGGCAGTTCAGCCGGCTCTGCGCCGAAATCGATGAGGGGTCCAGGTCTTCCCGACGCGGCACCTTGAAGGGCACTAGCCGTGCTTCTGGCTCTGCGCAACCGACCTCATGGTCCCGCCATGGCAGTCGGGTCGCCAGCAACGTCCTAGAGCAAAGCCGGACCACAATGAGTCGGCGACTATAGGCGTTACATTTCTAATTGGGCGTGATTCGAGCGTGGGGGTGGGATGAAGGACCCCGCCTTGATACGTAGACCGCTATCGATGGACTCGCGCGAACGCGTGATCAAGGCCAGCACGGTTGGGACATCGTGACCGCAGGCTGCCAGGCGTTTCGGCGTACGTGCCAGTGCTGCCATTCGCTGGATGGTGGCTTCGCATGATCAGGGGCGGGTTTCGCCGTTTGCGATGCGCGGTGATCGACGCTCATAGTGCAGCCGACGCCGCTCTGCTCAGCCCCCCGTCTGCCTGTTCCAGTTTGACTGTTGGTGCATGGTTGGTTGCTCCGCCGCGCTGGCGCGGGACGATCGCTCCGGGGGCCGGTATGCCAGGCTGCTGTGCGGGCGGCTGGTGTTGTCGCGGCGACGCGATTGCTCGATGCCCATTTGGGCCCCCTGCAGGGTAGAGAAGAGCTCGCCGTCGAGCAGCCCGTCGCGGCCTCGGGCGTTGACGGCAGCCGTTCTCGCAGGGCGAGCCTGGGTGGATGAAGGCAGTTCGAGCACCGGCCGCGGTGATTCATCGCTGGACGGTCTCGGCGACAAACGCCGGGCCGTTGTCCGACCGGAAAAGGGCTGGTGGGCCGCGCAGGATCAACAGGTCCGTCAGCCCATCGATTACGTCGACTGACGCGAGGCTCCTGCGGAGCCGACTCGCCAGGCTCTAGCGGGTCAACGCGTTCAGCCCGTTCAGCGTCCGCAAGGCCCGGCCGTCATGGGTGCGATGATGGACGAAGCCGTCTGGCCATCATCCGTCGGCAGGCCGATGATTCGCCTCCCGGCGGGACGGCAGTCGGGAGGCTGCCGAGGAACGTGGCCAGGCCGTTCGGCGCGCCGCCGAACGCACGGCCCGTCGTTCAGCCAGAGACGCCCCCGCTTCGGTTGACGAGCAGGTCCTTCGAGCCCATCGCGCGCCAGCAGGCGGCGCGATCCGGCCATGGCGCGGCGGCGGTCAGCAGACCGCCGAGGGGAGGGAGCCGCCCCAGGCGTTCGACCCGCTTGTCGTCGACCGACCATCCGGCATCGCGCAGCGATCCGGCGACAGCCGCAACGACCTTGCTGGCCGGCCAGCTCGAGCCGGTCCGCGACCAGATGGCCCTCGTCGTCGCGACCGCGTGGGGCATGACGCCGCGTCGAGCGGTGCTCCCCCGCGCACCCGGCAGGCCCGGCGATTCCGAGAAGCGTCCGAACAGGGCCGATCCACTGGCGACGGCGCTCAGACGTTTACCCGCGCTGCCTCCCCCCAGCATCTGCCTGTCGAGCGTGCGATCCGAGGCCGCCCGACGAAGCCGCTCGTTCTCCTTCTTCAGGGTGCGACGCCGGCTCCAGCCCATTCAGCCGGCCCAGCTGGTCACCGCCGAACCCGCCATACGCCTTGCGCCAGCGGTCGTCCGTGACCTCGCCGGCACCCGGTTGCCGGATCGCCTCCGCCATCGGCATGCCTCGGCCGCCCAGAACCGCCGCCCACCGCAGCCTGCCGACACTCGCCTCCGCCCGTAACGCTTCCGCGCCATCTCCGGTCCCCCGCAGTCCCGGACATCAGCGGGCAACAATGCACACGGGGGAGGATCACGGCCTCTGGCAACGAATTGCCACACTGCTCGACGAAATCACGCCGCAAGACGGCCAAAATGACCTTCGCCATACCGAGTATCATGGAACATGAGCGGACTGTGCTCTAGCCGACCGTGTCGCCATTATTGGCGCCGGGACCATCGGCGCCAGCTGGGCGGCCCTCTTTCTCGCCCGCGGGCTCGCCGTCGAGGTGTTCGACCCGGCGCCCGACACCGAGCAGACCGCTCGCGACTACGTGGCCACGGCCTGGCCGAGCCTGGAGCGTCTGGGCTTTGCCGGCCGGGGCGACCCGGCCCGCCTCGCCTTCCACGGCGATGCCGCATCGGCCGCACGCGGCGTCCAGCTCGTCCAGGAGAAGGTGCCCGAGCGGGTCGCCGTCAAGCATGCGACCTACCGGCTGATCGAGCCCGTTTTGCCGCCCGAAGCAATCATCGCGACCAGCACCTCCGGAGACTCCTGCTCAGCGACCTGCAGACGGCCCCGGCGCGGCCCGAGCGGCTGGTATTGGCCCACCCCTTCAAGCCGCCCCACCTCATCCCGCTGGTCGAGCTTCTCGGCAACGAGCGGACGGCAGCGGCGGCGGTCGAATCGTGCCAAGCCTTCTATGAAAGCTGCGGCAAGGTCACGATCCGCGTGCAGAAGGAGGTGTCCAGGCACGTCGCCAACCGCCTGCAGGCAGCCCTCTGGCGCGAGGCCGTCAACGGGCGCAATTCCTCCCTGGCAAGCCTTGCCAAGTTCACCGGTACGACAACCCGTCAGTTAGCCCCCATGCACGGCCGGCCGAACTCTTGAGCCGCACCGAGGACCGCGCTCCGGCACCACGTCAAGCTACAGAGGCTGATGAGGGCCCATACGCCGTGCGCAAGCCGCGACCAGTGACTAGGGGATCTCGTCCTAAGAATTGGTCACCTGCCGAATTCTTGGGCACACGATGTGCTCTTCGGCTTGTCTTCGCACCATGCGCTTTGCTTGCGCATACCTTGGCCCGCTCCTTGCAAAGTCAGAGCCATAACAGGCATCCGATGCAAAGGGCTTACAAATGCGCCAGCGGTTCTCAGGTGGTCTCCTCGCCACTGCTCTCCTCGGCTCCACGCTCCTCGCCGGCATCTCTACAGCCAGCGCGCAGGAAACCGTGAAGCTGGGCATCCTTCACTCGCTCTCCGGCACCATGGCGATCAGCGAGACGACCTTGAAGGACGTGATGCTCATGCTGATCGAGGAGCAGAACAAGAAGGGCGGCGTGCTCGGCATGCAGATCGAGCCGGTGGTCGTCGATCCGGCCTCGGACTGGCCACTGTTCGCCGAGCGGGCGCGCGAGCTGATCGAGGTCGAGGGCGTGGCCGCGGTGTTCGGCTGCTGGACGTCGGTCAGCCGCAAGTCCGTGCTGCCGGTCTTCGAGGAGCTGAACAACATCCTATTCTACCCGGTCCAGTACGAGGGCGAAGAAAGCTCGCGCAACGTCTTCTACACCGGTGCCGCACCCAACCAGCAGGCGATCCCGGCGGTCGACTATCTGATGGAGGAGGAAGGCGTAGAACGCTGGGTCCTGGAGGGCACCGACTACGTGTACCCGCGAACAACCAACAAGATCCTAGAGGCCTACCTGATCCAGAAGGGAGTCGATCCCTCCGATATCGACGTCAACTACACGCCATTTGGCCATTCCGACTGGCAAACCCGCGTCGCTGCCATTAAGGACTTCGGCAGCCAAGGCAAGAAGACCGCCGTCGTCTCGACCATCAACGGCGATGCCAACGTGCCATTCTACCGCGAGCTCGGCAATCAGGGCGTTGACGCAACCGACATTCCAGTAGTCGCCTTTTCGGTCGGTGAGGAAGAGCTTGCCGGAATCGACACCGCACCGCTGGTCGGCCACCTCGCCGCGTGGAACTACTTCATGAGCGTCGACACCGACCAAAACGCTGAGTTCATCGATGCCTGGCACGGCTTTATCGAGGACGAGGCGCGCGTGACCAACGATCCCATGGAAGCGCACTATATCGGCTTCAACATGTGGGTCGAAGCGGTCGAGAAGGCCGGCACCACCGATCCTGATGCCGTCATTGACGCCATGATCGGCGTCGCCGTTCCCAACCTCACCGGCGGCCTCTCGGCGATGATGCCCAATCACCACATCACCAAGCCTGTGCTGATCGGTGAGATCCAGGACGACGGTCAGTTCGATGTCGTCTGGGAAACCTCGGGCCTCGTTGTCGGTGATGAGTGGTCCGACTACCTCGAGGGCTCGAAGGACTTGATCGCCGATTGGCGGGCGCCGATGAGCTGTGGAAACTACAATGTAGCGACCGGCAGCTGCGGCGGCAGCGAAGCCCAGTAAGCGACACAGAGCGGAGCTGCCGCCGGAGATGCCTGTCCTGCAGTTCAGTCTGCGTCTGGTGTTGCTCGCCATCATGCTTGTCTTGAGCCCGGGCATCGGCTGGGCGCAGGATCGTGCCGCGCTCGTCGCCGCATTGGCAGAGGGCAGCTATTCGGACAAGGAGGCCGCCATCCAGGAGGTGGCGGCCTCCGGTGACACCGAACTGGCGCCGACGCTGCGCGCCATGGAAGACGGCCGGCTCTACACCCGCAAGAGCGACGGCAAGGTGGTCATCACCGAGGAGATAGGCCGCAACCTCAGGCTGATCGATCCGCTGACGATGGCCGAACTCGAGGTCGTCGCTTCCGGCGCCGTCGAGCGGATTCGGGTGAACAATCGGTTGCGGCGGGCCCTGGCCGCAGCCATCGGCAACATGACCCTGCTCGCTGCAGACCCTGCCGTCCGTGCCGCGGCAGCGGATGCCGTCTTCGCCAGCGCCGATCCCGAAGCGCTCGCCACGCTGGATCAAGCTTTGCAGCGCGAGTCGGAAGGCTGGGTGGCAATCAAGCTCGAGCAGGCGCGCGCTGCCGCCATCCTGCAGACCGATGCCGAGATCGATGCCAAGCGCGATGCCATTCAAACGATCACCAGGCGTGGCGACCGAGATGCCTTGTCCTTGCTCGTGGCGCTCGGCAACTCGGCTGAGGGTGAGCTGCAAGAGGCCGCGCTAGCCGGCGTTGCAGCGATCGAGCGGCGGCTCGCGACCTGGGAGATGGCGCAGCACATCACTTATGGGATCTCGCTGGGCTCCGTGCTGTTGCTCGCCGCCATCGGCCTCGCCATCACTTTTGGCGTGATGGGCGTCATCAACATGGCGCATGGCGAGATGGTCATGCTCGGCGCCTACACGACCTACGTCGTCCAGGAGGCGCTGCGGAACCATTATCCGGCGCTGTTCGACAGCTCGCTCTTCATTGCCATTCCGTTGGCATTCCTCGTCACTGGCGCCATCGGAATTGCGATCGAGCGTGGCATCATTCGTTGGCTCTATGGCCGACCTCTGGAAACTCTTCTTGCCACCTGGGGCCTCTCGCTCGTCCTCCAACAAACCGTGCGGACGATCTTCGGACCGACGAACCGGGAGGTCGGCAACCCGGAGTGGATGTCGGGTGCCATCGAGATCGGCGCATTGACGATCACGGCAAATCGTTTGTGGATCGTCGTCTTCTCACTGATCGTCTTTGCCGCGCTGATGCTACTCTTGAAACGCAGTAGCTTCGGTCTCGAGATGCGCGCGGTCACTCAAAATCGTCAAATGGCTGGCGCGATGGGTATTCGAACCGGTCGCGTCGATGCCTTGACCTTCGGCCTCGGCTCGGGCGTGGCGGGCCTCGCAGGCGTAGCGCTCTCGCAGATCGACAATGTAAGCCCGAACCTCGGCCAAGGCTACATCATCGACAGCTTCATGGTTGTCGTCTTTGGCGGTGTCGGTAATCTTTGGGGCACACTAACCGGGGCGATGACTCTCGGTATCGTCAACAAGTTCCTCGAGCCTTACGCCGGCGCCGTGCTCGGCAAGATCGTCGTGCTCGTTCTCGTCATTCTCTTCATTCAGAAGCGACCGCGTGGTCTTTTCGCCCAGCGCGGCCGTGCGGTCGAGGCCTGACGCACGATGCTCCTGACACGTCATCTGGGCACCGGCGGCTGGTGGTTCCTGCTCATTCTCGCCGTTGTCACCGTAGCCGTACCCTACGGCAATCTGCACTTTAGTCCGGGCGAGCCGCTCTATGTCTCGGGCTTCATGGTCTCGCTGCTCGGCAAGTTCCTGACCTACGCGCTGCTGGCCGTCGCGATCGACCTGATATGGGGCTACTGCGGCATCCTGAGCCTCGGTCATGGTGCCTTTTTTGCCCTCGGCGGCTACGCCATGGGCATGTACCTGATGCGGCAGATCGGTGATCGTGGCGTCTATGCCAACCCGCAGCTCCCCGACTTCATGGTCTTCCTCAACTGGTCTGAGCTCCCCTGGTATTGGTGGGGCTTCTCGTCATTTCCTTTTGCCATACTCATGGTTCTCCTTGTGCCTGGTGCCCTGGCTTTCGTGTTCGGCTGGCTGGCTTTTCGCTCGCGGGTCACCGGTGTGTACTTCTCGATCATCACGCAGGCCATGACCTACGCCCTGATGCTGGCGTTCTTCCGCAACGACATGGGCTTCGGCGGCAATAATGGCCTGACCGATTTCAAGGACATCCTGGGCTTTCCAATCCAGTCGGCGAACACCCGTGCAGGACTGTTCGTCGCCTCTGCCATCGCCCTGGGCCTGGGCTTCATCGTCGCTAGGGCAGTCGTCGGCTCGAAGCTCGGCAAGGTGCTGATTGCGATCCGTGACGCCGAAAGCCGGACAAGGTTCCTCGGCTACCGCGCCGAATACTACAAGGTCTTCGTCTTTACCCTCTCGGCCATGATGGCGGGCGTCGCTGGCGCTCTATACGTGCCCCAGGTGGGCATCATCAATCCCGGCGAGTTCTCCCCTGCCAACTCGATCGAGATGGTGATCTGGGTGGCGGTTGGCGGTCGCGGCACGCTGGTCGGCGCGGTGATCGGCGCCGTGGTCGTAAACTACGGGAAGACGGTGTTCACGACGGCGCTGCCCGAGCTCTGGCTTTTCGCCTTGGGTGCCCTCTTCATCGCCGTCACCTTATTCTTCCCGCGCGGCATCGTCGGCGCCTGGACAGACTATATCAGCTGGATGCGGCGCCAGAAGCCCGACGCCCTGGCGCATCTGGATCCCGAAAGGCAGGCAAGGCTCGCGGCCGAGAACGCCGAGCACTTCCGCGCGGTTGCCGCAGCGACCCGGGCCACCCGTCAAGACGCCGCCGCAGAATGAGTACGCGATGAACCAGAAGAGCAGCGCCGGCAACTCGATTCTCTATCTGGACGGCGTCACCGTGAGCTTCGACGGCTTTCGGGCGCTCAACGCGCTCAGCCTCATCATTCAGCCGGGCGAGCTCCGCGCGATCATTGGCCCCAACGGTGCCGGCAAGACAACGATGATGGACGTTATTACCGGCAAGACGAAACCGGATGAAGGCGAGATCTTCTTCGAGGGCTCACTCGACCTCCGCCGCTACGACGAGGCACGCATCGCGGAGCTGGGTATCGGCCGCAAGTTTCAGAAACCTACTGTCTTCGAGAACCACACCGTCCGCGACAATCTCGTCCTGGCTCTTGCCGGCAGCCGGTCGCCTTTCGCGACGCTTTTCCATCGCGAAACTTCAGCAGAAAGCGACCGCATGTCCGACGTCCTGCACACGATCGGCTTGAGCCGCCAGGCTGAGGAGCTCGCAGGCGGCTTGAGCCACGGCCAGAAACAATGGCTCGAGATCGGCATGCTACTGGCGCAGAACCCGAAGCTATTGCTCGTCGACGAGCCCGCCGCAGGGATGACCGACGCCGAGACCGAAGCCACGGCCGAACTCTTGAAGGCGATCGCCAAAGACCACTCCGTCGTCGTTGTCGAGCACGACATGACTTTCGTTCGCGATCTCGATTGCAAGGTCACGGTGCTGCACGAAGGCTCGGTCCTTGCCGAAGGCTCACTCGCGTCGGTGAGCGCGGATGCGCGGGTCGTCGAAGTCTATCTCGGCAGGTAGGCGGGATGCTCGAAGTCAAGAAAATCGACCTGTTCTACGGCGCCGCCCAGGCACTCAAGGGCGTATCCCTTGCGGCCAAGATCGGCAGCATCACCTGCCTCATGGGCCGCAACGGCGTCGGCAAGACATCGACGCTAAGGGCCATTGTCGGCCAGCAGGCGATCAGCGCCGGCGAGATTAAGTGGCAGGGCGAGCGCATCGACCGTCTCCGGCCCTATGATCGCACACGGCGGAGCATCGCCTATGTGCCACAGGGCCGCGAGATCTTCCCGCTGTTGACGGTCGAGGAAAACCTGAAGACCGGCTTTGCCCCTCTGCCCCGATCGATGCGCCGTATTCCCGACGAAGTGTTCACCCTGTTCCCGGTCCTCAAGTCCATGCTCAACCGCCGAGGTGGCGATCTTTCAGGCGGGCAGCAACAGCAGCTCGCCATTGCCCGCGCCCTGGTGACACGCCCGCAGCTCTTGATCCTCGACGAGCCAACCGAGGGCATTCAGCCGTCGATCATCAAGGACATCGAACGCGTCATTGCGCATCTCCGGGACCAGGGAACGATGGCCATTCTTCTCGTCGAGCAATATTTCGACTTTGCCCAGAAGCTGGCGGACCAATTCACTGTCCTCGACCGTGGCGAGGTGATCCTGGACGGCGCACCCAGCGACTTCGACGAGGCCGAAGTGCGCAAGCATCTGACGATCTGACGGGTACTGGCGCGCCGGAGCAGGCGCAGCCGTTGGTGATTGCCGTTCGACGTGTGCGTCGCCACGAAGGCGACCGCCTCCCGCCCGTATGGCAGACCTGCAGCGGCCGATCGATGCGTCTGTCGAGCAACTGACGCCCAAGCTGACTTAATTTTGCGTTCAGGGAATGATTGCCCTCAGCAAACCAGGCTCTCCTGACTTCGACTCGGCGTCGCGATCAGCGTCGTCAAGAGCTCTCGGTTGTCCTTCAGCCAGACCAGCAGCCCGATCAGCCGGCGCGCGCGCTCCTCAAGGCCGCGCGAGCGCTTGATCGCCAAGGTCTCGAGCAGGTTGGTCAAGAGCCAAGTCGCGCGGTCCACCATGACCGGATAGACCAGCGCCAGTTCCGCCGCGCCGAGCGGAAGCACGCGCTGATAGGCGCCAGCGAAGGCGCGCGCCAGATCAGGCGCCAAGCATGTTCGGGCGATCAGCACATAGCTCAAAGCATTTTGGAAGTCGACAATGCGCGGTGCCACGCCGAGGCTGTCATAATCGATCAGCCCCGCAGTCGCACCCCACCGCGTGATGATGTTTTTGCTGTGCCAGTCATAATAGACGGGCGTCGTTGGCAATGCGCGCGACCGCAGCGATATCGGTAGCCTTGGTTGCCGCGTGCAAACGCAGCACTGCGTCACCGTGCACGCCTAGGGCGTCAAGGAGATCGCTGATCGATCCGCCATCGGCGAGACGGCGCCGCGCACCGGTGAAGCGGTTAGCTACGTCGTCGATCTGAAACAGCTGCAGCCAGTAGAGCTTGGCCACGCGGTCGACGTCGAAGTCATTGAGCGCCCTGGCAAATGCCCCGACCAGGAAGCCGAGGTCGCGCGCACGACGGCGATTGCTCGGCTCGAGCGCACTCATCCCCCTGATGAAACCATAGAGATACCAGTAGTCGCGCCCATCGAAGACGTGCTCTGCTCCAGCCGCCGTGGGTACGACGTTCGGGGTCTCATAGGGAAACTCTGCGTTCCGGAGGTGCCTCAAGACCCGCAGCTGGAAGTTGACCCAATCTCGCTCATCGCTGTCACTGCGCCGGAGCACAAAGTCACCACCGGGCGTCTCGATGCGATAGGTCCCGCGTGTCGAGCCTCCCAGCGCCCCTTTCAGCCGATACTGTTCGATGGACCAATTGCCGAGTATGGCCGCGAAGTGAGTCGGCGCGTAGGAATTCCCGGGACCGGCTCGAACGATCGTTGCCAGCTTCTTCCCGCAAGCCCGAAAACCACATCCCATCCAATCGAAGGACTGCCTGAGCGCCAAACCCGCCACCGCACCGATGTTCTACACTGGACCACGACAGAAGCTGCCGCAGGACTTGGGGATCGGCTTGCGAAAAGCGGAGCGTCCAAGCGCCAGCATCGGATACGCCAGAGGGCGCACGACGTCTACAGTTGATGACAACCCAATTCAGACGAGAGCTGTAGCGCGCCTTCAGGCTTGCAGGGACGGCGGAGCAGCTTCGCCGGTCTCTTTTTGCCCGCTATGCTGAGACAACCCGCCGGGCAGGAAATTGATCACCGTCCCAACACACTCTAGTGCCGTGCGTGCGCTTCGCAAAAATAACAGGCCACAATCGCCGTGAGCGGCGATTGCCTTCGCGTTTTGGAGCACTATCGGAAAATGAAGCTCAGCAAGGTGGTGCCCAGGGACGGATTTGAACCGCCGACACACGGATTTTCAGTCCGTTGCTCTACCAACTGAGCTACCTGGGCGCGGCGTCGGATATAGGGGGTTGCGCGACGGCTGTCCAGCGCTCGCGGCCGCGTTCTCGCCGCTGCGGGATGCGTCAAATCCTCAGCGCGTCAGCCGTGCGTTCTGCGGAAACATATGACGCCTTGCCTCGTCGTCGAACGGCGTGACCGGGCCACTCGCCAGCTCCTTGACGCGGATCGCCGCCGGGCGCTCGCTGATCGCCGTGTGCCAGCGCTTGAGCTCGGGGAACCGGGCCCAGCTGCCCTCGCCAAGGACGAACTCGAGTGGGTTCGACCACCCCCACGCTGCCATGTCGACGATGCCGTAGTCGTCGCCGAGGAGATACGCACGGGACGCCAAACGGTCGTTCAGTATGGCGAAATGCCGCTCGGCCTCGAAGGTGTAGCGATTGATCGCGTAGGCATTCTTGTCGTCCGCGAAGTGCTGGAAATGCACCGCTTGGCCGTTGTAGGGACCGAGCCCGGTCGCGACGAACATCAGCCACGACAAGAGGTCGCCACGCTTGGTGGCGTCCGCTGACAGGAACCGGCCCGTCTTCTCGGCCAGGTAGAGCAGGATGGCGTTGCTGTCGAAAACCAGCAACTCGCCATCGACGATCACAGGCACCTTGGCATTGGGGTTCAGCGCCTTGAATTCAGCCGTGTGCTGGGCGCCGCGCCGTGTGTCGACGCGAATCAGTTCGTAGGGCAAGCCGGTCTCTTCGAGGAACAGCGCCACCTTCATAGGATTGGGGGCCGGTGAAAAATAGAATTTCAGCATGTCGAGCACCTTACAGGTCGGGATGAAGTGCAGCGTCCGCCTCGAGCTCGCCGATCAACAGCTCGAGCTGCTCGATCCGCTCCGACGACCGGCCGTAGCGGGCCCGCTTCAGGAGCGCCAGCTCGGCCTTCAGCTTCTCGATGTGCAGGGTCTTGGCGTAGAGCTCGGCCTGCAGCCGGGCCGCGAAGGCCCTGAGCGCGTCGGGATCGGTGGGCAGTGTGGCCGTGGCGAGCGACATGGCCCTGGCTAGCACAAACCCCGCCGGATCGCCAGAAAATGGCCTGAAAACAGTGTGTTGCCGGTGCCACTCAGACGGCTGTCGGGACCGCCGGCAAGGCTGGCGCCACCGTCCGCCGCCAGTCGATCGCCTCGATCAACAGCGCCAGCTGCGCCGGCGTCAGCTGCAGGCTGCCATCGACGATCGGCGGCCAGACGAAGCGGCCCTGCTCCAGCCGCTTGGCGAACAGGCACAGGCCCGAGCCGTCCCAGTACAGGATCTTCAGATAATCGCCGCGCTTGCTGCGGAAGATGAAGAGATGGCCCGAGAACGGATCGCCGCGCAGCACCTCGACGACCTTGGCGCTCAGGCCGTCGAAGCCGTAGCGCATGCTCAGCGGCCGCAGGGCCAGATGCACCTTGGTGCCGGGAGCGACCTGGATCATCCGGCTTGCCGCAGCGCCCGGAGAACCCGACCCAGCGCCCGCTCGTCGACCGAGGCATCGACCCGCACGCGACCGCCGGAGACCTGAGCTCGATCTCGATCAGACCGCTGCGAGCCGCCGGCTGGCTGTCCCGGCCGCGCCATCATCGCCCTGCGCCGCCGCCCGGCACCTTGCCCTCGACCTCGGCAAACACCCCGATCGGCACGAACTCGCAGGCCGGCGCCGGCAAGGCCACGCGATCGTCGGCCGCCAGCTCCCGCCGCCACTTGAACACCTGGTTGGCATTCACGTCGTACCGCCGCGCCACCACCGAAACCGACGCCCCGGGCACCAGCGTCTCCGCCACGATCCGCCGCTTCTCCGCCACCGGCCACGACCGCCGCGCGCTTCCGCCGCTCGCCCACGCCACGCCTCTTCGATGGTGTCCACTTAGCCTTGGTGGACACTATCGACCCCGCCAATCACGCTATCTCACGGGCTAAGCGCGAAAACCTCCGGCGCCAAGCCAGACCTGGCCGATGGCGCGCGATCGTGATGAGTGGCCGGCTGGCGGCGGCAAGCCGCCCCTGACGGCCAGTGGACGCGAGCCTACGACTCGAGTGCACAGCGTTCGCCACGGGTGTTTGCCGTTTCCCGGTTCCAGCACCCAGCCCGGCCGACGGGCTCGAATGAAAACGGCGGAGGTTCGCCCTCCGCCGTTTCCGTCAGACCTCTGCCATGCAGCCCTAGCGCGCGAGGGCTACTTGACGCCGTCGGGCATCACCTTTCCGTCGACCCAGGCCTGCAGGAGCAGGTCGTAGTCGACCGTGACGCCTTGCGGCTTCTCGTTCTCGAGCTTGGGCTTCGGTGCACCCGGCTGCGCCAGCCAGTATGCCGGATCCTGCTCGGGATTGAGCTTCGGGCCGCACTCGCCCTGGACGTTGGCGCGCTCGAGCCTGGCCATCACCTGGTCCTGCTGCTGCGCGAGGCTGTCCATGGCTTCTTGCGGGGTCTTCTCCCCGGTCACCGCCTCGGCGACGTTCGCCCACCAGAGCTGGGCCAGACGCGGGATAGTCGGGCACGTTCACGCCAGTTGGCGTCCAGGCGACGCGGGCTGGGCTGCGATAGAACTCGACGAGCCCGCCGAGCTCCGGTGCCCGCTCGGTGAACGAGGCGTCGTTGATGTCGCTGTCGCGGAACGGCGTGAGCCCGACATGCGTCTTCTTCAGCGACGTTGCCTTAGCGACGGTGAACTGGGCGTACAGCCAGGCCGCCTGCCGTCGCTCGATCGGCGTCGACTTGAGGAGCGTCCAGCTGCCGACGTCCTGGTAGCCGAGCTTCATGCCCTCTTCCCAGTAGGGGCCATGCGGTGACGGTGCCATCCGCCACTTCGGCGTGCCGTCCTCGTTCATCACCGGCAGCGTCGGATCGGCCAAAGCAGCGGTGAAGGCCGTGTACCAGAAGATCTGCTGGGCAATATTGCCTTGCCCAGGCACTGGACCGGCCTCGGAAAAGGTCATTCCCGGCGCTTCCGGCGGCGCATAGGCTTTGAGCCAGTCAATGTATTTCGTCAAAGCGAAGACTGCCGAAGGGGCGTTGGCAGCACCGCCGCGGCTCACGCTGGAGCCGACTGGGGTGCAGCCTTCCATGCGGATGCCCCACTCGTCGACCGGCACACCATTCGGGATACCCTTGTCACCGGTGCCGGCCATCGACAGCCATGCGTCGGTGAAACGCCAGCCGAGCGACGGGTCCTTCTTGCCGTAATCCATGTGACCATAGACGCGTTCGCCGTCGATCTCTTGCACGTGGTTGGTGAAGAAATCGGCGATGTCCTCGTAGGCCGACCAATTGACCGGGACGCCCAGCGGATAGCCGTACTGTTCCTCGAACTGCGCCTTGATGTCGGGATCGGTGAACCAGTCGTAGCGAAACCAGTACAGATTGGCGAACTGCTGATCCGGCAGCTGATAGAGCTTGCCGTCCGGGCCGGTGGTGAAGCTGATTCCCATGAAGTCGTCGAGATCGAGGCTCGGCAGCGTGTAATCGGCGCCATCGCCTTCCATCCAGTCAGTGAGCGGCACCACGAAACCATACCGGCTGTGCGTGCCGATCAGATCGCTGTCGTTGACATAAGCATCGTAGATGTTCTCGCCCGACTGCATCTGCGTCTGGATTTTCTCGATCACGTCACCTTCCTGGATCAGGTCGTGATTGACCTTGATCCCGGTGATCTCGGTGAAGGCCTTGGCCATCACCTGAGAACTCGTAGACGTGCGTGTCGATGGTCTCGGAGACGACATTGATCTCGGTGACACCCTGCTCGATCAGCTCCTGCGCAGCGGCAATGAAGAACTCCATTTCCGCGAGCTGCTCGTCGCGGCTGAGCGTCGAGGGCTGGAACTCCTCGTCGACCCAGCGCTCGGCCGCAGCCATATCGGCCATTGCCGGACCGCTCGCGGCGAGCAGCGCCAATGCGGCAGCGCCCCCCAAGAGTCGTTTCGTCTCGATCGCCATATTATCGACCTCCCTTGTTGTTGCCCCATGTCGTCATCGTCGCGATCTGGGACGTGGATCGCGAGAATTCCGTTCAGCCCCAGCGCATCTCGAGCGCAAACCAGAGCAGTGCAATGAGCGAGCCCCACCAGAGCGGCAGCTCCGTCATGCCGAGCCAACCGAGATGGATAAAGGCGGCACCCAGCAGCCCGATGAACAGACGGTCACCGCGGGTCGTCAGCATGGGAAGGAAACCCTTGCGCTCAACCGTCGGCCACGCAACCTCCAGAACCGTCATGAAGACGAGCATCAAGGCGATCGCCGAGAAAAAGATCGCCACCGGCTGGGTCCAGGCCATCCATTCGAGCATTTCCATGGTCGGCCTCCCTCAGACACGCCCAAGGGCAAAGCCCTTGGCCATGTAGTTCCGGACGAAATAGATCACGAGCGCACCGGGCACGATCGTCAAGACACCGGCCGCTGCCAGCGTGCCCCAATCCATTCCGGCTGCTGAAACGGTTCGGGTCATCGTGGCCGCGATGGGCTTGGCCTCCACCGAAGTAAGCGTCCGCGCGAGGAGCAACTCGACCCAGGAGAACATGAAGCAGAAGAACGCCGTGACGCCGATGCCGGCCTTGATCAGCGGCATGAAGATTAGGATGAAAAAGCGTGGAAAGCTGTACCCGTCAATGTAGGCGGTCTCGTCGATCTCCTTGGGCACGCCCGACATAAAGCCCTCGAGGATCCACACGGCGAGCGGCACGTTGAAGAGACAGTGCGCCAGCGCCACGGCGATATGCGTGTCGAACAGGCCGAACGGTCTGATAAAGCTGGAAAAACGGCAGTACAAAGACCGCCGGCGGCGCCATCCGATTGGTCAGGAGCCAGAAGAAGAGGTGCTTGTCGCCGATGAACTTGTAGCGCGAGAAGGCATAGGCGGCCGGCAGCGCCACGGTTAGCGAGATCGCCGTGTTCATGGCAACATAGATGAAGCTGTTAATGTAACCCGAGTACCACGCGGGATCCGTCAAGATCGTCAAGTAGTTGGCGAAGGTCAGCTGCTGCGGCCATAGCGTCAGACGAGCTGGTTATCTCGACATTGGTCTTCAGGCTCATCGCCAGGAGCCAGTAGATCGGCAGCAGCAAGAAGCCGAAATAGATGATCAGCGCGACGTGCCGTTTCTTCATGCGTCGCCGCCCCGACCGACACGGATCATAACGTTGTAGAAGACGAAGCTCGCAAGGAGGATGAAGAGGAAATAGATGATCGAAAAGGCTGCGGCCGGACCGAGATCGAACTGGCCGAGTGCCATCTTGACCAATTGCTGCGAGAGGAACGTCGTGGCATTGCCCGGCCCGCCACCGGTGACGACAAAGGGCTCAGTGTAGATCATAAAACTATCCATGAAGCGCAGCAGCACCGCGATCAACAAGACACCGCGCAGTTTCGGCAACTGAATATAGCGAAAGACATTGAACCGCCCGGCGCCGTCGATCGATGCCGCCTGGTAGAAAGCGTCGGGAATGGCCCGCAACCCGGCATAGCACAGTAGCACGACGAGCGGCGTCCAGTGCCAAACGTCCATGACGACGACCGTGATCCAGGCATCGAGGCTGTTAGCTGTGTAGTTGAACGGCACACCCAAGACGTCATTGACGAACCAACCGCCAAGGCCGATGTCGCCGCGCGCGAATATTTGCCAAATCGTGCCGACAACGTTCCACGGGATCAGCAACGGCAACGCCACGAGCACCAGCGCCAGCGATGCCGTCCAGCCCCGCGCCGGCATGGCCAACGCGATGGCGATACCGAGTGGAATCTGAATGAGCAGGATCGTGCCCGAAAAGATCACCTGGCGAATGAAAGCGCCGTGCAGATCCTGTGAGCGCAACGTCTGCTTGAACCATTCCGTGCCGACCCAATAGGCTTCGCCCGGACCGAAGATATCCTGCACGGAGTAGTTGACGACGGTCATCAGCGGGATGATGGCCGAGAAGGCAACCAGGATCACGACCGGCAGAACCAGCAGCCACGCGATATTGTTGTTGGTCTTGTTCATGCGGCTGCGACCCTGATCCTCATGCTACCAGCCGGTCATCGGCATAGAGCTTGGTCGCACTCGGCTGGAAGACGAGGTGAACGCTGTCGGTCGGCACCGGTTCGCCTTCGGCCACCTTCGCCGTCACCTCATGGGGACCAAGTCGGGCTTTTACCAGCTTGAAATTGCCGACATCCTGAACCGACAAGAGCTTGGCCGGCACCGCATCGTCGCGAGCGCTCGCTGATACGCCGAGGAATTCGGGGCGGATGCCGATTGCAAGCCTCGACTTGGCGTGTTGCCGGCCGACCGCTGCCCAGTGTCCGCCCAAGGTGATTTCCGTCCCGTCGATCCCAAGCCCATCTTGGACCAGATGGGCCCCCATGAAGTTCATGCCGGGCGAGCCGATGAAATAGCCGACGAAGCGATGCGCCGGGGCCTCGAAGAGTTCCTGCGGCGTGCCGAGCTGGACGACCTCACCTTCGTACATGACCACCACCTTGTCCGCGAAGGTCAGTGCCTCGTTCTGATCGTGCGTGACGTAAACCAGCGTATGGCCGAAGCGCTCGTGCACCTCCTTCAGCTTGCGCCGCAGCTGCCATTTGAGATGCGGGTCGATGACCGTCAGTGGCTCGTCGAACAGAATGGCAGCGACATCGTCGCGCACGAGACCGCGACCCATCGAGATCTTCTGCTTCTGGTCCGCCGTCAGTCCGGCAGCGCGCCGATTGGCAACCGGCAGCAGCTCGAGCATCTCCAGCAGCTCGCCGACCCGCTGCGCGATCTCACGCTTGTTGACGCCACGATTACGCAGCGGGAAAGCCAGATTCTGAGCGACCGTCATCGTGTCGTAGATGACCGGGAACTGGAAGACTTGCGCGATATTGCGCTGGGCCGGGGTCCGCGTGGTCACGTCGGTGCCGTCGTAAAGTACCATTCCCTGACTTGGTCGGAGCAGCCCCGAGATGACATTCAAGAGTGTGGTCTTGCCACAACCCGATGGGCCGAGCAGGGCATAGGCGCCACCGCTCTCCCAGGCGAAATCCATCTCCTTAAGCGCATAGTCGGCCCGGTTCTTTGGCCCGGGCACGTAGCTATGCGCCAGCTTTTGGAACTCAATTCGCGCCATGCCGCTCGCGCTCCGTCAGGCCGCGCTGTCGAGCGAGTCGGTGAACGGCGATCGTTCCAGTGCGCCGGTATCACCAAAAACGTAGACCTTGGCAGGGTTAAGGAAGAAAGTAATGTCCGCGCCCCGGGCGATGACATGGACGCCTTCCTCCTGGACGACCCAATCGAGGTTGTTGTGGCGCAGATGGACAAAAGTCTCGGAGCCGGAAATCTCGGCCAGATCAACCTTGGCCTCGATGGCAATGTCATCCGCGCTGCGCTGCTTCAGCGACAGATGATTGGCGCGAATGCCGAATTGATAGCGCCCGGGTGTCAGCCCCCCAAGGGCGCCATTGAGTTGCATGACGAAGCCGGACCGGGACCGAGCCACGCCGTCACGAACATTCAAATCAATGATGTTCATGGCTGGATCCGAGAATGTAGCCGCGACGCGGATGGAGCCGGGACGATGGTAGACGTCGAGGGTCGGACCTGCCTGGAGCACGCGCCCTTCGCCCATGACGACGACGTTGCCCCCCATGATGAGCGCTTCCATTGGCTCCGTCGTCGCGTAGACGACGATAGCATCACGCTTGGCGAACAACGCACCGAGCTCGGCGCGCAACTCCTCCCGCAGCTTGTAGTCGAGATTGACGAGGGGCTCGTCGAGCAGAAGCAGGTCAGCTTCACGCACCAGTGCCCGAGCGATGGCGCAACGTTGCTGCTGTCCACCCGAGAGCTCCGCCGGCAGGCGATCGAGCAGCGCGTCGATGTGCAGCAGCTCAGCCATTTCCCTCACCCGCTTGTCGATCTCGACACGCGGCAGGCGTCTGAGACGCAATGGAGAGGCGATATTGTCGTACACACTGAACGACGGATAATTGACGAACTGCTGATAGACCATCGCCACACTACGCTGACGCACGCTCTTGCGGGTGATGTCGTCTCCACCGAGCAGAACCCGGCCTTCCGTCGGCCGATCGAGGCCAGCCATGACACGCATCAAAGAGGTCTTGCCCGCGCCCGTCTGGCCGAGCAGGACGTAGTGTTGACCCGAGTCGAGAGTCAGCGTCACGTCGTCGAGATGCAGCTCATCGCCAACCAGCCGACTGACGGCCTTGAGGGCAAACGTCGTCAAGGCAGGCCCTCCGCCTTGAGCGGCCGTTGCATCAGATTGGCGAATGCTTCCTCGACGGTCAGCCTGCGTTCCAGGATCGCCGTCACGGCATGGACGACAGGGGTCGAGATGCCATGTCGTCGAGCCAAGCGATCGACCACCGGAGCGGTCCAGTAGCCTTCGACGACACCCAGCTCCTCGAGCGCGTCCTCAACCTGCCTGCCCTTGCCGAGCGCCATGCCGAACCGTGTGTTGCGCGAGGTCGGGCTCAATGCGGTCAGTATCAGGTCGCCGACGCCGGACAACCCCATCAAGGTTTCGGTGCGTGCGCCCATCGCCTGACCGAAGCCAGCGAGCTCGGCGAGCCCGCGCGTCAACAGCGCCGCGCGGGCGTTTTCGCCAAACCCCCGCCCAATGACCACACCGGCAGCTATGGCAAGAACGTTCTTCACGGCACCACCGATCTCGACGCCATTGCGATCGTCTGTCCAATAGACGCGCAGTGTCGAGCTGCTGAGCCGCTCCGCCAGGTTGCGCCCCAAGTCGGCGTTCTGGACGCCCAGAGTGAGCGCTGTCGGCAGGCCTCGCGCCACCTCGTCCGCAAAGCTCGGCCCTGAAAGAGAGGCGACCTGCGTACCGGGCCATTCCTCCTCGACGACGCTGCTCAGCAACATGTCGCTGTCGCGCTCGATCCCCTTGGCGCAGATCACCACGACGCTCTTCGGCGGCGTCGTGCAGCGCCGGCACACGTCGCGCAATGCCTGGGCTGGAACGACAACCAGGACCAGGTTCTGGCCGAGAACGCTGTCGATCTCCGTCTCGGCGGAGATCGCCGCCTCTAGAACAAGCTCCGGGAAAACCCGAGAAGACCGCCGATCCTCGTTGATGGCACGGACGATTTCCGGATCGCGATCCCACAAGAGCACTTGATTGCCAGCACGCGCGGCTGCCTGAGCCAGCGCCGTGCCCCAGGCCCCCGCGCCCAGAATGCCAATCGACATAGTGCCCGGGCTCATGCGGCGTCTTGCCCCACATGGTGGTCGCGAAACCAGGCATGCACCCTGGCTGTCGCCGCATGATCGAGGTGCAGCCCGAGCTTGGAACGACGCCAAAGCACGTCCTCGGGCGCCAGCGCCCACTCCTTCGAGACAAGGTAGTCCAGCTCCGCCTCGTAGAGATCGCCGCCCAGGTTCTGCCCGAGATCGTTCAGCCCGTTCCTCCCCTCGACAATCATTTCAGCCCGCGAACCATAAGCCCGCGCCAGACGCGTCGCAAGCGGCCCTGGCAGCCAGGAATGCGCTGCGAGAAAGCCGGCTAAGAAGCGGTCGAAGTCGGCATTCGGCAGATCGCCACCGGGCAAGGTGGCGCCTTCCGTCCAGGCTCCAGCATGACAATCGAGGAGCGGCGCCAAGCGCTCAAGCGCATGCTCTGCAAGCTTCCTGTACGTGGTGATCTTGCCGCCGAAGATCGACAACAAGGGGGCTACGCCCTTCCCGCCTTCCACATCGAAGACGTAATCCCGCGTCACCGCCGACGCGTTGCCGCTCGCATCATCGAAGAGCGGCCTGACACCAGCATAACTCCAAACGATATCAGTGGGTTTGACTTGATGCCTAAAGTAGTGATTTACCACTTCACAGAGATAGTCGACCTCCTCAGGTGTTATCTCGACGTGCCGAGGATCACCTTCGATATTCCACGTCAGTCGTGCCGATCAGGCTGTAGTCGTCCTCATAGGGAATGACGAAGACGATCCGCTTGTCGACGTTCTGCAGGATGTAGGGATGCTTGCCTTCGTGCAGCTTGCGAACAACGATGTGCGAGCCCTTGATCAGACGGACGCGCTTCGTCGCCGTATCGTGGCCGAGCCCGTCCTCGAGAAAGCGCGACGACCCAGGGACCCGCTGCATTGACCAGCGCCCTTGCCTCGACGGTGCGCCGTCCACCGCGCAGCGTGTCTTCAAGCTCCACTTGCCAGCGATTTCCAACGCGCGCGGCGCTGATGCAGGCCGTTCGGGTTAGGACAGTGGCACCGCGCTCCTCAGCGTCGAGAGCGTTCAGGACAACCAATCGGCTGTCCATCACCCAGCAATCGCTGTAGGTGAAGCCTTTCTTGACCCAGTCTTGCAGCGGGTCACCATAAGGGCCTGGGGCCGAGAGATCGACGCCGCTGGAGCCCGGCAGCGTCTCGCGGCCACCCAAATGATCGTAGAGAAACAAGCCAAGGCGAACGAGCCAAGCCGGACGCTGCACCGGGACTGTGCGGCAGAACGAAGGTCAGCGGCCAGATGATGTGAGGCGCCGCCTTGAGCAAGACCTCGCGCTCGATCAGCGCCTCCCGAACGAGGCGAAACTCGTAGTACTCGAGATAGCGGAGCCCACCATGGATCAACTTCGACGACCACGACGAGGTGTGGCTCGCAAGGTCGTCACGCTCGACCAGCAAAACCTTGAGACCACGACCTGAAGCATCACGCGCGATGCCGGCGCCATTGATTCCGCCACCGACAACGACGAGATCGTACGGGTTGCTTGTCGTCAAACGCGCCTCCTATGCGTTCGTCATTGCTATAGACCGCGTTCTACATCCTTCACAAGCGAAAGAAATCCCGCGCGAATTAGCTGATGACCCGGAGAAACATTCACAAACGAATATCAGTTTTCAAGAAAGCCCAGCACTGCACTCCAGGAAAGCTCGCGGTTTATCCGCGTGGAGCCAATGCCCCGAGCCGTCGAGCGTTTCGAAGGCGACCGCCGGCATCATCCGCCGAAATGCCGCTTCGCCGGCTTCGGTGACGTAGTCGCTCGTGCTTCCACGAATTGAGAGCGCTGCGCCTTCGTAAACCTCGCCGGCGTAGCATTCAGGCCAGTCCATAAGGATTGGAACGGCCTGCTCGAGCGTCTCCAGGTTGGGCTTCCAGAAGGCCCGACCGTCACGATCGAAATCCAGGTTTTGCAACAGGAAGTGGCGGATGCCCGGATCACCGATGACATTCTTGAGCGCCGCATCGCCGGTTGAACGCCGGTCGATCGGACCCAGGTCGAGGCCACGCATCGCGCCGATGAGGTCCTCGAAGTCATGCGCGTAAGCGACCGGTGCTATATCGGCGATGACCGCCCGCTCGACCCGTTCCGGCGCCTCCAGCGCCACGGCCATTGCCACCTTGCCCCCCATGCTGTGACCCAAGAGCTGGAATCTGCTCGAGCCCGAGTCGGTCGGCCAGAGCCAGCGACGTCGGACGCCATAACCGGGATAGTCCATGCGCTCCGCCCACGGCGACGCCCCATGATTGCGGAGATCGAGAAGGAAGACGCGCCGCCGGCGCGCCAGGGCCTTGCCGTGCGCCTGCCAGTTGCGCGACGAGCCCAAGAGCCCGTGCATGACGATCAGCGGCACGGAGTCCGCCGCCTCACCCAATGCCCGCACATTCAACTCGCCGGAAGCGTCCTCGTCGGCGCCCTCGCCGGTCACGCAACAAGCCGATAGCGGCGCGGCTCGGCCATGGCGTGACGCCCTTCTTCGCTCGGAATGTAGTCGCGGGTCATCGGCACCGCGTTTCGATCCTTGGCGAGCTGAATCTGGAATACCATGCCGTCCATGCAACGAAAGAACGCCTCGGAGCCGGCAAGGTAGAATTCCCACATTCGGCAAAATCGCTCGTCGTAGAGCTCGGCTACCTTGTCCCAGTCTGCGAGGAAATCGCTCGCGCCATGCCTTCAGCGTGTCGGCATAGTGCAAGCGGAGGATCTCGACGTCGGTGACCCAGAGACCGGCACGCTCGATGGCCGGCAGAACCTCTGACAACGCCGGGATGTAGCCGCCAGGAAAAATGTACTTGCGGATGAAGGCCGCGGTCGCGGCAGGGCCCCATGGCCCGCCCGATCGAATGGATGACGGCAACGCCATCGTCGGCGAGTCGATCGCCGACGAGCTTGAAATAGGCATCGTAGTGATTGATCCCGACATGCTCGAGCATGCCGACGGAGACGACACGGTCAAATGTGCCATCGAGTCTCCCGATAGTCCTGGATCAAGAAGCGCACCCGATCCTCGAGCCCAGCATCACGGACGCGGCGCATCGCGAAATCGTGCTGCTCCGTCGATAGCGTCAGTCCGGTGACATCGACGTCGTCGACCTGGGCGCAATAAATGCCGAGTCCGCCCCACCCGGCGCCGATGTCCAGCACTTTTTGGCCGGGGCGGAGCAGCAACTTTGCCGCCAAGTGACGCTTCTTGAGAAGCTGTGCCTCGTCAAGCGTCGTCGCCGGCGTCGGAAAGTAGGCACACGAATACTGCCGGTCGGCATCAAGAAAACGCTGATAGAGCTCGCTGGACAGGTCGTAGTGATGGGCGACGTTCTTCCGCGCCCGTGGAATCGGGTTGTATTGATGAAAGCGACGCAGCCAAGCTGCGACCTTTGCGGCGATGCTGCCCCATGCATGGCCGCCCAGATGCTGTGCGTTGACCGAGCCGATCTCGATCACGTCGTAAATCGAGCCCTCCTCGACGATAATGCGGCCATCCATGTAGCCTTCGCCGAGCGCCAGCTCCGGGTGGATCAGCAGCGCTAGCTCGATGTAGCGATCGACGAAACGGATCGTCGCCTTTGCCCCGGGCTGGGCGCCGCGGAAATGATACGTCTTTCCAGAAGCATCAATAACCGTGAGCTCACCATAGTGTATCAAGCGCTGCAACATCGCGGCGATCAACATGGCAACCCCCGAGGCTTCCTGGTTCCCCCAATTCTTTCAACAACAGAGCTTGCAGCCGGCTCACAGAAATTTCAATGTGAAAACGGCCTCCTCTCTGTTCTCGGGTAGAACCCTAGCGAGCATTCAACCGATCGAATAGGCGACGGCGGCCAAGGGAGGCAATCGCAAGTTGATGGAAAATGGCCGCCCATGCCATTGCACCGTGTCTGCTGTCACGACCTCGCCCGATGACACGCCGCTGCCGCCATAGCGCGCCGCGTCGGTGTTCAAGCTTTCGCGATACTCTCCGGGAAGCGGCACACCGATCCTGTAGTCTTCGCGAATCACCGGCGTCAGGTTGCAGACGATGACGGTTGCGGCATACGGATGCCTGCCTTTCCTCAAAAAGCTCACCACGCTCTGCTCGGTATCGGCCGCATCGATCCACTCGAAGCCGTCGCTTTCGCAATCCTTCTCATGCAGATCGCCACGACTTCGATAGAGGTGATTGAGGTCCCGAACCAGCAGCTGGGCGCCCTTGTGCAGCGGATCGTCGAGCAGGTGCCAATCCAAGCTGGTCAGATAGTTCCACTCCCGTTCCTGGCCAAACTCTGAGCCCATGAACAAGAGCTTCTTGCCGGGGTGCATCCACATGAAGCCGAGATAGGCGCGAAGATTGGCGAATTTTTGCCAACGATCTCCGGGCATCCGCGCGAGCAGCGAGCCCTTGCCGTGCACAACCTCGTCATGGCTGATCGGCAGAACGAAGTTCTCGGAAAACGCGTAGAGCAGGCCGAACGTCAGGTTGCTCTGATGATAGCGCCGATGCACTGGATCCTCGCCGATGTAATGCAAGGTGTCGTGCATCCAGCCCATGTTCCATTTGTAGCCGAAGCCGAGGCCGCCAAGATATGTCGGGCGTGAGACACCGGGCCAGGCGGTCAATTCCTCGGCGATCGACGTCGCACCAGGAGCCTCTGAATAAACCAGTTCGTTCAGCCGCTTGAGAAAGGCGATCGCTTCGAGGTTCTCGTTGCCACCGTGCTCGTTGGGGACCCACTCGTCGGCTTTGCGCGAGTAGTCCAAGTAGAGCATCGACGCCACCGCATCGACGCGGATTCCATCGATGTGAAACTTGTCCATCCAGTAGAGCGCATTCGCGTGGAGGAAGTTCGCGACCTCCCGCCGACCATAATTGTAGATGAGCGTGTTCCAGTCTTGGTGGAATCCTTTTCGCGGATCCATGTGCTCGTAGAGCGCGGTCCCGTCGAAGTTGGCGAGGCCATGCGCATCGGTCGGAAAGTGCCCCGGAACCCAGTCGATCAGTACGCCTATGCCAGCCTCGTGCGCCGCATCGACGAATGCCGCAAACTCCTCCGCCGTGCCGTGCCGGATGGTCGGCGCGAACAGCCCCACCGGCTGGTATCCCCAGGAGCCATCGAAAGGATACTCGGAAATCGGCATCATCTCGATGTGCGTGAAGCCCATTTCCTTGACATATGAGACGAGGCGCTCAGCCAACTCCTGATAGGACAGGTAGCGATTTCCCTGCTCCGGCACGCGCATCCAAGAGCCAAGATGAACTTCGTAGATGCTGATCGGCGCATTGCGTTCGTGAGCCGCCTTGCGTCGGTCGAGCCAAGCCTGATCCTTCCAGTCGTGCTGGACAAGGCCGTGCACAACAGATGCCGTAGCCGGCGGATGCTCCGCCCGGAAGCCGAATGGATCGGCCTTCAGTGGAAGTACTTCCCCATTCGGGCCGATCAGCTCGAATTTATAGACCTCGCCCTTGTGCAATCCTGGAAGGAAAAGCTCGAAACAACCGCACTCGATCCGCTTGCGCATCAAGTGGCGTCGGCCGTCCCAGTTGTTGAACGGTCCCACCACCGATACACGCCGTGCATTCGGCGCCCACACAGCAAAGTTTACCCCCGAAACGCCATCAATTTCAGATGGATGCGCGCCGAGTTTCTCGTAAAGCCTGAGGTGATTGCCCTCGGCGAGCAGATAGACGTCCATCTCGCCCAGGATTTGACCGAAGCGATATGGATCTTCGATCTCAACCGGCGAATCCCCTCCCCAATCAACCCGCAGACGATAGGGGAAGTGCTGCTTTCGCCGGGGGATGCGCGCCGCAAAGAAGCCGGCGTCGTGCAGCCGCTCCAGGGTAACCACCTTCTTGCCGCTCGCTGTGTCGACCAGCTCGACGCCCAAGGCACCCGGTTGAAACGTCCGGATCACCAGATCACCCGCACTCTCGTGCAAGCCGAAAAGTGCGAACGGATTTTCGTGTCGCGCGGCGACGACGGCTTCGATCTCAGCTTTCGGTGCAAGATCGGCCGCAGTCGCTAGCTTCTTGGTCTCAGCCATCGCTGAAGAGCCCACTTCGTTGTTCGGGGTCCAAGAGGCCGAGCACGCCGCGAACGGGTATCGTCACCCATTTCGGACGATTGGCAGCCTCATAGAGGATTTCGTAGATGCCCTTCTCGATCAGGAAGAGCTCGAGCAGCCGATCGAAATCGGCCATCTCGTGCGGCACGGCTTGGCAGCCATGGATATGCTCGCGGTAGGCTTGGACGAACTGGCGTCTCGCCACCTGGCGCCAAGTCTCGGCCAGAGGCGGCACCGACGCGAGGTGCGTTGGGTCACGCTGCTCGAAACGATCGACCAGCGCCGATGCGGCATAGTCGAAGGAGCGCAACATGCCGGCAACGTCCTTGAGCGGAGACGTCTTCGCCCGACGTTCCGCCATCGGCCGCGCCGGCTCGCCTTCGAAGTCGAGAATGTAAACGTCGCCCTTGCTGACCAGCACCTGCCCAAGGTGGTAATCGCCATGCAGCCGCGTCTTCATCGCATCGATTGGCGCTTCGACCAGCGCGGCAAGACGCTCCTCCAGAGCCGGGATAGAATCGAGCAGGCGGTCAACATCGCTCTGCTCGGCTTCGCCAAGACCAACGCGCATCCGCCCGAGCGAGGCGCCGACACGGGTGATGTCGGCGGAGATCCCCTGACGCCAGCGTTCGAGATCGTCGGTGTCGATCAGCTCGGCAGCGAAGGCCGGGTCATCGGTCGGTGTAGCGAAGGCACGGTGCAACTCGGCGGTCCGCTGACCAAGCGTAGCAGCGAGCTGTGCATAGACGCCAAACGGCTGGGCCTCCTCGGGCTCACCCTCATCCTCGACCTCCAGCAACATCGCCTCGAGTTCGCGCTCTAAGTAGTCGAGCGTCCATGCCCAGCCGTCACCCTGGTTCAGAACGAAGCCCATAGCGGCCGCAAGGGTCGTCGTTCCGCCTTCATCCACCAGCTCCACGCTGCCGAGCAATGGCGGCGTGTTGGCATAGCCCGCAACGTCGGTGAGAAAGCGGCCGATCTCGACCTCCGGGTGGGGTCCCGGCAAGGGGCGGCGGTAGACCTTCCAGATGATGGCCCGGTCGATCATCATCGAGGTGTTGCTCTGCTCGACGGATAGCCGGTGGACCTCTGGCTGCTCGTTGAGCTCGACGGCATCCAAGGCCGGGCTCTTGACGAAGCTGGCTGTGCCGCCCTCCAGCTCGATCCGGCGTTCGCGCTTCAGGCCATCGAGCAAGCCCAGAGCCAACTCGTCGCCAGCCGAGGCGTCATAGATGGCGCCCACGCGATTGGCCCGACGCGCCTTGGCGATGGTGAAAGGCCGAAGCGGTGATGTCATGGCGAGATTATCCTCGCCCCAGGCAACTGCCAGCGGCAACAGATAGGTCTGCGCCGCTCCGTCGCCGAGCCGAGCCTCGACCAAGGCAAGCAGGATGCCACCATGCACTGCCGGCAACTCGATGGTTCGCACCACGTCGAGCGAAGCGATCGATGCATCCTTGGCGGCGAACCAACGCTGATTCGCGAGAAAGCTGGAGAGCACCCCATCCTCCAGCTCGTTGCGGTTCTTCGCATCAAGGAGCGAAGCCCACCCCTTGCCGAGGACCAGCGTGACGAACTCGGGCAGAGGTTCCGGCAAATCGACATGCCATTCCGGGAGAGTCGCCTCATCGGCCAGAATGAACCAGTAGAAGCCGAAGCCCGGCAGCGTCAGCAAATAGGGCAAATCGCCGATCGGCGGAAAGGTTGTCCGACCGATCAGCTCGATCGGCGTTTGGCCACGATGCGCCTGGAGCTGCAATTCGACAGGTTGGGCGTTGCGCGAGAGATTGACGACACAGAGAATCGTCTCGCCTTCGAAAGACCGAGTGTACGCCAGGATCTTCCGATTGCCTGGATAGATGAAGTCGAGCGTTCCGCGGCTGAACGCCTTGTGCTGGCGGCGAACCGTGATCAGCCGGCGCATCCAATTGAGCAGCGAGGCGGCACTCCGTCCCTCGGCCTCGACATTGACCGCCTCGAATCCATAGACCGGGTCCATGACTGGAGGCAGATAAAGAGCCTGCGGGTTGGCGCGGGAGAAGCCGCCATTGCGATCCGGCGACCACTGCATCGGCGTCCTGACGCCGTCGCGGTCGCCGAGGTAGATATTGTCGCCCATGCCGATCTCGTCGCCATAATACATGACCGGCGTGCCGGGCATCGAGAACAACATCGAGTTCATCAGCTCGATCTTGCGCCGGTCATTGTCCATCAAGGGTGCGAGGCGGCGACGGATGCCGAGATTGATCCGCATTCGGCGGTCGGCAGCGTAGGTGTTCCAGAGGTAATCGCGCTCCTTCTCGGTCACCATCTCGAGCGTCAGCTCATCGTGGTTCCGAAGGAAGATCGCCCATTGGCAGTTGGCCGGAATCTCTGGCGTCTGGCGCATGATGTCGGTGATTGGTGCCCGATCTTCCTGCGCAACCGCCATGTACATGCGCGGCATCAAGGGGAAGTGGAATGCCATGTGGCACTCGTCGCCATCACCGAAATAGGGATGCGTGTCCTCCGGCCACTGGTTCGCCTCGGCGAGCAGCATCCGGTCCGGGTAGTGCTCCTCCATCTCGGCGCGGATGCGCTTTAAGATGTCATGTGTCTCGGGGAGGTTCTCGCAATTCGTCCCCTCGCGCTCGATCAGATAGGGAATGGCATCGAGCCTGAGCCCGTCGATCCCCATCTTGAGCCAATAATGCAGGAGGCTCTTGATCTCCTCCATCACCGGGGGATGGTCGAAATTCAGGTCGGGCTGATGGCTGTAGAAGCGATGCCAAAAATAGGCTTTCGCGACGGGATCCCACGTCCAGTTCGACTTCTCGGTGTCGAGAAAGATGATCCGGGTATCGCCATATTTCTGATCGTTGTCCGACCACACATAGTAGTCGCGGTAACGAGAGCCGGGCTTCGCCTCTCGCGCCCGCTTGAACCAGGGGTGCTGGTCGGAGGTGTGGTTGATAACCAGTTCGGTGATGACACGGAGGTCGCGACGGTGCGCTTCGTCGATGAATCGTTTGACGTCGCGCATCGACCCATAAGACGGGTTGATGCTGCGATAGTCCATGATGTCGTAGCCGTCGTCGCGCAACGGCGACGGGTAGAACGGCATCAGCCAGATCGCCGAGACCCCCAGATCCTTAATGTAGTCGAGCTTCTCGGTCAGCCCGGCGAAGTCGCCGACACCATCGTTGTTCGAATCGAAGAACGATTTCACGTGGGTCTGATAGATGACCGCGTCCTTGTACCAGAGCGGATCGGACCGATCGACGACAGGCTTCTTGTTTCGAGAGGGCATGGTTCGCTTGCTCAATGATCACGGCCCGGCGGGATCAGCCGCCAGATCGCATAGGGTCGAGAATCGGGATCGAGCTCGACATACTGGATCTTGCCGGTCCAAGTGAAGCGGGCACCGCTGACGAGGTCCTCGACGCCGATCGAGGCATTGTCCGGCAACCCGAATTGCCAGAGTGGAACCTCGAATTGGGCGGCCTGGACGTTATGCGGATCGAGATTTACCGCAATTAACACGGTGTTGCTGAGATCGGCAGTCTGCTTGGCGTAATAGAGGATGGCGTCATTCCATGCATTGTGGAAAGCCAAACCGGTGAACTGCTGAAGCGCGGGATTGCTCCGCCGAACCGAATTGATCAAGCGAATATCGTCGCGAATGTGTCCGCGCCGATCCCAATCCCAATGCCTGATCTCGTACTTCTCGCTATCGAGATACTCCTCCTTGCCCGGCACCGGACGCGCCTCGCAGAGCTCGTAACCGCAGTAGAGCCCGTAGAGCGACGAGAGGGTCGAGGCGAGAACCAGCCGGACGCGAAAGCCGGCACGGCCTGACTGCTGAAGAAAGATCGGGTTGATGTCGGGCGTGTTCGCGAAAAAGTTGGGCCGCATGAACTCCTTGGCCTCTTCCTGGGTCAGCTCGGTCAGATACTCCGCCAGTTCGTGTTTCGAGTTCCGCCACGTGAAGTAGCTGTAGGACTGCTGGAAGCCGACCTTGGCCAAACGTTTCATCAACTTGGGCCGGGTGAACGCCTCGGCGAGAAACATCACGTCCGGGTGGCGATCGTTGACCTCGCGAATCAGCCACTCCCAGAACGGGAATGGCTTGGTGTGCGGATTGTCGACGCGGAAGATCTTCACGCCCTTATCGACCCAGAAAAGCACAGTGTCACGCAGCTCGTACCAAAGGGCCGGCAGCGCTTCGCGGTAGAAGTGAACGTTGACGATGTCTTCGTATTTCTTTGGCGGGTTCTCGGCGAACTTGATGGTGCCGTCGGGCCGCCAATCGAACCACTCCGGGTGCTCCTTGATCCACGGATGGTCGGGCGCGCACTGGATGGCAAAGTCCAGCGCCAGCTCGAGCCCATGCTCATGGGCGGCCTCGACGAGTGCGGCGAAGTCCTCGAACGAGCCGAGCTCTGGATGCAACGCTAGATGTCCGCCTTCGGCCGAACCGATCGCATAAGGCGAGCCGGGATCGTCCGGCCCTGGGGTCAAGCTGTTGTTGCGACCCTTACGATTGGTGCGGCCGATCGGGTGAATCGGCGTGAAATAGAGGACGTCGAAGCCCATGTCGCGGACGTAGGGCAGCTTGTCGATCGTGTCCCGGAAGGTGCCGTGGACATTGGCATCGTCGGCCATCGAGCGCGGCATCAACTCGTACCACGCAGCAAACTCCGCGCGGGTGCGGCTCACGACGACCTCGAGCTCGCGGCCATAGCTGGACAGATTGGTGCGTGGCGCGAAGCTGGCCATCAACTCGCCGAACGCATCGTCCAGCATGAGGGTGAGCAGCTCGGCCGGCCGCCCTTCCGACGCGGCGATCTCGGCGAGCTTTGCCTGCATCGCTTTTTGCGGCGCGCCTTTGGTTGCCTTGGCAGCTGCCTCGATCAGGCGCCTGCCCTCTTCCAGCTCCAGCGATAGATCGAGCCCGGCATCGTGCTTCTTCGCGACTTCGTAGCGCCATGCGGCAAAGAGATCGCGCCAGCCCTCGATGGTGTAGACGTAGCGACCGATCCGGGTCAGGGGAAAGCTGGCCGTCCAGCGATCGTTCACCAAGAAGGTCAGCGGTACTTCGCTGAAGGCCTTGTCATCCTGGTGACGAATTAACAGCGCAGCCGCAATCGTGTCGTGGCCATCGCAGAAGATGTCCGCTTGGACCTCCAGCACGTCGCCGACAATTCGCTTGATCGGAAATCGCCCGCCATCGAGCTCTGGCGCGACCGCCTCGATTGCGATCCGGTCGGCGGCCAGCCTTTGGAGCGCCGCTTCGACCTTCTTGGGGTCGACCTTCGGCATCGCGCGAGCTTGCTTGCCGCCCGTGAATAGCCGTGTCTCAAGTGGTTCCAGCACGACGGGCTTGCCCGGCACTAGCTCCTCGCCGCTCACGACATCGATGAACCGAGCAAACTGCCCGTCGCCTGTGCGCAGCACCGGGCCAGCCGCCGCCACAGCCGGCGCGTGGACGTTTGGGTTGACCATGATGGCGGCGGCATGCGCGCTAGCGGAAGCCGTGGCGCCCGAAAAGCGCATCATGGTGACAGCGTCTTCGGACGGCCCGCTAACGGGCACGATCGGACCTGTCAGATCCAGACCGGCCAGCACCTCGTTCAACACCGCCAGGTCGTCGCTCAAATCGTATGCAGCTTGCGCCTGCCAATGGGCCAGATCACCTGGGCGCGCCTCATCCGGATCAAGCGGCTGTTCGGCGCCGAACTCGAAACCTGCGGGAACGAGGAACCCAGCGCCGCTCAGCGCAGCGAGCATTAGGCGGAACCGCGCCATCTGGCGCAGTCGCGCACCGTCGCCCGGAGCGGTCTTGGCGAAGCGTGGCCCGGACAGCGGCTCAGGAAAACCGATCGCCGGCGCCACTGCCGCAAGCTCGTTTTCCTGAGCCACGAACCAGGGCTGGCGCCCGTCCCACCAAGCGACGCTATTCAGACGGTAATCGAACCCAAGTCCTGTCAGACTGCGGACGGCAGCAGGTGGCTCACCCAAGGTGTCGGCGATCAGCAGAAGCTTCGGCGCCTTCGCCCTCAGTCGGGCCAGGACGTCACGCCAGAACTCGGCCGGTAGCAAGAGCGCAGAGCGGACGATAAAGCCAGCGATGCCGCGCCGAGACAGCGCCAGGGCGTGCTTGGTCGCCGCATCAACGAGCGCCGTCCGACCGGCATCGTCACGTGGCTGCATGAGCGTCGTGTCCGGTCGGCGCGGATCCAGGGCCGCAGCCTCCTCGGTCACCACCGGCATGAAGAGCCCGGCTGCAGACCGGACAAGTGGGCTCTGTGCGGAAACCCGCGCCACGTCGAGGTCCAGAAGGACCGCTAGTCCAGCAACGGTTGCCGCTTCGGTCAGCGCGGAAGGTGGCGGGACCGGTCCAGCCAGATGAAGCCGATCGAACCCGAGATCACGGATGCGGGCAACCTCCTCAGCCTCGTGCCCCGCTGGAAACAGGCGAGCCGTGGACGTGTAGATACGCGGGTAACGGTTGGCAGACGGCGAACCAGTCAGCTTCCTAGTCCCTCAACTGTTGATGTAGACACAGCATAATGCGCGCATCGGATTTGTGAACCGACCTGGCGAGAACTGTGTGCTTCCGAAGTGGCATCAGCGATTATTGTCGTCAGCAGTTCGGCTCGCTGATGCCGAGCCTAAGCCGCCTAGGATCAGCGGTAGCGGTTCATGGCGTCTTGCCAAGACTTGCTCAAGTCTGCCCAAGCCTTCTCCATCCCGGATTTCATATCCATCCAGGCAGCCTCGCTCGCCCGCTGCATCTCGTCCAGCTGCTTTTGGGCCTTCTTCTGGTATGCGACCAGCTCTTTGATCTGCTCGTCGTACTGGATCCGCGCTTCGGCTGTAGCCTTGTCCGCCTTGGCCCGCAGCTTGTCGATTTCTGCCTGCCACTCGTCGAGCTTGGCCTCGGCTTTCTGCTGGTAGGCGTTCTTCTCGGTCACAGTGGGGCTCCCTCTTCCGTTTCCACTACGGCATTACCATCCACGAAGCTTACCGCGTTCTGCGAGCCATGCCAAATGGGCAGCTCAAACCGCCAGATATCGACGCTGCAACGCTTCTTCCCCCCGGAGTTGGGCCGAGGTGCCAGACCAGACGCTTCGGCCGTTCTGCAGAATGACGTTCTTGTCCGTGAGTTCCAACAGGCGACCGAGATGCGGGTCGACAAGGAGGATGCCCAGGCCGGTTGTGCGAAGCTCGCGGATATGCCGCCAGATTTCGCCGCGCACGGCAGGAGCGAGGCCCTCGGTGGCCTCGTCCAGGATCAGCAGCTTGGGATTGGTCAGCAGGGCCCGGCCAATCGCCAGCATCTGCTGCTCGCCCCCCGAGAGAGAGGCGCCCGGATTGTGGCGTCGTTCGGCCAGCCGGGGAAACAACCTCAAAACGGCGGCCAGCGTCCAGGCACCTGGCCGCGCTGCCGCGATCAGGTTTTCCTCGACCGAGAGCCTAGAGAAAATCTGCCGCCCCTCCGGCACAAGCGCCACCCCGCGCAACGCGACCGCGTGCGGCGGCAGGCCTTCGAGCTCCTCACCATCGAGGCACACGCTACCGCCCACCCGTCGGGTCAGATTGAACAGGCTCCTTATCAGCGTCGTCTTGCCCATGCCGTTGCGGCCAAGCAGACCCACCACTTCGCCCTGTTCAAAAGCGATCGATACATCAAACAGCACCTGGGTTTGGCCGTAAGCGGCTGCCAGCCGGTCGACGACCAACATCAGCCGTCGTCCTTGAGGTAGGCACGCTGAACGCCTGGATCAGCGCGGATTTCGTCCGGTGGGCCGCTCGCGATGATCGAGCCAGCGACCAAGACCGTGATCCGGTCGGCGAGCAGGAAAACCATGTCCATGTCGTGCTCGACCAGGAGCAGCGCGTGGCGTCGCTTCAACCGAACCAACCGCTCGGCGAGCAACGGCCGCTCGTCCGGTGCCAGCCCGGCGAAGGGCTCGTCCATCAAGATCGCCTTGGGCGCTGCAGCCACCACCATCGCCAGCTCGACCAAGCGCTGAACGCCGTGCGACAGCTCACCCGCCGGCCGCCCGGCAACAGCGGCGAGCCCGAATTCGTCGAGCAGATCGGCTGCCTCAGGGGGAGACGGGCGCCAGAAGCGGCCGCTGGTACCGGTAGCAGCTCGTACGGCGAGCGCGAGGTGCTCCGCCACAGTCAGCTCGGCGAAAATCGCGGTCCGCTGGTACGAGCGTGCCAGCCCCACTCTCGCGCGCGCCGCCGGACCGTCACGGTCAAGCGACTTGCCGTTGAACGACACGGATCCGGCATCGGCGACGACCGCGCCATGCAACAGGCCGATCAGCGTGCTCTTGCCCGCACCATTCGGACCGATCAGCGCATGTATCTCGTCCGACTGCAGGGTCAGCGACACGTCTCTGACTGCAGCGACCCCGCCAAAAACCTTCATCAGCCCCTGGGCATCGAGAAGCATCAACTGGGCCGCCAGCTGAAGAGCCCGCTGACTCCGCGGCGGGAGAAGAGCACGATGCTCAGCAGTGCCAAGCCGAGGAACAACTGCCAATGCTCGGTGTAGGAAACGAGCGTTTCCTCGAGCAGGATGAAGGCTGCCGCACCGAAGATCGGCCCGGCCACAGTGCCAAGTCCGCCTAGCACGCAGATCACGATCAGCTTTCCCGAGACCGCCCAGGCAAGGCTGGCAGGGCTGACAAAGCCGGTCAGGTTGGCGAGCAATGCTCCAGCCAGCGCAGCAACCGCGGCCGACAGCGCAAAAACGGTGAGCCGGAGCCGATAGACGTCAACACCGAGGGCTTCCAGTCGCTCGGGGTTCATTCGAGACGCGAGCAGCGCCTTGCCGAGCGGCGCCGCCATCAGCCGGAGCTTGATGGTGCTCCACAAAGCCAACAGGAACCACACCGCGATGAATAGCGTCCGCCGGTCGTCGAGGCTCATCCCGCCCAGCGTATTGCGCCCCCACCAGAGCGAAAGACCGTCCTCGCCACCATAGCGCTCAGCCGAAACGAAGCCGAAATAGAGCATCTGCGCAAAGGCCAGCGTGATCATGATGAAATAGGCGCCCGACGTGCGCAGGCAGAACAAGCCGATGACGAGGCCGAGCAAGCCGCCGACGACCAGGGCCGCCGGCCACGCGACCATTGCCTCGTTGAGCGCCACGAGCCGGCTGCTTTCAAAGGCGTGCAGCGACATGATGCCGACCACGTAGGCGCCAGCGCCGAAGAACGCCGCATGACCGAACGAAACCATCCCGCCCATGCCGAGCACCAGGTTCAAGGCCGAGGCGGCAAGCGCATAGACACCGACCATGGTGATAATCGTCCACAAATAGCGCTCACCGGAAATCTCCACGTACACCGCGGCTGCCGCGAGCCCGATCAGAGCCAGGACGAGCGGCCAAGCACCCTTCATGGTGCCAACAGCCCCTTGGGCCTGACCGCCAAGACCGCCGCCATAAGAAGGTAGATACCCATGGAGGCGAGCGCCGGGCCAAGTCCGTCAGCGGTGCCGGCCGGCACGATTGTACGCAGGAGGTCCGGCAGGTACGCACGGCCAAGCGTATCGCCGAGGCCGACCACGAGCGCACCGACGGCTGCCCCAGCGATGGAGCCGATGCCGCCGATCACGACCACGACAAAAGCCAGGATGAGAACGGACTCGCCCATGCCTGACTGGATGGCGATGAACGGACCCGCGACGATTCCAGCAAGTCCGGCAAGGGCCGCGCCCAGGGCGAAGATCCACCCGTTGAGGCGGCCAATATCAATCCCCAAGAGCTGGATCATCTCCGGATTGGTCGCTCCTGCACGCACCCACATCCCGACGCGCGTGCGCATGACCAGCCAATAGAGCAGCACCATGACGGCGAGGCCGACACCGATGACGGCGAGGCGGTACAACGGATAGGGCACGCCCGGCACGACCTCCACGGTTCCGGAGAGCCATGACGGCGGATCCAACGCCAAGGGTTGGCGGCCGAAGATCAGCCGGACCGTTTCGTTGGCGATTAGGATGATCGCGAAGGTCGCCAACACCTGATCCAGATGATCGCGGCCCGCGAGCCTTCGGACGATGAGCCTATCGATCAGGATGCCGAGCAGTCCGGCTCCGACAACCCCGACGACGAGCCCCGAGACAAACGAGCCGCTCGCCGCCGCTACGGTAGCAGCGATATATGCGCCGGCCATGAAGAGCGAGCCGTGCGCGAGATTGATGAAGTTCATCACGCCAAAGACCAGCGTCAACCCAGCCGCCACAAGAAAGAGGGTCATGCCGAGCTGAACGCCGTTTAAGATTTGTTCGAAGAAAAGCAGCATTCAACATCACCGCCCATAGAGAAGGGGCGCCTCTTGGTAACGACGGTATCGGCGGCTGCCAAGACTCGCTGACCGCGCCACGCGGAGCTGCAAGCAATCGGAGATTGAATCACTATTGCCTAGCCCAGCTTAGCGGCGATAGTCTGCTCGCATGGCCGTAATGCGATCGTCCGCAACAGCCGAGCACCGGAGAAAAACGGTATTGTCATATGCCGGCGAACGGCTCCCAACCGCGCCTGCAGCTCGCTGGCGCATCTGGATCGGGGCCGGCTGCGCCATCTTAGTGTTTGTTCTTGTGACTGCAGTTACGGCGTCGCTGGTGAGCGAGCGGCGCAACGCCTTGCGCTCGACCGTCGAGCTGACTCAGCGGACGGCGCAGCTCCTGCGGGTCGTCGTCGACCAAATGGTTCGCGACGTCGACGGTCTGGCCGACGGCCTGCAGATGGCCTTGGCGATCACGCCGGCCATGTCGCCCGATGGCGTCGTGAGCGACACGATTTGGGCTTGGCTTGAGAATCGGCTGGTCGAACGTCCGGCGGTACGCAGCTACCTTCTACTCGATAGCGACGGCGTGGTGCGGCGGTCGAATTCGATCGCCCTGATCGGTCGAAGCTTGGCCAAACGGCCGCAGTTCCGCGCTCATCGCGACGGGTTTACTGCCAACGGAAATCGCTCGGTAACCGATCCCTTCCTGTCGCCGCAAGCCGGCCACGGGGAGATCATCGTCTCTTGGGCGGTGCGCAGTGCGGTCGGCGATCTCATCGGGGTTCTGTCCATCGGTTTCGACAGAGACGTAGTGGAGGAGCGGCTCGGCCAGCTGGTCGATACGACCCACGACACTGTCGCTTTGATCCATGGCGACCGGAGGATCATGGCCGTGGCCGGGGTCAGTGACGGTACGCGGATTGATTCCGCGCGATGGGACGAGGGATTGGCACCGCTCCCGGCGGCAGGGCGCGGCGTCATCCAAAGTATGGGGCTGGCCGGTAGCCAAGCACGTTGGGTGGTCGAGGTGCAGCCACTGGCCATGCTCAACGGCAGCATCGTGTTGGCCCGTGATCTCGACGCGGCCCTGACGAGCTGGCGGCGGCATGCGCTCGCGGCGACACTCGGCACGAGCCTCCTGCTCGTCGCCGTTCTGGCCAGCGCGCTGGCGCTCACCGGCCTTCTCGAGCGGCAGGGCAGAGCTCTCGTGGCGGCCACGACCGATGCGCTCGTCGATCCGCTCACAAGCCTCTTTAATCGCCGGATGTTCGACGCCGTGGCCGACATTGAGGTCGCTAGGGCGCGACGTCTGCGCGGCAATCTTGCGCTTGTTCTAATCGACATCGATCACTTCAAGACGGTCAATGATCGCCACGGCCATGCCGCCGGCGATACCGTGCTGGTGGCCGTCGCCCTTCACCTCAAGGCTCTGATCCGGCGGGAGGACGTGCTGGTGCGCATCGGCGGCGAAGAGTTCGCGCTTCTCCTGCCGCAAATGCCGCCAGCCGCAGCGTTGCGGCAGGCCGAGCGGCTGCGCCAAGCGATTGAGGCGCTCGATGTCGAGATGGAGGGTGCTGTGCTAAAGGTTACGATCAGTATCGGCATTGCCGCGGTCGGCCACGCCGGCCGCGCGATCGAGACGGCATTCGCTGCCGCCGATTCTGCTCTCTACCAGGCCAAGTCGACTGGCCGCAACCGGGTTGTCTTGGCCGAGGCCACCGCGACGGCGCGAATGAGCGGCGCGTGACCCATCCTCGGCACTGTGTTCGGGCCACTCTACATCGAGCAATCGGCAGCGTAGGCGTCGGCGTGGTCCTCGAGCACCTTGCCTATCACGCGGTTGGTGATGTTGCCGCTCTCGTCTGCATAGGCTTCGCGTACATAGATGTCCTGGATCGGATGCTGGTTCGGCCCGAAACGGAAGTCACCTCGAACTGAGACGAAATCTGCGGCTCGGATGGCGGCCCGAAATGCAGTCCTGGTCGGATAGGTCATCGCCCACCGCGTCCAGTGCGGAAAGCAGAAGGTTGGCCGTGTCAAATCCCTGGCTCGCGTAAAGGGTCGGATACCGGTCGTACTTCTCCCGGTAGGCATCGACGAACGCCTGGTTGGCGGCATTGTCGAGATCCGGGGACCATTGCGAGCTGTTCTTGATACCGACCGCCGCGTCACCCACCGCATCGAGCAGCGTGTCGTCGAAAGAGAAAGCCGGGCCGAAGAACGGGATCTCCTGGCTGATGCCGCTCTGCGCCGCCTGCTTGACGAAGTTGATGCCCATGCCGCCGGGATAAAAGAAGAAGACCGCATCGGGCTCTGCGGCGCGCAGATTGGCGAGCTCCGCCGCATAATCGGTCTGGCCGAGCTGGGTATAGACCTCCCCTGCCACACCGCCCTCGTAAAACCGCTTGAAGCCGGTGAGCGCATCCTGACCGGCAGGGTAGTTGGGGGCCAGCAGGTAGACGTTGTCAAAGCCCTGCTGCGTCACGTAGGCGCCCATCGCCTCGTGCAGATTATCGTTTTGCCACGCGACGTTGAAGTAGTTCTCGTGACACCCCTGGCCGGCGAGCTGCGACGGCCCCGCATTGGGCGACAGATAGATGACCCCGTCCCGGACGAGCTTGGGCACCACTGCCATGGCGACATTGGAAAAGATGATCCCGGTCATCACCTGGGCGCCATCCCGCTCTACCATGCGCTGCGCAATCTGCACGCCGCGCTCCGGCTCCAGGCCGTCGTCCTCGACCAGGAGCTCGATGCGATCGCTGGCGCCGGCCATTTCCAGTGCCAGAACGAAGCCGTCCCGGACATCCTCGCCGAGATAGCCGGCGCCGGTGGACAACGTGGTTACCATCCCGACCTTGACCGGCTCCGCCAAGGCGCTCCCGGCGAGGAGACCAACGCCCATCGCCCCGGCCAACACTCCATGATAAACCATTCGCCGCATGACGGGCCTCCCCTCGAGCTGCGTCTTCATTGCCATGGGCGGTAGCGTGCCGGCGGCGGGAAGGCAAGCGTTGGCGGCATCGGCGCGGCACTGCCAGCGGGCGATACCCGGCTACTGACAGGATGCTCTCACGGCACCAGCACCGCGGCACCGGAGATGCGGCCGGCGCGCAAGTCGGCCAGTGCCGCGTTCGCCTCCTCCAGGGGATAGCTCACGGTCTTCGTCTCCACACCGACCTCGCCGGCAAGCGCCAAGAAGGCTTCGCCATCAGCCCTGGTCAGGTTCGCCACAGAGATGACCCGGCGCTCGCCCCACAAGATGCTGTAGGGAAAGGCCGGTATGTCGCTCATGTGGATGCCGCCGCACACCACGGTGCCCCCCTTGCGCACGGCGCGCAAAGCTGTCGGAACGAGCGCACCGACTGGAGCGAAAATGATCGCCGCATCCAAGAGCTCGGGCGACGGCACATCGGAGCCACCAGCCCATACCGCGCCGAGCCGACGGGCGAACGCCTGTGCCGCCGTGTCTCCCGGGCTGGTGAACGCCAAGACGCGCCGCCGCTGGAACCGCGCAATCTGTGCCACGATGTGCGCCGCCGCCCCAAAGCCAAAGATGCCGATCACCTGGGCGTCCCCAGCCATCCTCAAGCAGCGATAGCCGATCAGCCCAGCGCAAAGCAGGGGTGCCAGTGCGGCATCGGTCGGCCTTTCGGGCAGCGGGAAGACATAGGCCGCATCGGCGACACAAGCCTCGGCGTACCCGCCATCGATCGTGTAGCCTGTGAAGCCGGGCAAGTCGCAGAGGTTCTCGGCCCCCGCCACGCAATATCGGCACCTCCCGCAAGTGTGGCCAAGCCAGGGGACCCCAACTCGCTGGCCAACCGTCAGCCCACCAACGCCGTCGCCAAGACCGACGATGCGACCGACGATCTCGTGGCCAGGAATCAGCGGGAGCTTGGCCTCCGCCAGCTCGCCGTCGACGACATGCAGGTCGGTCCGACATACACCGCAGGCGCCAATCTCGATCAGCACCTCGCCCGGGCCGGGCTCTGGTCGCTGAAGCTCCACAAGCCTGAGCGCTTCGCCCGGTCGCTCAAGGATCATTGCACGCATGGGACGCACCCGAATAGTGGCAATTCCGCTGACGTAAGCACTACACTCAGCACTAGCAAAGGCTGCGGTGCCATGCGCATGCGCCGGCCCATTGACGCGGCTCGATGGCATGGCATCTTTAGGGCATGCGCAAGGCAACATCGCTCTCCATCCTGGTCGTTTCTTTGCTCGCAGGCGTTCCCGCCGGAATGGCGCAGGAAGCGTCAGCGCGGCCGTTCGAGGCTGAGTACGCGATCCGATGGGCCGGCATCGAGGTCGGTCGGTTTCAGGTCGTGTTGGATCGCCGCGGTGACCGCTATCGGCTCGCCTACCAGGTGACGACCGCCGGAGCACTGCGTTGGATTACCGACTTTCGCAGCAGCGGCTGGGCGAACGGACAGCTCGGACCTGCTGGCGTGCAGGCCGAGCAATTCGAGGGTCAGAGCGATTGGGGCGAGGGCGAGCGGTTCTGGCGGGTCAGCTTCGACCCACTCGGCAAGGTGACGGCACTCGAGCTCGATCCCGAGACCCTGGCCGACCGCGAGCCGGTTCCTGAATCGATGATGCACGGCCCAGACCCGCTGAGCTTGGCCCTTCAGGCCATGCTCGAGGCTGCGCATAACGGGGTATTCGAGGGTCAAATGTATGACGGCAAGCGAGCCATTCGCGTATCGCTGGAGTGCGCGGCCGGAGAGTCGCCTATCGTTCTTGCGGCATTCGGGGATTCACCCCTCGACGCCCTAATCTGCTCAGGCGACGGGGAGCGGCTGGCGGGTCGCTCGAAGCGCTGGAGCGACGAAGCGGACGAGCAGGTCGAGGATCGGCGTCCGGCGAGCATCTGGCTTGCCCCTGAGATGGGCGGCCTGCCGCACTGGCCCGTGCGAATTCGAGGCCTCGGCCCGGTTTGGCACCGTCACAATCGAGCTGGACAGCTTCACCGATCCAGCGACCTGACGCAGTCCTCCGCCCATAACCGCAAGCCGATTACGCTTGCTGAGCCTCCGACGCGTGTGGTTCAACGCGCGGGGCTGCAAGTTGGCACGCGGCTCGCAAGAACGCCGTAGACGGCTCCGGGCACCCAATGGGCCATCGGGCGCGCACACAGGCCCGGCACTTTAAGAGGACCCTCGAGACACACGATGCAATTGGCCCTCATCGTTCTGTTGCCGTTCATTGGCGCTCTCTTGCCGGCCTTGCTGATTCGCACGGGCCGCAACACCTGCGCCACGGCCACCTTTCTCGTCACTGCCACGGCGCTGCTGATTCTGCTCGTGGAGGCACCACGCGTCTTTGCCGGTGAGGTGCTGCATTACCGTCTGGAGTGGTTTCCGGCATTGGGCCTCGACGTCAATTTCTTCCTCGACGGCTATGGCTTCCTGTTCGCCGGGCTCATCCTCTTCATTGGCCTGCTGATCATCGTCTACGCGCGGTTCTACCTCGCCAAAGAAGACCCGATGGGCCGCTTCATGGCCTATCTGCTCTTGTTCCAAGGCGCGATGGTCGGCATCGTCCTCTCCGACAACATCTTGCTGCTGCTCATTTTCTGGGAGCTGACCAGCCTTTCCTCCTTTCTGTTGATCGGCTACTGGAGCCATCTGCCCGAGGGCAGACAGGGCGCGCGGATGGCGTTGATCGTGACTGGGTCAGGCGGTCTGGCCCTTATTGGCGGCATGCTCATTCTGGGGCAGATTGCGGGCTCCTACGACATTTCGGTGATCATCACCCAAGGCGATGCGATCCAGGCCTCGCCGCTGTATCTTCCAGCACTTCTGCTCGTGCTCGGCGGCTGCTTCACCAAGTCAGCGCAGTTCCCGTTCCACTTTTGGTTGCCGCACGCCATGGCAGCCCCGACGCCCGTCTCGGCCTATCTGCACAGCGCCACGATGGTGAAGGCCGGCATCTTCCTAATGGGCCGGCTCTGGCCGGCCCTGGCCGGCACCGATGCCTGGTTCTACATCGTCGCCACCACGGGCCTCGTCACCATGGTGATGGCCGCCTGGATCGCGCTCTTCAAGGACGATCTGAAGGCGCTTCTGGCTTTCTCGACCGTCAGCCATCTCGGTCTCGTCACCATGCTGTTCGGCATCGGCACACCCTTTGCCGCCATGGCCGGCGTCTTCCACATCATCAATCACGCGACCTTCAAGGCCGCATTGTTCATGAATGCCGGTATCATCGATCACGAGGTCGGCACGCGCGATATCAAGCGCCTCGGCGGGCTCATGCATCTGATGCCGATCTCGGCCACGATGGCGGTGATTGCGGCCCTTTCGATGGCGGGCATTCCGCCATTCAACGGCTTTCTGTCAAAGGAGTTCATGCTCGAGGCCGCGGAGCACACTTCTTGGTTCAGCTTGGGCTTCGATCCGACGGTTGCCATCCTCGCAACGATCGGCGCCGCCTTCTCGGTCGCCTACAGCCTGCGCTACATCGCCAATGTCTATGTGGGCGAGAAGCGCGACGACTACCCGCTGCGGCCACACGATCCGCCCGCGGGCATGTGGGCACCGCCGATGATTCTGGCCGCACTGGTCGTGTTGATCGGGCTTTTCCCGAACAGCATCGTCGGACCACTCCTCGCCATCTCGGCCGGGGCGGTGACGGGCGGCGACCTCCCCTACTACTCATTGGCTCTCTGGCACGGGCTCACACCGGCCCTGTTCATGAGCATCGCCGCAGTCGTGCTGGGTTACCTGCTGCTCAGGCGGCATGCACAGGCCGTCGATCTCCGCGAGCGCTATTACCGTCCGGAAGCGAAGGTCATCTTCGACACCATTGTGGAATGGGTCGTGGTCTCCTGTGGCAGGCTGACTTGGGCACTGCAGAACGGCTCGCTGCAGCGCGCGCTCGCCTGGATGGTCGGCGCGGCTGTGCTTGGCGGCTATTGGGCGTGGACAAGTGCCAGCTACGCGCCGGGCCAGCGCGAGCTGTTGCCGATGAGCGGCGCCGCTATCTCGGGTTGGCTCTTGCTGACCGGGGCATGCATGGCCATCACCATCATGCATCGCGACCGCTTCTACACGCTGGTGCTGCTGGGCGTGATCGGCGTCGTGATCAGCCTCGGCTTCCTCTACCTCTCGGCGCCCGACCTGGCACTGACCCAGATCTCGGTCGAGGTCGTGACCGTCGTGCTGATGTTGCTCGCATTAAATCTACTTCCGAAGACAACGCCGGCGGAGAGCTCGCCTTTTCGCAAGCTGCGCGACGGCGTGCTCTCCATTGCCGCGGGAATTGGCGTTGCCGGCGTCGTCTACGCCGTCCTGACCAGCGATTTCTCATCGATTTCGGCGTACCACCTGGAGAATTCCTACAAGGGCGGTGGCGGGACCAACGTCGTCAACGTCATCCTTGTCGACTTCCGCGGGTTCGACACCTTTGGCGAGATCATCGTGCTGGGGATCGCCGCGCTTTGCATCGTAGCACTGCTCGATAACGTCATGCAGGGGGAGTCGGCAATCGGGTCATGAACTGGCGGATCGACATGGTGCGCGCCGCCGACCGGCATCCGCTGCTGCTCGTTGTCGGCACGCGCTCGCTTCTGCCATATGCCTTGGCGGTTGGCATATTCATCTTCCTTCGCGGCCACAACGAGCCTGGCGGCGGCTTCATCGCCGGTTTGGTCGTGGCGATTGCTTTGCTGATGCAGTACATGGCGTCGGGATTTGCCTGGGCACAACGCCGGGCTGCCCTGGACTACCACGCGACAGTGGGGCTTGGCGTGCTCGTGGCCGGCCTTACCGGCCTGGGCGCCTGGCTCTTCGGCTTCCCGTTCCTCACTTCGTGGTTCGATTATGTGACCCTTCCGGTCGTTGGCACTTTCGAGGTGGCGTCCGCGATGGCCTTCGATGTCGGCGTCTTCATGTGCGTCGTAGGCTCGGTCATGCTGGCGCTATCGAACCTCTCGCGGGTCGGCCGAATAGCCGAACATCTCGAGATTCAGGAAGGGGCAATGGACGTCGATCCATCGAAATCACCGGATGATCCCCCACTCTCGGTTCCGGCCACGGTGGCGAAGTAGGGAGCCGACATGGAATTCCTCGTCGCCTCTGGCATTGGCCTGCTATTCGCCTCCGGCACCTATCTGCTGCTGCGCGGGCGCACATTTCCGGTCATCGTCGGCCTCGCGCTCCATGCCTATGGCGTCAACGCCTTGATCTTCGCCATGGGCCGCCTCGCCTTGGATGCACCTCCGGTGCTTTCGTTGCATTTGGACAGCTACACGGACCCCCTGCCACAGGCCCTGGTGCTCACCGCGATCGTCATCGCATTCGGCATGACCGCATTCGTCGTGGTGCTGATTCTCCGCTCGTTTCTCGAGGTCGGCAACGACCACGTCGACGGTGTTGAGCCAGGGGATGAAGCAGCTCCGGATCGTGGGGGACCGCAGTGAGTCACTGGCTCGTCGTGCCCATCGTGCTGCCGGCGATGATGGCCGGCATCATCGTGCTGGCATTGCGGCACGATATCCTGCTGCAGCGGTTGGCCTCGCTCACGTCGGTGCTCGCCTGCCTCGCCGTTGCGATCGGCCTGCTGATCCAGGCGGCCGACGGTTCTGTCGTCGTCTACGAGCTCGGCGACTGGCCGGCGCCCTTCGGGATTGTCCTCGTGCTGGACCGTCTGTCGGCCATGATGGTCACGCTGTCGGCCTGTCTTGCCGTCTTGGTCTTGCTCTACGCGATCAGCGGCTGGGACCAACGCGGCCGTCATTTCCACGCCCTGTTCCAATTCCAGATCATGGGCCTGAACGGCGCCTTTCTCACCGGAGATCTATTCAACCTTTTCGTCTGGTTCGAGGTCCTCCTCTTAGCTTCCTATGGGCTCATGCTCCATGGCAGCGGTGCGGAGCGACTGAAGGCAGGCACCCACTATGTCATCGTAAACCTCACGGGTTCGACGCTTTTCCTGATCGCCGTGGCGCTGATCTATGGCGCAACGGGCACGCTCAACATGGCGGATCTGGCGGTCAAGGTGCCTCTGGTCGGCCCCGACAGCCAGGCCATCCTGCAGACCGGCGGCGTGCTCCTGCTATTGGTTTTCGGCATCAAGGCAGCGCTGGTTCCCTTGCATTTCTGGCTGCCCGGGACCTATGCCGCCACTTCGGCTCCGGTTGCCGCGCTCTTCGCGATCATGACCAAGGTCGGCGGCTACTCCATCATCCGTATCTACACACTGGTATTTGGTGGCGATGCGGGCGACGCCGCATGGCTTGCCGGTCCGTGGCTGCTGCCCCTGGCGATCGTCACCCTCATGCTCGGCATGGTGGGCTCCTTGGCCGCCCGCTCGCTGCGGTGGCTCACGGCATTCGCGGTCATCGGCTCGATGGGAATGCTGTTGATTGCCGTCGGGGTCTTCGAGGAGGCCGCGACCACGGCAGCGCTTTACTATCTGCTGCACTCGACACTGGTCGCCGCCGCGCTCTTCTTGCTGATCGAGCTCATCATCGAGCGTCGCGGCAGTCGGGGTGATCGGCTGGAGCCAGCACCTCTTCCAGCCCAGGCTGATCTGATGTCAGGGCTCTTCTTCCTAGGTGCCATAGCCATGACCGGGCTGCCACCGCTTTCCGGCTTCATTGGCAAGCTGCTGATCCTGGATGGCGTTCGGCAAAGCCCCTATGCGCCGGTGATCTGGGCAACCATCCTGATCACTTCACTGCTCGTCATCGTCGCGTTCGCGCGTGCCGGCAGCACCATCTTCTGGAAGAGCCGGAACGTCGCAGCAACCAACGAGACGGCGCTTCTCGCTGAACGGGAGCAACCGATCCTGCCGATCGTCGTGGTCGGTCTGCTGCTGGCCGGAACCGCGGCGATCACGGTGCTCGGCGGCCAGGTCGTCACCTATCTCGAGGCCACGACCGATCAGCTCTATCGCCCGCATGCCTACATCGCTACCGTTCTCGGACCACCTCCAGCGCTCGAGACGATACCCGACCCGGACCTGGCGGCTCGTTTGCCAGCGACCGCCAAAATGCGACATTGAGGCCGACGATGTCCCAGCGCTGGCTGCCACACCCACTGCTTACCCTGCTGCTCACGGCGTTCTGGGTGGTGCTGCTCAACGATCTCTCGATGGGTGGCATTGCCGTCGGCCTGATCATCGGCATCGTGATACCACTCTACACGACCAAGTTCTGGCCGACGCCGCCGAGCGTGAAGAGCTACCCGAAAGCCATCTCCTACACCTTCCTCGTGCTCTGGGACATCATCGTCGCAAACTTCCAGGTCGCCTATTGGATCCTCTTCTGGAAGGTTTCTGACCTGTCGCCGCGGTTCATCACCATTCCCCTCGACATACGGACGCCAGAGGCAATCGCCACCCTCGCCGGGACCATCACGCTGACGCCGGGCACGGTTTCCGCCGACTTGTCAGCCGACGGTCGGGCATTGCTCGTCCATGGTCTCCATGTGCCCGACGAGGCTGAGGCGATCGCCGGCATCAAGGATCGCTACGAGACCAGGCTCAAGGAGATCTTCAGGTGATTGGCTATGCCCTGACATTCGCTTTCGCGGCCATTGCGCTGGCGCTGCTCTGCAACCTCTGGCGACTGATCCAGGGGCCGACCATCACCGACCGCATCCTCGCCCTGGACACCATGGTGATCAACGCGATCGCGCTGATTGTCTTGTACGGCATTGCTGTCGGGCGCAGCATTCTCTTCGAAGCCGCGATCTTGATGGCGATGGTCGGCTTCGTCTCGACGGTGGCCTATTGCCGCTTTATTCTGCGTGGCGATGTGATCGAATAGGGATCGAGATGAGTGCCATTGCCGAATTGCTGATCGCATTCCTCATCGTTGCAGGCGCGTCCTTTGCGCTGATCGGATCTTTTGGCCTGGTGAAGCTGCCGGAGATCATGGCGCGGCTGCATGGGCCGACCAAGGCCACGACCCTGGGCGTCGGCTGCATCTTGATGGGATCGGTCGCCTATTTCCTCGCGGTTGACGGCAAGCTGTCGGTTCACGAGCTGGTCATTACGCTTTTCTTGTTCCTGACCGCACCGATCACGGCCAACTTCATCGGCAAGGCGCATCTGCATCTCGCTCCGCAAGCCGATCGCCTGCCGCCGACCGGGCGGCCGACCGGCTGGGCAACGTACGACCCACCGCATGATCAAGAAGAGAGCGACGCCAGGCAGCCGAGCAATTCTGCGGCTCGTTGAGACTGCCTGCTCACCGCAAGCAGCCGACAGCGGCGTGATCGCGCGCAGGTGACCCGCGCCGGCGGGTAGGTCTCAGACGATCCGGCCTCGGGCGGCCACATCGATCGTGCCGACGAGCGTGTCTGCCCGAACCGTGACCAGCCGATCGACCATGTTCACAACAACGCAGACATGGTTAGGAATGATGCTGACGATGTCGCCGATCTCGGGCCTCGGGGTCAGCCTTGCTCAGGTCGAGCATCCCGTGCTCCTCCGCGAAACCGTTGATCCGTGCGTCCGGGAACTCGCAGATGAGCCCATGCCCGTCGAGCCCGCCGCCCGTGTCGCTGGTCAACGTCTTCGAGCCCGAATCGAGAATGCCGCGTTCCGGCCCGGCGCGGCTTACGACCGTCGCGTAGACCTTGAGCGCACAGTCCTCGAGGGTAGCGGCACCGCAGGCCAGCATCATCCGATCATTGAAGATGGACGTGCCCGAGCGGTGCTCGGTCGCTCCCTTGATCTTGCCGAGATTGCGGAGATTGGGCGTGCCGCCGGTCGAGACGATGCTCGCCTCGAGACCGTGCTCGGCGAGGCCCGCCTTGACCTCATCCAGAAAGCTCTGGGTCTCGGCGATCTTGTCTTCGGGCGCGTAGAGAAGAACGCCGTCGAATCGAAGGCCCGGATGGCCAGCGATCCGCCGGGCGAGCGCAATGGCCTCGCCTGGCGTCTCGACCCCTGCCCGCTTTCGCCCGGTATCGCATTCGACCAAAACACCGATATCACGGCCGGCCTGCCGCGCCGCATCCGCATAGCCGTCGATAGCGACCGGGTTATCAGCACAGGGCCTGATCGTGACGCCGTCGCGCAGCTAGGCGGGCGAGACGCGCCATCTTCTCCTCGCCCAGAAGGTTGTAGCTGATCAGAATATCGTCGAGGCCACCCGCTACCATCACCTCGGCCTCACCGAGCTTCTGGCAGGTGATGCCCTTCGCGCCGGCGTCACGCTGCATGGCGGCGAGCACCGGCGATTTGTGGGTCTTGATATGCGGTCGGTTGCGAAGCCCGACGCTGTCGCAAGCCTTCTGTAGCCGCTCGATATTGCGCTCGACGATGTCGAGATCGATCACCACGGCAGGCGTGCCGAGTTCCCTGGCAATCTGCCTGGCGAGTGGGGAGCTATGGAATGTGGGCATAAGATCGCAGCCTTTCGTCAACTGTCCAGCGAGGACCCGGAGCTATCCTGGGCGAGTGCATCGGCAAGCACCTCGGCGGCGGCTTCGAGCAGGCGCTCTCCCTTTGCCGCCGTGGCACGGCGGGCGTCACCCAGAACGCCGCTCGCCGTGATGTCCTTGAACGAGCGCCAATGGTGCATGGCACCGCCGAGCGCCGCACCGGCTCGCGCCGTTATAGGCCCTTTTGCCTCGGCTAGGCGGGACTTGTCGACCAGATCCGGCTGAATGGCCAGCATCATGGAGGTCTCGGCCTCCCCGGCGTGCAGCACGCCGGGTTGATCCTCTAGTATCGGCGCCAGCGCCGTCTCGGCCAACTGAAAATAGGTCGTGATGGCGAGCGAGATGCCGAGCGACAGCGTGAGCTCGGCGCTCATCGCGTTGAGTGCCGTCATGTTGCCGCCATGCCCATTGACCACGACCACCCGCCGAAAACCGGCTCGCTTGATCGATCTACCGAGATCGAGCATGAGCGATTGGTAGGTGGCGAGGCTGAGCGTAAAGCTGCCGCCGAAATCCAGGTGATGCTGGGCGAGCCCTGCCCAGACAACGGGTGCGACGACAACCGACCGGCCCATTGCCACGAGCTTTGCGGCGGCTCTGTCGCAGACTTCGCCCACCAGCCAGCAATCGGTGCCGGTGGCCATATGGGGCCCGTGCTGCTCTGTGGAGGCTACCGGCAACAAGACGACTGCGCCCGCTGCTGCCCGCTCATTGAGCTCGGCTGCCCTGAGCCGCTGCCATGACGTCTCCATGAACCCTCCCGATCCAAGCCCACGGAGCTTAGCCACGCCGGTGGCCAGCGCAATGACGGCTTGCATGTGAACGGCGCTCGCGCGACGCTCCAGCTTAAGACGCCGGCTGGAGCCCATCGATGCGCATCTTCACCGCCTCGCTCGCCACTGAGAGCAATTCCTTCTCGCCGATTCCGACGACCCGGAAGGATTTCGAGGGTCGGGTCTGGTTCCGTCCGGGCGAGCATCCGGACCGGCCAACCCATTCGACGGCCCCCCTCTTCGTCGCCCGCCAGCGCGCTGCGCAGGAGGGCATCGAGCTGATCGAAGGCTCTTGCTTCTGGGCCGAGCCGTCAGCGCCGGTGCGGCAGGCGGACTACGAATCGATGCGCGACGAGGTTCTGGCGGAGCTCGAGGCGGCGCTGCCCGTCGACGGCGTGTTGCTGGGCTTGCACGGTGCCATGGTGGCCCAGGGCTGTGACGACTGCGAGGGTGACCTGCTGGAGCGGGTTCGAGCACTGGTCGGCCCGAAGACAGTGATCGGCGTCGAGCTCGACCCGCACTGCCATCTGACCGAGAAGCGGGCGCGGATGGCGGACATCATCATCCTCTTCAAGGAGTACCCGCACACCGACTTCGTCGAGCGGGCCGAGGAGCTGGTGACGCTGGTCACCGCCACGATCAGGGGCGATATCAACCCCGTGATGTCGCTCTACGACTGCGGGATGGACGATCTCTTCCCGACCAGCCGCGAGCCGGGGCGCGGCTTCGTCACCAAGATGCAGAGCCTCGAGGGCAAGGATGACGTGCTCTCGGTCTCGCTCGGCCACGGCTTCACCCAGGGCGACGTACCGGAGCACGGTGCACGGGTGCTGGTTGTCACCAACGATGCCAAGGCCAAGGGGGACGCGCTGGCCACCCAGCTCGGCGAGGAGGTCCGGGCAAAGCGTGGCACATGGCGCCCGCCCTATCTCGGCCTCGACGAGGCGATCGACGCGGCCTACGCAGCGCCCGAAGGGCCGATCGTCGTCGCCGATCCATCGGACAATGCAGGCGGTGGGGCGGCCTCGGACAACACCAACGTGCTCCAGCGGCTGATCGAGCGCGGTTGCACGGATGCCGCGATCGGGCCGATTTGGGACCCGCTCGCCGTCGCCATCTGCCATGGCGCGGGCATTGGGGCGCGGCTCGATCTGCGCTTCGGCGGCAAGGCGTCCAAGGCTTCCGGCCAGCCGATCGACGCCGAGATCGAGGTCATCGGCCTCGAGACCGACGGCTTGCAGTCCTTTGGCACCGCAAAGGTGGGCTACGGCGACGGCGCCGGCATCCGGATCGCCACGGCGGGCGGCAGCGTCGAGGTAGCACTGATCAGCGAGCGCACCCAGGCGCTCGGCACCGAGATCTTCACCGATCTCGGCATCGACCTCGGAGCCAAGCGCTATATCGGGGTCAAGTCGACCAACCACTTCTACGAGGCCTATGCCCCGGTCGCCCGACAAGTGCTCTACTGCGATGGCGGCGGCCCCTCACCGCTCGACACGACGCGCTATCCCTACAAGAAGATCACGCGGCCGCTCTGGCCGCACGACCCCCTGCCGCCGGGTCGCCTCATTCTCTGAGACGCGCGCCCGGCGGCTGGTCAGTCGTGGATCTTGATCACGCACTCGATCTCGACGGTCATGCCGTTCGGCAATGAGCCCATGCCGATCGCCGAGCGGGCGTGCCGGCCGCGCTCGCCCAGGACCGCGACGAAGAGATCGGAGCAGCCATTGATGACCTTCGGGTGATCGGCAAAGTCCGGCACGGCGTTGACCATGCCGAAGACCTTGAGGATCTCGACCTTGTCCAGGCTGCCGGCCGCGAGCTTGGCCGCCGCGAGCAGGCCGAGACCGGTGACCTGCGCATGGGCGTTCGCGGTCTCGAGATCGACATCGGCGCCGACCTTTCCCTTGGGGTAGCGGCCTTCGCTGTCAGCAGGCCCCTGGCCGGAGAGGTAGGCCACGCTACCGTCGCGCTTGAACGGCACGTAGGTGCCGCCCGGCTTGGGCAGGCTCGGCAGCGTGAGACCCAATTCCTTCAGCTTGGCTTCCGGGTCGCTAGCGGTGGTCATGTTCGGATCTCCATGGACAGTTGCTTGTTCAGCTGGATTTGGGCCATTCGGCCGGATGGAAGAAGCTGGCCAGCGACGATGGCGCCCGTAGCGACAATGCGACGCTCGGCGTCGAGCACCTCGCCGGTCACGTCCTCGAGCGGAAAACGGCCCTCCTTGACCTGCAGCAGTGTTGCATCGCCGACCTTGCCGGCAGCGAGGCTGCCGAGCTCGGGGCGCTGCAGCGCCTTTGCGGCGTTGCTGGTCGAGGCCGCGATCACCTCCGGCAAAGGCATGCCGAGATAGAGGAACTTGGAGAGCGTCGTCACCTGGTCGTAGGCCGGCCCATCGATGCAGAGGCTGTGGATATCCGAGGAGATGACGTCGGGCTTGAAGCCGCCTTTCAGCATGGCGCGCGCGGTCTTGTAGGCGAACGAGCCCATGCCGTGGCCGATGTCGAAGATGACGCCCTTCTCGCGCGCCAGCCAGACGGCATCCTTGACCCGGCCCTTGCCATCGACTGGCGTGTTCGGAAAGGGCCGAAACGCGTGGGTCAGCACATCACCCGGGCGCAGCCGCTCCAGCACCTCCTCGTAGGTCGGCGGCGGGTGGTCGATATGCGCCATGAGCGGCATGCCGACGGCGTCTGCGACCTGCAGTGCTATGTCGAGCGGGGCCGTGCCCGAGGTGCCGGACGCGTAGCGCCCGACGCGGACCTTGATGCCGACGACAACGTCCTTGTTGGCCTTGGCGACCTCGACCGCCTCGGCCGGCGCCATCATCCGCATCTCCTCGCTCTCGCCGACCATGACGGTCTTGGAGAAGGCGTAGATGCCGGCGAACGACACGTGCAGGTAGGCGAGGATGCGCACGGCCGAGGGCTCGATGACGTGGCGGCGAAAGCCCTTGAAGTTGCCGGGCCCGGCGCTGCCGGTGTCGACCGCCGTGGTCACGCCACTCGTTCGGCAGAACTCCTCGGCGTCGATGCCGAGCGAGGAGCCGCCCCAATAGACGTGGGTGTGCAGGTCGATGAGGCCCGGCGTCACGATGTGGCCAGCGACGTCACGCACGTCAGCGCCGTCATTGGCCAGCCCATCGCCGAGCGCGGCCACGCGGCCATCGCTGAAGGCGACGTCGGTAATCCTGTCGGTGCCCGATGCCGGGTCGATGACGTGGCCGCCCGTTAGGACGAGATCGAAGCTCAACTTGGTTCCCCCTGGGTTCTAGACGGGACGTCTTATTCCGGCGGCTCGGCACCGGTGCGCTCGACGATCAACCGGTACTGACCCGGCTGGCGGTGTCGGGCGAAGTTGAAGATGTGCTCCTTGTAGGCCCGGCCGAGGTCGAGGTCGGCACGTGCTACCACCAGCTCGTCGTCCTGCGTCACGGCCTGGCCCACCACCTCGCCGGTGGGGGCGATGATCGAGGAGTTGCCGATCATTTCGCAGCCCTCCTCGACCCCGCATTTCGCCGTGCCGACCACCCAGGTGGCGTTGGCGTAGGCGCCGGCCTGCATCGAGAGCTGGTTGTGGAACTCCGACAAGCGGTCGTGCTCCGGCGTAGGCGGGTTGTGCCGCGGCGTGTTGTAGCCGATGAGCACCAGCTCGACATCCTGCAAGCCCATGACGCGGTAGGTCTCGGGCCAGCGGCGGTCGTTGCAGATCGCCATGCCGACATGCCCGCCCATGGTCCGCCAGACCGGCCAGCCGAGATCACCGACCTCGAAGTAGCGCTTCTCGAGGTGCTGGAAGGCGCGCCAGGGCTCGTGCTCGGCGTGACCCGGCAGGTGGATCTTGCGGTACTTGCCGACGATCGCTCCCGCCTTGTCGACGAGGATCGCGGTGTTGAACCGGCGGCCCTCGGGCGTCAGCTCGGCGTAGCCCAGGTAGAAGCCGATGCCCGTCGCCTTGGCCGCCTCGAAGAGCGGCGCCGTCTCGGCCGACGGCATCTCACGCTCGAAGAACGCGTCGAGCTCGGCCGGGTCGGTCATGTACCAGCGCGGGAAGAACGTCGTCAGCGCCAGCTCCGGGAAGACGACCAGATCGCAGCCATTGCCGGCTGCCTCGTGGAGCAGGGCCAGCATGCGGCGGACGACGTCGGCGCGCGAATGAGCGCGTTGGATCGGGCCGAGCTGGGCGGCGCCAAGGGTCATGATGCGGCTCACGAGCGGGCTCCCTGGATGACCTCGGCGGCCGTGCGGCCGACGATGCGGGCGTAGATGTCGGGATCCGTGGCGCCTTCGGTCGAGATGCAGGCGACGCGCGAGCCCGGGCTCAGGCAGAGCGCCTCGCGCATGGCGGCATCACGAGCGGCGTGGGCGAAGCCGGCGATGGCGGCCGCGCCCGACTCGCCACTGACGATGCCGAGATCGGCGAGCTCGCGCATCATTGCAGCGACGGCGTCGTCGGTGATGGTCATGAACGCGTCGCTTCCGGGCGCCAGGATCTGCCAGGCGAGCATCGAGGGCTCGCCGCAGGCAAGTCCCGCCATGATGGTGTCGAGATCGCCCGGGAAGGTCACCGGCCTGCCCGCTTCGGCGCTGGCGAAGAGGCAGGCGGCCCGGTCTGGCTCGACGACGATGAAGACTGGGCGGGCCTGCCCCTGCAGCTCCCAGAGCCACGACAGCACGCCAGCGGCAAGCCCGCCGACGCCGCCGGGCACGAAGATGTGGGTTATGTCGGGCGCAGCCTCGAGGATCTCGGCGGCGAGCACCGCGTAGCCCTGCATGACGTGGCGCGGCACGTTGGCATAGCCGGGCCAGGATGTGTCGGAGACGATCTGCCAGCCCTCCCGCTCGGCCACGACCGCCGCGTGGCGCACGGCATCGTCGTAGGTGCCGGGCACGACGACGACCTCGGCGCCGAAGCCGGCGATGGCGTCGATCCGGCCCTGGCTCACCGTCTCGTGGACGAAGATGACCGCCTTGGCGCCCACGCGGCTGGCGCCCCAGGCGACGGCGCGGCCGTGATTGCCGTCGGTGGCGCAGGTCACGGTCAGGCCATCACCACCGCCGCGCTCGCGGGCGAGGAGCTCGACGGCATAGGCGCCGCCCAGCGCCTTGAAGCTCATCAGCTCGAAGCGGACGCTCTCGTCCTTGAGGAGCAGTGCTTCGACCCCGGTCGCGCGCGCCATCGCCGCCAGGTCGTGCAGCGGGGTCGGCGCGTAGCCGGGCCAGCCGGCGATAACGGCCTGGGCGCGGCGGCCGGCTTCGATCGAGAGGATGGCACGCTCGGCGTCGCCATAGGCGCGGCCGCGGTCGGCGCCCGGGTTGCGGAGCAGCCGTGCCGCGCCGTCGGCACTCGCCAGAACGGCGCTCATCGCCGGCCCGCCCCTGCGTCGGTGCCGTCGTTCCTCGCCTGCTGACGCTGCTGCTGATCATGGCAGCATGGCGCCTCGCCCGACCCTGCCTCGACTGCGCTTCCAATTCCCTGCATTCGCGCATGTTGCACGGACGGATCGCCGGCCGCAACGGCTGGCTGTGCGATGCAGCGCATAGGAATAATAACCGGTAGCGGATGCGCCCGTCAAGCCACGGCCCGGGTTCGATCGGCAACCATGCTCCGTGCGCACCATGGCATTGCCTGCTGTTTCGCTCACTGCCGCAGGTTTCTGACGTAACGCGTTGCACGACGACTTTTTTCCGCCACGCCTGCGGCAAGCTGTCGGCTCGGGTTCGGATCCCGAGCGCCGGGTTCGTTCGCCGGATTCCCGGGTTCGCTCGTCGCTTTCCCGGGTTCGCTCGTCGTCGCGGGCACCGTTCCCGGGTTCGTTCGCCCGTGATGTCGCGCTCTGCGCGACATAAGCATCGCTAATGTCGCACTAGACGCGTCGTTTCGCGGGTTCCGTCGCGTCTGGCGCGTCAGCTTCGGCAATTCGGCGCGCTATGCGCGACACTTCTCGGGTTCCGTTGCGCCAGATGCGGCGAATCGGGCGACCGCGGCGCTTGGTCATAAGGGTTGCTTATGGCGCGCGATTGGCCGGCGACGGCGGGGTGCCGCCGCGCTATGAGGGCTCGACCACCGATCCGGGAGGACGAGAATGATCTTCGACATGCGCATCTACACCTGCAGGCCGGGCACCGTGCCGGCCCAGCTGGCCCTCTACAAGGAGCACGGCTTCGCCGCGCAGACCCGGCACCTGGGCCAGCCCGTCCTCTACGGCGTCACCGAGACCGGCCCGATCAACACCTACGTCCACGTCTGGGGCTACCAGTCCGCAGCCGACCGCGAGCAGCGCCGCGCCGCCATGCAGGCCGACCCGGAATGGCAGGCCTTCCTCAAGAAGAGCGCCGAGGCCGGCAACCTCATCGCCCAGGAGAACCGCATCCTCACCGGCGTCTCCTTCGCCTAGCGGCGGCACCAACGGCTGGAGGAAAGTGGGGAAGATGATCTTCCCCACACCCCATCGGGACTTTGCCGGCCGAGACGGCCGATTGCTGCGGGGCAGCGTGCACGGCTTGCCGATCTGCCGTGCCCTCTGTCGCCTTGAAATTGCGCTGACCCGCGGCGACTATCGGGACTTCCGGGTTATCGCTGGGGTCGCGCGGCTCGCCCAGGCCGGCCGCTGACGAACGCGGTGCGGTGCAGCCCGGATTGGCTGATCATTTTTCGCGAGAGTCTCCCTTCCATGCTGCAAGCAGTGAAACATGCCGCCATCGCCATCACGGTCACCCTGATCGCCGTATCTTCCGCCGCCGCCGAGCGGATCGAAGGACGGGTCGAGACGGGCGGCGCGCCGATTGCCGGAGCCGACGTGACCCTTTGGCTCGCGCGGCCGACCGCGCCGCAGAAGCTCATCGGGGCCAAGACGGATGACGACGGCATCTTCGAGCTGACGATCGCTGAAGGAACTGATGGCGCCAGCGTGCTCTACCTCGTCGCCGAGGGCGGCGAGGCGAAGACGGCAGCCGGCACGGGGCCGAATCCGGCAGCCACGCTGATGGCCACGTTGGGGACCGCCCCCCCGGCGCGCGTGACGATCAACGAGCTCACCACTGTGGCCTCCGCATGGACCGCAGCGCAGTTCCTTGACGGCACCGCGTTGTCCGGCAACGCCATCGGTCTGCGGATCGCCGCCGGCAACGTGCCGAACCTGGTGAACCTCGAAACGGGTGGCCTGGGCTCGGTCATCGTCGACCCGCTGAACGGGCCGCAAATCACGACCCTGGCCAAGCTGAACACGCTGGGCCTGTTGCTCTCGGCCTGCGTCACGGCGATCCCGGACGCCTGCGACAAGCTCTTCGACGCGGCTACGCCGCCGGGCGGAACGACGCCGACCGACACGCTCTCCGCGGCGCAGAATATCGCCCGTCACCCCTGGCACAATGCGGACAAGCTCTTCGGGCTGCTGAACGACTTCTATCCCGTACCCGACGGCAAGCGGTATCGGGATGTGTCCCTCGTCCCCTACCTCTTCTATGCCCCCAGTGCCTGGACGCTGTCGCTGGTCTATTCCGGAGGCGGGTTTTTCGCGGTGGGCGGCGCCGCCATCGACGGCGAGGGCAACTTCTGGACCAACAACAACTGGCTGGTCGGCTCGCAGACCACGATCTTCGACCAGTTCGGTGGCGGCATCGGAAAGTTCGCGCCGGACGGCACGCCGTTGTCACCGATGATCACCGGTTATCGCGGCGGCGGACTCGACAGCCCCGGCTGGGGCATCGCCATCTCCCCGGATGACAAGGTCTGGGCCACCAATCTGATCGGGCGTACCATTTCCGTGTTGGACCGAGAGACCGGGCAGCCGCTGTCGCCCGAGACCGGCTACGACTTTGACGGCAAGCTCGGCCAGATGCAGGGTATCATCCTCACCCCCGATGGCGATGTCTGGACAGTCGACAACGAAAACGACCAGATCGTTCACCTTCCAGAGGGCGACGTGGCGCAGGGCCGCATTCTCGGCCGCACCGTCGACGGCAAGCCGGTCGATGGCGCGCTCCAGGTCAAGGGCCCCTTCGGCATCGCCATCGACCAGCAGGACCGGATCTGGATCACCAACAGCGGCTCCAACACCGTGACCCGCTTTCCGGCCAGCGACCCCGGCGACGCCGAGGAGATCGAAGTCGGCTTCAGCCCGCATGCCATCGCCATCGACAGCCAGGGCAACGCCTGGGTCGGCAACCTCGTCGGGCATCCGGACACGGCGGAGAAGCTGGCCCTGGTCAAGCAGAAGCTCGAAGCCGAGGCCGAGGCATTGGTCGGGTCGATGTCGGCTGACGACCGGGCCGCCCACATGTGGGTCAATCTGTGGGACATCATCAGCGAGTTCCCTGGTGGTGATATCTCGATGATCTCCCCCGATGGCACGGTCCACGGCCCTTTCAACGCAGGGGGAAGCATCACGGGGCCATGGGGTGTCGCCATCGACGGCAATGACAACGTCTGGGTTTCGAGCTCCACCAGCCATTCCGTCACCCAGCTCTGCGGCGTGCGCACGGAGACCTGCCCACCCGGCGTTGCTACAGGCGATGCCATATCGCCGAAGGGCGGCTACATCGGCGGTCTGCAGATCATTTCGGCCCTCGCCCTCGATCCCGCCGGCAATGCGTGGGTGGCCAACAGCTGGAACGACACGGCGGCCGGATTCAGTGAAGTGCCGCCCGAGGCGCAGTTCACACGCTTTTCCGCCAACACCATGGTGGTCTTCTTCGGCGTGGCCAAACCGGTGCGCACGCCGCTGATCGGCCCGGTCGAAGCGCAATAGGCCGCCCCGGCGCCGGGTTGGCCAGCGCGCCTTCCGCCATGCAATCTTGGGTTGGGACGCCGCTGACGGCCAGTGGTACGGGCATCGGGTTAGACCAGTCGGAGAAGGTCTGGTGAGCCGCGACCATGTTGCAATTAATCGGGACGTTCGGGACGCCGATGCCAAGAATTGGGTGGCGACGGGCGAACGCCTCTGGAGCGCCGAACGGGCCGGTTTCGGGGAACTGGGGAATAGCCGAGGCGTCCTTGAACCTATTGCCTTCCGACCTGGCGAACAAGGACGCGATCGAGCTGGGCTGTGGGGCCGGCTATGTTGCTGGTGACCCGCTTCGGCTCTGTCTCGGGTCTGGCCCCCGCCAGGCTCGCCACGCACGGGTCGCTCACTCCCGCGCCAGCAGGTTGCCGGCAGAGGCTTCGGGGATGGTCGCTTCGGCGATCTCCGCCGGGTAGCCGGCGATCTCGTTGCCGAGGCCGCCCTCGGCCGTCGTTGCTCGGCCTCCGGCTCGGCGGTTCGGGGGCGTGGCGCAGGCGGGGCGTTAGGCGTGGTCGGCGTCGGGGTCGGCGTTTCGGCAACCGAAACGATAGGCACGCCCTTGGGAAAGATGATGTCGCGCGCCTCGTCGGGCGTCGAGATGCCGTGCTCGGTGAGCGCCCGCTTGATCAGCCGTAGCGCCGAGGAGCGGACCCGCAGCGGCGAGAGGGTGCGGCCGTCGATCCAGAAATGGGCCTTCAGGTTGACCGTGGATGCCCCCAGCGCGTCGACCAGCACCATCGGCGGCGGATCATGCGATGTTCGCCTCGTGCGCGCGCAGCACCGCGACGATGACCTCCTGGGCGTCCGCGATCGAGTGGTCGTAGCCGATGCCGACCTCGGCGGTCACCCGCCGGGCCGGGGCCGCCGTGTAGTTGACGATCGTGCTCTTGAAGACGGTGGCGTTGGGGATCTGCACGTGGTTGCCGTCGATCGTCAGGAGGATCGTCGAGCGCGTGTTCATGGTCTCCGTACTCCCCTCGACGGCGGCGACGGCGACGACGTCCCGCTGGAAGGGCGTCGATGCCGAGGAAGAGCGAGGCCAGGAAGTTCTCGGCGATGTCGCGGAAGGCGAAGCCGAGGACGATGCCGATGATCCCGGCGCCGCCCAGCAGCGAGACCGCGAGCCCGGTCAGGCCGGCGATCTGCAGGACGATGTAGATGCCGAGCAGGAAAACAGGGATCGCGATGGCCCGGGCGATCAGGTCGCGCAGGAAGTCCTGATCGACGCGTGGCGCCAGGAGGCGCCGGATGGCCCCGGTCAGCGCGCTCGACAGCCACCAGGTCAAAGGCAGGATCAGGACGGCGAGCAGGATGAGCGGCAGGGCCACGGCGAGCTTGCGGGCGAGCCGCTCGACCTCGGCCAGGACCGGTGCCAGGTCCCAGTTGACCTCCTCGCGCACCGCGATGCGGTTGACGACGGCGACGACGTCCTCGGTGCGGCGCGCCACGTCGCGCGCCCATTGCTGGCGCTCCTCGAGCGCGGTGACGCCGTCGAGGAAGACGATGCCTTCGTCGACCACGACCGCGACGTTGCGGTACCAGCCCGTGGCATTCAGGATGCGCGCGATGCGCTTCTGGATGGCCTCGTCGCGGGCGTCGGGCTCGACCGCGACCGCCTGCTCGGGGGTTGCGACCTCGGGCTCGCCTGCCGGCTGCGACAGCGCCGGCGTGGCGGGCGCCAGCGCCGAGGACGAAGAGGAGCGCCGCATCCAACCGTACCCGCCACGTGCTGCGCTTGGTCATGGGGTCCGGGCTCGGCCGCTGCGTCGCGGCCATCACCTTTCTCGATCCGACCGGCAGGGTGCAACCGAGGCCGGCAGGTTCAGCCATGGGCTGGCTCGCCGCCGAATTGAAGAACAGGTCGAACTGGCATGGCTGCGCACCCGGTCCCTTGATCCGCCCCGTCCCGAGCGATCGCCAGCCGATCGGTGGCGAGCGCGGTGTCATGCACGGGGCCCTGGATAGTCTTATGTCCGAGCCGTTGCTGCAAGGCTCGTGTGTCGGCGCCATCGTCGGTGAGGCTGTTGCCACCCGGGTGGCGCAGCCGCTGCTCGTGGATCGGTCTTCGGCGCACGGAGAGAAAGGCGTTGCGTTGAGGGCGAGTGTGATGCGCCACACAGTCGGTCCGGGAGGTCGGCTGCCACACCATCCTCATAGCCAGAAAGGATGATCATGAAGCCGTTTCAGAAAACCCTGACGCTCACGGCCGTCGGCGCTCTTGCATTGCTTGCCACGCCAGCCGGCCCGGTGCTGGCCGACCAGAGAAATGGTCGTCGCAATACGTCCATTGGTCGTTCGACAACTCGGTCGAGGAGGTGTGGAACATCGACCAGCAGGTCTGGATTCCGGTGCCCGACACGGCCGGCTACTGGCCGGTTCAATGGGGTTGGAACGAGATCAGCGACGGCGGCTACATGGGGCTGCAGCAAGGCCAGGGCAGCCAGAACGTCCGGTTCTCGATCTGGAACGCGACGGATGCCAGCGGCGATCAGTGCCGGACGTTCGGCGGTGAAGGCATCGGCTACACCTGCGAGCTGCCGGTCGAGATCGATCCCGACAAGTTCTATCGCCTGAGGCTATGGCGGACCGAGGCGGTCGCCGATGGCCAGTGGTGGGGCGCGTGGTTGATCGAGGAGAACAAGGACGGTGACCTGGTCGAGCATCATATCGGCCAGATCGAGGCGCCGGTCGGCGCCAAGACCATCGATCCGC
>CAVOZQ010000008.1:0-78871 GCA_963700945.1 uncultured Alphaproteobacteria bacterium
GCGGAAGAGTTCCGCGGCTGCGAGATTCCTGGCGTTGACGACAGCCACCACGCCGGCCGCTTGGTCGGGTGTGTTGGCTTCGGCCCAGCTCATGGCGCGAAGGGCACTTTCGGCATAGCCGGCAGCGCGCTCAGGAGCTTGCGTCTCAAGCAATAGCGCCGCACGCGCTGCAACGCCCGCGTAAAGGTAGGATGACCAGGCATCCGGTGCGTAGACGTAAAAATCCTGACTTGCGGTCCAGCTGGTGTCGCCTCGCGGCGGATACGCTCCCGCCTCGATCCCACCCGGTACGCCGCCATCGGGCAACTGCAGCCGCTGGTAGAAATCGATTCCCCAGAGCGCTTCGTCGATGAGATCGGGGATCGCATTCGTGCTCTCGGGCACGCCGAGCGAGGTTGCGGCAGCAAACGCCGGCCGAAGCTCGGCCAGATCCAGCAGGTCACGCACGGCATTCATGTGCTGGATGCGACGATCCCAGTCTCCGGCGTCGTGCCAGCCTCCCCAGGCGTCCGCAACAACCTCGCCTGTCGCCGCCGCCGTCAGCGCATCGAAGCTTTTCTGTCCAAGGAGATTTCAGACCCTGGTCGGTGTCCATCAAGGTTGCGCCGGAGCGGTAGACGGTGATGCCGTCATCCGGGTGGAGAGCGCGCGGCCGTGCCCAATCGGTGAGCTCGTCGTCGAGCGCCACGCCGCTGCGCTGGTGATAGAGCCCCTGCATCGCAGTAGCAAAAGCGTCCACCCAGACGGCATCATCGATGGCGAACGGGAACGAGGTGCCGACACCCTCCACTTCGATCACATAGGTGCCCGGCTGATTGAAGGCGCTGAAATCGAGCGCCAGCACGTCCGCCATGTTGTAGTTGATCTTCAGATTGCTCGGCTCGCCAAGCGGCTCGTCGAGCGTCGCCACGCCCTCGAAAGCCACCGCGCCGGTCCGCGCATCGAGCAAACGGAATGCGGTCTTAGGATCGTAGGTGACAGCAGGGTCGGCGCCCGGCAGGTCCGGCCTATGGCCCAGCCACATCGAGAGATACCCGACCTTGACCGGGTCGTCGGGGCGAAAGCCGATCTGGCTCACATGCACGGCTTCGCTTCGCAATATCTGGGTATCGTAGGTGAAAATCACGGGGGCCAAGCCGGCATCGGCAAAGCTCACCTGAAAGCTGCCGCCTGGCGGCAACGGCTCGGCCAGCTCGAGAAAGATGTCATGCTGGACCACGAGCTCGTTCTCGGTGAGCTCGACCCGTGCGGTGTCCACGATCTTTGATTTGCGCCAGACCGCCTCGATCTCGATCGGCTTCCCGCCGCCCAATGCCTCGACAGCATAGCTTTGGCTCAGGTCGGCCGCCGGCGCCGAATCCAGAAACGGCAACCGAACGCCCAGGAGGTTGGACGATTCGCCCAGGAAGAAGGCGTCGGTGGGTGCCGATTTCGAACCGGTCGAAGGTCTGCAGCATCGGCACGCCCAGGGGCGTCGTCGTCGCAATACCGAGTGTCTCGCCAGCTCGGGTCACCACGCGGTCACTGCCGGTCCGGTCACCAGGCAGTGGCTCGTAGGCCTGCGTCCGCCCCTCCGCCACGATCTCTCCGGTCTCGACACGAAGGCCGATGATGTCGGGCTTGACCATGTAAGCGGTAGCGCCCCCGGTCATTCAGATCTCCCAATCGTCCAAGCTTGCACGGCGCACGCCTTGCCAAGGACGCGCTAGCCTGAAGCATCTTGACCCTTGCCGATTAAGATCGGGTAAATGACGGCCCGGAGCTAGACGAGCCCCGATCGAGCTACCGCAAAGGGCAGCGGATCGATGGTCGTCGACGCTTGCCGGGTGATCAGCTCCGACAGGAGCTCGCCAGTGGCGGGTGCGTTCAGCATGCCCCAGACACTGTGGCCGGTGGCGATGAACGCTCCGGGCGCGCCCGGAACCTCGCCGATCAATGGCAGTCCGTCACCGGTGATCGGGCGAAAGCAGGCCTGCTTGGCAATGATCGGGCTCTGCGCCAAGCCCGGCGCGAAGCGGCCGACCAACGCCTCGAGCCCAGCGCTCGTCGCCGGATCCGGGGCGACGCCAGCCGGATCGGCCGGCAAGGCTACCTGTCGGGACAAGCCGGACACATAGACCGTTCCGTCGGTGCGGATCACCACCTCTGGCGTATCATGAGCGCCGCCGGGCCCGTGGACATCCATGAAGAAGGCGAGCGGCTCCGGCTCCGGCGCATCCGGTCGGAAGACCAGGCTCGTGCCCTCGAGGGCGCGCACCGGCGGCAGCTCCAACCCGCCGACAACGTTCGACCATGGCCCTATGGCGAGCAGCACAGCGTCACCGTCGATCGGCCTGCCATCCGCGATCACGCCGGTCACACGGCCGCCAACGCCGCGCCGCAGCGCTGTCACGACGCCCTGCTGTCGGCTCCCGCCGGCCTCGATGGCCGCCGCGACCAGCGCGCGTGTGAACGCTCCGGGATCGAGCTGGGCGGTGGTCTCGGCGGTTCCGAGACGCAGTAAGGGAAAGGTATCAGGAGCCAGCCAGCCGGGCAGCATTGGCGCAGCTATCATCGCCGCGCCAGGTGAGCCGCCGTGGCGGAGATGCAGCGTCGTTACCCGACGGTACCCCCACCGCGCGGGCATGGCGTCAGCCAACTCGGCATGCAGGCGAAAACTGCGTCGTGCCAAGGCAGCAAGCGCCGTCCCGTCGCACCAGTCGAGCGCCAGAAAGCCGCCCGACTTGCCCGAAGCACCGCAGGCAATATCGGCGCGCTCGATCAGGACAGGCTCGGCGCCGGCGCGGGCAAGAAAATAGGCGGCCGTGGCACCGATGACCCCGCCGCCGCAAATCAGGACACGCACGTCGGTGCTCAGCTCTCCATGTAGCGCTCGAACGCCGCCTGCCAGTCGCCGTGCCAGCGGGACAGCGGCGGCCGATTCTCGATGACGTCGCCGGCCGCCCAGGCGATCCGCTTCTCGTCCATCGCCCGGGTGACGTCGTTGTCCGGGCAGAGGATGTAGAAATCACCCTTCCCCATGCCGTCGACCAGGAGATCGATCACCTGTTCGGGCAACCAGGCACCGGCGGGCTTCTCTCGATGACGCACGCGGGTGAAGCCCGTGAAGGTGAAGCCGGGGATCAGCAGGTGGGCCGTGATCCGACAGCCTGCGATGCTGCGCAGCTCGTGCGCCAGGGCCTCGCTCACCACCTTCACGCCCGCCTTAGAGACGTTGTAGGCCGTGTCGCCCGGTGGACAGGTAATGCCCTGCTTCGAGCCGGTGTTGACGATCGCACCTGCTCTTGCCTGCGCGATCATCCGGGGTGCGAAGACCTGCACGCCGTTGATCACGCCCCAGAGGTTGGTGTCGAGGATCTCGTGCCAACGGCTCGGCTCGCCGAACAACCCACCACCACCCTCGCGACCGGCGTTGTTCATCAGGATCGTCACCTCGCCGAAGCGCTCGTAGGCCCGATCGGCCAGGGTCTCCACCGCCGCCCGGCTACCGACATCGCACACCAGCGGCAGCACCTCGACCGCCTGGCCGAGCTCCGAGGCCACGGCATCCAGCGCTACCTCGTCGGTATCCGCGAGCACGAGATTCATGCCATGGCTCGCGAAACGCTGGGCGGCGGCCTCGCCGATGCCACTCGCGGCTCCCGTGACAACGGCGGTCCTGCCAGGTGCAATGGCCGGATGTTGGGGCATGAAGGCACCTCCTTGCTGACGGAAAACGGCAAAGGACACCCTAGCAGAAGAAGTCGCCGATCCTGAAGTGGCGCGCGCGTCGGACAATCTGGACACTTGGCACCTTCGACCCATCCCTTGGAGGCGGCCGAGGCGTACATTGATGAAGACACAGCGCGCGGCCGCCGTGGCAGCCGGTTCTGCCGGACAGGATCGTGAGCACGAACGACCGCGGCCCCATGCCCGCGCTCAGTGAATGCGGGAGAGCACGTCGAGACGTCTCTCGAGCTCGTCGATGAGCTCGAGCAAGCCATCCGGATCGAAGCCCTGGGTTCCGTCCACGGGCACACAGATGGGCTTCTCGTCGAGCAGGTTGGCGGCGGCCCGGTTGCAGCGGCGCATCCAGGCGACGAACAGCGGTGCCTGCCGCCGCCTTGGACCACCAAAGGAGCCGCCGAAGCACGTTCGCCGCGCAGATTCGTCGAACGGATCGCGTTGCAGATCGATCTCGTCCGCTTCTTCTTCCACGCCTTGGCATGCCAAACTGCGACGCTCGACGAGTCGGCGAACGCCATCAATTGAGCGGCGGAGCTCCGCGATCTCAGCCGGGTTTAACTCAAGCTCGACATCCTGCGCATCCTGTATCTCGGTGCGCAGATCCGACCTCGCCGCTAGACGCGAGGGCAATCGTCTTGACATTACAAGGGGTCCAGCAAATGCTTCGACGGCGCCGCACCAGACGCCGATGGGCGACCCAAGGGCAGGTGACAAACAGTGACTAACGGTGAGGCGGCAGGCGTTCTCTCCGGCACGTGCGAAGTACCTGCCGACGCACTGTCCAAAACCGACGCCCGAGCCGTCCGGGCGGCCCTCGAGAGCATCCTCGCCAGCCAGGAATTCGCCAGCGCGCCAAGGCTGCAGCGCTTCTTGACCTATGTCGTCGAGACCACCCTCGGCGGCCACGCCGACTCCATCCGCGGCTACGCCATTGCCGTCGACGTCTTCGATCGGCCGGCAGATTTCGATCCGCAGGTCGACTCCCTGGTGCGGGTCGAGGCGGGCCGGCTGCGCCAGAAGCTCGACGCCTACAACAACGGACCCGGCGTGAACGACGCATGGCTCATCACGTTGCCCAAGGGCGGCTATGTGCCCCGCTTTGCCCGGCGGGATCCGATGGTCAAGAACGCGCGCGCCGAGCCGGCACCGCCTGTCGCCAAACCGCGCGCCAAGCTCGCAATGGGCGTCATCGCATCGATCGCGGTTATCGGCCTCATGCTCACGATCGGGTTGGCGCTTGTCCGAGACCGCGCAGCACCGGTCAGCAGCGAGTTCGAGGCAACCGTGTCGAGCGTGGCGCAGCCGGCCCCCGCGCTCGGTGTCCTGCCATTCGCGGCGCTGGCAACGGAGCCGCTCACGGCGGAGGCCACAGCAACGGTCGCCAATGGCTTGACGACGCTCGTGACGGCCGATCTCGTCCGCTTTCGCCAGTTCTTCGTTCTCGCCCAGCGAAGCGCCGAGGCGCTGACGCGATCCGGCGAGGACCCGATCGCCGCGGCACGCGCGGCCGACCTCGACTACGTGGTCGACGGCACGGTCCGCCGCGAAGGCGACGCCTTCGTCGTCACGGCGAGCCTCATCGATACGCTGGACGGGCAAACGGTCTGGACCGAGACCTTCCGGGAATCCGCCGTCGGCAACGGCGTGCTGGCGCTGGAAGACAGGATCTCAGGCGCGATCGTCACCGCCCTGGCGCAGCCCTATGGCATCTTGAACCGCCAACTGGTCCGCGCCGCCCACCGCGCGGCGTTACCGGACACGCTCGCCAGCTACTCCTGTATTCTCCAGGCGGATCACTACTACGCCACGTACGACCAAGCCGATTTCGCAACCGCGCTCGCCTGCCTCGAGGCAGCGCTCGAGCGTGAGCCCGACTACGCACATGGCTGGGCCTACCTCGCCTATCTCCGCCTGGACGAGCTGCGCTACGGCTACCGGAGCAACACGTCCCAAGCAGCGATCGAGGCGGCGCTTGCCGCCGCCAAGCGTGCCGTCGAGCTGGAACCGGACAATGCCATGGCGCAGCGGGCGATGGCTGCCGTGCTCTTCACCAAGGGCGATATCGACGGCTTCCGGCGGCATGCCGATCGGGCGCTCGAGCTCAACCCGAACGACAGCGACGCGCTGGCCGACCTCGGTGGAAAGATCGCCTATAGCGGTGACTGGGTGCGTGGCCTGGCGCTCCGCCAGCAAGCGATCGATCAGAATCCCGCGCACCCACCCTCCTACCGCATTCCCTTCGTGTTCGACGCCTTTCGCCGTGGCGACGACGCGGCCGCCCTGGCCGAGCTCGAGCGCATCGATTTGCCCAACTTCCTGATGACGCGCTTGTTGAAGGCGGCGGTTCTCGGCCGAAGTGGCCCGCAAGAGAAGGCGAGCAAGGCCGTGGCAGAGCTGCTCGTGCTCGAGCCCGACGCGGCCGGGCTCGCCCGCGACTATTTCGGCTACTGGAACCTGTCACCCGAGCTGATCGGCCAGCTCGTCGACGGGCTCGGTCGCGCCGGCCTCGACGTCAGCAGCTAGCCGGCAGCGACCGTTTCCGCCGCCTACTCGGCTGCGAGCACCGCCGCTCGCGTGGCGCGCCGCGCGCGCCATACCGGCACCAGGCCCACACCCTCTTCGTCGTCATACTGGTAGGCCAAGCTCATCTCGATCCGGGCCCGCTGCCAGCTCTCCAAGGGTCGCCCCGGCGCGATCTCGAAAGCGTCGAAGCCGACCCGGCGCATGAACGGGTACTGGTCGACCAGGACCTCGCCCACGGCGCGGATCTCGCCCGAGAAGCCAAAATGCTGGCGCAGCATCGCCGCCGAAGAGAAGGCGCGGCCGTCGGCGAACTTGGGGAAGACCAGCGCCACCAGTTGCAGCCGCTTCAGCCACGGCGCGAGATCCTCCACCGGCTCGTCCGCCTCGACGCGCACGCCGAGCTGACAGTCGCAGTGAAAGAGAAATTCGCCGTCGTCGCCCTTGAGCCGGGTCATCGTGACCATTTTCGGCCGCGTCGTCGGCACCGGCTGGTCGTCGGCGTAGAAGCGCCAGTGATCGAGGATCCATTCGCCGTTCTTAAGCAGGGGCATAGATCGCCTCCTTGAAGTGCTTGATGCCGACCCGGTTGAAAAAGTCGAGGAACCGTTCCTCTGGGTCCCGTCGACCGTCGAGGTAGACGCGAACCACCCGTTCGACTGCGTCGACGATCTCGTCTGCGGCGAAGCCCGGGCCGAGCAGCTGGCCGATTGCCGCATTCTCGTCGGCGGAACCGCCGAGCGTGATCTGATAGGATTCCACGCCCTTCTTCTCGAGCCCGAGAATGCCGAGATGCGCCACGTGATGGTGCCCGCAGGCATTGATGCAGCCGGAGATGTTGATGTGCAGGTCGCCAACGTCCTGCTGTCGCGACAGATCAGCGAAGCGTCGGCTGATCGCCTGGGCCACCGGTATAGAGCGGGCCGTCGCGAGCGCGCAGTAGTCCATCCCCGGGCACGCGATGATGTCGGAGACCAGATTGAGGTTCGGCGTGCCGAGACCGGCAGGCTCCAGCGCCTGCCAGAGCGCATGAAGATCGCGCTGGGCCACGTCCGGCAAAACCAGGTTCTGCTCGTGCGCGACGCGGATCTCGCCGAACCCGTAGCGCTCCGCGAGATCGGCCACGAGGCGCATCTGCGCTGCCGTGGCATCGCCCGGGATGCCGCCCGTGGGCTTGAGCGAGATATTGGCGATGGCATAGCCCGGCATCTTGTGACGCGCGGTGTTCTGCCGGGCCCAGCGGGCGAACGCCTTGTCCTCGAACAGCCGCGCCAGGTGCGCCGGATCCCGCTCGGGCAGCGTCTCGTAGGGAGGCGGCGCGAAGTAGTCCTGAATCCGCGCTACCTCGTCGGCGGCGAGCGCGATCGCGTCGCCGTGATCGCCCTTGGCGAACTCGGCCTCGACCAGCTCGCTCATCGCATCGACCCCGATCTCGTGGACGAGGATCTTGATCCGCGCCTTGTACTTGTTGTCGCGCCGCCCGAACCGATTGTAGACGCGCATGATCGCCGTGACGTAGGGCAGCAACTGGTCCGCGGGCAGGAAACCGCGGATCGTCTTGCCGATCATCGGGGTGCGCCCGAGCCCACCGCCGACGATCACCTCGAAGCCGGGCTCGCCCGCCGCGTTGCGGTGCATCCGCAGGCCGATATCGTGCACCTTGACGGCAGCCCGATCGAACGGCGCGCCGGTGACCGCGATCTTGAATTTCCTCGGCAGGAAAGAAAATTCCGGGTGTAGGCTCGACCACTGCCTGAGCAGCTCGCAATGCGGTCGCGGGTCCTCGATCTCATCCGCCGCGACGCCCGCATACTGGTCGGTCGTGACGTTGCGGATGCAGTTGCCCGAGGTCTGGATGGCATGCATCTCCACCTCGGCCAACGCATCGAGAATGGCCGGTACATCCTCGAGCTTGGGCCAGTTGAACTGGATGTTCTGCCGGGTGGTGAAATGGCCGTACCCCTTGTCCCAACGCTCGGCGATCATGCGCCAGCTGGCGCATCTGCCGGGACGACAGCACGCCATAGGGGATGGCCACCCGGAGCATGTAGGCATGCAGTTGAAGATAGAGCCCGTTCATCAGCCGCAGCGGCTTGAACTCGTCCTCGGAGAGCTGCCCGGTGAGCCGCCGCGCGACCTGGTCGCGGAACTGTGCCGTGCGCTCGGCCACGAACCGCGCGTCGAACTCGTCATAGCGGTACATCGGGCTCAGGCTCCCGTCGCGGCGGCGCCGGGCCGCGCCTGATGGCCGAGGTCCGGGCGCACGGTGGGCCCACGGGTGCGCATCGCCTCGCGATAGTGCAGTGGCACGACGCGCGAGCCTTCGCGGCGCACCTCGACGGCGTAGGGCGCCACGACGATGTTCGCGGCCTCGGCGGCCGCCGCCCGCTGCTCCAGCGCACCCAGTGCCGGGCCGTCGTCGGCCACCAAGGCGCGGTCGACATTGGGACTCCAGCCATCCTCGGTCAGGAACACGACGTCGCCGACGATCAAGTGATTGGCGGTGATGATCTTGGCCATCAAGCAGCCCTCTCAAGGTGCAGGGACAAAGGCGGCGCGGCGCCGCTGGCGAGCGGCGCGACCCCGATAAAAAGAATGGCTGGACCCGTGATGCCGCCCGACGCCAGCAGCTCTGCCGTATCCCGGAGCGCCCCCGTTACCGTCCTCTCGGCGGCGAGCGACGCGTTCTCGACGATGCTGACGGGTGTGAGTGGATCGAGGCCTGCCTCGATCAGCTGGCGAGCAATGTCGGGCCCCGGCTTGACTCCCATGTAGACCGCGAGCGTTTGGCCGGCCCTGGCCAGCGCCGCCCAGTCGTGCTCGGCCGGTCCGTCTCTGGTCTGCCCGGTCATGATCGTCAGGGACCGCCGCTTGCCGCGCTCGGTGATCGGCAGACGGGCATTTGCCGCCGCAGCCAACGCGGCCGTGACGCCCGGCACGACGGTGACCCGGATGCCAGCCGCCTCGACCGCCTCGATCTCCTCGACCGCGCGGCCGAAGACGAAGGGGTCGCCGCCCTTGAGGCGGACCACATGATTGCCGGCCAGCGCCTCGCGCACCAGGATCCCGTTGATGGCGTCCTGGCTCGTCGACAGCCTCGCTTCGCCGCCTGCCGCGTAGGGGATCTTGCCCACATGAATGCGTCGGGCATCGCGCCTGGCGAGATCCAGCACCCGCGGATCGACCAGCCGGTCGACGACGATCACGTCCGCCGTCATCAGCGCGCGTTGCGCCTTGATGGTCAAAAGCTCGGGATCGCCGGGCCCAGCACCGACCAGCGTGACGTGACCTAGGGGCTCTCCGGCGATGGCCGCCAAGCCCTCGTCGACGAGCTGCGTCGCAGCGTGCGCATCGCCGACGCCCAGCTTCTCCGCAATCGGCCCATCGAACAGTCGCTCCCAGAAAGCCCTGCGGCGTCGCCCGTCCGGCAGCGCTGCCGCCACCCGCCGGCGCATCCCTTGGGCAAAGCGCGCAACGGCGCCGAGTGCCGCCGGAAGCTCGGCCTCGAGCCGCGCGCGGATGCGGCCGACCAGCACAGGAGAGGTGCCCTCCGAGCCGATGGCAAGGACTACCGGGTCGCGATCGACGATGGCAGGCGTAATAAAAGTGCAGAACTGCGGCCGGTCGACGGCGTTGACGGGCACACCCCGGGCTCGTGCGGCAAAGGCGATCCACGCGGCTTCGGTCAGATCGTCCGTCGCCGCATAAGCCAACCGGCAGCCGTCGAGCTGCCCTGGCGAGAAATCCCGGCCATGCCACTCGGCGCTACCGGCCGCCACAGCCGCCCGGAGCTCGGGGCAAAGGTCAGCGAGCGACGATCCTAATACGGGCCGAGGTCCTGGCCAAGAGACGCACTTTCTGCGCGGCCTGCTCGCCGCCACCGACCACGAGCACGGGCTGGTGGTCGAGATCGACGAAGATCGGGAAATAGCGCACGGGCCGTTGCCCTTTCGCAGCCGGTTTAACGCTGACCTGCGCGCCATTCTCTTATTTCACATTTCAAAGTCAAATAGAATTCTATTATACACTATTTTCTGTTATAATGTTGCGGCCAATTCTCGAATGACCGCCCATCCCGCCTCGACATGGCGTCGCTCGGTCGTCGTCTGGCCGATCGAAAACCGCAGGACGAGCCGGCCACCGACCATGGTCTGGGTCAGGTAGATGACGCCCGTCATCATTGATTCGATTGATCAATTCGTGATTCAACGCGTCCAGTTCGGCCGGCTTGTCGACGCCCCGCGGATGATAGCGAAAAGACAGCAAGGCCAGGCTAGGATTCGAGGTCAGCTCGAAGTCTGGCGCTTCGGCGATCCACGACGCCAGCTCATCGGCGAGCGCGATGTGCCGGCGGAGCATCGCCTGCAGCCCAGCGACGCCATAGCTTCGGATCACAAACCACAGCTTGAGCGCGCGAAATCTCCGGCCGAGAGGAATTCCCCAGTCGCGATAGTCGATCACCCGGCCGGTCTCCCGTCCGGCCAGATAGGGCGGCAGCACGCTCAACGTCTGCCGCAAGGCGGCAGCGTCGCGAACGAAATGGGCGGAGCAATCGAAGTTCACGCCCAGCCATTTGTGGGGATTGAAGACAAAGCTGTCGACGGCCTCGATGCCGTCGATCATCGAGCGGGTCTCGGGCAGGATCAGGGCGCTGCCGGCCCAGGCGGCGTCAACATGAAGGAAGCAGTCATGCCGGCGGCAGAGCTCGCCGATGGCCCGGAGCGGGTCAACCCCACCGGTGCCGGTGGTGCCGAGCGTCGCAACGACGCAGGCCGGCACGATGCCCGCCGCCACGTCCGCCTCGATCTGGGAAGCCAGCGCGTCGGGGCGCATCGCAAACCCGTCATCGACCGGCACGCGGCGCAAGGCGCCGCGACCGAGACCGGCAATGCCAACCGCCTTTTCGACTGACGAATGCGCCTCGGCATTGGCATACACGGCAAGGGGCGCCGTCCCGGCGAGGCCTTGCTGGTTGCTGAGCCAATCAGTTGCGCGTTCACGCGCCACCAGAATGGCGGCAAGCGTCGCTGATGAGGCACTGTCCTGAATGACGCCCTCCCAACCATCGCCCAGGCCGAGCATTTGGCCGAGCCAATGGAGGCAGCGAGTCTCCATCTCGGTCGCTGCCGGCGAGGTCTGCCAGAGCATGCACTGCGCCGCGATGGTTGCGGTCAGCATCTCGGCCAGCACCGAGGGTGGGCTGGAGTTGGCGGGGAAATACGCGAAAAAACGCGGATGCTGCCAGTGCGTCATGCCCGGCATCACGATCCGCTCGAAATCGGCGAGAATCGCGGAAAAAGCCTCGGGCTCGATCGGCGCTTCCGTCGGCAGCGCGGCGGCAATGGCGCCTGGTGCGGTTTGCGCCCGGACCGGTCGCGCCTCGATGGACTGCAGGTAGTCCGCCATCCAATCGACGAGGTCGTGCGCCTGCGCGCGGAACTCCTTAAGATCCATGCCCCGTCCCCATGCAGCCGATCGGCAGATCATTAGCCTGATGCCGGGATCGGCAACAGGCCAGATGATGCTTGGACCGGTCGGTGGCTGGGGGGTGCGACCGGCGGCAGGTTCAGCCCACCACCGGCCGATGGATCACCGACCCCGGTTGGCGACCTCCATCTCGGCCGAATGGCGGGCGATCGCCCGAATGTCGAACCGGGAGATGCCGATATCGTTGAGCTCGCGCTCGCTGAGCAGCTGAAGCTCCTCGACGGTTCGCCGATAGGTCGTGTAGACGTCCCAGCGGTGCTGCAGGCTCTTGAGGAGCGCGTCGAGCCGCGACGTCTCGCGAATCTCGCCACGCCAAGCGCCGGCGGTGCCGCCGACAGGAAAAATGGTTTGCGTGGTCATCGTTTCAGGTCCTTCGTGTTCGCTGCATTGCAGCAATGGCAACGACCGGGATATGGCGCAGTCACCGTCCGCCTGCCATGCGCATTATTGCAACGCAGCATTGTCGATGCAGATGATCCACCTTGGTCATTCCTTCACCATTCCTCACGACGACTCGACGAGGGACGCGATCTGCTTCACGCCGAAATGACCGAGCTTGATGCGCTGCGGCATTGGTCGATGGCGCCCCTTGGCGTAGACCCGGTGCCGGCATCACCAGGAGGTCGCGCATGCCCGGCTCGATCAAGGGCACACCGGTTCCCCTGAGCCAACAAGCTCCGGGCGCGCCATTGACGGGGGCCGAGACCGTCCCCGGCCATCAGTTCGACCGGCTCGGCGCTGCGGCGAGGCGGCTACGGCTCATCGCCTTCGGCCCGCCCTTGCCGGCAGCCATGCCGCAGCGCATCGCCGACGTGATCAGCCGCGAGCAGGCGCAGGCCGAGGTCCTGGTCAGCCTGATCCAGATCGCCGCGATCATCGGCTTCGGCGTGCTCTACAGCCTGACGCCCAAGGCGTTTCCGCCGGACGTGCCGTTCGAGCCGGTACCCGTGGCGCTGCTCGTCTACGCCGTGTTCACCGTCTGGCGCCTTTATTTGGCGCTGGCCAACCGCCTTACCCGGCCGATCCTCGCGGTCTCGGTGGTGATCGACGTCACCGTCCTGATGCTCACCATCTGGAGCTTTCACCTGCAGTATGGCGCGCCGCCCGCGATCTATCTCAAGGCGCCGACCTTGATGTACGTCTTCATCCTGATCGCGCTCAGGACGCTTCGCTTCGAGCCGGGCTTCGTCATTCTCGCCGGCCTGGCGTCGGCCGTGGGCTGGCTGGTGCTGGTCGCCTACGCGATCGCAGCACAAGAAGGGATGATGATCACCCGCAACTTCGCCGAGTACATGATGAGCTACAGCATCCTGGTCGGCGCCGAGGTCGACAAGGTGGTCTCGATCCTGACCGTCACGGCGATCCTGGCGCTGACCCTGCACCGGGCGCGCAAGCTCCTGGTCAGAGCGGCGGTGGAAGGTCAGGCCGCGGCCGACCTCAAGCGGTTCTTCGCGCCCGAGATCGCCGGGCGGATTACCGGGACCGATGGCGAGCTCGTGCCGGGCCGTGCGGAGATGCGTGACGCAGCGATCATGTTCATCGACCTGCGTGGCTTCACCCCCTTGAGCGAGCAGCTACCGCCCGCCGAGGTGATGCAGTTCCTCGGCGAATACCAAGCGCTCATGGCGCAGGCGGTGCGGGCCTCCGGCGGCAGTATCGACAAGTTCATGGGCGACGGCATCCTGGCCAGCTTTGGTGCTGTCCGGCCGAGCGGGCAGCATGCCGCCGAAGCGCTGGCGGCGCTCGAGGCCGTGCTGGAGGCCGGTGACGCATGGCGCCGCGACCGCGAGGCGCGAAAACTGCCGGCGCCGGCTGTCGCCGCGGCGGTCACCACCGGCCCCGTCATGTTCGGCACGGTGGGCGACGCCCAGCGGCTCGAATACACCGTCCTCGGCGAGACCGTGAACCTGGCCGCCAAGCTGGAGAAGCACACCAAGGCCGAGCGCACGGCCGGCCTGGTCATGGCCGACACTTATGCACTGGCGCGCACCCAGGGCTTCACGCCGCGCCTCGACTGGCAGCTCCGCCAGAGCCGCGAGGTCGCGGGCGTCAGCCGCACCGTCGACATATGGGTCTGCTGAGGGGGCGCCGCCGTCCTGGCCGCGAGCGTCAGCTCCGGCCGGCCTTGTGACGCTCGCGAAACGCATCGACGCTCATCGTCGGCAGGTCGAAATAGTCCCGCGTTCGGGCATAGCCGTGCCCGCCCATCCGACCTACGGCATCGAGCCCCGCCGGATCGATGTAAAACCGTTCGGGATCGACGATGTCGTCGCGAATGTGCGCGGCAACGACCAGCCCGAGCACGATCTCCCGCGACTTGCCGACGGCGAGCGTGGTGTGCCGGCGGCACTCGAACGACACCGGCGCCTCCGCGATGCGCGGGCAGCCGACCATCGCCCCGGGCACGGCGGTGAGCCCGGCCATCGCCAGCTCGTCCACGTCTGGCGGAAAGGCCGTGGCGGTGACGTTCATCGCATCGATGTTCCGATCGTCCACGATATTGACCGTGAACTCCTCGGTCGTGCGGATGTTCCAGCCGGTGTCCTTGAAGCTGGTCGAGCCCTTGTTCTCGATGCCCAGGCAGAGAATCGGCGGATCGGAGGAGACGCAGTTGAAGAAGCTGTAGGGCGCCGCGTTGACCACGCCCTCGAGGCTGCGGGTGGTCACCCAGGCGATCGGCCGCGGCACCACGGCACCGATCAGGAGCTTGTAGCACGAGCGCGGATCGAGCGTCGTGAAGTCGAACATCCGATGGGTCAAACCCCGGCCTCCTTGCCGTAGTGGGCGAGCACGGTCTCGAGGTCCGGCGTCGCATCGACCGTGGGCCGCGCCCGCTCCTCGACCGCACCCAGATGATGCGACATCACCGCCATGGCCACCCGCTCGTCGCCGGCGCGCAACGCCTCGATGATTTGGCGATGCTCGTCGACGGCGCAATCGGAGGAGTGCGAGCGCCCGTAGATGGCCAGAATGAGCGAGCAGCGCGAGACGATCTCGGAAACGTAGCGGGCGAGAATGGCATTGCCGGCAAGCTCCGCCAGCAGGATGTGGAACTCACCGGCAAGCCGCACCGAGCCTGGTCCATCCTTGTTCTGCAGCTGCGCCTCGCGGGCGACGTGGGCATCGAGCGCGTCGAGACCGAGCATCGAGACCCGCTCCACCAGCCGGCGCACCACCTCGCGCTCCAGGCAATGGCGCACCTCGAAGATCTGCCGTGCCTCCTCGAAGGATGGCGTCGCGACAAAGGCACCGCGATTGGGCTTGGTCTCCACCAACCCTTCGCTGTGCAAGCGGACCAAGGCGTTGCGTACGATCGTCCGGCTGACCCCGAACTGATCGCCGATCGTGTCCTCTGGCAGGCGGGTGCCGGGCAGCAGCGACTGCTCGATGATCGCCTTGCGCAACAGTCGATAGACGACCGCACCGCGCGGCTCCGTCTCCGCTTCCCTCACCTGCAGCTCCTCATTCGCAGAATTACCTCTTGCCAATCGGATACGATTTGGTCAAGTTTCGTATACGATCTTGATCACAGATCGCATACAATCATTCAGACGAGGTTTCGCCCATGGTTGGTCCGCGCTCGATCCTCTTGGCCGGCACAGCTGCTCTGCTGCTCACCGGCACGGCCGAAGCCGAGGTGCTCAAATGGGGAGCGAACCGGGACATCGGTTCGCTCGATCCGTATTCCTACGGCGACAGCTTCACCATCAATGTGCTCAACCACGTTTATGAGGGCCTCGTCCGCTACGACCGCGACCTCAAGATCGAGCCGGCGCTCGCGACCTCATGGGAGATCCTCGACGACCAGGTCACCTGGCGCTTCACCTTGCGCGACGATGTCACCTTCCACAACGGCAACCCCTTCACCGCCGAGGATGTCGTCGCTTCACTGGAGCGCGTCAGCCACGAGACCTCGCCACTCAAGGGCAACCTGCCGGCCTATGTCAGCTCGGCCGTCGTCGACGACCACACCGTGGACATTACGCTGAACGGCACCTACCCGTTGTTGCTCAACGATCTGACCAACATCCACATCTTCGACGCGGAGTGGCTGGTCGAGAACGATGCCGAGCTGCCGACCGATATCGGTGCCAATGTCGAAGGCTTCGCCACCTACAATGCCAACGGTACCGGCCCCTTCATCGTCGAGAGCCGTCAGCCCGACGCACGCACCGTCTTCGTCGTCAATCCCGACTGGTGGGACGAGCCCCAGCACAACCTGACCGGCTTCGAGCTGCTGCCGGTCAACTCGCCCGCGACCCGCGTCGCCGCGTTGCTCTCGGGCGAGATCAGCTTCACCAATGACGCGCCGGTCCAGGACCTGCCGCGGCTCGAGGCAGCGCCCAATGTCGAGGTGCTCGAAGGCGTCGATCTGCGCACCGTGATGATCGGCTTCAGCTTCCGCGACACCCTGGTCGACGGCAGCGCGAACCCGTTCAAGGACTTGAAGGTGCGCCAGGCGCTCTACCAAGCGATCGACATCGACCAGCTGCAGGCCCGCGTGATGCGCGGCAAGTCGCGCAATGCCGGCACTGTGGTGGCACCGCCGATCCCGGGCTATGTCGAGGCGCAGGACGAGCGCCTGCCCTACGATCCGGAAGCGGCGAAGGCGCTGCTCGCCGAGGCGGGCTATGGCGACGGCTTCAGCTTCGGCTTCAACTGCCTCTCCGACGGCTTGGTCAACGAGGAGCAGTTCTGCCAGGCGATCGCCTCGATGTGGAGCCGGATCGGCCTCCAGCCGGAGCTCGACGTGGCGCCGCGCGCCGTGCAGACGCCAAAGCGCACCAACGGTCAGACCGACGTCTACACGCTCGGCTGGGCCACCCTGCCGATGCTCGATTCCTACAGCCCGCTCCTGCAGATCTTCCACAGCAAGGAGGGCAACTCGGGCGTCTTCAACTGGGGCGACTGGTCTTATCCGGAGCTGGACGCGCTGGTCCAGGAGGCCGGGCAGGAGCTCGACTTCGAGCGCCGCCTGGAGCTGCAAGGTGACGCGCTGCAGATCGTCAAGGATGAGATCATCATGCTGCCGCTGCACCAGCAGCCAATGGCCTGGGCGGTGACCGAGGACGTGGCTGAGATGCCGCTCTTCCCCGACAACAAGCCGCGGCTCTGGTTCGCCCGCATGAACTAGGCCGCCACTCGACCGCCACTCGCTACCCCGGCCCTGGCCTCGACCATCGAGCCAGGGCCGGCATCCCGCCAAGCTGAGGTGTATCGGGCCCATGCTAGCCCTCCTGATCAAGCGGATCGCCAACGCGGCCCTGGTCATGCTGGCCGTGGCCTTTCTCGCCTTCGTCATCTTCCGGTTCTTCGGCGACCCGGTGGAGATGATGGTCAACGAGCAGGCGACCCAGGCCGACCGGGCCGAGCTGCGCGAGCGATTGGGCCTCAATGACGGCCTGATCGTCCAGTACGTGCGCTTCGTCACCAATGCGGTGCAGGGCGATTTCGGCATTTCCTACCGCAACCAGCAGGACGTGATGGTGCTGATCGGCGAGCGCCTGCCGGCCACCCTCGAGCTGGTGATCGTCGCCACCATCCTCTCGCTCGTCATCGGCATCCCGCTCGGCGTCATCACCGCCATCCGCCGCGACAGCCGGCTCGCCGACGCGCTGCAGCTGGGCTCGATCGTGGGCGTCTCCCTGCCGAGCTTCGTCGTTGGCATCCTCTTGATCCTGATCTTCTCGGTAAGCCTCGGCTGGCTGCCCGCCTTCGGCCGCGGCGAGACGGTCAAAATCGGCTGGTGGAGCACTGGATTGCTCACCCCGAGCGGCCGGGCGGCGCTGGTGCTGCCCTCGATCTCGCTCTCGCTCTTCCAGATCACGCTGGTCATGCGGCTGGTCCGCGCCGAGATGCTGGAGACGCTCCGGACCGACTTCATCAAGTTCTCGCGCGGCCGCGGCCTGCCGCTCCGGATCGTTCATTGGCGGCACGCGCTGCGCAACTGCCTGATGCCGGTGATCACGCTCACCGGCATGCAGATCGGCAACCTGATCGCCTTCGCGTTGGTCACCGAGACCGTCTTCCAGTGGCCCGGCATGGGCCTGCTCTTCATCCAGGCGGTGACCTTCGTCGATATTCCGGTGATGGCCGCCTACCTGATGCTCGTCTCGTTCATCTTCGTCGTGCTCAACACCATCGTCGATCTGACCTACGCGGTCGTCGATCCGCGCCTGCGCGACAATGCCGTCCGGGGCGGCAGCGATGGCCGTTAGTCTCGGAACGCGCGTCCGCGAGCACGAGCTCTGGTGGAGCCTGAAGCGCCACCCCTCAGCGATCGTGGCGCTGGTGCTGCTGGCGCTGCTGCTGCTCAGCGCCTTCGCGGCGCCGTTGATCACCCCGCAGAATCCCTATGATCTGAGCGCACTCGAGCTGATGAATGCCGAGCTGCCGCCGATCTGGGAGGCGTACGGCCGCTGGCCCTATCTGCTCGGCACCGACGTGCAGGGCCGCGACATCCTCTCGGCGATCCTGTACGGCTCGCGTATCTCGCTGATCATCGGCTTCGCCTCGGTCCTGCTGTCACTCACCGTCGGCCTCTCGCTCGGCCTCATCGCCGGCTATGCCGGCGGGCGGATCGACAACGCCATCATGCGCGTTGGCGACGTGCTCTTGTCGATGCCCTACATCCTGATCGCCATCCTGATCAGCGCCATGGCGCGCGAGGCCCTGCCGCCCGGCATGCGCGACGCGCTGGCCGCACCGATCCTGGTGGTCGCCATCGCCATCCCGTCCTGGGTGCAATACGCCAGGACCGTGCGCGCCTCGACCATGGTCGAGGCCGGCAAGGAGTATGTCCAGGCGGCACGGCTGATCCGCGTGCGCTCCTGGCGCATCCTCCTCACCCACATCCTGCCCAACACGCTGACGCCCATCATGGTGGCAGCCACGCTCAATTTCGGCCTCGCTATCCTGTCCGAGGCCACGCTGAGCTTTCTCGGCGTCGGCATGCCCCCTGACCAGCCGTCGCTCGGCACGCTGATCCGCTTCGGCAACGAGTTCCTGTTCTCCGGACTCTGGTGGATCGTCGTGTTTCCGGCGCTGCAGCTCTGCCTGATCGTCGTCTCGGTCAATCTGATCGGCGACTGGCTGCGCGACGCCCTCAACCCCAAGCTACGCTGAGGCCCCCATGACCAGCGGCAATGTTCTCCTGACCAATGTCCGGCCGATGGCCGGCGCGATAACCGACGTGCTGATCCTGGACGGCCGCTTCGCTGCGCCCGGCACGCCTGCACCGGAGGGGATCGAGACCATCGACGGGCTCGGCTGCATCCTGGCGCCGGGTCTGGTCGAGGCGCACACCCACCTCGACAAGTCGCTGCTCGGGCTGCCCTGGTACAAGAACGAGGTGGGGCCGCGGCTGATCGACAAGATCGACAACGAGCGTCGGGTCAAGGTGGCGCTCGACATCGACCCGGCGCGGCAGAGCGAGCGCCAGGCGATCCTCTCGGCCGCCAAGGGCTCGACCCATATCCGCAGTCACGTCGACGTCGACACCGACCACGGACTGAAGGGCATCGAGGGCGTCATGGCGACCCGGGACAAGCTCCGGGACCTGATCATGATCGAGCTCGTGGCGTTTCCGCAATCGGGGCTGATGATCCGCCCAGGGCACGGCGGAGCTGATGGACCAGGCGATGCAAGCCGGCTGCGAAGTGGTGGGCGGTCTCGATCCTTGTGGCATCGACCGCGATCCCAAGGGCCAGCTCGACGTCGTCTTCGGCCTCGCCCAGCGCTACGGCAAGCCGGTCGACATCCACCTGCACGAGCGGGGCGAGCTGGGTGGCTTCTCCATGGAGCTGATCATCGAGCGCACGGCGGCCTTGGGCATGCAGGGCAAGGTCACGGTCAGCCACGCCTTCTGCCTCGGCATGCCGGATCGCGCCTATGTGGCCGAGCTGACCGAGCAACTGGCGAAGCACCAGATCCACATCATGACCACCGGGCCCTCGGGCACGCCCTGCCCGGCGGTCAAGGAGCTGCGCGCCGCGGGCGTCACCGTCTGCTCGGGCTCCGACGGCATCCGCGACACCTGGGGGCCTTATGGCAATGCCGACATGCTCGAGCGCGCCATGTTCCTCGGACAGCGCAACAATCTCCGCCGCGACGACGAGGTCGCGATCGCCTTCGACATCTGCACCCATGGCGGTGCGTCGGTCATGGCCCTCGACGGCTACGGCATCGAGCCCGGCTGCCGTGCCGATCTCGTCCTGCTCGAGGGCGAGACCCTGGCCGAGGCCGTGGTCGACCGGGCGCCGCGACCGCTGGTCATGAAAGGTGGCCGGGTGACCGCCGAGCGCGGCGAGTGCGTGCGCGCCGCACCATGACCCAGGCGGGCAGAACGCTGCTGACCGCCCGCTGGCTGATCGGCCACGCCAGCGGCCGCCACCAGATTTTGGAGCGCGGCGAGCTGGTCATCGAGCAGGACCGCGTCGTCTTCGTCGGCTACGGTTTCCCGGGCGAGGTGGCGGAGCGCATGGATTTCGGCGAGGCCGTGATCTCGCCCGGCTTCGTCGACCTCGACGCGTTGAGCGACCTCGACACCACCATCCTCGGCATCGACAGTGGCCCGGCGGCGCGAACCGGCCGCATCTGGCCGCGAAGCTACATCGAGCGCGGCCCGTACGAAATGTACACGGCCGAAGAGCTGGCGTTTCAGAAACGTTTCGCCTTCGCCCAGCTGATCCGCAACGGCATTACAACGGCGCTCCCGATCGCGTCGCTCTTCTACCGCGAATGGGGCGAGACCGTGGCCGAGTTCGAGGCCGCTGCCACCGCCGCGGCCGAGCTCGGCCTGCGCGTCTATCTCGGTCCCGCCTACCGCACCGGCGGCCAGGTGGTGGAGGTCGACGGCAGCATCGGCACGGTCTTCGACGAGCCGCGCGGCCTCGCCGGACTCGATGACGCCATCGCCTTTTGCCGCCGCAACGAGGGCGAGGCCGGCGGTCTGGTGCGCACCATGCTGGCGCCGGACAGGATCGAGACCTGCACGCCCGAGCTGTTGCGCCGCTCGGCCGACGCTGCCCGCGACCTCGATGTCCCGATCCGCCTGCATTGCTGCCAGTCGGCGACCGAGCTCGAGATCGTCCGCCGCCTGCACGGTTGCACGCCACCGGAGTGGCTGCGCGACCTGGGCTTTCTCTCCGAGCACGCCCTCCTGCCGCACGCCGCGCACGTCTCGGGCGACGATCTTTGCATTATCCGTGACGGTGGTGCCGCCATCGTGCACTGCCCGTTGGTCGCCGCACGGCATGGTGGCGCCATCCGCTCGTTCAGGAGCTACAAGGCGATGGGCCAGAAGATCGGCCTCGGCACCGACACCTGGCCGCCCGACATGATCTTGAACATGCAGCTGGGCCTGATGGTCTGCCGCATCGTCGAGGCCGACGCGCTCGGCTGCCGCAGCGAAGACTATTTCGATGCCGCCACGCTGGGCGGTGCCGATGCGCTGCGCCGCGCCGATCTCGGCCGGCTGCAACCGGGTGCGAAAGCCGATATCGCGGTGATCGACCTCTCGCCAAACCCTGCAAACGACCGATCCCATCCAGTCGTTGATGAGTGGCACGAGCGGTCGCGACGTGACCACGGTCTTCATCGATGGCCGACTGGTCATGCAGGACCGGCAGATCCCCGGCTTCGACGAAACGGCGGCAGCCCGCCAGGCGCAGGCGCAATTCGACGGACTGATCGCTCGCTATCCGGACCGCACAATGGGTCATCCGCCGGTGGCCGACATCTTCCACGCGAGCTATCCGAGACGCGCCCGCGATGGCTGAGCCGGTGCTCGACATCAAGAACCTCCGGGTCGAATTCCCGACCCGGACCGGCCTCCTGACGGCCGTCGACGACATCTCGCTCAGCATAGCACCGGGCGAGATCCTGGGCGTCGTCGGCGAGAGTGGTGCTGGCAAGTCGATGACCGGCATGGCGGTGCTGGGCCTGCTCGAGCCACCGGGGCGCATCGCCTCGGGCGAAATCCGCATCGGCGGCGAGCGCATCGACCGGCTGGATGATGCCGGCATGCAGAAGATCCGTGGCCGCCGCATCGGCGCCATCTTCCAGGACCCGCTGACCAGCCTGCACCCGCTCTTCTCGATCGGCGACCAGCTGATCGAGACCATCCGCTTCCACCTCGCGCTCGGCAAGGACGCCGCTCGGGCGCGGGCCCTGGATCTCCTGCGCGAGGTCGGCATTCCCGGCGCCGAGACCCGCATCGACCACTTCCCGCACCAATTCTCGGGCGGCATGCGCCAGCGCGTGGTCATCGCCCTCGCCCTTTCCGCCGACCCTGAGCTGATCATCGCGGACGAGCCCACGACGGCCCTCGATGTCTCGATCCAGGCGCAGATCACCGCCCTCCTGAAGCGGCTCTGTCGCGAGCACGGCACGGCGGTGATGCTCGTCACGCATGACATGGGCGTGATCGCCGAGACGGCCGACCGGGTGGCCGTGATGTATGCCGGCCGGATCGCCGAGATCGGCCCGGTCGACGAGGTCGTCCGCCAGCCGCGCCACCCCTACACCAGGGGCCTGATGGGCTCGATTCCGAGCCTGCGCCGCGATGTCGAGGAGCTGACCCAGATCGACGGCAGCATGCCCCGCCTCAACGCCATCCCCATCGGCTGCGCCTTCAACCCGCGCTGCAACCATGCGGGACCCCGTTGCCGAAGCGATCGACCGAGCCTCGCCGAGGGTCGCGTCGCCTGCTGGCTGGAGCAGGGAGGCGTTGGCGCATGAGCGGCTTTCCTTTGCTCGAGGTGAACGCCCTGGAGCGCCGCTTCGACGTCTCGGCCCCTTGGCTCAACCGGGTGATCGAGCGCCGGCCGAGGCAGATGCTCAAGGCCGTTGATGGGGTCAGCTTCACGATCGAGCGAGGCCAGACCCTGGCCCTCGTCGGCGAGAGCGGCTGCGGCAAGTCGACCATCGCCAAGCTGGTGGTCGGGCTTTACCCGCCGAGCGGCGGTGCGATCACCTTTCGCGGCGACGAGCGCCGGGTGCAGATGATCTTCCAGGACCCGTTCGCCAGCCTCAACCCGCGCTGGCGAGTGGCACGCATCGTGGCCGAGCCGATCCGCACGCTGGAGCCCGGGCGCGGCGACGCCGAGGTCCAGGCACGGGTCGACGAGCTGCTGACGACGGTCGGGCTTAACGCCGGCGACGGCGCGAAGTACCCGCACGAGTTCTCAGGCGGCCAGCGGCAGCGTATCTCGATCGCCCGCGCCTTGGCCGGCGAGCCCGAGTTCCTCGTCTGCGACGAACCCACCTCGGCGCTGGACGTCTCGGTCCAGGCGCAGATCCTCAACCTGATGAAGCGGCTGCAGCGGCAGTTTCGCCTCACCTATCTCTTCATCAGCCACGACCTCTCCGTCGTCCGCCACATGGCCGACGTCATCGCCGTCATGTATCTCGGCCGCATCGTCGAGATGGCGCCGACGGCCGAGCTCTTCAGCGCCCCACGCCACCCCTATACCCGCCTGCTGCTCGAGACGATCCCCGACCTCGAGGCACCCAAGCGCGACCGCACGCCCGATGGCGGGCGAGGTGCCGAGCCCCATCGACCCGCCCGAGCGGCTGCGCGTTCCATCCCCGCTGCCCGCTCGCCTTCGAGCGCTGCAAGGCGGAACGGCCCACGCTCAGCGCCGGGCCGCACGCGGCTGCCTGCTTCGCCACCGAGCCTTCAGCCTAGCCCTGCCGTCGCCGCTGCTCGCGCCAGGGTACGAGGCCGGTCGGCACGGCGGCCACCAGTGCCCGAGTGTAAGCATGCTTCGGCGCCCGCCAGAGCGCATCGCCCGTGCCACGCTCGACGACCCGGCCCCGATGCAGCACGACGGCTGCGTCGGCCAGACGCTGGACCACACCCAAGTCATGGCTGATGAAGAGCACACCCAGCCCGCGCTTCGCCGTCAGGCGAACCAGCAGGTTCAGCACCTGCGCGCGCACCGAGACGTCGAGCGATGCCACTGGCTCGTCGCAGACCAGGATCGAGGGCCGGCTCGCCAATGCCCGGGCGATGGCCGCGCGCTGCAGTTGCCCGCCTGAAAGCTCGGCCGGAAAGCGGTCGGCGAGCTCGGGCGCCAGGCCCACGGCCGCCATCAGCTCGTCGATCTGCACCAGCAATTGCGCGCGGCCGAGACGCTGGTGGAGCTCGAGCGGCAGGGCCACGGCCTTGCCGATGCGGCGGCCGGGGTTGAAGCTCGCGAGCGGATCCTGAAACACCATCTGGACGGCGCGCCTGGTGGCCCGTCCAAGGCGCCCCCTCGCGTCCATGAGCGGCTGGCCATCGAGGGTCACCGCCCCGTCGTCGGGCCGGTCGAGCCCGGTGGCGATCCGCGCGATGGTCGTCTTCCCAGACCCGCTCTCCCCCACCAGTCCCAGAATCTCGCCCGGCCGGACCTCGAGATCGACACCGTCCACGGCCAGCGTTGCGCTCTGCCCACTGCCGAACCGGCGAATGATCCTTTCCAGTCGAAGCCCGCTCAAGCGATCGTCTCCCCGGCCCGCCAGCAGGCGACGCGGCGGCCGTCGATGAACTCGAGCACCGGCCGCTCCCGCCAGCAGCGGGCAATGGCGAAGGGGCAGCGCGGCGCGAATGCACAGCCGTCTGCCGGTGATGGCCCGCTCGCCACGACCGGCTCCGGAAAGGGCGTGTCGTCGCGCGCATGCCCCGCCGGCGCAAACGGCAAGGCCGCCCCGGCCAGCGCCTGGCCGTAGGGGTGCAGGGGCCGCTCGACCAGCAGCCGCGCCGGGCCGCTCTCGACGATCCGGCCAGCATGGACGAGCGCGATGGCGTCGCCGACGGCACCGGCGACAGCGAGATCGTGCGTCACCAGGATCAGCCCCATGCCGGTCGCGTCGACCAGGCTTAGGAGAAGGTCGAATGTCTGCGCTTGGGTCATCGCATCGAGGGCCGTCGTCGGCTCATCGGCAAGCAGCAGCCCCGGCTCGCCCGCCAGCGCTGCGGCAATCGCCACGCGCTGCTTTTGCCCTCCCGAGAGCTGGTGCGGATAAGCCAGCACCCGGCGCTCCGGCGCGTCGATGCCGACCCGCTCGAGCAGTTCTAGGCTCACCCGACGCGCCTCGTGACGGCCCAGCTCGCGATGCGCGCGCACCACCTCGTCGAGCTGGGTCCCGATCCTCAGCACCGGATTGAGGCTGAGCCCCGGATGCTGGAAGATCATCCCGACCCGGCGCCCGGCGAGACCGCCCCTCTCGGCCCCCGGCGCCAGATAGTCGGTCGTATCGGGCGGCAATCTCAGGCTGCCGCGAACCCTTGCCGCTGGCGCCAGCAGGCCAGCGATCGCCAGGAGAATGCTGCTCTTGCCGGAGCCGCTCTCGCCGATCACCGCCAGCACGCGGCTTTGCTGGAGGTCGAGATCCACGCCGCTCACCACCTCTTGCCAGCCGCCGCCTGGAGCCGGAAACGCGATCTCCAGGCCGCGCAGCTCGAGCAGCTTCGACCGGTCCATCAACGTCGGCTCCCGAGACCCAGCCGGGCGGCCAGGCCGTCGCCGCTCAGACTGACGGCGATCACGGTGAGCGCCACGCAGACCCCCGGCAGCACGACCAGCCAGGGTGCGGTGCGGATCAAGGCCCGACCATTGGCGATCATGCCGCCCCAGCTCACCAAATTGGGGTCACCGAGCCCGAGAAAGGCCAGCGCGCTCTCGACGAGAACGGCCTCGCCAACCGTCACCCCGATCAGCGCCACCACCGGCTGCAGGGCCCCCGGCAAGACCTCGACGAAGGCGATCGAGAGTGGCCGCATGCCGGCGATTCGCGCCGCATCGACGTAGTCGAGTGTCTTCACCCTGAGCACCTCGGCGCGCACCAGCCGCGCTGCGGGTGGCCAGGACGAGAGCGCAATGGCGAGCACCACATTGCCCACCGAAGCACCCAGCACGCCGACCAGTGCCAAGGCCAGGAGGAAGGTCGGCACCGTCTGAAAGGCCTCGGTCAACCGCATCAGGGCCTCGTCGACGAGCCCGCCCCGAAAGCCGGCGATCGTGCCGACGACGATGCCGATGCCGATCGCCGCTGCGGCGGCAGCGAGGCCCACGGCCAGCGAAACCCGGGCACCGTGAACGATGCCGGCGAGCACGTCGCGGCCGAGCTGGTCAGTGCCCAGCGGATGGGCGCCATCGGCGAACGGCGGCAGCAGCGGCCGCGCCACCATGTCGAGCGGATCGCTGGGCGCCAGCAACGGCGCCAATAGCGCGACGCTCGCCAGGAGCAGGAGAAGTGCCGCACCGAGCAACGGCGCCATCCTGCCGGCGACCGGCATCAGCGGCGCAGCGCCAGGCCCAGATCATCCGCCACCCGCGGGTCGAGCCGGCGGTAGAGGAGATCGACCAGGATGTTGACGAGGACGACCAGGAGTGTTCCGGCAAGGAGGATCGCTGCCAGGAGCGGCAGGTCGCGCTGTGTCACCGCCTCGTAGGCGAGGCTGCCGAGGCCGGGGATGGCGAACACCGTCTCGATCACCACACTGCCGCCGAGCATGGCGCCGGCCTGCAGCCCGAGCATGGTGACGACCGGGAGCAGCGATGGACGCGCCATGTGGTTCATGACGATCCGCCGTGCGGAGAGCCCGCGGGCGCGCGCCGCCAGCACCCAGAAGCTGTGAGCCGCCTCCAGCATGGCACCACGCATCAGCCGGACATAGAGAGCCAGATAGGTGAGCGACAACGTCACCACCGGCAGGACCAGATGGCGGGCGGTATCGAGGGCGCCAGCCAGGCCGCCACTCTCGGCACCCAGCGTGCCGATGCCGCCCAACGGCAACCAGCGCAGCTTGACCGCGAAGAGGATGAGCAGCAGCAGGCCGAGCCAGAACCCTGGCATGGCGTTGAGAACGAGGGCGCTCGTGGTGATCAGCGCGTCGACCGGACCACCCTGGCGGCGGGCCGCGATTCCGCCCAGGATCACGCCCAGGCTGGCCGAAAGCATTACGGCCGAGCCCATCAAGAGCAGCGTGTTGCCCAGCCGCTCGAGGATCAGCGCCCCCACTGGCCGCGAGAAGGCGATCGACCAGCCGAGATCGAGGGTGACGAGCCGCAGCGCATAAGTGGCAAAACGCACGGGCCAGCTGTCTTCGAGCCCGTACTGCGCCCGCAGCTCGGCGGCGAAGCCCGGCGCGCCGCCACTGCCTGTTCCGGCCAGATAGGCATCGACCGCGTCGCCCTCGGCGATCTCGAGCAGAATGAAGACACCGATCGCCACCAGCCCCAGCACCGGCACCGCCTGGAGCAGGCGCCGGCCGAGAAAGCTCAGGGACATGGCACCGGCCGGGACCGTCCGCTCAGCCCGCCAGCCAAGTGTCGGCCCAGGAAGATGTCGCCCAGCGCGGGTTGTTGGCCACGCCCTGCACCTCGTCGCGGGCGACGGTGAGGAAGGTGAAGTCGACCAGGACGATGAGCGGCAGGTCAGCGGCCGCCTTCTTTTGGAATTCCTCGTAGACGGCCACCCGCTCGGCGCTGTCGATCGTGGAAAGCCCGCGCTCGATAATCGCGTTCATCTCGGGGTCGTCGTAGCCGTACTGATTGGCGAACGGCACGCCCGGCGGCAGGCCGCCCTGGAACAGGATGGTGGTCGAGATCGCCGGATCGTTGCGGTAGACCGGCGAGCCGATGGCGAGATCGAAGTCGTGCTCGGTGTAGACGGCGTTGATGTGCCCGCCCGGATCGGCGGTGACGATCTCCACCTCGATCCCGACCTTCTGCAGCGCCTGGCGAACGTAGTCGCCAGTGGCGCGGGTCTGCTCGAACCAGGGCGCCGGCCTGAGGCGCAGGCTGAATCGGGTGCCGTCATCGCCCCGCGGATAGCCTGCCTCGTCGAGCAGCGCCTCGGCCGCCGCCGGGTCCGGCGCAAAGGTCTCGACGTCGCTGGTGTAGAAATCGGTGGCACTGGACGGAATCGGCCCCGTTGCCGCAGTGGCATAGCCCATGAAGATCACATCGACGATGAAGGCGCTGTCGATGGCCTGGCGGAGTGCGCGGCGGACCAGCGGATCGGCGAGCTCGGGCCGGCGATGGTTCATCTCGAGCGTGATCTGGTAGGTGATGCCCTCGTAGCCGGCATCGACCACGCTGACATCGGGCAAGGCGTCGAGCCTCGGCATCTCGGCGAGCGGCACGGCCGAGAAGGCCGCAACCTGGATGTCGCCGGTCTCGAGCGCTGCTGCCTTCGCACCCGCGTCGGGCAGCACCCGAAAGACGATCTCGTCGAGCAGCGGCCGGCCATCGGCCCAGTAGTTCGGATAGCGCTCGAGCCGATAGAATTCGCCCGGCCGGTGCTCGGCGAAGATGAAGGGACCCGTGCCGACAGGCGCCATGTTCAGCGGATTCTCGGCGATGTCGCTGCCCTCGTAGAGATGCCTGGGCAGGACGGATGTGAGCGCCGGCAGGGCGTTCTCGACGAGCTGCGGTGGCGTCGGCACCGCGAAGCGAAAGACGGCGGTGTGGTCATCCGGTGTCTCGACCGCGTCGAGGTTGGCGAACACGACCTGCCCCAGATTCTGCAGCGGCTTCCACACCTCCATGGCGCTGAAGGCCACGTCCGCGGAGGTGAAAGGCTCCCCATCGTGGAAGGTCACGCCCTCGCGCAGCATGACCGTGAAGCTGAGGCCGTCCTCCGACCCCTGCCAGGACGTCGCCAGAAGCGGCCTGAGGCCGGTCTCGTAGTCCATCTCGGCCAAAGGCTCGACCACCTTCGAGGCCACGAAGAAAACGCCGTTCGAAGCCACCATTGCCGGGTTCAAATTGCGCGGCTCGGTGTCGGAGGCGACGGTCAGGACGCCGCCCCGCCGCGGCTCCTGGGCGGCCACTGAAATCGGTCTCACGACACTCGCCAGACCGGCGAGCGCCGTGGTCGACAGGAGCAGATGCCGCCTCGAGATCCTCATGAGCCGCTTCCTCCGCGCTTGCGATCTGCCCTGATCCTACGCTGCTTTGCCGGGCCAATCACCTGGGAAGATCGTCTAACGGCGCCGCCAGCCCGACCTCCGCCTCAGCGCACCGCCCGGGCCAGCTCCTCGCTGCGCGGCAGGAAGATCGTGAAGAGCCCGAGGATCGGCAGGAACGAGCATACCCAATAGACGTAGGCGATGCCCTTGGCATCCGCGAGGAAGCCCAAGGCCGCCGCACCCAGCCCCGCCATGCCGAAGGCGAAGCCGAAGAAGATGCCGGCGATCATCCCCACCCTCCCCGGCACCAGCTCCTGGGCGAAGACGACGATCGCCGGAAAGGCCGAGGCCAGGATCATGCCGATGATCACCGAAAGCACGCCGGTCCAGAACAGATTGACATGCGGCAAGGCCAGGGTGAATGGCAGCACGCCCAGGATGGAGACCCAGATCACCACCAGCGGCCCGAGCCGGTCGCCGAGCGGCCCCCCCGCCACCACGCCCACCGCCATAGCACCCAGATAGAGAAACAGCATGAGCTGCGACTGCTGGGTGGTGAGGTCAAAACGATCAATCAAGAAGAAGGTGTAATAGCTTGTAATACCGGCAGTATAAACGTTCTTGGTCGAGACAAGAATGGCCAGGACCGCGATCGAGACGACGATCCGCCGCCGCGGCAGCCGGGCGATGCTGGGCAGGGGCGCGCGGCCGGCGCTGGCCTTGCGGTAGCGCCCGTACCAGGCGCCGACCTGCCAGAGGATCACCATGCCCAGGAGTGCGGCCAAGGAGAACCAGGCGATGCTCGGCCGCCCTAGCGGTACGACGATGAAGGCGGCAAGCAAGGGTCCGATGGCGCTGCCGGCATTGCCGCCGACCTGAAAGAGCGACTGCGCCGCACCGTAGCGGCCGCCCGATGCCAGGCGCGCCACCCGCGACGCCTCGGGATGGAAGATCGCCGAGCCGATACCGATCAGCGAGGCGCCGACGAGCAAGAGCGGGTAGCTGCTCGCCGTTGCCAGCAGCACGAGCCCGCACATCGTCGAGCCCATGCCCACCGGCAGCGATTGCGGGATCGGATGCTTGTCGGTGTAGAGCCCGATCACCGGCTGCAGCAGCGACGCGGTCACCTGGAAGGCCAGCGTCATCAGCCCGATCTGCCAAAACGCTAGGCTGAACTCTTCACGCAGCAGCGGGTATATCGCCGCCAGCAGCGACTGCATGACGTCGTTCAAGAGATGGCATAGGCTGACGCCGAGGATCACCAGATAGACGGTCTGCTCCTGCGCCCCACCGTTCGTCGATTCGACGCCGACTTTCGCCATCTTCCCCGCCATCCGCGCAACGTTGTCCAAGACGAGGACGGAGCCTCCAGGGGCGGCGGTTTGTCAAGACGACGCCGCACGCGTGCTGCCTAGATCAGCCGACGGCGAGGCTCGCATGCGGCACTGCCGGCCGCGCCACGCCGGCGGCCTCGAGATGCCGGGCGGCGCGCAGGCAAATGTCCTCGCGCCAGGGTGCCGCGACCAGTTGGACGCCGATCGGCAGCTCGCCCGGCGCCGCCGCTGGAACGCAGACCACCGGCAACCCCGCGCAAGAAATCGGCTGGGTGAACAGGCCGATATTCGGCCGCACCACCATCTCCTTGCCGTCGAGCACCATGGTCGTCTGCCCGATCAACGGCGCCGGACACGGCGTTGCCGGGGCGACCAGGAGGTCGATCGCGCCGAACAGCCGGGCCAGGTGCTCGGCCCAGACGCGCCGCGCCCGCTGCGCCTGGACCAACCAGGCAGCCGGCTGCAACGCCCCGGCGAGGAAGCGATCCCGGGTGTCCGGGTCGAAGCCATCCGCCTGCGTGCGCAATCGGTCGAGATGCAGCGTCGAGCTCTCGACGTTGGTGATGAGAAAGGCCGCCGCCCGGCCGATCTCGGCATCGTCGAGGGCGATCACCTCGCCAGCCCCGAGCGCACCGCCGACCCGTGCGACGGCCCGCCGCGCGGGCTCGGTCAATTGCCGCTCGAACCAGCCGCCGGCTATGGCGATGCGCATGCCCCCTATGCCACGCTCGAGATCGGCCGAGACCGGCTCGGCCGGCCTCGCCGCAGCGGCATGGTCGGCCGCGTCCGGTCCCTGCAGGGCATCGTAGGCGAGCGCCAGGTCGCCGACGCTGCGCGCCAAGGGCCCCAGGTGGTCGAGACTGTCGCAGAACGGAAAGGTGCCCGACCGGCCGAGCCGGCCATAGGTAGGCTTGAGCCCGAAGATGCCGCAGAACGATGCCGGGACGCGAATCGAGCCGTTGGTGTCCGAGCCGAGCGAGACGGGTGCCAGCCCCGCCGCGGTGGCCGCGCCCGACCCTGACGACGACCCGCCGGACATGTGCGCCGGGTCGACGGGGTTGCGGCAGACCCCGTCATGCGCGTTCTCGCCGGTGAAGTCGTAGGCGTACTCACCCATATTGAGAGCACCGGTGAGCACGGCGCCCGCAGCCTTGAGCTTTCGGATCAGAAAAGCGTCCGCAGCCGCGGGCGGGTTGCCACGGTTGAGGGCGGCCCCGGCCCTTGTCGTCAGGCCCTCGATGTCGAAGAGGTTCTTCGCCGCGTAGGGCACGCCGGCGAGGGGGCCGAAGCGATCGCCGTGGACGCGGCCGAGATCCACCGCCCGTGCCTCTGCCAAGGCGCGGGCGAAGGTGTGATCGGTGAACGCGTTGAGCGTCCGGTCGACCCGCTCGACCCGCGCGATGGTGGCCCTGGCGACCTCGACCGCCCCCACCTCGCCCGCCCTGACGGCCCTGGCGATCGTTGTCGCCGTCGCGTCCCAGGCGAGCGGATCAGCGCTCACGAGCCGGCGCCGTTTCTCTCGAAGCAGGCTCGATCGGGCGGAAGACCGGCGCGAGGTCGAGGCTGTCCCCCGCGCCACCCGGCTCGACGAGCGCCGCCATGCGCCGTGCCACCTCGAGGAACCGGCACACGCCCGGCCGCTGCGCCTCAGTTACCGCGAGCCCGAGCAGCGGCGCCATGAGGTCGACATGGCGATCCGCGCTCCAGTCGTCCGCCACCTGGACCTACTCCGCCGCCACCGGTGCCGGCGCTCCAGCGGGCTCGGCGGCCAAGCCACGAGACCCCGCCAGATAGAGCAGCCCCGCCACCATGACGTAGGAGAAAGCCACCATCGGTGTCACCGCGATCCCAACCGCCGGCCCGTGCATGAAGCCGAAGAAGGTGAGAACGGCGCCCGCAGCCGCGAAGGCGGCCGCCGCCATGAACCGGCGCTCGATGACAAAGACGGCGATGGCCGCCAGCACGAGGCCGGTAAGGATCGCGCCGTTGCCGAGAATGGCGAGGCCCTCGTAGAGCACGCCGTTGGTCGCCATCCCAGCGATCAGCGCCTCGTCGACGGTGACCCCGGCAGCCCCCAGCGCCCCGTCGATCAGCGTCTTGGCCCATGCGGCAAGGTGCGGCACGAGGCCCAGCACTACGGCCGGTGCATGGCTCGCAGGCGTCGCCTGGAAGGCCTGCGCGCCGATCAGCATGCCGATATAGAGCAGGATGGGGGCAATCGCGACGACCGGCACGAGGTTGAGGAACACCGCGAGGATGCCGAGCCAGGCGAGAACGAGGACGAAGATCCCGGTTGCCGCCGAGTAGCCGATCCGCCCGCCCATCGACTTCCAGCCCGGGTGGCCGATGTAGACGGCGTTGGCGAACGGGCTGCCGAGCAGCGTGCCGACAAGCGAGATCGACCCCTCGGCGACGATCGCTTCCGTGGTGTTGTAGCTGTCGCCGGCGGCCTCGGCGCTCTCGACATTGTCCATGGCCTCGACCAGGTCGTACACGCCGAACGGAATGGCGGTCACCAGAATGAAGCCAAGGAACTCGAAGCCGGAAAAGACATGGTCGACCGCCGGCAGCGGTATCGAGAAGCCGAAATGGGCGAAGCTGCCGGCAAGGCCAGAGAGGCTCATGCCGCCCACCTCGGGAAAGCCGATCAGCGTGGCGCCCCAGGCGATCACCATGCCGATGACGATGGCGATCAAGCCGGCGGGAAGGTTGCGCGGATAGCGCACACCACCGAACCAGCCGGCCATGATGACGGCGAGGCAGGTGACGCCGATGATCGACGTCATGAAGATCTCCATCGCCGGGCGCATCGAGATGAAGGCGATGGAAACGCCGGCGAGCGTGCCGAGCAGTGCGGCCCGGGGCGTGATCCTGCGGATCCAAGGGGCGATGAAGGCGCCGCCGATCAGGATGAAGCCCTGCAGGAACACCCAGGCGAGCCCGGCTTCCCAGGCCTTGATCGGATCACCGGTGGTCCCCAGGATGGGCATCATGATGACGAAGACAACGATGAACATGTGCGGCACGGATGGGCCGGAGGGGAGCGCGCAGACATCGTTGCGCCCGGTCTTGCGCGCCAGCTTCCAGCCCATGAAGGCGTAGTACATGTTGCCGAGGAAGAGCATCAGGCCGACCGCCGGCAGGATGCGGCCGAAGGTGATCTCGTCCGGCATGCCGACCACGAATTTGAGGAGGCCGGTGAGCACCAGGAGGTTCACGAGCACATTGGTGCCGAGGCCGAAAAGCGCGTTCCAGTCGCCGGGCGTCCAGAGCGCCACGCCTGGTTGGGCTGTGCCGGACCGTGCGGTTGTCGATGCCATTGGTCGTCCCTCCATGTTTCAGAGGTTGGGCTTCAGTAATTGGATCGGGGGCGGTCAGGCCGCCTGTCTCGCGGCCAAAGCCTCACTGAGTGCTGAGACCTCCGTCACCCAGCCGAAAATGCCGCCCTGGGCCTTGATCATCTCGAGCGCCACCCGATGGAACTCGGGGAAGTAGGAGCCGCAGGCATCCCCGAGCACGAGGCAGCGATAACCCCGGTCGTTGGCCTCCCTGACGGTGGTATGGACGCAAACCTCGGTGGTGACCCCGGCAACCAGCAAGGTGTCGATCCCGCGATTGCGCAGCATGAGGTCGAGATCGGTCTGGTAGAAAGCCCCCTTGCCCGGCTTGTCGATGACCGGCTCGCCCGGCGCCGGCGCCAGCTCGGCAATGATGTCGTGGCCGGCCTCGCCGCGGATCAGGATGCGCCCCATGGGCCCCGGATCGCCGATCCTGGCACCCTCAGGGCCACGCGCGATCTTGGCGGGCGGCGCACAGGCCAGATCGGCCCGATGCCCCTCGCGCGTGTGGATGACCAGGACGCCGGCATCCCGGGAAGCGGCCAGCGCAGCGGCGCAGGGGCCGATCGCCGGGCGCAGCAGCGAGACGTCGTTGCCGAGGCTTTCGCCGAACCCGCCGGGCTCCAGGAAATCGCGCTGCATGTCGATGATCAAGAGCGCCGCACGCTCTCGCTCGAAGACGAAAGGTGCCGGCTGGGCATCGACGGTGACACTTTGCATCGCACGACCTCCGAGTGTAGTCGGTGACTGCATGCAACTTTGCATTCAAAAATGATGCCAACTCTGCGCGAGGCCCAGCGCCGCGGCTGCGCCGACCACGGCCCCGGTCGACCCGGCGCTTCGGTTGGCAGGTGCCGCCTCTTTGCACGGCAAGTGCCGCAAATTTCAGCGCATGGGCGCGACTGCGGTGGTCCGAAATGCGGCCTCGCATGACTGGCGGACCGAGCGGCTCACCGCTATTCAGGCGATCCATGGTGCCGAAGGGAGACAAGCGTTGCAGATCCAAGACCCCAACGTCGCGGTTGCGCGCGGCACGGCCGCCGCTCGGCGCGGAATGGCGGGTGGCAGCGACAGCGCCACCCGGGGCACCTCGTGAGCAAGCAAGCCGGCCCGCGCATTACCCTCGTCGAGCGCCTGACCCAGCAACTTGCCGACGACATCGCCGACGGCGCGCTGCCCCCCGGCACCAAGCTCGACGAGCATGCGCTGGCTCTCCGCTTCAACGTCTCACGCACCCCCGTCCGGGAAACCTTGAACCGCCTCGCGACTAGCGGCCTCGTCGAGAAGCGGCCGCATCGAGGCGTCGTCGTCGCCAACGTCTCGCTCGAGCGGCTGCTGCAGATGTTCGAGGTGATGACCGAGCTCGAGGGCGCCTGCGCGCGGTTTGCCGCAGAGCGCATGAGCGTCCCCGAGAAACGCGCCTTGACAGCGCTGCATCGCGCGAGCGCCGCCGATGCCGAGGCCGGCGATGTCGACCGCTACGAGGCCCTCAATCGCGAGTTTCATCGCTCGATCTACGAGGGTGGACGCAATCCCTTCCTGGTCGAGACGACGCAGGACATGCGACGTCGCCTGGCACCGTTTCGGCGCGCCCAGTTCCGCCTCGAGGGCCGCCTCGCCGCGAGCCACGCCGAGCACCAGATCGTCGTCGAGGCGATCCGGAACGGCGATGGCGAGAGCGCCTACCGCTCGATGCGCGCCCACATCTTCGCCGTACGTGACGCCTATCGCAGCTTTGCCGGGCATGGCACGGAACGGCCCGCGACCGTTCGCGAGCCGGACGCCATTCTGGTCCCCGACTACTGAAACGGGGCTGGTTCGGCCCGACCTTTGCATGCACGGTTGCACGCAATACGCTTATGGAGGAGCCCGACCATGCCAGCGACCTTGGCGCTTCATCGCCATGAGCTGCACCGAGCCTACGCCGAGGGCGTCGCGGTCGAGACCGTGCTGCGCCAAGCCTATCGGCGCCTCGCCGAGCTCGACGATCCGGGCATTTTCATCCATCTGGCGCCGCTGGAGACGGTCCTCGCCGAGGCCGCCCGCCTGCCGGCCTTCGATCCGGCAACGATGCCGCTCTGGGGCCTGCCCTTCGCGGTAAAGGACAATATCGACGTCGCCGGGATGCCGACCACGGCCGGTTGTCCCGCCTACGCCTATATGCCAGAGCGCGACGCCCACGTCGTCGCCCGCCTGCGCGCCGCCGGTGCGATCCCCATCGGCAAGACCAACCTCGACCAGTTCGCCACGGGCCTCGTCGGCACCCGCACGCCGTACCCGGTGCCGCGGAACGCGCTCGACCCGTCGCTCGTTCCGGGCGGCTCGAGCAGCGGCTCCGCCGTGGCCGTCGCACAAGGGCTGGTCAGCTTCGCGCTCGGCACCGACACCGCCGGCTCCGGCCGCGTGCCTGCCGCCCTCAACAATATCGTCGGCCTCAAGCCCTCGCTCGGTCTCCTGTCCAACACGGGCGTGGTCCCAGCCTGCCGCACTTTGGACACCGTCTCGATCTTCGCACTCGCGACCGACGATGCGGTTGCCGCCTTCCGCATTTGCTCCGACCGCGATTACAGCGACCCCTTCGCCCGCTCCCTGCCGGCAGTGCCGTTCGCAGCACCCGCATCCGGCTTTCGGGTCGGCGTTCCGGATGCGGCAAGCCTCGAGTTCTTCGGCGACCAGATACAGGCCGACGCCTTCAGCGAGGCGCTCGGCTTGATCGAGGCAGAGGGCGGAAAGCTGGTCAAGCTGGACTTCAGCCCGCTCTTCGAGGTGGCACGGATGCTCTACGAGGGTGCCTGGGTGGCCGAGCGGCTGAGCGTGATCGAGACACTGCTCAAGGAGCAGCCGGACGCGGTCCATCCGGTGACCCGCTCGATCATCGGTGGCGCCGCCGAGCTCTCGGCCGTGGACGCGTTTCGCGGCATCTATCGCCTGGCCGAGCTCAAGCGCCGCGCCGAGCCGGTCCTGGCCGGTGTCGACCTCCTCGCCGTGCCGACCATGCCGACCTTCTACACGGTGGAAGACCTCGCCGCCGACCCGATCGGCCCCAATGCCCGGCTCGGCACCTACACTAACTTCGTCAATCTCATGGACATGGCCGGCATCGCCGTGCCGACCCCGGCGCGCGCCGATGGCAAGCCGGGCAGCGTGACGCTTCTGGCCCCGGCCGGCGCCGACGGCATGATCGCCGGGCTCGCCGCGGCCGTGCATGCCCGTGCCGCGGTCACGCTCGGCGCCACCGGCTGGACGCTACCGCCGTGGCGCCAGCCCACGCCGCCGCTGGCCGAGCATGAGCTGGCGCTTGCCGTGGTCGGCGCGCACATGTCGGGCCTGCCGCTCAACAGCGAGCTGACGCGGCGCGGCGGGCGCCTGCTCCGGGCCACGGCGACGGCACCGATCTATCGCCTCTACGCGCTGGAGGGCGGCCCGCCGGAGCGGCCAGGACTGGTCCGCACAGGCGCTGAGGGTGCGGCGATCGCGCTCGAGGTCTGGGCCCTGCCGATCGCCCGGCTGGGTGAGATCCTTCAGGCGACACCGCAGCCGCTCGGCCTCGGCACGATCGAGCTCGCCGACGGCAGCAAGGTCAACGGCTACCTCGCCGAGCCCGCCGGCGTCACGGACGCCCTCGACATCACCGGCCACGGCGGCTGGCGTGCCTATCTCGAGACGCTCACGTAGAGAGGCTCAGCGGTAGACATAGATCGGGCTGGTCCAGGCGCGCGTCCCGTCCACCTGGGTCAGACGCAGAAAGAGCGGGTTGTCGCCCGTCGTCCTGAGCGGTATCGGCAGCTCGAAACGCAAGCGGCGGTCCGGCTCAGCGTCCGGCAGGCGAAGCACCTTGATGAAGCGGGGCAGGACGCCGTTGGCCTCGTAGACACGATCATCGAGGCCGATCTCGGCAAGCGGCAGCTCGAAGCTGATCAAAGGGGTGCTCAGCTCCAGCCGGCCGCCCTTGCCATCCACCAGCACCGCATCGAAGCCGCCGAAATTGCCGGTGGTCAGCGCCCGCCATTTGAGCCCGTCGGCGCCGACCCGGTCCAGGGTCTTGTCCGGGTTGAGAAAATTGATGGGCGTCGCCGCAAGAATGCGGTCGCCGACGAAACGCGCCGTCCCGTCCCAGACGACCTCGCGAAAACGGCCACGATACTCGGCCCCTTCCCAGACGACCCGGATGCGGCGGCCGAGATCGGCCTGGGTGTAAGGCCTGACCGTCTCGATCAGCTCCTTGCCGTTGAAGATCTCCACCCGCTCGATCGGTGCCGCCGCCAGAATGTCGCCCTCGAGGACCACCTCGCCTTGCGGCAGATGGACGATATCGCCGATCAACGCCTCCCGGCCCGGATGAGCCTTGGCCGGACCGAGAGCCGGATCGTCATGGTAGATGCTGGCATCGCCATCGAGCGCTCGCCTTCAGGTCGATCACCAGCCGCCCTGCGGGCCCGCCCGTCGTCCCGTAGTGCCGCCGCTTGCGCAGACAATCGAGCAGGCTCTCGCGGTTCAGCTCCGGCATCAGGTAGCAGCTCAGCCCGCCCACCGCACCGAACTTGCCGGCACCGGGGTAGCTTGCACCGGGCCGCCCCTTGTGACCGTCGGAGTTGGTGACGACCCCCACGCGATGGCCGAGATCGAAGGCGTCGTGCAGCAGCCATTCGAAGGTGCCCCAGGCCGAATGCACCTCGACCGACCGCTCGAACCGGCCGTCATGGGCGACCCGGATATCCGCATAGCGGCCGCCACAATGGGCAAAGCAGACGGTGTCCCACTCGGCGTTGGCGGCAAAGGCCTCGAACAGGTCGCCGGCGGTGACGCAATCGGTGCTGCGATCGCCATCATCGTCGATCAGCGCGTGCGAAGAGCGGCGGATGGTCCGCCCGGCCTCGGGAAAGAAGACGTTGCGGTCGCCGCCGAGCGCGGTGTTGCCCGACCACTCGTAGCCCGGCAGCGCCACGAAGCGGCCGGGCGCGTCGAAGCGCTCCGTGATCCGGTTCAGCTCTGCCCAGAACGCGTCGGTGATCTGGAAGTCGTTGCCCTGGTGCGCGCAGGCATCGACGAAAGCGAGATCGCGGGCGAAGGCGAAATAGGCCGTCGGCACTGTTGGTGCCGATGGTCTCCTCCGACTGGCCGTGCAGGTCGCCCCAGTAGTGGCGATAGGGACTGTCCTCGACGATCCGCAGCGGATTGCTCTCCGCGACGACTGCACCCGCTGCATCGACCAGCTCGATCGTGAGGTCGCCCGGCGAGCCGGCGACCAGAGCCGTCGAGCGTGAACGCCCGGGCACCGGGCGTCAGGGTGACCTCGCCGGCAGGCCCGTCGATCGCGCCGCGCGCGAGCGCAGTCGCGCCAGCTGGAACGTCACGTCGCAGCGATCGGACGGATTGCCCCAGCGATCCTCGCCCTTGATCTTGAGCGCGAACGGCTCGCCGATCCGGCGCAGCGTCGGCAGGACGGCGACGAAGCGCTCGGGCGGCCCCGGCACCAGCGCGATCATTGGCTGGACCGGCAGCGGCTGGAAATTGAAGGTGGCGATCGGGTCGACCAGCACACGAAACTCGAACGTGTCCTCGCAGAAGGTCTGCAGCCGCATGCCCGACGGCACCAGCGCCGAAGCGAACGGTGATGCGGTCGCCCTCGCTCGAGGTAAGCCCTTGCACCACCTTGATGTAGAGCGTGCGGTCCCAGGGCCGGACATTGCCCTTGGGATCGAAGCGGTACTGCAGGACCGCACCGTTCGAGGCCTCGATCGTGGTGTAGCCCGGCGCCTCTGGATCGGTGAATTGCGGATCCGTCTGATCCGAGGCAAAGCGGAAGCAGATCCGCAACGCGCCGGAATCGTCGATGCCGTAGGTGCCGGCCGTGTAGGTCAGCGTGAACGACGCGAATGAGCCCGCCTCGAAGGCACCTTCGGGCTCCAATGTCGCTGTGCCCAGGTGCTCGGCAGCGATCGGCGAGCGGATCACGCCGCTGTTCATCGCAGTCCAAGGCGCGTCATCACTGCTTCGGCCCGTCACCATTGCCAACCGCTCCCTGCTGTCATCTCAGCGTTCAACCAAGCTTGTGGCACCCCGCGTCGGCCGGTCGAGAATCTGCAAGGCTCGGTCGACCGGCGGCAGATAGGCGCGCTGCCAGGAGATCGGCTGGCCGCGGTAGGATCGCCCGAGCAGCAGCCAGATCAGCCCGATGCTGCCGCGTGCCACCTTGATGCTGTTGCAGGCCCGTGGCGGCAGCACACCCACGGTCAGATGCTGCTCCACCTCAAGCGTCGGCGCGTTGAACCGGGCAGCGAGGAAATCGCGGATCAAGACACCATCGAGGCTCTTGGGCTCGACCTCGCGCAAGGCCGCGAATCGTTCGCCCGGCAGGTAGATCTCGCTGAAGATGTCGAACTCGCCATCCACGTTGAGCAGCCGGCTGAGGCGCAGAAAGAACGGCTGCGCGCCCAGGAACCGCTCCCAGGGTCCCCCATCCCGAACAGCCTCTGATCGCCAGCATCCGGGCATAGACCGGCAAGATGGCGTCTCCCGATTCCGATAGGAAACGGAAATGGCGAAGATCATCGGCCGGTGCCTGGTCGCCGCCGACGAAGGTGCCGCGGCCGTGCACGCGGACCAGGACTCCCTTCTCCGCCAGCGTCTGCAGCGCCCGCTGGATCGTGCCCAGGCTCGCCGCCATGGCCTCGGCGAGCTCGGTCTCGGCCGGCAGGCGGTCGCCGGGCCGCCAGACACCGGCCTCGATCTGCGCCAGCAGCATGTTGGCGATGCGCGCGTATTTCGGCTGGCACCCGCTGCCGCGGAGCGGTGTCGGCCCTGGCGCCACACCTTGAAACGCCAGCACCTTGGCGCCCGCCGCCTTGCCGCGCGCCGTTGCCCGGTCCTGCCGCTCCGCCCTCTTCACCGCCGCATCCACCCCAATCCTCTGGAGGACTCGGCCCTGCCCTCGACTACCGCAGCGATCCCTTTATCTGAATGCTAGTCGAGAATACCCTTCTTCGAAAGGCACTTGCCACCGAGACCGGCGCTGCTTGACGCAAGAGTTCTAGAGGAGTTAGCTTCGCAACAAGAGAGTGGCAATTGTCTGGTGGCATTGTGAAATCCAACCCAGCACAGCCCACCTCGACCATGGCGACAGGGCCCCGATGGCGGGCGACAAGGTGCAAATGGGAGGCGTCATGACGACATCGGCAACCTCGACCTCGAAACGCGGTCGTTTCGTGCTCGCGGCCATTCTGGGCGTGTCCATGCTTGGGGCTTCCGGGCTCGGCAGCCATGCCGCCGCCGAGGGCATCATCCGCATCGCCGAGCAGTTCGGCGTCGGCTACCTGCCGCTGCAGGTGATGCGCGACCAGGCGCTGATCGAGAAGCACGGAGCAGGCCGAGGGCCTGGACATCACCGTCGAGTGGGCGCGCTTCTCCGGCGGCCAGGCGATGAACGAGGCGCTGCTGTCGGACAGCGTCGACGTGGGCTCCGGCGGCGTCGGCCCGTTGCTCCTGATCTGGGACCGCACCAATGGTGACGTGAAGGGCATCGCCGCCATCAACTCCATGCCCTTGATGCTCAACAGCAATGACCCGGAGCTGCAGACCCTCGAGGATTTCGGACCGGACGACAAGATCGCGGTGCCCGCCGCTGGCGTCTCGATCCAGGCCCGCGTGCTGCAGATGGCGGCGGCCGCAGCAGCTCGGCAGCTGGGATGCGCTCGAGAACAACCAGGTCTCGCTGCCGCACCCCGACGCGACGGCCCAGCTGATCTCGCAGGTGCCGGGCATCTCGGCGCACCTGACCAGCCCACCCTTCCAGTACCAGCAGCTGCAGCATGACTACATCCACAACATCCTGAGCTCCTATGACGTCATGGGCGGCCCGCATACCTTCAACTCGGTCTGGGCGCGCGAGAGCTTCCGCGAGAACAATCCCAAGACCTACGCGGCCTTCCTCGCAGCCCTCAACGAGGCCATGGAGATCATCAACGCGGACAAGCCGGCGGCCGCCGAGACCTATATCCGCGTCACCGGCTCCGGCCTGGACCAGGCCTTCATCCAGAGCATCGTCGAGGATCCGGACATCACCTTCACGACCACGCCCTTGAACACGATGAAGTTCGCCGAGTTCATGCACAGCATCGACGTGCTGAAGAACAAGCCGGAATCTGTTCAAGGACTACTACTTCGAGGACGTTCACGACCTGCCGGGCAGCTGATCTTGAACGATCACGCCAGCCTGGCGCGTGACACCGTGAAGGGCGAGGCGGCGGCAGGGCCGGCCTCGCCCTTGCTCGAGGTCGACGGCGTCACGCTGCAGTACAAGACCAAGGACCACCTCGTCACCGCCACCTACCGGGTGAGCTTCCAGGTGTTCGGCGCCGATCGCTTCGTGCTGTTCGGGCCCGTCCGGCTGCGGCAAGTCCACGCTGCTCAAGGGCGTGGCTGGCTTCATGGACCCGGTCGAGGGCGAGATGCGGCTCAGCGGCAATGTCGTTCACGGTCCAGGCCCTGACCGAATGATGGTTTTCCAGGAATTCGACCAGCTGCCGCCCTGGAAGACGGTCAAGCAGAACGTCATGTTCCCGCTCCTGGTCACCCGCAAATACGGCAGGCGCGAGGCCGAGGAGCGGGCGCTGGCCTACATCGACAAGGTCAACCTGACCAAGTTCGTCGACGCCCACCCGCACATGCTCTCGGGCGGCATGAAGCAGCGGGTCGCGATTGCCCGCGCCATGGCGATGGAGCCCTTGATCCTCTTGATGGACGAGCCCTTCGCCTCGCTCGATGCGCTCACCCGGCGCAAGATGCAGGAGGAGCTGCTGAGCCTCTGGGACGACGTGCGCTTCACCGTGCTCTTCGTCACCCACTCGATCGAGGAGGCGATGATCGTCGGCACCCGCATCCTCGTCCTGTCGCCGCATCCGGGCCAGGTCAAGGCCGAGCTCAACACCCACGATTTCGACCACCGGACCGTCGGCGGCAGCGACTTCCAGACGCACCCAGCAGCGCATCCACGACATGCTGTTCGCCGATCGGGTCGAGGAGGAGGAAGCTCACCGATCATGGCTGAAGCACGGATCGATGATCTGGGTGCCGGCACCAGCCGCCCGCTCGGCAGCTCCAACCGACCGGAGCCGCCCGTCCGCGGCGAGTTCGAGGTCACGGTCAACGATGCGGGCCATATCGGCGACGTCGCCCGGCCGCTCTCGACCTGGGAGAAGATCCAAAACGTCACCGCACTGCGCCGCGCCGCGATCCTGATCGCCATCGCGGTCATCTGGCAGGTCTATGCGAGCCTGCTCGACAACCCGTTGATGTTGCCGACCTTCTGGGCCACGGCCAAGGCGCTCGTCAGCTCGTTCGGCTCGGACGAGCTGCTGCTCAAGGCCTGGGTCTCGATCTCGACGCTGTTCAAGGGCTACCTCATCGGCATCGTCATCGCCATGGTGCTGACCTCGCTCGCCGTCTCCACCCGGATCGGCAACGACCTGCTCTCGACGCTCACCTCGATGTTCAACCCGCTGCCGGCGATCGCACTGCTGCCGATCGCCATGCTCTGGTTCGGCCTCGGCGAGGCGAGCCTGATCTTCGTCCTCATCCACGCCGTGCTCTGGCCACTCTCCTTGAACACCCATTCGGGCTTCATGGCGGTTTCGGACACACTCAGGATGGCCGGCCGCAACTACGGGCTCACCGGCGTCCGCTACGTCCTCCACATCCTGATCCCCGCCGCCTTCCCCTCGATCCTCGCCGGGCTGAAGATCGCCTGGGCCTTCGCCTGGCGGACGCTGATCGCGGCCGAGCTGGTATTCGGCGCCAGCTCAGGCTCGGGCGGCCTCGGCTGGTACATCTTTCAGAACCGCAACGAGCTGCTGATCGACAAGGTGTTCGCCGGACTCGCCATGGTGATCATCATCGGCCTCCTGATCGAGAACGTGATCTTCCGCTGGATCGAGGCGCGAACGGTGCAGAAATGGGGTATGCAGCGGCAATGACGAGGCCGGGCGAGCTCACCGTCGAGGTCTGGCGCGGCGGCGACGAGGGCGAGCTGCAGCGCTACAGTGTGCCCACCGCCGAGAAGCAGACCGTCCTCGACGTCGTCACCTTCATCCAACGCCGACTCGATCCCACCCTGGCCTACCGCTTCGCCTGCCGGGTCGGGATGTGCGGCTCCTGTGCCATGACCGTGAACGGCAAGCCGCGCTGGACCTGTCGCACCAATGTCGAGACCGTGGCCAAGGGCGGTCGGCTAGAGCTGCGGCCCTTGCGCAACATGCCGGTCATCAAGGATCTCGCGGTCGACATGGCGGGCTTCTTCGAGAAATGGCAGGAGGCGGGCGGCCGGTTCGTGCCGACCCAGAGCCGGCAAAGCGAGATCGCCACGGTGCGGCCGCAGAGCGCCGAGCGGCAGGCTGCCGATGCCGGGATCGAGTGCATCAATTGCGGCATCTGCACCGCCGCCTGCGATGTTGTCGCCTGGGAGCCCGACTACCTCGGGCCCGCCGCGCTCAACCGCGCCTGGACGCTGATGAACGACGTCCGCGACGGCGGCCATGACGAACGGCTCAAGGCCGTGACGGCAGGCGCCGGCTGCCTCTCCTGCCACAGCCAGGGCTCTTGTGCCCGGCATTGCCCGAACAGCCTAAACCCCACGGCCTCGATCGCCGGCCTCAAGCGCCTGGCGCTCCTGGCGGCGCTTCGGGGCGGGCCTTGACGGCCGCCCCGGCCAAGGTGCCGATGGGCGTGAAGCGGGCGCAGGGCGGCCGAACGGCCTACCGCTTCTACATCCTGCAGCGCGTTACCGCCCTGGTGATGGCGCCCATGGTGCTGATCCACCTCGCAACCATTCTCTACGCAACCTCCAAGGGCCTCAGCGCCGAGGCCATTCTCGGCCGCACCCAGGGCAGCGTCCTCTGGGCCAGCTTTTACAGCGTCTTCGTCGTCGCCGCCGCCATCCACGGCACGATCGGACTGCGCACCGTGCTCGCCGAGACCTTGGGCTGGCGGCTCGCCGGGCTCGACGTGCTGATGCTCTGTTTCTTCATCTTCATCCTTGGAACCGGCCTGCGCGCGGTGGTGATCCTCACATGAGAGCCATGCCCGTTCTCCGCGCCGCGGCGATGCGCAACCATCCGGCCTATTGGGCCTTCGTCGTCCATCGCGTGTCGGGCCTTGCGCTTGCCCTGTTCCTGCCGGTGCATTTCTTGGTGCTGACGCTGATGCTGGAGCCGGCGAGCGCCGATGCCTTCTTCAGCTGGAGCGCGCAGCCGCTGGTCAAGCTCGCCGAAACTCTCCTCGTCGTCCTGCTCGCGGCCCATCTTACCGGCGGACTGCGGCTCATGGCGCTCGAGGTCCTGCCCTGGCGGGACGGCCGCAAGACGTGGATCGCCATTGGCTTCGGCTTCGCGCTCGCCATGGGCCTGCTCTTCCTCCTTGCCGCCTGGTAGCCGAGCGATGGCCGAAGCAATCGAACAGCTCACCACCGACATCCTGATCCTGGGCTCCGGCGGCGCCGGGCTGTTCGCGGCGCTGCACGCCAAGCAGGCCGATCCCGAGCTCCGTGTCACGGTCGCAGTCAAGGGGCTGCTCGGCAAATCCGGCTGCACCCGCATGGTCCAGGGCGGCTACAACGTCGCCTTGAGCCCGGCCGATTCGATCGAGCGCCACTTCATGGACACGATCGAGGGCGGTAAGTGGCTCAACAACCAGGCCCTCGCCTGGAAGCTGGTCACCACCGCCGTCGAGCGCGTCCACGAGCTCGAGAACGAGGTCGGCTGCTTCTTCGACCGCAACCCCGACGGCACGCTGCACCAAAAGGCCTTCGCCGGGCAGAGCTTCGATCGCACTGTCCACAAGGGCAGCCTCACCGGCATCGAGATCATCAACCGGCTGATGGAGCAGGTGCTCGCCCGCGGCATCGACCGCCTGGAAGAGCACCGGGCGATCGCCCTCATCCCGGATACGAGCGGTCATCGCCTCGCCGGTGTGCTGCTGATCGACATGCGCACCGGCGGCTTTCGCCTGGTTCGGGCCAAGGCGGTCCTGCTCGCCACCGGCGGCGGGCCCACCATGTATCTCTACCACACGCCGTCGGGCGACAAATCCTGCGACGGCATGGCGATGGCGCTCAGGGCCGGGCTGCCGCTCCAGGACATGGAGATGGTCCAGTTCCACCCGACCGGTCTCCTGGCCGGCGGTGTCGAGACGCGGCTCACCGGCACGATCATCGAGGAAGGCCTGCGCGGTGCCGGCGGCCACCTCCTGGACGGCGCCGGCGAGCGCTTCATGCACCGCTACGACGCCAAGGACGAGCGTGCCACCCGCGACATCGTCAGCCGGGCCATGCTCGAGGAGATGCGCGCGCATCGCACCGGCCCCAATGGCGGGCTCTTCATCACGATGCGCCATCTCGATCCGCACATGGTCCGCCGCGAGTTCAAGGGCATGGTCGACCGCTGCCGCGATGTCGGCTTCGATCTGGTCAAGGGCCTCGTCGAGGTGGTGCCGACCGCCCACTACATGATGGGCGGTGTCGTCTTCGAGCCCGACTGCCGAACCGAGCTTGCCGGCCTCTTTGCCGCCGGCGAGGACACGGGCGGCGTACACGGCGCCAACCGCCTGGGCGGCAATGGCGTTGCCAACTCCACTGTCTTCGGTGGCATCGCTGGCGACGCCATGGCGGACTGGGTGCCCAGTGAAGGCGTTCTCGCCGAGCCGGACCCTGCCGCCGTCGATCGCCGCGCTCGCCCAGGCGCTTCGACCCCTCGAGCTGCCGGCGGGCGACCTCAACGCCATTCGCGAGCGGCTTTACCGGCTGATGTGGGACGATGTCGGCATCATCCGCTCGGGCGACAGCCTGCAGGCCGCCGCTGCCGAGCTGAATGCGCTCGACTCCCAGCTCAAGGCGACCGGCGTGGGCGCTGGCGATCGCCGCTTCAACCTCACCTGGCAGGATTGGCTCAACCTCGAGAGTCAGCTTCTGGTCAGCCGCGCCGTCTGCGCCGCGGCACTCGCCCGCGACGATTCCAGGGGCGCCCATTTCCGCACCGACTTCCCGGTCACGGGTGCCCTCGACCAGTCGGCCAACACCATCACTAGGCTCGCCGGCGGCCGCATCGAGGTGGCGTCCAGGCCCGTCGCCTTCACCCATGTCCGCCCGGGCGAAACGCTTATCGATCCTGCCCGCACGGCCGCGGAGTAGCGCCATGCCAACACTGGAAAGGACCCGCGCGATCAAGGCCCAGACCATCGAGGCCGCCGCCCTCGAGATCATGAAGAAGGCTGCGATCGAGATCCCGCGTGACTATCTCGACGGCATCAAGGCCATGCAGGAGACCGAGCAGAACGAGCTGTCGCGCTTCGTGCTCCAGGCCATGGTCGAGAACTGGGAGGTGGCCGAAGAGGACCGCCGCGCCATGTGCGCCGATACGGGCCTGCCACGATACTACGTCAAGGCCGGCAACGAGGCGGTGATCGATGGCGGCTTCGTGGCGCTCGAACGGGCGCTGCGCCGGGCGACGGCCGCAGCCACGCACGACATCCCGCTCCGCCCCAACCGGGTCCACCCGCTGTCCCGGAAGGACAACAACAACAATGTCGGCATCCTGGCGCCGGAGATCGAGTACAGCTTCGAGCCCGGGGCCGACTGGCTCGACATCACCACCGTGCACAAGGGCGGGCTCTTCGGCACCGACTACCGCATGCTCTTTCCCGGCGACGGCATCGAGGGCATCAAGCGCTTCTTCCTCGACGTCCTGATGCAGTTCGGCAGGCGTGGCCTCGCCTGCCAGCCGGCCATCGTCGGCGTCGGCCTCGGCGGGTCCAAGGATACCTGCATGGTCATCGGCAAGCAGGCCGCCTGCCTCCGGCTCGTGGGCTCGACCCACCCCGATCCCGAGGTCGCCAAGCTCGAGGCCGAGCTCAAACAGATCGGCAACACCATCGGCATGGGGCCGATGGGCTTCGTCGGCTCGTCCATGGTCGTCGACTGCCACGTCGAGATCGCTTTTGCGCATACCGGCGGCATGCCGATGAGCGTGCACACCTTCTGCCTGTCGTCGCGGCGCGCCACCGCCCGAATCCATAGCGACGGCAGCATCGCCTACCGCACCGATCCCATGTGGTTCACCGACTACCACCGGCGGGAGGGCATCGAGTGAGTGGCTTGAAGGAAGTCCGCCTCCGGATCCCGGTTACCCACGACGACCTGGCAGCGCTCGAGATCGGCACCGTCGTCTACCTTGACGGCCTCGTCTACACGGGCCGCGAAGGGCTCTACAAGCGGCTGATCGACGACGGCGTGCCGCCCCCGGTCGATCTGGCCGCGCTCTCCAACGTCAATTTCCACTGCTCGCCCGCGGCCTCGATCGAGGACGACGGCAGCTACCGCGTCGGCGCCGTCACCGCCACCGCCAGCTTCCGCTTCAGCCGCTGGCTGACCAAGTGGTTCGCCCTCTCCGGGGCCAAGGTGATCATCGGCAAGGGCGGCATGTCGGAGACCGACTACAAGGAGCACTTCGTGCCCAATGGTGCGGTCTACTTCACCACGGTCGGCTACGGCACCGGCGCGCTCCTCGGCCGGGGCGTCAAGCGGGTGAAGGACGTCTACTGGCTGGACGAAATGGGCATCGCCCAGGCGCTCTGGGTCTTCGAGGTCGAAAAGTTCGGCCCCTTCCTGGTCGAGAGCGACCTCGAGGGCAACGGCCTCTTCGAGCGCGAGGGACGGCTGATCAACGAGCGCACCCAGCACCTCTACGATGGGCTGCGCCAGCCGGCGCTCCGCCGTTACGGCGAGACCACATCGCGCAACGACGAGGTCATCTAGCGCCGCAGCGGCACACGACTTTAGCGGGCCTCAACCATCCCTAAGCCGCAGCCAGTTGCCTTCGACGGATCGAAGATCAACCAGCGACACCCGAACGTCCGCATTGGCGCCCGGCGGAAGATCCTCCATCCAAGCCGGCGCGGTGACCATGAACCGGCTCGCTCCGCCCCGGCGCTGCAGCGTGATGCTGCCACCTCGCTCCGGCGTGCGGAAATCGAGGCGCACGGCTGGACCGTTGGGTGGCGGAAAGACACCGTTGTTGCTGTTCTAGCCGGTCACCGGCGGCGGCCAGTCGAACTTCTCGACGCGCAGCGGGTCGCCTTCGTGCACGCCGGCGGCGACCACCGTCGGAGATTCCGGCCAGCGCGTGGCCGTCGACCGGCTGCTCGAAGACGTAGCTCATGCCGACCAAATGGCGACGTTACTGATGTCGCGGGTGGGCCAGTGCTGGGTCATGGCCGGCCCGACGACGAGCGCCCTCGCGCCTCCGGCGACGATCGTGGTGATCGTGCGCACGCTTTCCCCCCTTGTTGCGCTCGAGTACCGTTCGCTCGCATCCGACACGGGCGAGACATTGAACTCCCGGAAGAAGTCGGCATAGCTTTACGTATACGTAAAATGACCGACACTTTGCTGTGGAAGACTGATGATGAGCCTTTCGAAGCTGATGCCCCGTGGCACAGGGCTGGTCCGCCCCGAATGTGTGCTGGCCCATCGCTTGGGCCTGCTCTGCACGGCCGATTGGCCGGGCGATGGCGGCGTCTCCATCATCACGCTGTCGGGCCGCATGATCCGCCATCTGGCCGAGAGCCCGCCCCGGCATCTGCGCCCGAACGGCGTCGCGCTCGAGCCCCCGGCCGCAGCTTCCTCTTGGCAGAGCTCGGTGCCAATACCGGCGCCGTCTGGCGATTGCTGCCCGTCGGCGGCGTCGAGCCGGTGCTGCTCGACCGAGCGCCCAGCGGCCCACTGCAGGTCATCTCGAGCCTCGCCTTCACCGGTCTCGAAAGGCGCACGCTCTGCCTCGGCAGGCTGCTCGGCGACCAATTGATGCTGAGCGACGGGCCCGTCGCCGGCGCCGACACTGTCCCCTGGGCAGCCGACCTCGGGCCGCTCGAGGCCTATCGCCTGGAAGCTGGCGCATGAAGAAGCTCAAGGTCGCGACCATCGGCGCCGGCTATTTCAGCGCCTTCCACCACGACGCCTGGACGCGCATCCCCGAGGTCGAGCTGGTCGCCGTCTGCGACAGCGACCCGGCAAAGGCGCGGGCCTATGCCGAGCGGTTCCAGAGTGCCCGGAGCTTTACCGACGCCGCCACCATGCTGGACGCGGTTCGACCCGACCTCGTCGACATCGCGACCCCGCCCGCCACCCATCTGGCACTGATCCGGGAGACCATGGCACGGCGCCTGCCGACCATCTGCCAGAAGGCGTTCTGCCGCTCGCTCGACGAGGCCGCGGCCGCGGTGGCGGTTGCCGATGCGGCCGGGACGCTCCTCGTCGTCCATGAGAATTTCCGCTTCCAACCCTGGCACCAGGAACTCAAGCGCCAGCTCGACGCCGGGCGGATCGGCAAGCTCTACCAGATCAGTTTCCGCCTCCGCCCGGGCGACGGTCAGGGGCCCAGCGCCTATCTCGATCGCCAACCGTATTTCCAGCAGATGGAACGTTTTCTCGTGCACGAGACGGCGATCCACCTGATCGACGTGTTCCGCTACCTGATGGGCGAGCCCGAGGCCGTCATGGCCCGTCTCACCCGGCTCAACCCGGCGATCAAGGGCGAGGATGCCGGCATCATGCTCTTCGAGTTCAAGGACAACCGCCGGGCCCTCTTCGACGGAAACCGACTGGTCGACCACGTTGCCCGCAACCGTCGCCTGACCATGGGCGAGCTGCTTGCCGAGGGCTCGACCGGGGTGATCAGGCTGGACGGCGACGGCGGGCTCCACCATCGTGCCTTCGACAGCAACGCGGAGGTGCCGATCGCCTATGAGTGGCAGGAGCAGGGGTTTGCCGGCGACAGCGTGCACGCCTTCCAGCGTCACGTGGTCGACCATCTGCTCGGCCGCGGCACCATCGTCACCAGCGCCAGCGACTATCTGGCCAATCTCCGGATCGAAGAGGCCGTTTACCTGGCATCGGCCGAGGGCCGCCTCGTGCGCCTCTGACGTGGCCGGCTGAGATGGCAAGCAGGGCGGCAGAGGCGACGGCCACGACCAGGGTTACCATGGCCGAGCGCGCCTATCGCGCCATCAAGAAACGTATTCTCGAGAACCAGTTTCCGGCCGGCACCATCATGCTCGAGCAGGAGCTGGCAGCGCTGCTCGAGATGAGCCGCACACCGGTGCGCGAGGCCATGGTCCGCCTGGCGCGGGAAGGCATGATCGACATCCGCCCGCGGCACGGCATGCGGGTGCTGCCCGTCTCGGCGGACGACATGCGCGATATCTACGAGATCCTGACCGCGCTCGAATCCGAGGCGGCGGCGCAGATCGCCCGCGACGGGACGACGCCGTCGCGGCTCAAGGCGCTCCGCGGAGCGCTGGCACTGATGGACACAGCGCTGGAGGCCGACGACCTCGACGCCTGGGCCAGGGCCGACGATCGCTTCCATCGCCTGATCCTCGAGAGCTGTCGGAACAACCGGCTCAAGGCCATCATCGAGCAGTTCTGGGACCAGTCGCACCGGGTACGGATACTGACGCTGCGCCTCCGGCCAACGCCCTCGGGCTCGAACAACGATCACCGCATCCTGGTCGACGCCATCGAGCGCCGCGACCCGGAAACGGCCCGGCGCATCCACCACGAGCACCGGGCCAAGAACGGCCGCACGCTGGTCGAGATCCTCGAGCGCCACGGCCTCAGCCAGCTGTGATCTCGAACCAGTTGCCTTCAGTCGCGTCAGATCGGCCGCCTGCGGCGTCAAGGTCGCTGGCGCTCCTAGCGATTCTATAGTATTGTTTCCGTTTCATCTTCATCGTTCAGAACAGGGGGCGGAACGATGTCTTCCATCGACAAAAAAATCAGCAAATCGATCGATAGCGCTTCCTATTCACTAGCCAGCCTTTCGCTCGACGGCGCAACGGATGACTTTTATAGAATTGTCGCCAATATCGATGGCGACAAAGCGATAATCAGAGGAAATGGAGCGAACGTCATCCGTGGGACGGATAAGAGCGACACGATATTTGCTGATTCTACGGTCCTCGACAATGTCGGTGGTGACGATATTGTCCACGCCCGCGGCGGTGATGACCTCGTCTACACGTTCGGTGGCGATGATGAGGTTCATGGCGGCAAAGGCGACGACACCATCCAGACCGCCGACGGTGATGATTTCGTCAGCGCTGATCGCGGCGATGACGACGTGCAATCGGGCCGGGGCCGCGACACCGTCATGGGCGGGCCCGGTGACGACAAGATCCGTGGCGGCGAAGACGACGATCTGCTTTATGGCGGTCCTGGCAACGACCGCGTCATCGGCGGCAGCGACAATGACACGCTCGAAGATGGCACTGGCAAAGATATCCTGGAAGGACGCGCGGGGGACGATCTGCACGTCCTCACCAATGACGATACGACGGACAGTGTACGCTTTTTTGCAGACGATCTAGCTAACGGCGTCGATACGATCCGCGGCTTCAATGCGAGCAACACAAGCCATGGTGGCGACATCATTGATCTTCGAGACATCGATGGCGCGCATTTCGACGTCGTGCAGCTTTGCGATCGGGCGCTGATCTACGCCACCACGGAAAGCGTTCCCGAGCCGACACTACTGGCCGTCGTCGAGAATTTGATGGTCGACGATCTTCTCGACGGGAACATCCGTGTTTCCAAAGACAGCACGATCACCGAGGCGAACGTCGACCTTGCGGCGCTCATCGGCAACGCCCTCGCCACGGATGGCAACGAGGCAGAGACAGCAGACACTGCAACCACAGCAAGCGGATCGGCGGTTGGCGCTGCACCGTCGTTCGAGACCGCATCCGCTACCCCGGCGATAGAGTGTCTCGTGACCACGGATGAGAACGCGACCGCCTGAGCGAGCGCCTGCTTTGGCTCGCCGCGCTCCGCCCAGGCACGGCATCAAACGACACCGAGCGGGTCAGCGAGGGTGCCTGCGCTGCCGCCACGATCAGCCGATGCGCGGACTGACTGTTGGGCAAGCCCGATCTATGCATTAGTGGCGTCGGCTTGCGGTGGTTCGTCAGATTTCGCGCGCTGGATTTCAGGTTTGGTGAGGTCACCGACGACGGCGATTGCCGCGCTCTCTTGGGAGGGCGCGGCGTGGGACTTGGTCTTGGGTTGCGGGGCTCGGGCGGGCTGGAACTGCTGTCGGGGCGTGGCGTCAGGTGGGCGCCATGCGCGGCAAGCGTTCCAGCAAGAGTCGGATGAGGGGTGCGGCCGGGCAGGCGGTCGGCAGGTGGATGGTGATCCGGGTTTTCAGCTCGACGACACGGGCGGCGATCTTGATCAGGCGGCGGCGTAGCGTGTCGAACTGGGCATGGCGCCAGGGCGATCGAGCCGGCAGTGCGGCACGCAAGCTCCACATCAACCAGTAGGCGCCGGCGTGCAGGAAGAGCCTGAGCTGGTTGGCGGCGGCACTGGTGCAGGAGGTGCGATCAGCAGCCAGGTGGGCCTTCCACGCCTTGATGTGGTTCTCGGCCTGGCCACGGGCGCAGTACAACTTTTCGTAGAGCGCCTTGCCACCGCCACGGGTGAGGTTGGTGACGATATATCGGGTATCGCAGCCCTGCGGCCCGGCCTCGACGCGGGCGATGATTTGCTCGACGCGGCTCCATGATGCCGCGGCGTCGTGGAATTCCTTGAAGCGCCGGAGCTTGGTGCCGCTGTTCTGATCGACGCGGGCGATGGTGGACTGCTCCAGGGTGGCGGTCCGACGCCGCAAGGTGGTGGTGCTGGCCACACCGAGAATGAAGTCGACGCTTTGGGCGCGGCAGAAATCGAGCACCTCGGGCGCGCAGTAGTGGCTGTCGCCGCGCAAGAGAATCTCGACGCGCGGCCAATGGCTGCGGATCTCGCGGATCAGCCGGCGCAAATGCGCGGTGATCTCGCGACCGTTGGGGCGTTTGGCCGGACGCAACACGGCGGCGACGAACCGCCCGGCGCCGTCGAACAGCGACGATCGGCTGAAAGCCGTAATCGTCGTAGTGGGCGTTGAACAGCCGCAGCTGCTGGCCGCCGTGCACGGCATCGAACGTATCGTCGATGTCGAGCGTGATCCGCTTCGGCACCTGCGCGAAAGACGCGCAATAGAGCCCAACCATGGAACGCCCCATCCGAAGCAACATCCGCCGGTCGGGCAGGTTCTCCAACCGGCTGATGGTCGACTGCGAGCAGAGATCACGCTCGCCCGGCAGCCGCTCGAGCGCCAGTTTGAACACCGGATCGTTGCGCAGCGCGTTGGCGTCGATCCCGTCCTCGTAGCCGGCGGCGATCATCAGCATCCGAAAGCGCAGGATGTCCGTGACGCTGTGCACCGTACGCAGCGGATCGCGCGGATCGTCGATGCCGGTCGCCAACCGCCCCGCCACGTCGAGCCGCCGCTCCACCTCCCGCACCGCCAGAAGACCGGCGTCCGACGTCAACGCCCCGCCATCGAAACGGGCGCTCAAGGCCTTGCCGTTCACCGGTGACAGACCGGGCAAAGGCAGCATAATCTCGCTCATGGCGGGCGTCGTCCTTCCGATCTCGGGTTTTGGCATCGACAACCAAAACTCTAGGCCAGATCAGAAGCTTAGGCTACGCCCGCCAGCCTTGATGCAAGATGCGGGCTAGTTAGTTCAGAGATGCTGTATCTGCAGGCGCAACATGGTTTGAGCTTCGAGGCGACCGAGCATCTGGTGGGTCGGTTATCCTGGATGAGGTTCTGTGGCCTGACGATCGCCGATCCGGTGCCGGATGCGAACACGCTCTGGGACTTCCGCGAGGCGCTGCTCCGGGCCGATGCCCTGGACCAGTTGTTTGCCCGCCTCGACCAGGCGATCAAGGATGCCGGCTATTTGCCGATGTCCGGCCAGATCGTCGATGCGAGCCTGGTGGCGGCACCTCGCCAACGCAACACCAACGAGGAGAAGGCGGCGATCAAGGCGGGCAAGAAGGCGGCCGAGATCTGGTCGGACAAGCCGGCCAAGGCGGCGCAGAAGGACACCGACGCGCGTTGGACGTTGAAGACGAGCAAAGGCAAGGTCGAGGCCGACGGCACCATCAAGCGCGACCTCGCGATCCCCGCCTTCGGCTACAAGTCCCACATCGGCATCGACAAGCGGCACGGTTTCATTCGCCGCCAGAAGGTCACCGACGCCGCCGCCCATGATGGTGCTCGATTGCGCGAGGGGCTGATCGATCCCAGCAATACCGCATCGGATGTGTGGGCCGACACCGCCTATCGCTCGAAGGCGAACGATGAGTTCCTCAGCCACCGCGGCAAGACCAGCCAGATCCACCGGCGAAAACCCACCGGCAAACCGATGCCGAAGCGAACGGCCAAGGCCAATGCCAGGAAATCCGCGGTGCGGGCGAAAGTCGAGCACGTCTTCGCCCAGCAGAAACACCGGATGAAGCTCACCATCCGCAGCATCGGCATCAAGCGTGCCGAGGCGACCATCATGATGGCCAACATCGCCTACCAATCTCGGCCGATGGCGATGGTGGGAGGGGCGAACCGCGTCCGCTTGACGGCAAAAAGCCAGATCTATCGGCACATCGGCCCGAATCCACCTCCATAGAAGCATGACCCGCTCCCAAAACCACGCCATCAACGTCAGAGCTCGGTCAAAGACCGGAAATCAGCCGATTCCCGGAGGTGTCCGATTTCCTGATTATCCATTATTTTCGTCTAGAGCTATGCTAGCAAGAATCATGTGGTTATGGTGGATTGGAGGCGAGCACAGTGAATAATCTGGCGGCCAAGATGCGTGGATTGAGCGAGTTGGCGTTTCGGGCGCGGTTCGGGACCGAGGCGCAATGCCTGGCGGTGCTGTTCGAGATGCGCTGGGGCCGCGGCTTTATCTGTGAGCGGTGCGGCTGTGAAAAGTATTCGCGGATGAAGAGCAGGAAGCAGGTCCAGAGTAACGCCTGCAAGCATCAGACGGGGTTCACGGCGGGCACGATCTTCCACAGCACGAAGCTGCCGCTGACGACGTGGTTTCGCGCGATCTACGAGTTGACGCAGGCCAAGGGCGGGATCAGCTCGATCGAGTTGGCGCGACGACTGGGTGTGCGGCAGCCGACCGCCTGGCTGATGAAGCAGAAGCTGATGTCCGCCATGGCGGAACGCGACGCCGGCAAGCCGAAGATGAGCGGCCGGGTCGAGCTCGACGACGCTTATCTCGGCGGCGTGCGCAGCGGCGGCAAGCGTGGGCGCGGTGCGGCCGGCAAGACACCGTTCGTCGCTGCGGTCGAAACGAGCCTCGACCGCAAGCCGAGGCGCCTGAAGCTGCTCGTGGTCAAGGGCTTCCGCAAAGCCGAGATCGCCAAGCTGGCCCGGCCGAGCTTCGCCACCGGCACCAACATCGTCAGCGACGGCCTGTCGTGCTGGCGGAGCGTCGAGGCCGCCGGTTGCGACCACTTCCCGATGCTCAGCGGCAGTGGCAAGAAGGCAGCGCAGTGGCCGTCGTTCAACTGGGTGAACACGACGCTCGGCAACATCAAGACGGCGCTCGCCGGCACATACCACCACGTCAGCCAGAAACACGCCCAGCGCTACCTCGCCAGCTTCGCCTGGCGCTTCAACCGCCGCTACCAGCTCGACACCATAACCGAGCGCCTGATGTGGGCCGCGCTGCAGGCCAAGCCGCGCCCGTATCGGGCCATCATCGCTGGATGAGAAAAACGGATAATCAGGAATGAATATGCGGCCCAGAGATACGCCGAACGGCCGAGACGAGCGGTGCCTGTCGATCTGGCGATGGGAATTGCTCGGCATCGTGCCCATCGTGCTCCTGGGCTCGGTGCTGCATTTCGTCTTCGCCTGGTCGGGCGGCTGGCGACCGCTCGCCCTCATCGCTGCCGTCAACGAATCCGTTTGGGAGCACTTGAAGCTGGCTTTCTGGCCGGCACTCCTCTGGGCGCTCGTCGTTCGCCGGCTGGCCCGGCCACCAGAAGCAGCCTACCGCCTCGCCAAGGCAATCGGGCTCCTGATCGTGCCGCTCGCGGTGGTCTGCCTCTATTACGGCTACAAGGCGCTGATCGGGCAAAACATCCTGCCCCTGGACATCGGCATCTTCGTCGTGGCCGTGGCTGCCGGTCAAACCAGCACAGCCGCACTGCTCGGCCCACTCGAGCGACATGGCGGCGAATGGACCCAGGCGATCGCCGGCACGCTGCTGCTTGCGCAAGTCCTCGCCTACAGCCTCTTCACCTATTTCCCGCCGTCCTTCGTGCTCTTCGAGGAGCAGCGGAGCGGCCTCTACGGCATTCCAAGCGAGACGCGGCCGCTCGACCAGCATGACTGATTGCCGGCGCTCGCCGCGGCGCAAGCAGCCTACGCCTTTGGGCCGCGCGGCCCGGCAATCACGCCACCGAGCGCGCGGCCGCGTCCAGTTGATCGATCACGGCCACCGCCATGTCCCGCGTGCCGTGGCCGCCACCGAGATCGTGCGGCCGCGCCCCGCCAGCGAAGGCCAGGTCGACCGCCCTCTCCAGCACCGCACCAGCCGTCACCATGTCGGTCTCGCCGTGCCGCTCGCCCAGCCAGTCGAGCATCATCGCGGTGGAAAGCAGCATGGCGGTCGGGTTGGCGATGCCTCTGTCCCGCGATGTCGGGCGCCGAGCCGTGGCTCGGCTGGAAGAGCGCATGCTCGAGCCCGATCTCCGCGCAAGGTGCCAGCCCCATGCCGCCCACCAGCCCGCCGCCGAGATCGGAGATGATGTCGCCGAACATGTTCTCCATGACCATGACATCGAACTCCCAGGGCTTGCGCACGAGATCGAGAGCCGTGGCGTCGACGTAGTGGTGGTCGGCCCGGATGTCGGGGAAGCCCGCGGCCCGCTCGTCGAAGATCTTGCGGAAGAAGGCCATGGCGACGAACACGTTGGCCTTGTCGACGCAGGTCAGCCGGCCCGGCTTGCCCTTGGCCTTGCGGCGCTGGGCCAGCCGAAAGGAGAAGTCGAACAGCCGCTCGCAGTTGTCGCGGGTGATGACCATGGTCTCCCGCGCGATCCGGTCGTCCTCGACGCTGCCGACGCCGCGCGAGGCGAAGAGCCCCTCCATCGATTCGCGAATGATGATGAAGTCGATCTCGGCAGCGCGCGGGTCCTTGAGCACCGCCGGCGTGTTGGGCAGTGCCCGGACCGGCCGGACGCCGGCGAAGAGACCGAACTCGCGGCGCATGTCGAGATGCGGTGCGATCTCGGTGCCGTCGGGGAAGCGGATGTCGGGCATCCCCATGGCACCGAACAGAATGGCATCGGCGCTCCGGCACGCCTCCATTGCGCCAGGTGCCAGGTCGCGGCCGGTCTCGGCGTAATAGGCAGCCCCGCCATCATGATGTTCGAGCGCCAGCGCCAAGCCGAAGCGGCTCTCCAGCGCCGACAGCACCTCGCGCGCGGCAAACATGACCTCCCGGCCGATCCCGTCGCCCGGCAGCACCGCGATCTTGAATTCGTTCATGGCGTCCGCCTATCCCGCGTAGCCACAGCAGCGCCCGAAGCCGCGATCCGCAAAGGCTCGCTGCAGTTACCCATACGACAACGCATACATTGCGGGTCCCAGCCGGTCAATCCGCGGCCACCGGTCAGACGCTGGTGACCGGTGGCCGCGTGACGACTAGGCGACGGTCACGCTGCGCTTGACGTTGCCCTTGGTGGCATGGCTGTACGGGCAGACGATGTCAGCCTTCTCGACCAGCGCCTCGGCGGCGGCCCGATCCATGCCGGGCACCCGCGCCTTGATCGCGATCTCGAGGCCGAAGCCGGTCCCGTCCTCGCGCGGGCCGATCCCGACCTCGACATCGACCGTCGTCGCGTCGGGCAGCCGGATCTTCTCGGCACCCGCCACATGGCGCATCGCGCCCAGAAAGCACGCCGCATGCCCGGCGGCGAACAGCTGCTCGGGGTTGGTCCCGGTACCCCCGCCGCCGCCCAGCTCCTTGGGCACGCTGAGCTGCACATCAACCTTGCCGTCGGCTGACTTGGCATGCCCCTCGCGGCCCCCGCCGCTGGCGCTGGCGCTGGTGCGGTACTTGACGTCGACCATGGCGTTTCTCCCTGCCCTTGTTGTCGCTACCTGCCCGGAGGTGGCCCCCCGCCGGCTCGAAGGCAAGCCCCCGTCGGCCGTGCTTCAGGCCCGGCTCAGCTGCGCCCGCCGTGCGAGGTAGAACTCGTAGAGGTGCGGCAACAGCGCGTGAGGCTCCGGTGCGTCGAGCGCCAGAGCGGCATGATAGGCCCAGGCCGGATCGGCCAAGTGCTCCCGGGCGATCGCGATCATATCGGCCCGCCCCTCAGCGAGGATCGCCTCGGCCTGCTGCGGCTCGGTGATGAAACCGACGGCCATGGTCGCGATCTCCGCGTTGCGCCGGATCGCCTCGGCGAAGGGCACCTGGAAGCCCGGCCCTGGATGGACCGTCGCGAGGCTCGGGCTACCGCTGATGCCGCCAGACGAACAGTCGACCAGATCGACGCCGATTGCCTTGAGCCGGCGGCAGAGCTCGATCACCTCGGGAAGCTCCAGCCCGCCCTCGACCCCGTCCTGTGCCGAAACCCGGTACCAGACCGGCAGATGCGCCGGCCAAGCCGCGCGGACGAGTGCCGCCACCTCGAGCGGGAAGCGCATGCGGCCCTCGAGGTCACCGCCATAGTCGTCATTGCGGCGGTTCGAGAGCGGCGAGAGGAAGCTGTGCAGCAGGTAACCGTGCGCCCCATGGATCTCGACCACCTCGAAGCCGGCTTCGAGTGCCCGCCCGGCCGCGCTTGCGAAGTCCGCCTTGACGCGCTCGATATCGGCCTCGTCCATGGCCTTCGGCGTGTGCCAGCCGTCGCGCACCGGCAAGGCGCTGGGGGCGATGGTCGGCCAGGCCCCCTCGCCCGCCGTGAGCGGCTGGGCGCCGTCCCAGGGCCGCGCCGTGCTCGCCTTCCGCCCGGCATGGCCGAGCTGGATGGCGGGAACGGAACCGTAGCGCTTGTAGGCGGCCGTCACCCGCGCCATGGGCGCGATCTGCTCGTCGGACCAGAGCCCGGTGCAGCCATGGGTAATGCGCCCGTCAGCCGAGACGCCGGTCGCCTCGACGATGCCCACGGCCGCACCACCCATGGCGAAGCGGACATGGTGGTCGTAGTGCCAGTCGGTCATCCGCCCATCGGCGGCCTGGTACTGACACATCGGCGAGACGCAGACGCGGTTCTTGAAGGTGACCCCGCGCTGGGTGAAGGGTCGGAAAAGATGCGGCGTCGGCCGGTCGGTCATCGGTCTTCTTTCATCGATCAGGGAATCGTTCGGGGTGGTTGGTGAGCCCGCGACGAGGCTCACCGCAAGCTAGCGCCACCGGCCGAGAAGTCACGCGCCTCGCCGCCAATGGCGCGCATCAGGCGCTGCGCCGCCTGACGATCTCGAACCCTACATCGATGACGGTTGACGCCAGGGCCTCGCCGGTCTTGCGGGCGAGGATCAGGCGGGCTGCCTCGCGCCCAATGCGCTCGCCCGGAATGCGCACGGTGGTGAGACCGAGCCCGGCCTCGCCGGCAAAATCGAAATCGCCGAAGCCGACGACCGCCAGATCCTCTGGAACCCAAATCCCCGTCCGCGCTGCCTCGCTGATCGCGCCGAACGCAATGGGATCGCTGCCGCAGAAAACCGCATCGCAGTCCGGCCAGCGTTCCAGCAGCCGACGCAACCCGCCGGCCCCATCGGCAATGCTGGCGCTCGCGGCTTCAGACGCAGCGGTTCGCGCCGGACCCAGGCTGCGATCGGCGAGCACCTCCGCATAGCCCTGATGCCGACGCTTGCCGCGATGGTCGTCTGCACCCAAGGCACCGACGAAGCCGATCCGCCGGTAGCCCCACTCCACCAATGCGGTGGTGATCGCCCGACCGGCGGCACGGTTGGAGAAGCCCACGGCCATGTCCAGCGGCCGCTCGGGCAGCTGCCAGATCTCGACCACCGGCGCCTTCGCCCGACGCAAGAGGCCCCGCGCCCGCGCGGTGTGCCGATCGGTGCTGAGCACGAGCCCGTCCGGCCGCCGCCCCAGTGTCGCCTCGAGCAGCGCCTCCTCGCTCGCCGGCGAGTAATCGGTGGTGCCGAGCAGGAGTTCGTGGCCGGCGGCACGCAGCTCAGCACCCAGCCCGGCGATGGTCGAGGTGAAGATCGACCCGCCCAGGGTCGAGACCAGTGCTGCGACCAGCCTACTCTCCTTGGACGCCAGCGCCCCGGCCCCGGCATGACGCACGTAGCCCAGTGCCTCGATCGCCGCCTCGACCCGGTCCCTGGTCGCCGCCTTTACCCGTGCCGGCTCCTGAAGCACGCGGCTCACGGTCATTGCCGAGACCCCGGCCCGGTGCGCCACGTCCGCCATCGTCACCCAGCCGCTGCCGCTCAAGAAATCATCCGTCCGTCACCTTGCGTTTCGCCTTGACAGCAAAATGTTAGCGCAACCATGATGCCGGCTCCAGAGGGAGTTTGGATAGCCATGACCACGGACACGCTGACCACGGGCGGGCTGAGCGCGGACGATCTCGCCTTCTACCGCGAGAACGGCTACCTGATGATCGAGAACGCGGTGTCGGCCGAGCACCTCGAGGCGCTGCGCCGGGTCACCTACGACTTCATCGAGCAGTCGCGCCAGGTCACCGACAGCAACGACATCTTCGACCTCGACGAGGGCCACGGTCCCACCACCCCGCGGCTAACCCGCATCAAGCTGCCGCACAAGCAGCACCCGATCTACGACACCGTGCTGCGCTCGGCGCGGATGAAGGGCTATTTCCAGGCGCTGCTCGGCCCCAACGTCACGCTGCAGACCTCGAAGCTCAACACCAAGGCGCCGGGCGGTGGGGCAGCGGTCGAGTGGCACCAGGACTGGGCGTTCTACCCGCACACCAATGACGACATGCTGGCCTTCGGGCTGATGCTTGAGGACGTCGACCAGGCGAACGGTCCGCTCATGGTGATCCCCGGCTCGCACCGGGGACCGCTGCTGAGCCACCACAATAACGGCGTCTTCGCGGGTGCGGTCGATCCGGACGATCCGGACTTCCACTTCGACAAGGCCGTGACGTTGACCGGCAAGGCCGGCTCGATGACGGTGCACCACGCCCGCACGCTGCACGGCTCGGCCCCGAACAAGAGCGACCGGGCGCGGCTGATCCTCTTCTTCGAGGCCTGCGCCGCCGATGCCTGGCCGCTGCTGGGTGCTGGCGGCTATATGCACCGCCTGCCGCAGCGCGAGATGTGGGCCGACCTGCTCGAGCGCACGATCTGCGGCGCGCCCATCATCGCGCCGCGCATCGAGCAATGCCCCGTCCGCCTGCCTTTGCCACCGGCGCCTGATGCCGGCTCGATCTTCAAGACGCAGAAATCGGGCGGCACCAGGAGCGCGTTTGCCGCGTGAGGGACGGGCAAGCGCCAGTATCGCTACTTTCGCCAGCGCCTTCGACGGTGCCGCGACCGTGTCGGATCAGGCTGCTGCGGCCGCCTTCCGCTCGATGCGCCGAGCGTGCAATACCGGCTCGGTGTAGCCCGACGGCAGCTCGGTGCCCCTGAAGACGAGGTCGCATGCCGCCTGGAAGGCGATGCTGTCGAACCGGGGCGCCATCGGCTCATAGGCCGGGTCGCCGTCGTTCTGGCGATCGACGATCTCGGCCATCCGGCGCATGATCTCCATCACCTCGGCCTCGCTGACCACGCCGTGGTGCAGCCAGTTGGCAATGTGCTGGGCCGAGATTCGGCAAGTGGCGCGGTCCTCCATCAGGCCCACATCGTTGATGTCGGGCACCTTGGAGCAGCCCACTCCCTGGTCGACCCAGCGCACTACGTAGCCAAGTATGCCCTGCGCGTTGTTCTCCACCTCGCGGCGGATCTGCTCGGGCGACCACTTGCGATAGCTCGCGATCGGAATGTCCAGCACGGCGTCGACATAGGCCCGCCTGCCGCCTTTCGCCAGCGCCGCCTGAACCTTGAACACGTCCACCTTGTGGTAGTGCAGCGCGTGCAGCGTCGCCGCGGTCGGGCTCGGCACCCAGGCGCAGTTGGCACCCGCCTTGGGATGCTCGATCTTGCTCTCGAGCATCGCCGCCATCCGGTCCGGCATGGCCCACATGCCCTTGCCGATCTGCGCCTTGCCCGACAGCCCGCATTCCAGCCCGATATCGACGTTCTGGTTTTCGTAGGCCGTGATCCAGCCCTTGCGCTTGATGAAGTCCTTGCGGCTGAAGGGGCCGGCCTCCATCGAGGTGTGGATCTCGTCCCCCGTCCGGTCGAGGAAGCCCGTGTTGATGAAGGCGCAGCGATGCCTCGCAGCACGGATGCATTCCTTGAGATTGACGCTGGTCCGCCGCTCCTCGTCCATGATCCCGAGCTTCACCGTGTAGCGGGGCAGGCCGAGCACCTCCTCGACATGGCTGAAGGTCTCGTCCGCGAAGGCCACCTCGCCCGGCCCGTGCATCTTGGGCTTCACCACGTAGACCGAGCCCGCGACCGAGTTGCGCGGCCCTTCCGTCTTCCTCAGGTCGTGGATCGCGATCAGCGTCGTGATCATCGCGTCCATCAATCCCTCGAAGACCTCGCGGCCTTCCCTGTCGAGGATCGCCGGATTGGTCATCAGGTGGCCAACATTACGCACCAGCATCAAGGCGCGCCCCTTGACCGAGAGCTCGCCGCCATCGGGCGCCGTGTAGGTCCGGTCCGGGTTGAGGCTGCGGGTCAGCTCCCGACCGCCCTTCGCGAAGGTCTCGACGAGGTCACCCTTCATCAGGCCCAGCCAGTTGCGGTAGGCCACGACCTTGTCCTCGGCGTCGACGCAGGCGACCAAATCCTCGCAATCCATGATGACCGAGACGGCGCTCTCCAGCCGCACATCGGCGAGCCCGTTCTGGTCCCGGCTGCCGATTGGATGCGTGCGGTCGAAGACCAGCTCCACATGCAGGCCGTTGTTGCGCAACAAGACGGCGTCCGGCGCCCGCGGATGCCCGCGATAGCCGGCGAACTTCTCCGGCTCCATGAGCGGCAGGTCGTCGACCAGCAGCGCGCCGCCATGCACGTGGTAGCGCCGTGCATCCGCGTGGCTGGTCCCAATGAGCGGAAACGCCTCGTCGAGAAACACGCGGGACCGGGCCACGACCCTGGCGCCGCGGCCCCGGTCGTAACCACCCGCCGGCGGCGTGCTGCCCATGGCGTCGGTGCCGTAGAGCCCGTCATACAGGCTGCCCCAGCGCGCATTCGCGGCATTGAGCGCATAGCGCGCATTGGTGATCGGCACCACCAGCTGCGGCCCCGGCACGCTGGCGATCTCCGGGTCCACATTTGCCGTCTCGATGGCGAAGGCGTCGCCCTCCTCCCGCAAGTAGCCGATCTCGGCGAGGAACGCCTTGTAGGCGGTGTGGTCATGCGGCTGGTTGCGCCGCTTGATGTGCCAGGCATCGATTTCTGCCTGCAGCTTGTCGCGGTGCTGCAAGAGCGCCGCATTGCGCGGCCCGAAGCTGTTCACCAGCGCGGAGAAGCCGTCCCAGAACGCGTCCGCCGCCACGCCGGAGCCCGGTAGGGCCTCGTTCTCGAGGAACGCAGCCAGCTCCGCCGCGACACGGAGCTCAGCCCGCGCCACCATCTCCTGCTGGTCTCGGCTATTGCTCGAATGGTCCATGGTTCCCCCCTCGAATTCCGTCGGGTCGCAAGTCGCGATGCTGTCTGGAGCAATCGTGCCGCCCCGAGCACGCCTCCAGGCCGGAACAAGTTTCTAGCCCAGGGCAGGCGCGATGGCGACCCGCGCTGCCATGCCCGGCACAGTCGACGTGGTCGCAGCGAAAATCAGAGCGGTGGTTGCGAGGGTGGCAGGGAGCCAAACGGGTTTTGTCTCGACACAGCCGCGAAGGCACCTTTGCCAGTGAAAAGCGTTGTTCCGGCGGCGGCGAGCATGAGAAAGATCGATGGAGCGAGGGTTCGAGCAACTGGTCTCGAGCGGTCAGGATCTGGCCAGGCTGCTGCCGCAGATCTTGGGCGCGGTCGCCGTCATCGTCGGCACATGGCTGGTGGCCAAGGGGGCCCAGCGGCTGGTCGCCTGGCTCACCCGGGGCCGCCGGCTGCGGCCCTCGCTGGTCGAGCTGCTGCAGAACCTGACCGCCATCGGCACATGGATGCTGGGTCTGCTGCTGGCGATGACCGTGCTCTTTCCGGAGATGTCGCCGACCGACCTCGCCGCGGCGCTCGGCGTCGGCTCGATCGCCATCGGCTTTGCCTTCAAGGACGTGTTCGAGAATTTCATCGCCGGTGTTTTCGTGCTCTCCCGTGAGCCGATGCGCCTCGGCGACTACATCACCTGCGCCGATGTCGAGGGCAAGGTGGAGCGGATCACCATCCGCGACACCCATCTGCGGCGCGCCGACGGCCAGCTCACTATCCTCCCCAACGCCGTGCTGCTCAAGACCCCGGTCGAGATCCGCACCGACCTCGAGAAGCGTCGCGTCTCGCTCATCGTCGGCGTTGCCTATGGCGAGGATATCGACCAGTCGCGCCGCACCATTCATGAGGCCGTCAAGCCGTTGGACACGGTGGACGCCGACCGCAATGTCGACGTCTTCGCGACTGCCTTCTCCTCGAGCAGCATCGACTTCGAGGTGACCTGGTGGACGATCTCGACACCATTCGAGGTGCGACGCTCGCGCGACGAGGTCGTGACCGCGATCAAGGCCGCGCTCGACGAGGCCGGCATCGAAATACCGTTCCCGCATCGCACGCTTACCTTCAAGGAGCCGCTCGCGATCGTGCGCCCGGCGGGCTGAGCGACGGCGACACGAGACAGCGAAACGGCCCGACCCTCTGCGGGTCGGGCCGTTTTTCACCGACTTCTCGTCAGCACAAATCCGAGACTTTTCTGGCCTGGACTCAGTGCTTCGATGACGCTCTAGTCGACGGCCCTCTCGGCCGCGTCGCCGGCTTCCTCGGCTGCGTCACCGGCCTGCTCGGCCGCGTTGTCGATCGCCTCGCCGGCTTCCTCGGCCGGGCCGTCGTCGCAGGCGGCAAGGCCGAGGAGGGCGACGAACGGCAAGAGGACGAGGAGCCGCCTCACTGTCGAGCACTCCGCCACTGCTCGACCTCGCGCTCTGCTTCCTCGCGGCTCTTGCCGTAGCGCTCCTGGATCTTGCCGACCAATTGCTCAAACTGGCCCTCGGCAACATCCAGATCGTCGTTGGTCAGCTTGCCCCACTGCTCCTTGGCTTCGCCCTTGAGCTGGGTCCAGTTGCCTTCGAGAATGTCGCAATTCATGCATAGCTCCTTTGGCTTGCGTTCAGATGAGTCAGGCGCGCGCCACGCGGCCGCTGCGGGGTCCGAGAAGGAACCACGCAATGAAGCCGATGACCGGCAGCAAGAGGATGGCCAAGGTCCAGACGACCTTGGCGCCCGTCGAGGTCGTGCTGCCGAAGACATGCACGATCGCCCAGATATCGGCGATGAGAATGAGCAGGCCGAAAATGCCGCCGACTTCGAGACCCATGAAGCTTTCTCCCGTTGCTTTCACTGTCCAGACAACGGATCAGCCCGGCGATGGTTGCATCACGAGGTCACTTCCCGGCACGGGCCTTTCAATGGCAGGCGGTCGCCAGCGCCGCGCTCGACAGCAACCGCAGCGCGCTCAGCGCGACGCCGCGCACATGCGGCGGCTGGGAGCCCCGATCTCCTGGGCTTGCCGGCGACCGGCCGGGGTAAAGATGACGGGATCGGCCCGGCTCGGCCCTCAGCCCTCGACGCGCCCTCGCCGGTCGCTGACGTCCGCCACGTGGTCCGCGACAAAGGCGCCGCGCTCACCACGTGGCTGCGGCGCACCGACCGTTGTGTCGACCGATGTCTCGTGCTCGACCTCACTGTTCAGCTTGGCGCCGAGGATGACGACGAAAGCCGAGATGTACAGCCAGAGCAGGACGACGATAACGGCGCCGAGCGAGCCGTAGGTTTCGCTGTAGTCGGCAAAATTGGCGATGTAGAGCGAGAAGCCGGCCGAGGCCAAGGTCCAGATGACCGTGGCGACGACGGCGCCGATGGTGACCCAGGCGAGCCGCGGCTCCTGGCGTGACGGCGCGTAGCGATAGAGAAAGCCCAGGCCGAGGACAACGAGTGCGGCGAGGACCGGCCAGCGCGCCCACTGCATCGTCTGCTCGGCGATCGTGCCCAGACCGACGATGGCGAGCAGCGCCGGCACACCCAGAATGACGAAGAGGGCCATCGCCATGGCCATGATCGCCAGCAGCGTGAAGCCCAGCCCGACGGCGTTGAAGACCAGGATGTTCCGCTTCTCGTCCTCGTGGAAGGCGATGTTCATCGCCTGGATCAGCGCCTTCATGCCAGCCGACGCCGGCCACAAGGCCAAGAGCAGCGCGAGCACCAGGCCCCACCCCAAACGGCTCTGCGAGGTGTCGGCCAGCCGGGTGAGCTGATCCCGCAAGAGCGCCTGGACGCCCTCTGGCACAAACCCCTCGAGGGCGCCCACCTGATCGCGCACCGAGGACGGATCGAACACCAGGCCATAGATCAAGAGAAGCGCCGTCAGCGCCGGAACGATCGCCAGCATGGCATAGAACGCGCAGCCGGCGGCTACCAGGGAGAGGTGGTCCTCGCCCAGATCACGGAAGATCCGCTTGGCCACCCGCCACCAGTTGCCCGCTCGCAGCCGTCCAGGGCTGGCGAATGCGCGCCCGTGAAAGGGCTCGGGTCGGCTCGACATCACACACTCCATCGACGGCGCCAGGATGGCAATCCAGGCACCAACCGCTCACCAGCTGCATCGTTCCGAAAAGCTCGGCAGGCCACCCGCCTGACCGCCCGCGACGCGATCCCGGCAAAGCTTCAAAGCGGCAAGTCGGATCGGGAAATGGATGGAATGGCGCGCTCGGGAGGAATCGAACCCAACCTTCTGATCCGTACTTAGAAGGGTTTGCGCTCTAGTACTTCCAAAAGCTCTCCAAAGCTCTTCCTGATTATCCGTTTTTCTCATCCAGCGATGATGGCCCGATACGGGCGCGGCTTGGCCTGCAGCGCGGCCCACATCAGGCGCTCGGTTATGGTGTCGAGTTGGTAGCGGCGGTTGAAGCGCCAGGCGAAGCTGGCGAGGTAGCGCTGGGCGTGTTTCTGGCTGACGTGGTGGTATGTGCCGGCGAGCGCCGTCTTGATGTTGCCGAGCGTCGTGTTCACCCAGTTGAACGACGGCCACTGCGCTGCCTTCTTGCCACTGCCGCTGAGCATCGGGAAGTGGTCGCAACCGGCGGCCTCGACGCTCCGCCAGCACGACAGGCCGTCGCTGACGATGTTGGTGCCGGTGGCGAAGCTCGACCGGGCCAGCTTGGCGATCTCGGCTTTGCGGAAGCCCTTGACCACGAGCAGCTTCAGGCGCCTCGGCTTGCGGTCGAGGCTCGTTTCGACCGCAGCGACGAACGGTGTCTTGCCGGCCGCACCGCGCCCACGCTTGCCGCCGCTGCGCACGCCGCCGAGATAAGCGTCGTCGAGCTCGACCCGGCCGCTCATCTTCGGCTTGCCGGCGTCGCGTTCCGCCATGGCGGACATCAGCTTCTGCTTCATCAGCCAGGCGGTCGGCTGCCGCACACCCAGTCGTCGCGCCAACTCGATCGAGCTGATCCCGCCCTTGGCCTGCGTCAACTCGTAGATCGCGCGAAACCACGTCGTCAGCGGCAGCTTCGTGCTGTGGAAGATCGTGCCCGCCGTGAACCCCGTCTGATGCTTGCAGGCGTTACACTGGACCTGCTTCCTGCTCTTCATCCGCGAATACTTTTCACAGCCGCACCGCTCACAGATAAAGCCGCGGCCCCAGCGCATCTCGAACAGCACCGCCAGGCATTGCGCCTCGGTCCCGAACCGCGCCCGAAACGCCAACTCGCTCAATCCACGCATCTTGGCCGCCAGATTATTCACTGTGCTCGCCTCCAATCCACCATAACCACATGATTCTGCTAGCATAGCTCTAGACGAAAATAATGGATAATCAGGATCCGATATCGAACGGTGAGACGTTGATCATGAACCCAATATTGAATTCGCCTCTATTCGGCAACGCAATCTCTATGTTTTTCCCAGCATCTCCATTAGCTCGATTTAGTTTCATGTTCTGATCGATACCCAATCGCAACCCCATCGGAGTAGCGGTCTCATCAATAGACGCGACATTAACTGCTTGTCTGTCCCAATGATCACTACCTGACATCGTTCGCATGCCGTATGTGTTCATCGACATGTTGGTCGAGCCAGTCACGGTACGCTTGCCATTTGATGACAATGCGACATCGTTCGTGAAGGCTGGCATCCACAGACACTGTGGAAATTAGCTGAACTAATTGGCGAGCGGGAATCACACATAAGCCATGAATGCCAGACAGATGGAGATCTCCGTGTATTGTCCGCTGAGGATAGAGAGGCCGATATACCGCCTCAACGCAGCTTGTTCTGACAGCGCCGCGAGTTGGTTTGCAGCGGCAAATTCTCAGGCATGGCGACCGAGCATAAGCCCACGCGGAGGCGCCGCAACACCAACCGCCGGCCGTCCCAGCGGCGGCCGTCGCTTACCAGGACAGGTAGATGCCGACCTCGCCCGGCATGCCGCCCGGGAAGTTGAGAATCTGTGCCTTGACCTTGTAGCCCATTGGCTCGAGCTCTTTCTTGAAGATCTCCTCGTACGCGGCCTTCGCGCGACCGGTGAGCGTTGCCGGCCAGTCCGCCTCGAAATTGTTGATCGCCCGCCCCTTGTCGGAGAGCCACGCCGCAGGAAAGCGCAGCACCATGATTTCGTTCTGGCCGCGCTCGACTGCGGCATTGATCGCGCGATTGAGACGGTCACTCCAGTCGGGGCGCGGCCCCTCGGTCATGAAAGCGTTGCGCACCTCGTCCTCGTGGGACTCCTTCTTCTTCATCGCCTCCATGGCCTCGCGCAGCTTCTTGCGCTCGACCTCCTCCGCGCGCTTCTTGATGTCGGCGGGGCTGAGAACCTGGGTCATAACTTGTCCTTCCTCTTGAACGTTTGGCCACGTCACGCTCTAGCCATCCGCGGGGCCAGCCGAGTGACTCATCTGCTTATCGGACCTCGAGCCGGATCGGAACATCGGGTGACGCGGCCCGATGCGATCCGGTCAAGGTGTCGCATTGTTCCGAGTCGTCGGTGTCTCCGGCGGCGGCGTTGTCAGCGACCGCGCCTCGCGTGGCGGCGTCGTGAGGGCGGGCGGCTCGGCCTCTCGGTCGATCGGCCGCTCCATGATCGTGAAGATGCCGTCCGGGCCGCTGAACAGTCCAGGCCCGGCCGGCATGTCGCGGCCGCGCGGCCCGAGGTCGCCAGGGGCGAAATGCGGCGCCGCGCAACCGCTCGCCAGGACCAGGAATGCGGCACCGAGGCCAAGGCGGGCGGACGACAGCGGCATGATCAGAACCTGACGAGGAAGCCGGTCGTCGCGGCGATCACGCTGTTGAACGACGGCCCTTCGTCATTGTCGTAATCGAAGTAGCGGATCTGCGCATAGAAGTTGACGCCGAGATCGTCCAGTTGCTGAAGGGCGGCGACACCGAACGAGTAGCCGCTGTCATTGTCCGCCAGAACGTTCTCGTTGTGTTGCAGGTCGACGCCGAAGCCGGTGTCGCCGAAGTCGAAGAAATTGGTATCCCAGGACAACTTGCCATAGACGAAATAAGGGTCGTCGCCACCGCCGTCCTTGCGGTCGCCGCCGGCCGCGAGGGTCAGGCCAAGCCCGGTCGCGTCGTGGATCGTCGAGACCGAGCCATTGATACGGTAGTCGACGCCGTTCTCGCTGGGATCGCTGATGGCGACGCCGGCAAGCGTCGTGAACGGACCGATCTTGACGCCGGTCCAGTCGTTGTAGTCGTAGCCCAGCTTCAGCGCCAAGTCCCATTGCTGGTCGTCGCCGACCGAGCCCGCGACCTGCAAGCCGCCGAAATTCGGCGACACGTACATCAGTCGGTTGTAGCGGCCGAGCCCGTCGAAGTCAGTGTAGGCATCGCCGAGCGTCTGCCCCGTCAGGTTGCCGTTGGCGGTGAACTGGATGCCGCCCACCGGATCGGCGACGCCCGAATACATGATGGCAGTCGCCACGAGCGAAAGATCGTATTCGGAGACATCGTCCGAGGCGCCCGACCCCTTCCCGCCGAAGAAGGCGCCGAAACGGTCGTTCTGCGCGATCAGCTCGGCCTTGCGGGTGTCGAGGAAGTCGCCCGAATTCTCATTGTCCTGTGACACGTCGTACGAGTTGTTCGGGCTCAGCGCCTGCTCGAGCACGGAGTTGACGGTCCAGTCGTCGAGCCTGGCCTCGCCGACGAGACGGAATCGCGTATTGGTAACATCGTTGTCGACCGCGTAGAACTTGGTCTGGTCGCCATCGTCGACGACATTGAAGGCGCGGTTGATCTGGCCCGAGACCGTGAGGGACAGCTTGTCGGAGCCCGAGGAAACGATGGGCTCGCGCTCGGCGACCTTCTCCTCGACCCGCTCGACCGCGACAGCCGCTTCGGCATCGGCGTCCTTGAGACGCTCGATCTCGGCCTGCATGCGGCGCATCTCCTGCTCGAAACGCTCCTGCATGCGTTGCATCTGCTCTTCCAGCTGCTCGACGCGCGCATCTTGCGCCAGTGCCGGGCCGGCGAAAGGAAGAACCGCAAGTGCGAGTGCAGCGCCACGCAGCGTGGTCGATCGATGAGCCTTTCGCATCGCTTTCAGTCCTTCCTCAAAGTGCGACCACGGCTCAATAAACGTCGCGGCCGCGCGTGCGGCGTTCGCCTTGGGCGTCGCCGCGCAGCCAGGCCTCGAAACGCGCCTCGATCCTGGCACCGTTGCGCGCCCACCATGCCGAATCGGTCGCGATCGATTGAGCCAGATTCTCAGGAGCAGTGGGCAGCAGCGGCCTGACCGCCGACGCCACCAGATCCAAGGCCGATCGGCGCGGCGGGCTGTAGGCGATCTCATTGGCCTGCAGCGCCTGACGCTCGGGCGAGCTGGCGAAGGTCAAGAACGCCTCGGCAAGCTCCGGATTGGGCGCATCGGTCGGGATCGCCCAGAAATTGTCGGTCCAGAAAGCGGTGGACCAAACCGGCTCGACCGGCTCGTCCCAGATGGTGCGACGGGCGAACACGCGCCCATTGAAGGCCGAGGCCATGGCGACCCGGTAGGTGGCCAGAAGCTCGAACGGCTCCTCGCCCTCATCCCACCAGACGATCGAATCGCGGATCGTATCGAGCTTGGCGAATGCGCGGTCGAGACCGGCATCGGTGTCGAGCGCCGCGTAGAGTCCCGCCTGCCGGAACGCCGTCGGCGAGGAGCGCCCACTCCAGATTGACCCGCGGCGTGCGACGCAGCGCCCGCGAGCCCGGGAAACGCTCGAGATCGAAGAGGTCGGCCACGGTCGACGGCCGGGCCCCCAACTCGCCGAACACGTCCTCACGATAGACCAGCAGGGTGGCGGAGATCACCGAGCCGATCCCGCACGGCCGGAGCATGCCCGGGAAGTAGTCATCGGCGGCCGGCGTGCCGTCCGCGCCAGGCAGCAGCGTCACCCTGTCCAGGCGTTGCAGGATGCCGTCCTCGCACCCCTGGATGAGCTCGGGCCCCTCGAGGTCGACGACACCGTAGGTAACGTTGAGCGAGCGAACCTGCTCGCGCACCGCGGCCAGATCGCCATTGAAGTCCACGACCTCGACCCAGCTCCTGGTCTGCTTGCGGAACGGATCGACGAAGGCGAGAATCTGGCTACGCGTGTACGAGCCGCCCCAGGAGGCGAGTGTCAGCTGATTTGCCGCCGACTGGCCCATCGCCGGCCCGCCGGCGGTGCTGACCGAGACGATGATCCCGGCCGCGAGAAGCCCTGCCCGAAACGTCATGTCGATCCCCTTCCCTCGCGAATGCGGCGACGGCGCCAGCTTGGTGCTGCTTGGCGTCGCGCTCGACCGTCGCCCCATCTTGATGATCCCCTCAATGGAAGCTCATCGCCCCATGGCTCTGGTCAATGAGGGTTCCCTTCTCGCCACGAATGATCGCCGGCAGCTCGGCGAGCGCCCCGATCGCCGCTGTCTTGCCGGTCACCTCGGCGAAGTGGCAGGCGGCGTCCACCTTCGGGCCCATCGAGCCGGCGGCGAAGGGAATCGGACGGAGATCCGCCGGCGCCACCTTGTGGATCGCCCGCTGCGCGGGCTTGCCCCAGTCGAGAAAGACGGCGTCCGCGTCGGTCAGCATGACGAAGACATCGGCCTCGAGGTCGCGCGCCAGGAGCTCGGTCGCGAGGTCCTTGTCGATTACCGCCTCGACCCCGAGCAGCCGGCGCGCCTCGCCCTTGGCGTACATGGTCGGGATACCGCCGCCGCCGGCGGCAATCACGACCGTGTTGTTGGCCAGCAGCCACTCGATCGGGCGCAGCTCGAACACCCGCTTCGGCCGTGGCGACGGCACCACCCGGCGCCACTTGTCGCCATCCGCCTTGACCACCCAGCCCTTCTCGGCCGCCAGCCGATCGGCCTCCGCCTTGTCGTAGACCGGGCCAATGAACTTGGTCGGGTCTTGAAAGGCCGGGTCATCCGGGTCGACCTCGATCATCGTGAGCAGTGTCGCGAACGGCCGCTCGAAGGGCAGAAGGTTGCCCAGCTCCTGCTCGATCATGTAGCCGATCATGCCCTCGGTCTGGGCGCCCAGGACATCGAACGGGAAAGCCTCCACCTTGTCGTAGGCGGCGCCCTGTAACGCCAGGAGACCGACCTGGGGGCCGTTGCCGTGGGTGATGACCAGGTCGTGCTCCTTGGCGATCGGGGCCAGCGCTTCAGCGGCGATGCGCACGTTATGGCGCTGGTTTTCGGCGGTCATCGCCTCGCCCCGGCGGAGCAGGGCATTGCCGCCGAGGGCGACGACGATGCGCATTGCCCTAGCTCCCGAGCGTGGCGACGAGGATCGCCTTGATGGTGTGCAATCGGTTCTCGGCCTGCTCGAAGGCGACGTTGGCCGGGCTCTCGAACACCTCCTCCGTCACCTCCATCTCACTGATGCCGAACTTCTCCTGGATGTCCTTGCCGACCTTGGTCTCGGCATTGTGGAACGCCGGCAGGCAATGCATGAACTTGACCTGAGAATTGCCCGAGGCCTTCATCAACTTCTTGTTGACCTGATACGGCTTCAAGAGCTTGATCCGGGTCTTCCACACATCGGCCGGCTCGCCCATCGAGACCCAGACGTCGGTGTGGATGAAGTCGACGCCCTTGACCGCTTCCCTGGGGTCCTCGGTAATGGTCATCTTGCCACCGTAGAGCTTGGCCATCTCTTGTGCCTTGGCGACGATCTCGGCCGACGGCTGCGTCTCCTTCGGCGAGGCGATGCGCACGTCGCAGCCCATCATGCAGCCCAAGATCAGCAATGAATGGCCCATGTTGCTGCGCGCGTCGCCGCAATAGGCATAAGAGATCTGGCTTCGGGGCTTGTCGGCGTGCTCGACCATGGTGAGCATGTCGGCGAGCATCTGGGTCGGGTGCCAGTCGTCGGTGAGCCCGTTGTAGACCGGCACGCCCGAATATTCCGCTAGCTCCTCGACCAGCTTCTGGCCGGCACCGCGGAACTCGATGGCATCGAACATACGGCCGAGCACGCGCGCCGTGTCCTTCATCGACTCCTTATGGCCGATCTGGCTGCCCGACGGATCAAGATAGGTGACGTTGGCGCCTTGATCATAAGCCGCCACCTCGAAGGCACAGCGGGTGCGGGTCGAGGTCTTCTCGAAGATCAGGCAGATGTTCTTGCCCTTCAGTCGCTGCTGCTCCGAGCCCGCATACTTGGCGCGCTTCAGGTCACGCGACAGATCGAGCAGATAGAGCAGCTCGCGCTGGGTGAAGTCGAGCAGCTTGAGGTAGCTGCGGCCCTTGAGATTGAATGACATGTCGATGACTCCCTAGATCACTTGCTTCGTCTTGTGTCGGGTCAGTAGGCCGGGTCGCGGAGGAACGGGCAGGTCATGCAGTGTCCGCCGCCGCGGCCGCGGCCCAGCTCCGAGCCGTTGATCGTGATCACCTCGATTCCGGCCTTGCGCAAGATCGTGTTGGTGTGGGTGTTGCGCTCGTAGCCGAGGACCACGCCGGGCTCGAGTGCCACGACGTTGTTGCCATCGTCCCACTGCTCGCGCTCCTGCTGGAAGTCGTTGCCGCCGGTGCCGATGACATGCAGGTCCTTGAGCCCGAGCGCATCCTTGTAGGTCTCGAACAGGTTGCCCTTGTCCTTCTGGATCTCGTAGCCACCCTCGTCGTCGGTCGGGCGCATGCTGAAGCAGCTGATCTCGTCCGCCACCTCGTGGAACGAGGTCACCTTGTCGTGGTCGAGGCAGGAGAAGATGGTGTCGAGATGCATCGCCGCCCGGCTCTTCGGCATCAGGCAGCCGATCACCCGGGTCGCCTGCTGCTTCTTGAACAGCTCGATGCCGACCTGGACGACGGCCTGGCGCGTGGTCCGCTCGCCCATGCCGATCAGCACGACACCCTTGCCGATCGGCATGACGTCGCCACCCTCGAGCGTGGCGTTGCCGAAATCCTCGTCGCTGTCGCCCCAATAGATATTGAACGACGCTTCCTTGAACATCGGATGGAACTTGTAGACCGTGCGCTGATAGAGCGTCTCCGGCTTGCGCGCCGGCCAGAACATCGGGTTCACGGTGACGCCATTGTAGATCCAGCAGGACGGGTCGCGCTGGAAGAGGGCGTTGGGAATCGGCCTGACGATGAACTCCGTGCCGGGCAGCTCGGCGAGCATGAGCGGGGTCATCAGCTCCTTGGGAACGTCATAAGCGATGATGCCGCCGAGCAGGTGCCGTGCAAGGTCTTCCGCCGGCATCTCGTCCAGCCAGGGGCGCAACACCTTGGCAATGCCGGGGCCCACCATGTTGGCGGTGATCCGCCGGTCGAGCACGAAGGCCCGCGCCTCGGCGCTGGCCTCGAAGCACTCGGCGAGCAGATCCTGCATGTCGTAGACGTCGACACCACGGTCCTTCATCTTCAGGCAGAAGTCCTGATGGTCGCTCCGCGCCTTCTGCACCCAGATGACGTCGTCGAAGAGCAGGTCGTGGCAGTTGGCCGGGGTCAGCCGGTCGTGCGCCAGGGACGGCCGTGAGACCATTACCTTGCGCAGCTTGCCGATCTCCGAATGAACGCCGAATTCCATCCCTCGTCTCCCTTATTCCGGCGCTTGTGCGCCGCGTCGGTTCGAGAACTTGATCCAGACGTGCAGGGGCACGCCGGCGAGCAACAGCAGGAAGCCCCAGAAAATCGTGTCGGTGCCGGCGCCGTAGAGCGCGCCGAAGGCGTAGAGAAAACCCAGGACACCGAGCGTCACGACCTTCCACAAGCCGGCGCCACTGGCGATGGTCGTGCCACGGCGCAGGTAGATCATCAGTTCTGCCAAGGCGCAGAGCGCGTAGGGGACGAGCGTCGTCGCGGACGCCAGCAGCGTGATCAGCGTGAACGTTTCGACCAGGCCGCGATGCAGGTTGAAAACGATCAGCAGGCTGGCGAACAGGTTCGAGAGCACGAGCGCGTTGGCCGGCGTGCCGAACCGCGACAGCTTGCCGAGCGCGCTCGGGAAAATCTGGTCGGTGGCGGCGCCGTAGGGCACCTGCCCGCAGAGCAGCGTGAAGCCGTTAAGCGTGCCGATCGTGGCGATGATGGCACCCAAGGCGATCGCCGATCCCGCCCAAGAGCCCCACATCAGGCTGGCGACATCGGCGAGCGGCGCGGAGGACGCGGCAAGATCGGCGGATGGCATGACCCCGATCGCGACCACCGTCACCATGATGTAGACGGTCGACGCGATCAGCACGCCGAGGACCGTGGCGAGCGGGATCGTGCGTGTCGGGTTCCTGACTTCGCCGGATGGCACCGTCGCCGATTCGAGGCCGAGAAAGGCCCAGAGCGTCAGCGCCGCCGTGGCGGCGAGCGCTCCCACGGTGCCCTGGTCGCTCTTGTTGACCGGCGCGAAATTGCCGGCATCGAGCCAGAAGAGACCGATGAAGGCGATCGCCACGAGCGGCAGCAGCTTCAGCACCGTCGTCACCATCTGCACGATGCTGGCTTCCTCGACCCCGCGCACATTGACGAAGGTAAGCACCCAGATTGCGAGTAGCGCCACGGCCAGCGTGTAGGTCTCGCTCTGGCCGACGATCGGCACGAAATGGCCGACATAGCCGGCAAGCGCCAAGGCCACCCCGGCATTACCGGCCCAGAGTGCTATCCAGTAGCCCCAGGCGATGAGGAAACCCGCGAACTCGCCGAAGCCCTCGCGCGCATAGGCATATGGCCCGCCGGTGCTGGTGACGATCCGCGCCAGCCGGCCGAAGACCAGCGCCAGGACCAGGGCACCAGCGGAGGTCAGCACCCAGCCGCCGATGGCGATCGCCCCGAAGCCAGCGAGTGCCGCCGGCAGCAGGAAGACACCCGAACCGATCATGTTGCCGACGACGAGCGCGATGCACGCGCCGAGCCCGAGCGCGGCACCCGATTGCTGCGGGCTCGTATCAGCCATCGCCTGCACGGTAGGGTCGGCTGCGGCCACGATCTCAGGCCGACAGGCTGAGCGCTGCCACGAGGATGACCATGATGATCAAGAGCAGTGGCCAGACGAAGCGCAGCCAGCGATCGTAGGAGACCCGGCCCAGCGCCAGCCCACCCATGACCACGGCGAAGGTCGGGTTGAAGAGGTTCACCCAGCCGTTCGCCGACTGATACGCGGTGACCACGAGCGGCCGGGCGACGTCGGCGAAATCGGCGAGCGGTGCGAGAATGGGCATCGAGAGGACGGCGAGGCCCGACGAGGACGGGACGAGAAAGGACAACAACACCTGCACGAACAGCATGGTGTTGATGAAGGCAATCTCGCCGATACCAGCGAACAGGCCTTCGAGACTGTTGAGGATGGTGTCGGTGATCATGCCGTTGTCCATGATCACCACGATACCGCGGGCGACACCGATGATCAGCGCCACGCCCAGGAGATCGCGCGCACCGTTGACGAAGGTCTCGACGAAGGTCGGCTCGTCCATTGCCGTCTCGTGGCCGAACTTGGCGACCACGTAGACGACCAGCGACATGCCGAAGAACAGCGCCGACATCTCGCCCATCCACCAGCCGAGGCTGATGACGCCCACCAGCATGATGACGAAGGTGAGCGCGAACAGGATGAGGATGATGCCGCGCACCCGGGTGAGCGTCGGCAGCGCGCCGTCCTCGGCGGTCTCGCCCTTGAGGAAATGGTCGATATGGTCCTGGCGGAGGTCGGCGACGACCGAGCGCGAAGGGTCGGCCTTGACCCGGCTGGCGTAGCGCATGACGAAGGCGATGCCGGCGGCGAGCGACGCCACCAGAATGATGACGCGGAGCATCAGCCCGTCGGTGAAGGGCACGCCGGCAGCGTTCGACGCGATCACCGTGGCGAAGGCATTGAAGGTGGAGCCCATCGTGCCGATCCCGGCACCCAGGAGGATCACGGCAATGCCCGTCACGCTGTCATAGCCGGCACGGATGAAGACCGGAATGATCAGCGCGTAGAAGGCGAGCGATTCCTCGGCCATGCCGTAGCTGGTCCCGCCCAGGGCAAACGCCACCATGAGAATCGGGATCATCAGGATCTCACGGCCCTCGAGCACGTTCAGGAGCCCGCCGATTCCCGCATCAATGGCACCGGTCTTGGTCACCACCAGAAGGAAGCCGCCGATGATCAGGACGAAGACCGCGACATCGATTGCGTTCGCCACGCCCGTGAACGGGTCGTAGAGGCCCATGATCGGTGCCAGCAGCACAGAGAACACGCCCTGCGGGTTCGAACTCGACCTCGTGATAAGTCCCCGGCACCGGCGCTTCCTGACCAAGCGCTTCGTTCAGCGCCCGCTCGTACTGACCAGCCGGAATAATCCACGTCAATGCCGCGACAATCGCAATCAAAGCAAAGAGTATCGTAAAAGCCGTGGGAAACTTGAATTTTTTCATTACTTGCCCCCCCGAGACCAGCAGTTTTGCGCTTGAGAAAACCAGCCGGGATAACCACGGCGATCGATTCTTCTCTCACGGAGTTTCAGTTTGCAGTAGATTAAAGAACGAGCAAAGCGATTTTTGCCCCCCCAAGTTGCGACAATTTCGGCTCACCCCGACTGCCCATAGCAGCTGATCGCTCACCGTCATTATGGCCGACGTGAAAGCACAGGCGCAGACCCGTGACTTACCATTTTGCGACAGACTGGGCTGCAGAGTTGCGCTGTCGGCGTTGATTTCAATTGCGGAACTACGGGCCTGTCGTCGCCAGCCATCGCGCTAGCACTACCCGGCGATAGCGTCAGACGCTCGCTGCGGCGACCAAAATGGAGAACTCCGGCAACCGTGCCGTTTAGGCGCTTTGTGGGTTGAGTTTCGCGCGTTTTCCTTCAACGGAGCGTTTTTTGCGCGTCTGGCCTGGAGTGTTCAGTTGAATTGCTACGCTTTTGGCCGGTTTCCGGTCAAGCGGACGCAACCAGCCCCTCCCACTGTCGCTGGCGGCCGCGGCGTGCAGGCCGCTGAGGGGAGGTTACTGTGCGTGATGTGGCGGGGGCCGGG